>CAZKYF010000023.1:0-38516 GCA_964557025.1 uncultured Chromatiales bacterium | reverse complement strand
TTGAGCCTCTATTTCAAAACACACCGCCAGTATTACTACGAGCTACTCAACAATGTGCGTCTGACCGGTGACTGGGAAGCCTGGCTCGACTTCTTCGCTGAGGCGGTCATTGTTACCGCCACCCAGGCAGTGGACACGGCCCGGCAACTTGTCGATCTGGCAAATAGTGATCGTGACAAAATCAGCAGCCTTGGCCGGGCCGCGGCATCCGCCTTGCAAATTCATCGGACTCTGATGGAACGCCCGATCACCACTTCCGGGTGGCTGGTGGAAAAAACAGGTATTACTCCGGCAACGGTCAACAAGTGCCTGGCCCATCTGGAACGCCTGGGCATTGTCCGGGAACTGACTTCCCGTAAGCGTAACCGGCTTTTCAGCTATACCGGATATGTGGACATCATGAACCAGGGAACGGACCTGCCCGGATGATGGCATTCGAACTTTTCATGTCAACACATCTAAAGGTGTGGCGGCGGGAATCGAACTCGCATCCATTCTCTGTTTGGGGAAAACATGGAGAAAGGGATTTCTCCGGGAAGGTGCTGGAAGGAAGTTGTGTTGTGTCGATTTCCAATGTGTTGACAATAAGTTGCGGCGATTTTTGCATGTGAGGGGCTTTTGTGAACAAGCGGCGTTCCCTCCACCAACACCACAAGGCCAACCCGGACAGGTTGGCCTTTTTCGTTCTGGCAATGCTTGTGCATTCCTGCTGGTTCCTATAGAAAAACCTCAGTTTTCAAGAGCCACTTTTCCTCCTGATTGACTCGCCGTTTCCTTCTAAAATTGGACCCGGATTTACTAATAACAAAGCGAAACACAAGCATGTTGAGGATGTATTCAGCATTCAAAAAACAGCTTTTCTACCTATAACAAGGAGGATGCTCGAACCCTCAATAATCAGTACTTCCAATCTACAACAATCCCTCCCGAACCGATCGCCCGGCCAATAATAAGAAACCTCTAATATGCTGACTTTCAAGAAGTTATTAAAGATTTTTTCCCTGCCTCCGATGTATGGCATTGAAATAATATCCCCTCGGAGAAGGCAAAATACTACCTGCCTTCGGGGTGCGCTCAACAAGCAGTTGCCATGTAGTGAGTCAAGGGAAAAAATGAAGAAAAATTACCCGGTAACCCAAAATGAGTACCCGCTGGAAACAGATGCCGTTTTGATCTCCACAACGGATCTCAAAGGTATCACCACCTATGCAAACGAGGCATTTTGTCAATACAGCGGTTTCAGCTACGAAGAGCTGGTGGGGCGGAATCACAATATAGTGCGACACCCTGACATGCCGCCTGCAGCTTTCGAGGATCTCTGGAACACACTGAAAAGAAACGAGCCGTGGTTGGGAGTCGTCAAGAATCGCCGCAAAAATGGGGATCACTACTGGGTCAATGCTTTTGTTGCCCCACTCTATCGGGATGGAAAGGTGGTGGCCTACCAATCGGTTCGTACTAAACCGCGTCAGGAATGGGTTGAGCGTGCAGAAAAGCTATACAAGGCCATCAACGAACAGCGCCGGCTGCCCCTCAATTCCACCATCGGCTTGGGAAACTGGGCCTTCATCATCCTTTCAATCACCTTGCTGGCCATACTGTCAGCCGTTTCAGTCTTCGGAGCTCTGCCTTGGTATATCACCACTGCCGCCATAATGGGAGCGCTTGGCCTCTCCTGGATTGGTTCACGACTAATGATGAAGCCCCTCAAGAAAATCGCAGCACAGGAATGCGGCGGACTGGAACAAGATAAACTGAGATTATGGATCTACACCGGAAGGTGCGATGAATTGGGGCAGCTGCAACTGGCCAAACTGATTTGCGATGCAAAAGCAGCAACGGTGAAGGCCCGCGTTGTACACTATTCGCATCAGCTGAATGACGCCACAACGCAGGCAGCATCCGTTGCCGAGCAGACCGGAGAGCTGGCCAATCGGCAACACTCCGACACCCGCCAGCTGGCCGGCGCGATGGAACAGATGGTGGAGGCGGTGAACCGGGTGGCGGAAAACGCAGTTGCCGCCTCCCGCACCGTAGAGCAGGCCAGAGAGAGCGCTTCAACCGGCAAGGCGATGGTGACGGCGACCATGGAAGCCTTCCAGGGGCTGGTATCGGAGGTCGATCACAGCTCGGATGCCATCAACACCCTGGCCGAAGAGAGCGAACAGATCAGCGCACTGCTGGATGTCATCCGGACAATCTCCGATCAGACCAACCTGCTCGCCCTCAACGCGGCCATCGAGGCAGCCCGGGCGGGGGAGCACGGCCGGGGTTTTGCCGTCGTGGCGGACGAAGTGCGCAGCCTGGCGGCCAGCACACAAAAATCCGCCCAGGAAATCTATGAGATGATCAACCGTCTGCAGCAAGGCACCCAAAATGCGGTGGCGGCCATGGAACGGGCGAAGAAAAATGCGCATACCGGGGTCGAACAGGCGAAAGAAACGGAAAATGCGCTGGAGTCGATCACCGACGCCATCTCCGACATCTCCACCATGGCCGAACAGATTGCCGACTCTTCCGAACATCAGCGCACCACCGCCGAAGGGATCCATGCCCGAATCAATTCCATCCACGAACAATCGAACAAGACGGCGCAGGATTCGGAGTATTCGGTTCGCCTGACCCGAGAGGTCGCCAGTCTGTCGCAGGAATTGAAAGAGCTGGTCATCTATGTTCGCTGACCCCAGATGAACAAGCCCGCCCGAACCCAAACCCGTGCAACCGGCCCGACGCCTCCTCAGGCCGGTGGTTCGCGCCGATCATACCCCCACTCTTCTGCCAACAACGTCATCACCCGTCGCCACCCTGCTTCCGCTTGCGGACCCGCCTTTTCGAACACACGGCCCAGTTGCCGCCGCTGCTCACCGGTGAGTACCCCCTCGAGACGTTGCCCCTTCGAAGTGAGCCGCAACCGCTTCACCCTCCGGTCATCGTCATCCCGCCTGACCGAGACATGCCCGTCTTTGATCAGTCGTTGCAACGGCCGGTGCAAATACTGTTTGCTGACCCGCATGATCGCCAACAGATCGTTGACGCTGCAACCAGGATTACGCCCGATGAAATAGAGGATGCGATGGTGCACCCGTGAATAACCCAGTTCGGCCAATCGCTCGTCGGGATGAAGCGCCAAGGCACGAAACCCGAAATGCAACGCTTCGAGCGCAGAATTGAGCTCGCCTTCCCGGATTTCCATCGGATCTTTCGAGTCAACCATGTTGACATTATGGCGCTGCCCCTGCCACAACCATATAGCTCAATAATAATGACCTTATATGGGGGTGCAATGACCGTGGCCGATGGCGTCTGTTGGCTGGACGGAAGCATCCTGCCGCTGAAAGAAGCCCGGAGCCCGGTGTTGGACCACGGCCTCCTCTATGGCGACAGGGTGTTCGAAGGGATCCGTTTCTACCATGGTCGTCCCCTGCTGCTGTCAGAGCACCTCGACCGACTCTTCTCGGCCGCACACGCCATCGCCCAGGAGCTTCGTTGGACAAAGGAGACGCTGGGCGGAATCATCGAGGCGGTTCGCCGGCGCGGTGCCGATCTCATCATCGCCGCCACCCGTCGCCTGCTTCCCGACGGGCTGCCCCCCGCATCGAGAGCCTGAACTATCTCAACCCCGTTCTTGGCCGGCTGGAGGCCAATCTCGCTGGTGCAGACGAAGCGATACTGCTCAACCAACGCGGTACGGTGGTCGAAGGAACGGCGGAGAATCTGATCATCGTCCAGGGCGGAATCCTGCTCACACCCCGGTCACCGACGGCGCCCTGGCCGGCATCACCCGACGGCTGCTCCTCGAGCTGGCCAAGGCGCAGGGAATCCCGGTGGAAAAGCACTCACTGACGCCGTACGACCTTTACACGGCGGAGGAGTGCTTCCTTACCGGAACCGGCGCCGGATTGAACCCGGTACGCCGGATCGATGGCCGCCCGCTGGGCACTTGTCCAGGCCCCCTGTTCGAATGGCGCACCGGTGCCTTCCGCACTTTCGTTCGGCACCATTGCAAGAAAAGGCAATAAAAACGGGCAGATGGAATCCCCCGATTCTCAATATCGACGATGTTCCCCTGGAACCGTGGCGATCGCTTCGCCGCGCGGCTGGGCAACGTCGACCGGCGCATCGGCGCCCGCAAACTCGGTACCCTCGCCGGCAGCCCGCCCGGAGGCGACAAAACCGCGCAAGCTGACACTCTATGTGCCGAAAGAGGCGGCCGTGGATTACTGGGAAGAAGAGACACCGTAACCCGCGAGACGCCCCTTCACCCAGACCATCACCAACCTTGACACCCCGTGCAGCCACCCTTTAGAGTGGAGCGGCACGCTTCAGGTGTTCCCCGGGCCTTCCCACCCGGGGAGTGAAACGGGAAGTTCGGTGCGCCCTGGGACGAAGAGTTCTGAGCAATTCCGACGCTGCCCCCGCAACGGTAAACGAGACAAGGGTTGCAGAATGCCACTGTGCCGTGGGTGCACGGGAAGGCGCAGCCCGGGATCCTCCCCGCTCGTGAGCCCGGAGACCGGCCTGAAGTGAGAGGTTGGCACTGCGGAGGGCGGTGCGGCAACCGAACGGCCTGCTGCCCCTTCGTTCCGTCCGGTTCCCCACAATCCTTCCGCACATTTCTGCGTATCGACAAAACGGCACCTTTTCCAGGAGATGGTTCCGAAGCCCGGAGTCGGACGAAAAGAACGGTTCGCTGAAGAAAGGATTTCATGACTACGTTTCTGGTCGTCACCGCTGCACTCCTGCTCGACGCCCTCTTCGGGGAACCGCGACGCCACCACCCCTTGGTCGGCTTCGGAAAGATCGCCGCGACGCTCGAACACCACTTCCACACGGACAGCCGGCTGCGCGGCTCGATGGTCTTGCTCCTTCTGCTGGCACCCCCCATCCTGCTCACCGCCCTGCTGAGCTCGCTGCCATGGGTCGGTGTGCTGTTCGACATCACTCTGCTCTATCTGGCCATCGGCTGGAACAGCCTCCAGTTGCACGCCCGTCGGGTGGCCGACGCCCTGGCCGCCGGGAAACACACCGAAGCCCGCCGGGTGGCCGGACTTCTGGTCAGCCGCGACACCGCCGATCTGGACGAGGAAGCGATCTCCCGGGCCACCGTGGAATCCGTACTGGAAAATGGAAACGACGCCCTTTTCGCAGCCATCTTCTGGTTCCTTCTCGCCGGAGCCCCCGGCGTCGTCGGCTATCGGTTGGCCAATACGCTGGACGCCATGTGGGGATACCGGAACGGCCGCTACCGGCGCTTCGGTTGGGCGGCGGCACGCCTGGACGATCTGCTGAACCTGATTCCGGCCCGGCTCACCGCCACCGCATATCTATTGGCGGGCAAAACGAGAAAGGCCCTCCGCTGCTGGCGCACGCAAGCCTCCGGCTGGAGCAGCCCCAACGCTGGCGTCGTCATGGCCACGGGAGCCGGAAGCCTGGGCATCCGGTTGGGAGGCATCGCCCGTTACGACGGAGTCGTACACTGCAGACCCTTTCTGGGCACGGGCCGCTCTCCGGAAACGGGGGACATCGAACGGGCGCTGGCCCTGGTGAGGCATGCGGTGTTTCTCTGGCTGGCCGTTCTGTCACTGGGAGGCACCCTTGTCGAAAACATCCTGTGACATCGGCCATCATCCGTTTCATCACGGGGGACGGTTGCATGAGGCCATCGCCTTGTTCGGCCATCCCCGTGAAGCCTGGCTCGATCTCTCCACCGGCATCAATCCCCGGGGGTGGCCGGTCCCCCCGCTCCCGCCCTCCCTGTGGCGGCGTCTTCCCGAAGAGGAAGACGGGCTCGAAACCGCAGCCCGCCGTTATTACCGCACCGAATCCATATTGCCGGTTGCCGGCTCTCAGGCGGCAATCCGGATTCTGCCCACGTTGCGCCCCCGCTGCCGCGTCGGCATCCTGGAGCCGACCTTCAGCGAACACGCAAGCGCCTGGCGTCGTGCCGGACATGACGTCAGGCCGCTCGGGCCGACGCCGAAGACGACGGAACTGGCAGATCTCGACGTGCTGGTGGTGGTCAACCCCAACAATCCCACCGGCCATCACCATCCAACATGGCGGTTGCTGGCATGGCACCGGCTTCTCGCCGCGAAAGGCGGATGGCTGGTGGTGGACGAAGCCTTCATGGATTGCACCCCAGACGACAGCCTGACTTCATTCTCCCACCGCCCCGGACTCATCGTGCTTCGTTCACTGGGCAAGTTTTTCGGCCTCGCCGGAGCCAGGGTGGGCTTCGTGGGCGCGGCGCCCGAGCTCATCCTGCAGATGAAGGCCTCCATGGGACCGTGGGCGGTGGCCAATCCGGCCCGCTGGGTGGCAACCGCCGCACTACGGGATCGGGCGTGGCAGGCGCGCACCCGCCAGCAGCTCGCCCAAGCCGGGAAACGGCTGGCCGCTTTGCTCACCCGGTATGGCCTGCCACCCAAGGGAGGGTGCCCGCTTTTTCAATGGCTGCCCACTGCTCACGCCGCCACGCTCTTCGAAGGACTTGCCCGCCAGGGCATCCTGATTCGCCACTACACCCGCCCCGGCGGGGTGCGTTTCGGCCTGCCCGGGCGGGAGCAGGCGTGGGCGCGGCTGGAAAAAGCCCTGGCCGGAGTGACACCCGCTACCGAAGGAGCCATCCGATGACGGCCGTGACCTTGATGATCCAGGGCACCACCTCGGATGCGGGGAAAAGCTTGCTGGTCACCGCCTTGTGCCGCTGGCTCAGACGAAGAGGCGTGAACGTGGCGCCATTCAAGCCCCAGAACATGGCGCTCAACAGCGTCGTGACCGAAGCGGGCGGAGAAATCGGACGGGCACAAGCGGTTCAGGCCCGCGCCTGCGGCCTGGAACCCCATACCGACATGAACCCCATCCTGCTGAAACCCGACAGCGACACCGGTGCCCAAGTCATCGTTCATGGCCGGGCCGTCGGCAACATGGATGCCGAAAGTTATCACGCCTACAAGACATCCGCCCGTGACGCGGTACTGGAGTCCTACCAACGCCTGGCCGGGCGTTTCGATGCCGTTCTGGTGGAGGGTGCCGGCTCACCCGCCGAGATCAACCTGCGGGAGAACGACATCGCCAACATGGGCTTCGCGGAAACCGTGGATTGTCCGGTCTGGTTGATCGGGGACATCGACAAGGGCGGCGTGTTCGCCCACCTGACGGGAACCCTGGCACTGCTCTCCCCCACCGAGCGGGCACGCATCGAGGGATTCGTCATCAACCGTTTCCGGGGAGATATCGCGCTGCTGCGCCCCGGCCTCCACTGGCTCGAAAGGCACACCGGAAAAGAGGTGCTCGGAGTCCTGCCCTATCTGCCCGGGCTCCATCTCGAGGCCGAGGATTCCCTTTCACACCCGTCGGCACCACCGCAAAGCGAGCCACCCTTGCGTATCGCGGTACCGGTGCTGCCTCGCATCAGCAACCACACCGACTTCGATCCGCTCCGGCTGCATCCGCAGGTGCATCTCCGGTTCTTCGGAACCGGTGACCCTTTTCCCAAGGCCGATCTCGTCATCCTGCCCGGCACCAAGAACGTGCGAGCCGATCTCGCCTGGCTCCGGAAACAGGGCTGGGAGTCGGCGATCCGGCGACACCTGCGCTACGGAGGGAAACTCATCGGCATTTGCGGCGGTTTCCAGATGCTGGGAAGCGGGATTCACGACCCGCTCGGCATCGAGGGTGACGCAGGCCACAGCGAAGGACTGGGGCTGCTCGACGCAACGACCACCCTGAAACCGAAGAAGCAACTGTGCAACGTGACGGGCCGGCTTTCGCTGGATGACACGCCCGTCTCTGGATACGAGATCCATGCGGGAATCACCACCGGTCCCGCACTCACCCGCCCCGCAGCGCGGTTGACGACCCGTGACGACGGGGCCCTCTCCGAGGATGGACAGATCCTGGGAACCTATCTGCACGGATTGTTCGAGAACCCGCGGGCATGTGACACCTTGCTCCGATGGGCCGGGCTGTCGGCACCCAAAACCCCGGATTACGGAACGTTGCGCGATGCGTCCATCGAACGGCTGGCGGACGCCATCGAAACCCACCTCGACACGGAAAGACTGGAGAAGCGACTGGGGCTGTGAAACGGAAAGGAACGAAACGATGAAAACCCTGATCCTGGGCGGGGTGCGTTCCGGCAAGAGCCGGCTTGCGGAGCGGATCGCCCGAGAGAGCGGGCGCACCGTGATCTACATCGCCACCGCCGACGCATCGGGTGACGAGGCGATGGCCGCCAGAATCGCCGCACACCGCGCCCACCGGCCGCCCGAATGGCGGGTGGTGGAAGAACCGAGGGAACTGGCCCGCGCATTGCGCAGGCACGATGCGCCCGGACATTGCCTGCTGGTCGATTGCCTGACCCTCTGGCTGACCAATCTGCTCACCCGCGGAGAGGACCACCTCCTGGAACGGGAACGTGATGCGTTGCTCGACCTGCTACCGACCCTGGACGGTGACATTCTCCTGGTCAGCAACGAAACCAATCTGGGGGTCATCCCGTTGGGAACACTGAGCCGTCGTTTCTGTGACGAAGCCGGCCTCTTGCACCAGGCACTGGCGAGCGTGTGCGATCGCGTGATCCTCACCGTGGCCGGCTTGCCTCACTCATTGAAAGGAGATCCGATTTGAATCCAACCGTTGCATGGTTATCGAAAAATCCCGCTTCACCGAACGAATCGTGCCGGCGACGCGCCGCGCTCCGGCAGACGATGCTCACCAAACCGCCCGGAGCCCTGGGCCGGCTCGAAGAACTCGCCATCCGGCTGGCGGCCCTTCAGGGTACCGAACGCCCGCGGGTGGACAAGGTACAGATTACCCTGTTTGCCGCCGATCACGGCGTGGCGAACGAAGGGGTTTCAGCCTTTCCACAAGCGGTTACCGCCGAGATGGTCAAGAACTTTGTCCGAGGCGGTGCAGCCATCAGTGTACTGGCCCGCGAACTCGGAGCCTCTCTAGAGATAGTCAATCTGGGGACGGCGAGCGAACAGGAATCCCTGGAAGGGGTCTCCAGTCTCACCCTGGGTCCCGGTACCGCCAACTTCTGTCATGGCCCAGCCATGGATCAATCACAGCTCGAACAGGCCCTGCAAGCCGGGAAGCAAGCCGCTGAGCGAGCCTCGGAAAACGGGACGCAACTCTTCATCGGTGGCGAAATGGGCATAGGCAACTCCACTTCGGCCACGGCACTTGCCTGTATGCTGCTCGGTAGTGATCCCGTCCAACTGACGGGCCCGGGTACCGGCCTGGACACCCGCGGCGTGAAACGAAAGACCGAGGTCATCCGTCGGGCCCTGTCTCTCCATGCCGACCACTGCAGCACACCGCTGGAAACATTGCGCCGGTTGGGCGGTTTCGAAATCGTCGCCTTGTGCGGCGCCTATGTGACCTGCGCCCAATTGGGACTACCCGTATTGGTCGACGGCTTCATCAGCTCGGCGGCGGCACTAGCCGCCTCCCGTCTCTCCCCCGGGACCGAGGCGTGGTTCTTGTTCTCCCATGTCTCAGCCGAGCCGGGTCATCTCCTGATCCTCAATGCCCTGAGAGGAAGCCCGTTGCTGGATCTCGCCATGCGCCTGGGTGAAGGCAGTGGCGCGGCTGTCGCTGTGCCGCTGCTTCGGTTGGCGTGTACCCTTCACAATGGCATGGCCACCTTCACTGAGGCCGGTATCCCGGAGAAATCAGGTTGACCCAAGACAACCGCCGCTCACCCGCCGCCTTCGTCAGGGAAGAAACGCATGCCTTCCTGATCGCATTACAGTTTCTCACCCGCCTCCCGGTCACCTTCGAGCACCCACCAGATGCCGGAGCCAGGGGAAAATCACTCCCCTGGTACCCGGCGGTGGGCCTGCTGCTTGGCCTGTTGCTCACCGCGCTGGGCTGGCTGGGCAGCGGAATGGCCACCGGCCTCCATGCTGCGCTCCTGCTCACCGCATGGGTCGTGATGACCGGAGTCTTGCATCTGGACGGCTTGGCCGACACCGCCGATGCCTGGGTCGGAGGATTCGGCGATCGAGAAAGAACGCTCACCATCATGAAGGACCCCCGCAGCGGGCCAGCGGCAGTGACCATTCTGGTATTGGTGCTGCTGCTCAAGTTCTCGGCACTGATCCAACTTCTCCATGAAGGTCTCTGGACGCTGTTGGTACTGCCTCCCCTGCTCGGGCGTACAGCGGCACTCCTGCTGTTTCTCACCACGCCCTACATCCGGCCCAGCGGTTTGGGAAACGCCCTGTCGAAACATCTGCCCCAGCGTGCCGGAATATTGAGCGTTGCGACAGCGACGGCAACCACCCTGCTGCTAGGACAGCTCTCCGGCCTCTGGATATTGATCACCGCCACCATCCTGTTCCTATCATTCAGGGGACTATTACTCTCCCGACTCGGTGGAACCACCGGTGATACCGCAGGCGCTTTGATCGAGCTGACCGAAACGGTCATACTGATTACCCTGGCGATAGCGACCTGATCCCCTCAGCCGGCACACATGGCCGCACTGCATGTCAAAAAAACATACACCGGCAATTATCACTGGTACAGCATAACCCACTGTTTTTATACAAAAACGCCCTGAATTTCTTGCCCTCGTGAGAAGCTCATGTCAATAAAACTTACACTCCGTCTAAACCAGGAAACCTGATCAACCCTAACTCTTTGAATAGGCGAGCAAATTTATTGTGGAACTGGATTTGCATATAATTTATTCCAGACCGGAACGCCAAAATCAAGATGAGGGACAATATGAAAACAACAAAAACAATTGCGGTGACGCTACTGATCCTTGGGGCAAGCAGCCTCGCAAATGCGGCATCGGTTTTCCAAACAACGACGATTAACCTTGCCGCGCCCGACTCTCTGGATATTGTATTTGACTGGAATGGCACTGCCTCCAATGGTCAAGAGACCCTGGACATCTCTTCCCTGCTGCCTACATGGAACATCCAGGTCAAAACAAATCCTCAACCTCCTGACACCACAAAAGGGATCTTCGTGCTCCCGAATCACGCTAGTAACCCTGATAGCGCCGGAAGAACTCACTATTTTTCCAGCGGGGGCACTCCTCTTAACTGGACAGTTCCCCATCCCACGACAGGGCCTGGCCACTACGACAGTTTTACGCTTACCTATCTATCGGTGACCACCGATAACGGAGGTGTTGTAACAGGGGCTCGGCTACGACTGGAGGGCAACCACATCACCGCCGCACCAGTCCCCTTGCCCGCGGCCGTCTGGTTGTTCGGTACGGGGTTGATGATGCTGGCTGGTCTCGGCAAGTGGCGGCGGGAAAAGAGCGTTCACGATCCATCGGGCTGAGACTTTAGCTCTCATCCGTCTTCCGAAGAACCGCCGTCCGGCTATCTTCAACGGGAAACACCACCAGATGGTCGAGATTCAAGCGGATCCCGATCCACTCGCCCGTCTGATGGTCATGGTGGCTGGGAGCCAGACAGAGCACCCGGGTGCCGCTCTCCAGGGCCAGAGTGTAAAGATGGGTGGCGCCGCGGAAAAGCCTGCCGACCACCTTGGCGCGTACGGGACTCCGATCATCGTGAACGACGTCGTCGGGACGGATCAACAGCTCCACCGTGCTGCCCGGCGGTAATGCACGGGTAAGCTCCCCCCGGATCTCCCCCATTTCGGTCTGCAACGTCCGCGCATCACGTACCACGGCATCGACGAGCACCCCCTGGCCGATGAAATCGGCCACGAAACGGTTCGCCGGCCGATGATACAGATCGAAGGCACTGTCCCATTGCAGCAGCCGCCCTTCGTTCATCACACCAATGATGTCACCGAAGGCAAAGGCCTCGTGCTGGTCATGGGTCACCAGCATGGCGGTGATCCCTTCTTTCCGCAGAATCTCTCGCACTTCCCGAACCAGTTGCTCTCGGCGCTCCATGTCCTGACTGCTGAACGGCTCATCCAGCAGCAGCAAGGCGGGACGGGGCGCCATGGCCCGGATCAGCGCAACTCGCTGCTGCTGTCCGCCGGATAGCTGGTGCGGATAGCAGTCACGCAGGGCATCCATCCCCACCAGCTCCAGCAGCTCCCCGACACGTCGCTCCACGGCGATACGGGAATCTCCCCGCATGCCGAAAGCAACGTTCTCGGCGACGGTTAGATGTGGGAACAGCGCCAGATCCTGAAACACCATCCCCACACCCCGCTTCTCCGGAGGAATGGCGCAACGGCCGTCCGCCACCAACCTTCCACACAGGCGCACGCTGCCGGCCGACGGGTGCTCGAAACCGGCAACCGTGCGCAGTAACGTGGTCTTTCCACAGCCGCTCGGCCCGACCAGACAGGCAAGCTGCCCTTCGTGAAGTTCCAGGCTCACCCGCTGAAGGATGGATTCGCCATCCAGCACGACCGAGAGCTCGACCAGTTCAAGCAGGGTGGACATGACCAGGCCTGGCACGGGCAATCGTGAGACTCAACAATATGACGGGCAGGATCCCCACCAGCACGATGGTAAGCGCAGGGACGGCGGCGTCCACCAACCGCTCGTCGGAAGCCAGCTCGTAAGCGCGCACGGCCAGGGTGTTGAAGTTGAAGGGACGCAACACCAGCGTGGCCGGCAGCTCCTTGAGCACATCCACGAGTACGATCAGCAGCGCGGTGAGCAGGCTGCCCCGCATCAGCGGCAGATGGATCCTGCGCACCGTTCCGAGCCGGCTCTCCCCCATGGACCATGCCGCCTCTTCCATGGAGGGCCGAATCCGTCCCAGACCCGCCTCCACGGTCTGCAAAGAGACGGT
Source organism: uncultured Chromatiales bacterium (assembly GCA_964557025.1). GTDB lineage: Bacteria > Pseudomonadota > Gammaproteobacteria > Thiohalospirales > Thiohalospiraceae > DRMK01. The sequence continues at coordinate 25,758 of CAZKYF010000023.1, read as the reverse complement.
GAGGAACCGCACCAGGTAGGCAAACACCAGGATGAATAGGGTACCGCTGAACAACAGGCCGGTACCGATCCCGAAATGGTCTCGCATCCATCCATCCAGTGCATTGTCCACCCAGCCAAACGGGATCAACACGCCGATGGCTATGACCATGCCGGGAATGGCATACCCCATGCCTGCCACCCGGACCAGCCCCTTCAACCAGCGGCTCGGCTGCAATCGCTGTCCATAGGCCAGAACCAGTGCGACCACGAGCGCCGTCAACGCGGCCGTTCCGGCCAGAAAGAAACTGTTGAACGCCAAGGCAAGGAAATCCCCGTCCAACGCCTGCTTCCGGATCTGCAGCATCCAGAAACCGAGCTGGACGAACGGAAGCAGGAAACCGAACAACACCGGCAGCAGGCAAGCGATCGCGGCCAGCCAGGCAGCAAGGGGGCGCAACCGATGTTGAGGCAACGCTCGATACCGGTGCGTGGCATGGTGGAAACGGGCCCGTCGGCGTGAACCGCGCTCCAGCCCCAGCAAGAGGAGCACGAACAGCATCAGCAGTGCCGCCAGCTGGGCCGCGGCCACCTCATCGTACAAGCCATACCAGGTACGGAAGATGCCGGTTGTGAAGGTACTGACACCGAAGTAGTCCACCGTGCCGAAGTCGGCCAGTGTCTCCATCAGCGCCAGGGAAATCCCCACCGCGATGGCCGGCCGTGCCAGCGGCAGAGCCACGGTGAAGAAGCTGCGCCAGGGACCGCAGCCGAGGGAGCGGCTTGCTTCCAGCGCACACACCGATTGTTCCAGAAAGCTGGCCCGTGCCAGCAGATAGACATAGGGATAAAGCACCAGGGAGAGCATCACCGCCGCACCGGGAAGAGAACGGATCTCAGGAAACCAGTACTCCCCATAACCGACATGGAAGGTGGCCCGGATCCAGCCCTGTACCGGCCCGGCCGGTTCCAGCATGCCGGTGTAGGTATAGGCGAGAATGTAGGCCGGAAACGCCAGGGGAAGCAGCAGCGCCCAGATGAACAACCGGCGGCCGGGAAAGCGGTACATGGTGGTCAGCCAGGCGGTGGTAATGCCGATGCTGCCCGCACCCGCCGCCACGCCGGCCATCAGCAGCAGGGAGTTGCGGATATACTCGCCCAGCACGGTCGAAGCCAGGTGGCGCCAGGTATCGCCCCCTGGAAGGAACAGATGCCCCACCACGGTGAGAATCGGGGTCATGATCACCAACGCAGTGAGGGCGGCCACCACCGTCCATGGCGACGGCCGGGGGAGAGAGAAACGGGAGGAAGGGACCGGGACGACCGCCGTACTCACGAATGTTCGCTCACCGCCAGCCCACCCGGTCGAAGATCTTCACCGCCGCTACGTTGTGACGTCCCAGCTCACCCATGTCCAGCCCATCCTCCTTGAAGGGATAACCCCATGCCGCGACGGTTTCGCTCACCGGGATCCCGCTCTTCACCGGATATTCATGGTTACTGGCAGCATACCAGCGTTGCGCTTCATCGCTGACCAGGAACTCCAGCAGCTTGACGGCATTCTCCCGGTTCCGGGCATGGCGGATGACCCCGGCTCCGCTGATGTTGACATGGGTACCCCGATCGGCCTGGTTGGGAAACAGCGGCACCACTTGGGCCGCTGCCGCCCGTTCGGCGGGATCCCGAGCGTTCTGCATCTTGCCGAGATAATAACTGTTGACCACCGCCACATCACATTCACCGAGCGCCACCGCCTTGATCTGGGCACGGTCGTTACCCCGTGGCGGACGGGCCAGATTGGCGACCACGCCGGCCGCCCATCGCTCGGCGGCCGGTTCACCGAAATGGGCAACCATGGAGGCCAGAAGCGACTGATTGTAGATGTTCCCGGAGGAACGGATACAGATCCGGCCCTTCCAGCGGGAATCCGTCAGATCCTCGTATCGGGAAAGCTCACCTGGTTTCACCCGCCGTTTGCTATGGACGATGATGCGAGCCCGCTTGGAAAGACCGAACCACTGATTCTCTCCATCCCGAAGATGGGCCGGAATGGCCTGGACCAGCACCTTGCTCTCCACCGCCTGAAACAACCCGGCCCGCTTGGCCAGATAGAGACGTCCGGCGTCACTGGTCAACAGCAAGTCGGCCGGTGTGTTGCGCCCCTCCACCTCCAGACGCTTCTGCAAGGCGGCCGCCTTGCCGGTGACCAGGTTGACCTCGATGCCGGTTTCGGCAGTGAACCGCTCCAGCAAAGGCTTGATCAGGCTCTCTTTACGCGCGGAATAGAGATTCACCTGTTCGGCCGCCATCAACGGTCCGCCAGACGGCCCTGCCACAATCAGAGCGAAAACCATCAACCATCGCTTCATGACACACCCCCGTAAAATCGCACTTCTCATGATAATGATTATCATTTGTAGTTGCAACAAAAAACCGCGACTGGAGATGAGGAAACCCTCCATCAGAACAGGAATGCCAGACGGAACCCGGTAACCGTCAACCCTCTGAACACCTCACCCTCGCGCTCGGCCTGCTCCAGCCACTGAAGGTCGGCAGTGAGTTGCAAGGCCTCCCCGACATCGGCCCTGACATAACACTCCACCTGTTCCACCGGGGTACCACCTTTCCTGTCCAGGTAAGCCCAGCCTGCCCCCACGGTGACGTCCCCAAAGGGCAACGCCGTGGCGACGGCGACATAGGAGTCCGTTTGCACCTCCACTCCGCCGGCAATCCCGCCCCGCAGGTTCCAGCGCAAACCTTCAAGCTCGCCTTCGGCCAAGGCGTAGAATCCCCGCCTCTCCCCTCCATTCGTGCCGGACATCGGGAGAGTGCGATGCCAGCCACCCAGGCGCATGGTCAACGGCGCAGGCTGCCAATAGAGCTCCAGAGCAGAAAACAGGCCTCCCTGCAGGGAGAAGAGCTCAGCGTAAGAACCCTTCCCGCCGGCCAGGCCGGCGCCATCGGCGAACAGCAGGGTGATACCGGGTGACCACTGCTCGGCATCGTAATGATAGGCTGCACCCAACGTATAATCGGGAAGCCCGATGGTAGGATTATTGACCAAGGCGGCCGCCAGAAACTGGCGGGTCTCATCATTGGCCACCTCACTGGCGTCCAGAAAACGGGCTGGATCGAGCAACCCGAACGTCACGCTGCCTTCACCCACGGGGTGGCTGTAGTGCAGTCCCGATACCTGCAACCTTCCCGCTCCTTCTCCATCCAGTGCGGTCCCGGCATCCGCATTGACAACCGGATCCAGGGTAGAGGAACCCGCCGGGGACGGCGTCACATCCCCTTCCACATACAGGGTCCAGACCCCGTTGCCTTTGGGAAGCGTAGCGACCAGATCGAGCGAAGCAAGCAGTTCATCGTTCGCCGCCCGGACCGCTCCAGCATGCTGCCAGGTCATGACGAGTCCTCCTTCGAAAGAGAGCACCTGCCTCCCATCCGGGACGCTACCGTGACGGACATCGGGCGGATCCCCAACCGCCATCCCGGAGAAAAGCACCGTTCCTGCCATGAGAACCCCTTTGGCGACATCCGAAACGCAAACCATGATCATTTCCTGTTTTCACTACGAAGGCTGAATGATAATGTAAATGATAACCATTCTTAATTCAAATAAAAAATAAAAACCCGATCAATTGGCTCTGACCCCATTGATTTTTGGTGGTGTATTGCCGGTGGGTTAAAATATAATGGTTGGATTGTCATCGCCGTCGACCATTTCATGCTTTCCACTATCAAGCAATTTTTCGAAAACCATATTGCTCCGGCAAAGGGAGGGGAACTCCCTGAACACACCCTGCAGCTGGCTACCGCGGCGCTACTGTTCGAGGTGATGCGCATGGATGAGGAGATAGCGGAGCAAGAGCGGAAGGTTGTCCACAACATTCTGGCCGAGCGCTTCTCGCTGAGTAAGGCGGAAACTCGCCAGCTGGTTGCCCTGGCCGAGAAAGAGGCGGCGGACGTCACCGACTACTACCAGTTCACCGCCCTCATCAACAAGCATTTTTCTCCCGAACAGAAAACAGAGCTGCTGGAACAGCTGTGGCGGGTCGCCTACGCAGATGGGCACCTGGACAAATATGAGGAACATCTGGTGCGTAAGCTGGCGGAACTGCTTCATGTTCCGCACGGGAGATTCATCGCAGCCAAGCATCGGGCTGTCAAGTTATCAGGGGGTTAGCCGAATAGATTGCTATCGTCCGAGGGGGTCCCGCCCGCTCGGCCTCCACCTCTGCAAGACCGCAGGGTGTCGGCGACCTGTTATCGAAACAAAAAATGTTGGAGAGAATATGCAGTTAAAAGCGGTATGTGCCACCACCAAACCCAGCTCACTGTTGACAGAGCTGCCACCTCTGGGGATGGACGTCGCCAGTATCACCGACGATTTCCGGCGTTACTACAATTATACGCTGGGGTGCGACGGAGACTGCCTTTCGACCCACTATCCCTACAAGGCGCTGGTACTCACCCTGCGGGACCGGTTGATGGAGCGCTGGAAACAGTCGAAATACGCAGCTCGCACCAAAGAGTGCAAGCATGCCTACTACCTCTCTCTGGAATTCCTGATGGGACGAGCGCTGGGGAACACCATGCTCAACCTCGGGATTACTGACGAAGTCGCCAAGTCCCTTTACGAATTAGGGTTACAGCTGGAAGAGCTGGCTGAGGTGGAGATGGATGCCGGATTGGGCAACGGCGGTCTGGGGCGCCTTGCCGCCTGCTTCCTGGACAGCTGCGCCACCCTGCGGTTGCCGGTGATGGGCTATGGCATTCGCTACGAATACGGCATGTTCCGGCAGCTGTTGGAGAATGGCTACCAGGTGGAGGAACCGGATCACTGGCTCCGTGACGGGAACCCGTGGGAGATCGAACGACCGGAACACACCAAGCGCATCAAGTTTGGAGGACGCAGCGAACATTACCAGGATACGGATGGAAGAATGCGGGTCCGTTGGGTGGATACCCACGATGTCCTGGCCGTTCCTTATGATGTGCCCATCCCGGGATACCGTAACGGTGTGGTCAACACCCTGCGCCTTTGGCATGCCGCGGCCACCGATGTTTTCGACCTGGGTGAGTTCAACGCTGGCAGCTACCCCGAGTCTGTGGCCGCCAAAAACGCGGCGGAGAACATCACCATGGTGCTCTATCCCAACGACGCGAGCGAGAACGGCAAGGAGCTGCGCCTACGGCAGCAGTATTTCCTCGCCTCCGCCAGCCTGCAGGATGTACTGGTGCGATGGGTGAGAAGCTACGGCAACGATTTCAGCCAGTTCGCTGAGAACAATACGTTCCAGCTCAACGATACCCATCCTGCCTGCGCCGTCGCCGAGCTGATGAGACTGCTGATGGACGAATATGGCCTGGGCTGGGACGAGGCATGGAAGATCACCAGCAACACCATGGCCTACACTAACCATACCCTGTTACCCGAGGCGCTGGAAAAGTGGCCGGTGCGGATGTTCCGGAATCTGCTTCCGCGGTTATTGGAGATTATCTATGAAATCAACGCCCGCTTCTTGGCCGAGGTGGGTTATCACTGGCCCGGAGACAACGATCGACTGCGCCGCATGTCCATCATCGAGGAGGGACCGGAACCGCAGATCCGCATGGCATTTCTCGCCATCGTGGGCAGTTTTTCGGTCAATGGTGTTGCAGCCCTGCACTCACGGCTGTTGATGGAAGGGCTGTTCCGGGATTTCTACGAATTGTGGCCGGAGAAATTCAACAACAAGACCAATGGCGTGACTCAACGTCGCTGGCTGGCCGGCTGTAACCCTGCCCTCAGCGAGCTGATCAGTGAGAATATCGGGGAAGGCTGGAAGACGGATCTGGAGGAGCTGAAACAGCTGCGCCCACTGGCGGAAGATGCGGAATTCCGGACCGCTTGGCGTGCCGTCAAGCGGCTGAATAAACAGCGGCTGGCAGAACTGGTGGAAACGGAATGTGGCGTACGATTCAACCTTGACGCCATGTTCGATGTACAGGTGAAGCGGATGCATGAGTACAAGCGCCAGCTGTTGAACATCCTGCACGTCATTCACCTCTATGACCGCATCAAGCGAGGGGACACCGCGGACTGGGTACCCCGCTGTGTGATCATCGGTGGCAAGGCAGCTCCAGGCTACGCCATGGCCAAGCTAATCATCAAGCTCATCAACAACGTCGCCGAAGTGGTCAACGGTGATCCCCAGGTGGGGGATCGCCTCAAGGTGGTTTTCCTGCCCAACTACCGCGTCTCGGCTATGGAGGTGATCTGTCCCGGTACCGATCTTTCGGAACAGATCTCCACTGCCGGCAAAGAAGCGTCCGGTACCGGCAACATGAAATTCATGATGAATGGTGCCATCACCATCGGTACCCTGGATGGCGCCAATATCGAAATCCGTGAGGAAGTGGGTGACGAGAACTTCTTCCTGTTTGGCCTTACCGCAGCTGAGGTGGAGGCGGTGCGCAAAAACTACAATCCGGCAGCCATCATTGCCGCAGATCAGGAACTCGAAAGGGTGATGCAACTGCTGGAGAGCGGCCATTTCAACCAGTTTGAGCCGGGCTTGTTCGATCCCGTGATCCACTCCATCCGCAGCCCCCACGATCCATGGGTTGTAGCCGCCGATTTCCGCAGCTACGTGGATGCCCAGCGGCGCGCATCGGCACTCTACCGGGACCAGGAGCGCTGGACCAGGATGAGCATTCTCAACACGGCGGCCAGTGGCAAGTTTTCCACCGACCGCACCATGCGGGAGTATAATGACGAAATCTGGAAATTGAGGCCCATCGAGCCACAGAAGGGCTGAGTCCATTGGGCATCATCCTGGAAAACAACCATCACCGACCGGGGACGCCTGCCTTTTGAAAGCGCTCTCTGCAAGCGGTTCGATGATCAGTCGGAATCATTGAGGAAACAAGCATGGCAGAAACCGTAAATGAGTTGACCATCGATTACACCGAAGACGGCATCAAGGTGGTCAAGGAGCTGGACAAGGTGGTCCTTTCCAAAGGGGCCTGGGCGACCGTTATCTATCGTTACCAGGAATGGAATCGAGCAAAAGAAGAGTATGGACCCGATCGATACACCATTCGCCGCTACCAGAAACGGAACGGGGAATATCAGCAGCGCTCCAAGTTCAACATCTCCAGTAAGGAACAAGCCAGGAACATCGTTGAAGCCCTGCAGAAGTGGATCAAGGAGGAGTGAACCACCGGCACACAACGGTTCAGCTCAGCAAGGCCACGCCCTTTATCTGTGCGTAGACCACCTTGCCGGGCTTCAAATCCAGTTCCACAGCTGATTTCCGGGTGATTCGGGAGAGGATGGGAACGGTTCCCACCAGCATCCGCACGGTGGCCCGGGAGCTTCCCTCCTCGGCCAGCTGATCCACCGTTGCCGGAAAGATGTTCAGGATGCTGGTCTTTACCTGAGGCTCCAGGGTGATGCTGACATCATTGGCCTTTACCTGCAGTCGTATGGGGGTACCCTGTGGTCGGTGAACCCGTGGCACCGTGAATTGTCCCCCGGGGAACTCGAGAAATGTCAACTCGAAAACCTCATCATGACCGGCAATGACGGTCTCAATGACACTCTCCGTTTCCGGCCCCTGTGCCAGTGGCAGATCGAGGCGGGTAAACAATTCACCCACCGGGCCAGCGGCCTGAATCCGTCCAGCTTCCAACAACACCAGGTAATCGGCCATGCGAGCCACTTCATCCCGTGAATGGCTCACATAGAGCACCGGGATCTCCAACTCCTGATGCAGCGATTCAAGATAAGGCAGGATCTCCTGTTTGCGCGCCTGATCCAGCGCAGCAAGCGGCTCATCCAGTAATAACAGGGCGGGACTCACCGCCAAAGCCCGTGCGATGGCCACACGCTGTTGCTCTCCCCCGGAAAGCTGGTGCGGTCGCCGTTCAAGGAGATGGCCGATACCCAGCAGCTCCACTGCCCGCTGCAACGACACCTTCCGCTCTTCCTTTCGCAACCGTTTACAGCCGTACTCGAGATTGCCCCGCACGGTCAAGTGGCTGAACAGGCTGGGCTCCTGAAAGACATAACCAAGGGGACGCCTGTGGGGCGGAAGAAAACTCTGCTCATCCTGCCAGATCTTTCCATCGACCGACAGGTTCCCTTTCACCCCGCGTTCCAGACCAGCAATAACTCTCAGCAACGTGGTTTTGCCGCAGCCAGAGGGGCCAAAAAAAGCGGTCACCCCCCGTGCAGGGATGGTCAGCTCCACCTCCAGCGTAAAATCCCCCCGGCGAACCTGGAATTGCACCTCGATGGTCATCCCCGCTTCCCTTTGATAACCGAAGCCCTTCCACTATTCACGGCCGCACCACCGAGAACCGGCGGTTGAGCGCATAGACCATCATCAACATAAGGAACGAGAGCAGCAGCAATCCCCCTGAAAGCCAGTGCGCCTGCGTGTACTCCAGCGCCTCCACGTGATCGTAGATAGCGATGGAAAGCACTTGGGTCACCCCTGGGATGTTTCCACCAATCATCAGCACCACTCCAAACTCCCCAAGGGTATGGGCAAAACCGAGCACCGCCGCAGTGAGAAAGCCGGGTCGCGCCAGCGGCACGGCCACCGTAAAGAAACGGTCCAGCGGCGAAGCTCGCAGGGTGGCAGCCACCTCGAGGGGCCGCCTCCCGATGGAAATGAAGGCGCCCTGCAGGGGCTGCACCACGAACGGCAAGGAGTAGAACACCGAGCCAATCACCAGACCGGTAAAAGTAAAAGCCAGAGGCCGGCCTCCCAGCGCCTCCATCAACCCACCGACAGGACCATGCGGCCCCAGCGCAATCAGCAGATAGAAGCCCAGCACCGTCGGTGGCAATACCAGTGGTAGTGCCACGATCGCCTCAACCATAAACTTGTAACGCCATCGGGAACGGGCCAACCACCAGGCCAGGGGAGTGCCGATCAATAGCAGGATAAGGGTGGTAAGTGCCGCTAGTTTCAGCGTAATGGCGAGCGCCGCCAGATCGTTCTCGTTAAGAATCATGGCGTATCATATCCGAATGCCCGGATGATCTCCCTGGCCTCCCTACCTTTGACAAAGGCCAGAAATTCACGCGCCACAACCCGCTCCTCCAGCAACACGGCCTGCTGTTCGATGGGGATGTAGAGTTGAGATGGCGGCATCCAGAAAGAACCGACCGGTGGAGTACCCGGCTTCTTGATCTGGGAATAGGCCACGAATCCCAGCTCGGCGTTTCCGCTTCTTATGAAATGAAAGGTCTGGGCGATGTTCTCCCCTCTTACCGTTCGCTTTTTCAGAAACTCCCACAAACCCCGCTCACGCAATATCTGCTCTGCGGCCCGGCCATAGGGTGCAAGCCTGGGATTAGCAAGCGCCAAGTGACGAAAAGTTCCCTTTTCAAGAATCCGGCCTTCACTGTCCACGAACCCTTCTCTAGGACTCCACAGTACCACCTTGCCCATGGCATAGGTAAAGCGGCTACCCCGTATCGCGACACCCTCTCGTTCCAGACGGCGGGGACGCTCCACATCCGCAGCAAAAAAGAGCGCGAAGGGCGCACCATTACGGATCTGGGCATAGTGCTTGCCAGTGGATCCGGAGAGCAGTCTCACCTCATGTCCGGTATGGCGTTCAAACCGTTCGGCAATGACCTTCATCGCTCCGACGAAGTTGCTGGCAACCGCCACCCTGAGCTCATCGGCGCAGACGGGAGAAGAAACGACCAGCCACAACAGAAGTGTTGTCACGAATGTCACGGGGGTGTTTCGCAGAGAACCTCTCATTTCCCTGCTCCCCTCCCTATCCCGGAATCGATGATGGTTGAAAAGGGCTGCATGAGAAAATGATACTACGTTCCCCTGTGGTCAAAAACGTCCTTCGAATCAAGAAAACTGCTCTCTAAAATAGCTGCGGCGGCAAAGGTTTCCCCAGCCGCCGCAATCAAGATGCGAAAATGGTTTTTTCGCGTTAGCAGGAGATACTCCGGAAACGACGCAGTGTCATCGCGCTTCCCAACAGCAAGAACAGCAGAAGCAGGTCAAGAGAGCCCCCGCCACCACCGCCACTGCTACTGGCCGTGGTACCACCATCGTCACCAGCGTTGTTGCTGCCACCGCCGGCGGGTTCACCACCTCCAGACGCGCCACCGTCTGTCTTGTCATCGTCCGTAATGGTGACGACTGCCTCGACATAGGTTCCCTCAGTCACACCTCCCGACAAGTCGCTCAGCCGAATGACAAACGTCTCGTCCGTTTCCACGGCAACATCATTGATGACAGGGATGGTGATGGTCTTGCTGGTCTCTTGATCGGCAAAGGTCAGGGTACCGGAGACCGCAGTATAATCCTTGCCTGCCGTCGCCTCCTTGTCAGCGGTACTATATTTGACAGAAACCGCACCGTCGGCCCCGCCGGCACGCTCCACCGTAATCTCTATGCTACCCGCTGCTTCCTTGACGGTATAGCTTGGAGCACTGAATGACAGCGTCCCAAACTGGACATCATCATCGACGATATTGAGCACTGCCGTCCTGGGATCGCCAATCGCAACTCCACCTACGGGATTGCTGAGCACCAAGGTCAGCGGTTCGATTCCCTCGTCGTTCCCATCCGGCCTTACCTCAACGCCGAAACTCTTGTCACCAGACTCACCATCTGCCCACTCCAGCGTGCCATCGAAATCGACGAAGTCCCAACCGACCGTTGCCTTACTCAGGAAGTCGTCCTGGTAATCGATGGAGACGGCTCCATCACTACCACCGCTTCGGGTGAGCGTAATGGAAACCACCCCTGCGCTCTCGCGCGCCATGTAGACGGCATGTTTGAAAGAGATGGTACCAGTCTGGGCTGCCACTCCACCTGCTTCAAAAGCACCGATATCACACCGACCAGAACGTGTGTAAAAGCGCTGGTCCAAAGAGGGGCACCCATCGGTCGGGCCAGCATCTATAGCAGGGCTGCCGCTGTCCAATCCCTGGGTAAGGGTATTTCCGCCATTGTCCTGAAGAGCGAGCAATAGCGGATTGGCATTGCTGACATCTCCCTCCCCAGCCAACGCACAGCTGCCGTCACTATCCAGATTGTAACCGGCGCTGGTAACAGTACCGATGCAGTTGGCACCCGTCGTTGCATCAGCGATCAACACCCCCGCCAGCTTGACGCTACCCAGGGCATTGTTGATATTCCCGTTTCTGTTGCCAGCGATGGTACTGTTTCGAATATCCAGCTCAAGGTTGCTGTTGTGATAGATGGCGGCACCCTCCACGGTTCTGGCATCGTTTCCGCTTACGGTAACCAGCGCCAGGGAGGCCTTCCCTGCATCGTACAGAGCACTGCCAAAATTGGCTGTATTGGCTGACAACGACGCCGTCTGGATATTCAGTGTACCGTTGGAATAGATGGCACCGCCATCCTCCCTGGTTGCCGCATTACCGGAAAAGGTCGAATCAACAATGAAGAAGGTGGCCCCACTGCTATTGAACAACGCACCACCGCGTTTCTCCGCCCGGTTACCATCGAACGCAACCTGGTTCAGGGTCATAGAACAGCGATCGCTGTAGATCCCGCCACCACCGGACACCCTGGTGTTGCCGGTAGAGACGTTATTGCTCACGGAAGAGGCTTCAATCCGGACGTCATCCACAGAAATGCAGTGAACCCCGCCCCCGTTGATCGCCTCATTGCCGCTCAGGGACCCCTTGTAGATCGCCAGTGCAGAACTCTTTCCGGTTATGAACACGGCACCCCCGGCACCACCCGCCCTGTTGTCTGAAAAGGTGACGTTTTCAAGGTTCACCTTACTGCTGCTGACGTACAGCCCGGCTCCATTGCTGGTAGAGGCATTCTCGGAAACGACGCTGTCGATTAGCGCAAGCTCCGACGAAGGACCCCACACCCCAATGCCGCCACCGTTATAGGCCCGACCCTGGGTAATGGTGACTCCCGAGATATTCACGGAGGCTCCGCCACGGATCCTGAACACCCTCGAGGCATTTTTGGCGCTGATCACTACCTTGTCCGCACCGCTCCCCCGAATAGAGATATTGGAGGTAATGAGAATATCCTTCCCGAGCGTCAGCTCGTAACTCCCTTCGGGAAGGAGTATGGTATCTGCCCCGGGGGAATTGCCAGCCTGCTCAACGGCCGCACGCAGCGTACAGCCACCCGAAGCGGTGAGACACACTCCGTCGTCAAGATTGGCGTCAGAAGCATCGTTGAAGTCATTGACAGAGAACTCCGCCGCGGACAGCGGCCCCAAGAAGCCCGCCACTGCCAACAGGCATATGGACTTTGGAAGATAATGGTTAATACGCATGAAACAACCCCCTACTCATCGCGCCAAGGACCTCAGGCACGCTTTGAAACCCAGTTAAACGCTCAATCCCCTTCAGGACGCGCCCAAAGGAGCTCCTTCCCACCCCTCGGCATCCACAGACGAAATCCTTGTCGTTCGCAGGATAGACATTCAAATCCCCCGGTGACCCCATCAGCATCGAACGGGACCGCTCGGCTACTCATCCGGTTAGCCGTTGGCCGGGAGTAAGAAATCATCCCTCAAACATGGCATATATGCAAGGCTCACTACTTTTTGCAGGATGCATGACAAGGCCGTTCCGCATCCTCATAAAGGGCCCGGTTGAACATGGTAGTCCATACCTGCCTGGAGCCTCACCATGGCTGACTTCCGTCTTTCCGTTGCGATCGATTGCTCTCCTTTCAGAGCATCTCCGACCGTTTACCATCCTTTGGATCGCGCTTGGACCACACGCTCCTGCATTGAGCGTGTGCACGGATACTCTGGAAATTCTTGTTCATCACTTCATGGAGTTCAATAAACAATGTTTAACAATATGCAAATTAATTTCAAATCACCTCATCCCCGGGCAGCAAATCTCCGATAGTTAGAGTTCAGAAAACCTCTTCCATGTAAAGCAAGGCACCAACAACCGCCAGAAAAGCACTTTTTCGCAAGAAAGCGATACAGGAAAAACCCCACAGACATCAAAAAAACCCCGAAAATTTTGCAAATTTTCCATGCATAAAAAAGCCCTTTCATCAATGCCGCTTATCACAAAAACCCGAAAATAAAGCATCTCACGGAAAAACCGAGACGCCCTTTGGTGACAATCGTAACAAATATAAAAATTTTCTACTTTTTATCCCTTGAAAAGCAGACAAACCGGGATCTCCGTACTAAGCTGTAACGAGTCTAAATAACGATCCACGGAAGGAAACCAGATGGAAATCATCCAACTTTAGTAGATCAAATAAATTCTTAATTTATTGTTAATTGATATTTTGAGAACCGATTGAAATTTTTCTGAACAGCGAAAAATCATCTTTAACGTATCGCTCCGTTCAGGCAGGGCATCGACCAACGATCCAAAAGGTTTCATTCTCATGAGCAAAAAAATCGTCTCCCTGTTTCTGCCGCTGACACTGTTTGTCGTCGGCCTGCTTTTCTCTACATCCAGCCAAGCATGCAGATGCAAGGATATCTTTGGAGACGAAGTAACCGCTGTGAAATGCCGCGTTTGCCATGAAAAACTTTTCAATACCGGAGTCAGTCCCCTGTCGGATTGGCTGGAAATGCGTAATCCGGACAAACATCATCTCAAGGTGGGCACTCCGGTTGAGCACACTACTGGACCACCGGGCGCAACGCTCGGAGACGTGTATGACTGCACCTCCTGCCACCGCTTTACGTGGGATGCAGAAACGACCTCCTACAAATTCGATGTGTTCCGGGACTGCCTCTATTGCCATCCCGCCAGTACTGTGGAAGGGCGCCCGATGAGCAACCGGCACCCCATGAGGGGACGTCCATGCAATGTGTGCCACGGGATCACCATCTATGACGACGGAACCTACGAATATTCCGGCTCGGGTGGGGGAGGCATGGGTGGCCGCCGCTGACACCGGCAGCAACCCCGACCGCGAGAGATAGAGAGATACCTGAAATGATCAGACAATTTTTATGCGGAATGATGCTGGCATCCCTGGTGGCGATGCACGATGCAGGATGGGCCAGTATTCCACCGCCTCCGGTCAATCAGAACATCGGAATCCCTGACGGCGTATTCAATGACATGACCTATCAGGCCTGCCTCGGATGTCACGGAGATCCGGAAGGCGCCCCTGCGCCGGTCAATAGCGGCTATCTCCCAGATCGGCATCACTTGCGGATCGATACCCCAATCGGCCCCTATTCCGCTTCCCCTTTCCCGGAAAAATCCCCCGACGGCACGCACAAATGTGTCACCTGCCACGCAATCGACTGGGTTGACGATCCCTCCCGGCCGGCAGGGGGGTATTTCAAGTTCGCCCTGGAACCAACGGATCCGGAGTTCCGTAATTGCCTCACCTGCCATCAACAGACGGCTGGAATCGCATCGGTCCACCATTTGACCCAGAAGGCTCAGGAGGCAAAATGTCATCTCTGCCACGGGAGCCTGATCAACGATCCCAACGATACCCGGCACATCCCGGACTATGAGATCTCATTGATCACTCCCTGGCCGGGCGACAATTACGACACCACCAGCCCTTCCAACCAGTTTGATCCGCCGGTTGCCGCTTACAACGGCCGGCGCAAGGGCAATTGCGCCCATTGCCACTACTCCGGAACCGATCAGGTAACCGGCAATATCATCTCGACCAACTACCAAACCCATCACGGCACCGGAGTGGGACAACCCAACAGCGGCTCAAAGCATACCTGCCAGTTGTGCCACGATTTCGACCCTCCAAATCACACCATTCGGGGTTGCGAGAAGTGCCACGGGATCAGCTCTCTGCACAACATCGAATTCGACAAGGACGGCGATGGAATCACTCCAGGCAGTGAAGAACCCTTCTGGGGCCACATTGGCAGTCCGGCCAATTGCCGAGGGTGTCATGGGAACTTTCCCGGCGCCGGGGTGGAAGCCATCCTGCAGAACGGCGACGGGGCATCTTCCGACGCCAACATCGTTCCCACCTATCACCGGATGGGGATGAGAGGACGAGGTATGCACGGGGGAGGAGGAATGTGGGCCGCCGCAGCCAACGCCGATACCAGGGTACTCACCTTCTATGGCTCGGGATTCATCAGCATCATCGAAAGCCCGGACGGCCCCATCGAGTTGGCAGCCAGGGTCTTGCTGGTGGACCGGACAGGTGCCTCCTTTGAATACGAGGCAGACAGGGTAACGCCCACGGAACTGGAGGTCACTCTTCCGGCCGATCTTGCCGCAGGAAGTTACGACCTCTATCTCGTCAAAGGCTCTGTGCGAAGCCCCGTGGCCAATCTCGTCATCCGACCAGATATCGTTGTCAGCGAAGTAAGTTGCGACAACGGTAAAGTGACACTCACCGGTAGCGGTTTCAGCAGCTATCTGGATGCAGAGGGCTCAGGAACCGGGGTATTGGATACCACTACACTGGGCAAATGTGCAGTGGAGTCATGGAGTAACAACCGTATCGTGGCCGATTGCGGCTCCGGCTTGCAGGGAAGTATCCGGGTGGACAGTGTGTTCGGTAGCACCATTGCCACCACCTCCTGCAACAGCAGCGGGAGCATCGGCAGGCCGAAATGGTGGGCCATCTGGAGCTGGTGGTCCTCCTGGAGCTGGGCCAGAAGGTAACCGATCACACCCTTCGGATTGTGTGATGTTTCCAGTACCGAAAGTCCCCGTCTCTTGGATCAGAGAAGCGGGTGGTTACCTTTTCGGCACCCGACACAGCTTGGTACATCTTCCCCAACCCGACATCTCCCTAAAGAAGGTGTTCCTCTTTGTAAACTGCGGCAGTATCGAGGAATGTAGCCGGGCATCACCCGATTCTGCTACATTTACCCCCCACGGTCACCACCTCTGAACCAAACGCCGCAAAAATGGATGCGTGGAAAGAGAACCACAAGGAAGGCTAAGGCTGAAAGATGAGCCATCATCAGTCCGGTTTTTCCACCACCGAATAAAAGAGATTGACGGAGAACATTCATGCCACCGGTAACATACAGGCTGTTATCCACCCTGCTACTGCTATTCACGATAATCGCATCACAGACCGCGGCAGCAGGAAACCGAGAAACAATTATCGGCTTCCACGAGCCCATTGGCCCCGCACAAAGGGCATTGATCGCGCAGTTGGGTGGAAAGATCCACCACGAGTTCAGTCTGATCCCCGCAGTAACAGCAGAGATCCCCGACTCTGGGCTCCTGGCCCTCAGCAAACATCCCATGGTGGCCTACGTAGAGGAAGATGGCACGGTAACCCGGATCAAAGAGCAACGCTCCCCGCCAAACCGGCTCTCTCCTCCCCCTGCCACACTCCGTGCCGCCAGTACGGACGAAGAGTACCAAAACGCCTGGGGGGTTCAACATATTGGTAGTGAATTTGCGCACATACAGGGCATCACCGGACAGGGCGTGAAAATAGCTGTCATCGATAGCGGAATTGACTACAACCACGAGGAACTGGATGGAAACTACGCCGGGGGGTATGACTTCGTCAACGATGACAACGATCCCATGGATGACACCTACAACAGCCATGGCACCAACGTCGCCGGCATCATTGCCGCTGAAAGAAACGGTATCGGAGTGGTGGGAGTCGCTCCTGATGCCTCACTTTACGCATTGAAAGTGTTGACCAGCATCGGCACCGGGCTGACCAGCAGTACCGTCGCCGCCATCGAATGGGCGGTTACCAACGGGATGGACATCATCAACATCAGCATCCAGGGTGAGCACCGGGAATCACTGCAGGCCGCCTGTGACGCGGCATACAACGCCGGTCTGTTGATCATTGCCGCTGCCGGAAACACCAGCGGACAAGCGGTCAGTTATCCGGCCACCTACGATTCGGTGGTGGCGGTCACTTCCACCGACGAAAACGACTCCTTGCCGGACTATGCCCCCTTTGGCGCAGAAGTGGAACTATCGGCACCGGGAGACAAGATCTATTCCACAGCCAGGGTGTACCGCGGTTACACTACCCTCAGCGGAACCTCACAAGCGGCACCCCACGTAACCGGTCTGGCCGCCCTGATTCTCTCGTCCGGAAGGCTGACAGACCTCAACAACGACACTGTGATCGACAACCGGGATCTGCGCCTCAAACTCCAGGAGGCCATCGACGATCTTGGGGACCCGGGGCGGGACGAACTATTCGGTTTCGGGTTGGTCAATACGCGAAAGGCCTTCCCGCCCGCCGCGGAGATCCGGCTCGAAAGGGGAGAGCAGTGGTTTTCCGGATGGGAGCGATACAGGGTGGAAGATGAAAGAACTCACGTGTTCATTGAAAACGATTCCCTATATGGTCTGATCAGTTTTGTTTCTGAAAATGGGCACTTCCGCCGAGATCTCTCCCGGGTCCATATCTTTGAAGGATATCGCCAGAACTTTCCCCAGTCACTCAACTTTGAGCTCGATGCCTCCGGGACGGCTCTCGATGTCATATTTGTTCCATTTGGAAAAACGGGTTCCTTTGCCAACATAACCATTACCAACTAAGGAAAACACCATGCGTAAGATAGTAGCTGTATTCTTTGCCTCGATTTTGCTGCTCGCCGGTGCATTTGTGCAGGGCGAGGAAACACAGAACAACAAAGCAGATGCGGGTAAAATCGTCGCCAAGGTCAACGGCGCTCCTATCTATGAAAAGGAGTTGAACGAGTCACTGGCCCTTCGTTTCAACAAGCGCAAGAAATTTGGTTTCAGCAGCAACACCTCACCGGAGGTGGACTACGCCATCAAGATGCAGGTACTCGATGAACTCATCGATTCTGCCGTCCTTTCCCAGGCAGCATTATCGGAAAAAGATCTGCCAGATGTCGAAGAGCAGGTCAATCAGAAGATCCTCTCTCTGGCCAACACCTTTGGTAGTGAAGAGAATTATGCCGAATTCCTGAAGACGAAAAACACCTCCCTGGAGAAAAAAAAGGAATACTTCAGAACATCGTTTCTCATCCAGGCCTACTTCGACAAGAAGGGACTGACCAACCCGGAGATTCCGGAAGAGGAGATCAAGGCGCTCTATGAAGACCAGAAAAAAAGTTTCCGGATTCCGGAAAGGGTAAAGTACAGCCAGGTCTTCATCAAAGCCGGTAAGGACGCTTCTCCAGAACAGAAGAAAAAGGCGAGGGCACTCGCCGAAAAGGCAAAAAAGATGCTGGAGGACGGCAAGAGCTTTCCTGAAGTAACCAAGGAGCTGACCGAGCAGGCCGGAGATCTGGAGATAACCGGCGGCGATCGTGACTATGTCAACAAAGGCGTGCTTCCTGTGAAGGTAGAAGAGGTCGCCTTCTCAATCATGCCCTGGAAAATAAGTGATGTCATCGAGTCAAAGTTTGGCTATCACGTTCTCATGATCCGCGACAAGAAACCTGCCGAATATTCCCCTTATGAAAAGGTCAGGGATTTTCTGCTACGTTATCTGCAGACTGAAGCAGTGCGAAAGAATGTCGCAAAACACACCAGGGAACTCAGGGAAAAAGCAAAGATCGAGATCTTTCTGAAAAAACCCGAAACCACTACCGGCAACGCCGAAACCCCTTCCTGAGGGTAACAAGGCGACAAGAAGGCAGGCTCAACCGCCTGCCTTCTTCTTGGTACCGGGTAACACGGCTTCCCGGTTCCAGCTCGCCATCTTTTTGATGAGCCCGTCGATACCGACGCGCCGGATCTCCTCTGCGAAACTGGAACGGTAGGTGGTCACCACGCTCACTCCGTCGATGGTCACATCGTACACTTTCCAAGTCCCCTTGCGCCGGATCAGGCTGTAGTTGACCGTGTGGGGCGGTCCCCCGGTCCGCATCACCTCGGAGCGCACCACCACACGCCGGGCGTCTTTCTTCATCTTCACCGGATAGAACCTGAACTTGAAATCAGCATATTCCAGCAGCGCTGACGAGTAGAACCGGATCAACATCTTCTTGAACTCCTCGGCGAACCGTTTGCGCTGCTCCGGCGTCGCCTTCCGCCAGTATTTGCCCAGCACCCAGCGGGAAACGACCTCCAGATCCACGTGGGGAACCAGCAGCTCCTCGACCAGGTCCTGAAGCTTTCCGGGGTCCTGCCGCAATTCGACATCCCTTTCTTGCAGCACCTTCAACATCTGTTGAGCCACGCGCTCCAGCATCTCTTTCGGTGACTGCGTCTCACCGGCGATCCCGACGAGTGGCAGCAGCCCGAGAACCACTATCCCCACCCAGCCACGCCATGCTCGAAACTTCGACGAAACCATTTCCGCCCCTTCTCTGTTAGAATGAATATTTCCTTAGCATAGAGTCCACGACACGCCCGATCAATGAAGCGACCGGAACTGCTTTCACCGGCGGGAACCCTCAACAACCTCCGCTACGCCCTGGCCTACGGGGCCGATGCGGTGTACGCCGGCCAGCCCCGCTACAGCCTGCGGGTGCGCAACAACGACTTCACCCTGGAAAACCTGGCCACCGGAATCCGGGAAGCTCACGCGGCGGGAAAGAAATTCTTCGTCACCAGCAACCTGATGCCGCACAACGCCAAGGTGGCCACCTTCCTCGAAGACATCTCTCCGGTGATCGCCCTGAAGCCGGACGCACTCATCATGGCGGATCCCGGCCTGATCATGCTGGTACGGGAGCGTTGGCCGGAGATGCCGATCCATCTCTCGGTGCAGGCCAACACCGTCAACTGGGCGGCAGTGAAATTCTGGCGACAGCAAGGAATAGAACGGGTCATACTCTCCCGCGAGCTGTCGCTGGAGGAGATCGAGGAGATCCGCCAGCGCTGTCCCGACATCGAACTGGAGGTGTTCGTGCACGGCGCACTCTGCATCGCCTACTCCGGGCGCTGCCTGCTCTCCGGCTATTTCAACCACCGGGATCCCAACCAGGGCACCTGTACCAACGCCTGCCGCTGGGACTACCGGATTCACCCGGCCGAGGAGGACGTTACCGGTGATCTCCGGCGCAGCGACGTCGGCCCCGCGGAGACCGGCCACCACCCCCTCGCCGGGCGAAGCTACCTGCTCGAGGAACAGGCCCGGCCCGGTGAACTGATGCCCGTCATGGAGGATGAGCACGGCACCTACGTCATGAACTCCAAGGATCTGCGCGCCGTGGAGCACGTGGAACGGCTGGTGAAGATCGGCGTGGACTCGCTGAAGATCGAGGGGCGCACCAAGTCCCACTACTACGTGGCCCGCGCCACCCAGATCTACCGTCGCGCCATCGACGACGCCCTGGCCGGACGCCCGTTCGATCCGATCCTGCTGGGAGAGCTGGAAAACCTGGCCAACCGGGGCTACACCGACGGCTTCTACCAGCGACATCACAGCCACGAACACCAGAACTACCTGAGCAATCACTCCCAGTGCAAGCGGCAACGGTTCGTGGGAGAGATCATCCGCACCGACCACCGGACCGGTTGGGCGGAGATCGAGGTGAAAAACAAGTTCCGGGTGGGCGACCGGCTGGAGCTGATCCAGCCCTCCGGCAATCGAACCCTGACGCTGGAACGTATGGAGGACCTGCACGGGACTCCCCTGAACGAGGTCCCAGGGGGAGGATACCGGGTCCGCATCCCCCTGCCGGCAACCGAAGGAGAACCGGGACTGCTGGCCAGATACCTGGAAAGCAAAGAGCCGGAACCGCCTGGTGGAAGGTACGGTTTCCGGGCCCAAACCGAGAAAGAAGGAGCAAAGCCTTGATTCAATCAGAAACCAGCCGTGGCCGTTTCCCCCGCATCCGCAAGCGGCGCATGCGCCGGGACGACTTCTCCCGTCGACTGATGCGGGAATCCCGCCTCAGCGTGGACGATCTCATCTACCCCATGTTCATCCTGGATGGCGAGAACCAGCGCGAGGCAGTTCCCTCCATGCCGGGGATCGAGCGCATCAGCATCGACCTGCTGCTCCAGGAGGCGGAAACGCTGGTGGAGCTGGGCATCCCGATGGTGGCCCTGTTCCCCGTCACCCCCATGGAGCGGAAGAGCGAGGACGCCGCCGAGGCCTACAACCCGGACGGCATCGCACAACGCGCGGTGCGGGCCCTGAAGCAGGCATTCCCCGAACTGGGCGTGATGACCGATGTCGCACTCGATCCCTTCACCAGCCACGGCCAGGACGGCCTGCTGGACGAGACCGGCTACGTGATGAACGACGAGACCGTGGAGGTGCTCATCCGCCAGGCGGTCTCCCACGCCGAGGCGGGTGCCGACGTGGTGGCCCCTTCCGACATGATGGACGGCCGCATCGGCGCCATCCGGGATGCCCTGGAAGAGACCGGCCACATCCACACCCGCATCATGGCCTACTCCGCCAAGTATGCCTCCAGTTTCTATGGCCCCTTCCGCGACGCCGTGGGTTCCGCCGCCAACCTTGGATCCGGGGACAAATACACCTACCAGATGGACCCGGCCAACGGCGACGAGGCGCTGTGGGAAGTGGCACTGGACATCGAGGAGGGCGCCGACATGGTGATGGTGAAACCCGGCATGCCCTACCTCGACGTGGTACACCGCGTCAGGACGCAGTTCGGCGTCCCCACCTACGCCTACCAGGTGAGCGGCGAATACGCCATGCTGATGGCCGCGGCGCAGAACGGCTGGCTCGGGGAGCGGGCCGTGGTCCTGGAATCGCTGCTCGCCTTCAAGCGGGCCGGGGCCGACGGCATCCTGACCTACTTCGCCAAACGGGCGGCCGGCTGGCTGCGGGAGAGCACATGAGCGATCTGTTCGACTTCGATCGACCGGCCCGCTACGCGGTGATGGGCAACCCCATCCAGCACAGCAAATCACCGCGCATCCACACCCTGTTCGCCCGGCAGACCGGTCAGAACATCGAATACAGCGCCATCCAGGTGGATCCGGGCGGACTGGAACAGGCCATCGGCAACTTCGAAGGCAGCGGCGGCAAGGGACTCAACATCACCGTCCCCTTCAAGCGCACCGCCTGGGAGCTGATGGACCGGCTCAGCGATCGCGCCCGGCTGGCCGAGGCGGTCAACACCATCCTGTTCCGAAAGGAGGGCCGGTACGGCGACAATACCGACGGCGTGGGGCTGGTGCGCGACCTCCGCTCCAACCACGGCATCACGCTCGAGGGCCGCGAGATACTGCTTCTGGGTGCCGGCGGCGCCGCACGCGGTGTCCTGGGTCCTCTGCTGGCGGAACGTCCCGCCCGGCTGGTGATCGCCAACCGTACACCCGACAAGGCATACGATCTCGCGGATCGATTCGGTGCCCTGGGAACGGTGAGGGGCTGCGGCCTGCCCGCCCTCGAAGGCCAGCAATTCGATCTGATAATCAACGCCACCGCCGCCAGTCTGGCGGGAGAACTCCCCCCCCTTCCCCCAGACCTGCTGAAGGAAGGCGGCAGTGCCTACGACATGATGTACGGTGCCGAACCCACCCCCTTCCTGAAGTGGGCCCGGCAGCACGGCGCTGCGAGCTGCATGGACGGCCTCGGCATGCTGGTGGAGCAGGCGGCGGAATCCTTCTCGTTGTGGCGCAACGTACGGCCCGAGACGAAACCGGTCATCGAAACGATACGGGAGGAGATGAAGGCGAGCTGAACCCACCGCGGCCCTCGGGGCCGTTCCATGGTTCCTTGCCCGGGAAAAGACTTTTCCCCTGCCGAATCTCCCATTACACTCGAGCAAAGAGGGAACACGACGTTTTTCCGGTGCCGTGGGTCGCGAAATCTCCGAAAGCCATTTCTCCGAACAACATTTCCTGCGCTTCCGGGAACGGATGCAGGCCGAACAGGCGTTGCTGCATCGGTGGTTCGCCGGGGAACGCTGGTCGAACGCAGCACCCGTGGCCGGGGCCGAGCTGGAGGCATGGCTGATCGATCGAAACGGGGAGCCGCTGCCCATCAATGAAACCTATCTGCAGCGGTTGAACGACCCCCAGGTGGTGGCGGAGCTGGCACGCTTCAACATCGAGCTCAACGTGGCGCCGCAGCGGCTGCACGGCGACGCATTGTCGCAGTTGCAGCGGGAGCTGGAGCAACGCTGGCACCGCTGCGACGAGGTGGCGAGGGCGATGGACGCCCGCCTGCTCATGATCGGCATCCTGCCCACCCTGCGCGACGATCACCTGAAGCCGGAAAACATGTCGGCACTGCAACGCTACCGGGCGCTCAACGAACAAGTGTTGCGCACCCGCAAGGGGATGCCGATACGACTGGACATCCTCGGCGAGGAGCACCTCCGCTCCATCCACCACGACGTGATGCTGGAGTCGGCCACCACATCTTTCCAGGTCCATCTGCAAGTGCGGGCCGCAGAGGCGGCGCGACTGTTCAACGCCAGCATCGTCGCCGCCGCTGCCACGGTCGCCGTGGCCGCCAATGCACCGCTCCTGTTCGGCAAACGGCTGTGGGCCGAGAGCCGTATCCCCCTGTTCGAACAATCGGTGGAAGTGGGCGGTTACGCCGGCGCAGCCCGCGGGCCGGTCAAACGGGTCACCTTCGGCAGCGGCTACATCCGCCACTCGCTGGAGGAGCTCTACCGGGAAAACCTCGAGCACTACCCGGTCCTGCTCCCGGTTCCCCTGGACGAACCGCTCCATCGGCTCCCCCACCTGCGGCTGCACAACGGCACCATCTGGCGCTGGAACCGACCGCTGATCGGCTTCGATCCCGACGGAACGCCTCACCTGCGGATCGAACACCGGGTCATGGCGGCCGGCCCCACTCCGGTGGACATGATCGCCAACGCCGCCTTCTACTACGGCCTGGCCACCGCACTGGCCCACGAGACGCCTTCACCGGAGACCCGCCTCCCCTTTCCGGTGGCCCGTGACAATTTCTACGCGGCGGCCCGGTTCGGTTTCGAAGCAACCCTCCAGTGGCTGGATGGCGAGCGGCGCAACATCGCCCGGCTCATCCTCGAACGGCTGCTGCCGGCGGCCGAAGAGGGGTTGCAGCGGCTGGCCATCGCGCCGGAAGAGATCCGGCACTACCTCGGCATCATCGAGGAGCGCACCCGAAACCGGCAAAACGGCGCCGCCTGGCAGCGAAAGTTCACCGAACGACACGGGCGGGACATGCACGCCCTGACGCTCGCCTACCTGGACCACCAGCAGCGGGCTGTTCCCGTTCACGAATGGGGCCTATAATCTCCCCCATGCTGACCACCCTCCATGCGCTCCCTTCAGGCTTTCTGGACATCGGCGCACGCGATCTGCACAACCTCCTAAAGCAACCGACCCTCATCCACCTGCCGGGAAGACGGGAACCTCCTCTGTTCGTCTCCATCCTGCTGCATGGCAACGAAACGGTGGGACTGCATGCCATGCAACGGCTGTTGAAACAGTACCGGGACCGGGAACTGCCACGCGCCCTCTCCCTGTTCGTGGGCAACGTCGCAGCCGCCGCCGCCGGAGTACGACGGCTGCCGGACCAGCCCGACTACAACCGCGTCTGGCCCGGTGGCGACGGCAACGGAACCCCCGAACACGCCCTGCTGAGTCGAGTGCTGGAAACCATGCGCCGCAAGGGAGTATTCGCCAGCATAGACCTGCACAACAACACCGGCCTCAATCCCCATTACGCCTGCATCAACCGGCTGGAACCCGAATTCCTGCAGCTCGCCACCTTGTTCAGCCGCACCGTGGTCTATTTCACCCGCCCCACCGGCGTCCAATCCCTGGCCTTCGCGCCCCTCTGCCCTGCGGTCACCGTGGAATGCGGCCGGACCGGAGAACAGCGAGGCATCGAGCACGCCAGCAACTACGTGGAAGCCTGCCTCCGTCTCGCCACCCTGCCGTCCCACCCCTTGTCCCCCCGCGACATAGACCTGTTCCATACCGTTGCCACCGTCAAGATTCCGGACGACGTCCGCTTCGGTTTCGATGCACCGGATGTGGAACTCGATCTCCCGGGCGACATCGAACGGCTGAACTTCCATGAACTGGCGGCGGGAACCACCTTCGCCCGCGCCCGATGCCGCAACGAACCGTTACTGGAAGTGAGAGACGAACAGGGAAACGAACGATACGACGACTACTTTCATCACCAGGGAGACCGAATCCTCCTGCGCCGGACCGTCATGCCCGCCATGCTCACTCGCAACGAACAAGCCATTCGCCAGGATTGCCTCGGTTATTTCATGGAACGATACCCGCTTCCCTGACCCAGCCGAAACACCCCCGTTTTCCCATAAACCCTTCGAACCCTTTCCATCCGGAGACCGACAAAAAAACAACCGGTCACACCGGATGACCTTTGCCTGCGACTGAAATTTCACATCCCGTCCAACGGCTCCCTCCAAGAATCTGGCCCCACCAAAAAAACGGTCCGAATGCCCTTTCGAATGCGGAAAACCCTGGGGATTACCAACCCCGTTCAAAAGTCCGGTCAGTTCTCACCCGCTGATGCCGCAAAAAAAATACCGGGAAGTAGCGCAAGTTTTAACCCCGTTCAAAAGTCCGGTCAGTTCTCACCGCAGTAGTGGTGGAACAGACCTGGTTCGGAAGCACTCGTTTTAACCCCGTTCAAAAGTCCGGTCAGTTCTCACCGGATATCTCCAACCCGGAGATCTGCATGGCGCAGATTGTTTTAACCCCGTTCAAAAGTCCGGTCAGTTCTCACCTGACTGTTCTCATGATCCCAGTGGGGCTCTACAGTTTTAACCCCGTTCAAAAGTCCGGTCAGTTCTCACCATTTCTGTTGCAGCAGGGCTCTTTTGGGCCCTGATCGTTTTAACCCCGTTCAAAAGTCCGGTCAGTTCTCACCCCGGATTTTTTCGTGGCTGTGGCGGACGATCATATGTTTTAACCCCGTTCAAAAGTCCGGTCAGTTCTCACCCAGCGATCTGG
>CAZKYF010000022.1:0-5356 GCA_964557025.1 uncultured Chromatiales bacterium | reverse complement strand
ACCTTCATCGTCTGGAGTCTGTGGGGACCGGAGCCTGCCATTGCCCATGCAGTGATCAACGCAGTGGCGGTGCTGATCATCGCCTGTCCCTGCGCACTGGGGCTGGCTACCCCGATGTCCATCATGGTGGGCACCGGCAAGGGAGCGATGATGGGGGTGCTGATCAAAAATGCCGAGGCACTGGAAGTGATGCAAAAGGTGGACACTCTGGTGGTGGACAAGACCGGCACCCTCACCGAGGGCAAGCCGAAGCTGGTTTCGGTAGTGGCTGAAGCGGGGTTCCAGGAGGATGAGATTCTGCGTCTTGCCGCCAGTCTGGAGCGTTCCAGCGAACACCCGCTGGCTGAGGCGATTGTGGATGGTGCCAAGGAACGGGGGGTTGAGCTGATCCCGGCCGAGACGTTCCAGTCGGTGACCGGGAAAGGGGTCACCGGGAAGGTGAATGGCCACGAAGTGGCGCTGGGAAATCTCAAACTGCTGCAGAGTCTCGGTGTCGATGCCGGGGAACTGCCGCAGCGGGCGGACAATCTGCGTGCAGACGGCCAGACCGTGATGCTGCTGGCGGTGGACGGCAAGGCAGCCGGGCTGATCGGCGTTGCCGATCCTGTCAAGGAGACCACTCCCGAGGCGATCCGCGATCTCCACGAGGAGGGGATTCAGGTGGTGATGCTCACCGGAGACAGCCGCAAGACCGCGGAAGCGGTAGCGGCCAAACTGAACATCGATCGGGTCGAGGCAGAGGTGCTGCCGGAGCAGAAGGTAGCGGTGGTGAAACAGCTTCAATCAGAGGGTCGCATCGTAGCCATGGCTGGTGACGGAATCAACGATGCCCCCGCCCTGGCCCAGGCTCACGTGGGTATCGCCATGGGCACCGGGACCGACGTGGCCATGGAGAGCGCCGGCGTGACCCTGGTCAAGGGAGATCTGCGAGGTATCGTACGTGCCGTGCGCCTGTCACGCGCCACCATGCGCAACATCCGCCAGAACCTGTTCTTCGCGTTCATCTACAATGCCGCCGGCGTGCCGGTTGCGGCGGGCGTGCTTTATCCCTTCTTCGGCCTGTTGTTGTCGCCCATCATCGCGGCAGCGGCAATGAGTTTCAGCTCGGTATCGGTGATAAGCAATGCGCTCAGGTTGAGGAGTGTACGGCTGTAAGGAAGATGGGCATTCCGAGTCCTTGGAAAATGGGACGATTGAAAAAGGGGCGGTAGCCCCCATTGAAAACTGTATTCCCCCGATGATCTTGTATGGGGAGTATCGATGTGACGGGACCAGGGAGGTTGTTCACCGATGGCATCGAATAGCGTAAAACCCCTTGAAGCACGACCTTCGAAGGATGCAGAGAAAACGCTGGCGGCTGCACGGCGGGTGTTGCGGAGGATGCTCGCCGGTTACAAGGGAACGGTGGCCGTCCGTCTCTGGAACGGAGAGTATGTCCATGGCCATACCGGCTCTCCAATCACTGTGGTGGTATATCATGCCCCGGTTCTCCGGCACCTGGTGTTGCATCGGGATCTGGTCCATTTGACGGAATCCTATTTGGCCGGAGAGCTGGAAGCGGAAGGGGACCTGGAGCAGCTTTTCGAGCTGATCGACTATGCAGAGACGGTTCGTTTTTCTCCCATGGAAAAATGGCGCATCTTGAAGGATGCCTTCCGTTTGCCACGGGAGTCCACTGCTGCAGTGGAAGCCGCGGGAAGAGTGTTTTCCAGGCATCAAAACAGTCCAGAAGCCATCGCTCATCACTACGATGTGAGCAATGCCTTCTACCGTTTGTGGCTCGATCCCGAGATGGTCTATTCGTGCGCTTATTTTCGTGATGCAGAGCAGTCGTTGGCCGAAGCTCAACGTGACAAACTGGACTACATTTGTCGCAAGCTGCGACTGAAACCGGGGCAGAGGTTGCTCGACATCGGTTGTGGTTGGGGTGCCCTTCTCCGGTGGGCTGCACGTCACTATGGAGTGCGAGCGCACGGGATCACGCTGAGTGAACAGCAATGCCGGTACGGTAATGAGTGGATCCGGCGTGAGGGATTGACCGACAGAGTGACCATTGAATTGCGTGATTATCGTGCGTTGGAGGGAGAGTCGTGCTATGACCGTATCGTGAGCGTGGGAATGTTCGAGCATGTGGGGGTGGCCAATTTCCACCACTATTTCGGGACGGTGAAGCGATTGCTCAAGCCGGACGGGCTTTTCCTGAATCACGGTATCACCAACGATCGGGGATGGCAGGACAATCCGGCCACTCGGTTCATCAATCGTTATATCTTTCCGGATGGGGAGCTCACCCGGATCAGCAAGGTGCAGGAAGCCATGGAAGATGCAGGATTCGAAATCCTCGATGTGGAGAGTTTGCGTCGTCACTATACGCTGACCCTGCGTCACTGGGTGCGGAGGTTGGAGGCCAGGAAAAAAGAGGCGGTGGCTGCCGCGGGTGAGGCCACCTACCGTCTGTGGCGTCTCTACATGGCGGGCAGTGCCTACTATTTCGATGAGGGGAGCACTAACGTTTACCAAGTGCTTGCTGCACCAGCGTACCAGTCCCTTGCTTTGCCCCTGCGACGGGATGATCTGTATCGTCCGCGGCTCCGGTAGATTATGAATGAAAAGTGTGTCTGCCAGGAGATTCGACGCCATTTTCCGGGGCGGGCCTTCGACCGTCTCAAGCTGAGCTGAAAGGCCCGCGCTGCGATCTGTTGCTCTCCTCCTTTCACAAGACGCAGGCCGTGGTGCCGGTGACCCTGCGCCACAACGTGCTCACCTCCGGTCGTGGTAAGGTGATAGCGGCGCGCAGCCTTTTGAACGGCGGAAACCATGACCGGCTCGGGCAGTGGGAGCTGAAGCCGCAAATGGAGACCTCGATGGTCAATCGCGTTCTATACTCTGTCGGGGGAACCTGGGTTACAGCTGGTTTCTGAAACACTTCGTCTCCAGGCCCGATATCCGGGAGGCATTGCGGCGGCAGTATCGGCCCAGCTGGACCAAACGGCTGCTTTCCCCCTGGGCGCGGCGGTGCTATCGGAGCCAGCGCAACGACGTTTCCTGCAACCATGTGGATTGCAACTGTATCTGGTGCCGGGGGATTGTTGTATCCTCGACTGATCTTTTGTACTGGAGAGATAAACCATGACCTTTTTCGTACAGGGACTCAACGGCCACGAGCGGATGCCTCTGGAGAAGGTGTTCAAGGAAAAGGTGGTCGAGAAAACGGAAGCGGTTACTCCCCCGCGCGCGGTCGATGAAAAAGAGCAGCAGCAGAGTCCCGCGGAAAACAGCCGCCAGCATCAGGCGGTAGAGGCCTACCAATCCATCGAACAGCTGTCGCAGAGTCATGCTGCCCTGCATGCGGAACAGATCATGAGTTCGCCAGTGGCGACGCTGGATTCTGAGGCGACGGTGGATGAGGCGCTGACCCTGTTCCGCAGGCGGCAGGTTCGCCATCTGCCGGTTGTTTCATCCGGAGGTCAACTGGTCGGCATGGTGTCCGACCGGGACATTCTGCGTCATCTGGCCGGGGTCACGGAAAACTATCGACGGCAGCTTCCCGAAGATGGCGACGCACCCATTGCAACGGTGATGAAATCGCCGGTGCTGACCGCAAGCCCGGACACCGACGTTCGCTACATCGCCCGCCTGTTCGTCGAGCAGCGCGTCGGTGCACTGCCAATCGTCACGGATGGTGAATTGACAGGCATCATCGCCCGCAGCGACGTATTGAGCGCCGTTATGCGTCACTATGTGCTGGAGCTGTGGGCGTAATCCCCCGATGGCCGCCTGATGGTGGATGCGGTCGGCTCCCTGTTTCGGTTCTACCGCACCCCCGGGCCGCTGCTGGAGCAGTCGGGAGCGCAGCTGCGCCGTTTTCACCCCTGGCACTGGCGTAAACCGCTGTGCTACAACCGGCGCGACCACCGCAAACTGCTGGTGGTGGATGGCGAGATCGCCTTTCTGGGCGGATTCAACATCCACCGGCAGGGTTCGCAACGTTACCATGGTGCGGCGCGCTGGCGCGATACCCAGGCATCTTTCCAGGGAGAGCTGGCTCGGCAGGCGGCCGGACTGTTCGACGCATTCTGGCAAGGTGACCGAGACTGGTTGCCGCAGGAGAGTAGGGTGGCCGGCACCGTGCTGGTTCCCAATCAAACGCGTGCCTGCCGCAGGCGGCTGGTCTGCATCTACGCCGATTTTTTTTGCAACGCGGAACAGAGTATCTGCGTGGAAACACCGTACTTCGTGCCCGATCACAGCACCCGGAAAGCGCTGCTTGCGGCGGTTAAACGGGGCGTCGATGTGCGCATACTGGTACCGTGCACCAGCTGACGTGCCGCTGGCGGCCTGGGCAGCCAACGCCGTCTATGCCCGGCTGCTGGATGCCGGAATCCGGATCTTCGAATACCTGCCCGGAATGCTGCATGCCAAGGTGGTCATCGTGGACGGAAAGCGGGCGACGCTGGGCACCGCCAACCTTGACTACCGTAGCCTGTTCCAGAACTATGAATTGAACCTGGTCAGTGAAGACCCGGATCTCTGCAGCCCAGTTCGACGCCGATCGGACCGAGGTCGCAGCAGTGTGCGCCACCGGCTGGCGGCAACGCCCCTGGATACCGCGCCTGGCCGAGCTGCTGGGGTGGGGCGTCAGGCGGTGGTTGTAAAGCTTTGCAAAAGTGGGGGAGGCGCCTTGCTGGAAAAAGAGCCTTCCCGGTGAAAAGATAGTATTTCCAGTTGGGTCCCTGGGCGGGGTATTATGAAGATGTGGAGGTTTTTAGATGGAGCTGGCGAGAGGAGTCGAACCCCCGACCGGCTGATTACAAGTCAGCTGCTCTACCAACTGAGCTACGCCAGCACTTTGTGAGCCCACATTCTAATCCAGCGATTCATGCTCTGCAACGGGTGAATGGCTGGGGGGCATGAGGAGATGCTCAATGAATCACAAACACCGCACGACGCTGCAAAAGATATTTGCTCATCCTATCGATACAAACATCGACTGGAAGCGGGTTCAGTCGTTATTGATCCATTTGGGGGCTGAGATGAACGAGGGGCGAAGGGGGCGGGTGAAGGTGTTCTTGAACGGCCAAGAGGAGGTGTTTTCACTCCCTCACCATGGTCACACGCTGCAGGACAAGAACGAGGTGATCCAGCTGCGGCACTTCTTGGAGCGGGCCGGGATCACCCCCGACTGAGCCACTCCAGGTAGTTTCGAACACCCTCCTGGACGTTCTTGAAAGGTTTGTCGTACCCGGCGGCTCGCAGGGCGGAGATGTCGGCCTCGGTGAAGCTCTGATAGCGTCCTTTCAGGTGGTCGGGAAAAGGGATGTATTCGATCGTTCCTTCGCCGTGGAACTCGATCACC
>CAZKYF010000021.1:0-80200 GCA_964557025.1 uncultured Chromatiales bacterium | reverse complement strand
TGTCTCCGCTGTCACCGCTGTTACCGCTGTTGCCGCTGTTACCGCTGTTACCGCTGTTACCGCTGTTACCGCTGTTACCGCTGTTACCGCTGTTACCGCTGTTACCGCTGTTATTGTCGCCTTTTCCTTCCCGCTCGAATGCACCGAGGTCCAAGGTGCCGGCCATCGGCCGAGGCTGGCCTTGAAGATGGGGTTTGTATGCCATGGTGAGCGAATGCTCTTTTGGGAGAGCGGCCGGGAGAGCCGTTCCTTTGTCCACGGCCGGGCTTTCGGCGGTGAGACGGAGGTCGAGGGTCGATGCATCGATGAAACCGGGATCGTTGCCTTCGATGGTGCTTTCATCATCGGTGATGCTGCCTGCAAAGCCTCCCCCTTCATGAGATGCCACCCAGCCACGCTTGATCCAGTTGTGGCGCAAGGTCATCCGGCCGTATTCGTCCAGCAAGGCGAATCGATCACCGGCGGCGGTGACGTAAAGGATGTTGTTGCGTACATCGGCATTCTCTTCGTTGGTGGAGAGCCTCAGTAATGTGGTGTTGCCGGTCCGGCTTGAATAGAGCGTGTTGTTGAAGAAGTAGAGGGTTCCTTTGCGATAGTCCTCTTCCATACCGCTGTCGCCACCGTAGTGCAGAACCTGGGGATTGCCTCCGTCCCGCTCGATGAGGATGTTGCCATATACGTAGGTCTGGTGGTACGAGGGGTGTTCCACGAGGACCCGGCTGTCCTCCGCATCCACCAGATCCAGCAGCCGATTGCCCCCTTCTATCCAGTTGTATCGAACAGTGAGCCCCGCGGAACGATCCTTGATGTTGTTGCCGGTTGCACCGGGGCGTAATGGTCCGAAGCGGTTGTACTGATAGGTGATGTTGATGGCGGCTGTATAGGCGTTGTGTTCGTAGTAACGATCCACGATTCCGTTGTCGTGGACGTAGTTGCCTTCGATGAGGATGTTTCGGGTTTTCCCGTCGAAGGGGCCGATGAAGAGGCCGTTGCCGGAATCGTGCAGTTCGCAATCCCGGATGGTGAGATTGGCCGCTTTTTCCACATAGATACTGGCGGCGTTGGTGCGATAGCGTCGGCGTTCGCCGTCACCGTCGGTGAATCGGTAATCGGGGTGGCCGGAACGAATGGCCAGCCTTTCGATGACGATATGAGAGGGGACTTCATCGGTGGCGTTCCCGATGCTCAACACGCCTCGATCTTCGTTCCAGAAGTCGAGCCCTTTGGGTGTGACGGCGTCGCGGCCGTCGATGACAGGGCGCTCGCCCCGAGGACCACGGACACCGGCAATGACGATGGGGCGTTCCTCAGTACCGCGGCGGTCGACGACCCACTTCTCGCGGTAGGGTTCCGGCCGGTAATGAATGAAGACCCGGTCTCCGGGCTCAAGCTGCATCCAGGGAACATCACCGATGCGCTCCAGTGACTGTCCTGGACCTACGTGATACTCCTTGGCAGCCAGAATACTGGCTGTACTTAGGAGCAAACCAAAGAGAATTCCGGTAGAGAGACGAGGAAGAGGAAAAAGGGTATGCTTTTTCATGCTGAAGCCATCCATTGCCATGAATTTCGGGTGGTTTTGTCGCGCCCAGAGAAACCGTCGCTCCCTGCGGTGAATTCGACCAAATAATAGCAGACTCTACGGGCAAGCGGTTATCAGGGCGGTGATCCCTGTCACAATCTGTTGATTACCTCCGAGTGGCCGATCGTGTCCCGCTTTTTCTCCTGGCGGCCCTGGTAGTGCGTGAGGGGATTTCCTTCGTTCCGCGATTTGGCAAAATTGAAGCTGGATGAGGTAAACTGTCAGCATAAATCCAAACATTTGAAAACCTTTCTTGTTGGGGGGAAGGCAATGAAGCGGTGCATTTCAACGTTGGTTCTTTTGTGTGTCATGATGGCGGGAGGGTCAGCATTTGCCGAGTCTGAGGTGGACCCAAGGCCGGGGGAGCCCTGTGGAGAGGGACAGGTATATGATTGCGTTGGCAGCTGTGTCAGCGTGGCTGAGGCAGAGGGGTGGTCTGGGGATGGTTATTGTGATGATGGAGAATGGGGAATCGTATTGACCTGCCCTGTTTTCGATAATGATGGAGGGGATTGCGAGGCGCCTCCGCTAACTGCACCGGGTTCGCCTTGCGACGACGGACGACTTTATGATTGTGCGGGCAACTGCGTGGAGGCTGCGCTGGCCTCTTCCTGGGTGGGGGACGGTTATTGTGACGATGGCTCATGGGACCTGGTTCTCACCTGTCCCGCCTTCGACTACGATGGAGGAGATTGCGGTCCCCTGTCTTTGCCCCAATCGCCTGTTCCGCCGGAGGATATCTCAGGTGTGGGAGGCGATTTGCAACCCTAGCGGTTCTCCTTCGTGATTTCAGCCAGTTCGCTGGTCTTGAGGCTGGCAATAAAGGCGATGTTGAGCAGCAGGATGGTGGCGATCAGGATCCGCAGGGCCATTTGCTCCACGAACAGCGCGATCGATGCGCCACCTATCACAAGAATGGAGAAAATGGCAGTCTTTTTGGCCTTGGCGGGGATGGAGCGATTTTCCTGCCAGCTCCTGATCAGCGGTCCAAACAACCGGGTATCGAGCAGACGGGCATGAAACCTGGGAGAGGAACGGGCAAAGCAAGCAGCGGCCAGCAAGAGGAAGGGAGTGGTCGGCATGACCGGCAATATCAAACCAATCCCGCCCAGGGCGACGAACAGCATTCCCAATGTTACCAACAGTGGTTTGGCCATTCCGGGTACCTCTCGTTCCTGCCTCTCCTCTTAATTTAGCAGGTTGCTAATGCAAGCAGCAATGTTTGTACTTTTTCCCGCTTCCACAAGGGCAGGGTTCATTGCGCCCCGCTTTGAGGGCTCGAGGAACTTCCTCTTCCATCTCGTTCGACGCCAGATAGATGGAACGGCCCATATGTGCGTAGCTGGACATTGCCTCGGGGAAGATCTTGACCACCGTTTGGGCCATCTCCTCGGCTGTGACGGGCCGGGTGGCAGCCTCCTTGCGGTATGCTTCGGCCAGCCGGGTGTCAGCAAAGTAACTCAGAATCATCACACAGGAGCCCAATTCTTCGTCCAGATCTTCTGGCAGATAGCTGTCCCATACCTTGGTCAACCAGCCATGGCCACAAACAAACCCCGTTGACCACTCCCCAAGCGGTGCTCCGAAATTCGCTTCCGGTGTCTCCGCTGGCTGACATGCCTCCGGCAGGAAAACCTGGCCGGAGATCACTTGGAGGTCGATATCGTTATAGAGACTGATAATCTGCTGAAGCATGGTGTTCGCCTCTTCGAGATCGATATAGCCAGGGTCCTGGTCATCGAAGATCATCGGTAACCATTCCGATGGCTGAACCAGATCGGGAGAGCAAGCGACCGAAAATAAGAATCCGCACAGTTCGTGATAGCCCATCGTATTGGCAGGGCGTGCAGGGGAGGAGAGGAACTCCTGAAGCGTTTCGGGCATTCGTTTTCCGCAGCCTCCAAAATCCAAGTTGTCGGTATGACCTGGTATGGCCTGGCAGTCGCTCTGTGGCCCCATAGAGTATCAGGCATAGGCGAATGTCGCGTCTCTTACACCAGGGCACCACCTCCCTACAGGATAGTAGAAAATCGGTCTGCTGACGAATCCGGCCGCTCGGAATGGAGCCGAGGGGGGAATCTGGGGTAATATGGCGCTCCGCCGCGAAGTCGGAAGATGAGTGTTCGAGCGACTTGATGGTGGATGATGGTAAGGCGGGATATCACGGGGTCTGACTGAGAACGGAGGTACATGCTGTGGGAACAGAGATAACGGGAGATGACAGCCTGATTCCCAAATGGGATGTGGCCCTTGAAGCGTTGCTAGCGGAGGAATTCGACGAGCGCGGGATGGAGATGCGAATTACGGATTTCCAGCGACTGGCCCGTGAGTATGGCATCCGCTTCGATGACATCATCGATACATTGTTTCGCATGTGCATTGAAGGGGCCTGGGGATATCGGGATGCTAGTGGTCGGGAGCGCATCATCACACAGGAGGACTATGACCGGCTGTTTGTGAAAGGGCGTACCCGGGAGAAAGATATGGCCGAATATGACGGCAGCTGGTTTCCTATCGTGCCACCCGCCTGAGTCGGTCGCCGCCCCGGCGATCGTTTCCCCCGGGAAGCTGATCGCGGTAGCGGTGCAGAAAATAGTCAATGGTTTCCAGTCGGATTTTGATGGAGCCGGCCGAACGGTTTTCATCGAGGTCGCGGAAGGCGAAAAATGGAGTGCCGCTCTGCTCAATGATCTGCTCGATCAAGCTATAGATGGGGGCGTCGTGACCGCATTTGAAACTGGATAACTCCAGGCCGATCAGGAGAGGATGACGGGCAACATATTTGGCCGCCCAGATTTTGCGATTGCTGTTTTCGCTATAGGAATTGCGCCACACGTCACCGATCTCCCGGGCATTCCGTACCAAGCCTGCACGAATATCTTCTCCAAAGAGAGACTCCAAGATATCTTCGTCCAGCGGCAGGCTGTCGATGGTAAAAATGGGATATCCCAGCTGCTGTAGATCCGCCAGAATCTGGTGGTTAAGCCCTGGGTCACTATGATACGGACGGCCTAGCAGGACGATGCCCAGTCTCTGTTCCTTCTCCAGCTGCTCCAATACCTCCCTTCCTTTGTTTCGCAGCTCGCTATCAAATTTTTCCAATGCTTGCCAGCCGGAGGCGCAGGCGCGTTGGTTCTCTCCACGGCTCAGGCCCAGGAGAGGGCCAAAGGTTTGCCACATCTGCCGCTTCAGCAGCTCTGGTTCCGCGAAGGAGAGAAAAGGGCTGACGAACCGGATTCCCAGCTGTGCGAACCGATCCTCCTCTTTACAGAAGGCGGCTCGCACCGACTCCGGAGTGGCGGTGGCTGTAGGGCAGGCGGTGGAATCCTGGGTGTGTTGCAGAGGGGTGGGGAGGCTGGCGATCTTGGGAAATAGGATCCAGTCCAGCGGTTTGCGTCGGTGTTTTCGCTCCATCAGATTGTGGAGGTGGGCGATGGCCACTTTACTGGGAAAGCAAGGATCGATGGCTCCTCTCTTGGATCCCTCCTTGTAAAGGGTTTCGCTGGTGAAATCGCTGAACACCAGGTTGCGATGGGGAATGCCAAGGCTTCCCAGGTACGCGCTAAAGAATGGGGCCAGGGAATAGAGATTCAACACTCGTGGCAAGCCGATACGTAAACGGTGTCGGTTCGGGGTTCGACGAAACAGAGAGAGTGTCCGCCCGGAGGCGGGAGAGGGCTTGAAGTCGCTCCAGGCACGGCGTGCAGCATAGGCGGAGAGATCCGGGTTGGCTCGCTTCACCTGTTTGCGCTGGATGCTGATTCGTTGGACTGTTTCCAGCTCTTCCGCCTGCCCCTTTTCGCAGGAGGCGTTGATGAAGCGCCGCTTGAGCGGCTGCCCGGCCACCAGTGTGAGCGGGGTTTTGGGTGCAGGCTTGTGAGGCAGCTCCACATCCACGAAGGTGCGTAGGCATTTGCTCTTGCAGAAGTCGCAACGGGTAGATTCGTCCCGCCGGGTGTGATAGGTGAGGCTGGCGAGGGCTTCGAGACCAATGAAAGGGGTGGCGCGGTCGGGTTGGTGGACCCGGATGGCCTCCAGAGCGGCACCGATAGCACCGGATTCACCGGTGAATCGGTGTACGGAAACCTCGGGTTCGATACCGCTACCCTGGAATCGTTTCTGAATGAAATCCAGCTGTGCCTTCACCGCGGCAAGGTTGCGCTGGGTTCCTCCCTGGAGGACGAAGTGCCGCCCCAATGCCGGGAGATTGGGAAGCTTGGCCACGTAATGCCAGATGTTCTTGGGCAAAACTGCAGCCAGCCCCGCCAGGATTTCATGAGGCTCCCATCCCTGGCGCTGGAAATCGACAATCTCTGCCTGCAGGAACACCGCACAGCCATAACTGAATTCCGGATAGGAACGGGCTCGAAAGGCCTGCTCCGCATATGTCTCTATGGGAAACCCGAATCCCTGGCAACTGCTTTGCAGAAAATAGCCGTTGCCAGCGGAGCACTGGGTGTTGAGTTTGAATTCCTTAACCGTTCCCTCCCGAAGGAAGATCAATTTGATGTCCTGTCCGCCCACATCACAGATGACATCCACGTCTCCATGGAAATGGAGAGCACTCTGGGTGTGGGCAACCGTTTCCACCACCGCGGTATCGCAACAGAGCAGCTCTTTCAGGATGTCCTTGGCGTAGCCGGTGGTTCCTACCCCCAGAATTTCCAGCTCCGCCCCCTGAGCCTCCACGTGGTGGCGTAGCTCTGCAATCCTGTTCTGGGTATCCTCAATGGGATTGCCCTTGGAAAGGCCGTAGGCGGTGGCCAGTACCTCACGTTCCGGTGAAAGGAGCACCGCCTTGGTGGAAGTGGAGCCGGAATCGATGCCGAGAAAGGCGCGGACTCTTTCACCCGGGTGGAAGCTGGCGGCCTCGAATGGTTGCGGGCGATACCGTTTGAGGAAACGGTGCAGCTCCAGCTCGCTCTTTACCAATCCATGCGGAGAGGCTTTTTTTCGCATTTTCCTGTTGGAGCCCCCGGACAAATGTTGCTGCAGCGGTCCACGCCCTCGATACACGCCTTTGATCTCGCTTTGCTGTCGGCTGAACTCGATGGCTCCGATAGCCGCGAAAAAATGGGCGTCTTCAGGCGTTTGGAGCAGCTTTTCGGCAGGGATTCCAATAGGCAGCTCCACTTCCCGTTCTTTCCACAAGTGCTGGAGGTTGTGCTGCCATGCCTGTCGCAGGCCGCGCAGGAAGGTGTTGGGCCCCCCAAGCAGCAGCACCGGGGGAAGCAGGATGTTGCCGCGGGTAAGTACCGCCAGGTTCTGCTGTACGATGGCATCGAACAGGGAAGCCATCAGCTCCTCCGCTGGCACCCCAAGTTTCTGCAGGCTGTTGATGTCGCTTTCGGCGAAGACCCCGCACTTGCCCGCCACTGGATGCAACTTTACACCCTCGTAGGGCATTTCTCCAAGGCGATCGGAGGAGAGGTTGAGTTTGGCGGCGATCTTGTCCAGTACCGCACCGGTGCCTCCGGCGCACTTGTCATTCATGGTGCAGATCTTTCGCTTCTGTCCACTGACAGGATCCTCGCGAAAGAGGATGATCTTGGCATCCTGCCCTCCCAACTCGATGACTGAGCGGGTTTCCGGGTAGAGTTTTTCCACCGCCAGGGAGACCGCGTTTACCTCCTGCACGAAGCGGGCCCCAAGTAACTCGGCGAGTATTCCTCCGCCTGACCCGGTAATGCTGATCTGCAGTTCTCCGGTGTCGTTTAGCGGAAGGAGCTCCTCGATGGTTTCCAAAAAAGCCAGTACCTGCTGACCCTGTTTGCCATCGTGGCGCCGATAGCGTTTCCAGACCGTGTGTCCGCTTTCCACCTCCATCACCACTGCCTTTACGGTAGTGGATCCCACGTCCAGTCCCATGTGCCAGCGAATCATGATCTCGGATCCATCCGGCTGGTGATCTCTCGGACGAAGTTCGCCGCACTGCCGGCCAGCGGGCTGCCTGGGGGTCGTTTATAAAGCGCCCTGTTCAACTCAGGATGTTCCGCCAGATGGGCTTGGATAGCAGTGTAATCCCGGCCGATCTCCCGCAGTACCATCTCGAATTCGGCGCGTGCCTTGCGGTGCGCCTCTCCCAAAGCCATCTGAACCCGGCTGTGGGCGTTGATCTCTCCATCACCCGATGTTTCGATGGGAAGGAAAATCATCTGTGGATAGTCGGAGACCACCGCGGCCATGGCACCATCTGACTGGGTGGAAGGCATACAGCCGAAGGGCTTGAGGGAGAGGATCATGTGGCATTCATGGTGTTGTACTGCATGGATGCTCTTGGCCACTTCCAGATGTCCTTCTCCTCCGGTGATCCGGGAGTGGTAGTAACGGTGTCCGAGGTGAGCCAGTTCCTCCATGGAGACCGGTTCCTTGATGGTTCCTCCCAATGCCTCCGCAAAACGGTGGTAGGCGTGCAGAAACAGACGTTCTCCAAGGGTGATGAGTGCCATCCGGTAGAGGTATTGCAGAGGATTGCGGTGTCCTTTGATCCCGAACCGTTCCCGATAGGCTGCCTTGATGTCCCAGAAGATGTACAGCAACCAGACGGAAACCGGGCTGATACGAACCTCCGCCCCTTCGCTTTCCAGGAAGCGAAACATGTTGAAATTGCCATCTCCTTCGGTGAGCTGGGCCCAGAACTCGCCAGTGATCTGTACCACTGGTTTGACCCGGGTCCGGTCCACCTCGATCCGGGAGAGGAGCTCCCGGCACTCTTCTAACGCAGCGATGAGCTGGGGAGAACCGATGAATCGGAGCAGCTTGCGGCGAGTGGCGAACACCTTTCCCACGACCGGGAGGGATTCCAGCAGGGTCTGCCAGCGGCTTCCTCCGGCATCGGGTGTTTGTTTGCGAAGGGTGTGGTAGAGGATCGTCGCACATTCCTCGAGGGCGCGGTCGGTGGCTCCCGCTTCCTTCTCGTAAGGACGTATCTGGTAGCCAAGTTCGTTGAGCAGATCGCCCAGCAACACGCTGAGGATGATAGAGAGATAGAAGTCCAGGTCGGTGCGCAGACCGGCTTCCACGCCCCCCTCCTCATAACCCTCGGTCTGCTGAAAGATCAGCACTCGGAAGCCGCCAAAACCGGCGTTTTGCAGGGCATTATGGTACTCAGCCTCATACATGCCGAAGCGGCATGGGCCACAGCTGCCGGCGGTAAGAAACACGTAGTTGTCGATGATCTCCTGCCGCGACAGACCGGAACGATGCAATTGCTGCAGATATTTGACCAGGTTGCCAACAGTGAAGTAGGTGGGATTGCACTGGCCGTTGTTGCTGAACTCTTTACCCGTTTGTAGGGCTTCCAAGTCGGGAGTCGGCAATCGTTCGCAGCGGTAGCCGAGATTCTCCAAACTGGCCTTGAGCAATTGCTCGTGCTTCAGGGTGAGTCCGCCGAACAGCAATGTGGTGGAGGCGCGCTCGGCAGCGGTGTAGGGACGCGGGGCCGTGCGCCGGAACTGCCTTTCCCCCGGCGGGTTCTCCTCGGTCTGGAAAAGCTGCCCCGCGCTCTGGCAAAAACCGCTACAATCGTCCATCGTTCCGTCCTTACGATAACGGCGCATTGTCCCGGAAGGAAAAGACTATGTTTGCCTGCCGAAGGTGTCAAGGCGCCTCGTCCACAAATTTCAAACAGGAGAGTGGAGCCATGAAGCGAGTGGGAGCCCATGTGAGCATTGCTGGCGGAGTGCAGAATGCACCGTTGAATGCCCGGGAGATTGGGGCCAAGGCGTTTGCCATGTTTACCAAAAATCAGCGCCAGTGGCGGGCCAAACCCTATACCGAGGAACAGATTGAGCAGTTCCGGGCCAACATGGAAGAGTGCGGGTTTCGCCCACGAGACGTGCTTCCCCATGACAGCTATCTGATCAATTTGGGACACCCGGAGCCGGAAGCGCGTACCAAGTCCCTGGATGCCTTCGTCGATGAGCTGCGCCGTTGCCATCAGCTCGGCCTCATCTATCTCAACTTCCATCCCGGCAGTCATCTGCGCAAGATTGACGAAGAGAGCTGTCTGGACCTGATCGCCGACTCCATCAACCGGGCGCTGGAGCAGACCGAAGGGGTGACAGCGGTGATCGAAAACACGGCGGGACAGGGTTCGAATCTCGGGTACCGTTTTGAGCATCTGGCCTACCTGATCGAGCGGGTGGAAGACCAAACCCGAATAGGGGTCTGTCTCGATACCTGCCATACTTTCACCGCCGGATATGACCTCCGCACCCGGGAGGCGTACGAGGAGACCATGTGCCAGTTTGACAAAGTGGTGGGTTTCTCCTATCTCAAGGGAATGCATCTCAACGACTCCAAGGTGGAACTGGCCAGCCGGGTGGATCGTCACGAAAACCTGGGCAAGGGGAAGCTGGGACTGGATCCGTTTCGTTTCATCATGCAAGACGAGCGCATGGAAGAGATGCCGCTGATCCTGGAGACCGTGGATGAAACGTTGTGGGCGGAGGAGATTGCGATGCTCTACCGTTTTGTGGAGGCATAGTATCAGGGAGTCCTGAACCTTAAAAAGGGGCCGCCGGGGGACGGCGGCCAAAAACTATCAACAAGATAGTGTCCACAATCCCTGTGCTCGATCATTATTGGACGAGGCATGTCACTTCGCCAGCCGTGTTTGTGACAACTATGTAAATCCTGCGATAGTAAGTGCTTGCTTCAATTGGGTGTCACGGTGGTGAAGGTGGGGGTTGCAGTGACGGGACAAGATCGGGATGGGCGCGTATCAGTTTTGCCATGACTCCGCGCAGCGCGGAAAGCGCTGCCCGTCTTCCGGCAAATTCGCAACATCGGATCACTTCACCCCATGGGTGGTTTTGCAGCACCTTTCTGACCAGCAGCTTTTGCTCCCCAGTAGAGAGAGATGATCCATATCCTTTTGCCAGTGCGAAGTGGGTCAGCTTCCCGAGGGCGTAGGCGCACGTTTCATAACCCCGGTGGCCGAAGGCAAAGGCGTGGATATCACGTTGTGCGTGCGGATTAAGGGATTCCGGGTCACTTGGCAGATTCTTCAGCAAGGATCTCACGGTTTCGGGCTCTAGATGACGTAGCGGAGAGGTGAGCAAATGTGGGAGCTGTTCCCGCAGATGGTGTCGTAACTGTCGATGCAGTTTTACCATCGACGGGGTCAAGGGGTGGAGCAAAAAAGCGGCATGATGACCGCTGCTGGCCTCGGGGCGTAGGCCAAGATGAACCGTATCGAAACCTGCCCGATACCAGAATGACAACAGTTCCGGTGTGGCACCGAAGCTTGTGCCCACGCCGTCCGCCCCTCTTTCTCGGTGGTAGCTGATGACTTCTTCTACCAATCGCTTTCCCAGTCCTCTCCGGCGGGCGGCAGGATGTACCGCCAGCCGCATGATGCGTGCATAGCGTAACCGGGCGGCTTTGGCGAATCCGGCATGTGCTGCCAGCGACTGAGGCAGCAGGTGTCCCCTTACCCGCCGCTGCCCCAGCCACACCTCTTCTGCAAGTTTTTCGTTCAATTCGCCCTCTTCTATCACCAGTGCAGTGGCTACCACATGATCGTCGTGGAATAGCGCGTGTACGGTTAGGGTGGGGCCGTCGAGCAGATTGCGCAGATCGGACGGGCGGGTCCGGTAGTGGGCCAGTACAAGCAGGCCAAACAGTTCCTCCAGCAAAGGGTCATCGGCAATGAGCTTTCCCCGGGGGATTACCGCCCACCGGCACTGCTGTGAAGCGGCATTCTCCACTACCCGATCGGGAGCCGGCGTGGCCTTCAGCAACAAGGCGTGGGATCCAAATCGCTCTACCGGATCGTTCTCTCCCCAGCGAACCGGCTCCGTGAGCCGCAGTGCACGCCATTGTGGTGTCAGTCGTTGCAGTGTCTCCTGGAAACGGATAGCGAATCCACGGCCAGTCCCTTCATATCCATGAACGGTAGTGGAGAAGACGATACGGGCATGGCGTTTCAGCAACGTGGTGAGCAGCGGCACCGGGATTGCCGCTGCTTCGTCCACCAGCAGCAGATTTGCGGGTTCTGGGAACCTGCAAAGGCGATCCGGCGCTTCAAACCGGATCTCGTTCTCTTGCCAGCGGATCTTCCCTGGTGAAACGATACTTCCATCCAGTTCCCGTTCTGCCTGCCGGAAAATCACCGCCGCGGCTTCCAGGCTGGGTGCGGTTACCCGGATTAGGCGGATTCCTCGTCGTAACAGCCGCGCAGCAGCAATCCCCAGGGCAGTGGATTTCCCTCGCCCCCGATCTGCGGTGAGGACCAGTGGACGATGGCGGTGTCCGCGGGCCAAGCCGCAGATAGCGTCTACCGCGTGTTCCTGATCTTCCGTGAGGCAGACGGTTCCGACCGGTCGTGGAGCGGGCGGTGGAGGCAGAGTGAAAGGTGGTCCACTGGAAGAGAACAGGCGGAGGGTGGCCGAGGAGGACACAATCCTTGCCAGTCGCTGCAGGAAGAGGCTGCTTCGCTCGGTTGCCCTGCAGGGCCAAGGGGTGAATCGCGACATTGCCGGATCAGGCTGAAAAGGCCATGTGTTGGGGGAAGGCGCCAGGAGTATGACCACCCCACCCCCGCGTACCGCTCCAAGGGAGGCGCCAAAGGCGTCGGGATCAAAACCGCTCCAGGCATCGAATACCAACGCGTCCCATTCGCTTCCCAATTGGGTGGTGACCTTGGAGGCGGGGATGCTCAATCCACATGACGGCAAATTGTCCCCCACCCACAGTATTCGCTGGTAACCCTGCCGTACCAAGCGGTCGCGTGCCGTAGTGCGACACCATCGTGCCTCGCCCCAAAGCAGGAAAAGATGACGGTGGTTCATGAGAAAAGAGGATCGTGATCGCGCAACGATGTTCCAAAGGAAAAACCGGTCTCGACTCTGAACCAGACGGGGCCGGGTTCCGCCTTCTTCGCTGGCTAAAAAAGCCCGCATGAGCGGGCTTTTGCATGTTCATAGATGGCGCGCCCGGAAGGATTCGAACCTCCGACCACCTGGTTCGTAGCCAGGTACTCTATCCAGCTGAGCTACGGGCGCGTTGAGAGCAGCGGATTATCCCGCCACGGACGCCGGCTGTCAAGAATCGGTCTCCTGATGCTGCTCCGGTGGTCTATAGTTT
Organism: uncultured Chromatiales bacterium; assembly: GCA_964557025.1. Classification (GTDB taxonomy): domain Bacteria; phylum Pseudomonadota; class Gammaproteobacteria; order Thiohalospirales; family Thiohalospiraceae; genus DRMK01. The sequence goes on along the minus strand of CAZKYF010000021.1, from coordinate 67,527 downwards.
TCTTAGAAGCAGAATAAAGTGGCTGGGAGGAAGGTGGTTTTCCACGATCAGGGAGAATGAGATGGAGCATCGATTGCAGAAACGTTACCCGGTGCGGGTGGCGGTGGAACTGGTAAAGCACGGAAAGGTAGTGGGTACCAGTCGGGCAACGGATATCAGCGGGGGAGGAGTAGGGATTGAGCCTCCTGCAGCAGTGGAGCTGCGCAAAGGAGAGATGGTGGATGTCAGTTTTCTTCACCCGGTATCCCCCATTTTGGAACAGCGTCTCCGTTCGGTGGTGGTGCACAAGGAAAAAAGGCTTATCGGGTTGATGTTTGTGCATGATTTCCGTTGAAGTTTCTTGAACGAATGGGAGAGTGGTGACAGTGGAGATTTCATTTCACGGTGCAGCACGAGGGGTAACTGGATCTTGTCATCTGGTGGAGTGTGCCGGCAGGAAGATCTTGATCGATTGTGGTCTTTATCAAGGAGGCCGGGAACTGGATGAGGAGAATGCCCGGCCATTCGGCTTCGACCCCGGGGATATCGATTACCTGTTGTTGACCCATGCCCATCTGGACCATTGTGGGCGGATTCCGCTGCTGGCCAAACGGGGGTTTCGGGGAGAGATTATCACCACCGCCGCGTCCCGTGAGCTCGCACGCCTGGTGATGCTGGATGCAGCGGGCCTCGAAGAGGAGGAGGCAGCGCGGGCTATGCGGCGTGCAAGGCGACGCGGCAAGCGGACCCCAGAGGTGACACCGCTCTATACTACGCTGGATGCGCTCAACGCCATGGACTATTTTGGCAGAGTAGCCTCATACCGTAAGCCATTGCGCCTGGGAAACGGTATCGAGGCCACGTTTTACGATGCAGGCCATATTCTCGGTTCTGCGAGCATCCTCCTGGAGCTGACAGAAGGGCGTCACCATTGTCGGTTATTGTTTTCAGGAGATCTGGGATATGGGGGACGAGTTATTCTGCGGGATCCAGATCCGCCACCTGATGCTGATGTGGTGGTGATGGAGACCACTTACGGGGACCGCCCTCATAGAGCGCTGCAACCTTCCATAGAAGAGCTCTATGAGGCGATTGGCAGCACCTTTCATCGGGGTGGCAACGTGGTGATTCCGAGTTTTGCCCTGGAGCGGGCACAGGAGGTACTGTACTATCTGCGCGAAGGGGTCGAAGCGGATCGGTTGCCGGCTTCCCTGCAGGTATTTCTGGATTCACCAATGGCGATTGCTGCTACCGAGATCTTTCGCCATCATCCGGAGTGCTTTGATGAAGAGGCGATGGAGCTTTTTCGTAACGGCAACGATCCTTTCGATCTGCCGGGGTTGAGCTATACACGGGAGACCGCGGAATCCATCGCCATCAACCGGATCAAGGGTGGTGCGGTGATTATCGCCGGTTCCGGGATGTGTACCGGAGGAAGGGTGCGTCATCATCTGAAGCACAATCTGTGGCGACGTGATAGCAGCATTATCTTTGTGGGTTATGCCGCCAAGGGGACCCTGGCTCGTCGGATCGTGGACGGAGCCAAGCAGGTGCGGGTATTTGGAGATGAGATCCCGGTACGAGCGCACGTTTATACCATCGGGGGATTTTCCGCCCACGCTGGCCAGGACGAGCTGCTTGCCTGGCACCAGCGGATCCGAAAGCCGGCGCTCACCTATCTGGTTCATGGCGAAGAGGAGGCAATGGGCCGATTCGCTTCACTGCTGAAAGGAACCCGGGTCGTGATGCCAGAGCTGCATCAGCGTTTTTCCCTATGACCGGGAGCCGTGCCAATGGAGGCGGGCTCGTTACCCGTCGTGTCGAGATCGAGCCTTTCATCACCAAAGATGGTTCCTCCATTCGGGAACTCATTCACCCTGCTGTCCATGGCACCGGGAAACAGAGTGTGGCAGAGGCGATGCTTCCCGCCGGTCAAAAGACGCTTTTACACCGGCATCGGCTCAGTGAAGAGATCTATCACATCCTTGAAGGCAATGGATGGGTTAGATTGGGGGACCGCTGTCATCCGGTCACGGTGGGCGATACCATTCGTATCCCACCTGGAACTCCGCATGGGATGGTGGCTTCTGAGGGGGGTGCGTTGGTGTTTCTCTGTTGCTGTGTACCCCCTTATCGTCATGAGGACACGGAACTGCTAGAGGAGTGAGGCGGAGGCAATGTCCGTGTGCTTCGGAATCTCCACCGTTTTGTAGTAAAATCGAGCGGTTTACTACAGTTATTTCTCGTTATTGAGGAACCAGCATGGGTACAACAGGGGCTGCGTTGCGGCACTTTGCGGAACTAGATGAACAGCAACTGGATACGCGCATCCAGGCGGCCAGGGATGCGCTGGGAGAGCGATTGGTGATCCTGGGACATCACTATCAGCGTGAAGAGGTATTCCGGCACGCGGATTATACAGGGGATTCTCTCAAACTTTCCCGCCAGGCGGCGCAAACCCAGGCCGAGTATATTGTCTTTTGTGGCGTGCATTTCATGGCCGAGGTGGCGGATATCATGTCCTCACCGGAGCAGATCGCCATCCTGCCCGATCTCAACGCCGGTTGTTCCATGGCGGACATGGCCGATCTGGACAAGGTGGAGGATGTCTGGCAAGAGCTCTCTGACGTACTGGATCCCGATGAACAGGTTACGCCGGTAACCTACATCAATTCCGCGGCAGATCTGAAGGCTTTTTGTGGACGCCACGGGGGCATCGTCTGCACCTCCACAAATGCACCTCGGGTACTGGAATGGGCATTTCAGCAGCGAGAAAAGGTGCTGTTCTTCCCGGATCAGCATCTGGGACGAAATACCGGCTACAATATGGGAATTCCGCTTGAAGAGATGGTGGTTTGGGATTTTACCAAACCATTGGGTGGATTGACCGAACGGCAGATCCGGAATGCCAGGATGATTCTGTGGAACGGTTTCTGCTCGGTGCATCAGATGTTTCGCCCTGAGCACATTGACCAGTACAAGGCCCGTTACCCGGAAACCAAAGTGATCTCTCACCCAGAGTGTCGCTTCGAGGTATGTCAGAAATCCGACCATGTGGGTTCTACGGAGTATATTCTCAATACCGTGAGCAGGGCTGAACCCGGCACCCGCTGGCTGGTGGGGACCGAGCTCAATATGGTCAGCCGACTGAAAGAGCGGCTGGAGCCAAAAGGGATCGCAGTACAGTTCATGTCTCCAATGGTTTGCATGTGTTCCACCATGTTCCGTATCGATCCGCAACATCTTCTATGGACACTGGAGAACCTGGTGGAAGGACGGGTGGTGAACCGGATCACCGTTTCTGAGGAGGATGCTGCCCAGGCTAGGGTTGCATTGAACCGAATGTTCGAGGTCTCCGCGTAGGCGCTGGGGCCGGTGAGTGAGGAGTGATGAGGGGTTATGGCTGGACACAGTAAATGGGCCAATATTCAACATCGCAAAGGTGCCCAAGACGCCAAACGCGGCAAGCTGTTTACCAAGCTGATTCGTGAGATTACCGTTGCTGCCCGGCTGGGCGGCGCGGATCCCGCTGCCAACCCCCGCTTGCGGGCGGCTATTGACAAGGCGCTTGGTAGCAACATGAGTAAAGACACCATCGAGCGGGCGGTCAAGCGGGGTGCAGGTGCTCAGGAAGGTGAAAATTTTGAGGCGGTGCGTTATGAGGGCTATGGGCCCAATGGTGTAGCCGTGATGGTGGATTGCCTGACCGACAACCGCAATCGTACTGTTGCCGAAGTGCGCCATGCTTTTAGCAAGGCGGGTGGAAATCTGGGTACGGATGGCTCGGTGGCCTATCTGTTCACCAAGGCAGGCGTGATCGGTTTTGCTGCTGGCTGTGATGAAGAACGGATCATGGAGGCGGCGCTAGAAGCTGGTGCCGAGGATGTGGTGAGCAGCGACGACGGCAGCGTTGAGGTGATTACTGCCCCGGAAGATTTCAGCGCGGTAAAAGAGGCGTTGGAGTCGGCCTCCTTAATGCCGGAATATGCTGAAGTGACCATGCGCCCCTCCACTACCGTGTCCCTGGGGCTGGAGGACGCGCAGAAGGTGCTGCGGCTGGTGGATATGTTGGAAGATCTTGACGACGTACAGCAGGTCTATAGCAATGCCGATATTCCTGCCGATCTCTTGGAAAAGATGGCTGGCTGAGATGGCTGCATGAGCCTGCGCATCCTCGGTATCGATCCCGGCTCCCGGGTTACCGGCTTCGGGATCGTTGAGCAGGATGGGCAGTGTACCAGCTATGTCACCAGCGGCTGCATCCGGGTGAGTGGTGCAACGTTGCCGGAACGACTGAAATGCATTTTCGAGGGGGTAAATGAGGTGGCGCGGCGCTATTCACCCGATGAAGTAGCCATCGAGAGCGTGTTCGTGCACCGTAATGCCGGTTCGGCTCTGAAGCTGGGGCAGGCACGGGGTGCTGCCATCTGTGCCGTGATGCTGGAGTCGCTGCCGGTGAGCGAGTACGCACCGACAGAGATCAAGCAGGCCATCGTCGGTCGGGGGCGTGCCGAAAAGGAGCAGGTGCAGCATATGGTGAAGGTGTTGTTGAATCTGGCGGCATCTCCCCAGGCAGATGCAGCTGATGCGTTGGCGGCGGCACTGTGCCACTGCCATAGCCGGCAGCTGCTCTCCCGGTTGGGTGCGGCCCCATGACTTCGCTCTTGGTTTTTCCGCCGCAATATCGATTTGGAGGGCCAGGATGATCGGCCGTCTGGTGGGCAAGCTGGTGGAAAAGCACCCTCCTTCCCTGATGCTGGATGTCAACGGGGTAGGGTACGAGCTGGAGGCGCCGATGAGCACCTTCTATGCCTTGCCGGAGCTTGGCAGTGCCGTGATGCTTCATACCCATCTGGTGGTGCGGGATGACGCCCACCTGCTGTACGGTTTTGCCTCGTGCGAGGAGCGTCAGCTGTTTCGTACCCTGATCAAGGTGAGCGGTGTGGGACCGAAGTTGGCGCTGACCCTCCTTTCGGGCATCTCGGTGGCCGATTTTGCACGCTCGGTGCAGGAGGATGATGCAGCTCGGCTGGTGCGTCTCCCCGGGATCGGCAAGAAGACTGCGCAACGTCTTATTGTCGAGATGCGTGACCGGCTGGAGGGTGACTTTTCGGCAGCAGGCGAGATGGGAGCGATGGCCACGTCACCTCCTGTGGAAGAGGATCCTCGGCGGGATGCACGTAGTGCGTTGGAGTCTCTTGGTTATAAGCCACAAGAGGCCAGCCGCCTGGTGGATAGTGTTGACAGTGAGGGACTCTCCAGCGAAGAGATCATCCGCAACGCGTTAAAGAGGGCGATGAAGTGAGCGGGAGGAGGTCCGGATGATAGAGACCGATCGTTTGGTCAATCCCGTTGCCTTGGGAGAGGAGAGTTCACAAGAAGTGGCGATTCGCCCGGCGAGACTGGCTGATTATATTGGCCAGGAAGGTGTTCGAGAGCAGATGGAGATCTTCATCCATGCTGCCAGAGGGCGCAACGAGGCACTGGATCACGTCTTGATCTTTGGCCCGCCCGGGTTGGGCAAGACCACTCTTTCCCATATCATCGCCAATGAGCTGGGGGTCAACATGCGTCATACGTCGGGGCCAGTTCTGGAGCGCCCTGGAGATCTGGCTGCCTTGTTGACCAACCTGGAACCCAATGATGTCCTGTTTGTAGACGAGATTCACCGCCTTAGCCCGGTGGTAGAGGAAGTGCTCTATCCCGCCATGGAGGATTACCAGCTGGATATTGTGATTGGCGAAGGTCCGGCAGCTCGATCCATCAAACTAGATCTCCCCCCTTTTACTCTGGTGGGAGCCACCACGCGTGCCGGCTTGCTCACTTCGCCGCTGCGGGATCGTTTTGGTATTGTGCAGCGCCTTGAATTCTATTCGGTACGGGAGCTGTGCACCATCGTAAACCGCTCTGCGCATATTCTTGATGTTGATATCGACGAAGAAGGGGCACATGAGATTGCCCGACGGGCACGGGGTACTCCGCGGATTGCTAACCGTCTTTTGCGGCGGGTGCGGGACTTTGCCCAGGTTAAGGCCGATGGTCGGGTTACCGGTGAGGTGGCATCGATGGCTCTCGACATGCTTGATATCGATCCGCAAGGATTCGATACGATGGATCGGAAACTATTGTTGAGCATGATTGAGAAGTTTGATGGGGGACCTGTGGGAGTGGACAGCCTGGCCGCAGCCATTGGGGAAGAGCGAGACACCATCGAGGATGTCCTTGAACCGTTTCTCATTCAACAGGGGTTCATGATGCGCACCCCACGAGGACGGGTGGCGACACGAAATGCCTACCTGCATTTCGGATTGAAAGAGAAGGAGTTGTAACGGCTGTTATTGCGTTCTTCAAGTTACAGGAGCAGACCGCCCGGCAGGTGCTGTGTCGATGAACGGATTTTTTCAACGCTTTCGCCCCAAGTCCACCCGGCGGGTTATCCTCTACGGATTTGCACTAGTTGCGTTGCCATTGATCGGGGCATTGATCTATGCCGCCTTTCAGGTGGATCGCTTGGCACAGCAGAGTCAGTCAGCGGTTCATCAAGCGGCACAGGCGATCCACAACAGTCAACTGCTCGGGGAGCAGGTAAAAGCGATGGAACGGGCGGCGCGGCAATATGTGGTGCTGAAAGATGCAAAATTGCTCAGCGCTTACCATCAAAGTCATGCGGAGTTTGGGATAACCGCCGGAAATCTTGCCATGATGTCGCTGGGAGGTGTGTATCAGCAGCGCATAAAGCACTTGGTTGAGGCGGAACAGGAGCTGTTTCGCCAGCTGGGCGAAAAGGGGTACGATAGTAGCGAAGCGTTGGCACCAAAATTCCGTGAACTGGCCAACATGGTGGCGGGAATTCAGGCTGACAGCAATAGCCTCATTGAGCATGAGGTGGCGCTTATGAGGCGAACCGCTACCGAGGCGCAACAGGTGTTGTTCTGGATTACCTTGGCACTGGTCCCCCTCACGCTGCTTACCGCAGGTATTTATACCCTGTTTATCTCTCGCTCGATACACCAGATCGAACAAGCCATCGAAAATCTTGGAGGGGCTGGATTGAAGCAGAGCGTGGAGGTTTCCGGCCCTCGTGATCTGCAGCATGTAGGAGACCGGCTGGAATGGCTTCGTCAGCGTCTGATGGAAGTGGATCGAGAGAAGACCCGTTTTTTGCGCCACGTGTCTCATGAGCTGAAGACACCGCTAACCGCAATGCGGGAGAGCGCCGAACTCCTGCGTGATGGGGTGGTCGGACCTCTCAACAGCGAACAGATGGAAATCGTGGATATCCTTCGCTCCAACACTTTCAAGTTACAGAAGTTGATCGAGAATTTGCTCAATTTCAGCACCACCACGCAGACCCGTTCACCTCGATTGACTACCCGGGAGGTGGAAATGCAGCAGCTGATAGAGGAGGTGATCCGTGATCATCGGCCTACTATCAAGGCGAAGGCCGTACGTTTGGTGACCCAGCTACAGCCGCTGAAGAGCCGGGTGGATGAAGACAAGATCCGGACGGTAATGGATAACCTGTTGTCAAATGCGGTCAAATTCACCCCTATTGGTGGATGCATCTGGATCCGGATGAGGGAGAAACAGGGAAAGCTGGTGCTGGATGTGAGAGATAACGGTCCTGGAATCGATCCGCGGGACAGGAAAAAGATCTTCGATGCCTTTTATCAAGGAAGACGGCAGACTGATAGCCATATCAAAGGTTCGGGGCTGGGTTTATCCATTGCGCGAGAGTATGTGAGTGCTCATCATGGAAGCATTGAGGTGGTTGACACCGGGCGGAGGACGGGGGCCCATATACGGGTTGTCTTGCCGTTGAACAGCACAGGTGCGGTTGGGCGGATTGCTGCCGCGGAGGCTTCGTGACGACGGACAGTGTATGGAAAATGAGGCCCAGTTGGCGGACAGCTGCTGTATTGGGTGGTGTAATGATGGGTCTGCTGGCGATAGCTGGGGGGTGTGCTTCGGTGCAGGAGATGTTGCCTGTCCCTGGTGAGGAGAAAGAAGTTCCGCCTCCCGTCGTCGAGGAGGATAGCCGGCTGGAGCAGCTTTTGACCTATTTTGACCTGGCGCTGCACATGTCTGCAGATGAGGTGAAGCGGGAGTATGCCGTGCAGCGTAAACTGCTTTCTCCGGGCATTTGTAGCGAGCCACGCCTTTTGGCTGCAATGTTGATGACGAACCCCTCTCTGAGGATTTCTGCCAAGGAGAAAAAGCCTCCTCTACTACAGCCCTGTCTGGAAGGAAGGGGGATGGCAAAGGATTTGGAAATTTCCCGGCTGGCGCGTATTCTGCAGATGCTGCTTGATGAGAAAAGGAAATTGCAATCGACACAGCGCAGATTGGTGGCCACGCGGTATCGGATCAACGTATTGAAGGAAGAGATCAAGGTGCTGAACGAAAAGCTCGAAGAGCTCAAGCGGATCGAAGACAGCATCCGGGAGCGGGAATGACGCAGTCAACGGGAAGACGGATTCTGGTGGTGGATGACGATCCAAGCCTGTTGCGACTATTGTCGTTGCGGCTGGAGTCGGCGGGTTACCAGGTCGAGGCGGTGGAGAGCGCGGAAAAGGCCCTCACCTGCCTAGCCTCTTTCCAGCCCTATCTGATTATCACCGATCTCCGGATGGGGGGGATGGATGGGATGGCGTTGTTCGAGACGGTTCACAGCCGCTATCCCGCCCTGCCGGTCATCATTCTCACTGCCCACGGCTCCATCCCTGATGCCGTGGCGGCCACCAAGCGGGGGGTGTTCGGTTTTCTGACCAAGCCCTTTGACACCCAGCAGTTGATGGAGCAGGTAGAGAAGGCGTTCCAGCTGTCGGGAGGAGTGCCTGAAAACGGGCAGGACGACGATGAAAGTTGGCGGGAAGGGATCATTACCCGCAGCCCCTTGATGGAAGATGTGTTGCGTCAGGCCCGCATGATCGCGGCCAGCGATGCCAGTCTGTTCATAAAAGGAAACAGTGGTACCGGAAAAGAGTTGTTGGCACGGGCAGTGCATCAAGCCAGCCCGCGTGCAAATCGCCCCTTTGTGGGTATCGATTGCGGCGCCATCCCAGAGCAGCTGCTGGAATCGGAACTGTTCGGGCACAGCAAAGGTTCCTTTACCGGGGCCTCACGGGATCATCCAGGGTTGTTTCGGGCTGCAGATGGGGGCACCCTGTTTCTTGACGAGATTGGGGATATGCCGCTGTCGGTTCAGGTTAAATTGTTGCGGGTGCTGCAGGAGCGGGAAGTGCGGCCTGTTGGTTCGGTGGAAGCGATTCCCGTTGATGTCCGCCTGATCTCGGCAACCCACCGGGATCTGGAAGAGGAGATGGCGAAGGGAAACTTTCGTGAGGATCTTTTTTACCGTATCAATGTGGTCTCTCTTGAGTTGCCCACACTGGCGGAGCGCCGGGAGGATATTCCCCTCCTTGCCAGCCATTTCCTGAAGCTGGTTGCGGAAAAGTACAACAAGGAGATTAGTGGTTTCTCTCCCGAGGCGCTCGAGCAGTTGGTGAGTGCCCCTTGGCCTGGAAATATCCGCCAGCTATACAATATTGTCGAACAGGTGGTTACTCTATCCACCAGTCCGGTGATTTCGGCCAAGCTGGTGCAGCAAGCATTGCGTAACAAGGCCGGGGAGCTGCCCTCCTTCAGCGATGCCCGGAGCCGCTTCGAGCGTGACTATCTGGCCCAGCTGCTCCATATCACTGGCGGGAATGTCAGCCAGGCGGCGAGGCTGGCCAAGCGCAACCGCACGGAATTCTATCGTCTGTTACACCGGCATGATGTGGATCCGGCCCAGTTCAAGCCGAGAAAGGATTGACGCTCCATTAGTGCAAACTTTTTTCAACAGACCGACTAGGGATTGAGCAGAGAGCTCCAGTCGAGGATATCCTGTTTGAGCTCGTCCCAGCTGCGCAATAGCTGACCTTCAAAACGGCCGTCACCGTTCTGATCCCACTGGATCAGAACGTGTTCACCATCTTGCTGCGCGATGAATCGCGTCTTGCTGTTGGCGCCGTTGATGTGAAGTTCCCCGGAAGTGGGCCGGTTTTCTCCTCCCGTGCCCCTGAACGGTTCGACAGTGACCACAGAGAGGGTGCCACCCAGAGCGAGGCTGTTGAAGCGCAGCTGACACTCCATGGTAAAGGGTGCCGTATCCCACACTCCAGTGTAGGCGTCAATGCACTCCAGCTTCTCCACGGAGAGGACCGTCTGTCCCTGGGCCAGTTGCAAAGAGGTGCTTGTTCGAGTAGTGGTGGAGGTTTCTGACTGGTAGTGATAACGGCTCTCGACTGCGAGTGAGCCAGTCAGGCTGAGGAGATTGGTTCCGGAGCCTATCAGGAACTTTTGATAACGATAGCGCGTGGTATATCGTTCCTCGGTGTCGTCCTGACCATATTCCACCAGTGTGGCCTCAACCGTTCCGGAAAGCGGAGCCCCTGCCAATGTACAGCCGTTGAAGATGATTTTCATCTTGTCTCCCGGTTGCTGCAATTGACCCTGTAGGGTGACCATTCCATTGCCGCCATATCCCAATTGGGCGCAGGGCAGAGTAATATCCCTGGCATCGAGCAATCGTTCGTCTGGAGTTCCGAGTAGACCGACCATGTCGATGATGGTGCTGGTTTCAGCGGCGGCAACTCCAGCGTTGGTGGCCGTGATGAACGCCTTGTTTCCAGCGTCGGGCTCCTCTCGGTAATCGAAGTCATTGCGTTCAGAGCCACAGGACAGTAGCAGGGGAAGGGTCAGGCTGGCGCTCAGGAGCAGGAACGGTATCCGCATGGCTTCTCCATCAAATCAAGGATTGTTGTTCGAGGTGTTGTGTTGCCGGACTGGCTACGGTTTTAATCTTGAGACAACTAAATCTTAGCAGTACCGATGGGTTTTCTCTGGTCTGCCAGCGCACTGTTGACAGTAAATTTACAGACTGAGGGAGAGTTTTCGTCTGGAGGCTTCCGAGAGTATGGTTCCTGATATCCGGCAATTGGTGGAATCTACTTGCCGGTATAGCAAATTCACATCGCCATCGCTGGAGGAGAATAGAGATAAATCAGGCCAATGCCCAATGGCGCATTCAACGTTTCGATGATCTCTCCTGTCAGAAGGAGTCGACTGGCCAAGTGGGGAGCCCCGATAGCCAGCGTCGAGCTGTCGGAGCTGAGGCCGATGGCAGTGCCAAACTCCCCGAAACTGCGCTCTTCGATCCGTTCGGTCATCGGTTTGATATAGGCCATCTGCCGCCACTTGTCTGCTGACAGAGAGTAGAGGTAAACGGTACCCGAATTCGTCCCGGTTTCATCCCCTTGTGCCTCGTTGACCCCTGTGGTGCTACTGTCTTCAAAGGGGGCACCCACCGCCAGCAAAGAGGCGTCCTGATTGAATGCCAAGGCGGTGCCGAATTCATCGTGGGCGCCTCGATTGTGGGCCTGGATTCGATGATGTTGTCGCCATTGCCCCTCGGTGTACCGGAATAGATAGACGGCACCTGCATGGGGAATATCCCTTCCGCCGCTTTCCCGGTATGCACCCACTGCCAGGGTATCACCATCGTGACTGATGGCGAGACTCCCCCCGAAGCGGCTTCCATTGCTGGGTGAGGCTGCTTGCAATAAGGCCTGCTGTGACCAGCTTGAGGTTTCCGAATCCAAAGAGAAAAGAAATACGGCGCCTTCACCCTCTCCTTGCTGCTGCGGCGTGGAACTCCAGTTTTCGGCTCCGGCAGCTACCAATGTGCCGCCCTGGTCAATGGCCACCGCATGTCCGAATCTTGCCAACGGTGCAACCGGGCTTGGTTCGAGACGACTTTGCAACCGCCATCTACCATCGTTTCGGGTATACAGATAGATGGCCCCCGCTCCCAGCAGATCGCTGTCGGTGGCGGCACTTAGGCTTTGTTCCGCCGGGGCTCCTATTACCAGAATACTTCCGTCCTCATTGAGCCCGAGTGAAAAGCCGAAGCGTCCGTCAACTCCTGGTGAAGGTGCTTTCAATGGCGGGTGTCCGGACCAGTCACCCGTAGTGCCGGAGCGGGAAAACAGATAAACAGCTCCTCCGCCTGCCTCGAGGGGTGCACCAACGGCAAGGGTATTGCCGTCCGAGCTCATTGCCAGGGTACTTCCAAATCTTCCGCTTTCCGTTACTGGAGCCGCCTTCAAATGGCTGTGAAAATTCCAACGACCCTGTTCCTTGTCGTATTGGAAGATATAGACAGCGCCTGATTCCTTTAACGAGTTGTCTTTCCCGTCTTTTGCCGCGCTGTCTTCCCCAGGGCTTCCGACTGCCAGGATAGTTCCATCCGCGCTCAGTGCGATGGTGATACCAAAGTAATCGGAAAGATCTGGAGAGGGAGATTCAAGCTGGCCAATGGCCGGATGAATCTGTTCACCGACTGATATCTCCTTGGAGCTGGTACAGCCGAAGCTGTTGCACGCCTCTAACAAATAGCGGGTTTTGAGCCAGCCCTGTTCACGAAAGCGAATCTCTTGTCGAAAGGAGGTTGAAGTGAGCTCTCCGCTGACAGGATGATATCCTGTGTTGGTCCCGTCGTTTTCCTGGAGCCGGTAATGGCTGGCGCCTTCCACCTCGTTCCAGCGGAAGATCAGTTCCTTGGGGGTCAAGCGGATCTCAAGGCTGGGTGCTGGTGGTTTGCCATTGATAAGATTTTCTGCCCCGTTGGATGTGTTGGCAGCTGTGGTTGTCTTTGGTGCTGTGTTGGTGACGAAGCAGCCGCCAAGCAGGAGGAAAAGAGAACTGGCACAGGCAATCGCCCCTACCAACAGAGAACGAGAGGCCAAAAAGGCCGAGGAACAAGTTCTTGAACGGCTCATGGGCTTATCTCTGTGGGACGATCTCTCTTAGCCAATGGTGATAGGGCAAATCCGCCACTTTTAGAAAGATAACCTGCCGTTGGGGAATTATCAAAAAAGTTTTGTAATTTTTTCCATAAATTCGATTATCTCGCTGTTTTCCTTTGGTTGTTCATCCGCATGGCCCGGAAACCCTGTTTTGATTCGATAACTTGTATTTTCATCATGGAGCTGCGTTGCGACAGAGCCAAAGCCGATTTGATATACTTTACGGATGCTTGCTTATCCCAACATTGATCCGGTTGCGCTGCAGCTGGGGCCTGTCAAGATCCACTGGTATGGACTCACCTATCTAATAGGCTTTGCGGCAGCTTGGTGGCTAGGGCGTCGGCGAGCGCAGCGTCCCGGCTCCGGCTGGACCGAGCAGCAGGTGGGGGATCTGATCTTTTTCGGGGCATTGGGCGTGGTTCTCGGTGGACGGATCGGCTATGTCCTCTTTTATGATTTGCCGGTCTATCTGGATGACCCGCTGAGGATTTTCCAGATCTGGCAGGGAGGAATGTCATTCCATGGAGGGCTTATCGGCGTATTGATCGGAATGTGGGCGTTTGCCCGCCGTTACCAGAAGGGTTTTTTCGAAGTGACCGACTTTCTGGCACCCCTTGCTCCCATTGGGATTGGTGTAGTCCGGATCGGAAACTTCATCAATGGAGAGCTGTGGGGTAAGGTGAGCGACGTCCCCTGGGCAATGGTATTTCCGAGTGGAGGCCCTCTGCCAAGGCACCCCTCCCAACTATATGAGTCTTTTTTGGAGGGTGCGGTTCTGTTTGCCATCGTCTGGATATACTCCAGCAAGCCACGCCCGCTGCGTGCTGTATCGGGAGTGTTTCTTCTCTTTTATGGACTGTTTCGTTTCTTGGTGGAGTTTGTGCGAATGCCGGATCCACAACTGGGCTACCTTGCTTTCGGTTGGGTTACCATGGGACAGGTTCTTTCCTCGCCGATGATTGTTGCAGGGGTGGTTCTGTTGTGGCTGGCCCATCGGCAACGGGCGGTGCCAGCAGGATCTGCGGGGGTAAAATAGGATGCAGCCTTACCTGCAGCTGATGCGCCATGTGCTGGAAAACGGGGTATACAAGGAGGACCGCACCGGTACAGGAACACTCAGCGTGTTTGGGTATCAAATGCGTTACGATCTGCAGGCGGGTTTTCCTCTGGTCACAACGAAAAAGCTCCATCTGCGTTCCATCATCCACGAACTGTTGTGGTTTCTGCAAGGCGATACCAATATTGCCTATCTCCATGACAATGGTGTCACCATCTGGGATGAATGGGCAGATGAGAGGGGGGATTTGGGACCCATCTACGGGTTTCAGTGGCGCTCATGGCCAACTCCTGAAGGAGGGCATGTGGATCAGATTGCGCAGGTGGTTGAGCAGCTGGAGAACGATCCAGACTCCCGCCGCATCATCGTCAGTGCCTGGAACGTGGCGCAGCTCGACCAGATGGCTCTGCCTCCGTGCCATACCCTGTTCCAGTTCTATGTTGCGCAGGGACGACTCTCCTGTCAGCTCTATCAGCGTTCCGCAGACATTTTCCTGGGGGTGCCTTTCAATATCGCGTCCTATGCGCTGCTAACCATGATGCTGGCTCAAGTGACGGGGTTGGCGCCAGGGGAATTTGTCCATACTCTGGGTGATGCTCATCTCTATACCAACCATCTGGAACAGGCCAGGCTGCAGCTCTCGCGGGAACCCTATCCTTTACCGGAGATGCGGATCAATCCGGCGGTGAAGGATATCTTTGGTTTCCGTTTTGAAGATTTCGAGTTGGTGAACTACCGTTGCCATCCGCCCATCAAGGCGCCGGTTGCCGTATGATCATCTCATTGATCTGGGCCATGTCCGATGATGGGGTGATCGGCATGGATAACCGCTTACCCTGGAAGCTGCCAGCAGATATGCGCTGGTTTCGCCATCACACGCTGGGCAAGCCGGTGGTGATGGGGCGGAAAACCTTTGAATCTTTTGGGGCCAGGCCACTGCCGGAGCGTGCCAATATTATTGTCACACGGGATCGAAGCTATCACGCGAAAGATGCGCAGGTGGTCTTTTCTCTTCAGCAAGCACTGGAGGCGGCTGAACCCGCTGAAGAGGTCATGATTATTGGTGGTGCGGAGCTTTATCGAGAGATGCTGCCCCGAGCCGATCGACTTTACATCACTGTCATTCACGGCTGCTTCGAGGGCGACACCTGGTTTCCTGATTTCGACCAATGTGAATGGAAGGAGTTGTCGCGCCAGGATTTTCCGGCAGATGAGAAAAACCCCTGGCCTTACAGCTTTCTCATCCTGGAAAGAAGAAATCCGCAATAATTGCTCAGTTGCGATTGTTGATCGCTTCCTCGGCTGCCTGGCGCCGGCGCAGCATGACGCGGGAGAAAAACAGTCCTGCTTCGAATAGCAGCCACATCGGAATTGCCAGCAGGGTCTGGGAGATAATGTCGGGTGGTGTCAGCAGCATGCCGATGACAAAGGCGCCGACGATGATATAGGGACGCATGGCCACCAGTTTGTCCGGGGTAACCACCCCAGTGAGCACCAGGAGGAAGGTGGCGACCGGAACCTCGAAGGCAGCGCCGAAGGCAAAGAACATTTTCAGCACAAAATCGAGGTACTTGCTGATATCGGTCATCACAGCCACCCCTTCCGGGGCAGTAGAGGTGAGAAAGCCAAATACCAGCGGCATCACCGCGTAGTAGGCGAAGGCCATTCCAATGTAGAAAAGGGCGGTGCTGGAAACCAGCAGTGGTAACATCAGGCGTCGTTCATGGCGATAGAGCCCAGGAGCCATGAATGCCCAAGCCTGGTAGAGAATTACCGGAATGGCGATGAAGATGGAGAGTACCAGGGTCAGCTTGAACGGAGTGAGGAAGGGAGAGGCTACTTCCGTGGCGATCATGGAGCTGCTCTCTGGCAGGTGCACCAGCAGAGGGGCTGCCAGCAGGGTATAAATCTTATTGGCAAAGGGAACCAGCGCCAAGAAGATTACGCCAACAATCAGAATGATGCGCAGCAGGCGATCGCGCAGCTCCACCAAGTGAGAAAGAAAGGGCTGCTCCTGGTCGACCCGTTCCTCCGGATCACCGGGAGGATGACTGCTGGGATGGGTCATTTCGGTGAGGGATCGGCTTTGGTTGGAGCCATTTTATCGGTTTTTTCCGCCGTGGCCTCAGGTTGCTTCTCAATGGGTTTTATCGCCTCATCCAGATAATCAGTTGCCGCTACCCTCTCCAGCTCGGAGCGGGTTTGATGCAGGGACTGTTTCAATTGATCGAGCTCTGCTTTCTGCTCCTCCATGAGCTGTTTCAGCTCACTGGCCTTGATCTCCTGTTCGATATCCGACTTGACCGAGAGCAGAAAGCGCTGGATCTGTCCATACCAGCGGCCGACCTGTCGAGCGACCGTCGGCAGCCGCTCCGGGCCAATCACCAGGAGAGCGATGATGGCGATGAAGGAGATTTCCCAGAAGCCGATGTCAAACATTGTGGCTCAATTCCAGGTGTTTCCTGTGGACTCAGCCTTTGCTCTTCTCCTTGCTGACTTCGCCCTCAATGATTCGACTTTCTTCAGCCTCCCTTTTTTCGAGGCGTTCTCCGGCTTTCTCCGGTTCGTCTTCCTCCTTCATCGCAGTACGGAAGCCCTTGATTGCTGCGCCCAGGTCGCTGCCTACATTACGCAGCCGTTTGGCGCCAAACAGGACGAGTACAATGGCCAAGATGATCAGCAATTGCCACGGACTTATTCCCATGATTCACTCTCCACTTGTCTTGAAATCGTTTAAAAACCGGGCAGACCGGGACCGCCAACCAGATGAATATGCAAATGAAAGATAACCTGCCCGCCACCTTTCCCGGTATTGATGATGGTACGAAATCCCTGTGCTAGGCCTTGTTCCCGGGCCAGCCTGGGGAGCAGCCGCATCATATAGCCCATCAATTCGTCATGCTCCGGTTGAAGTTCCTCCAGGCTCTCCAGATGAATTCTGGGAATGACCAGCAGGTGTACCTTGGCCTTGGGATGGATATCCTTGAATACCACTACCCGTTCGTCTTCGTATACGATGTCGGCCGGAACCTCACCAGCGGCGATCTTGCAAAACAGACAGTCACTCATTTCCGCCCCCTTCGCGCCTTTTCCTCAATGCCGGACAGGCCAAAACGGCGCTCCAGCTCTGCGAGGACATCTGCAGGCCGGGCACCGAGGTGAATCAGCATCACCATGCTATGGAACCACAAATCCGCAGTTTCATAAATGACCTGCGGCAGGTTTTCGTCTTTGGCTGCGATGACGGTTTCGGTCGCCTCTTCGCCGATCTTCTTGAGAATGGCATCAAGCCCTTCATGGTACAGCGTGGCCACGTAGGAACTGGCGGGATCGGCCTCCTTGCGTGTCTCCAGGATTTCGGTCAACCTTTCCAGCACGTCACTCATGATGGGTTTCTCCTTCCGGGTGGGAAGTGGCGTAGATCTCTGCTGGATCCTTGATCACCGGCTCAACGGATTGCCAGCCATCCTTTTCCAGGCGCTGATAGAAACAGCTCTCTCTCCCCGTATGACAAGCGATGCCACCTTTCTGTTCCACCTGCAACAGGATTACATCGTTGTCACAATCCAACCGAATCTCACGAACCTGCTGTTGATGACCCGATGACTCTCCTTTGCGCCACAGTCGGTTGCGGGAGCGGGACCAGTAGATGGCCACTCCCTCCTCGGCGGTAAGCCGTAGGGCTTCACGATTCATCCAGGCAAACATCAGCACCCGGCCGCTTTTTTCCTCCTGAGTGATGACCGGGATCAATCCCTGCGGATCCCACCGGATCTGGTTTAGCCAGTCGGATTTCCGGTTCATATTCTTACCTCAATCCCCTGACTTCGGAGATGGTGCTTGGCCTGCTCGATGGTGTATTCGCCAAAATGAAAGATGCTGGCTGCCAGTACGGCATCGGCGTGTCCTTGCAGGATTCCTTCCGCCAGATGTTCGAGAGTACCAACCCCTCCTGAAGCGATGACTGGAACAGGAACTGTATCACTCACTGTCCGGGTAAGCTGGAGGTCGAAGCCGGACTTGGTTCCATCCCGGTCCATGCTGGTCAGCAGGATCTCTCCGGCGCCGTAAGCGACCATCTTTTCCGCCCACTCGATGGCATCCAGACCGGTTGGGTTGCGGCCTCCATGGGTGAAAATCTCCCAGCGGAGTGGTTCCCCTTCCCTGCTGACCCGTTTGGCATCGATGGCCACTACGATGCATTGGGAGCCGAACCGGTCGGCCGCCTCCTTGACGAACTCCGGGTTCTTCACCGCGGCAGTGTTGATGGCGACCTTGTCTGCCCCGGCCTTGAGCAGGTAGCGGATGTCCGGGCTGGTGCGGATACCGCCTCCTACGGTCAAAGGGATGAATACCTGTTCGGCCACTTTCTCTACCACTTCCGCCATGGTCTTGCGATTTTCATGGCTGGCGGTGATGTCGAGGAAGGTGAGCTCATCCGCTCCTTCCCGATCGTAGCGGCAGGCAATCTCCACTGGATCTCCGGCATCCCGGATGTCCACAAACCGGACTCCTTTGACCACACGGCCATTGTCCACGTCCAAGCAGGGAATGATGCGCTTCGCCAGACTCATCTCTCGGTGCGACTCAGCTCATCTGCCAGCCTTTGGCCAGCGGCAAAGTCCAGGGTTCCTTCATAGATGGCCCGGCCGGTGATTGCTCCCTGAATTCCTTCATCGGCGACAGCACAGAGCGCACGGACATCATCCAGGTTGGTGATTCCACCGGAGGCAATTACCGGGATGGTGATTGCCCTTGCCAGAGCTACGGTAGACTCGATGTTGACCCCGCTCATCATTCCGTCGCGGCTGATATCGGTATATATGATTGCCTCGACGCCATCTTCCTCGAAATGCTGTGCCATATCGATCACGTCGTGATGGGAGAGCTTGGACCAGCCATCCACGGCGACCTTGCCATTCCGGGCGTCCAGACCGACGATGATGTGACCGGGAAACTCCAAACAGAGGTCATTAACAAAGTGGGGGGCTGTGACCGCCTTGGTGCCGATGATGACGTAGCGTACCCCCGCCTCCAGGTAAGTCTGTACGGTATCCTCATCGCGGATTCCCCCACCGATCTGTACCGGCAAATCAGGAAACGCCTCACACACCTCATGGACTGCGGCGGCGTTCTTCGGCTTGCCGGAGAGGGCACCATCCAGATCCACCATATGTAGCCGGCGAGCGCCCGCTTCTACCCATCGACGAGCCATCTCCACTGGTCGATCCGAATAAACGGTGACATCATCCATGGCTCCCTGACGCAGGCGTACACATCTACCATCCTTGAGGTCAATTGCAGGTATCAATTCCATAGCTTGAGCGTTTTCATGATGTTGGAGAAAAAGCTATCCAGGGACCCTCATTGTCCGTCCCAACGTAGGAAGTTGGCGTAAAGAGCCAGACCGGCCCGCTGACTCTTCTCCGGATGGAACTGGACTGCAAAGATGTTTCCCCGTGCTACCGCCGAGCTGAAGGGATCGGGATAGCAGGTGGTAGCAGCAGTCAGGTTCTCATCGGTGGGGACTACGTAGTAGCTGTGTACGAAATAGAAACGGGTGTTCTGCTCGATTCCCTGCCACAGGGGATGATTGATCTCCTGGTGGACCTGGTTCCACCCCATGTGAGGGATCTTCAAGCGCTCACCACTGACCGGGTCGGTCATATCTGTGCGAAAGGCGAGTACCTCTCCAGGCAGAATGCCGAGACAGGCTGTTCCATCATTTTCCTCACTCTGTTCGAATAGAGCTTGCATTCCGACACAGATGCCCAGAAACGGCTTGTTTTGCGCCACTTCGTGGATCACTTCATCCAATCCTAGGCGGGCAATCTCTGCCATACAGTCCCGGATTGCTCCGACTCCAGGGAGAACTACCCGTTCGGCGCGCCGGATTCTTGCTGCGTCATGGGTGATATCGATCCGGGCTCCACCTCCCGCTGCGAACTCGAGGGCCTTGGCGACGGAATGGATGTTACCCATGCCGTAATCGATGATTGCGACTCGATTGGCCATCCTTGCTTACAGTATTCCCTTGGTGGATGGAATGGATTCCGGATTACGGGGATCGCTTTCCAATGCCATACGCAGGGCCCGGCCGAACGCCTTGTACACGGTTTCCGCAATGTGATGGGCGTTTCGGCCTCGAATCAGATCGATATGCAGGGTAACCTCCGCATGATTGACGAATCCCTGAAAAAATTCCTGGAATAGCTCGGTGTCAAATCCACCGATGGTGGTACGGGGGAACTCCACCGCGAACAGCAGGCCCGGCCGTCCGGAAAGATCCACCACTACCCTGGAGAGCGTTTCATCCAATGGTACATAGGCGTGACCGTAGCGGCGGATCCCCTTTTTCTCACCCACCGCCTTGGTTAGAGCCTGTCCGAAGGTGATACCTACATCTTCCACCGTGTGGTGGCCATCGATATGCAGGTCGCCGCTCGCCTGGATCTCCAGATCAAGCAGACCGTGCCGGGCCACCTGATCCAGCATGTGATCCAGAAATGGAAGACCGGTGTTGAGACGGGCCTTTCCCTTTCCATCCAGGTTCAAGGTCACGGTGACCAAGGTTTCCAGCGTCTTGCGCTCTACCGTTGCGCAGCGTTCGGACATGATCTTTCCATCAGATTAGCGGGCCAGAGGGTTCAGACGATAGCATAACCTATATCCACCATCGCTTTGAACCGGGAAGAGTTTATTGTACAAGCCTTTGGGATGAAACGGGAATCGTTCCAGTCACGGGTTATCCGTGGATAGCCTTCAGCAATGCTTCCAGCTTTTCACCATCCCCTTCTACATGCAAGGTTATAGCCCCTTCGCATGCTTCGACCCCGCCAGCTGCCACCATTGTGGCATCAAGCCCATAAAGGCACCTTATGGCCTCGATCTCCGTAATCACCGTCGCAAATCCTGCCATGATGGGCATGTATCCCAATGGCGCACCAGTGGCATGGGAGAGGCGTCGCTGTCCCAACTTGTTGCCCACCGCGGAGACGGAAGGAACCAGTTTTTGCAGGGAGATGGGGATGATGAGCTCGGCTCCCCGGGCGTAGATGATGGGGAGCGCACTGCCGATGCTTCCTCCCGTTGGAGAGCCAAGCAGGATACCTACATTGCCATCGGTATCTATTGCATTGGCCCCTTTGATGTAGATGTCTCCCCGGTCGAAGCGTTCTAGCAGGGGGCCGGGCCAACCGCGGGAAACGTGGCTTTCCTCGATCAGATAAGGGCCAGGCCCCCTTCCTGTGCTGGGGGTTTCACAAAACTCCCCATCACGGATCCAGCCGATGGCAAATGCGGCATGGCCGGGATCCTCGCCCAAAAGTGCGCGTACGACATGGCGGGTGGTTCCCCCGCCAGCAATAATGATTCGGCCATTGGCCATTGCCCGCTTCAGTTGGGGCAAGGCGGCCACTGCCTCCCCAATCAGGCGTCGGGCGGTGTCAGGTGGTAGCACAACGAGGGCGGATTCCAATTTCACGCCTCATATTATCCCGGATCCCGGGACAGGTTGCTAACCGGAAGGAAAGAAAGGGGAAGGGGTTAGCTCTGGGCCAACGCCGGTTCTGCGGTAAAGCTATCGTAGTGGGTGATGCAGTAGTTGAGCCACTCCTGCAGCAATTGGTTTAGCTGCCGTTTTTCATCCCGATGTCGCATCCGTGGGTTAGGGTAGTTATAGCGCCCTTCGAAACGGTGTTCTCCTTGATACGACAGTACCTCTGCCACCTTTGCGTCGTGATAGATCCGTACCTTCATGGTCATGTCGGACAGATAAGGAATCTCCTGTTTAAACGCATGCCGGATACTTATGGTAGTGGTGTAGCGGCTGCATTCCTCCACTACTACATTCAGCACCATCTGTTCATTCTGGATGGCGATCTCGGAGGCCTCCATATCGATAAGCGCCGGGAACAGCTGCAATAGATTGCGATAGTTGTTTTCAAATACCCACATGGGTGAGGGCTGCCGGTCGTTGGTTTGATATCGATACATGACTGGTACGGGTCGTTAATTAATGGTCTCGAATATAGCTATCGACATCTGTCGCTTTGTTCTATAGTTTTTATCCTACTCGAATTTGCGCCGGTTGTTTTACAATTTTCCTTCAACAAACTGCCCGATACCAAAACGGAGCATGCCAATACCGATCGAATGAATAAAATAACAGATTATTTCAAGACGTTGCCGCAATATCCGCTGCCTCATCACCTGCTGTCACGGGCGATTGGTCACTTGGCTAGGTGCCGGAATCCTTGGATTAAGAATCTGCTGATCGATGGATTTCGCCGGCTTTATCATGTCGACTTGAGCCTTGCCGTGGAGAGCGATCCTCATGCATATCCCGATTTCAATGCCTTTTTCACCCGCGCCTTGCGGGCTGATGCACGCCCCTTGCCTTCGGCCGAGACAGCGGTTGTCTCGCCGGTAGACGGCCGGATCAGCCAGGCAGGAGTGATGCACGATGGCCACCTCTTGCAGGCGAAAGGAAGGGAGTACTCGCTAACTCAGCTGCTGGGTTCCGTGGAACTGGCCGACCGATTCCAAGGTGGAAACTATGCCACCATCTATCTTTCCCCTCGGGACTATCACCGTATCCATATGCCATTGTGTGGCCGGCTGCAAAGGATGGTACATATTCCCGGACGTCTGTTCAGCGTCAGTCCTGCAACGGCGCGTGTAATACCGGGGCTTTTTGCCCGTAACGAAAGGGTGGTCTGTCTATTTGAGACAGAGGCCGGGCCAATGATCCTGGTTTTGGTAGGGGCGATCTTCGTGGCAAGTATCGAAACCGTCTGGGCCGGGGTAGTAACTCCTCCAAGAGGCAGAGAAGTTGTCCAGCGGGAATATGGTGACGATGCTCCGGAGCTGGAGCGTGGCGCTGAAATGGGAAGATTTAATATGGGTTCAACGGTTATCCTTCTCTTTGGTCCAAGGCAAGTGGAGTGGTGTCAGGCGTGTCAGCCAGATGCTGTAGTGCGGATGGGGCAACAGATCGGGAAATGCCGGTAACGGGAACCGGGATGTGGTCCATAGGGTACTTTTTGACCCATTTTGGGATTTTTTGATCCAAATTAAACGGGATTGGTTGCGGTTTTGTATATACTCACGTATATAGGAAGCCGGAACGGGTCAAATCAGGAAGCAAGCATTTGACCCGTTGCGCTGTCGTAACGACGGGACGCTGCTGTGCAAAGCAAGAAACAGGTTGAATCGCAAATATAAAACTAGCTGAGAAGAGGTACAACTGATGAAGGTAAAAGGAAGTTTGATTAAATTGTCTGCCGCTGCGTTGGCAATAGGTCTGATGGCTGGCTGCGCACACAAGGGCCCTCCCCCGGTAACTGCTGATGACCTTGCCAAGGTGCAAGCTGCGGCTGATGCTGCAATGTCTGCAGCTACCAAGGCACAGAATTCCGCTGCAGCCGCGGAGCGTACCGCCAATGCGGCAATGAACAAGGCGGAAGATGCCAAGCGGGCCGCCGATGCATGCAGCGAGCGTTGTGGGCGGATGACCGAAAAGGTGATGGCCAAGTAGCTGCCAGCCCTTCAATTCCCCCCTGCTTTGCCCCGTTGGTCGATTTTCCGGGAGAAGTATGGGGGTGAAGGAGCAGGAAGGCCTGGAGGAACTGCCTCCAGGCCTTTTTTTATTTCACGCCGATGTCATTTTCGGTGATCAGCGCGGTTTCTTTCTCACTTTTTCCAATGACAAACGGGATACCACGCTGTTCCCGGGCTACTTGCTCGATGCGGGCCCAGTCCACCTTGACGGGAATGTCGCCCCGTGCGGAAGAGACTACTCTGACCACGGGTGTCAGGTTGATGGTGCCCTCAAGCCGTTTGGCCTCTTCTTCCAGCGGCGGGTGGGCTTCCAGGTAGAGAGTGCCGTCAAGCCAGCCGGCTTTGTAGGGCTGATTGATAATACGTACCGGGGTGTTTATTCCAATCAAGGGAAACAGGGCCTCGATATCCTCTGGATAAAGCCGGATACAGCCGTGGCTAACCCGCATTCCTACCCCGTACGGCTTGTCCGTACCATGGATTAGATAGCCCGGCATCCCCAGCCGCAGGGCGAATCGTCCCAGTGGATTGTCTGGTCCAGGCTTGACCACTTTGGGTAGTTCGGTTCCCTTTTTTGCATACTCTTCCCGGATGGATTCCGGTGGGATCCAGACCGGATCGCGGGTTTTCTGGATGATCCGGGTTTTCCCTGTAGGCGTTTCCCATCCTTCACGACCGATCCCGATAGGGTGGGTGATCACCCGATTTTCCCCTGGGGGAAAATAGTAAAGGCGAAGCTCCGCAAGATTGATAATCAATCCCTTACGGGGGGGAGGCGGTAGGATGAAACGGGTGGGAATAGTGATGCGGGTTCCTGCGCCAGGAAGCCAGGGATCAATACCAGGATTGGCTGCCAGCATTTCTCGGTACCCCAGATCGTAATCTCTGGCAAAGTCGGAGAAGGTGTCTTCGTAACGGGCAGTAACTTCCACTACATTGCCGACCACGTCTCCACCATCCGTCGGCAGAGGGAAACTGAGGCCGTGACAGAACAACGGGAGCGAAGCCAGCCAGATTCCGCTCATCCATTTCCACACTTTTTTCATGCCGTCTCGCTGTTTGAGTGTCATCTTCGTGGCCAGTATGCCCCGTTAGCCGTTTCAGTTAAAGGCCCTTTCTCACCGTGCCGATAGGTCTTCCGTAAGAGCGCCACAAAATTGACGCGCGGCCGTCACTAAGCCGTCAGTCGGGTGGCGCCTCCGGAAAATGCATAGGGACATGGTCAGGTATGACACCTCTGAGAGCCCATGCAGCATGAACGGTTTTGAAATATTTTCTAATATGGCAGTTGGCAAAACGGGGGGAGGCTCTGCCCCGGCCTTTTGGGTTGGCAGCGTGGTGGCGTTGGCATTGCTGGCAGGATGCCAGGAAGGAGATGGTTCAGGAAGCGGTAACAACGAAGAAGTTGTGAAAGTGCTCCATCCCCCTTTGGTGGAGGCGGTGCGCGATGAACAGCCTGAAGAGGCTTTTTATAGCTACGATGCCGACAGCGACATTTATTATCGGGCTGTTCCCGGCTTTGTGTGGGAGGGAAGGCTGACCGAGGTGGATAATCGTTTTGCCGATCCTGCAATCTATCGTTATGCCGGATTTGCCATGCAGGTGGAAACCAATGAGAATCGTCCTAATCTGGAACAGATCTGCAGCAGTTCTGCCTCGGTTGCACTTTATCCACCGGTGGCTACATCCACAGGAACCGGTGTGGTATTTGACCCTATTGTAGGGCTTGACAACGGTGCCGTGACGGCCGGTGAAGGTGGGTGTGGCAATGAGTTTTTCCAGCTGCGGGCGCTGGATGATGATGGTGATGGTGAGTGGGACCGGTTTCAATATAGTTTTCCACCCGGAGAGAACAGCGGGAGTCTACTGACCGAGGCAGTACCTGGTGAGTGGCAGTTACGTAATGGTACCCAGGTGTTGGCCAATTTCCGGTTGCCGCCGCTTTCTCCTTTCGAAAATGAACCCTTTCCTTTGCCAGTTCCGGTTCCCCGTATCAACCGGGACTGGAAGAGTGGCCTGGTTGAAAGCGTGGATGTCCGTTGGTGGCATTATGATCCGGCGACAGCGGATTATGAGCCGGTGGTCGATAGTGAGGGGATTCCGCGCTCTGTTGTGGAGTTGCGTTATACAGCGGGCATGCCGGCGTTACTCGAGGCCT
Source organism: uncultured Chromatiales bacterium (assembly GCA_964557025.1). Classification (GTDB taxonomy): domain Bacteria; phylum Pseudomonadota; class Gammaproteobacteria; order Thiohalospirales; family Thiohalospiraceae; genus DRMK01. The sequence goes on along the minus strand of CAZKYF010000021.1, from coordinate 41,921 downwards.
ACCAGGCATATGGGCTGGTAGAACGTGCCGTTTTTCCACGTCATCCCTGGCGTTTGATTGATAGGGAGGTGGCAATCACTGAGGAGCCCCAGGTGACATCGGTGCGAATCTCCTATGAGGTGGAGGGGATTGCTTATCGTTTTGTCTGGCAAGCGGCGTCATAGCAACTCCACCTTGCGGATTTCAGGCAAGTTCGAAAGGAAAGGCGATCACCTCTTTGATATGGGAGGCGTCGTGGATGAGCATCAGCAGCCGATCGATACCTAGCGCAACTCCGGCACAGTTTGGCAGACCGTGATGTAATGCGGCGAGCAGCCTTTGATCCATTGGGAGCAAAGGCTGTTTAGCCCGTTTCCGTTGCTGAAGATCATGGCGGAAACGACTCTTTTGCTCTGCTGCATCATTCAGCTCATGAAAACCGTTGGCCAGTTCCACTCCCTCCAGAAACAGCTCAAAGCGAGCGGCCACCGGGGGATCGCCGGGAATGATCCGGGCCAGTGCCGCTTGGGAGGCGGGATAATCGAAGAGAAAGGTTAGTTGACCCCTGCCCAAGCGCGGTTGCACCAGGTGGCTCATCAGCAGATCCAGCCAGCCGTCGCGATCGTCCTTCGTCAATCCGCTCACCTCACCTATTCCACATCGCTCAACGCAGTGACGGATCTCCTCTGTCGATGCGAGATGAGGATCCAGGGCGGCGTAAAGCTTGAAGGCCTCTCGGTAAGTGAGATATTGACTCGGGGCGAGTTTTGTCCTCGTGAGCAGGTGCAGGACTAGCGTTTCTACCTCGCGCATTAATCGATGATGGTCGAAATCCGGGCGGTACCATTCCAATAGTGTAAATTCGGGGTTGTGATAACGCCCGCGTTCTCCTTGGCGGAATACCTTGCAGATCTGGTAGATGGGGCCGCTACCGGCAGCCAGTAGACGTTTCATTCCAAATTCTGGCGAGGTGTGGAGATAGTGGAGCGGAGCTCCCGGCTGGTGTCCAAGACCGGAGATGGTGGAGAAGCTGTTGATTTGGGGATCGGTGTTAGCAGCAGAGGAGAGAACGGGAGTCTCAACCTCCAAGACGTCGCGTTCAGCAAAGAAATCACGGATTTGTGCCAGGAGCTTGGCACGATAGCGCAGCATTTCAACCGAGGCTGTGGGCCGCCATTCTGTAGCCTTACTCACGGACGCGAGAAATATACTCTCCGCTGCGGGTGTCCACTTTTAGCAGATCTCCTTCGTTGACAAACAGAGGGACCTGCACCACCGCACCGGTCTCTAGGGTAGCCGGTTTGTTGCCTCCGGTGGCGGTATCCCCCCGGATTCCGGGCTCTGTTTCCACCACTTTGAGTACTACATGGTTTGGTGGGGTAACGCTGAGAGGTGCTCCATTCCAGAGGGTTACAGTGCAGATATCCTGCTCTTTAAGCCAGGGTTTTGCATCAGCAACTGCTACCTCATCTGCAGCAATCTGCTCGAAGGTTTCTGGATTCATGAAGTGCCAGGATTCCCCATCGTTGTACAGGTACTGCATCTCGGTCTCCACCACATCAGCAGCGTCGATACTCTCCCCTGACTTGAAGGTTCGCTCGATGACCCGTCCAGTTTTCAGATTGCGCAATTTTACCCGATTGAACGCCTGACCCTTGCCCGGCTTGACAAACTCGTTTTCAATGATGACCGCGGGATCGCCATCTAGCATTACCTTGAGTCCGCGTTTGAATTCATTGGTGCTGTATCGTGCCATGATGCTGTCCGACTCCTGTACAATTCGGTCGCCTATGATAACCACAAATACTGAACTTTTACATACGCCTCGCTGGAAGCGAGAGATGGCCAGGGCGATTACCGATCCTGCGGAACTGCTGCGTTGCTTGGAACTGCCCAATTTGCTTGCCGATGAGGAGGCGGAACGACGTTTTTCCATGCGTGTCCCCTTGGGCTTTGTTGAACGCATGGAACGGGGAAATCCACGGGATCCGCTGCTGCTGCAAGTGCTGCCGGGGGTTGCCGAAACTCAGTGGGTACCAGGATATCATGCCGATCCGGTGGGTGACGGAGCGTCCATCGTGGCACCAGGGGTGATCCACAAATATCATGGACGCGCATTGCTGGTCGCCAGCGCTGTCTGTGCAATCCACTGTCGCTACTGTTTTCGCCGTCACTTTCCCTATACGGAAGCTGTTGCACGAGGTGATGAATGGGAGGCGGCGCTGGGTTATATCGCCGCCGATCCCACCATTGAAGAGGTGATCTTGAGTGGCGGAGATCCGCTGTTGCTGGCCGATGGACAGCTTGCTGATTTGTCGATGCGGCTTCAGCGAATCCCCCATTTGCGACGGTTGCGGATCCATTCCCGGTTGCCGGTGGTATTACCCTCGCGAATCGATGATGTATTACTGGACTGGCTGAGAGCGTGCCGTTTGCAGACCGTGCTGGTCATCCATGCCAATCATCCCAACGAGCTGGATGATTCGGTGTGCCAGGCGTTGGCAAGACTGAGAGAGGCAGGAATAGTATTATTGAATCAATCGGTTCTGTTGCGTGCTGTCAACAATAGGGTGGAGACTTTGCTGGCTCTCAGTGAACGCCTCTTTTCTGCAGGGGTGATCCCTTACTACTTGCATCTGCTGGACAAGGTGGACGGGGCAGCGCATTTTGATGTGAATGAGAAAGCGGCGGTTTCCCTGTTGAAGGAGCTGCGAAAGCGGCTTCCAGGCTATATGGTCCCTCGGCTGGTGCGCGAGCGGGCGGGGACGCCTGCCAAGATGCCGATTTGCTGATTTGGGTTCAGTGTGGCGTTTGATAGAACTGCTGGAACAATGCCGGATAGATGATGCTTCCCCCATGCTCGAATGTCCCCGGCGTTAGCTCGAGGACAAGGATTGCCTCCTTCTCCACCGGCAGATTGCATTCGAGCCCTTTTTGAACGGCAGGCCTGAATCCAAAACGAGAATAGTAGTCCGGATAACCGGCAACAACCACCCCCGGGAAACCTCGTGCCCTGGCGAGTTCTAGAGCCGTGGTTACCAACTTGGAACCGATTCCTCGGTGCGAGTGGGAGGGCAACACAGACATCGGGGCAAGGGCAAGAATATCGATGCTTCCTTCGACCCTTTTCAGTTCCGCCTTGAACATCATCAAATGGCCCAGGATACGGTCGTGCCCCTCTGCCACCAGTGAGAGCTCTGGGATATAGGCAGGGCTGTGACGAATCGCCGTTACCAATCGCGCCTCATCCTCTTCCTCGAAGGCTGCGATATTGACAATGTCGATACCCCGCAAGTCTTCAAACGACTCGGGTCGAATAGTGATCTCTGTCATACTCTTTCCTCCCCCGGTTCTCACAGCAAGCCGGCTCTGCTGCTCCTTGCCATTTGTGGTGCAGGCAAAGATGCAGGAGATCCTGGCTGTCTCAGCGGAACTTATCGAATTATCAAGTGGTTACCCGGATTGTCTGGGTTTTTCCCCAAGGCATTCCCAAGGGAGAAAAACCTGCTCAATTTAAAATATAGCGAGAGCTGCCGAAATATCAAACATGCGCCATCGACATTTGGCGGCGGAGACCGGGCTGGACCGGAGAAAGGAAGAGTCACGCTTTTGGAAGACAATATGAATAATGACTATGAGCAGTAAAGACCACTACTTGCGGCTGATCCTGGTAGAGGATGAGGCGAATGATGGAAAAGAGATCGTCAATCTGTTGCGTAGCGGCGGTTGTCCAGTCCTTGCAGAGCGGGTAGAAAATGCCGTAGATATGAAACAGCTCCTGGAAGAGGGAGAGTGGGATATGGTCATGGCCCGTCTTCCCCACCAACAATTTCCATCTATGGATGTTTTGGCCGAAGTGGTACGCAGTGGTCAGGATCTCTCATTTCTGGTCTTGACAGACCAGCCGGCGGAGAACAGCAATGAAGTGATGGAGCTGTTGCGCGGAGGGGCCAGGGGAGTGGTGAGCACATACTCTCCAGAGCATTTGCGCCTAGTGGTCGGGAGGGAACTGCAGGATCTGGAAGCACGGAGAGCGCAGCGTTACTTTACTCAGAAATACCTGGATTCAGAGCGCCGTGCACGGGAGCTTCTGGAAAGTTCTCGTGATGCCATTGCTTATGTAAAGGATGGCGTATATGTCTATGCCAATCACGCTTATTTGAAGCGCTTTGGATTTGCCGGACTATGGGAACTGCAAGGTGAGCTTTTGCTGGAAACCGTCGCCGAGGATGACCGCAACAAGATAAAGTCCGTTTTGCGCAGTTTCACCGAAGAAGAACAGGAGCCAGAATCCGGGGAATTACGGCTTCAAGCCCGTAACACGGATGGCCAGTTTTTCGATACTACGATGGAGCTGCGGCCCTCTACCTTGGGAGGAGAGCCCTGCGTTCAAATCACCATTCGGGAACAGTCTCGCAGCAAGGAGCTGGAGGAGAGGGTTCGGCAGCTGAAAAATATCGATCCCATCACCGGGTTGTTTAATCGGCAATATTTTCTCCGGCGTTTGGCCGCAGAGGTGAAGCGGGCCAAGGAAGGAAGGGTGAATGGTGCCCTGTTCTACATTGAGATAGACAATTTCAAAAAGGTGCAGGAGCAGCTCGGAGTGGCTGCAAGTGACCAATTGCTAGTGGACATTGCCCGACTGCTGCGGCAGAAAGGTAATTTGGCGCAGGGATTGTCTCGCTTCTATACCAATATCTTCACCGCTGTGGCACGGAATTGCAACGCCGCTACGGCGGCAAAGATCGCTGAGCTGTTGCGTGCCATGATTGAGCGACATGTCTCCGAGATCAAAGGTCATTCTGTGCACAGCACCTGCAGTATCGGTGTCACCCTGATCAACGAAAGCGTGCCAAGCGTACAAGAGGTGCTGGCTCGGGCCAGCAAGGCGTGCGCAGAGAGTCGAGAAGCGGGAGGCAACCGTGTGACGCAGTTTGTCCCTGTGGTGGAGGATATGGCGGAGCGGAAGATGCAGAAGGAGTGGATTAGCCGAATCCGCAGGGCGCTGGATCAGGGCGGGTTGCGCTTGCTCTTTCAGCCTATCGTCAGTCTGCATGGGGAACCTGGCGAGAAATATGAAGTGCTGTTGCGGATGTCAGAAGATGGCCAAGATATCTCCCCGGCGGAATTTATTCCGGTTGCCCATGAAGCCGGTCTGCTGCCAGAGCTGGAGCGCTGGGTGATCGCTCATGCCATTCACGCCCTGGCGGAGCGGCAGGATAAGGGATTGAACACCAAGCTATTTGTAAAGCTGTCTGAGGATTCAGTCAGGGATGAAGCCCTGTTGCTCTGGATCGGGCAACAGCTGCGCCAAGCGAGTGTTGACGGAGAGGGGTTGATCTTCGAGATAAGGGAAGAGTGTGCCCTGGGGTGTCTCACCAAGGTGACCAAGCTGGTTAATGGGTTGCGCAAGCTCGGATGCGGCATCGCACTGGACCGTTTTGGCGTTGCTCCCAATGCCATCATGTTGCAGAAACGGCTGCGGGCTCCCTACCTGAAGATCGACGGCTCCTTAATAACCACACTGGATGAGAGTCCAGAATCCCGCGACAAGGTTCAGCGCATCAATCAAATAGCGCGGGAAACGGGAGGCGCGACCATTGCCCAGTTTGTAGAAAGCGCCAATAGCTTGTCGCTCTTGTGGCAGGCCGGAGTGAACTATATCCAAGGTTACTTTGTGCAGGAGCCCTCCGCATCCATGCAGTACGACTTCACTGGAGAGGCGTCATAAGCTTCAGCCTCTCTGCAACGCTGCGATGCGTTGCTCCAGCGGAGGATGGGACATGAAAAGCGCTTTGAGTCCATGTCCGATATGGCCCGAAATGCCGAAAGCCGCCAACTGATCCGGCAGTTCCGCTTCCCCGGCACCCCGCTGCAGTGCTCGCAGGGCTGATATCATCTTCTCCCTGCCCTCCAGCTGTGCAGCCCCCGCATCGGCGCGAAATTCCCGCTGTCGGCTGAACCACATGACGATGATGGTAGCCAGGATTCCTAGCAGAAGCTCGGCCACAATGGTGGTGATCCAATAGGCAGGGCCATAACCGTTCTCATTTTTGAACACCGCCCGATCCACCGTGTGGCCCACCACCCGGGAGAGGAAGATGACGAAGGTGTTGACAACACCCTGGATCAGCGCCAGGGTGACCATGTCGCCATTGGCGACATGACTGATTTCATGGGCCAATACCGCTTCCACTTCATCCTTGTCCATTATCCGGAGCAAACCAGTGCTGACTGCTACCAAGGCGTTGTTGCGGTTGGCCCCGGTGGCGAAGGCATTGGGTTCCGGGGCGTCATAGATGGCCACCTCCGGCATGCCGATACCCGCCTTTTTAGCCTGCCGTGAAACGGTTTCCACCAGCCATTGTTCGGTAGGATTGCTGGGCTGCTGGATGACATGGGCACCAACCATTCGCTTGGCAGTCCACTTGGAAATCATCAGGGAGATTAGGGAACCTGCGAAGCCGAACACAGCGGCGAAGATCAACAGATTGGTGTAATCCAGACCTCCCTGGGCAGTGATGATGCGATCGATACCCAGCAGATGCAGCACAATGTTCAGTACCACAATAACCGCCAGGTTGGTTATCAAAAACAATAAGATACGCTTCAGCATTGCAGATAAACTCCATGAGAGACCAGCTTGAATCTATGACCATTCATTAGGCCATATCCGGTTCGGGAAATGCAAGTTGACGATTTGGGATGACGATTTAGGGTTTTCTAGCCAAGTGTGGTATGGTATCCAAGGGTCTTGTTTCCGGGATATTTAGAACAATAGAATCGGGACAAGGCCGTTTAAAACCGTCGACTTAGAATCACGCTGACAATCGGCCATGGCAAGCGGTAACTTCATCCCCAAGGGGTGGCGTGGCTTTCGTATTCCCATCGGATACAGGCTGGCCATCGCTATCACATTGCTGATCATGTCGGCGATGCTGTTGCTGGGAATGTTGCTCATTGACCGGCAAGGTGCGCTGTTGCGTGCCGATATCACCCGCTTTGGCCATACTGTGGCCAGCCAGGTGGCGGACTCTGCTAAAGAGCTGGTTCTCGCCAAAGATGAGTTGGGACTCAAGGTATTGGTTTCCAACCTAACCCGTAATGAAAATATCGATGGTACGGCAATTATTGCAGCCAATGGAGAGATGCTGGCCCGCTCCGGTTTGATTCCGCCGCTAGGGAAACTTCGTGAGCTGAGGGAGGATGGTGAGTTTGACGTTGTGCCGCCTGAGGTGGAGTGGTTTTCGCCCGAGAAGGGAAAGTATCTGATCAGCTTTATTAGCCCCATCCATTTTCAGGACGTGGTTTTGGGTTACAGTTTGACCACTTTCAGTCGGCAGATGTTGGTGCAATCCCTGCAAGAGTCAGTGCGACTGGTGGTGACCATTACACTCGCAGTGATTGTGCTGGGCGTTATCGGAGCTTTTATGGTCGGGGGCAGAATCGCACGGCCTATCCGGCAGCTGATCCACGCGAGCCGAGAGATTCAGGCCGGAAACTACGACTACCGGATTACCGAGCAGCGCAGCGATGAACTTGGGCAGCTGATGAATGCATTCAATGAGATGGCGCAGGGGCTGCAGAAGAAGGTGCAAGTGGAGCAGGCCTTTTCCCGCTTTGTGCCGGAGAATGTGGCCAAGCATATGCTGTCCAATATCGAACAGGTAAAGCTGGGAGGAGAGACAGTAACCGCCAGCGTGCTGTTTGCCGATGTCGTTGGTTATACCTCGTTGTCGGAGAAGCTTTCTGCTACTGAGGTTGCTGAGTTGCTAAACGAATATTTCAGTTACATTGCAGAGGCAGCGAAGCTGTGCGGAGGGACGCTCGACAAATATATGGGGGATTGTGCGATGATTTTGTTTGGTGTGCCGGAGCCCGACCCCAAACACGCCTTCCATGCCATCTATTTTGCAGTGCTTTTGAAAAACCTGATTGAACGGCTCAATACCCAGCGTCTCTGGATGGGCAAGATTCCGTTACAATTCAGCATTGGGGTTAATTGCGGCACTATGGTTGCAGGTACTATGGGTTCAAAAAGCCGAATGCAGTACACCGTACTCGGGGATGCGGTCAATTTGGCGTCACGGCTGTCCAGCGTGGCGGAAGCGGGGCAAATTGTTGTCAGTGGGGAAATGCTGCAGCAACCCATGGTAAGTGACTGTGTAGAGATAGGGGGTTACCAGTCCGTCTCTGTGCGGGGCAAGGACAAGCCGGTAGCCACCTATCGGGTGGACGATGTGGTGGTTGCACTTCATCCTCACATGTATGAACAGATTGATACCTTGCTTTCTCGGCGGTTGGCCGGATGAGCCGTTGGTCCTGGGTTCTGTTGGTTTTCTTGCTCGCAGCATGTGCCCAGCTGCCGCAGCGAAGTGTCATCGGGCCGGAGCAGATCAATAGCTGGTTGGCTGAACGGGAGTATGGCAATGCCCTTGCCGCCCTCCAAAGAGAGGTGCAGCTGCGTCCAGACAATGCCTCCCTGCGGGATCGACTATACGCTGCCTGGCAACAGGCCAGCCGTTATGCTGCGGAGCAGATAGCCAAGGCCGAGGAATTGGCTCAGCAGAGTCGCTGGAATGAGGCATTGCAACAGCTCGACGAAGCACTGGGGCGCTGGCCGCAAAGCGCCGTGTTGCGGGTGGCAAGAGATGCGTTGGAAAACCGCCGTCAGCAACGCATCGAGGAGTTGCAGCTGGAGCTGTTGCTACACGAAGGACGTTCATTGCTGGAAAGCGCTCGGGCACATCGCGAGCTGGAGCGGGCTAACCCTGGATATCTCTATCTGGACTGGGATTTGCGTAAATACCAAGCGAAGCGGCGTGCGGTAGCCAAGGAGCTGCTCCAGGTAGGGCGCCAAGTGCAGGAGGAAGGAGATCTGCGGTTGGCACAGCACTGTTTGGTTATGGCGCAACGGCTCGATGACAGCCCCGAGGTTAGGGCTGCACTGGCGCAGTTGCCTCCCATCGAACAGGTGGAGGAGAGCGAGGTGTTCGAGCCCCGTCGTCACCGGCGCGATGCCCGGTATGTCTCCCGGCGGGTCCAGCAGAAACGGCAGCTCAGTCGTCTTTTGGCGGAATATGCTCAAGTATGGGATCAGGGGGATTTGGTGGCAGCTCGTCGCCTCATGCTACGGATGGAGGAGATCAATCCCGAACATCCGCGGGTAAAGGAATTGAAGTCGGAGCAAGAACGGGTGATTCAGCAAACTGTGGAAAGAGGCGTTGCCCGGGGAGACGATCTCTATAGCCAGGAGCGAATCGAAGAGGCGGCAAGGGTCTGGGAGGAGATGTTGCGTTTGGATCCTTTCAACAAGGAGCTGCGCAACAAACTGGATCGGGCAAGGACCGCCTTGAAAACGCTCCAGGAGCTCAAGCAGCATCCACGTTAAGCTGTAACCAGAGCTCAAGCAGGGCGAGGTGCCACAATTTGCTTCCTTGGATACGGGTAAGGTGCTCTTCCGGGGCTGCCAACAGTTTCTCGATGTAGGCTGCTTCGAACAGGCCGCGTCGGCGACAAGCCTCCGAATGGAGGATTTCCCGCATGAAAGAGAGGAATGGCCCCCGAAGATATTTCAATGCGGGCATCGGGAAATATCCCTTGGGTCGTTCGATCACTGCATCAGGGAGCAGACCCCGGGCAATGCGCTTGAGGGGATATTTTCCCCCTTCTCGAAGCTTGAGCTCCGGTGGAATTTGCAAGGCCAGCTCCACCAGTTCGTGGTCCAGAAAGGGTACTCTTGCTTCCAGCCCCCAGGCCATAGTCATGTTGTCCACTCGTTTCACCGGATCGTCCACGATCAATGTAGTGACATCCATCCGCAACACCTGATCCATGAAGCTGTCCGCCCCTGGTTTGGTCAACAGGCTGCCGATGGTATGACGTGTATAGTCGTCGCCGTGGTAAGTGGGGGTGACGGTCTCCAGATACTCTTCCTGATCCCGGTCGAAGTAGTATTTGGCAAAACGCTCCACCTCTCTGCGAGTTCTATCCGTGGCCATCAGGGGGTACCAGAAGTAACCGCCAAAAAGCTCATCTGCCCCTTGACCGCTTTGAACCACTTTTACGTGACGGGAGACCTGTTCTGCTAATAGATAGAAGGCTACTGCATCCTGCCCAACCATAGGTTCCGCCATGTTGGCGACCGCTTCTGGAAGCCGCTTGAGGACTTCGTCATTCGGGATATGGATTCGGCGATGCAGGGTGTCGAAATGGCGAGCTATCAGATCGGAATATTCAAATTCACTGCCGCGCTCTTCTCCAACATCCTCAAAGCCAATGGAGAAGGTAAGGATTTCCTTCACTCCTGCTTCCGCCAGCAGGCCGACAAGCAGAGAGGAGTCCAGTCCGCCGGAGAGCAAGACGCCCACGGGGACATCGGCTACCACCAGCCTTTTTCCCACTGCCCGCTGTAGTCTTTCTTTTACCGCATCGCACCATTCTTGTTCACTTTTTTGCCTGGCAGGACGCTGTGCTTGGGGTTCCCAGTAGGTACATCTGCGTTTTCGACCTTCTGCTGTCACGACGAGTGTTGTTGCAGGAGGCAGCTTGGAGATTCCTTTGAGAATTGTACGAGGTGCCGGGATGACCCCGTGCAGGGTGAGCTGGTGATGGAGACCAACCGTATCGATGGCGGTGTCGATTTCTCCTGTAGTAAGTAACGCCTGGGTGGTGGAAGCAAAGTAGAAACGATTGTTCGTTTGGGCGATGTACAGAGGTTTGATTCCTAGACGATCCCTGGCGAGAAACAGCTGCTGGTGCTGGCTATCCCAAATGGCGAAGGCAAACATCCCGTGCAGCCGATCCACACATCCCGCACCCCATGCTGCGTAGGCTTTGAGGATGGTCTCAGTATCGCTGTGAGAGAAAAAATGATGGCCCATGCCCTGTAGTTGTTTGCGCAGCTCGGGATAGTTGTAAATCGTTCCGTTGAAGACAATGGTCAATCCCAGCTGGCTGTCTACCATGGGTTGATTGGCATGCGACGAGAGATCGATGATTGCCAGCCGTCGATGACCAAGGGCTACGGGGCCGTCGCTGAAGCTTCCGCCATGGTCTGGGCCACGTCTGCCAAGGGTGTCGAGCATTCGATCAATGGGGAGCAGGTTGGCTTCGTTGCCGTCCAGATGCAGGGTTCCGCAGATGCCACACATGGTTATTTCTCGCGTTTCTTTTGGAAATATCGTCACGGCCTGGTCTCACGGTCTCTCCAGGCAATTCCCCGGTTCCGGAAGTTCATCCCACAACCCGGGCCGCCATTTTCGCAGCAGAGAGTGAATTGTGCCAGGGGTTAGTTAGAGAAACGATGTGTAACAAATGTTTGCAAACTGTGACTCGCATCGCAGCCTCTTGCCGGCTGATGCGGTTCAATGGCTCTCAAGAAGAGCGCACAGGGTACCGCCAATAACAGAAGCGTTCTCTGATTCCGTGAGTTTTTATTTTGGTATTTAAGGTAGGGGGGTTTCTCCCATGAAAAGATGGTTGCCAGTACTCCTGCTCCTGATTGCGGGAGTTAGCGGTTGCGATGTGAACTTGCCCAGTCAGGGTGCGCAGGCCGGCTTTCATGTTTCCGGCTTTGCGGCACCCCTTTCGGAAGAGGAGTATACCCGCCTCAGCGATGAGGAGAAGTATCGGGTAGCCAATAAGCTAATGAGCAGCTTCTATCGGGGGATTCCGGTTGCCGATTTTTTTGATATCTCCCAAGGAATGGGGAATCCATCCTTGAAAGAGGGGCGTGGATTTCTCTCTTCGGTGGAAGCTGCGCTTTCTACGCCGTTGGATTCCAGTACCCGGCAACATTATGACACTTTCATTGATGGGGATGAAGAAAACGGCATCGAAGCGCGGTTTCGCTTCCGGCAACTTCCCAAGGAACGGCCACTGGCGCGGATCACTACCTATCCATTGAGCAAGGATATGTTTGATCACTGGATGGCTTGGCATCTGGCCAATACCATTCTCTTTTCTCCGGCAGAGGAGATCGACAGTGCCAACATCAATGATGTGCAGAAGGTATACAACAAGTTGGTAGATGATCTGCGCAACGGGAGAACCATTCGTCAGATTATCTCGCGCCATCAGCGAACCCAGGAAAACTGGCGCCGTTTCCGTTCACCGGAAGACAACACTCGGGAGATGATTGAGATCTACTTGGGATTGTTTGATCGAGATGAGGATGTTCCCCGCGCTTCCATCGCTTGTAAGGACCTCTACCTGTCCGACGAAAATGATGGGTATGAACTGCTTTCTACCGGCTCTCCCAATACGGAACCCCAGCTGGTACTGGGTACCTATGTGACCACATGTGACGATTTTTACGACCTGATTGCGGGCCATCCTCTAGTCATCGGGAGAGTGACAACGGTGCTGGTGGAGTATTTCTTTGCAGGAAGAAGCAACGCGGATCGGCTGAAGATCGTGCAGTCCATTACGGCCAGCAATCCCACCACCTTTGATGAGATCTTCAAGGGGATTCTCTTTTCCCGTGAGTATCTGTTGAAAACTGAGCGACCAAAATCCTTTGAGGAGAGCTTTTTTGGTACAGCACAGCGGCTTGACTGGACACCGTCACGGGATTTGTTCCAAGGAGTGGTTTCCAACCGGGGTGATGCAGCACGTGCCTATATGGCTGAAATGAACTGGCCCACCATGTCACTGAAACTGGGGCGCCTGTTTGGTATTCCCATGGACTCATTGAGCTTTGCCAATTATCACAAGGGATTCCGTGAGGTGTTATTGATCCGCAAGGATCGCTGGCGCAAGGGGTTAGGGCTCGTTTCCATGGATGAACCGGCGGAAGATGCTGGTGAGGAAGAGCAACGGTTGTATGAGAAAAACCAGGAGCGTTTCGCTTCGGTTGAAGAGCTGACGCTCAATGAGTTTTTCGACTACCTGTTTTTGGGAGCCGCCCTGCGCCGTGCCGACGCCCGGGAGAAGACCACGCTGACTAATATCGCCCGGGATGCTGGCTACGTGGTCACGAGGAAAGGCAACCATGTGGTGCGGGATGGTTATCACGATGATGTGGCCCAGTTGGTGTTTGATTACATCTCCAGGCTGCCCGAAACCTACTACTTCAAGGCGATCAACTGAGGGGGTGTCCGCCATGAAAAGAAGAACCTTTATCAAGACGGCCGGTGCGCTGGGGGTTACTGCCAGCATGCCTGCGATGTTTTCCAATGAGTCGTTGATCAGGCAGGTTGCTGCAGCGCCTGCGCTAAATGAGGTGCATTTTGTCACTCCATCGGTTATGCCTCAGGTGATCAACATCTTTCTTTATGGAGGACCCTCTGAACTGGCGGGAAACCTGACCAACATTGAAGATATCAGCGGCAATTCGCAGAACCCTTATCCCAGCAATCTGTTGCGTCCCACCACAGACAACAATGGCAGGATAACCCGCAACGGATTCTGGAGTGATGCTGGTGGAGAAGCGATGGAGGAGATGTTGGCAGCGGGAGACATGACCATCTACCGCACGGTCTATCGCCGCAAAAACAATACTCGGGCGCATCGTCCGAGTATCTTCTCTTGTCTTACCGGAAATCTGGATATCGACAACAGCCCGGGCATGGGCACCACTCTGGCAGCAGTGTTATATAGAAACCGGAATGCGCTCAGCAAGCCTATCGAGGAATTCGTGCTGCCATTCGTTTCTTTCGAGGGGGGATCCACGGCTTTTATCAGCGACCCGAACAATCCATTGCCACTAGGACTGCGGGCTATCAGTCTGGATCAGCGTTTTGACAATCCTTATTCCCGCAGTAACAATCAGTTTGATGCTGCACTGGAGAACCTCGTGGCGCAGATGAGCGCCGGCGCCAACAAGCGCTTTGCAAAGGCCTATGCTGGATTTGAAAATCGCCGTAAATTGGAAGGCCTAATTGATGGTTTTGCCTCAGAACTTAACAGTGATAGTGCTCTGCCCCTTCTTCCTGAAGGTGATGTGGATGCGGGAGACGACGGGCGTTTACGTTATCCCAATACCCGTTATACCCAGCGGGTGAAAGCGGCGGTCACCCTGGCCATTGCCAATCCTGACAGCCTGTTCATCACCGTGGGAGGAGGGCTCGGCGGATGGGACGATCACAACTCGGCTATAGAGGAGTACACTGATCGGATGCAAGCGTTGATGACAACGTTGCGAGCGGCCATAAAACATATCAAATATTCCGATCGCCCTGGTGGGACGGATAACATCATTATCAACGTGTTTGGAGACTTTGGTCGAAATGTCAATCTGAATAACTCCATGGGCTGGGATCACGGTAACAATCAGAATCTTTACACCTTTGGAGGAGCAGCGATCAGGCCGGCAGGAGCACTTGGTAAGGTGGTTGGGAAGACCGAGCGTTTTGGGAGTTCAAAGCAGAACCGCCAGTTCACCCGGCCTACCGATGACAGTTACGAGTTCGAACCAACGGCTATCGCTTCTACCCTATACTCATGGTTTGGGGTGCAGAATCCAGAGGTGCTGACTCGGGATGCAGTTTATGCGCTTCAGGGAGAGCCACCCATTGATGAAACGGTGGCTGGTGAGCCGCCCCTGTTCGGTTGATGGCTTCGTAGGGATGTTACAGACACCAGAAGGTGACCTCTTGTGCTTCCAGAAATTCCCGTGCTTTGCCACCTTGCAGCATAGCCAGGGTGGCAAGCATTCCTGCTTCCAGACAGGTCCCGGCAATAACGGTGACCGCACGGGGCGCATCGGGAACCGGCCAGCCGGTGGTGGGATCCAGAATGTGGCTGTAACGAACCCCGTCCTTGAGCAGATAGCGCCGGGCGTCGCCACTAGTAGCCAGTCCTCCCTTTGACAGCTTGACTGCCCCAATCTGCCGGATCCCGGTTGCTTCCGGGTCGTCTACGCCAACTCCCCAGGGCTCCCCCCCCTGCCTTGGGCCCAGCGCATATAGATCACCACCATAATTGATCAGTACGCCGCTTTCCAGCTCCCGGCGGATGAGTTGGGCAGTTTGATCCACAGCGTATTCCTTGCCGATACCCCCCAGGTCGATCTCCATGCCTGGACGCAAGATGAGTACTGGCCGCCGCCATTTCACTTTATCCCAACCGATACGTGGCAAGAGTGCGGCCACCGCCTCCGGGGTGGGAAGGTTGTCACTCCCGTCAAATTGCCACACTTCACGCAACACCCCCGATGTGATGTCGAATTTTCCTTCGCTGATCTCCCAGCATTGTTGGGCGAAATCCAGCAGGTTGGCGGTCTCCTCGTCGACACGTATGGGAGTACCGTTGCTGTGGTTGATGCGGTGGATGTCGTTGTCGGAGCGATAGCGACTAAATTTCTGCTCAATGCGGATGGTTTCTTTCCAGGCAATTCGCAACAGCCGTTCCGCCAGGGCACGGTCATTTACGGCAAAAAGGATCTCGCAAGGGCTGGCCATGGCGCGGAAACTGCCTCGCCAATAGCCAGCTTCTTCGCTTAAGGTGATGGGGCTAGTCAAATTCCTTCTTGTAACTGGCCTGGAAAATTACCGCCTTGTTGGTATCGTACTCTGCTTCGGCAAAGGATTGGTAAAGGTACTCCAGCCGGAAGCGCAGCATCCCCCCCCACGCTGGAAGGCCATATTTGGCGCCCAAGGTGATACTGCTCATCTCATCCAGACGGTAATCCGCACTAGCATACTGGGGCAATGGTTCACCATATTTCAGGCTGTGATGAAAGAAGTCTGCCGCGGTCTGATGGTAGAGTCGCAGGTGTGGCTCAAGATAGCGGCCATTGTCGAGATTGCGGCGATGCCGGTAATCGATGGTGTGGGAGTTGATATCCCAGTCGTCCCAGTAGTAGCGATACGAAAGATGGATGACATCCTTGTTGTCCAGCTGATGGACAAGAATACCATAGAGCGATTGTCTTAATCGGCTGTCAGGCCGGCTCTCGAAGTAGCGCTCCATCTCGATGCCATTGGCATCCGTGACACTGATCAGCTTATAGGGATCGGTTAGATAGCCCTCCAGCGTCTTGATGGAATAGTTGACTCGAGCCACTGTGCGGCGGTTGATGATACGGGAAAGACCCAGCATCCCTTCGTAGCCCCGCTTGTTTCCGGCGCCGAAAAATTCCGGGTTGCCTCCGTTTTCTTCCACGTTGCCCATCGGTTTCGGGGTGCCTCCAGAACTCTGGAAGATGGTGTCATAGGAGCCGCCAATACCGGCGGTAAAGGTAAGGCTGCGATCGTCGGTTTCCTTGTTGATGGTGAGGCTGCCCCCGTAAGCCTCATAATCCCGTTCTACGGAGACACTGGCACCATAGTTGACGGTCAATGTGCGACTATAGTCGTGAGCCCATCCTACGTTGACCCCTAGCCGGGTGTCGTCGAACTGTACCAGGTCTGGTGAGCCGGAGGCGGTTTTGAAACCGTTTCCTCCGGAAGAGGGGGTGGTGACGGATACGGTATTGAATGATTTAACCGCGCCTGTAGGTGTGGCGCCGGTGACCGTATCGTAGACTGCTTCCAGAGAGAGCTGGTCGTTGTCCCCGAGCGTGACGTCGGCCCGGGTGATGATCTTGTTGACGGTTACCCGATCGTCCGCTTCACTGTAGAGAAGGTAGGAAGTATCGGTAGTCCATGAGCTCTCGGTGGCGATGGCCTGCTGGGCACCTTGGGAAAGCAAGGTACAGGTGGCCACGGCCAGCTTGTTGCGAATCGATTTCATTGTTTTTGGTGCCGTTGATTTCGTTATCAGTTACAGCCGCATCCCCCGCCGCCGACTCCTTTGCCCCCGGTAGAACCTTCTTTGCTGAAATAGATGTGCTCGTCCGCAAAACTCTGGGTGGGGTCATCGTCCAGCTGCATCGCCTCTTGGGCCAGGATGCCCCGCTGCCACGGCTTGACGGGCTCCATTTGTAATGCAGCACACCCCTGGACAAGGGTCAGAGTGACAAAGGGCAGGATCAGTTTGAGTCTGTTCATTTCGCCAGCAGCTCTTCGATAGCGTTTTCTGTCTCTTTTTTGTGAGAACTATTGAAGCCTTCAAATCTTTTCACGATGTATCCTTCCCCGTTGATAAGGTAGGAGGTGGGCATTACCTTAAGGCCGTAAGCCTCGGCTACCTTTCCTTTCCGGTCGAAAGCGACAGTAAAGGCAGCTGGGTATTTGCGTAAGAATGCGGTTGCGTCCCCTGGGTTTTCATCGAGAGAGATTGCAATCACCTCGAATCCTTTTTCCTTGTACCGTGCCTGTAACATGTTCATCCATGGGAAGGACTTGCGGCAGGGAACACACCAAGAGGCCCAAAAATCTAGATAGACCACCTTTCCCCGGAATTTTGCCAGGTCCACCACCCCCGTGACACCGGGCAGACGGAAACGCCGGGCCTTTTCCGCGGCAATCGCGGTGGATGAGGGAAGAAGCAGCCCCAGAAGGCTGATGATGAGAATAGCGCTGAGCGCTCGCTTAAGCATGTTCACCCCTTCTTGGTTTCTTTTTATGCTGCATAATGCATTTTGGGCGTGTTTTTATCAAGTTACGGACAGATTTTTATATCGGTATGGTATGTCAACGTCGGCACGCCTGACTGTGATCCATGCCGCAGAACGGTGCAATCATCGGAAAACCTGCTTTTCGTTTTCGGGAAAAGATGTTTCTTGGGTAGTAGTGGGTTAAAATAAGAGGTTTTTTGCAGCGAATCAATGAGCAGAGCAGTGATCAAGGACCTACGCAATATCGCCATTATCGCCCATGTCGATCATGGCAAAACCACACTGGTGGACAAGCTTTTACTCCAGTCGGGAACCTTTGATGAGCGGACCCGGGTGGACGAGCGGGTGATGGATTCCAATGAGCTGGAGCGGGAGCGGGGTATCACTATCCTTGCCAAGAATACTGCCATTGAGTGGGGGAGCTATCGGATCAATATCGTGGATACTCCAGGACATGCCGACTTTGGAGGGGAGGTGGAGCGCATCCTGTCCATGGTGGATTCAGTACTGCTGCTGGTGGATGCGGTAGAGGGGCCGATGCCGCAAACCCGCTTCGTTACTCAGAAGGCGCTACAGAGAGGGCTGAAGCCCATCGTGGTTATCAACAAGATCGACCGGCCGGGAAGTCGCCCCGACTGGGTGCTGGATCAGACCTTCGATCTTTTCGATCGGCTCGGTGCGACTGACGAACAGCTTGATTTTCCAGTGGTCTATGCTTCGGCGCTGCACGGCTACGCAAGCCTGGATGCTGGAGCCCGAGATGGCGATATGACGCCGTTGTTCCAGATGATCGTCGACCATGTGGAGCCGCCTGCGGTGAATGTGCAAGGTTCTTTCCAGATGCAGGTCAGCCAGCTCGATTACAATAGCTATGTTGGAGTGATCGGTATCGGTCGTATTACCCGTGGTTCTATCAAGAGTAACACGCCGGTGGTGGTTGTGGATCGGGAGGGCAAGCGGCGCAATGGCCGGGTATTGCAGATCATGGGATTCCATGGCCTTGAGCGGGTGGAGCGAGAGAGCGCCCAGGCGGGTGACATTGTTGCCTTCACCGGGATTGAGCGGCTGAACATCTCTGACACCCTTTGCGATCCTGACGTAGTGGAGGCGTTACCACCCCTCACTGTGGATGAACCCACGGTTAGCATGACCTTTCAGGTGAATAATTCTCCTTTCGCCGGCCGGGACGGGAAATTTGTTACTTCCCGGCAGATCCATGAGCGATTACAGCGGGAGTTAGTGCACAATGTGGCGCTGCGAGTGGAGGAGACCGGGGATCCCGACAAATTCCGTGTGTCAGGTCGGGGCGAACTGCATCTCTCCATCCTTATCGAAAATATGCGCCGGGAAGGATTCGAGCTGGGAGTTTCTCGTCCAGAGGTGATCATCCGGGAGGTGGACGGCGTAAAACAGGAGCCTTATGAGCAACTTACAGTGGATGTAGAAGAGGCTCACCAAGGAGGGGTTATGGAGCGCCTTGGGGAGCGAGGTGCAGAGCTCAAGGACATGCAGCCGGATGGCAAGGGGCGGGTCAGGCTGGATTACATCATTCCTGCCCGCGGGTTGATTGGGTTTCGCACCGAATTTCTTACTGCTACACAGGGTACAGGCCTGCTCTACAGCGTCTTCGACCATTATGGAACATTCAAGCCCGGCACTTTTGGGCAGCGGACTAACGGGGTGCTGATTGCTAACGGGGCAGGCAAGGCATTGGGATATGCCTTGTTCAATCTGCAGGAACGAGGGCGATTGTTTATCGGCCATGGTGAAGAGGTATATGAAGGGATGATTATCGGTATTCACTCGCGGGCCAACGATCTGGTCGTCAATCCGCTCAAAGGTAAACAGCTTACTAATATCCGTGCCGCTGGTTCGGATGAAAACATCCAGCTCACTCCGCCCATCCGGATGTCTCTGGAGCAGGCTCTGGAGTTCATCGACGATGATGAGCTGGTGGAAGTTACACCCAATCATATCCGGTTGCGCAAGAAGTTGCTGCTGGAGCATGAACGCAAGAAGGCGGCTCGGGCTACGAAATGATTGGACTTTTGCAACGGGTCAGTGAGGCAGCCGTTACTGTGGAAGGCAATGAGATTGCCACTATCGGCCCGGGTTTGCTGGTATTGGTGGGGATAGAGAAAGGGGATAGCGAGGCCCAGGCTGGGCGTTTGCTGGAACGGCTATTGGGATACCGGGTCTTTGCTGATGCATCAGGACGAATGAATCGCAGCCTTGCCGACATCAAGGGAGGGCTGTTGCTGGTGCCGCAATTCACTCTGGTGGCTGACACTCGCAAGGGAACCCGTCCCAGCTTTACTACAGCCGCGCCTCCACAGGAGGGTTTGCGGCTGTTCAATCATTTGGTTCAACAGGCTGAGCGGCGGCACAGTGTGGTCGCTGCCGGTCGCTTTGGCGCCGATATGCAGGTGCATCTGGTCAATGATGGGCCAGTTACTTTTTGGCTCAGGGCTAATCCTTCTAATTCCTTGGCCGATAACAGGGTTTTATCAAACTGTTGAGCCACTGCGTGCAAGGTTGGCCAAAGGACAGCATGCTTTCTTTACCTATACAGAAACAGGAAGATCCCGTCGAAGCAATCCAGCGAAGCATGGATTCAACCACGCTGGCGCAGTTGCGCCAGGAGAACCGCCAACTGCGAGCTCGGCTGGATGAACTACTGAATCAGGCCCGGGTGAATGAGAGGAAATTGCGCCGTCTGCAGCATCAGGAGATGGAGCTGCTGGGGCTTGATTCGCTTGCAGAGGTCATTCTTACCTTGACCGTAGACTACCCTCGTGCCTTTGGCCTTGCTCGAGTGACCCTGATCCTGGTGGATGCAGATGGCCAGATCCAGAAGCTGTTTGGCCAGATGCAAGCCGGAGCGCTGCCGCAAAGGGAGGTGGTACTGTTACCAGATGCTGCGCCCCTGAATGATTTGTTTGGGCGGGTTCCCGTTCCGCGATTGGGGCGTTATGACGCCGATATCCATGCTCCGTTGCTTGGTGAACTGCGATCCCGACCGGGCAGCGTTGCCATGTTGCCGTTGGTCCGCCGGGGCCGCCTTATCGGTTGTCTTGCCATGGAGGCCCAGAATGTGGAACGGTTTGCCGCTGACAAAGATACCTATTTTTTGGAGCGGCTTGCCACGACAGTGTCGGTCAGCGTGGAGAGCGCGATCAATCACGAGCGGTTGGCCATTTTAGGGCTGATCGATCCGCTGACCGAGGTTAACAACCGCCGCTTTTTCGATCAGCGCCTGGATGAAGAGGTGATGCGTACCCTGCGAGGCAAGCTCCCCCTTGCCTGCCTGTTGATCGACGTAGATCATTTCAAGCGGATCAATGACACCTATGGTCACCAGACCGGGGACAGGGTTCTGCGGCAGGTGGCTGCGCTGCTCCGACAGCACCTGAGGGGCCAAGATGTGCTCGCCCGCTATGGCGGAGAGGAGTTCGTTGCCTTGCTCAGTGGTGCTACGGCACAGCGCGCCAGGGTGATCGCGGAACGAATCAGGTTGGCCCTTGAGCAGCGGGTTCTTCCTCTGGAGAATGGAGACGAACTCCAGATCACCGCATCCATTGGTGTCAGCTTATTGGAGCCCCAGTACCACCAGGGGGAATTCAAGCGGCTGGGGATGGAACTGGTGGAGCGTGCTGATCAAGCCCTTTACCGGGCCAAGGGAACGGGACGCAATCGGGTAGTGGTTTCGACTGCTTAGCTTAGTGCCGTGAGTGATGAGGGTCTTATCGAGGGTTTTGCTCCCCGATTGCTGAAATGGTACGAGAAACATGGCCGCCAGGGGCTGCCTTGGCAAGAGGCAAGGAGTGCCTATGGCATCTGGATCGCCGAGATCATGTTACAACAAACCCAGGTGGCCACTGTCATTCCTTACTATCGACGCTTTATGAAAGTACTGCCAGATATCGGAACGCTGGCTGAGGCGGAACTCGATAGGGTCCTGCATCTTTGGTCAGGTTTGGGATACTATGCCAGGGCCCGCAATCTGCACCGCGCCGCGCAGCGGATATGTGATAAACATGGAGGAGAGTTTCCAAGCCGGCTGGAGGAGGTAAGGGCTCTGCCGGGCATCGGTCGTTCCACCGCCGGGGCGATCCTTGCTCAGGCATTTAACCAACGCCACGCCATACTGGATGGTAACGTGCGACGTTTGCTTTGCCGTTTGCATGCCGAGGAAGATTGGCCAGGAAGCACATCTGCACAACGACGATTGTGGCGACTGGCGGAGCGCTACACCCCCCGGGAGCGCGTTGCCGAGTACACGCAGGCGGTCATGGATTTCGGTGCACTTCACTGTCGTCGAAGCCAGCCCTTGTGTAACAGTTGTCCGTTCACCGGGGAGTGTCTTGCCTACAGGCAAGGGCGGGAGCGGGAGCTGCCGGTGGCGAGGCGGAAGAAAGAGTTGCCGCTACGGCAAGCCACCCTTTTGTTGATCACCGATCCGGTCGGCCGGGTTCTGCTGGAGCAGCGGCCACCAACCGGTATCTGGGGCGGATTGTGGAGCTTGCCGGAGTGTGAAAAGGGTGTCGATCCCTCTCACTGGTGCCGCCGGACTCTGGGGTGTGATGTGGAAGTTGCGGGGATACTCCCTCCGGTTAAGCATACCTTTACCCATTTCCGTTTGCAGATTGAGCCGGTGGTCATCCGGACGCTGGGACCGGTTTCTGTGGACAGTGTGATGGAAGCAGGTCCGCGACTCTGGTATAACAGGCAAAAACCCGAGAAATGCGGGATTGCCGCGCCTGTTCGACGATTGCTCGAGCAGCTTCCATGGAAAACCTGAATAAGGAGCCGACATCGATGAGCCGTATGGTCAAATGCGTCAAGCTGGGTCGTGAAGCCGAAGGGCTGGAGAGGCCTCCGTACCCGGGAGAATTGGGTAAGCGAATCTTTGAAAATGTATCCAAGGAGGCTTGGCAGGGGTGGATCCGCTATCAGACCATGTTGATTAATGAGCATCGTTTGACCCCTATCGATCCCGAGCACCGTAAGTTTCTGGAAAAGGAGATGGAGAACTACTTTTTCGGTGAGGAGGTGTCCATGCCGGAAGGATTTGTTCCTCCCCAAGAGTGAAAAATGGTCGAGAGGCCTCGTTGATGTTGAGAATAAAGCGGCGAATCATTCTGTCGATGGTGTTGTTGTCCTTGGCTGGTTTCGCATGGGCTGAGGCAACGACGCAATGGGTGCGAGATCGTATCGTGGTTTCTGTGCGTGATGCGCCTGGCAAGGAAGGCAAAGTGCTGCGCTCCATTGCTACTGGCACCGAGGTGAAGGTATTGGAACGTTCCACTAATGGTGCCTATGTCAAGGTGGCGTTGAAGAATGGAACCGAGGGATGGGTTGCGGCCCGTTATCTGGTGGACAAGCCCATTGCGGCCCTCCGTCTGGCTGAGATGGAGGCGGAATGGAAACGGTTCAAGGAAGAGAACGCACGCCTTAAGAAGGAGTTAGAGGAACTTCAGGCGTTGAGCGAGGATCCAGATGCAGTGCGCCGGTTGCGGGCAGAGAATGAGCGACTTACTGCTGAAGTGGCGCGTTTCAAAGAGATCAATGCGGAGCCTCTTGCCCTGGCTAATGAGAACGAGGAGCTGCGTAATAGTAACGTTGCTCTTGAAAAAGAGTTGCAGATGGTGCGTCAGGAGTTACAGGTGGCAAGGGATCGCTCCGATCGGGATTGGTTCCTATTGGGGGCAGGAGTATTGTTTGCCGGGATTCTGGTGGGGATCGTGCTTCCGCGACTGCGGGTGAGAAAACGGAATAGCTGGGAGTTGTAACAGGCGCCCTGCCGAAAGCAGAAGACTGTAAAAAGATTCTTTTGCCAGTGTCCTGTTGTTGGTTGGAACTATTTTGCAAAAAAAAAAGGGGGGGTGGCGTTGTCAAGGATACTGCTGTTGTTCATCGTTTGTGTCATCTTGGTGAGCGGTTGCCGGCGGGAGTCGTCTGAAGGCGTTACTGTTGAGCCTCCTCCTGATTCTTCTTCCGAAGCCCCCTTTCCTCCCGCAGTTTTCACGGCCAAGGATGACTCAATCCGCATCGAGGAGGATTCCGATGTTCTCTTCGAGCCGCTCGTCAATGACATCGGTGAAGGACTTCGGCTCATTTCGCTTACTTCTCCGCGACAAGGAATCGCAGTTATCGAAAGCGGGGGAGTGCGTTACCGTCCCACTCCCGATTTTTCAGGCCGGGATGATTTTAATTATACCGTAGAAGATGGAGCCGGAAATCGAGCCACTGCGACAATAATCGTTACCGTAGAGGCGGTTAACGATCCTCCGTTGGCGGAAGATGATCAGGTGAGATTGACGGAGAATAGCCGGGTGGAGGTGCCGGTGTTGGCCAATGACCGGGATGTGGATGGGGATCCGCTGACTGTCTCCGCTGTCTCCAATCCTCTCCATGGCGCTGTCGATATTGGTGAAGATGGCCGGCTTTATTACACTCCTTTGCCGGGATTCAATGGTAAAGACTCTTTTACTTATACGGTGGAGGATCCGGCCGGCGCGAAGGGTGTAGCAACGGTTGATGTTATTGTCGAAGGTCAAAATGATGCGCCGGTGGCGGAGGATGATCGAATCCCGGTCCAGGAAGGTATGGAGCTCAAACTGGATCTGCTTGCCAATGACTGGGATCCGGAAGCGCAGCCCTTGCGAATCGAGGTGGTGACTGCGCCGAAAAGGGGGCGGTTTGATGCGGCGAAACTAAACTACACGGCACCGAAAGGGTACAATGGTTACGATGAGTTTACCTATCGGATTATCGATCCTGATGGTGCTAGCGCTGAAGCAAAGGTATTTCTTACCATCTATGAACGGTTGGAACCCGGCGCGCCCATCGTGCAGTTGCCGCGTACCTCATTGGAGGCCAATGAGCTGGCGGTCATCGTCAATGACAATGATCCGGTATCAGTGGCTGTTGCGCCTTATTATGCACAACGCCGTGGGATCCCTGCAGCGAACATCATTCATGTTTCGTTACCAAACAACGCCGATACAGTTTCTCCCGAACTTTTCGCTCCGTTGCTGAAACAGGTGGAACAAAAGCTGCCCGCTGGAATCCAGGGATATGTGTTGACCTGGATCCGGCCGTTTCGAGTGGGCTGCATGTCTATCACCTCCGCCTTTGCCTTGGGTGGATATGCTCCCCAATACTGTAATAGTTATGGCGGACTCTGTAGTCTTACGGCGGAGGTGGACTATTTCAAATCCGAATCTACCCGTCCGTTTGATGATCACGGAATTCGTCCTGCCATGGTATTGGGTGGGGTGAGCGAGAAGGAGGTTCGTGCGCTGATTGACCGAGGTGTAGCCGCCGACGGAACGTTCCCTTCAGGAACCGGTTATCTAGTGCGTACTACCGACGTATTGCGCAGTGTGCGTTATTCGGATTTTGAAGAAACGGCCTCTGCGTGGAGCCACGATGGAGGAGTGAGGCTTGAGTACCGGGACAACTCCAAGGGGGGAGCCAGCAATCTGGTGGAAAATCAGGATGATGTGCTGTTCTATTTCACGGGATTGACGTGGGTGGAGGGCATTGAAACCAACAATTATCTGCCAGGTGCCATCGCCGATCATCTAACTTCTGCAGGAGGGGTTCTCACCGCCACTTCCGGACAGATGAGCGTGTTGCGCTGGCTCGAGGCGGGCGCTACGGCCAGTTATGGGACGGTGATTGAACCATGTAACTACGAAGCAAAATTTCCCAAAGTAAGTGTACTGCTACCCTTCTACTTTCGTGGTAATACACTGTTGGAGGCCTATTGGAAGTCGGTACAGAGGCCAGGGGAGGGGATTTTCGTAGGTGAACCGTTGGCCAGGCCATGGGGCCGGATGTTTCTAAGGTATGAGAGCGGGAATCTGATCTTTCAGACCACCTCTTTGGTTCCTGGGCGACATTATGCAGTTCTGGCCAGCGATGCGCCAGATGGGCCATTTGAGACAGTGATTGATGAGATCACTATCGACAGGCACCGGCTGACCGAGATCGTTGTTCCGTCTGCAGACCGAACGATATACAAATTGGTGGAGCACCAGGCGCGAGGGGTTCGAAAGTGATGTTAATCAAGCGATTTTCCGGTTCGTTCAAGAGGTTCCAGGAGTTGCTCGAAACGGGCCGGTTCCACGTACTGTAGAACATCCTTTTCACTGGCGGAAAGGGCGATATCGAGCCCTTTTTCCGGATAAATCCAGTGAACAATCGTGCCCTCTTCTTCCTGGATCCGTTTGGCAGGGTGGCCAAACAAGCGAATCACCGTGTCACTGTCCAGATCGTAGCGTGGAAGATAAGTGATACCGGCGATGGCGGTTTGTTTGATTTGCCTTACATCTTCCGGATGTAACTCTACCTTGCGATTGCCGCTGCTGGACTTGCTGACTCGCAGTCCCCGTTTGTACATCCCTTCAATTTGTTCCTTTTCCAGCGCTATGGTTACTACCATCTTGGCCCTGATCCCCCCAAGTTTTACCTCCTCGAAGAATGCCTCTACCATTTTATCACCTTGCTGGGAGACAAATAGTGTAATCTCCGGGTGTTCCCCAATCCGGTGGATGGCATCGGCGAGGGTACTGCGCCCTAGGATCAGGCCGAATACCTGGCTACTCCCATCCGGATGGACAGTGATTTTCCAAGGTAAATTGGTGCGTTCCTCCATCGACATCTTCGGGGTCACCAATACCCCTACAATGATAGCGATGAGGCCGGCAGTGGTAATGCCAAGAATGGTTTTCCACTCCATGGGATCGGAATCAGGTCACTCTTCCGAGAGGACAGTAATCCCTTCAGGCACTGGATAACGCTCTAGCATACCTTTGGAAAGGATACCCTGGCGTGCTTGGTTGATGGCGTCGGACTCCATAATGATAAGGGCAAGCACTGTCAGCATGGTAGGAAGGACGGCGACCCCTCCGAGGGCATAATGCTGTGGTCCCGGTTCTCCTCCAGAAACCAGCAGCACCAGAATTACGGCGGCGGCCATGATGCCAAGCATCAGAATGAAAAAGCGACTTCGCTTCGCACAAAGCTGCCAGTGAGCCTTGACAAACCAAGGGTCAACGTTCAGGGAACGGCGAGCCCGAATGATGAGATAGCTGAGAACTCCCAAGGAGATAGCAGGGATAATCAGCATCAAATAAGGGTAGGAGGTGGCCATTCCCATCAAACTGACGAAGAGCAGAATATGATTGACGATCAGGTTGATCAAGAAGATTTCATGCGGGTGTCGCGCTTTCACGCGCTCCTCTTCCGGGATTTCGAATTTCATATCGGGCAAACCATATCAAGCATCGTTATGGACAGGGGCCACCTTCGGCGGTTGGCCGAAGGATAACCCAACACTGTATGCCCTGTCACCTGCAATAAGAGTGCTTCTGGGTCAATAGTACTCCCGTGGGAAGCTGATAAGAAGAGCCTTTCTTTCGGTCAGTCTCCTTTTTCTGCAATGCGTTATAACAGAACTGGTCCCACGGTGGTTTTTAGCTTCTGTAGAGCGCTTTTTTCAAGTTGTCGGATCCGCTCTGCGGAAACGTGATATTTCTCCGCCAACTGATGGAGCGTTGCCTTGTGCTCACTGAGCCAGCGCTGGACAATGATGTCACGACTCCGGTCGTCCAGTGCGGCCAGCGCTTGTTGCAGCCGATCATTGTTGAGAGCTTCACTTTCCAACTGCTCAATCTCCTGAGCTGGGCCAGGACGTTGATCCCTGAGGTAGGCAGCAGGAGCGTGGGGAACACCGTCCACGTCGTCGTTTTCGGTGCTGTCGAAAGAGGTGTCCTGGCTGCTCATGCGCTGTTCCATTTCCAGCACGCTCTTCGGAGAGACGCCCAAATCTTT
The DNA here is from genome assembly GCA_964557025.1 of uncultured Chromatiales bacterium. GTDB lineage: Bacteria > Pseudomonadota > Gammaproteobacteria > Thiohalospirales > Thiohalospiraceae > DRMK01. Next base: position 14,656 of record CAZKYF010000021.1, on the reverse strand, counting down.
GGCGACCGCTTCCACTTCCTCCCTGTTGAACCAGCCCAGTCGCTTCTTTGAACTGCGCAGATTGAAGAAAAGTTTCCGTTGCGCTTTTGTTGTGGCTACCTTGGCTATTCGCCAGTTACGCAAGATATATTCATGAATTTCTGCTCGGATCCAGTGTACGGCGAATGAAATCAAACGGACACCTACAGAGGGATCGAACCGTTTCACCGCCTTCATCAGGCCGATATTTCCCTCCTGAATGAGATCCGCTTCCGGCAATCCGTAGCCGCTGTAGCCTCGGGCGATGCGCACCACGAAGCGCAGATGGGCCAGGATCAACTGGCGTGCCGCATCCAAATCGTTGTTTTCCCGAAGTTTGCGGGCGAGGGTTTTTTCCTGCTCGGCACTCAGGACCGGGATGGCATTTACCTGGGCCTTATATGCCTCCAGGCTCCCTGTTGAGACAACAGGAAGAACGGTGTTGTCGTTACTGCTTGCCATGGCTGCGTTCCTCATTGTGCTTTTCTCCTCCTTAAAATGAATTTTAGCACTCTTGCTATGAGAGTGCTAAACGGCGCAGGAGTTCCCGACAATTCAAACAACTTCCATAGGGGAATATAGTTGGGAAAAATAAAAATACAATGAAAGCCTGAACAATAGCCCGACGAAGCGCATGGATAGCCAGGTTGAAATTCGTGATTTTTGGCTCCATATAAAAGCGCTGGGTAGGGGAAGCTGCGAGTTTGCATGTAAAAGCAGGGGTGCCGGTGAGCAGGAGGAAGAACCATTTGTCCGTGAGCCGGGTCTTTATTTAGTAGTGTGCGAGAGCAGAGCTGTTCGCGCCGGTATGTCAATTGTCAGGAGACTGAATCATGAAGAAAAAACTCGTTCACTCCCTTTTTATGATTTTTTCAATGTGGATGGTTGCTTACGCCCATGCCACATTGCCGGTAGCGGATGAGACAGGAAAGAGTCTGCCGACGCTGGCGCCCATGTTGGAGAGGGCTACTCCTGCAGTGGTCAATATTGCCACGCGGGGCCGGGTAAGGATCCAGGAGAATCCACTTTTCAACGATCCTTTTTTCCGTCATTTTTTTGATCTTCCTCGTCAGCCCAGGGAGCGTATCACCCAGAGCCTGGGCTCCGGAGTCATTGTGGATGCTGAAAAAGGATACATCCTCACCAACAACCATGTGATCGACAAGGCGGAAGAGATCGAAGTGACCTTGTTGGATGGCCGAAAGCTGAAGGCCAAGATAGTGGGAACCGATCCTGCCACTGATGTCGCTGTGATCCAGGTAAAGGCCAAGAATATTTCCGCGCTGCCTTTGGCGGACTCCGACCGTCTGCGAGTAGGAGATTTCGTGGTCGCCATTGGCAATCCCTTTGGGTTGGGCCAAACCGTGACTTCCGGCATTATCAGTGCGCTCGGGCGTACAGGGTTGGGTATCGAAGGGTACGAAGATTTTATCCAGACTGATGCCTCTATCAATCCGGGCAACTCTGGGGGGGCACTGGTGAACCTGCGGGGAGAGCTGGTGGGTATCAATACGGCGATTTTTTCCCAAAGCGGTGGCAACATCGGTATCGGCTTCGCCATTCCCATCAACATGGCGCACGAGGTGATGCAACAGCTGATTGCTCACGGGCGTGTGGAACGGGGGATGCTTGGGGTGCAGGTGCAGGATCTAACGCCTGAGCTGGCCCAGGCGTTTGATATTCCCAATCGGAAAGGGGTTGTCATCAGCGCCGTCATTCCAGGCTCGGCGGCAGAGAAGGCAGGATTGAAACCAGGTGATATCATTGTCGCCATCAATGGCCGTCCCGTTGAAGACAGCGCCGATGTTCGTAACACCATTGGGCTGATTCGGGTGGGAAGCGGTGTCAAGCTGACCATCTTACGGGATGGCAAGGAGCGGATCATTCATGCCACCATTGGTGAGGAACAGCGAGCTGAAATGGCGGGCGAAAAGATCCACCCTTATCTGAAAGGGGCTGTTTTAGGGGAGATTGGAGAGAACTCACCTCTCTATGAACGGATCAAAGGGGTGGTCGTTGTGGATGTCGCCCCGGGAAGCCGGGCCTGGAGAGCGGGTCTGCGTAAGGGAGACGTGATTCTCTCGGCTAACCGTAGACCAGTGAGCAATCTGAGGCAACTCCGAAAGGCAGTGAAAGGGAAAGAGAGGTTGTTGCTCAATATCCAGCGGGGTAATGCAGCTCTGTTCCTTTTGTTGCGCTGAAGCCACGCTCTTTGGGTCGCGTCTCCTGGTGCTGTGATATGATCTGCGGCGCGGAGACCCGGCCCAAAGAGATAAGGGGAGGCGGTTTTTCCGGTGAGCGGAAAGAAAGCTTTATAACCGGAGTCTGCAACATTTGCTTTCTAAACTGCAATAACGAAGGATTTGTTCAATTTAAGCGAGGAGTGATAGTGATGGCATGGAGGTATCTGGTAATTGCATTGATGTTCGGTTCGATGATCGGGCTGGCCGGTTGTGAAAAGGCATCTGAGACGGCCAAGAGCGCAGCGGAGACGGCAAAAGAGGCCACCAGTGGCGCAGTGGAGGCAGCCAAAGAAGCGGCTTCCGAAGCAGCCACAAATGCTGTGGACTCTGCAAAGGAAGCGGTGAGCCAGGCTGCAGAAGGGGCGAAGGATATGGCCAGTGGTGCGGTCGACAAGGCCAAAGAGGTGGTGAACCCTTGTGCCGCAAAGAAAGAGGCGGCTAATCCCTGTGCCGCTGACAAGGCTGCGCAGGACCACGAGTGAGTTCCGCCAACGTTGCTTTATCGACAATGATCATACCCTGAATCGGGCGCGATTCCGATCAGGGAGGTCGTTCACCAAACGCCCCGATTCGAGGGGCGTTTTTTAATTGCGGGGTTGTTCCTGTTTAATCCATTGCGTGGCGGCAAGGATGTTCGACGCGAGCCAGTCCCATTAAGCAAGCCAAGAGAGAGTTTGGACGTTGCGTCTCGTGGCGAGTCGTTGTATAACGGCGTTCAATGGCTGATTACTACCCTTACATCAAATTCCTGCACGTCACCTGTGTGGTAATCTCCATTTCACTGTTTCTACTACGCAGTTTCTGGACTTTGCGGGGCTCTCCGATGCTGGCATCGATGTGGGCTAGAAGCATTCCCCATTATGTGGATACCACGCTATTCGTTGCAGCGATCATGCTCACCCTAATCATTCATCAGTATCCGTTTCAGGCACCATGGTTGACTGCAAAGGTTGGTGGCCTGCTGGCCCATATCTTGTTCGGGCTGTTGTTTTTCCATTACAAAGGAAGCTGGGCAGTGAGGAAAGGGGCCCTCGCCCTTTCCCTCATGGCCTTTGCCTATATCGTGGCTGTGGCCCTGACGCGTAACCCTTTGGTCATCGGCTAGAATTTAAATAGTTCACCCGCCTTCTTTTTCAGCTCCTCTTCCAGCTTCCGCTGGGCTTTTTCTTTTTCCTTTTCCAGCTTTGCCTTGGCTTTTTCTTCTTCAGCCCTGGCCTTTGCTTCAAGCTCGGCTTTTGCTTTTGCCTTCTTGGCTTCGAGCTCAGCCCGTGCCTTTGCCTCTTCCGCTTTCAGTTTGGCCTCCAAGGCCCTCTTTTTCTTATCCAGTTCCGCCTGGGTCTTGGCCTTTAGCGCTGATGTCAGATCCTCTTTGATCTTCGGCTTGGCAAGGGTTCCCGTAATGCGAATGGGAATGGAGAGTCCTTTAAGTTCTTGTAGCTCCTTTCCCCCTTGGCCAGCGGCGGTACCCACGATAGCGGTGGTAATACGATAGTCGATGGCTTCACTGACTAGGTTAACGGTTCCCTCCCCCTTGATGCGCAAGATGGGAGCCTTGGCAGTGAGATCCCGATTGATGATCACGCCATCCTTGATGGTGAAGGTCCCTTTCAACTCGCTGAAGTCGGTCTTTAGTGGTGCCTGTTCTTTAGGCAGCTTTTTATTGGTTAGTGCCGCTTCAGCTTTGCGTAGCATCTGGCCAATGTTGATCCCTTTGACTGCGCCATCCTCGAACCGGAAAGCGGCCTTGCCGTTTAGCGTTTGGCGCAGCTGCAGGAAAGTGCTTCCTTGCCCGTTCAGATTGATGGAGACATTGGTCTTGCCAGAAATATAGTCGTCATCCAACAAATCCTTAAGCAAGGGGCCTGCTTGCAAACCTGTGAGGGTGGCTTTTATTTGAAGCTTGGCCGGTTCTTTTGCAGTATCCAGGCTGAGCCGGGTTTCGAGTTGTCCTTGATAGAGAGCGGCGCGCAGCGGATCGACTCGGAGTCTGCCTTCCTTCGCTATGATCGTCAGCAGGATTTCTGAGGCGTGGAGCCCACTGACCTTGAGTTTGCCCAAACGCAGTTTGCCCTGTAAATTCAGAGACTTGAGTGGCTCGAGCGGCAGTTCAAAGTCGGGCAGTAGCTTGTCGCTCGTGGTTTTTTCTTCCTTGATGGTCTCAGGCTCTTGGCTCGGTGGTGGCAAGTAGCGATCCACGTCAATAGCATCGATAGCCAGATCAAAATGGATGGCTGGATTGTCGAATGTTTTGATACCGGCTTCACCTTCTATCGTGGTGTCATCCAACTGTAGGCGCAATTTTTTCACCGCTGCCTGCTCAGTGGTCGCGTCGAAGTCCAGATCGAATGCCAGCCGCTGGAGTGCAGTGGCATCGGCCATTGGGGGCAGCTCGATGGCCAGCTTTTCAAGTAGTTCCCTTAGGTTCAGCCGGGCGAGATTTACCGTTCCTGTGAAGTGAGGTGCATCGACGATTTGTCTCCCTTCGACCCTGGCAGTGAGGTTGGCTCCTGCTCCTTGCAGCGAGAGGGGGGAGATGGTCAACCGTTGATTTTTCATGTCGGCGTTGAATGGGGCTCTGAGCTGGAGTCCCTGTAATTCGCCCAGATCCATGGGAGGGGGTTCTTTGCCCAGTAGCGGGCGAAGCTTCGCGGGATCTTCCAGTACCAACTGGATGGCTCCCTTGATCGCCTGTTTGTCCAGCAGCTTGTCCACCTCCATGTTCCCGATGAGCCGGGTTCCCGCGGCAACCAGGTTCAATCCCTGCAGATGGGCGGTCTGCTGCTTTAGATCGGCGGAGAGTGCCTTGGCGTCAAAAACCAAATCAAGATTTCCGCCCGGGAAAAGCTTCCCGGTGGCGTTCAATAGGGCATGAAAAGCATCCAGCCGGTAGTTTTCCCCTTCGAGATCGAAGGTAACCTGGCTGGTTAGCAGGAGGTGAGCCTGGATGGATGGCTGGCTGGCCTGCAGATCCATCTCCAGTCGAAGAGGAAAGGGTTGCCGGGGAACCAGAGCGCCGCTCTCCAGAGTCAGATTCTGTACTTCATAGCGGACCCCGCTTTGTTGGTCGTCCCAGCTCACTCGGGCGCCACGGATTTCGATGCCGCTCACCTCCAGGCTGGTCAGGACAGTGGAGGAGCTTTCCGACGGGGTTTTGGGAGGGGGTGTTTCCTCTGTAGAGGAGATCAAATCCTCCCAGTTGGTTTTTCCAGACTTGTCCCGCGCCAGATTGATGTCGAGCCCGTGCAGGACAACTGTTTTGATTTCCACCTGTTTTCGCAACAGTGGCAATAGTTTAATCTTCAGATCAGCTTGTTCGATGCCGGCAAAAGGCCGATTCCCGAATCCGGGAGCGTTGCTCAACTCCATCTTGCCCAGCTCAATACCGAGCCACGGGAATACCGAAAATCCTATTTCGCCCTCGATGGCGAGTTTCCGACCGGTCTGTTTCTCCACGAGGGTAGCTATCTCATCACGGAAATCGTTGGGATCGATCAACAGCGGCAAGGCTACCGCAGCGACGATGAGTAAGAGAATAAGTCCGATCAGGAGGGATACGGCTATCTTCACAATCTTTCCCATGATGAGAGTCCATCCTTATTGGATCAGCTGTTGTTTTCGTTACCCTAGAGTGTACGTGGAATTGCTCAAAACGGCCAGATCAACGGCACGGCCGCAGTGGTTAGAATGCCGACCATTATGGTGAGGGGGATACCGATACGCAGGTAGTCGGTAAAACGATAGCCACCCGCGCCAAATACCATCAGATTGGTTTGATAACCGATGGGAGTGGCAAAGCTTGCCGAGGCAGCAATCATAATGGTGATTGCAAAGGGGAGTACATCCACGCCGAGCTGGCGGGCGGTCAACAGGGCGATGGGGAACATCAGCACGGCGGCAGCGTTGTTGGTGGCCAGGGCGCTGAAGAGCGCCGTGGCGATGAACACCAGCCCCAGCGCCAGCCAGGGGATGCCGTTGGCCAGGGATATCAGCATTCCGGCGATACCCGCCGCGGCGCCGCTGGTTTCCAAGGCGGTTCCGATTCCGAAGGATGCCGCGATAACCAGCAGGACCTGCCAGTCCACCGCATTGCGGGCAATGGATGCAGTGGTGCAGCGGGTGATGATCATCAATCCGGCAGCGACCATGGCGGCTTCGAGTATGCTCAGCCACCCTGATACGGCGCCAAACACCATGAAGCCGAGGATGGCCACGGCGATGGAAGCCCGCTCGTGACGGGGTGGGCGCGAGTCATCCAGACGGCTGACCAAGAAGAAATCCCGGGAGTTACGGTGCTGTTCGACGAAACGAGGGTGGGTTACCAATAGCAACGTGTCACCAGGGTGCAGGATGATGTCGCCGATCTTCTCCCGGATTTTCTTGCCATTCCGGGCCACCGCGATGATCGCAGCATCGTAACGGGTGCGGAAGCGGCCCTCGCGAACGCTTTTGCCCGCCAAGGGTGAGCTGTCCGATAGCACCGCCTCTACCAAGGTACGTTCTTCCGCTGGGGAATCCAGCTTGAATAGCTGGTTGGTGGCTGGTTTCAGGCCGCGGATCTTTTGCAGATCGATGACTGAATCGACGATGCCGGCAAATACCAGGCGGTCATCGTCCTGCAGACGCTCATGGGGAGAGACCGCAGTGATGGCCTGACCATTACGCTCGATCTCCACGAGATAGAGTCCGGGCAGCTGGCGTAGTCCGGCCTCTTCAATGCTCTTTCCAGAGAGTGGACTGTTGGGTTCCACTACCATCTCGACTGTATATTCGCGTACGTCGGCAAATTGGCTGATCACCGGGACCCGCTCTTTCAAAAGCCAGCGACTGGTGCCCAGAACAAACACTATCACGCCCACCACCAGCGGGAGGCCAATCCAGGTGAGATCAAACATCCCCAAGCCGGGTAATTCAGTCTCTTCAATCAATAGGCCATTGATCACCAGATTGGTACTGGTTCCAATGAGCGTGCAGGTGCCACCGGCGATAGCGGCATAACTGAGGGGGATCATCAGCTTCGAAACCGAGAGACGGTTGCGTTTCGCCCAGTCGCGTATGGCCGGGATGAAAATGGCCACCACTGGGGTATTGTTGAGAAAGGCGCTCAGTGCTGCTACCGGGGCCATCACCTTGAGCTGTGCCTCCGGGAGGGATTTGGGCCGTCCCAGCAGATGCTGGGCAATCCAGGCGATACTGCCGGTTTCCCGCAATCCACTGACCACCACATAAAGGACCCCCACAGTTACCATCCCTTCGTTGGAGAGGCCTGCCAGGGCTTCCTGAGGTGTAAGAACACCACTTACCAGCAGGGTGGTTAGCGCGCCCAGCAGGATAACATCGGGAGCGTGGCCCTTGAAGGCCAGCAATCCGAACGAGAGCAGGATAACGACAAGGGTGAACCAGGCTTCCCAGGCCATGTTTAGCCAAAGATCTCCCTGAAAGCGGCGACGAAGTTGTCGAGCTGATCTTCCGGCAGGAGGTTAATTCCTGCTGCAGCCTTGCGTCCACCCCCCGTGGGAAACTGACGACACAGTTTATCTGCGCCCTCACGGGAGGTAAGCGGTGCCCGCACGCTGACCAGATAGCCGCCTTCGGGGAGCTGGGTGAGCAGGGCATGGGCTCGTTGCGGTGCCTCCTGAGCCAGCTGGTTGCCCAGTACGCCGCTGACGCGTCTGGCCCACGGTTCTGCGGGGAGTCGATAGAGGGCATAGCGTTCCGTCTCCAGCTCCGGACGGAGTTGTCTGGCCTTTTCCATATCGGCTTCGTATCCCTCTTTCAGATGATGGAATATCTCACTTTCTTCGATAAAGGCAAAAGGATCTGTGTAAGGATGGAGGCTATGGAACAGCTGATCGGGCGGGAAGTGCAGGTCCTCCACGCTGGCACCGTAACCATTGTAATTCAGATAGATCCCCAGCTGACGCAGCTTGTCCAGCTGTTGGTCGTCGAGACCCAAGGGAGCTGCTACTTCGCGGGCACTGTTATCCAAATTATCACCGAAGGCTCCGGTTACCGCCCAGGCACAGAATTTACCACTAAGGTGGTCGTTTACCAGCAGGCTGGTACAGGTGGCTGGACTGGGATCGATGACCGCCTTCAAGCGTGGGTGGACGGGGATCTCCCCGGCAAAATGGTGATCGAAATAGCATATCTCAGCTCCTTCATTCAGTAATCGAAGGAGATCCGTCCGATTTTTATCCAGAGAGATGTCGAGTACGGTAACCTGATCCCCTGTGCCGGCCGAGACACGTCTCAAAAGCCTGATATCCCGCTTGACCCCAGTGATCAGCCTGCTTTGCCGTGGTTCGTCGAGCCTCAACTGCTGCAAGGCGCAGATTCCGTCAGCGTCCCCGTTGAATACATCGAACTCAGCCATCGCTTTCCCCCAAAATGCAGAACATGGTTATGGTAAAATGACGAATTCCCCATGGTTGGTCGTGAACGGGCTTCCGGCTCAGTCCAATGTGAGGTGGGGAAAACTGGAGCGGGTGATGGGAATCGAACCCACGTCATCAGCTTGGGAAGCTGAGGTTCTACCATTGAACTACACCCGCACGGTAGAATGATTCCTTATGTTTATCCGGCCCAAGTTTACCCATTATGCAAATCATTCTCAATGGTGAATCCCGGGATGTTGCCCCTGGTACGACGGTAGAGCAGCTGGTAGAGCAGCTGAACCTGACTGGCAGACGCCTGGCGGTCGAAGTGGATCGAGAGATTGTTTCCCGCAGTGCCTACGCAGAGACGGTGCTCGGTGAAGGGGCCCGCGTGGAGATCGTGCATGCCATTGGCGGTGGCTGAATCTGCGGATGGCGGGTGGTATAGTGTATCGCAACATGGTATTGATTTAGGATATTTTGAAATAATGTCAACTTCACAGCTAGTTCCTGAAGATAGGCCACTGGTAATTGCCGGTGTGGAATACCGATCTCGCTTGTTGGTGGGGACGGGAAAATACAAGGATCTGGAAGAGACCCGGCGGGCTGTCCAGGCAAGTGGTGCCGAGATTGTCACCATAGCAATTCGACGCTCTAATATCGGGCAAAGCCCTGACGAGCCCAATCTGCTGGATGTGCTTCCCCCGGACCGCTATACCATTCTTCCCAATACCGCGGGATGCTACACGGCGGAGGATGCAGTGCGTACCTGTCGATTGGCACGGGAGCTGCTTGATGGACATGATCTGGTGAAGCTGGAGGTGCTGGGTGACGAAAAGACCCTGTTCCCGGATGTCCTGCAGACGCTGGAGGCGGCGGAGACCCTGATCAAAGAGGGGTTCAAGGTCATGGTTTACACCAACGACGATCTGATCATCGCCAAACGGTTTGAGGAGATGGGGTGCATTGCTGTGATGCCTTTGGCTGCTCCTATCGGTTCCGGGCTGGGGATCCGTAATCCCTACAATATTCTCTCCATTGTGGAGGAACTGAATGTGCCGGTACTGGTGGATGCCGGAGTGGGAACTGCATCCGATGCAGCAGTGGCCATGGAGCTGGGTTGCGACGGGGTATTGATGAATACCGCCATTGCGGGAGCGAAAAACCCCGTTCTGATGGCCTCTGCGATGAAGAAGGCGGTGGAAGCGGGTAGAGAGGCTTGGTTGGCGGGAAGGATCCCGCGCAAGCGCTATGCCAGTGCTTCCTCCCCCCTGGATGGAACCTTCTTTTGAGAATAGCGTTGTCAGACAGGGAGCTGAGGCAATATCGTCCGATTCGCAGCTTCGTTCGCCGGGAAGGACGCCTCACCACTGCCCAGCGGCGGGCGCTTACTGAGCTTTGGCCCCGTTTCGGAGTGGTGCCGGGAGAGGGTGGGCTGAACCTGGAAGCTCTGTTCGGTCGTCAGGCCCCTTGTACACTGGAGATCGGTTTCGGCGATGGACTCTCACTGTTGCAGCAGGCCAAGGCACATCCGGAGCGGAATTATCTGGGTATAGAGGTCCATCGTCCGGGGGTCGGCCGGATGCTGATCGCTCTGGAGAGGGCCGGCATTGAAAACGTTCGCGTGGTCTGTGAAGATGCGGTTGCTGTTCTGCAACATAATATCCCGGATTCCTCCTTGGCCTGTGTACAGCTCTTTTTTCCTGATCCCTGGCCCAAGAAACGGCATCATAAACGACGGATCGTACAGCCCGCTTTCGTCCAGCTGGTACAGCAGAAGCTGTTGCCGGGCGGTCATTTCCATCTGGCTACCGACTGGGAGGAATACGCCTGGCATATGATGGAGGTATTGAGCGCTGTACCGGGTTTGCGTAACATTGCCGGCCCGGGAATGTTTTCCTCTCGTCCTGTGTCCAGACCGTTGACCAAGTTCGAGCAGCGGGGGCAGCGACTGGGGCATGGCGTCTGGGACCTAATCTTCGAGCGTCAGTGATGGTGGAGCCGGATTTTGTCCCCATGGTCTGGTTTGCTGGAGGTGCGGCCATTGCTCTGCTCTGCACATGGCTGGGTGGGTGGATGTTCTTTCGCATGCTGGAGTGGCGTGAGCGCGGGCGTGTCAGGCGGGAGCAGTTGGCCGAGCTGGTTGCTTTGGCGTATGGGGTGGAGCAGTGGTTGCGACGTTTGCGTTCAGCGGCGTTGTTGAATGGTCCGCCGCTGGATGAGCCGTCTCCCATGATGCGGATCAACATGATAGCCGATTTGTTTGCTCCCGAGTTGAAGGCTGAAGTAAAGCAGCTCAATGCTGCGGCGGTAGCTTATGAGACGTGGGTGGAGCAGGCGGTGGGAGAGAAACGAGCCCAGCGCAGTGTCAGTCAGGAAACCTTAGAGCGATATGCGGAGGTGCAGCGGGCAGTGCTGGAGCGGGTGAAGGAGGTGGCTCGCAAGGCGGAAGGAGTGGTGAAAGGTTAAACAATCCATGTGGTGTGCCATCTATCGATGCAGCCGGAAGGCGGAAACCTATCTTTACGTTGCCCTCACTGAAGGTGAGCCGGATTTCTCCCGAGTGCCTGAAACCTTGTTGGTCTCGTTGGGCAGGCGGGAACATGTCATGGATCTCGAGCTGACACCGGATCGGAAACTGGCCAGAGTGGAGCGCGATGAGGTCGTGGCTGCCCTGGTCGAGCGGGGATTTTTTCTGCAGCTGCCACCTCCGGTATCGCCGGAATAGTAGATCGCCTATTTTTCGCGACTTACAGGGCTGGTTTCTATAGAATATATCGGTCAACTATTGGGTTATACCCGGGGCCGCTGCGGTTCGGGTATATAAAAAATCAACCGGGAGAGTCTCTATGTCCGTAGAACATCCAGTGATTGCCGTAACCGGTTCCTCCGGTGCTGGCACGACAACCGTTAAGAACGCCTTCGAGCACATTTTTCACCGGGAGGGAATCAAGCCGCTGGTGATTGAGGGTGATAGTTTCCACAAATATGACCGTGCGGAGATGAAGCGGGCGATCAAGGAATATGCCGCCAAGGGCAAGACTATCAGTCACTTCGGTCCGGAGGCTAATCTGTTCGACAAACTTGAAGAGACCTTCAAAACCTATGGTGAAACCGGAGGATGCAGGCGTCGTTTCTACCTGCACAGTGAGGAGGAGGCGGAGCCTTACGGTCAGAAGCCCGGTGAATTCACCCCTTGGGAGGAGATCCCTCCTGGCACCTCAGACCTGTTGTTCTATGAGGGGTTACATGGCGGAGTGGTTGCCGGTGACGTAGATGTCAGCAAATATGTGGACCTGCTGGTTGGGGTGGTTCCCATTGTCAACCTGGAGTGGATTCAGAAGATCTTCCGGGATCACGGCCAGCGTGGTTATTCGCCGGAGGCGATAGTGGACACCATTCTACGCCGTATGCCAGATTATGTGAATTACATAACCCCTCAGTTCTCGCGCACCCATATCAACTTCCAGCGGGTACCGACGGTGGATACCTCTAATCCGTTTATTGCTCGGGATATTCCCACTCCAGATGAGAGTTTCGTAGTGATTCGTTTCCGCTTTCCCAAAGGGGTGGATTTTCCCTACCTGCTCAGCATGATCGATGGTTCTTTCATGTCGCGCCCCAATACCATCGTAGTGCCCGGCGGCAAGATGGGCTTCGCCATGGAGGTGGTATTGACACCTCTTATTCACGAGCTAATTGAAAAGAAGAGAAAAGGGAAATAGCACAGTGCGGGACCTCTTGAAATGCCGGCTTATGCCGGCATTTTGCAAACTGGATGGTTCCATCTGAAAACGAATTTGGGGGTATAGAACGATGAAAACTGATTTTCTGGTTATTGGCGCTGGCATGATTGGGATCAACGTTGCTCGCGAATTGAAGCAGCGTTTCCCCGATGCTTCGGTGGCCGTCATCGACAAGGAAAATGGTTGCGGGCGGCATTCTAGTGGGCGTAATGTGGGGATGCTGGATGCCGGTTTTTCTTGGCCGGCCGACACCTTGAAAGCCCGTTTTTGCAAGGAAGGCAATCAGCTGCTGAATCAATATTGTGAAGAACGAAAACTTCCTCTCAACCGCTGCGGGGAGCTGGTGATTGCCAGAGATGAGGACGAGCTTTCGGCTCTGGACATGATCCAGCGCCGTGCAGAGAGCAATGGCGTAGAGCTGGAGTCGTTGAGCGTTAAGCAGGCAAAGGAGGTAGAGCCTCGGGCGCACGTTCATGAGCAGGCGCTTTTTGCCCCCGCCAGCGCAGCAATCGATCCGCTGGCTGTGCTGCAGCAAATGGAGCAGGATGCTCGGAATGCTGGAGTGAAGTTCTATTACGGTAACAGTTATCTGCGCAAGGCGGGGGATGAACTGATTGCCACCCTGGGAACCATCCAGGCGGGGTATGTGGTCAATTGCGCAGGGCTCCATGCAGACCAGATTGCACAGGAGTTTGGTTTTGCGGAGCGCTATCGCATGCTTCCTATCAAGCACAGTTATCTGGAATCCAGTGAGGCACCGGGTGCATTTCGAACTCATATTACCGCCGCTGGAGAACTCTCTGGGAACTATCCGGGGGTGCGCATCGTTCTCGGTGTGGATGGCCGTGCCAGGCTGGGCCCAGCAGTGAAGCCCGCTCTATGGCGGGAACAGTATCATGGTGCCGAGGGGTTTCAGCCGTTCGAGATGTCCGGCGTGGTTACCCTGGGGCTTTCTCAGATGTTCCAAGGAGGGCGGGAGATCTGCAAGACGTGTCTGCAGCGTTTTACCGGCAAGGCCCACTCACGTCTCATTGCAGCTGGCAGCCGACTTGCTGAGGGTATTTCGTCGAATGACTATCGTGACTGGGTGCGCCCTGAGATTCAGCCCCAATTGGTGGATACTGAAACCCACCGTTTGGTAGCGGATTTCGTGGTAGAAGGGGATGATAAATCTACGCATGTGCTAAACACCGTATCACCGGCGTTTACCTGTGGAGTTCCGTTCGCCAAATATGTTTGTGAGCAGATTGCCAAGGCAACCGGAGGCTGAAAACCGTGGGGGGGACGGCTAGTTTCTGGTCCGGTAAACGGGTTCTGGTGACCGGGCATACCGGCTTCAAGGGAAGTTGGCTTTCATTGTGGCTGCAAGGGCTGGGGGCGGAGGTTGTTGGCTATTCTCTGGAACCGCCTACCGAGCCCAGCCTGTTCAAAGTGGCAGATGTTGCAAATGGGATGCGTTCTGTCATCGGGGATATTAGGGACTATTCTTCGCTCCGGAAGACGATAACCCGGCACCAACCGGAAATCATTTTTCATTTGGCTGCACAGGCTCTGGTGCGACGCTCTTATCGCGATCCCATTGAAACCTATGCTAGTAATGTCATGGGGACCGTCAATCTTCTGGAAGCGGTGCGTCAGACAGGAGGGATCAAAGCGATTGTTAATGTGACCAGTGACAAGTGCTACGAGAACAGAGAGTGGGTCTGGGGCTATCGAGAGAATGAACGGCTCGGGGGGCACGATCCCTATTCCAACAGTAAGGCCTGTGCCGAGCTGGTCACTTCTGCTTTTCGGGATTCCTATTTTTCTCCCGTGGAATACGAACACCATGGGGTCGCGCTGGCCAGTGCTCGTGCAGGTAACGTTATAGGTGGAGGTGACTGGGCCGAGGATCGGCTGATTCCTGATGTCATGCGGGCTATCGTCGCCGGAAATCCCGTGCGGATTCGCAATCCTGATGCAATTCGCCCCTGGCAGCACGTATTGGAGCCTCTAGCAGGTTATTTGGTTCTGGCGGAGCGGTTATACGTCGATGGAGCTTCATTTGCGGAGGCCTGGAATTTTGGGCCGGATGAACGGAGTGCTCAGCCGGTGGCCTGGATTGTGGAGCGGTTAACACGGCTGTGGGGCGGTAGCGCCAGCTGGGAGCTGGATGGGGGAGAGCACCCCCATGAGGCACATTATTTGAAACTGGATTGCTCCAAAGCTCGTGAACGGCTAGGCGTTATTCCGCATCTCGATCTGGCTACTGCGCTGGAGTGGATCGTCGAATGGA
>CAZKYF010000020.1:47500-48664 GCA_964557025.1 uncultured Chromatiales bacterium | reverse complement strand
TACCCTTGGGACCGACTTCAGCCCCAGGATGTGATGAGCCGACATCGAGGTGCCAAACACCGCCGTCGATATGAACTCTTGGGCGGTATCAGCCTGTTATCCCCGGAGTACCTTTTATCCGTTGAGCGATGGCCCTTCCATACAGAACCACCGGATCACTAAGACCTACTTTCGTACCTGCTCGACGTGTCTGTCTCGCAGTCAAGCACCCTTATGCCTTTGCACTCATTGCGCGATGTCCGACCGCGCTGAGGGTACCTTCGTGCTCCTCCGTTACTCTTTGGGAGGAGACCGCCCCAGTCAAACTACCCACCATACACTGTCCCCAACCCGGATAACGGGTCTAGGTTAGAACTTCAAACATACCAGGGTGGTATTTCAAGGTTGGCTCCACCGAAACTGGCGTTCCGGTTTCAAAGCCTCCCACCTATCCTACACAAGTAGGCTCAAAGTCCAGTGCAAAGCTGTAGTAAAGGTTCACGGGGTCTTTCCGTCTAGCCGCGGGTACACTGCATCTTAACAGCGAGTTCAATTTCACTGAGTCTCTGGTGGAGACAGTGTGGCCATCGTTACGCCATTCGTGCAGGTCGGAACTTACCCGACAAGGAATTTCGCTACCTTAGGACCGTTATAGTTACGGCCGCCGTTTACCGGGGCTTCGATCAAGAGCTTCGTCCGAAGACTAACCCCATCACTTAACCTTCCGGCACCGGGCAGGCGTCACACCCTATACGTCCACTTTCGTGTTTGCAGAGTGCTATGTTTTTAATAAACAGTCGCAGCCACCTGGTCACTGCAACCCCCTTCCGCTCCACGAGCAAGTCGCTTCACGTACCAAGGGCGCACCTTCTCCCGAAGTTACGGTGCTATTTTGCCTAGTTCCTTCACCCGAGTTCTCTCAAGCGCCTTAGGATTCTCTCCTCACCCACCTGTGTCGGTTTGGGGTACGGTCCCGTATTGCCTGAAGCTTAGAGGATTTTCCTGGAAGCATGGCATCAATCACTTCGCGCTCCGTGGAGCACTCGTCATCACGCCTCAGCATTGTCATTCCGGATTTGCCTGGAATGACTGCCTACACGCTTAAACCGGGACGTCCAACACCCGGCTGACCTAGCCTTCTCCGTCCCCCCATCGCAGCAATACGAGGTGCAGGAATATTGACCT
>CAZKYF010000020.1:0-42500 GCA_964557025.1 uncultured Chromatiales bacterium | reverse complement strand
TCTATACGAAGGATATCTCTTTTGAGACTCCCCATTCTCCCAGCATTTTCCGGGAGCAGTGGCAGCCGCAGATAAATGTCGACCTCAATACCAAGGGAACGACACTGGACGAGAATGTTTACGAAGTGGTGCTTGCCCTGACAGTAACCGCCAAACTGGAAGAGAAAACCGCTTTCCTGGTGGAAATCCAGCAAGCCGGTATATTTACTATCAAGGGAATAAGTGAGACCGATCTGCCGGTAATGCTAGGCAGCTTTTGCCCCAATATCCTCTTTCCCTATGCGCGGGAGGTGGTATCTGATTTGGTAACAAAAGGGGGATTCCCGCAGCTGCTGCTTGCTCCAGTCAATTTTGACGCACTCTTTGCCCAACACCAGGAGAAACTCAGGCAGCAGCAGGCTACCCATTGAGGAATTCAACCGATCCGAATGGCTCATCATCCGCAACACGCTGCTATTGCAGTATTAGGGGCCGGCTCTTGGGGAACGGCGTTAGCGATTCAGTTGGCTCGTACCTGTGGCCCCACCATTCTTTGGGGACGTAACGCAGAAAGCATCCGATCGATGCAGGAAACAAGGGAGAACCGCTCCTATCTAGCAGGGATCCCCTTTCCAACGAATCTCTATCCCGAGCCGGATCTGGAGTGGTCGATTACCCACGCTGATGACCTATTGATCAGCGTACCCAGTCACGCTTTCCGCAAAATTCTTGTCGCAATTACCCCTTTTATCTCTTCCCAAACCCGTATCGCCTGGGCAACCAAGGGACTCGAACCCGGCAGTCACAAACTGCTTCATCAGGTAGCGCAAGAGGTACTAGGCAAGCAAGCCTCTTTGGCCGTGGTCTCTGGTCCCACATTTGCTCGCGAGGTAGCCTTGGGGCTTCCCACTGCGGTGACAGTTGCCGCCAATGAGTCACAGTTTGCCCACGAGTTGGCAGCTCGGCTGCATGGGGGGGCATTCCGTCCCTATACCAGCAACGATCTTGTAGGAGTTGGGATTGGAGGAGCTGTAAAAAATGTTCTCGCCATCGCAGCGGGCATCGCCGATGGCCTGGGTTTTGGAGCCAATACCCGCGCAGCCCTGATCACCCGTGGTCTGGCGGAAATGATGCGCCTCAGCGCCGCCTTGGGAGGAAAACGTGAAACCCTGATGGGTTTGGCGGGTTTGGGAGATCTGGTACTTACCTGCACCGATAATCAATCTCGCAACCGCCGGCTGGGCCTCCGCCTGGGTGAAGGCCAAAGCCTGGAACAGGCCCGGGCAAGCATCGACCAGGTAATAGAGGGTATTCAGGCGGCCTGCGAAGTATACGAACTGGCGCGAGAGTATGATATCGACATGCCCATTTCAGAACAGGTCTACCAGGTTATCCATCAGGGATGCGCACCAACCTTGGCGGTAGAGTCTCTATTGAATCGGGAGCAGAAGACAGAGACCGAATAAGGCGCTCATTTCATCCCGGAGAAGCCTTGTTGGCGCCACGCTTCATAGAGCACCACAGCGACCGCATTGGAGAGATTGAGACTGCGACTGACGGGCGCCATGGGAATCCGCAGCACTTGCTGTTGTGGAAGGCTATTTAACACCGCTTCTGGCAGACCTCGGGTTTCTGGCCCAAACAGTAACGCATCACCTTTCTGGTAATCCACCGCTGCATAGCTACGATTTCCGCGACTTGAACAGGCAAGCAAACGTGCGGGCCTTATCGTCTCCAGGAAAGCGCTCAGCTCTTCATGTATTCGGATTTCAGCATATTCCCGATAGTCCAGTCCCGCTCGGCGAAGCCGGGAGTCATCCAGCTCAAAACCCAGTGGACGGATCAAATGCAATTGGGCGCCGGTGTTGGCGCACAGACGAATGATGTTGCCGGTATTGGGTGGAATCTCCGGCTGATACAGAACCACATGAAACATCACCGGATCATCACTTCCGTCGGGTGGGCTGTCCTTCCATCGCCAGCTCCTTCAGCTTGCGGGTAAGAGTATTCCGCCCCCAACCCAGCAATTTGGCTGCCTCTTGACGTCTTTCGCCCGTCTGCTTCAAGGCCGTTTCTATCATCACCCGCTCAAATTGTGGAGTGGCGATACTTAGCAGCCCGGTTACGCCCTGCGCCAATCGACCTTCCGCCCAGCGCTGCAGCGCTGCCTGCCAATCATCCCCGGCCGTTGGGCTATCGCTTTCCTCTCTCAACTCCGTGGGAAGATCATCCATAGTGATTACCTGTCCAGGAGACATCACTGTCAGCCATCGACAGATATTTTCCAGCTGTCGTACGTTGCCAGGCCACTCCAGGCCAGACAGATAGCTTGCCACTTCGCGGCTAATCTGTTTCGGTTCGATCTCGAGCTCACGCCCCGCCGCCAACAGGAAATGATTGATCAGCAGGGGAATATCCTCCCGTCGCTCACGCAAAGGAGGAAGGTGGATACGAATAACATTGAGACGGTGAAATAGATCCTCACGAAAGCGCCCCTCTGCCACCAGCTGCTCGAGCTTCTGGTGAGTAGCAGCAATGATGCGGACATCCACCCGGATTGGGGCGTGTCCGCCCACCCGATAGAACTCCCCATCCGCGAGTACGCGTAATAAACGAGTCTGCAGCTCTGCAGGCATATCCCCGATCTCGTCTAAAAACAGCGTACCGCCGTTCGCCTGCTCAAAACGTCCCTGTCGCTGACTTTGAGCCCCGGTGAAGGCCCCGCGCTCATGTCCGAACAACTCCGACTCCAGCAGGTCCCGGGGAAGCGCAGCCATATTGAGGGCAATGAAAGGGCCGTCGCAACGCGGACTGTGTCGATGCAGGGCACGTGCTACCAACTCTTTCCCGGTGCCCGACTCCCCGTTAACCAGCACGGTGATATTAGAACGGGAAAGACGCCCAATGGCACGAAATACCTCCTGCATAGCCGGCGCCTCTCCCAGGATCTCGGGGGTATCGGTATGCTCCGGTTGTTCTTCCCGGTTTCCGGCGTGAGTCACAGCCCGTTGTACCAGCTCCACAGCGGTATCCACATCAAAAGGTTTGGGCAGATACTCAAACGCTCCTCCTTGATAGGCAGATACGGCACTATCCAGATCGGAATGGGCAGTCATGATGATTACCGGCAGTTTCGGGTAATTCTTGCGGATCCGTTTCAACAACTGCAGCCCATCGATGCCAGGCATACGGATATCAGAAACAATGGCATCTGGTTGCTCCTCCAACAGCCGTTTCTCTATCCTTTGGGCACTGTCAAAACTCTCCACAACAATTCCGGCGCGGGTGAGTGCCTTCTCCAACACCCAGCGGATAGAGCGATCATCATCGATCACCCAGATTAACGGTTGACTACTCGTCATTGGCTCCAACCCCTTCTCGCACCGGTAGCAGGATGGAAAACTTGGTCCGTCCCGGCCGGCTGTCACACTCGATCAAACCCCCATGCTGGTTTACCAACGACTGGGCAATGGAAAGCCCCAGTCCTGTACCATCGGGACGACCGGTGACCAATGGATAAAATATCCTTTGCTGCATCTCCTCTGGAATTCCCGGCCCGTTATCAATGACATCGATACAGATCACCAGTTTGTGGCAGATATGCCCCACTGTATAACGGCGATGGGCTCGAGTACGCAAAATGATTTCTCCCTCTTCGGGCAACGCCTGCACCGCATTCCGCACGATATTCAACACCACCTGGATCAGCTGATCCCCATCGGCATAGAGCTCTGGCAGGCTGGGATCATAGTCCCATAGCAATCGAATCCCTACAGGGGCCTCAGCCTGTACCAATGTTCGCACCCGCTCTACAACTTGGTGAATATTGATCCGACGCATGCGAGGCAACCGATAGGGTCCAAGCAGTCGGTTAAGCAGGTTCTGCAGGCGATCAACCTCATGGATGATAACTTGCGTATACTCCTGCAAAGAGGAATTTCCTAGCTCCCCCTCTAACAATTGTGCTGCGCCCCGGATCCCACCCAGCGGGTTTTTGATCTCATGCGCCAAACCACGAACCATCTCTTGCGTTGCCCTTTGCTGGGCCAACAGGTTCTCCTCCCTTGCGATGCGCAGCTGGTGATCGATGGGATTCAGTTCCAACAATACTCCAGGAGGTTGGGAAGGCTCTTGCAATGGAATCGCCGTTAAATCCACAGTAACTAAATGTTCACCAACCCCTTTTAAGCGACACTCCCGCTCGATCCAAGGGTTTCCAGATTCCAGGGTCACTGCCAACAATCCAGCCAGCCTGGGAGAATCCAGTAGTTTCTGTGCAGAAAGGCCCAACAACCGGCGAGCGCTAAGGCCAAATAGTGCCTCCGCTGTCGAATTGACATGACATAGTCGCAAATCGACATCAAAGAGGCACACGGCACTGCTCAGATTATCGATGATGCGCTGTGCGATCCGGTCTGTTCCGTTGGCTGCCGCATCCATAACACTACCATTGCAAAAAGCAAACCACGTCGCTGCAGGTTGGTTAACTATCGGAAAAAACTATAAAACAGAGTGTACTCAAGAAAACTGATAGAGAATGTATGCCCTTTGGTGGAAAAGAAATTCTACCGTAAAAGGGCATCGATGCACCAATTTGGTGCGCCGCCGATCGCATCGGCTCACGGACGGTGCAATATGGAATGGCGTTTTAGATGAAAAGTGATAACGGACGATTCTACAACTACTTTCCCTGCCGGATCGAGCACAACTGCTTGCAAAGTATGAGTCCCCCGATCGACCCCGTCCAAGGAGATATTTCCTTTTTGAAAACGTTTTTCTAACAACTTACCGTCAAGACGTAAACCAATAGAATAATCAGAAGCAGCCTCAAAGGCTGGCTCTGTACTTACAAGAACGGCTAACGGCCCACCGGTAGCCCACACTACGGCATCATCGACGGGGTTTTCGATGACGATGCTGCGGTAACTCACCTTTGCAGCTTCCGATCTACCTTTGCTCGGCAAGGATTCAGCAGAGGATGAAGGAACAGGAACGCGAAACTCCGTAGTAGGGAGTGAGTTTATCTCGATCTTCTCCGCTCCCTTGTGTTTACGATCAGAAAACAGCGGAACGCCCTCCGAGTCAGTAGACTTGTAAATCTCCTGAGCCAGGATCAAGGAGGGAAGAAGTAGCAGAAAAAGAAAAAAAGAGCGCATGTTCAAAGCATAGTCCAGGGAAAAGCAGCGAACAACCAGGGATTGTTACAATCCTCTAAACGACGACGCCCCAATGAAGGGGCGTCATCAGGATCAGGATTGCATTGCTTCCTATACGCTGTAGTACATATCAAACTCTACCGGATGGGTGGTCATGCGCAGTCGCGTCACCTCCTCCATTTTCAATTCGATATAACCATCGATCATATCGTTGGTGAACACCCCACCCGCGGTAAGAAACTCGCGATCTTTGTCCAGCTCCTCCAGCGCCTGATCAAAAGAGTGACACACGGTAGGGATATTGGCCTCTTCTTCTGGCGGTAGATCATAGAGATTCTTATCCATTGCCTCACCCGGATGAATCTTGTTCTGTATCCCGTCCAGTCCCGCCATCATCATAGCGGCAAAGGCAAGATAGGGGTTGGCAGTGGGATCCGGGAAGCGCACCTCTATACGACGTGCCTTGGGATTGGTTACATAGGGAATACGTACCGAGGCGGAACGGTTACGGGCGGAGTAGGCCAGCATCACCGGAGCCTCGAAACCGGGAACCAATCGCTTGTAGCTGTTGGTGCTGGCGTTGGTAAAGGCATTCAGAGCCCGAGCATGCTTGATGATGCCCCCGATATAATAGAGCGCCGTTTCGGACAAACCGGCATATTCATTGCCCGCAAAAATGTTCACTCCATCCTTGCTCAAAGATTGGTGGACGTGCATGCCGGTACCGTTGTCACCCACCAGCGGCTTGGGCATGAAGGTGGCCGTCTTGCCGTAGGCATGAGCGACATTGTGTACGCAATACTTGAGGATCTGCACCTCGTCCGCCTTCTTCACCAAGGTGTTGCAAGCAGTACCGATCTCGCACTGGCCAGCGGTAGCCACCTCATGGTGATGAACCTCGGGAACCAGCCCCATCTCTTCCATGGCCAAGCACATAGCGGCACGGATATCATGCAGAGAATCCACCGGAGGAACCGGGAAATAGCCACCCTTGACACTGGGACGATGGCCGATATTACCCCCTTCGAAGGTGGTCTCGGAATTCCATTCGGCCTCTTCAGAATTGACCTTGTAGAAAGCGCCCTCGATACTGGCGCCCCAACGTACGTCATCGAGGATGAAAAACTCCGGCTCAGGCCCAAAATAAGCCGCATCCCCAATGCCGGTGGATTGCAGATAGGCTTCGGCACGCCGGGCCACGGAGCGGGGATCACGCTCATAACCCTGCATGGTGCTGGGCTCGATAATGTCGCAACGAATGATGAGGGTGGTCTCGTCAGTGAAAGGATCCAGCACGGCGGTATCGGGATCCGGCTTGAGAATCATGTCTGATTCCTGAATTCCCTTCCAGCCAGCAATGGAAGAACCGTCGAACATCTTTCCGTCGGAAAGAACGTCCGCATCCACCGTCGCAGCAGGAAAGGTCACATGCTGCTCTTTTCCTCGCGTATCGGTAAACCGGAAATCGACGAACTTTACTTCCTTATCCTCTATCAGCTTCAGCACTTTTTCAGCCATTTGCACGCCTCCAGGCAATTATTTGATTGTTAAGCGAACTACGAATCCACCCAAAAAACTCGTTTTACCACAAAAGCAGTAAACATGCCACGTCCCAAGGGACCGTAGAAACAGGGGGTTAGAGGGGCTTTTAAGTATAAAAGCGCTCCAATACAGTGCGCTTTCTCCATGGATGCACTATTTTGGTGCGCCAGTGAAGGTCAATCGAACCATTTCCACAACCTCTATCCCCTCTGAAGAACGGTTGAACCAAGCCTCCAGTTCCCGAACCGACCACTGCCCTTCCAATACCGACAGCGGGAGCAGCAACACCACCTGAACCCGGTTATGAAGATAGTGAAGAGTCACTTCCTCGATTTGTTGTGCCGCGTCGATTTCCGCCCAGCACTCCCGTAGTTGGGCAAGCAGCTCCCGGCGCAGCGGTAGTTCGCAAATATAGGGCCGATGCTCGTCATCCTCGGGATCGATATGCACCAGCACGTCATTGATCGCCTCGTGCCCCTGCAGCAGGCGGATTCTCACCGCCTCGCCAATCTGATGCCCCTCGGAAACACTGATATGAGGCTCTACCAGAATATGGACATCCACTAATACATCTGCGCCCACGCGGCGAGTACGCAGGGAATGCAAGCCCTGTACTCCATCCACTCCCTGAATGGTTTGGCGAATCGCCGCCAACTGCTCTTCTTCCAGCCCGGTGTCTACCAGCTCCCGCACGCCGTGCCAGGCTAGATCCCAACCAATCCAGGCGATAATCAGTGCCACGCCCGCCGCTGCGATGGCATCCATGTATGGCAACCCTGCCATCGTCCCACCAACACCAACAATGACGATCAATGAAGAGATGGCGTCGGTTCGGCTGTGCCACGCATTGGCAGCCAGCATGGGAGAACGCAGCCGATCAGCCACCCGCTTGGTATAGTGATAGATCCACTCTTTGGCTGCCACCGAGATTGCCGCCACCACCAGAGCCAACAAACCCGGCTGCATCAGCTTTTCTGGATGGAAAAGCCGTTCAACAGCATCCCACGCGATTCCGGCCGAAACCAGGATCAGCGCAATACCCAAGGCCACGGTGGCAATGGTTTCGAAGCGACCGTGGCCGTATGGATGGCTCTCGTCGGCTGCACGGCTGGAGTGCTTGGCGGCATAGAGAACCACGAAATCGGTTGCCAAATCAGAGAGCGAATGAACCCCATCGGCAATCAGCGCCTGCGATTGACCGAGGAAACCCGCCACCAACTTGACCACTGCCAACAGCAGGTCAATGACCGATCCGATCAGAGTCACCTTGCGAATCTCGCGGTAGCGGTTCCCTTCAGCAGTGACATGGGGTTGCGCGCTCATGGCGCCGCTTCCCCGACCTGGATCAGGATTCGCAGCTCACCAGCCTTCTCTTCAAGCTTGACTACCCGATGACCATTGATACGACACCAAGCAGGGATATCGCTGGCTGCACCGGGATCAGTGCAAAAGACCTCTAACCGTTCACCCGCCTTCATCCCCCGAATCCGGTCCTGGACCCGGATCACCGGCAATGGGCACAATAGCCGGCGGGCATCCAGCTGCTGAGTCACAGGTACCACTCCGCTAAAACCTCATTTGCTGACATGGGTGCTACCCGCAACTGCTCTTCGGCCCCCTGTCGATCCGAAAACTGCAGCTCCACTCGCTCGGCATCCCGCCCAGCACTGAAGCGCGCAACGATACGAGCCGCCAGTTTCCGATCTTCTGCACTGGTAACCCCATCGATCAAGGTCAGGGGGCCCGGATGACTCACCATGCGTAAATGGTCAAACTGACGACGATACCCCTCCAGGAAGTTGTTTTCTCCCTCCTCACGGCCGATGATCAATTTGAAATGGGGACGAGGGCGAAGATGACGCCCGACCTTGAGCAACATAATGTCATCAAGCTCATACTCCCGTTCCCCCCGCGCTTCCCACAGATCAGCCAAGCGGCGGGAATAGGCCTCATCAGTAAGAAAACAGCACCCTCCTGCCGGTTGTGCATAGTCGCTCAGACCGAACCGCTTAGCCAATGCCATCTGGGGTTTGCGCGAACGACCACTGAAATCGTACAACCGCTCCCGATTCACCCAACCCTCCCTCTCTGGCAGAGTGGGTGGCAGATTCTTCGCACACAGAGGACGCAGTAACCGGTCACCAACACCAGACTCTTTTACCACCACTTGCATGGTGTCACGCCGCTGGGACATTGGGCGCTGGCCAACCACCTCACCGGTAATGATGAAATCAAAACCATTGGCCTCGATCCATTCCACTGCTTTCCGCACCATGAAACACTTGCAGTCCAGGCAGGGATTGAGATTTGCGCCGTAACCATGCTTGGGATTGATCACCACCCTCTTGTACGGCTCGGTGACATCGACGATATGCAGCTTGATCCCTAGCTGCTCAGCTACCCAGAGCGCGTTGTTCCGTTTCGGTTTGACCCGATCTCGCTTGCGAATGGCATGCGTATGTCCTTCTACGCAAAAACCAGTATAGAAATTGATCCCCTCTACATGGATCCCTTGCTCCATTACCACTCGCGCGGCCAGAAGCGAATCCAAACCTCCGGAGATAAGGGCCAGCGCCTTACGTTGCTGCGTCATATTTCGCCGATGTTACCGTTCCAAAAAGGATATATTCTAGCAAATGCGGGTTATAATCTGCGCCTTTCGGACAATCGACATTCGGGGTAGGGCCTTGAGCAAAAACATCACTACACCCTCTACAGCAGACCTCTCCACCTTTCAGGGACTGGTCCTTGCGCTGCAACAATATTGGACGGAACAAGGGTGTGTCATCCTTCAACCACTGGATATGGAGGTGGGTGCCGGCACCTTTCACCCTGCCACCTTCTTGCGGGCCATCGGCCCAGAGCCCTGGCGCTCCGCTTATGTGCAGCCCTGCCGTCGCCCTACCGACGGCCGATACGGGGAAAACCCGAACCGTCTCCAACACTATTACCAGTTCCAAGTCATCCTAAAACCGTCGCCATTGGACATCCAGGAGCGCTATCTCGGCTCTTTGGAGATGCTGGGCATCGACCCGCTGGTCCATGACATCCGCTTCGTGGAGGACAATTGGGAATCTCCTACCCTGGGTGCTTGGGGGCTTGGCTGGGAGGTGTGGTTGAACGGCATGGAGGTTACCCAGTTCACCTATTTCCAGCAAGTGGGCGGCCTGGACTGCAGGCCCGTTAGCGGCGAAATCACCTATGGTCTGGAACGTATCGCCATGTATCTTCAGGGGGTAGACAGCATCTACGATCTGGTGTGGGCCCGGGGCGAATCCGGGGAAACGGTAACCTACGGTGATGTATTCCACCAGAACGAGGTGGAGATGTCCCACTACAACTTCGAACGAGCAGACATCCCCGCACTCTTCGCCGGCTTCGAATCCTGCGAACGACAGAGCCGGGAGCTGGTTCAGGCGGGATTGCCGCTCCCTGCCTACGAGATGGTGCTGAAAGCTTCCCACCTCTTCAATCTACTGGATGCCCGTCACGCCATCTCGGTTACCGAACGCCAGCGTTACATTCTGCGAGTACGGGCGCTGTCTCGGGCAGTGGCCCAGGCCTATTACGAAGCAAGGGAGACATTGGGCTTTCCACTGTATCAACCAACGAAGCCCGATACACCTCCCCTACCCCCTCAAGCGCCACCGCCAGGCAGGGGGGAACGTCGGGATCTGCTGGTCGAGATCGGTACCGAAGAGTTGCCACCCAAGGCATTGAGGAGTCTGGCAGCCGCTTTCAAGGAAAGGATCCATGCTGAACTCCAAAAAGCCGACCTGGCATTCACTGAAATCCGGTCATTTGCCACCCCCAGGCGGTTGGCGATCTGGGTTGGCGACCTCATTGATCAACAACCGGATCGCATCATCGAACGACGCGGTCCAGCGCTCACCGCAGCCTTTGATGAGGCAGGTCTTCCCACCCGGGCGGCGCGAGGATTCGCTACAAGCTGTGGCGTCACGGTTGAGGAGCTGGAACGGCTAGAGAATGACAAAGGCGCCTGGCTGATGTTTCGCCGCATGGAGCCTGGCAATCCTACTGCTGCCCTGCTTCCCGGCATCGTGGAAAATGCATTGAAGCAGCTGCCCATTCCCAAACGCATGCGTTGGGGTGACGATTCGGCTGAATTCGTGCGCCCCGTTCACTGGGTACTTCTATTACACGGAGAACAGCTTATCGATGCCGATATCCTGGGGCTTCCCACCGTTCGCACTACGCGAGGACACCGCTTCCACCAACCAGAAGCGCTTCATGTGGCATCCCCCGCCGACTATGAAGAGCTGCTGCATACCAGGGGATATGTGATCGCCGGCTTGGAGCGTCGCCGACAAGCCATTCACGCTCAAGTCGAAGAGCTCGCCGCTGAACTGGGGGGCAAGGCGATAATCGATCCCGAACTGTTGGACGAAGTCACTGCACTGGTTGAATGGCCGGTTGCTATCGCAGGCGAATTTGATCGCCGCTTTTTGGAGATACCCCCGGAAGTGTTGATCGCATCTATGAAGGGACATCAGAAGTATTTTCACGTGGTGGACGAAACACGACGCCTGATGCCCTACTTCATCGCCATCAGCAACATTGAAAGTCGGGATCCGGAGCAGGTTCGCAAAGGCAACGAGCGGGTCATCCATCCACGGCTCAGTGACGCCGAATTTTTCTGGAACCAGGACCGCAGACAGCCGTTGGCAAGCCGCTTGGAAAGCCTGAAGGAGGTCGTATTTCAGAAGCAGCTGGGATCACTCTACGATCGCACTTGCCGTATCAGCCGACTGGCAGCAAACCTGGCGGAAGAATGCGGCGCCGACAAAGCGAAAGCGGAGCGAGCCGGGTTGTTGAGCAAATGCGACCTCGTGACGGAAATGGTGGGAGAATTTCCTGAATTACAAGGCACCATGGGGCGCTATTACGCACTGCACAGTGGTGAAAACGAAGAGGTGGCACAGGCGCTGGAAGAGCAATACATGCCCCGTTTTGCTGGAGACAATGTCCCCGAAACCTTCACGGGTCGATGCCTTTCCATCGCCGACAAGCTGGACCTGTTGGTGGGCATCTTTTCCATCGGCCAGGCCCCCAGCGGTGACAAGGACCCCTTCGCCTTGCGCCGTGCCGCAGTCGGCATTTTGCGGATTCTCATCGAATGTAATCTCGATATTGATCTGGAGGAAGCACTTCGTCAAACGGCTGACCACTATCCTCATGATTTCGATCGGGAAACAACTACAGAAGCAGTTTTTGCTTTCATGATGGAACGCCTGAGAGGCTATTATCATGAACAGGGCTTCACCCCGGATTTGTTTGACGCAGTGCTGGCCAGACGCCCCACGCGCCCCTCCGATTTCGATCGCCGTATCAAAGCACTGGCCACATTCCGCAGGCTTCCGGAAGCAGAAAGCCTGGCTGCGGCAAACAAACGGATTGCCAACATCCTGCGCCAAGCGGAAGAATCCCCCCCTCCTCATGTAGAGCCTTCCTTATTGCAGGACGAGGCCGAAAAACGACTGGCGCAAATGGTGACAGAGATGGAAGCACAGGTGAAACCTCTGTTCGACAAAGGGGAGTATGAGCTGGCACTTTCCCGGCTCGCTGCATTGCGGGAACCCGTGGACAACTTTTTCGATCGGGTGATGGTAATGGTGGAAAACAGCGCTTTGCGTAGTAACCGCTTGGCATTACTGGAGAAACTGCACAACCTCTTCTTGCATGTTGCCGAGCTATCACGGCTTCAACAGGAACAGCAATGATCTATCTGCGCTCCCTGCTGTTCAGCACCGGAATGCTGATTTCCATGATATTTTTCTCCCTGGTCGGCATCATTCTGTTTCTGCTTTTCGTTCCCTTCCTCGTTCGATACCGTTTTACCACTCAATGGGGACGATTCACCATCTGGTGGCTGAAGACAACCTGCGGTGTCGATTATCGAATCGAAGGGGAGGAAAACATTCCCGAAGGTCCCGCTATCGTATTCAGCAAGCACCAGTCCACCTGGGAAACGCTGGCCTTGCAGCAGATCTTTCCGCCCCAGGTATGGGTGCTGAAGAGAGAGTTGATGTGGCTCCCCTTGTTCGGCTGGACGATGGCCACCTTGAA
The DNA here is from genome assembly GCA_964557025.1 of uncultured Chromatiales bacterium. GTDB lineage: Bacteria > Pseudomonadota > Gammaproteobacteria > Thiohalospirales > Thiohalospiraceae > DRMK01. The sequence continues at coordinate 29,736 of CAZKYF010000020.1, read as the reverse complement.
ACCCATCGCCATCGATCGCGGTGCCGGGCGCAAGGCCGTGGAGAAGATTGTCGAGATCGGCACTCGGCGCCTGCGAGAGGGACTATGGGTGGTCATATTCCCGGAGGGAACCCGGGTCCCCCCTGGGAAGACCCGTCGTTACGGGATCGGCGGTGCCGTACTGGCGGAAAAAAGCGGTTATCCGGTGGTCCCGGTCGCCCACAATGCCGGAGAGTTCTGGCCACGAAGAGCCTTCCTCAAGCGACCGGGCACCATCCGTGTGGTTATCGGTCCCCCCATCGACAGCAAAGGACGCTCGGCCGCCGAAATCAACCGGATTGCACGGGAGTGGATCGAGCATACCATGACCCGCATCCAAGGCGCCTCTGAAGGCGGAATCGGTGACGGAGTATAATGGATTCGTAACGGGCAATCTTTACACCAACAAAGCAAAAGGATAGCACTATGCAAAACGGCATGTCTTTGAGGCAATATCTTGTAGACCAGAAACGGCGAGGCGTAAGCATAGAGGCCGACTTGATCGACCTCATTTGCGAAACGGCGGTCACCTGCAAGGAGATCACCGCCAAGATCGATCGCGCTTCACTGGAAGGGGCATTGGGAGCGGCTGGCTCGCAAAACGTGCAAGGGGAAGAGCAGAAGAAGCTGGATGTCATCACCAACGACGTGATGTACGAGCACCTCCGTACCACCGGCTTGCTGGCCGGCATGGGCTCCGAGGAGGTGGACGAGCCGATGATGATTCCCGAAGAGTATCCACGAGGCAGGTACCTCATGTTTTTCGATCCGCTCGACGGCTCTTCCAACATCGACGTCAATATCTCGGTGGGCACCATCTTCTCCATCGTCGCGGCTCCCCGCGGAACGGATATCCCCAGCCCGGAGGATTTCCATCGCAAGGGAACCGAACAGCTCGCCGCCGGATTCTGCGTCTACGGTCCATCCACCACCCTGGTACTGACCATCGGCAACGGGGTGGCCATGTTCACTCTCGACCACTCCGTGGGTGAGTTCGTCTTGGTACGGGACAAGGTACAGATCCCCGAGGAAACCGCCGAGTTCGCCATCAACATGTCGAATCAGAGATTCTGGGAGGAGCCGGTCCGGCAGTACATCGCCGATTGTATCGCCGGCGAGACCGGTCCCCTCGGCAAGCGCTACAACATGCGCTGGGTGGCCTCCATGGTGGCGGAAACCTTCCGCATCCTCACTCGGGGTGGAATCTTCCTCTATCCAATGGACGAACGGGTCCGCGAAAAGGGAGGCAAACTGCGTTTGATGTATGAGGCCAACCCCATCAGCTTCATCATCGAACAGGCGGGAGGAGCCAGCTCCACCGGTCGCGAACGGATACTGGAGGTGGAGGCCAAGGGCTTGCATCAGCGGATCCCGGTGATCCTCGGCTCGAAAAAAGAGGTGGAGAAAGTGGTGGAATACCACCAACGGCTGGGATAACGGCCGTTCCAAACCCGTTGGCAAACCCTGGAAGGAAAATCTTCTTCCAGGGTTTTTTGATCGATATCGGAAACGCTACCGTTCCAGCCGCGCCCTGGCCCGGGCCACTGCTTCCCGTACCCGTGCGGGGGCCGTTCCCCCGACATGATCACGGGCATTCACCGAACCCTCCAGGGTCAGCACCTCGAACACATCTTCCTGGATGACTCCGGAAAAACGGCGCAATTCATCGAGGCTCATCTCCGAGAGATCCCGACCGCTCTCCAGTCCGGCACGCACCGCCTTGCCGACGATCTCATGGGCGTCACGGAACGGCACTCCCTTGCGCACCAGGTAGTCCGCCAGATCGGTCGCGGTGGAGAAGCCGCGCCGCGCCGCCTCGTGCATCGCTTCCCGATCGACCCGCATGTTGGGGATCATGTCGGCATAGACCTTGAGGCACCCCTTGAGCGTATCGATGGTGTCGAACAGGGGCTCCTTGTCCTCCTGGTTGTCCTTGTTGTAGGCCAGCGGCTGGGCCTTCATCAGGGTGAGCAGCGCCGTCAGGTGGCCGTTGACCCGTCCGCTCTTGCCACGCACCAGCTCCGGGACATCGGGGTTCTTCTTCTGTGGCATGATGCTGGATCCGGTGCAGAAGCTGTCCCCCAAATCCACGAAGCCGAACTGGGCGGAGCTCCACAGCACCAGCTCCTCGGACCAGCGGGAGAGATGGGTCATCAGCAACGCCGCCGCTGCCGTGAATTCGATGGCAAAGTCCCGATCCGAGACCGCATCCAGGGAGTTTTCGGCGATGGCGTCGAAACCCAGTTCGCGGGCGGTGAATTCCCGGTCGATGGGATAGCTGGTGCCGGCCAGCGCCGCCGCCCCCAGCGGCATCACGTTGACCCGCCGCCGGCACTCCCGCAGGCGCTGGTGATCCCGCTCCGCCATCTCGAACCAGGCCATCATGTGGTGGCCGAAGGTGACCGGTTGAGCGGTCTGCAGATGGGTGAAACCGGGCATGATGGTCTCCGCCTCCCGCTCGGCCAGCTCCAGCAACCCCCGTTGCAAACGGCGCAATTCGTGACAGATGGCATCGATCTCGTCGCGCAGGTAGAGCCGGATGTCGGTGGCCACCTGGTCGTTGCGGGAGCGGCCGGTATGCAGTTTCTTCCCGGCCGGCCCGATCCGCTCGGTCAGACGCGCCTCGATGTTCATGTGCAGATCCTCGAGAGCGATGGACCAGGGAAATTCGCCGCGCTCGATCTCCCCGCGGATCGCCTCCAAGCCGCCGATGATGGCATCCCGCTCCGCTTCGGTGAGCACGCCCACATGGGCCAGCATCCGGGCATGGGCGATGGAGCCTGCGATGTCCTGCCGATACATGCGCCGGTCGAACGTCACGGACGCAGTGAAAGCCTCCACGAAGGCATCGGTGGGCTCGGTGAAACGCCCGGTCCAGGGTTTCTCTTGGGTATGGTCGTCGCTCATGCTGTTTCTGCCGCTGAGAAATGCCCTACAGTATAACAAGGGTTTGCCTGTTTCTGCCGCACCGCTTAGCATAGAGGTTGATATTGGAAAGGTTCCCGACCATGCAGAAAAACCTCGTTCGCATCGCCACCCGCCGCAGCCCGCTCGCCCTCTGGCAGGCAGAGTATGTCAAGTCCGCGCTGGAAGAGGCCCATCCAGGGCTCCGGGTGGAACTGGTCAAGATGGTGACTCAAGGAGACAAGATCCTAGACACACCCCTGGCCAAGGTGGGAGGAAAAGGGTTGTTCGTCAAGGAGTTGGAACAGGGAATGCTGCGAGGCGAGGCAGACGTCGCCGTACATTCCATGAAAGATGTGCCGGTGGAATTTCCGGAGGGATTGCACCTGGCAGTCATCTGTCCACGGGAAGATCCCCGGGATGCCTTCGTCTCCAACCGTTATCCCTCCCTTGACCTCCTGCCGGCGGGAGCGCGGGTGGGCACCTCCAGCCTGCGCCGCCAGTGCCAGCTGCGCCGATTGCGGCCCGATCTGCAGATCCTGGATCTGCGCGGCAACGTCAACACCCGGCTACAGAAGCTGGATGACGGACAGTATGACGCCATCATACTCGCGGCCGCCGGGCTGATCCGGCTCGGGTTCCGGGAGCGGATTCGTGAATTCATCTCCCCCGAGGTGAGCCTCCCGGCCATCGGACAGGGCGCCGTGGGCATCGAGTGCCGCATCGACGACGCGCGTATCCACCGATTGCTGACTCCTCTCAACGACGAGGGTACGCACATTCGGGTCATGGCAGAAAGGGCGATGAACGACCGCCTGGAAGGCGGCTGCCAGGTTCCCATTGCAGGTTATGCAGAGCTGGAGGGAGGGGAGATCTGGTTGCGGGGAAGGGTCGGCCGTCCCGACGGCAGCGAGCTGATCGAGGGCGAGATTCGGGGTGACGCCTCCCGGGCCGAAGAGCTTGGAACTGCGCTGGCCGATGACCTGCTGGAAAGGGGGGCGAGGGCGATTCTGGATGAGCTCTACCGCTGATCTGCGCGGGCTGGGGGTGATGGTCACCCGTCCGGCCCACCAGGCGGAGCCGCTGTGCAGACTCATCGAGGCGGCTGGTGGGCACCCGTTCCGGCTGCCGCTGCTGGAGATCCTGCCGCCCGAGCAGCCACCGCAAGCGCTGGATCGGCTGGAAACATTCGACATGGCCATCTTCATCAGTCCCAACGCGGTGGAAAAGGCTGTTTCACTCGCCAAGGAGCGAGGCGGGATGCCGGCAAATCTCGAGCTGGTGACGGTAGGAAGGGGAAGCGCCTCCGCACTGGAGCGACATCTGGGACGCAAGCCCGACATCTGCGCCCCTCCCCCATTCAATAGTGAAGCACTATTGACAAATAGCGGTATGCAGAACCTATCCGGCAGGAATATAATCATATTTCGCGGCAATGGCGGTCGTGAATTGCTGGCTGAGACCTTGCGACACCGTGGGGCAAAGATAACTTATTGCGAAGTCTATCGGCGGGCCTGCCCCAAGATCGAACCAGCCACGCTGACCCGGGCACGGGAAGAAGGGAAGATTGAGATTATCATCGTTACCAGTGGAGAGGGATTGCAAAACCTGCGCCGTCTCGCTGGTTCGATCACGTTGCGTTGGCTGCTGGATACTCCTCTGGTCTTGATCAACCGCCGGCTTGAGGCGATTGCACGGGAGCTAGGATTCCAGTCATCGCTGTTGATTGCCAAGGAAGCCAGTGACAGCGCCATGATCGACGCCATTGAAAGATGGGCAACCCAACAGACAACTTCTTGAGGCATGGGGATTAAAGGATGAGAGAGAGAAACAGACCGGGCCGGGGCAAGAGACGGCCCGCCACAACCGACAGCGAAAATACGGCCGAACTGAACGCGGAGGAGAAGGCCACCACCGAGACACAGCCTGCCACAGAGGAAAAAAAACCACCGGAAGAGGCGGCGGAGAAAAGCAAAAAAGAGGACCTGCCACCCCAGGAAAGTGGAGACGGAGAAAAAGAGGGCAAGAAACCACCCTCTGTGACAGAAAAGAGCCCTGCATCTACCCCCCCTTCAGCTCCGCCATCAACGCCGCAGAACGAACCTGGAAAAAGTGGAGGCGGAGGATGCGCTGCCACCAGCCTTTCCTTGCTTGCCTTGCTTCTCTCTCTGGGCGTGGGAGGCGCTGGATATTATGGCTGGCAACAGCTTCAAGCTGAGAGAGAGCAGACCACCCAAAGCATCCAGCAGGCGGTAAGCAGTCAAGTGGGGCAGGTAGGGAGCACTCTGCAGGAAAACCAGCAAAAATTGACCAGCGTAGAGAAGGAGATCGCCGCTCTCAAGGCAGAGGTTGGCAACCTGGAAAAGAAACAGGAAGAGCTGAGAACCCTCCAGCACGATACAACCCTGCAGGAGATGGCCGCTCTCAATGAAAAGATAACTGCCATCAATAGCAGCATGGAGAATGCTCAGCAGCGGCTGTCCGAACTGCAATCCCAGCAGGAGCTCATCAGTGGCCGCATTGAGGAGGCCAACGCCATTCTCGAAAAACTTTCCTCCGTCGATAAAGCCATTGGAGAGCTCAACCAGAAGGTGCAGGAAGCTGCGGATCGTCAACAGGAACTGCTGGCCATGCTAAAGGCAGTCCGGGAACAGGCGGAGCAGGAGCTCGATACCTGGAAGCTGACTGAGGCGGAATATCTGCTGAAGATAGCCACCCGACGGCTCTCCCTCGAGCAGGATATCAGTGGCGCAGCGGCCGCACTGAAAGCTGCTGACGAAAACCTGGCGGAGACCCAGGATCCGCGCTGGCTTCCGGTGCGAAAAGCTATTGCCGACGCGGTGGAAAAGCTTGGAACATTGCCGAAACCCGATATCGAGGGAGGCGCACTCACCCTCTCGGCACTGGAGAAAAAGGTGGATGAACTACCGCTTCCCCAGCCCGAACGTCATCTTCAGTCCACCTCGTTGGATACCTCTGAGCTAAAACAAGCGAAGGATCTCGAGAACTGGGGAGCCAAGGTTTGGGATGCGGTTAGCAAGTTGGTGGTTATTCGTCGTGGAGACAAACCAGCCACCGTTGCTTTGTTGCCACCGGATCAGGCACTCTTTCTGCGACAGAATCTGCACCTCAAACTGGAAGGAGCCCGTTACGCTCTGCTGCGAAACGACCACAAGCTCTTCAAAGAGGATCTGCAAACCGCTCGTGAATGGATAGAGAATCACTTCGATACCGGGGCGAAAGTGACCCAGGCCATGCTGGAAAGCCTGGAGAAGCTGCAGAAGATGGAATTCCCACAGGCTTTACCTGACATTTCATCCCCGCTTCAGCAACTACGCAAGTTACGCAATCGTAGCGTCCCGGATGCCGCACCGCCTCCATCAGCAATGCCTCAGCCGGAGCCCGCGAAGCAACCCGAGGCAAACGAAGAGCAGCAAACGGACGAAGGGGATCAGCAAGAAACGACCCCTGACGCAGAGGCAGAAGGAGGTTCATCATGAAATGGCTGAGCATCCTGGTAGCGGCGTTGTTGGCGGCCGTCGGCATCTCGGTACTGTTGAAGGATGAGACCGGCTATGTAATGCTGACATGGGGAGAATGGACTATCGAGACTTCCCTCGCTCTATTCATTCTGCTTCTGTTGGTGCTATTTGCGATAGCCTACTTGGCGGTACGCGCATTGATCCGGCTTTGGCAGGTACCTCGTACCACCGCCAAATGGAGTGTCGAACGGCGCAAGAAAAAGAATCTCAGCAACATCGTCAAAGGCCATGTGGAGTTGGCGGAGGGACAGTGGCAAGCGGCCGAGAAGCACCTGCTGAAACATGTGCAACACAGCGACACACCCCTGCTCAACTACTTGGGTGCAGCTCAGGCCGCCCAGCAACAGGGAGCGATCGAAAGACGGGATCAATATTTGCAATTGGCATACAAAGAAGACAAGAAGGCTGCCCTCGCAGTGCAACTAACCCAAGCCGAACTGCAGCTGGCTGAAGGTAATCCCGAGCAAGCACAGAAAACTCTAGCCTATCTCAAGGAGGTCGCACCGAAGCATCCTCGCGTCCTCGCTCTTTTGGCGCAGGTTTATCGGGATTTGGAACGGTGGGACAAGCTGCGTGAACTACTACCCGTCCTTCGTCGTCGCCATATATTCACCGAAGAGGATCTGAAAACGCTGGAACAGCAAACTTTCCTGGGAATCCTCGATCGGGCAGTTGGTTCCGACGATGAGAAAGCTCTTCGGGAGGCCTGGAACAGTCTGCCCAAGGATGCCCGCAGCAATCCGGTCCTGGTGGCCCGCTATGCCTCCACACTGGCGAAGCATAAGCTGGGAGATGAGGCAGAAGCGGTTCTGCGTAGCGCCTTGCGCAAACAGTGGGCTCCTGAACTCGTTCGGCTGTACGGTGACATCGAAGGAGCGAATGCCGAACGCCAGCTCTCCATTGCAGAAAGTTGGCTGCAAGCCCACCCTAAGGACGCAGATCTGCTGCTCACCCTGGGAAAACTGGCCTTGCGCGATCAAGAATGGAACAAGGCAAAAAGTTATTTGGAGTCCACCCTGTCTGTCACTCCCAATGCGGAAGCCTGTCAGCTGCTGGCTGGCCTACTGGAGCAACAGGGGGATCGGGAACGCGCCGTGGAATACTACCGGGAGGGAATGCGGCTAGCGTTAGGCAGACCGCCGGCAAAGGCCGCCGTTCTTACGGCCCCGGAGGAAACCAAGGCCATTGAGGAAAAGGCTCCTGGTGAAAAAGAATCATCACCCAAGCCCCTTCCTTCGGCATCCGAAGGTTAAACCTTAAAGCGCGGGCGGGGACTGCTTCTTTCCCGCCCGCACACCCTGTCCTTTAACTCGAAGTTATAGTCTCTCCCGCCCTCCGCTGTGCACAAGTGGAAAACTCACAGCGTGGTGGCAAGGGGAACCGATGAGACTCGCAGCTCAACCTGCTTACACTCCTCCTTGCCACAAACAAAAAGTCGCCGGTTTAATCATCCGGCGACTTTCCATCGTTTGACGGCCAGGGATTTCGTCATCCCTGCACTTTTGTTTCCTCGATCAATTGGCCTTCACTTCCCGACCGTTCAGCGGTTGTACAGGTCTGGCATTGTTCTTGAACAGTGCAGCCAATGCAGCCACTTGCTCCTTGGATACGTCGATGGGCGTCTGCAAGACCATCCAGTTTACTCCTTCCGTACACGGCGGAGTGGTGAGTGAACCACTGTAATTGTAGTAACTGTGGTTCTCCGGCAGAATCGCCGATGCACTGATCTTGATCTCGGCGGACTCGACCTTTTCACCCGCCTTCTTTGGCATCACTTTCCAGATGGTCTCAATGGCGGGATTGCTGTTTCCTTCCTTCATCAGCACGCCCACTACCCCGAGACCACCATCAGCATTCTTGTGCACCAAGTGTGCCACCATGGCAAACGGCTTGCCATCGACTGTATGTTCACTGGGCGTATGGAAGTGGAACTGCAATAGCTCGTAAGTAGCGTCCCCCACTTTGATGGAGCTACCGGCAGGATAGTTCACCTGTATCGTATGGCCATTGTTGACCACGGAAAGCGGAGCCTCCTGATAGTGGAATTCGATAGCGGGCAACTCGGCCTTGACTACCTTACCGGTTTCGATGTCAATGGGGGATTGGCTCTTGCCTTCCTTACAGGTAGCAAACTCCGGTTTCAAATCACCCCAATGTTCCGGACCGCCGGCACCTTCGTAGCCCCAATGGATCTCGGCATGCCCTTCACCGTCGGCATGCTCGTGTTCCTTGGCGTGCTCATGCTCCTTGGCATGTTCTTCAGAATGACCCATCTCCTGTTTTTTCTCCTCTTTCCCACCCGCATCATGGTTGGATGAGCAGGCGGAAACGAGCGGAAAGATAACGAACGTTGCATACAGTAACTTTTTCATATTTCGTTGTTCCCTGTTCTATGAAAGCCAATAACTATCTGACAGCTGTCCACAGATGTCAAATACCCAGTTCATCCCAGATGGAATCCACGCGCTGAATCACCTCTTTTGCCATGCGGATCGGGCGCCCCCACTCCCGAGAGGTCTCCCCCGGCCACTTGTTGGTGGCATCAAATCCTATTTTTCCTCCGAGCCCCGAGACGGGCGAGGCAAAATCAAGATAGTCGATGGGGGTGTTCTCAATCAGAGTGGTGTCACGGACCGGATCCATCCGCGTAGTCATTGCCCATATCACATCGTTCCAATCACGCACATCAATGTCATGATCAGTGACGATCACGAATTTGGTATACATGAACTGGCGCAGATAGGACCATACGCCGAGCATCACCCGCTTGGCATGCCCGGCATACTGTTTGCGAATGCTTACTATCGCCATACGATAGGAGCACCCTTCTGGTGGAAGATAGAAATCCACGATTTCCGGAAACTGCTTCTGCAGCAACGGCACGAACACTTCGTTGAGCGCCACCCCCAAAATGGCTGGCTCGTCCGGCGGGCGACCGGTATAGGTGCTGTGATAGATGGGCTGCCGGCGATGGGTGATTCGCTCAACGGTGAAAACCGGAAATTTGTCCACTTCATTGTAGTAACCGGTGTGATCACCAAATGGCCCCTCCGGGGCGGTCTCACCAGGATGGATGACCCCCTCCAGTACGAACTCTGCGGTGGCGGGCACTTGCAGCGGGGATCCCACACAGCTCACCACCTCACTCTTCGATCCCCGCAACAGGCCCGCAAAGGCATATTCCGACAAGGTGTCTGGAACCGGGGTCACCGCCGCCAGCATGGTGGCGGGATCCGCACCCAGCGCCACCGCTACGGGAAACGGCTCTTCCGGCCGGGCTTCACACCATTCCCGGAAATCCAGCGCTCCTCCTCTGTGAGCCAACCAACGCATGATCACCTTGTTGGGGGCAATCACTTGTTGGCGATAGATCCCGATGTTTTGCCGCTGCTTGCTAATCCCCTTGGTTATCACCAGCCCCCAGGTGATCAAGGGTCCGGCATCTTCCGGCCAACAAGTCTGCACCGGCAATCCACCGAGGTCCACCGCACTTCCTTCCAGCACGACCTCTTGGCAAGGTGCATTCCTCACCACTTTGGGTGCCATGTTCAGAACCTGTTTATAGACCGGCAGCTTCTCCCAGGCATCACGCATCCCTTTCGGGGGTTCCGGCTCTTTCAGCGACGACAGCAGCTCGCCCACACCGCGCAGCGCCTTCACCGACGATTCTCCCATGCCGAGCGCCACTCGCTCAGGGGTGCCGAACAGATTGGCCAGCACTGGCGTCTCATACCCCTTGGGATTCTCGAACAGCAATGCCGGCCCAGCCGCCTTCAACGTGCGATCACAGATCTCTGTCATCTCCAGACAAGGATCCACCTCCAGGGCGATCCGTTTCAGCTGACCCTGCTGCTCCAGCTGAGCGATAAAGTCTCGCAGATCTCGGTATTGCATTCGATATCCCGTTTTCTCACCGGAAAGTCCCGCTATTCGCCTATCTTACCATCAGGAGAGACCTGACCGTCGAGCAGTATCATCAAATGAAACCTTATTACACGGACAATCCGGAACCGGTCGAGAATTCATGGATGGGCAATTGTTAACCGGGCATAAGGTCGGGCTTCCCAGCGTCTGTTGGCGACTACAGGACATGCCTCATGATACCTTCGCCCTCCCACTAGCACCCCTTTTGGCGTCATTGAGCAACTACAAGACTACCCTACATCCCGTTCCAAATACTCCGGGTTCAAGAACTGGAAAGCCATATCTCCTCCTTCTCACATATCACCAACATCACACCGATTGAGAAAGAAATCCCGCAAGAAGGCGAAAAAGTAACCCTGCCGCAAGAAAAAAGTGATGTGGGGGACGCAGTCATCAAGGACCGGCGCACCCTCTCGGTGGCTTTTACTGTTTATTGATTATTGACCACCAGGCAACAGGCCAGCATGAAACCCTCGATCTGGTTCCCTCACTCCTCGTTCAATTATTGCCCAGCGTAGCCAATGATACTGAAAGCGGCTGCCGCGATGATTTCCCGAGCTCCATGCTCGTGGCTACGGAACGGTAACCCATGGAAAAGGAGTCACTTACATAGGGATAAAAATAGCTCCGAAGAAATGCCAAATAGTCCGGGTGTTCTTGAAAAGAGCGTGCAGCAACCTCGGTAACGCAACGAACCGACCAGTAAAGGCGATAACCTGTCCCCTCCTTTAATGCCTCGCCGACAAACACGTCCCGCACCCCTGGAATAGTCGAAATAATCTCTTGCGCCCTTCGCATCAGGGTAGAAGCCCGCTCCCCATCCACATCGTCGATATTGTAAGCCATAACCTGTTCCACAGGGACCATAGGCTTACACTGGGTCAGCACTTCGGCAGCCCGGCCAGCAGTCCCCCACAGACGCAAGCAACGCTCCACCTCCTCGCCAATGGCCTCTTTCACTCCCCGCTTTAAATCGGTAAATCCACCCTGTTTGTCGCTCTTCATTCGCTGACGCATGGTCTCGGCAGCAACATCCGACAAGGCTGTGAAATAGTTTATCTTGGCAATCCCCATGGCAGTCAGGCGACGGAACTGATCCTCATTAAGCCCGGTGCCTCCATGGATCACCAGAGGAACATGCACTGCCTTGCGAATCTGTTTGAGGCGTTGAAAATCGAGCTTTGCCCGCCCCTTCATGCGTCCCTGTACGGTACCGATGGAGACCGCCAGAAAATCCACACCTGTGCGCTCCACGTAAGCTTTTGCCTCGGCCGGTTGCGTCAAGGAACTTGCCCCCGGATGCTGTTTGGCACCCTCGCCTTCCTCGCCCGCTACATAACCCACCTCTCCCACCACGGGAATCCCACAAGAATGGGCCATCTCTACCACGGCCCGAGTAGCCTTGATATTGTCCGGCAAACTCATATTGCTGGCATCCAGCATCACTCCATTGCATCCGAGCCGGATCGCTTCAATCGCCGACTCCACCCCGCTGCCATGATCGAGCTGAATCGCTACCGGTACAGCTGCTCGGCGGGCAGCTGCTTCCACGGCAGGGAGCATGAGCTGGAAATCGTAGTAGGCAAAATGGGGCTCAGCGATACTCAAGATGACCGGTGCACGGCAACGCTCGGCAGCCCCGATTACCGCTTCCAGAAAATCCAGGCTGACCAGGTCAAAGGCCCCGACGGCATAACTGTTCTCATATGCATGATGCAGCATGTCCCGCATATCCACCAGTGCCATCTGCGTCTCTCCGTCAGTATCTGTGCCTGCCCAGCAGGGTCTCAGCGTCCCTTCGCCACCGCATCACGTACCGCTTCTTCCAGTGCCGCTTCCATTATGGTCAGTGCTTCGGCCCGAATTTTGGAAGCCGCATAATGATAGTAGTTAAGTCGACAACGGACGGGAAGGTGAAGCGCATCCCGATGCTGGTCTTCAAACTCCACCCACGCCAACACCGGCAGATCATTCTGTCGCTCGTCCACACAGACCCAGTCATGCTCCTCAAGCAGCATCACCATTCCCGAAAGCCCCGGCAGTGACAGGCGAACGGGCAGGTCCAGATGCAACCGGGCTCGCCGCCAAAGGTTATAAAGCCTGGCATCCACCTCATCGGGACGCTTGGCGAATACTGGTATATCCTCCAGCCAGTGGCCCACGGCTCAACGGGTGAGGCTGGCAAACAGGGTGGGCAGTTTCTCCGGCAACCGTTTCACATTATCGATAATCGTGTAGTTATTGCCGCCGAAGATACGAGATACGTACCGGTCCGCCTCCGGATCAAGGGTCAAACAGTAGCTCAACACCCCGGTACGACGCAGCTCCTCGGCCGCCTTCTTGGCATCCATGCGAAGATATTGGGGATCACGCTCATCGATATCAGCTGGCTCACCATCGGTGACGATCAACAGCAGTTTATGTTTCTCACTTCGCTGCATGAGGTGCCAACCAGCATGACGCATGGCCGCCCCCATTCGCGTGGAAAGCCCCCCTTTCATTCCTGCCAAACGACTTTTTACGTCGTCATCGAGACGTTGCTCAAAATCCTTAAAACGATAGTACTGCACATCATGCCGCCCATCGGAGGCAAAGCCATGGATGGCGAAAGGATCACCAATACCATCGATGGCGGTAGCCACCAAGGCGCACGCCTCTCGCGTCAGTTCCAACACCGTTTTGTCAGTGCCGCGCACCGTCTCGTTGGTAGACTCAGAAAGGTCCAGAAGGATGAGCACGGCCAGATCCCGCCGGTTTATCACATGACGCATGGTGATACGCAGATCAGGCTGCAGCCCAATCCGTAACGTCACCATGGCATCTACTGCAGCATTAATATCTAATTCGTCACCATCCTCCAAACGGCGCTGGCGAGCCACCCCTTGCGGACGCAGCCGATCGATAATCTGCTTGATACGGTGGCTCACGCCTTTATGCTCAGTGAGCACACTGTCGATCAACTCCGGATCACCCCGCCCTTGGCGCCGTTCGAATACTGTAACCCAGGCTGGCCGGTGCAGCTGTACATGGTAGTCCCATTCGGGATAGTGAATGGGTTCGGAAACCGGTTCTTTACCCTCCATCTGATTGTAGGAGACACCCTCATCCTCGTAAGGAAATAGCTCGGTGGAAAGAATCCAGACCTCCTGGGCATCATCCCCAGCAGTCTCTACCTCCACCTCGTTGACCATTTCCATCACGCTCACATGCTTGCGCACCTGGCGTTGGCTCTCCGGCAGATAGGCGGTACTCTGCTCCCAACTGAACTCCTCGGCAGACCAGATAAAACGGTTGTCGTCCCGATAAGGGATATTCAATCCTTCCAGAATGCGCAGACTGGGCACCGCACGCCGGGCATTGAGCAGGTTGAACAGGTCCAATCCCAGATTCATGGAGAACAAGGTATTGTTTTTATTATTGGCGATGTTAGTGTGAAAGCGTTCCACAAGGGTATCCACCTCCACATCACCGGTCTTCTCTCCGGCATCCAGTAATGCCAGGGCAATCCTTTCCAACAGCGCCATGGATTCATGTTCGTAGCTGCGCTCTCCCGGCAGGGTCATAAGTGAGCGCCAAACCCCCTTCATGCCCGGAAATTCGCTGACGGCACAATATTCCACCCGAGCATCTTCAAACAACGCGATGAAATACTGTTGCGCCGGCGACATTGCCTCAGCGTTCAACGGCTCCGACGTGTAAACCATATGGGAAGCCATGTGGGCACACATGGCGCGGTAGAACTCATGCCCGGAAACCGTTCCCACATCATCCACTGCATCTGGCAGATGCATGGCGTAACCTTCGATAAAAGGCCGGAATCCGAGATAATCAGCAGCAGCCGGTCGCAGGAAAAAATCCCGCCCCCAAAAAGCCCGGAGATAGAAATTGAGCCGGCGCTGTTCGTCGATGAACAAGGTCCCCTTACGCTCCTGCTGCAACACAGCCTTGGAGTCTTCACTCTCCAAGCCGAAATAGGCGGCCTGCTTGGGCAAATCCCGGCGGTAGGCCTCAGCCCCAAAATCCACCCAACGCCGCAGACCACTCAAGGTCAGCTTGGAAAGTAGCTCATCGAGCACGCCCAGCATGGGGCGAACTCCGCGCGGGGCCTTGGCCGAGAGACGGTGTAACAGTTGCAGGTAGGCGCGCAGTAGATCGGGATCTCCCAGCCGTCGCGCCGCCGTAGGCAAGGTGGAGAGCATCAGTACCAGCACTTCTCCGGAAACCATGGATGCCAGCTTGAGGACAGCAGCGGCAATATCCCGAATGACATCCTCCCCGCACTCCCGGGCCACCTGGGGCACTTCATCGAGCCATGCGGTTAGCAGCGCCGGCCCTTTGCCCAGACTGACCATCCCCCGTGCTCCATCTAGGTAATCACTAAGGCCGGCAGGAGACATCACCCGAGCCGCCTCATGGAAGATAGCCTCCAGTGTGTCGGCCAATTCGGGAGCTACGGCGATCAGCTCATCGCGGTAATCGTCCAGGTTGACGCTCATAATGGGTTCCTCACGGTTGGCATTTCAGCGCAGGCCAGAAAAATCTCTGCTGCCGGTTACCTTCAACCAAAGAAAGTGCTCACCGCAGCCTCCAGCGTATCACGCATGTCGGGATCGTCAGTCAGGGGTTCCACCAGCGCCATCTGGCAAGCGTTAACCGCCGGGATCCCTTGCGCAATCAACTGGCCGGCATATATCAACAGACGGGTGGACATCCCTTCGTCCAGGCCATGCCCCTTAAGGTTGCGTGAACGCTGTGCCACCTGGACCAACTTTTCCGCGGTAGCCTCATCCACATTCGCCTCATGGGCAATGATTTCTTTCTCCACCTCCGCTTCCGGATAGTCGAAGGTCATGGCGCCGAAGCGCTGCTTGGTGGACTGCTTGAGATCCTTCATCATCGACTGGTAACCAGGATTGTAGGAAATCACTATCTGAAAATCAGGGTGCGCCTTGACCAGTTCACCCTTCTTCTCCAGAGGCAGTTCACGCCGATGATCGGTAAGCGGATGAATGACCACGGTCGTGTCTTGTCGGGCTTCCACCACTTCATCCAGGTAGCAGATAGCGCCGATGCGTGCAGCAATGGTCAGTGGCCCATCCTGCCACTTGGTACCGTTGATATCGAGCAGGAAACGACCTACCAAGTCAGAAGCGGTCATATCCTCGTTACAAGCCACGGTGATGAGTGGCTTCTGCAGCTTCCAGGCCATATATTCCACGAAACGGGACTTACCGCAGCCGGTTGGTCCCTTAAGCATCACCGGCATACGGACGTCATAGGCGGCTTGGTAACGCTCCACTTCATCGGCAACAGAACGATAGTAGGGCTCTTCTTTAATCAGGAAATCTTCTTTGTTGACATCGGTCATGATGGTCACCTTTCGCCGGTTGAATAACGAAACTCATGCAGGAAAGCTTTGTTGAAACCCGAAGAGGTCGACTTCGAACCTCAACAAAACCCCCTTTCGGGGAAGAATGCGGGCCGCCAAATAAGACAGCCCGCACCACAAACGACAAGATGGTTACTTGTGGACCATGCCGTAGGAGTTCACCGCAGCGGCAATCTCCATTTTGTCTTGCTTTTTCTGATCCAGCGGAGCCTGGTAAACCACCATATTGGCACCCTGGGTCTGCTTGTAGTTGTCATAGCCGATCAGGCGCACATGGTTGCCTGGGTTGGCCTTTTTGCACAACTCGATCTCTTCCAAAATGCGGTCCACATCGGTTTCACCGAACATGGGCAGCTTCCACATATACCAGTAGTGGCTGGATGCATACTCAGGCTCAGTGTGCTCAATGGCCGGGTTCCAGCCCTTATCCACGATGTACTGCACCTGCTTACGCAGCTGATCGGCATCCATCTCCTGGAGATAGGAGAAGGTACCCAACTTACGACTGCGGGGATCCGACAGGCGGGATGAATAATCAGTTACTTCACTCATGTTTATTTCCTCAAAATCATTCCGTTCAATTCAAATCAGACTGCCGAACGCTTACTTATGCGCTACATCCAGCTTGTCCACGGTTTCGAACTCGAACTTGATCTCCTTCCAGGTTTCCATCGCCATCTTCAACTCAGGGCTGTGCTTGGCGGCCGTGGTAAGGATATCCTTGCCTTCCTTCTCGAGCTCACGGCCCTCATTGCGTGCCTGGACGCAGGCCTCAAGCGCAACCCGGTTGGCCGCAGCACCGGCTGCATTGCCCCATGGATGGCCGATGGTGCCACCACCAAACTGCAGCACAGAGTCGTCACCGAAAATGGAGACCAAGGCCGGCATATGCCAGACATGGATACCACCGGAAGCGACCGGCATAACACTCGGCATGTGACCCCAGTTTTGGTCAAAGAAGATACCGCGGGAGCGATCCTCTTTTACATAACGCTCGCGCATCAGATCAATCCAGCCCAGAGTGGCCTCGCGGTCGCCCTCCAGCTTGCCAACTACGGTACCTGAGTGGAGATGGTCGCCACCAAGCAGGCGCAGCAGCTTGGCCAGCACACGGAAGTTGATGCCGTGTTTGGGGTTACGGTCGATCACACCATGCATGGCGCGGTGAACGTGCAGCAACATGCCGTTGTCACGGCACCACTTGGAGAGGCTCTGATGCGCCGCCCAGCCCAGGGTCAGATAATCCGACATGATGATGCGAGAGCCGATCTCTTTGGCAAATTCGGCGCGCTTGTACATCTCTTCCACATCGGGGGCAGTAACATTTAGATAATGACCCTTGCGCTCTCCGGTCTCGGCTTCTGCCTTCTCAATGGCTTCCTGACAAAACAGGAAGCGATCACGCCAGCGCATGAAGGGCTGGGAATTGACGTTCTCGTCGTCCTTGGTGAAATCCAGACCGCCGCGCAGACACTCGTATACAGCCCGGCCGTAATTCTTGGCAGACAGGCCTAATTTAGGCTTGATGGTACAACCCAGCAGCGGGCGACCATACTTGTCTAACTTGTCACGCTCGACCTCAATGCCGTGGGGAGGTCCCGGGCAGGTGGTCACAAACCAGAGCGGGAAACGCACATCCTCCAGGCGCAGCATACGCACCGCCTTGAAACCGAACACGTTACCCACCAAAGAGGTGAATACGTTGACCACGGAACCTTCCTCAAACAGGCCCATGGGATAGGCAATAAAGGCATAGAAGGACTCATCATCACCAGGCACATCTTCAATGGCATAGGCCCGGCCCTTGTAATAGTCCAGATCAGTCAACAGGTCAGTCCAGACGGTGGTCCAGGTAGCGGTGGAGGACTCGGCACACACTGCTGCTGCTGCCTCTTCACGCGGCACGCCCGGCTGGGGCACGACTTTGAAACAGGCCAGAATGTCGCTGTCCTTCGGAGTGTAGTTAGGGTCCCAGTAGGTTTCGCGGTACTCTTTTACGCCCGCGTTGTAGGTCTTGTCAGCCATTGCTAATCCTCACTTGTCATTGAATTCCGGCTCAGGGAGGGGTTTCCGCCCTGGCACCTCCATCACCCCGGCTCTCCGCCGGGCCCCGTGAACTACGGTGTGGCTAACTATATTCTCTTTGTGTTTCAAAAAAAAATTAATCCTTGTTATTATCTGTATTAACAAATGTAAATGGTTGGTTTCCGATGCACTTGACCTTGCAGCAACTCAAGCTATTTGAGGCGGTGGTAAGAAATAGCAGCTTCACTCGCACAGCAGAGGAGATGCATCTTACACAACCCGCTGTTTCTATTCAGATCAAGAGGTTGGAGGAGCAGCTGGGACTTCCGCTCTTGGAACAAATGGGTAAGAAAATCTTCCCCACCACGGCTGGAAAAACGGTTTACAAAGCAGCTGGCGATATCCTTGGTCGTCTGGCGCAGCTGAAAGATGAGATGGAGGCGCTAAAAGGGGAGATCACTGGCCCGTTGCAGTTATCGGTGGTCACTACGGGCAAATATTTCATGCCCCACTTGCTGGGCCATTTTCTGCAACAACACCCCAAGGTGGAACCCAAGCTTGTGTTCACTAACCGCGCACGGGTAGTGGAACGACTGATGAGCAACGACGATGACTTTGTCGTCATGGGACAGGTACCAGAAGACAATGACCGGCTCATCAGCTATCCCTTCCTGGAAAATATCCTGGGCTTTATCGCCACACCAGATCACCCCTTCGCGGGACGTAAAAATCTGCCGCTGGAAGAAGTAATCCAGGAGCGCTTTATCGGCCGCGAAGCAGGTTCCGGTACACGTATGGCACTTAACCGTTTGCTGGATCAAAAGGGACTACAGGTAGAACCCTATATGGAACTGGGCAGCTCCGAGGCTATCAAACAGGCGGTACTTGCGGGGCTCGGCATAGCTGTCATTTCCATCCACAGCCTGCGTCTCGAATTGAGCACAGGGAAGCTGGTAGTGCTGGATGTTGAGGGTTTTCCAATCAAGCGACGCTGGTATGCGGTTCATCAAAAGGGGAAACGCCTGTCACTGGTTGCCCAAACCTTTCTCGATTTCATCCTTGATGAGAGCCATCGGGTCCTGTTCGATTGACTTGACAGACATCCACCAGTACAGCAAAACCCCCTCCGTCTTCTATGGGCTTACCCATCATCAGCCAGCTTCGGCCTTTGCTACTTTTGTTCTCCTACGATTCAGAAAATCCTGCAGGGCCCTGTGGACCTCAAATGCGCCGGAACCTGAGGGGCGAAAGCGCCACTTGTACCACTGACCTGCAGGTACCAGAACATAGTCATGGAATGGTACGATAAAGCGATAGAGGTTATGCAGAAATCCCGGTAATGGAAATCTTTTGTAGTGAACCGGATAAGGTACCGTAGTGGTTCTCCATAAATAGCGTATTCTATCACTGGGACGATCTAGTGTTTGCATGATGACAGAGGAATATCGCCAAGGAAAAGGATGATAATCGATCGAGGAAATATTCCGAGATCGAGCAATCACCACCTCCCTTGCACACTTCATCAATCCCTCATCCAATCTGGCACGCGCCATTCTATCCGGATTTTTTTCTGTGAGAAACAGCCCGTTGGCCAACAACAACCCCATCTGCACCATGCGCTCACAACCTGCAATTTTCGCTTTGTCGATACAACGATCAACGACGGAATCAGGAAGGGTGTTCAACAGGGCGGCGATATGATTTATTAGCTTCAGATTTTTCCAGCTTGCCTTGCAACCCGCTATACAGAGCACCAGAAGCAAATCATCTTTTGCAAAAACCGGCAAAGGCTTTCCCATGAACTCCATGAATTCAACTGCTTCCCACAAAGATTCTTTTTCAATCGCTATTGGCAATCTATATTCTGTAATCTGAAGATGTGGCTCAACGATGATTCGCCCTGTCTCGTAAATATCTCCCGGCAGAGCTGCAATAGAAGCAGAGCCATCGTGATTTCGCTCTCGTATATAAGTGAAATCCTTTATCTGCCCTTTGCTCTTTCTTTCCTCGCTTAGTCGATAGCCAAGTGACAGCAATACCTCCTTAAGGATTGCCTCTTGTTCTTTCCGCACCAAAAAATCAAGATCATTAAATTGACAACAGTCGATCTCCAGCCCGATTCTGTGTGCTGTTTCAGGGCCCTTGTAATTTATGATTCGAATATCGTGCATACGGAACTGCTCATTCAAATTGAGCAGTTCCTGGCACAACACAGCATTCCGCTGAACGTTGCGGTGAAACCGATCATCAACGAAAGCTAACATCTCACTCGGAAGCGCGTCCGCGCAGTGATCCTTCAGAATTGGAGAAATCGTCGGCAGGACTTCATTTCTCAAAGCCAGAGTAACAAATCGCTTCCAGCAGATCCCTTTGTCAAGAAGATCAACAATACGAGACAGCCCAGCGGGATTATATCTGAGACAAAGCATGGAAAGGAGCAGGTCTGCTTCCGGGCCAGCCTCACGAAACTCCCCTGCCAGTGACATGTTTCTCGCATGCATGTCTTCTTTCCCTGCTTCAGCTTTCCATACACCTGAAAGACGAGACGAATCAAGGAGTGTTTCATTATTGGAGGAAACGACCGCACATCTTGCCGGCTTACAAAGCCAAGCAACATGTCAGCTCCCCCCTACTCCGACCCTAAGAATAACGCATCTCTTTAGGATACGTCGAGCAGGAAATGCAAACAAAAAGTAACACCTGCACTCCAAAAGGAAGTTAATCACATAGCAAGTGCCTAGAAGCGAATCCTTTCTACCAACAAGCGGTCAGGCTCCGATTTTGTGTGACTTGCCTATTGCAAGAGATAGAATTTCCTTAACGGTGTACTAATTCTCATACCATCAAAGCAATCTCACCAGCAGAAAACAGGAGATCTTCAAGTCAGTGATTCTGCTTCTTTCAGAATCCTTTTCTCTTATCATCTTTGCTCAAGGGAAATTCGTTTTCTGTTTTACAGTATCTTTCTCCCAAAGAGCAGCATCCTGCCTCGACCCCGATGTTTTTCAATGCTCTATCGAAAGCCCAGTAATGATTGTAACTGCCGCTTCGCAGGGCACTGTAGACGAGAACCAGATCGAGCACACCTTCGGCGGTGGCGATATCCCTATCGAGATCTTCGACATCGGTCACTTCCACCCTGCATCCAGCCTCCAGTGCATGCTGTAGCGATTGCCGACCGGTCTGGTACAAAGAGTCGTACAGGTTCTGCACCTCTATGATGCTGAATTGCCCACTTCCGTATCGGCTCAATGCATCGGAAGAAAATCCTCCCGCGTAATTCTCGAGATCTTCGATATTGAGATCATATTTCCTGAGCAAGGCTTCCACTGCGGCCTGATGCTGAGTTTCCGAGCGTGTGGCGATATTGACCAGCGTGTTGTGAGGGGTGAGCCCGTTGAGTGTCAGGTAGAGATCCTTGGCCATCTTTTCCTCGTTCCACATGTATGCCAGCGTGTATTTTTGTGCGCTGGTCAGCTCGTAGGCCGGCAACTCCGTAACCATGGCTATCAAGCCATCCATCCCTTCTCCCGAGGGTGGATTGGTCAGCATGTCGGTGGTGAGGCGATCCATTCCCAACGTTTCCAGAAGCTGAATTTCCAGCTCGGCCACGGATTGTCCACTTCCGACATAGGATTGGATTCTCATGGAAATTCGATTCTGCAGATTGGTGCGTAACTGCTCCACATCCCAACGGGAAGGATCGGTGACACCGTTCTCGATGCAATATGCGAAAAGCTCGTCACCGATGGCGGCGACCACACGATCGGTGGAGGGTGTCGCCTGATCGATCTGTTCGTCGGTGAGACTGAACGTCTCCTTGAGCCATGTGCGTACAGGGGCCGTGGATGCGAGCGTGGAAAGCATGGTCACCGCGTTCCCCTTCGCTGCTTTAAGGGCCACTGGGTTTGCTGCGTCACCAGCGGAGATCGTGCCATCACGGTCCAGATCGATGATCCCTCCCACTGCTGAAACGGGAAATGCCGGTGTACCGTCGAATCGATACACACCTCTCCCGACCTCCGTTGCGCGGTGGCCTCCCGCATCCATCACGAAGGCGTTCAACAGAGGCCCTCGTTCCACCGTGACATCATAATTTCCCGTTGCCCGTGGTTCGCTCGTCAAGGATGTCGAATCGTCTCCGCATCCCGAGAGAAGCAGCAGTCCCAGTACCGAAACCAGGCATAGCGATTTTTTCATGTCGATGTTTCCCCCTGTTCAAGTTGTTTTTCGATTCTCCCGCTCGATCCGCCGGGATGTCGTGGTTGAAGGGGCGTGAACCCTTCGTCACCTCCATGTGACGGGGGCACCTGCGCCCTGCTGTGCCCGAGCGGGTTCAGTCATCATCGTGAGGACCGTTGTGACAATCGTAGCAGCCCACCTGCTGGCCAGCCTGGAAGCGTTTGGTTCCCCATTCCGTGGCGTAACTGCGAGCGGTCTTCACGGCGGAAAGGGGAGAGCCGCGGTAGTCGTCCCCGTGACAGGCCGTGCAGCGCACCGGATCGCTTTCTTCCACATATTCCTCGTGTTCATCCACCCAGCGCTGCCCGATGGTGTGCATGCCATGCGGTCCCCCGTCTTCGGTCAACGGCACCCTGGTGTGGCAGCTGGTGCATTCCCGGATGGTGCCGGCGTACCCTTGGGCCTCCACACTCTGGATGTTGTCCTCCTCCTTGTTGCTTGGGTAGATGGCGTGGGTCGATCCATGACAGGCGGAGCATTGCAGTTCTCCGTGGCCGACACTGAAACGGTAGAGGCTCTTGCCGGACATCGGCGTATCCGGATTCGTTGCATAGCGGAAATCGGTGACCTGACGCAGGGCTCCCGTCGTCATATCGGCCACCGCTTGGGTGTGACGTTCTCCTCCCTGATGACAGCTCTGGCAATTGGGCTGGTCGAGCCAACCGTCCCGATCGGCACGACCCACTGCACTCATCGCACCGTGACAGCTCTGGCATTGCATCTTGGAGGTTCCATCGGGATGTTTCGCCTTGCCCATCGCGCCACGCAAGCATTGGGTGGTTGCGCCGGGATGACAGAGATAACAGGCGTTCCGATTGGTACCGTCATCCAATGTGACAGCGAGGTTCCGTGGATCGGCGGCTTCTGCATGCCGGGTGTGGATGGCCTGCGTCAGCGGAGGAATGTCGCCGACACCGGTCCCCGGCAGGGCGTTGCTCGAGTGACAAGCGGCACACAATATCGGCGTGCCGCCCGCGGCGGTAGCCTCAAGCCCTGCATCGTCGTAATCCCACCCTTTTGCACGCAGTGCATTGGCGTGGCCCGAGACGGCACCGGGATGTTTCTCGTCATGAAGGCGCAGGATGTTGAACCTGTAGTCCTTCTCGCTGTCACCGTGGTTCACCCACCCCCCAGCAGGCTTGGCGGCGTCATAGCCGGATGATGAACCATGACATGCCTTGCAGTCCATTTCGTCACTGACCGGCAATACGGTGGTGGTTTCGGCCAGGACGGTGCCCCGGTCGTCCCTGGCCACCACCTTGACCATCGGGTACATGTTGTATGAGCCATCGTCATTTCGGGGGGTGACTGGGATCCCCTCTGCTATCCACCAGTTGTACTCGCTGTCATATTGCAGTGGGCGTGGCGTTTGGCTCTGAACGTGACGGCCCTTCAGGCCGACATCGGGATCCAGCGTCACGCCGAACAATCTGGAAACGTAATCCCAGAAATCGGTCTTGCCGGTACTACGGGTGTTCCATTTCCCGTCCAGTGAGGGAACGGCCTCGTAGGTCAATTGGACGCCCCGGGTGATATGGCGCGGCTCACTGCCTTTTTCGATCAGCTGGGCGACCAGGTTGTTGTAGGGCGGCAGAATGGAAAAAACCGAATAGTCGGCATCCATGCAATGCATTCCGAGATCGTTCCAGGCAAGCAGGCGAAATCCGCTTTCACTCACTTCGTCAGGATACCGGTTACTGCCGTCCCCGTCGGTCGAGCTCCCCCCCAAGTTACACCCACTGAGCAACAGCAGGGCTGCCAGTCCCAATGGATAGTAGCTTCGCATATGCTCCTCCTTTTGAATAAAAAAGAAAAAATCAAAAATAGCCACCGACGGAAATCATCAGCTGATTGCTGATATAGTCGCGCCTGGTGAAATTGGAGTCGTTTTCCGTACGCCGCAGGGAAATCTCCAGTTCGTAGTCTGGAGACAATTTGTACAGGGTTCCCAATGTAATCCGCAGGCGCCGATCCTCGCGTGTTCCTTCAGGAATACCGGCAGCAACATTTTCTTCGATGTAATCGCTGTATCGATATTCCAGACCCAATCGACCGGCCCATTTCTCTCCGAACGCCGGCTTGTACCACAGATATGCCGTATGGCGGACTGGGGAATAGCTGCTGAATGTGTCCGCTCCACGGTAATCTTCTCTGTCGTTCCATTCCAGAAGATAACCTGCTCGCAGCCGGGCGTGGTTCAATCGGGTACGATTCTCCACCCGGATTCGCTGTTGATTTCCCCCGAGGTAGCTGTAAGCAGCGTTGAGCTCCTTTATCTGGCTGTATTCATATTGGAGGCGTAGCCATTGATTGGCCGAATACCTTTTTCCGGTCCGGACTTGAAAACGAAGCCGTTGCTGAAATGCGTCACCATGAAGTTCAGAATGAGAAAAATGAAGGCTCCATCGGCTGTGCCATCCGATCAATGGACGATAGTGGTACAAACCGAAACCCAGCAATGTACTGTCATACTCGGCCAGTTGGTCGTAACGAGTGGCGCCAGCGTTGAATTTGAGTGCATTCCCTCGGTGGTGGTTTCCGTTCATCCAATAGGTGGTACTGAGAAACAGATCCAGAAGCTTCGAGCGCTGGTTGGAAATCTGCAATACTCCATCGGGAACCCGGGCAACGTTGTCATCATAACCGGCTCCGACACTGAAGTAGCCGGACAGACGAATGCCTCGGGAATGAGCCTCCGGTGAGGACGTTTTTTCCTCGAGTCGTGCGATCTGTTTGGCAGCCAAAAGCCTGAGCGAATCATCGTCAGAGGCTTCCATGCTTTTGTGGAACCACCGGAGTGCAGCTTCTTTTCCTTCCAGGCGAAAGGCGATGAGCCCAAGATTGTAGTAGGCCAACGGAGCAAGCTTGTGGTTCGCCTTGATTTCCCGGAATTGTTCACGAGCCAGCTCATAGCGGCCCAGCTTGTAATAGCTCGATCCCAGATTGTAATGGACGATGGCGTTCATTCTATCGGATGCCAGCACCTGCTCAAACAATGCGGCGGCCTTTTCATACTCTCCCGTGGAAAAGAGCCGCACACCCTTGTCGAAGGCCATTCTTTCGCTCGCGGCCGCTGCCGAGGAGAGATAAACCGACAACGCGAGCAGCATTGCCGACGCCCTGGGGGATGTGGTTTTGTTGTGCATGTCCGGGATCAGCAATCAGTCGTCTTCATCCTCGTCATCATCCTCTTTGTCGTCACCATCCTTGTCTCGATCGTCGTCATCGTCTTCTTCCTCCTCTTCCCGGTGGGAGGCCTTGTCGTCTTCCGCATCCTGCTTGACTTCATCCGTGTCGCGGTGCATCTCCTTGTCGAGACCCGCTTCGTCGTTCCATTCCCCTCGTGAGTCTAGATCGTCATCCTTGTCACTCTTGTACTCATCCTTGGAGTCATTGCGCTCATCATCGTCTTCTTTTTCATCCTCTCCGTGATGCTCCTTTTCCATCTCCTGTTCTTCCCGTTCCGAGTCACGCAGATTTTCCCGATCGCTTTGGTATTCATCCACATCTTCCTCATGTTCGCGATCGTCGTCATCCCGATCTGCATCCCCACCATAACGGTATTCGTGGTGATCGTCGTCTTCCTCACGGTCACGGTCCCCGTCGGAACGTTGTCCGTCGCCATAGAGGGATTCGTCATCGTCGTCCCTTTCGCTGTGGTCTTCCTCATGACCCTTGCGCTCATGGGTTCTTTCCTCTTTTTCCTCCGTATCCAAGTGGGGCAGTTCAATGAAATGAATACCCTCTTCGAGCTCGTCGTCATCGAGGGATTCGATGACCTGGATGGTTACTTCGTCCAGATCGTCGATATCGACCGCATATACCGGCAGGACGACCAGCATCAACAGTGCGCCGATGACGTTGCCTT
Source organism: uncultured Chromatiales bacterium (assembly GCA_964557025.1). Lineage (GTDB taxonomy): Bacteria > Pseudomonadota > Gammaproteobacteria > Thiohalospirales > Thiohalospiraceae > DRMK01. Next base: position 3,824 of record CAZKYF010000020.1, on the reverse strand, counting down.
TCAAAATGCTCATTGCCAATATCTCTGCCTGTTACTGGAAAGCGGTCGGTTCAAGCCACTGGAGGACCGACCGGTTGGATTCGGGAGCTTGCTTCGCCTCCATCGACCCGGATGGGAATGCGGATGGATTTTTTCCTTCCGCCCAGTTCGACGCTGGCGACCAGATCGCTGCGACTGTGCATGATCCCCTTGAGTGGCAGCGGCAAAATGTTCTTGCCTGGTTGCAGACTGGTTTTCCAGGTGATCATGTGTTGTCCGGGAAAGCCAACGACTTCGACGTTTTCGGGAAGCTCGATGGAGAGCGTGGCGTCTTCCATCGCCGTGGTCACGTCGAAGACCAGATTGACCGTTTGCGGATGTTCCATGGAGATGACCACCGGCGGCGTCGTATCAAGAGTGGGGGATGATTCCATCTCGGGCAACATCTTCCCCACGAATAGTGCCAGCAGTACACTTGCCGCCACCGCCGTGGAAAAGCCGGCGATGAATCCCCGTCGGTGATGGCTGTGATGCTCGGTGGCCCGCCGGATGGCTTGGGCCGCGAATCCGGGACGCATCGGAGGAACCGGAATTTCCCGCAGGATCTCCTGGATGCTCCGGGCCTGGGAAACCCGTTCACGGCAATCTTCGCATTCATCGAGATGGGCTTCAAACCGGTCTCGCTGCGTTCTCGGCAAATCCCCATCCAGATAGTTGTCGAGTCGATCTTGAAGTTGCTCGCAATTCATTTTTCCTACCTGCTACCCGTTAACACGCTCGTTGCAACGAAACCGTTCCCTCTTTCAGCAATTTTCTCAGCTTGGCCCGGCTGCGGTGGAGCCTTGATTTTAGCGTACCAACGGGAATATCCAGAATTTTCTCCAGCTCGGTCAAGGTATAGGACTCCATGTCGTGCATTATGATCAAGGCGCGTTGCTCCTCTGTCAGCTGATCCAGGGCGGCCTGCAGATCCCGGATCAGGCCGATGCGGGCCGGCGACATCTCGCCGGACTCACTTTCCGCTGTCCGGTCGATGTGGTCGTCATGGCCCCCCTCCACTGGATTGCGCCTGGAGCGGCGAAACCGATCGATGTGCAGCCGGTAGAGAACCTTGACCAGCCAGGGAAAAGGCTGCTCCACCTTGCGGAGCTCATCCACGCGGGGAACCAGTTTGATCAGGAGATCCTGAATGAGATCTTCGGCGTCTGCCTGGTTTCCCACATAGCGGTAGGCGAGCCGATACAGGCGTTCCATGTGGGGAGCCACCAGCTCTTCAAACGAGGGCTCTTGCCCGCGATGGCGTGAAAAAATACCGATTTTCATTGATGACCCCGTGGACTGTCGGGCCCCAAGATACCCTCCCGAATCTTAAATGCAGCTTAAAATTGGAACCGTCCCCGATCGATTTCCCCTTTTCCTTTGAAACCTTCCTCTCCCCCGGTATATATCCTCCTTTCCCCGAAGCAGCCCAGAAATCGGAACAAGAAAAAAGATTGAATCAAGGTGGAAGAGCCATTGTCAAACCGAATCCTGGCAGGTTTCCCATAACTCCACGACAAAAAAGGGCGGTACCTTCTTTGAAGGTACCGCCCTTTTCCCCTTTATTACCTCACTGCTTGAGATAATCGGCTATCTGCCGGATCTCCGTTGCGGTCAGGGAGGAGAGGAATCCCATCCCACCACGGTTATTGCTGATTGCCAAGGAGATAGCGGTAGCGGAACGCCCACTCAGGGTAGCAAAGAACGCTTCACCTGTCATTGGAACCGGAGTCGGGATCGGAGAGGAAAGCACCTGGCCACCTACTCGACCCTCATTGTCGCGATCATCATGCCAATCTCTGCCATGATCTTCATCGTCTCCATGTCGCTCCCCATCGTAATCGTCATGATCACGGCGATCGCCATAATGAAGGGATGACAGGCAGTTCCATTTTGTTCGGATTCCATGACATAATAAGAGCCATTATCTCCATAAGCTTAAATAATCGTTCCCGGTACCGAGCCTTGAATGGTAGCTAGCACCGTAACCGGCACACCCCCTGTGACAACGTAGTATCTGTGGGATTGCATTCCATCAGCTATACAGCAAGTGATGGAATGGTTATCCATGTACACACCTTCATTGCTTGTTCTCCTGCATATTCCACTAATGGTCAATCATTTATTTTTTATTAAGCAGCATCTGGTAACCTGGCAGTTCTCCAAAAAAAGTTTCATCTATATAAAAAGGTTACCTTTTCCCCATTAACACGTCCGTACCCCAGCAAAGGTTCCCTTAAGAAGGGAAATCTTCAACCCCAGGTGGGACAACCATTTATTGATACCCAAGTTATTCGGTAAAATAGACGTTGCAAGAGAACTCACTCACACCTTACGCAGCACCTGCCATCAGCAAATCCCCTATTGCCCATGAACCATAACAATCCATCCATCGGCTTCGTCAGCTTGGGCTGCCCCAAAGCACTGGTTGATTCTGAACGAATTATTACCCGCTTGCGTTCTGAAGGATATGAGATCCGAGGTAGCTACGAGGATGTTGACATAGTGGTAGTCAACACTTGTGGATTCATCGAAACAGCAGTAGAGGAGTCTCTTGACGCCATTGGTGAGGCCCTGAGTGAAAATGGCAAGGTAATCGTCACGGGATGTCTTGGTGCAGATGCAGACAAGGTGAAGCAAGCCTATCCGAACGTGCTGGCAGTGACGGGCCCGGATGCTGCGGATCAAGTAATGGATGTCATTCACCAGCATCTCCCACCAAAACATGACCCCTTTACCAGTTTAATTCCGCCGGGTGGCATTAAACTGACTCCTCGCCATTACGCCTATCTTAAGATCGCCGAGGGATGCAATCAGCAATGCAGTTTTTGCATCATCCCCCGGTTGCGCGGCAAGCTGATCAGTCGCCCCATTGGGGAAATCATGACAGAAGCAGAAAACCTGGTTTCCGCAGGAGTGAAAGAACTATTGATCATCTCTCAGGACACCGGCGCCTATGGAATAGACATCAAGTATCGTACAGGTTTCTGGAGGGGGCGCCCACTAAAGAGTCGAATTACCACTCTGGCTCAAACCCTAGGGACATTGGGTATATGGATACGACTGCACTATCTTTACCCCTATCCACATCTGGACCAGCTTGTTCCAATGATGGCAGAAGGACAGATATTACCTTATCTGGACATCCCCTTACAGCATGCCAGTCCCTCTATCTTGAAAGCAATGAGACGGCCTGGAAGCAGTGAACATCTACTCCAGCGAATTCGGCAATGGCGCTCAATTTGTCCAGACATCACCCTACGGAGCACCTTCATCGTGGGTTTTCCAGGAGAGACGGAAGACGACTTTCGTCGCCTACTGGATTTTTTATGGGAAGCACAACTGGACCGGGTAGGAGCCTTCGCTTATTCACCCATAGAAGGTGCTCTAGCCAATACTCTGTCAAATCCGGTGCCAGAAGAGATAAAACAGCAGCGCTTGAAAGAACTCATGAATGTCCAGGAAGAGATCAGCACAGCAAAACTTGCCAAAAAGGTAGGACAAACCCTGACAGTTCTCGTAGATGAAGTTGACCCCTCCGGGTTGGCTCTGGCCCGTTCTGCTGCCGATGCACCGGAGGTCGATGGCCTAGTATATATTGAAAACGGCTCTAATCTATCCACTGGCCAATTTGCAAAAGTAGCCGTTACTTCCAGCACCTCTCATGATCTCAGAGCCGAGGCTTTATAAATCCAGCTGCTAATTTGCACTACTGTAAGCGGTTTTCCATTCCAATACTGGACTTACCACCCCTTTCAGCCTGCCTGGCCAATCACCCCTTGCTGTTCCAGGTTCCATACTCCCTG
>CAZKYF010000019.1:0-129851 GCA_964557025.1 uncultured Chromatiales bacterium | reverse complement strand
CGCAGATGTAGATCTGTCCGCCATGGCAGAGGACTCGTAGAATGCGCTCCGCCGCCTCGTGGATTCCGGGGGCAAGTGCCCGGATGGTGGCGATGGTTCGTTCGTGAGCAGCGAGCGTGGCTTCGATGTCAAGAGGCATGGCAACGATAATGACCGGTAAAAGATTATTGTACCGTTTTTTCCAGCGCCGGGCGCAGGGTGTCGAACACCTGCTGCGGAGAGATCACCTGCAGGCAGACATTGTCGCTGCAGGGGGTCTTGCGGTGGTTGGCGGCGCTCACACAGGGCGAGCAGGCCAGGCCGGCGTAGATGGGAGTGGAGTTGCCCAGTGAGCCATACAGAGCGGGTGTCTCGGGACCGAACAGCACGAAGGTGGGCAGCTCGGTGATGGCCGAGAAATGGCCGGGACCGGAGTCGTTGGTGACCATCAGGGTGGCGATGCTGTAGAGCACCGGCAATTCTTCCAGCCGCACCTGCCCGGCGAAATTGATGCAGCGCTCGCTTCCCACCTGTCTGCGTAGCGCCTCCGCCTCTTCCTGCTCGGCGGGTGCCCCGGTGATCAGGACAACCACGTCCGGGTACTGCTCCAGGATCTGTTTCATCAGCTCCACGTAGCGCTCCGGCATCCAGCGTCGTTGGGGCAGAAGCTCACTGGCGTTGGGGTTGATCAGCACGAGCCGTTGTTCCGCCGGTTGCCAGGCTGGATACCGTTCTTTCACCTTGGCTCGCATCGCCTCTCGACGTTCGATGTCGATGTCGACTTTGCGCAGCCGGATCTCCTCGTCACCGATCATGGTCTTGGAGTAGGGCAGCTCCTCACGCTCGGCCAGCAGGGCATTGACCAGGGCGACGAAGTTTTTGGCGATGTGCTGGTGAGGGTTGTAGGCCACCCGGTGGGTGAGCATCTCACCGCGATAGAGCCCTTCGTTGTGAAAGGCGTGGAACCCCACCCGGTTGACCGCGCCGCACAGACCGGTGAGCAAGGCGGTATAGCGGGAGAAGAGCTCCAGATCGATGACGCTGTCGATCCCCATCCGGCGACTCCAGCGCAGGAACCGGAGGGTATCGAGGGCCAGATGCCACAGGCTGTCCTCGCGGATGGTGAAGATGTTGGCACGGGGCACGGTATCCAGCAGATGGAGGCTGGGAGCGTTCTTGGCGAAGATGACGAAGAACAGTTCCACCTTCCGCTCCCGTTTCAGTTTCTGCATGGCCGGATCGGCGAGGATGGTGCTCCCCATCTCGGATAGCTCGATGAACAGTACGTTCCAGGGTTCTCTTTTTTCCGGCGGCCGGAACCGTTCCCAAAGCGCGAGCAGGCCGCTCACCAGCCAGCAGAGGGGAACCCCTGCCAGATGGTCGATGCGCCGCATGGTGTCAACCTTCATCTTCTCCCCCTAGATCTGATATTTGCCCACCAGGTAGAAGTAGAGGCCGGGCAGGCTGGTGATGATCAATGCCACGCCATAGAGGATAGACATGGAGAGCACCGCTGTCTTGTCTGCGCCAATCAGGCTGAACAGCCCCACCATCGCCCCTTCGCGCACTCCCCATCCGGCGAAGGTTACGGGGATCAGGGTCAACAGAATAACCGGCGGCACGATCACCAGAAAGATGATCAGGCTGTACTCTATCCCCACTGCCTGCGCCAGACAGTAGAAGGCGAGGACCGAAAACAGGTGGGTTAACAGCGTCATGGCGATCTGGATAGCCCCCTTGCGCCCGCGATATACCCGGTTGGTGCGTCGTGACAACGCATAGAGCATGCGTAACGTGGTGGGCCGGGCAGGAAGAAATCGGTTGAGCCGGAAACGCTGCAGCGCCATCAGGACAAGGATGGCTCCGATACCGCCGAGAGAAAGGGCATTGATGGTCCAGAAGACCTCGTCCGGCAGCAGGCCGGGGCGTAGCAGGTTGGCCAGCAGATTGAGCATCAGCAGACCGCTCAGACCTACCAGCCGGTCGATGAATACGCCCGCAAAGGCGTCCCGCTTGCGAAAGCCGAGCCGGATGATGTCCAGCACCCGCAAGGCGTCGCCCCCGATGCTGGTAGGTAACGCCTGATTGAAGAAGGCCCCCTTGAAGTAGCTTTTCAGATAGAAGAGAAAACGCTGTTTGAAGCGCAGCTCCTTCATGATGATGTTCCACCGGTAAGAGGCCACCAGGGTGCTCAGCAGCTGGGCCGTGAACCCTAGCAATACGAATCCCAGCTGCGCATTCCCTATAGTCTCCGCTACTTCGCGCAGGTCGATATTGCGGAAAATGAGGAAAAAGATCGCCAGAGTGACGGCTAGCTTGACCAGATTTTTCATCGAAGCGGGGGAGAATGATGGAACATCGATCGTTATCAAACGCATAATCATACCATTTTGTGTGATTTCATGGTATCAGGGAGTCCGGAAGAGGCGATATAGTCCCGGTAGGGCCACCAACAGGGCGCTAACGGCAATCAGGCGCTGAAAGGGCAGTGTCTGGGGGTCGCCCGTGTGGTGAAACAGCAACAACCACACGGCCAGAATGACCAGTAGCAGGGCAAATCCCCGTTGGGCCGTGGGTCGCAGCCCACCCCGCCAGCGCGCTGCCAGCAGCGTCCCTGCACCGGCAGCTACCCAGCCGCCAAAAGCGCCAGCAAGCACGTCAGCCGGCCAATGGGCGCCCACTACCATGCGGGAGCAGCCCACCACCACAGCGAAAACCAGCAATAATAGCCTTAATGCTCCTGAAGGAGTGTGGAAACAGAGCACTCCAGCCAAAGTGAAGATGGTGGTGGTGTGCCCGGAAGGAAAAGCAAACTGTTTCAATACCGGGCCAATGATGGTTATTGCCTCGGAAGGCAACAGTGCCGCGGGGCGGGGCGCTCCAACTAACGCTTTTAGTCCCACAGCCCATATTGTGGCTAGCAGGGCAGCCACCATCATCGCACGAACGATATCGGGACGGCGTCCTATGAAAGGGAGTACCAGAACCAGTCCCACCACTCCATCGCCGAGCAAGGTCAGGTGAGCCCACAATGCTTCTCCGGTATAGCGGCTTAAATCGTTGAACCAATGGAACAAGGGAAGGTTCAGTTTCGCTCCCCAAACAATCGTAAGACCGACCAGTGCGGCGATCGGTACGCCCCAGAACCAGGGAGAGCGCAATAGCATGGTTGGTGAGAGATCAGGATGGGGCACCGAGAAACTCCTCGCAGATAAAAAAACGAAAGGTAAGAGCGGGTTTTCCTCCGAGCGAAATCGGCAGGGGCTGCTGCTCCATGCAGTGGCGGAACAGCTGCGTTCCGGAGCGCCCTCGGTAGAAAGCGGGTCTAATCAGAACCCCGCTTGTCCCTTTTTGGGGGGTACCGAACCAGAGATCGAATTGATCGAAACGTTTGTCCAGAACTTGAACCGGCGTTGGGCGGGCGTACCAGGCAATGCGACTGGCAAAGGTCCAATTCTCCACGAAAAGCAGAGCCTGATCGGCGGCGGATTTCGGCAATTCCCGGCGCAGCCGCTCTGCATGTCGGGCGGCTTGTTCCCACCCGTAGAGATCGCGCAGAGGATGGCGGTTCTCGTCAAACGGTAGCCAGGGATGGAACAGCTGGCTGAAAAGGAGACCGTTCAGCAAGAGGGCGAGTCCTCCGGTAGTGCCGGTAATGTTTCGTACCCAGCGTTTCTGCCAATGCTGAAACAGCCAGTGTGCGGCCAGTGGCGCAGTGATGGCCCATCCCAGGACGGTCCAGTGAGGGAGAGTGGCATGGAATCCGCTGTTCCAGGCAAACAGCAGCAATACCGGCGATGCGAAGCAAAGGGTGTCTCGTACCCCGGGATGACGCCACTGACGAATTCCCTGGAAAAGGGCAATCCAGCCGAGTAGGGAAAGGGGAAGGTAAGCCAGCAGCTGGCCCGCCTGGCTAATCAGGAAGCGTTTTGCACTCCAGTGCCCCCCCTCGGTGCCATGGTGCAGTTGATAGTTGAAAGAGATCCAGTCGTGGAGGTAGTTCCACCAGATTACCGGTGAAATCAGCAGCAGGCCGATACCTATGGCGATCCATGGCCCCTTTGACATGAACAGGCGCCAATTCCCTCTGGCCAGCAGCGCCAGGAAGGCCCCTGCTGCCAGTGTGATGGCGGTGTACTTGGAGAGGCCTGCCAGGCCGAGAAACAGACCGCTCAGCAGCCAGTCGCGTAGCCGGTCCCTATCCAAGGCCCGACGCAGCTGACGGATTGCCAGCAGACCGAACAGCAGCAGCGGGCCGTCGGGAACCATGGCGAGTCCCAACAGCTGAACGATGAGACCGGCCTGAAAAAGGGCTACAGCAGTGAATCCGACCCAGGGAGAGTCATCTTGGAACAGCTCCCGAGCCAGCCGGTAGAGTACCAGGCTAGCGGCGAAAGAGAGAAGGATGGGAATCAGCCGCAAGGTGAGTTCGCTTTGCCCGAAGGGGAGTACCAGGGCTTGTAGCCAACCGACCATGGGAGGATGGTCGAAGTAGCTCCAGTCCAAATGCAGTCCGTAGAGGGCATAGTGGGCCTCGTCCACACTGAGACCGACGGTAGGTGCTGCCAGGAGATGCAAAAGACCTGTTCCGAAGATCACTGCCCAGGTGGCCAAATGGGCGCGTTCAATCTTTCGGGAGGCGGGCATGCGGATCATCGGTAAAGGTTGTCGCAGGGGCGTCTCTGGATCTTTACCTCGCCGTTTTCTGCGACCAGTTTTTCAAGTTGTCTCTTGGAGAGCAACCTGCCTCCACTACCCCGCAATGCCAGCCAGTAGCGGCGCTTTCGAATCTTTACTTCGTTGATGGTGACATCAAAACCTTGTTGGGCTACCTTGCTTTGTCGTTTGCGGGCGTTTTCCATTGTGGAGAAGATTCCCAAGGAGATAGCGTTTCTCATTTCACCAGAGGTGATTAACTGGAGATCGGAGATCCCCGCTTGGTTGAGGATGCGCACGATGTTGCGGGCCTCGTTGCTACTTCCCGCAGGTGGGATGTGGACCCAGTAGCCCGGTCGTTGCTCCGGGCTGCTCCAGCGTTTCTCCACGATGGCGGGGGAATTGGTGGCGCGCTTAAGTACCTCCTGAACAGCGTTGCTGGAACCGAAGGGGCCCAGCACGAAGCAAAGCCCCCTTTCTTCCTCTATGATAGTCCCGGTCGGCTGGGTAATGGATGGTTCGGATGGTGGTGATGCCTCCGGAGGAGGTATGGTCCGCCTGTCGGGTTCCGGGACCGCCGGTACGGTGGTGTCCGGCTCGGGCTGCGGGTGATCGAGTTCTTTTGGTGATCCCTGTTTCTCCGTCGGCTGTAATTCACTTAACAGGAACAAGCTTTTTCGTTTTGACACAGAAGCTAAAGCAGGATCCCGCAACTCCTGATATTCACCATTTCGAAACCAGTTCCAGGAGAAAAAGAGTAGATTGGCTGCCAATAGCAGCAGAAATAGCCACCTCATGTTTTATAAGCAGTGCTTGTTTCGTTCGCAGCCAGGATCCTCGCGCCCTCTAGCACCAGTGTTGGATGATGCCACCATTTTCTCTCCAGATGGGGCAGCAATCGGGGGGCATCGCCACCAGTAATGACGCATCTTACTTCAGTTTTTGCTGTATTACCTAGCTCCGTGACGCACCGTTCCAGGGTGGAGGTGATTGCCCGGAGGGTGCCCAATGAAATTCCGCTTTCCGTGCTGTTGCCAAACGGTGAAAGATCCGGCAGCGGCGTTTCTTTGCACTGGATGCCAGTGGTTCCTTCCTGCAATGCGTGTTGCATCAAGGTTAGGCCCGGTAGAATCAGCCCGCCGAGGTGTTGCCCGCTGCCCTCCAGGCCATCGATGGTGACAGCGGTTCCGCAGTCGGCGATGCAAAGGGTTTCGTTCGGCCAGAGGGAATGGGCGGCAATCAGTGCCACCCAGCGATCCACACCGAGCTGCCCGGGGTCTTGATAGGCGTTGGAGACGCCGCAAGCGCTAGGTTTGCTACGCAGGAACAAGGGGGTTAAGCCCCAGTTTTTCGTGCACCATTGGGAGATGAGCGTGTTGTTTTTTTTGTCTGCCACACTGCAGATCACCACTTGGTGGGGGCGCGGAAGCTTCCCCAAACGGTGGTTCAGCAGCTCGACGAAAGGACTCTCGCACAGGATAGCCGCGGAAGGTGTCCCCGGCCGAGCATTGTCGTACACCATCCATTTGAGGCGACTGTTGCCGAGATCGATGATCAGTTGTTTCATGGAAGCTGCCGCAGGCTCACTTCACCGCTGTGAAAAGCGCGTGTCCCTTCGATGGTGCGCAGTAGCAGTGCCCCGTTTTCATCAATACCCAAGGCGGTTCCCGTCACACTCCCCGATGGGAAAAGCAGGCGAACTGGCTGTCCAGCCATGCAGTCCAGGTGATTCCACCGCTCCCGTAGAGGAGCTAAACCTGTCTCGCGATATTTTGCCAATCCCTTCAGCAGATGGTGCAGCAGCAAACCGGCGATGCGGTTACGGGGTGGGCGCTGACCGATAATGGTGTGTAGATCGATCCATGGCTGGTCGATGGATTCGATTCCTCTACCGGACATCTCCAGATTGAGTCCGACCCCCACTACTGCCAGGCAAGGACCCTCGGTTTCTCCTTTCAGTTCTGTGAGCACGCCTGCCAGCTTGCGTCCCCTATGAAGTATGTCATTCGGCCACTTCAGCTGGATTTCCTCCACTCCCGCTTGACGTAAGGCATCGGCAATCCATATCCCCACCGCCAGGCTGAGACCGGAGACAGTACCAGTGGAATGTTCGAAATGCCAGCTTACGGAAAGATAGATGTTACTACCGAATGGAGAGTGCCAACGGCGGCCGCGCCGTCCACGGCCTGCACTCTGGAACTCGGCAAAACAGGCGATACCCCCTTGCGAACGTTCCATTAGATAGCGATTAGTGGAATCCACCTCGGGCAGGATCTCGAGATCTGTGAGCATGGAACAACTGGAGGAGTCGAGGTGGGCAAGGATCTGTTTTCGTTGTAACAGTTCCAGCGGTCGGCTAAGCCGATATCCCTTGCCGCTCACCGCCTGAATTTCCAGCCCCAGTGATTCCATTGCACGCAATCGTTTCCAGACAGCGGTGCGGCTGATACCCAACTCCCTGCCCAGTGTTTCTCCAGAGCGGAATCGGCCATCGGCCAAGGAGTTCAGCAGCGGGTAGAGTCGATGCAGGTCCATGCCCCGGCGTATCGGTTTCTCGGCGGGTGGGAGGGTTTATTCAGACCAGCGCTGACACACCAGGCAGGCGTTGGTACCTCCGAAGCCAAAGCTGTTGGACATGAATCGCTCGATAGTAACGCCGTCCTGGCGTTCCTGCACGATGGGGTACCCTTCCGCTTCCGGATCCAGCTGATCAATATGTGCAGATGCGGCCAGAAAATCATGCTCCATCATTAACAGCGAGTAGATGACCTCGTTGACACCCGCAGCTCCCAACGCATGTCCGGTCAGCGACTTGGTGGAAGAGATGGCTGGCAGCTGTTCTCCAAACACCTCTCTGATGGCTTTTAGCTCGGTGATATCCCCAGCCGGCGTGCTGGTACCATGGGCATTGATGTAATCGATAGGGCCATCCACGGTACTGAGTGCGATCTGCATGCAACGGACCGCTCCTTCTCCAGAAGGGGCAACCATGTCAGCACCGTCCGAAGTGGCGCCGTAGCCGATCACTTCGGCATAGATCTTGGCACCTCGGGCCTTGGCATGTTCCAACTCCTCTAGTACCACAGTTCCACCGCCACCGGCAATCACGAAACCATCGCGATTGGCATCGAAGGCGCGGGAAGCGGTGGACGGTGTATCATTGTATCGGGAGGAGAGAGCTCCCATGGCATCAAACAGTACCGACATCGACCAGTGCAGTTCCTCGCCACCGCCGGCGAATACAATATCCTGTTTTCCCCACTGGATCTGTTCCACTCCGTTGCCGATGCAATGGGCACTGGTGGAGCAGGCGGAGCTGATGCTGTAGTTGATTCCCTTAATCTTGAACGCCGTGGCCAGATTGGCGGATGTGGTACTCCCCATCGCTTTTGGTACTCGGTAAGGGCCGACCCGTTTGGCCCCTCTGGTTCTCAGGATATCGGCGGCCTCCACCACGGTAACGTTGGATGCCCCTCCCGAGCCGACGACGATGCCAGTGCGCGGATTGGAAATTTCCTTCTCCTCCAGCCCGGCGTCGGCGATCGCTTCCTGCATGGCCAGGTAGTTGAAGGCTGCAGCATCTCCCATGAAACGCAGCAGCCGGCGGTCGATTAGTTCACGGTAGTCGACGCGCACAGGGCCATGAACGTGGGAACGGAATCCCAGTTCAGCATATTCCTCACTGTATTCAATACCTGAGCGTCCTTCCCTCAGTGAAGTCAGCACCTCCTGTTTGTTGTTGCCGATGCTGGATACGATGCCGAATCCAGTGATTACCACGCGCCGCATAGTCTGACCTCAAAAGCCGTCTGTTGATGTAAACAGCCCGACACGCAGGTCGCTGGCTGTATAGATCTGCCGTCCATCCACCTGCATGGTGGCATCGGCGATGCCCATATAAAGTTTACGCTTGATGACCCGTTTCAGGTCCAGTTGATAGGTTACCCTTTTGTGATGGGGAAGTACCTGGCCACTGAATTTGACCTCACCTGCTCCGAGAGCGCGGCCATGGCCTGGCCCCCCGCTCCAGCCCAGAAAGAAACCCACCAGTTGCCACATGGCATCCAGTCCCAGACAGCCGGGCATCACCGGATCCCCCTGGAAATGACAACCGAAGAACCAGAGATCCGGTTTGATGTCCAGTTCGGCCCGGATCTCTCCCTTGCCATGGGCACCCCCCTCATCGGTAATGAGGGTAATGCGGTCGAACATCAGCATGGGAGGGAGGGGCAGCTGGGCGTTGCCTGGACCAAAGAGCTCTCCCTTCGCACATGCGATGAGCTCATCGTATGAATAGCTATTCTGTCTCTGCATCAATCAGGCCCATTTTGTTTCACAAAAAAATCCATTTACCTGCCGCCCCGTTTCGCCCCGGCAGATGTCGACAAAGTGGCACTCGTTCAGCGCTACTCAGGTTTAATCAGTGCATTATAGCGTTTCTCGGCCATTCGAAACCAATTTTTGCCGACTGGGCCTCTCTCTGTTCGGTGAAAAACATTTCTTGATTGGATCTGAAGCAGGGAATTCTTCGGTGGTTGATCCATCGAAGGAGAACGGTGCTTTTTACCGGGGTTGCAGATTACTGATTAGATAGACCACGAACAGAATGACCGCGAGCAGGATTGCCCAAGTCAGGGAAACGATGAATCTTCCCACCCCTTTGATGAAGCGGTTTTCCGAAGAAGACTCCTGTTTGGCCAAAACGGCTTCTCCTGGTCCCTTGGTTTATCGGGAATGTCAATCCAGTTGATAATCTCGTATTCAACAAAAGTGCGCTTGCGTACGGCAAGGCATCAAAGTGCCGTAGTTCATTCTACAGTAAGTTTCTGTCATTGATCCCGTTTCCATCTAGAAACCCATCAAAGCTGGAGTGCTTCGCGGCCAGACCCCATGGAATACGAAACATGCTTGACGGGTTGCCTTGGGATCGTGTCGCTTGTCGACAGATTGCTGGCCAGGCGGACAAGGGATGGGGTTTTCCAAGAATTGCGGATTGTGCCACAGCTGCGGTAGCGGAGTAACGGTATGATGCGTCCATTGCCGTAAGTCATCCCATATGAGGATGAGGGGTCTAGAAGAACGGGGTACATCATGAGGAAGGGTCCCAAGCGGGCGAGAGAGGTGGTCCCATTCATTTGCGCAGTTGTTTTGCTGTTTCCAGGCTGTCTTGCCACCTCTTCCTCCGGACAGTCGGATAGGGAAGGTTTTACCGGTGGGGAGAGGAACCCGGTATGTGGGGTCGGACAGAGCCAGGGTGAGGTAGCGGCACCGCAATGGGTGAGGAATCTGCCGGCGCAGACTAGCTGGTTCGCCTCTCCGGTGGTGGTTGATATGGACGGTGATGGCCGTAACGAGTTGGTCGCTGCCTACTACTCACTCTATGTATATGGCAGTGACGGCTCACTGCTCGATCGGGCCGATGGGGGAGGAGGGCGTATTTATGCGCCGCATGTGGTGGCGGATTTGGAAGGGGATGGTATCACTGAAGTGCTCTATGGCAACGGTCACGAGGTGTATGCCTATGAATGGGTTGATGGGCAGCTGCGGCTCAAGCAGGGCTGGCCGGCCGATACCACCTCCGGCGGGCGCCGTCCAGAGGTGCGTGGATTGGCAGCTGCGGATCTGGACGGGGACGGGCTTATCGAGGTGGTGGCGACCACTACACAGACCCTTCCAACTGAACAAGGTGGGGCGCAGGTATTCGTGTTTTCCACTGATGGTTCCCTCTATCAACCGGCTGGAACGTCCTTCTCCGCCTGGCCACGCTACAACAATCGCAGCGGGTACGGTGGTGATGCCGATCGCAACGGGGTTGGACACCAGGGGTACGGTGCCTACGGGCTGAACGTGGCCATAGGGAATATCGACGATGATCCGATGCTGGAAATTGTGGTGACCTATGATAACCATCATATCCAGGCCTTTGAGCATGACGGGGTGGCCATCGATGCCTCTCCATGGTTCACCAATCGGCACAGCGCCTTCACCGGTCGTCGGATGACTTGGGGGCAGTTCATCCGCTGGGCGGACCCCCGGGTGGAGATGGAACACTATCATCTTCACACTGGAGAGTGGCCTCATCCGCGTAGCCGGGAATGGCTGCAGTGGACCGCCTCGCCTCCGAATATCGTAGACCTGGATGGGGATGGCAGGAACGAAGTGCTGGGGGTTCCCAACGTGGAAAAGAATGAGCCTTACGAGACCCAGGCCTACGCTATCATGGTGCTGGAAGGGAATCATGGAGATGGCAGCCGATCGGCAATGCGCAAACCCGGGTGGGAGCATCTGCCGCGTGGTGATAGACCCATCGAAGTGGATGGCTGGTATCCTCCCAAAGGTATTCCTGCCGCAACTACCGTGGATATCCAAGGGGATGCGGCTCCTGAAATCGTAGTTTCACTGAATGATGGCTTTCTCCGTGCGTTTGGAGCGAATGCCGGGGAGTTGTGGCGGTTCGATTTCACCCACGGCAAGCGGGTGATGTTTGCCTCGGAGGTCACTGTGGCCGACCTCAACCAAGACGGTTCACCCGAGTTGTTGTTTACTACTTATGGGGCGCCGGAAGTACGCGATTCCGGATATCTGGTGGTTCTGGGAGCGGATGGTTCACTGTTACACGATATTCCGCTTCCCAGTCCCGGCTATGACGGGAATGGAAACGGGGCCCCTGCTGCGCCATCGGTGGGGGATCTGGATGGGGATGGGGAGCTGGAGATCTTCGTACAGACCTTCGAGCATGGAATGGATGTTTTCACGGTGCCCGGTTCGGGCGCCAACTGCCTGCTTTGGACCACGGCAAGGGGAGGGCCGTTGAGGATGGGGCAGGCAAATAGTCGGTAAAGGTCAATCTATCCCCCGTCAGGGTGGACCTTCCCACTGGTGCGAGTCAGGCGGCCGTCCTTGAAATAGACCGTGAACGAGTACCGCTCAAACGGGGCGTTCTTGCGCTTCAGACTGTAGTAGTAGTCCCAGCGGTCATGATGAAAGGGATCGCGTAGCAGGGGTGTCCCCAGGATTAACTGTACTTGGCGCATGTCCATACCTGGCTTCAGCTGGTCTACCATCTCCTGGGTGATGAGGTTACCCTGTTGGATATCCACCCTGTGAATGCTGCATCCGACCAAGCCGATCATCAGTAGTGCATTAATAATAATCTTTCGCATTTGGTAGCCACGCTATATAATGGATCCCCGCATATTACCGCTGAGAGGCCGGCGTGAAAAGTCAAAACCTGAAGGATGCGGGACTGAAGGTCACACTCCCTCGTCTCAAGATTCTGGAGATTCTGGACAAATCCCCGTTACGCCACATGAGCGCTGAGGATGTTTATAAGGCCCTGCTGGATGCGGGGGAAGACATCGGCTTGGCCACGGTATATCGGGTGCTGACTCAGTTTGAGGCCGCGGGATTGGTGGATCGACACAAGTTCGAAGGGGGGCAGGCGGTTTTCGAGCTTAGCGAAGGGGAGCACCACGATCATCTGCTCTGCGTCAAATGTGGTCGGGTGGATGAGTTTGTGGATGAGATGATCGAAAAGCGCCAGCACAATATCGCTGACAGGTTCGGTTACGAGATTACCGATCACTGTCTTTACATCTACGGCGTCTGTCCCGACTGTCGCAAGAAGAGATAAAAGTTTGCCTGGCGGTTCGGGAGCTGCGTTATACGGCTATACAAAGAAAAAGCTCCATTGCGGAGCTTTTTCTTCATCGTGCAGGTGTCTCGCCATCATGACGCAATCTGTCAACCGCCGCCGGTCAGTTTTTCATATTTGGCGAGCAACTCCTCCTGTGTCTCCTGGTGGTCCGGATCAGGGATGATGCAATCCACCGGACAGACATCCACGCACTGCGGTGTATCGTAGTGCCCTACACATTCGGTGCATTTGTCCGGGTCGATCTCGTAGATCTCATCGCCCTGGTAGATTGCCTCATTGGGGCATTCGGGCTCGCAGACATCGCAATTGATGCATTCGTCGGTAATCATCAGCGCCATGGGCATCTCCTGAAATCAAGCGAACTTAAGCTGATCAAGTATACTGCATTTTGTTTCGCAGTGCATACTCCACCTTTGGATGGACAAAGCCGGAAACATCTCCTCCTAGGGATGCGATTTCACGTACCAGACCGGAAGAGATGTAGGTGTATTGTTCTGCGGGGGTCAGGAACAATGTCTCTACCTCCGGGGCCAGGCGACGGTTGATGCTTGCCAGCTGGATTTCGTGCTCGAAGTCCGACACGGCGCGCAGTCCGCGCAAGATGACGTGGGCGCTGCGGGAGCGAACGAATTCCACCAGTAGGGTATCAAAACCGCACACTTCCACACTATCTACCCCCGACAGCGCCTCTCGAGCTAGCCCGATCCGCTCCTCGAGGGTGAAAATGGGGTGTTTCCCCGGGTTGGCAGCAATTGCCACGATCACCTGGTCGAAGATACGGATGGCACGATGTACCAGGTCGGTATGACCGTTGGTGATAGGATCGAAGGTTCCCGGATAGATGGCAATGGTCATAATATCAGGCCGGCTGCGGGGAGTATTCCGCCAGATTATAGCTTACCTGACCGGTTTGTTTGCTACGCAACAACCGCCAGCCCGACGGCAGCGGTAGATTCGCCAGTTCTACCTCATGCTCGAAATAGATTCGGGCATGAGGGGCCAGCCAGCCGTTTGAAGCCAGCTTTTGCATGCAGGGAAGCAGGATCCCCTGCCGAAAAGGAGGGTCGAGAAAGACGATATTGAAAGGCTGTGCCGGTCCAGCCAGGAACCGCTGTGCCTCGGTCTGGACTACAACTACTCGATTGCAGCCGAGTCGCTGGGCGGTTTCCCGTGCTGTTTTCACTACCTGGTAGTCGCTGTCTACCATCACCAGTTCATCGGCCTCTCTGGAAAGAGCTTCCCATCCCAGGGCTCCACTTCCGGTAAACAGGTCCAGGCAGCGTGCCCCAGAGATGACTGGCTGCAGCCAGTTGAACAGGGTCTCCCGTACCCGATCGGGGGTAGGGCGTAGCCCCGGTCGCTCCGGTACCGGCAGCTTGCGGCCACGCCACTTGCCGCCGATGATACGGATCCGATTGCTCCGACTCACTTACCACCACCGACCCGGATTGCCACCAGTCGCTGTGGATCGATCCGCCGCTGGAAGGCGTCCCGGATGGCCTCGACGGTGATTGCCTCCACTCGTTGGTTGAAGGTATCGAGGTAATCCAGCGGCAGGCCATAGAAGCCGATCATGGCGATATACTCCAGGATATCCTTGTTGCTGTCGATACGCAGCGGGAAGCCCCCGGTGATGTTCTTCTTCGCGGCGACCAACTCCTTCTCGGTGGGGCCTTGCTCAATGAAACGGAGCAGTGTTTCACGCAACAATCGTTCCGCTTCCTCCGCTGTATCGTTGCGGGTCTGCAGGCCCATCTGGAACGGCCCCTTGCGGCGCATGGGCAGAAAGAAGCTATAGGCACTGTAGGCCAGCCCCCGTTTCTCCCGGATCTCGGTCATGATACGGGAGCCGAAACCACTGCCACCGAGAATGTGGTTGCCCACATAAAGCGCCATGTAGTCGGGATCGGTGCGCGACATGCCTGGCTGTCCTACCAAAATGTGGGTCTGGGTGGAGGGGTGAGAGAGCTGCTTTTGGAGGGCTTCTTTCAGTGGTTTCACCTCTGGCAGCGGCCGGGCTGCTTCCCCGGAAGGAAGTGCTGCCACCAGCCGTTCGGCCAGTTTCTCCGCCTCGGTGCGGGACAGATCACCCACCAGGGCCACCACGGTGTTTGCCGCTACGTAGTAACGTGCGTGGAATTTCAGCAGATCGTCGCGCTGTAGCATCCCGAGGCTCTCTTCGGTGCCGTTGACCGGTGAGGCATAGGGATGGTCGCCGTAAATGGCCTGATAGAATGCCTTGTCGGCAATGGTGCCTGGAGATTGCCGTTCTCCCTGCAGGGCAATTAGCAACCGCTTGCGCTCCCGTTGGAAAACCGCCTCGGGGAAATGGGGGGTACTAACTACCTGGGCCAGGATCTCTGTTGCCGGTCCGAGATATTCGGCAGCACTAAGGCTCCGTAAACCGACCATTGCCATGTCCCGCAAGGCAGTGGTGCTCAGCAAGGCCCCCAGCCCTTCCAACCGCTGTGCGATCTTTTCTTCATCCAGCCCACCTGCACCAGCATCCAGCAGGGCGTTTGTCATCACCGCCAAACCAGGATGGTCGCCGTCCCGGGCGCTACCAGCGTCGAATACCATCCGGATGTCCACCATCGGCAGCTGTGGTGCCGCCACGAAATAGACCCGTGCGCCATTTGCGGTTTTCCAGTGTTGGATCTCGGGGCCGGCTATCACACTGCCCACGGGTAGCAACAGGAGCGTCAGCCAGAGGATTACCTTAACGGAGCGCATCATTTTCTCCTTGTTGGATGGTTTTTTCGGCATGGTTTTCAAGGGGTAACGGAACCAGCTCCGCAATGGTCAGCCGCTCATCAATGAGGTATTTCCTGGCTACCTTCTGTAGTTGTTCGGCAGTGATCGCCTGTATCCGGTCGCTATACTCTTGCATCCGCTGCCAACCGAGGCCTACGGTCTCGAGGGTTCCCATCTGCATTGCCTGATAGAAGGGGGAGTCCTGCTCGTAGATTTTCCCGGCTACCACCTGTGCTTTCACTCGAGCCAGTTCTGCTGGAGCGATCGGTTCCAGCTTCAATCGTTCGATCTCCTTGCGCAGCGCCTTTTCCAGAGTTTCGATGGTACGGTTTTCAGCCGGTGTGCCGTCCAGCAGGAAGAGGGTCTCACGCATGGCGTAGAGATCGTAGCCCGCACCTGCACTAGCGGCCAGCTGCTGTCCCCGTACCAGTTCCCGGGAGAGCCGTGCGCTATTGCCTCCGTCGAGGATTCCGGCAAGCACCTCCAGGGCATAGGGTTCCCACTCCTCGCCGGCTGTTTTCAGAACCGGCACCTTGTATCCCATGATTAGATATGGAAGTTCGGCTGGAACCCGGATGGTAACCCGCCTCAGGCCACGCTGTGGTACTTCTGTCCGAGGTTTGGGCGGTTTCAGCTCACCAGGTTGAAGAGGGCCGAAATAATGTTTTGCCAGTCGGTGTACCTCTTGCGGTGCGACGTCTCCCACTACTACCAGAGTGGCGTTGTTGGGTGCATACCAACGGCGGTACCAGAGGGAGAGATCATCGATCTCCAGGCTCCGGAGATCCTCCATCCAGCCAATGATGGGGTGATGGTAAGGGCTGTTGACGAAGGCGGTGGCGTTCAGCTGTTCATAGGCGAGGGCATGTGGGTTGTCCTCGGTGCGCATGCGCCGCTCCTCCATCACCACCTTGACCTCCTTGGTAAACTCCTCGGGCGGCAATAGCAGGTTGCGCATGCGATCTGCCTCCATTTCGAAGCTGATCGCCAGGCGGCTCTTTTCCAGTTGTTGGAAGTAGGCGGTATAGTCGCGGCCGGTAAAAGCGTTTTCCCGCCCTCCATTCTCCGCAATGATGCGGGAGAATTCTCCTGGGCCGTGCTTCTCGGTGCCCTTGAACATCATGTGCTCCAGCACATGCGAGACACCGGTGATGCCGCCATGTTCATAACTGGCACCCACCTTGTACCAGATCTGGGAAACTACAACCGGCGCCCGGTGGTCCTCCTTAACCAGAATCTTGAGGCCGTTGTCCAGCCGAAACTCGTGAACCTGCGCCCACAGGAAGGCGGGAAAAAACAGTCCCGCACAGAGGAGCAACAGAGAAAGGAAGTGCTTGGTTTGTTGCATTGTTGTTCTTTCCGTTTCCGTGGCAGAAGTGGATAATGATAAAATAAACCATTCAGCGGGACTATTTGTTGGCCACATCATGGCCGTCGGTTCAGCGACTCTATTGAGCACCCGGGTTAAGACCACGAAAACGATGTTCGGTTTCATCAGGAAACGATCCTCTGAGCAGCAAGCCACTGGGGCTGGTAAAAAATCCGGCTTGGTCAGTCGGCTGCGGGAGCGTCTTTCTCGCACTCGCAGCAATCTGACCGAAGGGCTTTCCAGCCTTTTGTTAGGGAAAAAAGCTATTGATGACGAGCTGCTGGAGGAACTGGAGACGCGTTTGTTGTTGGCGGATGTGGGGGTTGATGCCACCGCCGAAATCATTGACCGGCTCACTGAGCGGGTTTCACGCAAGCAGCTGGCGGATGCCGAGGCGTTGATCGCAGCACTGCGGGAAGAGCTGTTGGCCATTCTTGAACCGGTGAGCAAGCCGTTGGCGATCCCGGAAGGGAAGCGCCCCTTTGTGATCTTGATGGTGGGAATTAATGGCGCCGGCAAGACCACTACCATCGGCAAACTGGCAAAGCAGCTGCAGGGCCAGGGGTGCAAAGTAATGCTGGCCGCTGGTGATACCTTCCGGGCGGCGGCGGTGGAACAGTTGCAGGCATGGGGAGAGCGCAACGATGTTCCGGTGGTGGCACAGCAGAGTGGCGCAGACTCCGCTGCGGTGATCCACGACGCCATTCAGGCAGCTCGATCCCGTGGAATCGATGTGCTGATTGCCGACACTGCCGGCAGGCTGCACACTCAGCAGGGATTGATGGAGGAGCTGGCCAAGGTAAAGCGGGTGATCCAGAAGCTGGATCCGGAGGCACCCCACGAGATTATGTTGGTACTGGACGCCGGCACCGGTCAGAATGCCCTTTCCCAGGCAGTGCAGTTCCACGAGCTTCTGGGGCTCACTGGCATTACCATCACCAAGCTGGACGGGACGGCCAAAGGCGGGGTGCTTTTCGCCATTGCCAAGAGGTTGGGCGTACCTATCCGCTTCATTGGTATCGGTGAAGGTATCGATGATCTGAGGGTCTTCGATGCCACCGAATTTGTGGATGCCCTGTTTTCCGACAGCTGAAGCTGATGATCCTGTTTGACAAGGTCAGCAAGCGGTATCCTGGTGGACAGGAGGCGTTGTCGGCGGTCAGTTTTGAGCTTGAGGCTGGGGAGATGGCCTTTCTTACGGGTCACTCCGGGGCGGGCAAGAGTTCTCTACTCAAGCTCGTTACCCTCATTGAACGGGCTAGCGGCGGCCAGGTTGTGGTTAACGGCCAAAATCTCACCCGTATGGGACGGCGGGAGATACCCCGCCTGCGGCGTGACATCGGCATCATCTTTCAGGACTACCGGCTGCTTCATGACCGGACCGTGTTTGACAATGTGGCGTTACCATTGATCGTCACTGGTCTGCAGCGCCGGGATGTAGAGCGCCGGGTGCGGGCGGCACTGGATATGGTGGGGTTGCTGAACAAGGAAAAACGCTATCCGGTGACGCTTTCCGGTGGTGAGCAACAGCGGGTGGGGATCGCCCGGGCCGTGGTCCACAAGCCCCCGCTACTGTTGGCTGATGAGCCTACTGGCAACCTGGATCCCGAGCTGTCACGGGAGATTATGGATCTGTTCCGGCTGTTCAACCAAGTGGGGGTGTCGGTGCTGATTGCTTCCCATGACCTGGAATTGATCGCCTCGCTACCTTACCGAGTATTGACCTTGGAGCGGGGACGATTGATCCATGACAGTGGGGCAGCAGGTTGATGGGCGACGCGGTAAAATCGTCTGGCCGGTCGAAAGGGGGGGCTTCTCGCAAAGGGCGTCACCGGGGGGTGAAGGGGTATCTGGAACGTCATTTCCAGGTGTTGATTCACTCACTCGGACGGCTCAGCCGGAATCCTTTCTCCACGTTGATGACCATAGCAGTCATTGGTATTGCCTTGGCCCTGCCGACCGGCCTCTATCTACTAGTGGATCATGTGCGGGATCTGGGTGGTCAATGGCGCGAAACCACTCGCATCTCCCTGTTTCTGAAGCAAGAGATTGGTGATGAAAGGGCGCGTCGCCTTGTGGAAGGACTCATCGAGAAAGAAGAGATAGAAGAGGCGGCCTATATTTCACCGGAGCAGGCCCTTGACGAGTTTCGGGAGTTCTCCGGTTTTGGGAATGTATTGGATGCCCTGGAGAGCAATCCGCTGCCCGGAGTTATCCTGGTGCAGCCTGCTGCGCTGCAACCCGAGGCGATCCAGGCGCTGCTGGATCGCTTGCGGAAACTGCCTGAAGTGGAGATCGCCCAGCTGGACATGGAATGGGTAAGGCGGCTATACACCCTGCTCGACATTCTGCAACGTGGGATTTTGACCGTCGCTGCGCTACTGGCCTTGGCTGTACTGCTCATCGTGGGCAACACCATCCGTTTGGATATCGAGAGCCGACGGGAAGAGATTGTCATTACCAAACTCATCGGGGGAACTGACGGTTTCATCCGGCGGCCATTTCTCTATACCGGCTTCTGGTACGGCGTGGGCGGAGCCTTCATTGCCCTGTTGCTGGTGAACCTTTCCTTGATCTTGTTGCAGGGGCCGGTCGAACGCCTGGCCGGGCTCTATGGCAGTAAGTTTCGGCTCGGACTCACTTCTCTAGAAATGGTACTGGTGCTGCTAGGTATCGGTGTCGCCTTGGGGCTGCTGGGAGCCCTGCTGGCGGTGGGGCGTCATTTGCGGGCCATCGAGCCGGAGTAGTTATCATGGGGTTTTTGCGCCATGTCCAGCGCTGCAATCATTACGATCTCTCGGGATTTCTTCCGTTCCGGGTGAACGGGTGCCGGGTTGGCTTCATCCGACCGTCGTTTGCATCCTATCTGGAGGAGTGGTCGGAGCTCTTTTCAGTCACCGATAAAGCAGTATCACTGGTGATGAAAGGGGCTGACTCGGCGCAGCGCAGTGCTGCGGTGGCCAGCGTTCTCGAGCGGCTCTGGGAGCGGGGAGTGATTCCGCACCTACAGGGAGAGCGCTACGGAGTGACTGCGAGATCCGGGGGGGATGTGCTGTTGTGGTTGGATCGGGCCGCGGCCTCCCGCTTCGGTATCCGCGCCTTCGGCCAGCATCTCAACGGCTATGTGGTCAAAGACGATCGCTGGTATATGTGGATCGGACGGCGCGCAGCAGACCGCATGATTTATCCAGGCAAGCTGGACCATCTGGTGGCTGGAGGGGTGCCCTACGGCATATCGTTGGAGGAGAACCTGCGCAAGGAGTGCTGGGAGGAGGCGGCTATTCCGCCAGAGCTGGTGGCGACGGCGGTGCCAGTGGGGACTGTCACTTATGTCACCGAGCTGGAGCACGGACTAAGGCCTGATACCCTTTACTGCTATGATTTGCAGCTGCCCCCCGATTTTCAACCCCGCTGTACCGATGGGGAAGTGGAGTGTTTCTATCTCTGGCCAGTGGAGAAGGTGATGGCCGTCGTGCGGGAGAGCGAGGATTTCAAACCGAATTGTAACCTGGTGATCATCGATTTCCTCATTCGCCACGGATTTATTGGGCCGGATAATGAAGAGTATCTGGAACTGGTGACTGGGTTACATCCGGCACTTCCCTGAGGGGGTGGATCAATCGCTGAAAGTCAGTCCCCGCTGGATCATCTCCCGGGCGTGGGAAAGCGTCTGAGCGGTTATTTCCACACCACCGAGCATGCGCGCTAGTTCCTCCACCCGCTGTGTCTCATCCAGTGGTTGGATTCGGGTGACGGTTTGGCCGCCGACGTGCTCCTTGCTGACCCGCAGGTGGTGATGGGTCAAAGCGGCTACCTGTGGCTGGTGGGTGACACACAATATTTGGCAGTGGTTTCCCAACTTGCGTAACTGCCGCCCGACGATTTCGGCCACGCCGCCACCGATCCCCACGTCCACCTCGTCAAATATCAGGGTGGGGATACTGGCCTTTTGCGCAGTGATCACCTGAATGGCCAGGCTGATGCGGGAAAGCTCGCCACCTGAGGCTACTTTGGCCAGTGGCTTTAACGGCTGACCGGGATTGGCACTGACCCAGAACTCCACCCGTTCCTTGCCGAGTGGTGAGGGTGTCTCTTCCTCCTGCGGAATGAGGCGGACCTCGAAGCGCCCTCCTTTCATGCCCAGTTGTTGCATGTTACGGGAGACCGCTTCACCAAGCCGTGCAGCAGCGCGGGTGCGGGCCCTGCTCAGCTTTTCCGCGCTCATCGCATAGCTTTTCCTGGCGTTATCGATGGCTTTCTGCAGTCCTTCCAGACGGATATCCATCTCCTCCAGTTCCTGTAGCTGCAGTTGCAACCGAGAGAGCAGATTCGGGAGTTCGTCGGGTCTTACATGATGTTTGCGCGCCAGTTCGTAGAGAATACCGAGGCGTTCATCCACCCATTGTAATCTTTCTGGGTTGAGCTCGGTGCGGGTCAGGTAATGACGCAGCGCACCCGCCGCTTCTTCCACCTGAATGGTGGCATTGGTGATCAGCTCTGTGACCTCGTTCAACTGTTCATCGAATGCCAGCAGAGACTCCAGTCGCTGGCTGGCCTGGCCCAGCAACGAAGCCACGGAGATCTCCTCACCATCATAGAGCAGATCGAGGGTCTGCTGACACTCCTCCAACAGTCGGTTCGCGTTGGTCAGGCGCTGATACTCCTGTTCCAGCTTGGCTGGCTCGCCGGAGGTGAGTCCCAGTTGCTCCAGTTCCCGGACCTGGTAACTGAGTAGCCCCGCGCGGGCTTCCCGGTCCTGGTTTGCCTGCTGCAGTTGCTCCAGCCGCTCTTGCTGCTCTCTCCATTGGTGATGCAGTGAAGAGAGCTCCGTCAGCAGGGGGGTGTTTCCGGCATATTCATCCAGCAGGGTACGCTGGAACTCGCGCCGCACCAAGGATTGGTGCTCGTGCTGGCCATGAATTTCTACCAGGAGCTCTCCCAGTTCCCGCAGCAGTTGCAAAGGGACGGGGCGGCCGTTGATATATCCACGGGAGCGGCCATCCACGCTGATCACGCGACGGATCTGGCAGCCGGTCTCTTCCTCCAGATCATGTTCTTCCAGCCACTGCCACACCTCAGGGCGATCGCCCAGCTCGAATTCAGCGCCAATCTCCGCCTTGGCCGTGCCATGGCGGATCATCCCGGTGTCGGCTCGGTTGCCCAGAATCAGGCCTAGGGCGTCCAGCAGGATCGACTTTCCTGCTCCGGTTTCTCCGGTGAGCACGGTCATTCCGGGATGTAGCTCCAGGTCAATCCGCTCCACCAGGGCGAAGTTCCGGATTTGCAGATGGGTTAGCATGCCGGTCCCTCAGGCCAGACGTCTGCCCCAATGCAGCTTGGCGCGCAGCAGTTTGAAATGGTCATGACCGGCAGGATGGATCAACCGCACCGGGCGGGGGCTGGTCTTGATGACAACCTGGTCTCCGGCAGTGAGACCGAGATTGACCTGGCCGTCGCAGGTCACTTGGGCGTACGGCTGGCTATGTTCGGCTACCACCACTTCGATGGTGCTGCTGCTATGCACCACGATGGGTCGGTTGCTCATGGTGTGGGGGCAAATGGGGACCAGCACCAGCGCTTCCAGATTGGGATAGAGGATGGGGCCGCCTCCGGAAAGGGCGTAAGCGGTGGAGCCAGTGGGAGTGGCGACAATCAATCCATCGGCACGGATGGTATTGACATAGACTCCGTTGATGGAGGTCTCCATTTCGATCATGCGGGCGATGTCCCATTTATGGATCACCACGTCGTTGAAGGCATTACTTTCGGTAACCACCTCGCCTTCGTGCATGATGGCAGCATGTAGCAGGCAGCGTTTCTCCTCCTGGAAATCGCCGGCAAGGATGGCATCCAGGCAGCGGGTCATGCAGTCTGGAGAGATATCGGTGAGAAAACCAAGGTGGCCCAGATTGACACCCAGCAGTGCCACATCGTGCTCGGCCAGAGAGCGTGCAGCATTGAGCAGGGTGCCATCTCCGCCAACCACGATTACCAGATCGCAACGGCGACCCAGCTCATTGCGGTCTACTCTTTCCAGGTCGAGACCCGGGACCACCTCGGCAGTTGCTTCATCCAGCAAAACCCGAGTGGCCCGGGTACGCAGGTGATCCGCCAGACCGCCAAGCGTCTTCTCCACGCCGGAGTCACTGTATTTGCCAATTAAACCAATGGTAGAAAAACGGTTTTGTTCCATGGAGACGCTCACCTATCCAGTGGCTAACGTTAGCACGATGCGTAGCCCGCGCCAACCGGTACTTTTCATTCACCGGTTGACCCCCGCGGCCCGAATTGGTAACTTCTGTTAGCACTCTGCATCGTTGAGTGCCAAGCATTTGCTGGCGCCTGGTGATTTCCAGTTTTTTCATTGTCTTTCGAGCGAGGTCTATTGATTGGTGGCGAAAGAGACGGCCATAAGCGCGCGTGCGCAACAGCTGTTCAAAACCTTGGTGGAACGGCATATCCAGGATGGACAGCCGGTGGGTTCTGCTGCACTGGTCGAGGCAGCCGGACTGGATATCAGTCCGGCAACGGCGCGGAACATCCTTGCCGATTTGGAGGCGATAGGATTGGTAATGTCTCCGCACACCTCCGCTGGTCGAGTCCCGACCGCACAAGGGTATCGCTTTTTTGTCGATACGCTTTTAACCGTGGAGCCATTGGACCAGCGACAGGTGGAGAGGTTCATGGACAAGCTGGACCCGGAGGCTGACCTACAGGGTTTGCTCCAAAGTGCTTCCGCTCTGCTCTCATCGGTGACCCACCTGGCCGGGATGGTGATGTTTCCGCGTCGGGAGCAGGCCACCTTTCGTCATATCGAGTTTCTGCCGCTTTCGGATAATCGAATCTTGGTGATCTGGGTGGTCAATGAGCGTGAGGTGCAAAACCGGCTAATCTATCTCGATCGACCCTGCTCCGCTTCTGAGTTGCAGCAGGCGGCAAACTATCTCAATGCGGAGTTTGCTGGTCAGAGTCCACGGGCGATTCGAGCAGCGTTGTTGAAGGAATTGCGCAGCGCCAGGGAATCGGTCAATGATTTCATGCTCATGGCAGTGGAGATGGCAGAGCGGGCACTCAGCAGCTCTCCTGAAGAGACCGCGGACTACGTTCTGGATGGGCAGTCCCATCTGATGGAATATGCCGAGATGGCAGACATGGAGAAATTACAGCGGCTATTCGATGCTTTTGAACGCAAGCACAAGGTGCTGGAGCTGCTGGACAAGGCGGTATCTGCCCAGGGCGTGCAGATCTTCATTGGTGAAGAGTCCGGCTGCAAGGTGTTTGATGGATGCAGTTTTGTTACGGCTCCTTATGCCGTGGAGGGGAAGACCGCAGGCGTGTTGGGTGTGATAGGCCCCACGCGGCTGAATTATGAGCGGGTGATTCCCATTGTAGATGTAACCGCCAAGTTGCTTGGGGCCGCCTTGAATTATCCGAGACGATCCCCATCATATTGATGCTGGAGATATTTCATCTGTCTGGAGAACACGATGTCTGAAACCGAGAAGCAAGCTGTTTCCGAAGCCGAAGAAGAGAAACAGGAGCAGGAGGAAGGGGAAGAACGCGAATACCCTACGGAAGAGGAAGCGAAGGCTGAGCCGAGCAAGGAGGAGTTGCAGCTTCTGCTGGAAGATGCCCGCAGCAAGGCAGACGATCATTGGAATCAGGTGCTTCGCCTGCAAGCGGAGCTGGAAAATCTGCGCAAGCGCAGTCAGCGGGAGCTGGAGAATGCGCACAAATATGCGTTGGAGAAATTCATTCAGGAGCTACTGCCGGTTAAAGACAGTCTGGAGATGGGCTTGGCCGCAGTTGGAGAGGGAAGTGACGGGTCTGCCGCCAAACTCCGGGAAGGAATGGAACTGACCTTGAAGATGTTGCATACGGTATTGGAAAAATTCGGCGTCAAGGAGATTGACCCGTTGGGGCAGCCCTTCGATCCAGAATTGCATCAAGCGATGTCCATGGTCGAGTCGCAGGATACCGAACCCAACACGGTGGTCACAGTGATGCAAAAGGGTTACCTGCTTAATGATCGTTTGATTCGTCCCGCTATGGTAGTAGTTGCCAAATAAGAGAGGCAGGATCGGGAACCAGGGAGGCAGGTTGAAATCCCCCACCATGCCCCCACCTTTATAGAACAAAGTCGTTGAACAAAATTAAATCGGAGAAAGCACATGGGTAAGATCATCGGTATTGACTTAGGCACCACCAACTCCTGCGTGGCAGTGATGGAGGGTGGTAAGCCGCGGGTTATCGAAAACAGCGAGGGCGATCGCACTACACCGTCTATTGTCGCCTATACCGATGACGGTGAGGTGCTGGTGGGGCAGCCAGCAAAACGACAGGCGGTGACTAACCCCAAAAACACCTTGTTTGCCATCAAGCGCCTGATTGGGCGTAAGTTCGATGATGAAGAGGTACAAAAGGATATCGAGCTGGTTCCGTATAAGATTATCAAGGCGGACAACGGCGATGCATGGGTCGAGGTGAATGGTAAAAAAATGGCTCCGCCGGAGATCTCCGCCAGGGTCCTGATGAAGATGAAGAAGACTGCTGAGGACTATCTCGGTGAAGAGGTGACCGAAGCGGTTATCACGGTACCGGCCTACTTCAACGATTCACAGCGCCAAGCTACCAAGGATGCTGGCAAGATTGCCGGGCTTGAGGTGAAACGTATCATCAATGAGCCCACGGCTGCGGCATTGGCTTACGGAATGGACAAGAAGCGGGGTGATGCCAAGATCGCGGTATACGATCTGGGCGGTGGTACCTTCGACATCTCCATCATCGAGCTGGCCGAGATCGATGGTGAGCACCAGATTGAGGTGCTTTCCACCAATGGAGACACCTTCCTGGGCGGTGAGGATTTTGACAAGCGGCTGATCGACTACTTGGCTGATGAATTCAAGAAGGAGCAGGGAATCGACCTGCGTGGTGACCCGCTTGCGATGCAACGGCTGAAAGAGGGTGCAGAAAAGGCGAAGATCGAACTCTCCTCCAGCCAGCAGACAGATATCAATCTGCCCTATATCACGGCGGACGCTTCCGGCCCCAAACATCTGAACATCAAGATGACCCGGGCGAAGCTGGAGTCGATGGTCAGCGATCTCATCGAGCGCACTATCGAGCCCTGCAAGATGGCGTTGAAAGATGCCGGTTTGACCGCCTCGGATATCGATGATGTCATTCTGGTGGGTGGCCAGACCCGAATGCCCAAGGTGCAGGAGGCGGTGAAGGACTTTTTCGGCAAAGAGCCTCGGAAGGATGTCAATCCGGATGAAGCGGTGGCGCTAGGTGCTGCCATCCAGGGTGGTGTGCTCGGTGGCGAAGTGAAGGATGTTCTGCTGCTGGATGTGACGCCGTTGTCACTGGGTATCGAGACGATGGGTGGGGTGATGACCAAATTGATTGAAAAGAACACCACCATCCCTACTAAGGCGACTCAGATCTTCTCTACTGCGGATGACAACCAGACGGCGGTGACCGTGCATGTCTTGCAGGGTGAGCGTGAGATGGCAGCTGGAAACAAGTCATTGGGACGCTTCGACCTAACCGATATCCCTCCGGCGCCACGTGGCGTGCCACAGATCGAGGTGACCTTCGATATCGACGCCAACGGTATCCTGCATGTGTCGGCCAAGGACAAGGCAACAGGAAAGGAGCAGTCCATCGTTATCAAGGCCTCCAGTGGCTTGAGCGAGGAAGAGATCGAACGCATGATCAAAGATGGCGAGGCGCACGCAGAAGAGGATCGCAAATTCCACGAATTGGTCAATGCGCGCAACCAGGCTGATGCCATCATCCATGCTACTCGTAAGTCGATGGAGGAACTTGGAGACAAGGTGGCGGCGGACGAGAAAGGACAGATCGAGGCTGCCATCAAGGAGCTTGAAGAGGCTGTAAAAGGTGACGACAAGGCCGATATTGAGGCGAAAACACAGAAATTGAGCGAGTTATCCGGTAAAATGGCCGAACGCCTCTACGCCGCCCAGCAGCAGGCCGGGGGTGCGGCACCGGAAGGTGGCGCAGAAGCGGCCACAGGTTCCACCGCCAAGGAGGAGGATGTGGTCGACGCTGAGTTCGAGGAGATCAAGGACGACAAAAAGTAGTCCTGTAAAGCTGTTAATACGATAGTAGAGTCTACTGCGACAGGTACGGCATAAATGCCGTGCCTGTCGTTTGCACGTTTAGCTAAACCATAATTTTATGTCGAAACGCGATTATTACCAGGTCTTGGGGGTGGAAAGGAACGCCAGCGAGGCGGAGATAAAAAAGGCGTTCAAACGCCTCGCGATGAAATATCATCCTGATCGTAACCCTGACGATAAACAGGCGGAAGAGAAATTCAAGGAGGCCAAAGAGGCCTACGACGTGCTTTCCGATAGCCAAAAGCGGGCTGCCTATGATCAGTTTGGACATGCTGGGGTAGATGCCTCCGTGGGAGGGGCCGGCGGATTCCACTCGGGGGGTGCCAGCTTCAGTGACATCTTCGGGGATGTGTTCGGTGATATTTTTGGCGGGGGTCGGGGTGAAACACGAGCCTATCGTGGCGCCGACCTCCGTTACCAGCTGGAATTGAGCCTCGAGGAAGCGGTTCGGGGAACGACGGTGAAGATCCGTTACCCGGTTACCGTAATCTGCAGTACTTGTGATGGCAGCGGTGCCCGTCCGGGAAGCAAACCCACCTCCTGTCCAACCTGTGGAGGGCAGGGGCAGGTTCGTATTCAGCAGGGTTTCTTTTCTGTACAGCAGACCTGCCCTCGTTGTCATGGTCGGGGACAGGTTGTCACGGATCCTTGTCCCGCCTGTCATGGTGAAGGGCGGGTGCAAGAGAACAAAACCCTTTCGGTGAAGGTGCCGCCCGGCGTGGACGAGGGGGATCGCATCCGTTTGGCCGGAGAGGGGGAAGCTGGAGAAAACGGTGGACCACCAGGGGATCTCTATGTTCAGATCCATGTGCGGCCGCACCCCATCTTTCAGCGCCAGAACAATGATCTCTATTGCGAGGTTCCCATCAGTTTCACGACCGCCGCCCTGGGAGGGGAACTGGAGGTTCCGACCCTGGATGGTAATGTCAAGCTGAAGATTCCTCCGGAGACGCAGACCGGGAAACAGTTTCGCCTGCGGGGCAAAGGGGTCTCTCCGGTACGGGGTGGGCCAACGGGAGATCTCATCTGCAAGGTGGTACTGGAGACTCCAGTCAATCTCAACCGGGAGCAGAAAGAGCTGCTGCGCGAGTTTGAACGTTCCATGGAGAAGAATGCTTCCACTCACCGACCAAAGTCCCATTCCTGGCTGGATGGGGTTAAGAAATTTTTTGAAGAACTGACAGGGTAACGACATGATCCGAGTCGCAATTGCCGGCGCGGCAGGCCGCATGGGGCGCGCTCTGATCGAAGCGTGTGAACTTTCCTCTTCGGTACAGCTTGGGGCGGCGCTAGAACATCCGGGGAATACGTTGGTGGGAAGCGATGCTGGCGAGGTGGCGGGAATAGGCAAAATTGGCATCCCCATCAGTGATGATCCCAGTGGTGTGCGTCATGACTATGAGGTGCTTGTCGATTTCACACGTCCAGAAGTTACCATGGCCAATCTGGCCCGTTGCAGACAGATGGGCAAGCGGATGGTGATTGGTACCACCGGATTCAGCGATGTCCAGCGGCAAGAGATCGAGGCTATGGCTGGAGACATTGCTATTGTACTGGCCCCCAATATGAGCGTTGGAGTTAATCTCTGTCTCAAATTGCTGGAGATGGCAGCGCGGGTGCTGGGTGACGATGTGGATATAGAGATCATCGAGGCCCACCATCGCCACAAGGTAGACGCACCTTCCGGAACCGCCTTGCGCATGGGTGAAGTGGTGGCCGAGGTATTGGGCCGAGATCTTGCCGAGTGCGCCGTTTATGGACGGCACGGTATAACCGGTGAGCGGGATCGTCGCACCATCGGGTTCGAGACCATCCGGGCCGGCGACATCGTCGGGGAGCATACGGTGATGTTTGCCGGCACGGGGGAACGCGTGGAGATCAGCCACAAGGCATCCAGCCGTATGACCTTCGCCAAGGGGGCCATTCGTGCGGCGGAATGGATCATGGGACGGGAGTCCGGCTTGTTCGACATGCAGGATGTGCTAGGTCTGAAGGAGTAAGCCGACAGCCTCTTCCTAACCAATCCATACTGTCTTGGTATTGACAAATTCGTGTATTCCTTGCCAGGAGAGCTCTCGGCCATAGCCGGAGGCCTTGATCCCGCCGAAAGGAAGTCGAGGATCACTCTTCACCATTCCGTTGACAAAACAGCAACCTGCCTGAATCTGCAGGGCGAGTTTTTCGCCACGGCGGAGATCGGCGGTCCAGATACTGCCTCCCAAGCCGAAACGGCTGCTGTTGGCGATGGCCAAGGCCTCCTCCTCGTCCTTGGCGCGAATGACGATGGCCACCGGACCAAACAGCTCCTCTGTGTAAGCACGCATTCCCGGGGCCACCCGGTCCAGAATGGAAGGCTGGTAGAAAGCACCCTTGCCCTCCACTGGTTTGCAACCGGTCACAGGTATGGCTCCCTGTTTGATACTGTCACATACCTGTTGATGAAGGTCGTCACGCAAGTCGGTTCGAGCCATAGGAGCCAGCGTTGTCTCTGGAGCCATGGGGTTCCCCGGTTTCAGGGCAGCTACTGCGGCCTCGAATCGCTCCATGAATGGCCCGGCTATCCCTTCCAGGAGAATGAAACGTTTGGCCGCGATACAGCTTTGACCGGCGTTGAGGAAACGGGAGGCTACCGCCTGTTTGACTGTCTCCTCCAGGTTGCAATCTTCCAGTACGATGAAGGGATCGGAACCTCCCAGCTCCAACACGGATTTTTTCAACGCCGTTCCGGCAACTGCCGCCACGGCCTGGCCTGCTGGTTCGCTCCCCGTGAGAGTAACGGCGTGGATGCGCGGATCACGGATCACGCCTTCCACCTGGGAGGCACGGATCATAAGGGTGCGGAATACCCCTTCGGGGAAGCCGGCATCGTGGAAGATTGCCTCGATGGCAAGTGCACAACGGGGAACGTTGGAGGCGTGTTTGAGCACCCCGGTATTGCCGGCAACCAAGGTTGGTGCGGCGAACCGAAACACCTGCCAGAAGGGAAAATTCCATGGCATTATTGCCAATACGGTTCCCAATGGCTGGTAGGCCACATAGCTCTTGCGGGCATCGGTCTCTACCGGCTCGTCGGCAAGGAAACGGGGCCCGTTCTCTGCGTAATAGTCACAGGCCAAGGCGCACTTCTCTACTTCCGCTCGGGCTTCGGTGAGCAGTTTTCCCATCTCTCGGGTGATCAGGGTAGCAAGTTCTTCTTTCCGATGGCGCAGGAGTTGTGCTGCTTGACGCATGAGCTTGCACCGTTCCCCGATGGGACGAGCGGCCCATGCTGGAGTGGCCTTTGCCACCCCGGCTATTGCTTGTTCCAGCTGATCTGTCTCCCAGGCGGGAAAGGTTTCCAGCCGTTCTCCGCTGGCCGGGTCGATAGATTCGAATGTCATGCTGTTTTCCTCTCTGCTGAAGATTCAATCGGCCCGTTGAATGATTCCATAAGACCATGCCGATAGATGATAAACTGAAAGAGGTTCCAGAGCATAGATTTCCGTCTGAGAGAGGGGCGATGAAGATCTACATGGTAGGCGGTGCAGTGCGGGATCGACTGCTGGGGTTGCCAGTTACTGATCGGGACTGGGTAGTGGTGGGAGCCACGCCAGAACAGATGTTGGCCCAGGGGTTTATTCCGGTGGGCAAAGAGTTTCCGGTATTTCTGCATCCCGAGACCAAAGAGGAGTATGCGCTGGCCCGCACCGAACGAAAAGTGGCCCCTGGCTACACCGGTTTTACCTTTCATGCGGCTCCCGATGTGACCTTGGAACAGGACTTGGCACGCCGTGATCTGACTATAAATGCGATGGCGATGACGCCGGACGGGACGCTGATAGATCCCTACGGAGGGAGACGGGATCTGGAGCGGCGCATCCTGCGCCATGTTTCTCAGGCCTTTGTGGAGGATCCAGTGCGGATCCTGAGGGTGGCCCGTTTTGCTGCCCGGCTTGCGCCTTGGGGATTCCGTGTAGCTCCGGAGACCATAGAGTTGATGCAACGTATGGTGGAAAATGGTGAAGTGAATGCGTTGGTACCGGAACGAGTCTGGGCTGAGCTGCTGCGGGCTTTGGGTGAGTCCAAGCCGTCACCTTTTTTCGAAGTACTCCGAGCGTGTGGGGCGCTACGGGTGATCTTTCCGGAAATTGATCGTCTGTTCGGCGTTCCCCAGCCTGAAAAATACCATCCTGAGGTGGATGTGGGTGTCCACACCTTGTTGGTGGTGGATCAGTCGGCCCGGCTAACGTCGGAGCGGGAGGTGCGGTTTGCCGCATTGGTTCACGATCTTGGTAAAGGAATCACCCCTTCCGAGCAGTGGCCTCGGCATGTGGGGCATGAGGAACGAGGTGTGCCGCTAGTGGAGGGGCTTTGTCGGCGGCTGAGGGTGCCGGGTCGTTTTCGGGATCTGGCGGTCCTGGTGACCCGTTATCATCTCTACTTCCACCGGGCGGCGGAACTGCGTTCAGCCACGCTGTTGAAGCTGTTCTATGAGCTGGATGCCTTCCGCCGGCCACAGCGCTTTGATCAGTATCTCCTGGCTTGTGAGGCTGATTCGCGGGGGCGATATGGTTATGAGGATCGGCAGCCTCCTCAGCTGCAGATCCTGCGTAAGGCCTACCATGCGGCTGCGGCAGTTCAGCCTGCTGAACTAGTGGCAGAGGGACTGGAGGGGGCAACCATTGGCGAGGTGCTTCGCCAACGAAGATTGGCCGCGATAAAAAAGGTATGCCCGGCGTGACCAGGGCACTTTCCATTCGTAATCTGCAAAAGATCTATCCTAACGGATTCCAGGCCCTTAAAGGGATCGACCTGGAAGTGGAGCAGGGAGATTTCCTGGCACTACTGGGACCCAACGGTGCAGGAAAGTCCACTACCATCGGCATCATCAACTCCTTGATCACCAAGACGGCAGGTCGGGTAGAGGTGTTTGGTCATGATCTTGATCGGCACGGGGCGGCTGCAAAGTCGTGTCTCGGTCTGGTGCCCCAAGAGTTCAACTTCAACATCTTTGAGCCGGTGGAGGAGATTATCGTCAATCAGGCGGGGTACTATGGTATTCCCCGTAGGGAGGCGTTTGAAAGGGCAGGTGTTGCCCTTCGTCAAATAGGCCTGTGGGAGAAGCGGCGGATGACTCCGCGAGAGCTTTCCGGTGGTATGAAGCGGCGGTTGATGATCGCCAGGGCGCTGGTTCACCGACCGAAGCTGCTGATCCTGGATGAGCCCACTGCTGGTGTGGATATCGAGATTCGGCGCTCCATGTGGGAGTTTCTGACCCGGATTAATCGGGAAGGAACCACTATTATTCTGACCACTCATTACCTTGAGGAGGCAGAGGCACTATGTGAAAAGGTGGCAATCATAAATCGGGGCCGTATTGTGGAGCAGGGTTTGGTTAGGGAGCTGATTCGCAAGCTGGATGTGGAAACCTTCATTCTCAATATCCGTGAGCCATTAGAGAAGGCACCGATACTAGGACGGGAGTACCCGGTGAGATGGATTGAACCTCATACCTTGGAGGTGGAGATCTCGCGGCACCATAGCATCAATGCCCTGTTTGAACGACTGTCGTCGCAAGGTGTCCAGGTACTGAGCATGCGCAACAAGGCGAATCGGCTGGAAGAGTTGTTCCTGCGGCTGATGAATGGAGCTGGGGATGAGTAACCGGATTGCGCTGATCACCATCGTCATCCGGGAGGTGTTGCGTTTTATGCGCATTTGGCCACAAACTTTGTTGCCGCCGGTGGTGGTTACCTCACTTTATTTCATTATTTTCGGTAATCTGATCGGTCCCCGTATCGGGGCAATGGATGGCTTTGGTTACAATGAATTCATCATGCCGGGGCTGGTAATGATGGCGGTGATCACCAATGCCTATTCCAATGTGGTTTCGTCATTTTATAGCTCAAAATTTCACCGCAATGTCGAGGAAATGCTGGTTTCGCCGATGCCGGTCTATATTATCCTTCTGGGATATGTGCTGGGCGGGGTCGCCCGTGGGTTGATGGTGGGTATCCTGGTGATGATAGTTGCACTGTTCTTTACGGAACTGCAAGTGGAACATCCCTGGATTACGATGACCATTCTTTTCTTGACTGCTGCACTTTTCTCCCTTGGGGGGTTTATCAATGCTATCTTTGCCAAAAGCTTTGATGATATTTCCATCATACCCACATTTGTGCTTACGCCGCTGACCTATTTGGGTGGCGTGTTTTATTCCATCGATATGCTTTCACCGCTTTGGCGACAGATCTCCTTTACCAATCCCATCCTGTATATGGTCAATGGATTTCGCTATGGCATCTTGGGGGTGTCAGATATTGATATTTTTTCCGCTTTAGCATTGATCTTGATCTTCCTGCTGCTGATGTTCGTAATTGCATTGCGATTGCTTGAACGAGGTGTGGGGATACGAGGTTAAAAAGCGGGGAGAAAACAGTTCCCCCCGCTGTGGTTTGGGGTTTAATTCTGCAGGGAATCCCTGATCTCCCGCAACAGGAGAATCTCTTCGCTTGGTTCAACCGGTTTTTCTGGTTTCTCCTCTTCCTTTCGCTTCAGGCTGTTGATACCTTTCACCAATATAAAGACAGCAAAGGCAACAATGGTAAAGGAGATGACTTCATTGGCAAATGCCCCAATCTTAATCACTGGCGCGCCTGCTTTCTCTGCTGCTGTCAGGGTCTCATAACTACCTGAACCCAAGTTAATAAATATATCGGAAAAGTCGACTCCTCCCAGCAGCAATCCAATGGGAGGCATAATGATTCCTTCTACCAAGGAAGAAACAATTTTTCCGAAAGCGGCTCCGATAATGATACCCACCGCCATATCAACCACATTGCCTTTGACTGCAAATTCTTTGAATTCCTTGATCATGCCCATCTTCCTTCTCCTTCCTTGTTGGGTACTCCTCCAAAAAAAAAGGCCACCTTCAGGTGGCCTCTTTTCTCTTTCATGCTTCAGTGTGTCGATACCCCTAGCGCCTTGACGGTTGCAATATTGAGGTATTTATCCACCGGTAGGTTGTTCTTTCTCTGGAACGACCTGACCGCTGCCATGGTTTCAGGACCGATGACTCCATCAATTGGGCCCGGATCAAAACCTTTCGCCTTCAGGGCGCGCTGAATCTGGGCGATACGGCTCCTGGTCATGTTGGTCTGACACAGAATGCTGCGCCATTCCATATGACCGTCGGAGATCTTCTCCTTGCGCGTTACAGTGGTGTAAACGGCAGGGATCTCTATGGTCTTGGTCTGCGGTGGGGAGACCATTTCGGTGACAGTGATGGTTTTATACTGTGCGGGTACGGTAACCTTTACAGTATGCTCTGGCTCAGCTACAACCCGCTTCTTCACCGTCTTATAGACTGGCGGGGTCTTGATGACCTTGGTTTTAGCTGGCTCAACCAGCACCTTTCGGGTGATAGTCTTGTAGGTTGCCGGAACCTCAACCAGACACATGATTTCTCCGGTGGCCTCATCAATGCGCTGAATAGGGCCGGTGCCTTTCTTCCACACGGTGTGAGCCGGTTTGTCGATTACCTTCTCGGTTACCGTCTTGTACTTGGCGGGAACGGTAACAATCTTTTCACCAGCCGGTTTAACCAGTACTTTTTCCTCTATCCACTTGTACTTGGCAGGCACCACCTTGAGCTTCTCGTAGGCTTCTTTAACCAGCACCCGCTTCTTCACAGTCTTGTATTTTGCGGGGATTACTTCGTAGCGAGAGCTGGCCTCTTTTTTCAGGACCTTTTCGGTAATGGTCTTATATTTGGGTGGAACCCAGACACGGGCGTAACATTCACCGGGTTTCGCATGGGGGGGAAGCATATGATCGCCTGTATCTGCCTGTGTCTGTGCAGTGGCCGCGACTCTCTGCTGTTCCAGTTCCTGAGCCTTCTGCTGCAGAGCTCGCTCTTTGCTCGCCAGCTCCGCCTCGCGATTCTTCAATTCCTCCAGTTTGGCATCACAAGTTGCGCACTCTTGCTTTACAGCCGCGGTCTCTTTTGGTGTATGGGAGCAAGCTCCCAGTAACAGGGCCACTGATGCTGCAATGGCCGCTTTTTCCCAAGTCCTCAATCTTTTCATTTTTTCTTCCTCTACTCCATTTTTTTGGTAAGAAAGCCAATTACCGAATGTCCCTCCAGTCTCTCTTTGGATAATGGTGTAACAATCCGGATAATCATTCCGAATTATATTATTGATTATGTGGCTAATCAATTCGGGGAATTGTGACGTGATGCAATAACCTCCTGAATGATAACCGTTCAAGCCGTAATGGCGTGGCTGAACTGGCTTTGATTGGCAGCTGATCTGAGGCACCAATAACTTTTGCCGTGCAGGGATCCTGGTTCTCGATGTCCAGGCCTTGTGACATGAATTAATTGCTTCGCGGGGCAAAACTACAGCAAGGTGCTTGAATGTGTGGCTGTAAGACGACCGATATTCGACTGATTCTGCAAGGTTTGTTGAAATTAGTCCTTGACATCGTCTAGCCGGCAGCTAAGATAGTAACTAATTACTATCTTTGGTGGTGGTATGCGATTCAATGGGTATCTACGTATTGGTAGGATTTGCGAAGCCGGATCTGGGGCGTTACTTGACGCTGGAACGGGGTCTGGTGAACCGGGAGATTTACCTTCAATGAGGGTTGTCAGGCCGGAGGTATTGCTCAAACGACCATCCTGGTTCAACCCCGGAGCTTGGCTGATGGCAGCGGTATGGATTATTTCGAGTCAGAGAACTTCCACAATTCTGTCGATGTGGCCGTCAGCGCCCGGGAAGGAGAGCCTTTTTGCTGGTGAAGTCCTTAGCTTTTGTCATTTTCTGTTGTGACACGGAGGGGAGGCTTTGAAAAAACTGTCCGTAAGTACTCGCACCATAACTCTGCTTCTGGTGCTGCTGCCCCTGCTGGTGGCGTTTGGCTATGTGGCTACCAGTTCAGGCCCGCTGGCTCCTGTACCGGTTACCGTGGTGGCGGTTGAGAAACAGGCGATAACGCCGGCCCTGTTCGGGATCGGTACGGTCGAGGCGAGATACCGCTACCGGGTCGGGCCGATCATGACCGGCCGTCTGCTGCGGCTCGAAGTCGATGTGGGTGACAGGGTGACCGCTGGGCAGGTGCTGGGTGAGATGGATCCGGTGGATATGGATGACAGGATCGCTGCCAACGAGGCGGCGGTCAAACGGGCTACCGCATCGGTGGTTGCCGCTGAGGCCCGCGTAAAGGATTCGACAGCGCGTGCGGAGTATGCCCAGGCGCAGGCGAAGCGCTACACGCGACTGGCAGCGGAGCGCAATGTCAGCAAGGAGGCCGCTGATGCAAAAAACCAGGAGTATCGGGTTGCCAAAGCTGGTCTGGCGGCGGCCAGGGCAAGTCTGAATGCGGCAAGACAGGAGCTGGAGATGTTGCGTGCGGAGCATGAAGGATTGCTCCAGCAGCATGAAAACCTGCGCCTCGTTGCACCGGTGGATGGCGTGGTGGCAGGCCGCCATATCGAGCCGGGCAGCACCGCCATGGCGGGGCAGACCGTGCTGGAGATTATCGATCCGCAAAGCATCTGGATCAGTGTCCGTTTCAATCAGCTGCAGTCAGACGGGCTGGCGAAGGGTCTGCCTGCCACTATCGTGCTGCGCTCCCGCTCGGATCAACCGGCTTCCGGCAAGGTGGCAAGGGTTGAACTGCTGGCGGATCCCGTCACCGAGGAGACGCTGGCCAAGGTGGTTTTTGATCAGCTGCCCGAACCCTTTCCTCCCATTGGTGAGCTGGCGGAAGTCACCGTCTCGCTGCCCCGGCTGGATGCCGCTCCGGTGGTCCCCAACGCCAGCATCAAACGGGTGAATGGCCAGAGTGGCGTGTGGCTGGTGGAGGATGATTCACTGCGGTTTGCGCCGGTGGAGATCGGGGTTTCCGATCTGGATGGCCGGGTGCAGATTACCCGTGGTCTTGAGCCGGGTGACGAGGTTGTGCTCTATAGCAAAAAGGAGTTGACCGCCAACAGCCGCATCAAGATCGTCGAACAACTGGTGGATAATGAGTCATGATAAGCCTTGCCGCCCGTGACGTACTGCACGCCTGGGGCAAGTTTGTCTTTACCGGCGTGGGCCTGGGTCTGCTGATCGGGGTCACGCTGACCATGGCCGGTGTCTACCGGGGCATGGTGGACGATGCCAAGGTGCTGCTGAACAACAGTGGCGCGGATCTGTGGGTGGTGCAGCAAAAGACCCTCGGGCCCTATGCCGAGCCCTCCAGCGTGCATGACGATGTCTATCGCGGCATCCTGGGCATGCCGGGGGTGGCTGCCGCGGCCAACGTCACTTACCTGACCATGCAGGTGCGCCAGGGAGATCGGGATGTGCGCGCCATGGTGGTGGGCATCATACCCGATGGCCCCGGAGCTCCCGGCTATCTGGTGGCGGGCCGGCAGATCACCCGCAGCCATTATGAGGCGGTGGCGGATATCGCCACCGGTTTCAAGCTGGGCCAGGTGATCCGCATCCGCCGCCACAACTACACCGTGGTGGGCCTGACCCGGCGCATGGTCTCTTCCGGCGGCGACCCCATGGTGTTCATCCCGCTCCGGGATGCCCAGGAGGCGCAGTTCCTGAAAGACAATGACGCCATCATCAACGAGCGCAACCGTACTGCGGCCAATCCGGTCTTCAACCGCCCCGGGGTGCTGGAGGCAATCATCGATTCGCAAAGCAGCAACCCATTCGTGAATGCCGTGCTGGTGCAGATCAAGCCCGGCTTCACCCCGGAGGAGGTGGCGGAGCCGATCCGGCGCTGGAAGCGGCTGCAGGTCTATACCCGCGCGCAGATGGAAGAGATCCTGGTGGCCAAGCTGATCGCCACCTCATCCAAGCAGATCGGCATGTTTCTGGTGATTCTGGCGATTGTCAGCGCGGCCATCGTGGCCTTCATCATCTACACCCTGACCATGGGCAAGATTCGGGAGATCGCGGTACTCAAACTGATCGGCACCCGCAACCGTACCATCGCCGGCATGATCATGCAGCAGGCGGTGGGCCTGGGGTTGATCGGTTTCGTGGTGGGCAAGATCTCCGCCACCATCTGGGCGCCCATGTTTCCCAAGTATGTCCTGCTGGAGCCGGGAGACGCCCTGCGCGGCTTCGTCGCAATCGTGATCATCTGTATTCTGGCCAGCCTGCTGGCAATCCGCGCCGCCCTCAAGGTGGACCCGGCCGAAGCGATCGGAGGCTGATATGGAAGGCAAAGGCATTCTCATCGAAGGCTTGCGCAAGCGCTATGGCGAAGGGGAAACCGCGGTCGATGCGTTGAAAGAGGTCAACATGCGGGTGATGCCTGGCGAAGTGGTAGGACTGATTGGTCCTTCAGGCTCGGGCAAGAGCACCCTGCTCAAATGCCTGGGGGCGGTCATCGAGCCCACCGCCGGCCGGATGACACTGGGCAACGAGGTTATCTATGACGACGGCTGGCTTATCAAGGATCTGCGCGCCCTGCGCCGTGACAAGATCGGATTCGTCTTTCAGGCACCCTATCTGATCCCGTTTCTGGATGTCACCGACAATGTAGCCCTGCTGCCCATGTTGGCTGGCCGTCCCAATGCCGAATCACGCAAGCGGGCGGTGGAGCTGCTGGAGGCACTGGATGTCGCCCATCGCGCCAAGGCGATGCCCTCCCAGCTCTCCGGCGGAGAGCAGCAGCGGGTGGCCATCGCCAGGGCCTTGGTGAACAAGCCTCCCGTCATTCTGGCGGATGAACCGACGGCGCCGCTGGACAGTCAGCGGGCGCTGGCGGTCATCCGCATTCTCAACCAGATGGCGCGCCAGTATCAGACCGCCATTATCGTGGTCACCCACGATGAGAAGATTATCCCCACCTTCAAACGCATCTACCATATCCGGGACGGACGTACCCATGAAGAGGCAGGAGAGGGAAGGGCGTTTGAATAGAAGGCCATCAATGGCGAAAGCAATACTGAAATCAACTCATTTTTTACCTCGGCAGAGGATTGATATTCATTACCAGAATGAAAAAGTCGATCTCTTGCCCCTTCTCGATCCTTGTTAGCCATCAATTGGTGGGGTTCTGCGTTTGCTGCTCTACCAGTTGTCTGAGGAGATTCTCGATATTTGCCAAACGTTCCTCCACCGTTCGCATGTGTGCTTGTTTCGCCTCCATCATCGGTTTCATACGGGACATGACATTACACTTTTCCTTATCATGCATTGGTGCAGCAGAGCCTGTTATTGAGGGTTTTTCATTACAGGCAAAGATGGGAGTGCTGATGGATAAAACAGCGACGGTAGTTAGCAGAATGGGTTTTTTCATAGCGTTTCTCCAGTTTTAAAATGGCCAAAAGTTTGAGTAGGAAGTCCTCCGATTAGTTCTGGCGGTTCCTTTGGAGGATATTAAAATTTCGACTCATCCTCTGATGGAGCACTTTGGCTACATCGGTAGTATAGACAGTATTTATCATCGGAATTTGCCGGATGTGCCTTATGAAGACCGATCTTTGTTCAACTGCTTGAGCAGTTTCTCCATCCGCTCCAAACGTTGCTCCATGATCTCGGTATGCTGCCGAATCCAGTGGACTTCTCCAGCCTCTCCCTCCCCTTGTTCTCGGTCAAACTTTTCGTGTTCTTTTTGCATCACGTCTATTACCACACCGATCATCATATTCAAAAATACGAACGCGGTCAGTACGATGAAGCTGAGATAGAAAATCCAGCTGAAAGGGTAAAATTCCATGGTTTCGTACATGACGTCTGTCCAATCTTCAAACGTGGCGATGCGAAACAAGGTCAACATGGCGATAGTGATGTCACCCCACAACACCGGGTTGATCTGCTCAAAGAAAAAGCTACCGAATGCACCGTAGACATAAAAGATGATAAACATAAGAAGCACCACATAACCGATGCGGGGAACCGCTTTTACCAATGCGTTCATCAGGATGCGCAGCTCGGGGATGATGGAGATCAACCGTAGCACGCGGAAAATCCGCAGAAGCCGTGCCAGCAATACCATCTGGCTTTCGTCAATTGGAATCAGGCTGGCGGTCACTATCGTGAAGTCAAAGACGTTCCAACCGTTCTTGAAAAAATCTCTTATTCGTTCCTCCGCTGCGATGCGGATTAATACCTCCGCCAGGAAGAACAGTGTGACTGCAATATCAAATACCTCAAGAACCTCGAGCCAGAACGGATCGATATCGTATGTGCTGGCCCCGATCAGGATTGCAGAAAGGATGATGATGACGATTACCGTCATCTCGAAGATTTTGTTGCTGCGAATGGCGATGAACCACTGGCGTAAACCGGGTACTGGCAAGCTCATTCTAAAAACCCCTTGAACGTACTCCTGGACCAGATGTGTTACCCGCACCGGGTAGGAAGCAAACCAAGCGGATTTTATATGCTGTTGAAGCGGCGGTCTAACTTTTGTGCCTTTGGTAATCGTGTTGTGGTTCTCTGTTATGGCGGAATCAGGATTTTCTTTATCAGTATCAGTATGCTGAAAAAATGCTCGTACCGATTGATCGCTGAGAGAACCAAAGGTCTTTGCCAAAGGGGGCTGAATGGGCAAAAGCAAAAAATGGTGGGCGATGCTGGGTTCGAACCAGCGACCCCTGCCGTGTGAAGGCAGTGCTCTCCCGCTGAGCTAATCGCCCGTTTCGAAGGGTCAGGCAGCTAGATTCTA
Source organism: uncultured Chromatiales bacterium (assembly GCA_964557025.1). Classification (GTDB taxonomy): domain Bacteria; phylum Pseudomonadota; class Gammaproteobacteria; order Thiohalospirales; family Thiohalospiraceae; genus DRMK01. Next base: position 89,626 of record CAZKYF010000019.1, on the reverse strand, counting down.
CGGTCGCGAGCGTCACCAGTCAATTCACAGATGGTGGGGGGGCTAGTAGAATACCCTTTTTCCCGAGACAGGATTGATTGGAGCCCTATGACCGTTCGTACCCGTTTTGCCCCTAGCCCCACCGGCTATCTTCATGTAGGAGGGGCCCGCACAGCCCTTTTTTCCTGGCTTCATGCACGTAAACATGGTGGGCAGTTTGTGTTGCGCATCGAGGATACGGATATTGAACGTTCTACCATCGAGTCTGTAAATGCCATCCTGGAAGGGATGACCTGGTTGGGGCTTGAATACGATGAGGGGCCCATTTACCAGACTGAGCGGTTTGATCGCTACAAGGAGGTGATTCAGCAGCTACTGGAAAACGGTCATGCCTATCGTTGTTACTGCACCAGGGAAGAGCTGGATCAGATGAGAGAAGAGCAGATGCGGCGCAAGGAAAAACCCCGCTACAACGGGCACTGTAGGGCGGGAATGGAGCCGCGGGATGGTGTGAAGCCGGTGATCCGATTTCGTAATCCTGTGGAAGGTGTGGTTGTTGTGGATGATCTGGTAAGGGGACGGATTCTGTTCAACAACAGTGAACTAGATGATCTGATCATTGCTCGTTCAGACGGTACCCCTACCTACAATCTGACTGTAGTGGTAGATGATCTGGATATGGGGATTACCCATGTCATTCGGGGAGACGATCATCTCAACAACACTCCGCGCCAGATTAACATTCTCAAAGCGTTGGGGGTGGAGCCCCCTCAGTACGCACACGTGCCAATGATCCTGGGGGATGATGGCAAACGGCTCTCGAAGCGGCACGGTGCAGTAAGCGTGATGCAGTATCGGGAGCAAGGATACTTGCCAGAAGCGTTGCTCAATTACTTGGTGCGGCTGGGCTGGTCTTGTGGAGATCGAGAGATCTTTTCGCTGGATGAGATGATAACCTTGTTTGATATCAAGGATGTGAACAAGGCGGCCTCTACATTCAACAGCGAAAAACTATTGTGGATCAACCACCAATACATCATGAACAGTGAACCAGAGCATGTAGCTCATCATTTGAGCTATCAAATGAGTAAGCTGGATATTGATCCCACTGAAGGACCACCATTGGTCGAGGTAGTCAAGGCGCAGCGTGAACGAACCAAGACTTTGGCGGAGATGGCAAAAAACAGCGCCTTTTTCTATCGTGATTTTGATGCCTATGACGAAAGGGCGGCTCGCAAGAATCTCAAACCTGCCGCTGTGGAACCGCTTACCGATGTGTTGAAGAATTTTCGTGCTTTGTCGGATTGGGATGCGGAAGCAATCCATCGTATCGTGGTGGAGGCTGCCGAGCTGCGCGGGTTGAAACTGGGCAAGGTGGCCCAGCCATTGCGGGTTGCCGTGGCCGGGGGGCCGGTTTCTCCACCCATCGATATTACCCTGCAGCTGCTGGGTCGGGAGCGTACCCTGCAGCGTATCGAAAGGGCTATTGCTTGGATTGAGGCACAAAAGACGGATGCTTGACGTATTCGAAGAGGGTGCGTAAAATGCGCCATCTTTCGGGGCTATAGCTCAGCTGGGAGAGCGCTTGCATGGCATGCAAGAGGTCGGCGGTTCGATCCCGCCTAGCTCCACCAAATCCGGGGGCCGGTGGGAAAGAAGACCATCGGCCCTGTTTAGTGAAAAGCGTTTGTCCCCATCGTCTAGAGGCCTAGGACACCGCCCTTTCACGGCGGTAACAGGGGTTCGAATCCCCTTGGGGACGCCACCATCTCTATCGGTATCACCCATCCGGTATTTTCCGGGTGGGTGCCGAAACCACTCTTCTCCGAGTTTCCCAATCGACCGTAACTTCTTGGCTCGCAACTTCGTCCAGCGGCAAAGGGCGGAGAGTTCCCTTTTCGAATCCAGCTATGGTAAGATTTTATACCCGAGCAAAAAGCTCGGATATAATGCATGTTATAACGTTTTTGTTGAATTGTCAGGAGAACTAAGAGGATGAATGTAGATCAGCACCTGAAGGTTGCCCAGTGGCACATCGAGCAAGCTCGCTTGCATGCTACCAAAGAGGGTTACAGTTGCGGTTGTCCGGTGAGTGCAGAGTATCAGCGGTTGATTGATGAGGTAGAGGCCGGACTCATAAAAGAAGAGACCGCCTGCAATGTAGGAAACTAAATTAGCTTCACGACTGGATATGACCCGCCCCATGGGCGGGTTTTTTTATTGGGTTCGGCTCGGCCCTTCTGCCTCTATTCTCCGATTGCTACTCTTGTAGACCCACCCTTGGATCCCCATCTTCCTTGAAATGGCAGGATTGCCTTTTTCGCAATGATGAGGGAGGACGTAGATGTGATTATAAAGCGGGACCAGCTGAAGAAAGAGCTCTTCAAGCATTGGTCAGTAATGACTTTCTATGAGCGCTTTGAGCATTTGGTGGCTCTAGTGCTCACGGGACTGATAGCGGTCATTATCACTGTGGCGCTATGGCGGTTAGGGAACGAGGTATTCAGGATCTTGGTACTGGATGCCTTTGACCCGTTGGATCATGCAGTTTTCCAGACCATATTCGGCATGATCATGACTTTGTTGATCGCTATGGAGTTCAAACATTCCATCCTCCAGGTACTGGAGCGGAAGGCCCATATTATCCAGGTAAAAACCGTCTTGCTGATAGCTCTCCTGGCCCTGGCCCGTAAATTCATCATCCTGGATGCCAAGGAGATGGAAGCTGCTAAACTAGCGGCGTTGGCTCTCTGCGTTGTGGCACTGGGAATCGTCTACTGGCTGATTCGAGAGCGAGATGAGAGTGAATTGCTCAGCTTCGCTGCCCGTGAACGGGAGCGAGAGGGGCAGAAAGCGGTAGAGGGATCGAGCAGTTCCTAGCGATAGATGCCACCTAACACCGTTTTATCGCTCGCACCGGTTACTGTTGGCAGGTTGCCGGTTTTTCCCTCCAGGGCTTGCTGCGCTAGCCAAGCGAAGGCGGCCGCCTCTACCCAATCAGGATCTATGCCGTGGACCGAACTGGATTCTAGGATAGCGGGATGGAGCGCTTTTTTTAGTAGCGTGATCAGGGTTCGGTTATGAACACCTCCTCCGCACACGATGATCCGGGCGGTTGCCGGGGCATATTGCTGGATGGCTGAAGCGATACTTGTTGCAGTGAGCTGACACAAGGTGTTAGCTACATCGGCCGGTGGCAAAGAGCGGATCTCTGGTACAGTGTCGAGCCAGGCCAGATTGAAATATTCGCGGCCGGTGCTTTTTGGAGGAGGTTGTTGGAAAAAGGAGTCTTTCCTCAATTTGTCCAGGAGAGCTGGATTTCCCCGGCCGCTGGCCGCCCAGGCTCCGTTTTCATCCATAGTCTTTCCAAGGTGTCGAGTTGCCCACCCATCCAGCAGAAGGTTTCCTGGCCCGGTGTCGAAACCGATCACCGGCCGTGCTACATCTCCGGGCAGGATGGTGATATTGCTGATTCCACCAATATTGACAACGACCCGGTTCTCCCCCTCCTGTCGAAAGAAGGCTTGATGGAATCCGGGAACCAGGGGAGCCCCTTGCCCCCCGGCTGCCATGTCGCGACGGCGAAAGTCACTAACGGTGGTGATTCCGGTGCGCTGAGCGATAATATTGGGATCTCCAATTTGCAGCGTTGTGCGAAACGCCCCTTGGGGAAGGTGGCGGATGGTTTGGCCATGACTGCCGATCGCCCTGACCCGTGAAGGGGAAATCCCGGTTGCTTTCAGCAGTTGCAGGACCTGGTGTGCATAGAGTTTTCCCAGCCTTACATCCAACTCCAGCATTTGTTCCAAGAGTGCGCCCGGACGGTTCAGCTCCAGCAGGGCGTCGCGCAGGGGGGCAGGATAGGGTTCGGTATGAGCAGCCAAAACAGAGAGGGAATCATTGGTCAGATCCGTCAGTACCACATCGATGCCATCGAGGCTGGTACCGGACATTAGACCTATATAGAGTGCTTCCATCGTTTTTCCCGGAAGGGAAATAATGGGGTCATTCTCCTTCGCTTGTAGAAAGGTTGGCCACCATGATTCCTTTGTGACGCTCCAGTTGAGCCAATACTTTTTCTACCTTTGCCCGGAAATCTTTCCGATATTTTTTCTCAATGGGCATTGCTCTTGGCAGACGCACAGTTAGCGGGTTGCGGTGGACACCATCGATACGAAATTCATAGTGGAGATGGGGGCCGGTGGCCCTGCCAGACTGCCCTACGTAGCCGATAATCTGGCCTTGCTTCACCCTCTGACCAGTACGCAGCCCTTTGCCATAACGCGACATGTGGGCATAGAGCGTGCTATAGCGTTTACCGTGTTTCAGAATGACCGTTCGACCGTATCCTCCTTTACGTCCCTTGAATATGATTTTTCCATCGGCTGTGGCTCGGATGGGGGTTCCAGTCGGGGCGGCGTAATCCACCCCTTTGTGGGAGCGCATACGGTTGAGAATAGGGTGAAAGCGTTTCCCGAAACGGGAGCTGATTCGGGAGAATTCCACTGGGGTGCGCAAGAAAGGTTTGCGCATCCGCATTCCGTCCGGGGCATAGTATCCCGAGCGGCCATCCGGAGTGGTGTAACGGATGGCAACATAGGTTTTCCCCCGGTTGGTGAATTCTGCGGCCAGGATGTTGCCGTTTCGCACCTTTTCACCATCCCGGTATAGCTCTTCGTATAGGACCGAGAATCGATCACCTGAACGGATGTCCAGGGCGAAGTCGATATCCCAGCCGAAGATGTCAGCCATCTCCATCGTGGTCTTGTCGGAGAGTCCGGCCCTTTGGGCTGCGGTAAACAGAGAGCTGTTGATGACCCCACTGGCAAAACGGATACGTTGTTCAAGAGGATGCTGGATGGTGGTTGCTCGGAAGCCGTCCCCTTCGCGGCGTACCTCAAAGGTCTGGGTTGGGTCGATATAATAGCTGAGCCGCTGCAGGCGGTTCTCCTCTCCGAGTTCGAAACCAAGTTGTTTCCCGGGACGGATGGCCTGTAACTTGTCTCTTGCCTCTTTTTCTTGCAGCAGTCGGTACAGTTCCTGCTGGCTCAATCCGACCCTGTCGAAGATGCCGGAAAGGGTATCTCCAGATCTAATGGTTACCAACAACGGTTCTTTTGAAGCGGATGAAGTATTGAACGGGGAAGTATCGCTCTTGAACTGTGCGGGGATCTCCAGAGGAACGGATGAGCGTTTGTCAGGGGGATCCAGCACCATGGCAAAAAGGGTTGTGGCAACTGCCAGTCCTCCAAGGGGGAGCAGGAGTCGGAACGGAAAAGCCGGCCGTAGGCTGCTTTTCTCCGAATTGATCGCTATAGTTGCCTGTTTTCGGTGTGCCATTGATGCCGCGTATTCGACTGCCCATGCCTGAAGATATCGGATGAGAAAAGGCGGAACTTGAGACATTCCTCAGGCCAGAATCTGTATAATAAGCCGAATTAGAAGAGAGGCGCAATGTTCTGTTTACAGTTAATTTGCAATATTTGTTGATGCTGGAGCACCCTTTATGACTTCACCGCAAGAATCCCTGGAACTCATCGCGCGAGGATGTGAAGAGATCCTGCTGAAAGATGAGCTGATTGAGAAGTTGAAACAGGGAAGGTCATTGCGCATCAAAGCCGGTTTCGATCCCACCGCGCCTGATCTTCATCTAGGACATACGGTCCTGATCAACAAGTTGCGTCAGTTTCAGACGCTGGGGCACGAAGTGATGTTTCTGATCGGGGACTTTACCGGCATGATTGGGGACCCCACTGGTAAAAACAGCACTCGTCCCCCCTTGACTCGAGACGAGGTGATCGACAACGCCAAAACTTATGAGGAACAGATCTTCAAGATACTGGAGCCAGAGAAGACTCTGGTGATGTTCAACTCCAGCTGGATGAACGGCATGAGTGCTGCCGATCTGATCCAGCTCGCTGCACGCCATACGGTGGCTCGTATGCTGGAGCGTGACGATTTCCACAAGCGGTATGCCAGCGGGGCTCCCATCGCCATCCATGAATTTCTTTACCCTTTGATCCAGGGATACGATTCAGTGGTCATGAAGGCTGATGTGGAACTGGGAGGTACTGATCAAAAGTTCAATCTGCTGGTGGGAAGAGAGCTGCAGAAACAGTATGGTCAGGAGCCTCAGGTGGTGATTACCATGCCTATCCTGGAAGGACTGGATGGCATGCAGAAGATGTCCAAGTCGCTGGGTAACTACATCGGAATCAACGAACCACCGGAGGAGATGTTCGGCAAACTGATGTCCATCTCTGACGATTTGATGTGGCGATACCTGGAGCTGCTCAGTTTCCGTCCGATGGAGGAGATACGACGTTGGCGGGAAGAAGTGGCGCAGGGGGCAAATCCGCGGGATGTAAAGATCCGTTTGGCAGAGGAGCTGGTGGAGCGATTCCATGGTGCCGCCGCCGCCCGCAAGGCCCATGAGGTATTCGTCGCTCGTTTCCGGCATGGGGCGCTGCCAGAGCATATCCCTGAAGTGGAGCTGAAAACTTCTCCGGAAGGGATGCCGCTCGCCAACCTATTGAAGGATGCGGGGCTTACTGCCAGCACCTCCGAGGCGCTGCGCATGATCAAGCAGGGGGCGGTCCGCATCGATGGGGAGCGCGTTGAGGATCGAACCATTCTGCTTCCTTCTGGAAGTGAGCATGTTTTCCAGGTGGGAAAGCGCCGTTTCGCCCGGGTTCGTCTGAAAAGCAACGGGATGATAGGTCGTGCTTGAATTTTTCCGGGGACTCCTGTAGGATTCCCCGTCTTTAGTTTGGGCGGTTGCCCTATGAGAAGCAGGATTGGATTATGAAGACCTTTAGCGCAAAGCCTTCCGAAGTCAAACGCGACTGGTATCTGGTCGATGCCACTGGAAAGACGCTGGGTCGTCTCGCGAGTGAGATTGCCAAGCGGTTGCGCGGCAAGCACAAGCCGATCTATACGCCGCACGTAGATACCGGAGATTACATCGTGGTCATCAATGCTGAGAAGGTGCGGGTCTCTGGCAACAAGGCATCGGCCAAGACTTACTATCGCCACACCGGTTACCCGGGGGGGATCAAGTCCATCACCTTCGAGAAGCTTATCCAGCGCTCCCCGGAACGGGTCATTGAGATTGCGGTGAAGGGGATGTTGCCAAAGAATCCTCTGGGCAGGGCGATGTTCCGCAAGCTGAAGGTCTATGCCGGTGCTGAACACAGGCATGCCGCCCAGCAGCCACAGCCTTTGGATATCTGAGTCCAGTACAAACCGAAACGGAAAGAGAATGGCAAGCAATCATCAGTATGGTACAGGGCGCCGCAAGAGCTCAACGGCAAGGGTCTATCTGACCCCGGGTAGCGGTAATATCACCATCAACAAGCGTACCCTGGAGCAATATTTCGGCCGGGAGACTGCCCGCATGGTGGTCAAGCAGCCTCTGGAACTGGTGGAGATGACCGATAAGGTAGATGTGAATATCGTCGTTAAGGGTGGCGGTATCAGCGGTCAAGCCGGTGCTATCCGTCACGGTATCACCCGTGCACTGATAGAATATGATGAGTCTCTGCGGCCTGCTTTGCGGCAGGCTGGCTTTGTGACCCGGGATGCCCGTGAGGTGGAGCGCAAAAAGGTGGGATTGCACAAGGCGCGCAAGCGGCCGCAATACTCCAAGCGTTAATAAAAGACAGCGCTTTGTTAACAGCGCGAGAAGCCGTTATTATTTGAGATTGATGGGGAATCGTCTAATGGCAGGACAGCGGACTCTGACTCCGTCAATCTAGGTTCGAATCCTAGTTCCCCAGCCATCTTTTTTGCAAGACCTTAAAGGCCCGATACCATCGGGCCTTTTTCATAAGCGAATCCGCGGTTCGGCAAATTCATCTGGCGTCGTGTCTTTGCATTGTTTGGGGCGAGCCGTCTTTCTGGAAGTTTTTCACTAAACTGGCTATGCTCTGTTCCCTTTTCTTGTTTGAGAAAATCTTGATCCGCTGAAACATGAGCGAACAACGCATCCGCGAGATTCCCTATAACTACACCTCATTTTCCGACAAGGAGATCGTGATCCGCCTGTTGGGTGAGGAGGCTTGGGAGGTTTTGCAGAAGCTGCGTGGTGAGCGGGTTACCGGCCGTTCGGCGCGCATGCTGTTTGAAGTCCTGGGGGATATGTGGGTGGTGAACCGCAACCCCTTCATTCAGGATGATCTTCTGGAGAATGAGCGGCGTCGGGAATCATTGAGTCAGGCGTTGCATCACCGGCTGGATCAGATTGTAGCCCGGGCCGGAGGAAATGAGCAGGCATTGTGGCTGGCGGAACGGGCTCGAGGAGCGGTACGGGAGTTCGAACAGTGGTTTCCTCGCCAGCAGGCCTTACGCCGCCAAATCCTGAAGCGGCTGCTGCCCGTGACCCGCAGGGACAACATCGATTTCAGCGGCATGGCGCGGGTTTCCCATGTAACCGATGCCACCGACTGGCGGGTGGAATATCCGGCGGTGGTGCTCACTCCCGACAGTGAGGAGGAGGTGGCGGCGCTGGTGCGGGGTTGTATCGAACTGGGGCTCACCATCATCCCCCGGGGAGGAGGCACGGGCTACACCGGGGCGGCGGTGCCCCTCTCTTCCGATTCCGCTGTGATCAACACTGAGAAACTGGATTCGCTTGGAGAGGTGGAAATGCGCACGCTTCCCGGCGTTGACAGGGAGGTGGCCACTATCCGTACTGGTGCCGGCGTGGTAACCCGGCGGGTGGCCGAGCGGGCGGAGCAGGCCGGTTATGTCTTTGCGGTAGACCCCACATCCCAGGATGCCTCGTGCATCGGGGGTAACATCGCCATGAATGCGGGGGGCAAGAAGGCTGTGCTGTGGGGTACCACTCTGGACAACCTGATCTCCTGGAGGATGGTGACTCCCGATGGAAACTGGCTGGAAGTGGAGCGCCTCAATCACAATCTCGGAAAGATCCATGAACAGGCCGAGGTTGGCTTCCGCCTCACCCGCTACGATTCGGATGGCGGGGCGCCTCTCGGCGAACCAGAAACATTGACATTGCCAGGTGCCAGCCTGCGTAAGTCGGGGCTCGGAAAAGATGTCACTGACAAGTTTCTTGGCGGTTTGCCGGGGGTGCAGAAGGAGGGGTGTGACGGGTTGATTACCTCGGCCGTATTTCTCCTGCACCGGATGCCTCGTGTCATCCGAACCATCTGTCTGGAATTCTTCGAGCCTGATCTGCACCGGGCAGTGCCGGCCATTGTCGAGATCCGAGACTATCTAGAGGAGCAACCAGGGGTGGTATTGGCCGGAATGGAACATCTGGACGAACGCTATGTACGAGCGGTCAATTATAGTCCCAAGGCACCCCGCCGTGAACTGCCCAAGATGGTGCTGCTGCTGGATGTGGCCGGTTCGGACGAAGAGGTCGTGGCGGAAGCCGCTGCGGGGGTCGTGAAGCTGGCCGGCCGGCGTGGTGCGGAAGGATTTATTGCGGCAAGTGCTGAAGCGCGTCGCCATTTTTGGGCCGATCGTGCACGTACTGCTGCCATTGCTGCTCATACCAATGCTTTCAAGATCAACGAAGATGTGGTGATCCCGCTGGAACGACTGCCGGAGTACAACGACGGTATTGAGCGCATCAACATCGAACTCTCTACCCGTAACAAGCTGGAGATGATCGATGCGGTGATTACCTATCTGTCAGAAGAGCTACTCCGGCAGGCCAGCGGGGAGTATGAACAGAGTGCGGAGGCGCGAGCGATCTTGGAAGCAAAGCAGCATGCGGCACTGGAGCGGCTGATGGAGGTGAAGCAGCGCTGGCAGGCAATGCTCGACAGCCTCGACGCTCCGGCTGAGGCCCATCCGGAACTGCTGGACGAAGGTGCCCGTGAGCGGGTGCAGCCTGGTGATACCCTGTTCCGCCTGTTGCAGCGCCGGGATCTGCGCATCTCCTATCGGCGTGAGGTTGAGCGGCCGCTGAAAGAGATCTTCCTCGGGCAGGAACTGGCAGCGGTGCGGGAAAAGCTCGATGCGATACATGCCAGATTGCGAGCCAGCCGTCTGTTCGTGGCTACCCACATGCATGCCGGCGATGGAAATGTGCACACCAATATCCCGGTGAACTCCAACGACTACCGCATGCTGCACGAGGCGGAGCGGGTGGTGGAACGAATCATGGCCTTGGCGGAATCCCTGGGTGGAGTGATTTCGGGAGAACATGGCATCGGCATAACCAAGTTCCAGTTCCTGGATCCGGAGGCGGTGGAAGCCTTTGTACGCTACAAGCAGAAGGTGGATCCCGAGGGGCGGTTCAATCGCGGCAAGCTGATGCCGGGGTCCGGTCTGCAAAATGCTTATACCCCTTCTCTGCGCCTGGTGGAGCAGGAAGCGTTGCTGTTGGAGGCAAGCGAGTTGGGGGCGCTCAACAGCGACATCAAGGATTGTCTTCGTTGCGGAAAGTGCAAGCCGGTCTGCACCACCCATGTTCCCCGGGCCAATCTGCTCTATTCTCCTCGTAACAAGATTCTGGCCACCGGGCTCATCATCGAGGCGTTTCTCTACGAAGAGCAGACCCGGCGCGGGATTTCGGTGCGACATTTCGACGAACTCAATGATGTGGCGGATCATTGCACCATTTGTCACAAGTGCTTCGCTCCCTGTCCGGTCAATATCGATACCGGTGATGTCACCATTCGCATGCGAAATATCCTGCGTGAACAGGGCAAGAAGAGACGTAACCCAGGCGCCTGGCTTGCGATGCTGTTTCTTAACATCAGCGACCCCACTGCCATCCGCACGGTGCGCAAGGTGCTGGTGCAGTGGGGATATACTGGACAGCGACTTGCCTGGCGCTTGGCCAGCAATCTGGGGCTGACCGGAACCGACCATCCGCCCTCGGCCACCACCGGAAAACCGGTGGTGAAGGAGCAGGTGATCCGTTTCGTGGAGCGCCCTATGCCCGGCGATCTCCCGGCCCGTACCACCCGTGCCTTGCTGGGGATCGAAGACCGTGAAATCGTACCCGTCTTGCGCCATCCCACAAGGAGCGATGAGGATGCCGAGGCGGTGTTCTACTTTCCGGGATGCGGTTCTGAACGGCTATTCAGTCATGTGGGGTTAGCCACTCTGGCGATGCTTTTTGAAGAAGGGGTGCAGACAGTGCTGCCGCCTGGTTATCTCTGTTGCGGTTATCCGCAGAGTGCGGCAGGGGATGATAAAAGAGGAACCCAAATCTCGGTCAACAACCAGGTGCTGTTTCACCGCATGGCCAACACCCTCAATTATTTGGACATCAAGACGGTGATCGTCTCCTGTGGCACCTGCATGGATCAACTTCAGCAGTACCGGTTCGACAAGATTTTCCCCGGTTGTCGGTTGCTGGACATCCATGAGTATCTCGCGCAACGCGGTGTTACCCTTCCGGAAAACGTCGGGACCCGTTACTTCTATCACGATCCCTGTCATACCCCCATCAAGACGGAACGTCCCGAGGAAGTGGTTTCCCGGCTGTTGGCGCGGGAGGTGAAACTCTCCGATCGCTGTTGCGGGGAGGCGGGAACGCTCGCCACCTCCCGGCCCGATATCGCCAGCCAGTTGCGGTTTCGCAAACGGGAGGTGCTGTGTGACGACCTTCGGCAGCTGACTGGTGAACCGTGGGTCAAGAATGGTGAAGTGAAGATGCTCACCACTTGTCCCGCTTGTCAGATGGGGCTGATGCGTTACACGGAGGAGACCGGCCTGGCCGTGGATTATGTGGTGGTGGAACTGGCTCGTCACCGGTTGGGTGAAGGCTGGCAACGGGAATTTGTGGAGCGGGTCAAGAACGGGGGTATAGAGCGGGTGGTATTATAGGAACGCGCGTTTCCCAATTGGAGGAGTGAGTTATGTTTCTGAAACATGAGCCGAGCGGTGATCTGGTAGAAGTGGTGGCGATGAATGAACTGGTGGATCCTTTCCAGGAACGGGTGACGGGGCGTTTTCATTCCGGAGAGGAACTTCAGGACCCGGAACGGTTCAATAAGGGGGAGCTGGTTTTTCCTTCGGGAGAACGTCTGCCACGTTGTTGGACCGACCCCCACTATCGTGAGACTTAAGAGCCGAATCCGACGAAACAAGGACAAGCGATGAAACTGAAACCCCTGTTGCTGGGAGTGGCATTGATGGGAACGGCCAGCATCTCTGCTGCTGGTGCACTCGATGCCAACCTGAACAACGATAGTGCCCGTTTGGCACTGAGCTGGATGACCAGTCCCTCCCCAAACAGTCTGGAGGGGGAAGCGGCCATCTACTACAACACTGATGGCTATTATGTGGGAACCTTGGGTATCCGGGTAGTAGGTGAAACTGGCCGGCAGGGTAACCCACTGGAAGCGGGTGTTGGTGGGAAATTGATCGGTATCACTTCCGGAGATGACGACAATCTCGATGCCATCGGCTTAGGGTTGGGATTCGGATTGCGCTATTACCCGGTCTCGGTCAACCGCCTCGCTTTTGGGGGGCAAATCCACTACGCGCCGGAGATTGTCGCTTTTGGCGATGTCAATAACCTCCTGGAAGGGATTCTGACGGTGGAGTACCAGGTGTTGCCCCAGGCCTTCGCCTACATGGGTTACCGGCTGCTGAAAGTGGAGCGGGAAGATACTGGCGAAAGCCAGGATGTGGATGAGGGAGCGCATGTCGGGATGCGGATTCTGTTTCAGTGAATGGCTCACCACAAGCGCTTGTTCATCGGAGACGGTTCAAATAAAATAGCGCGCAGCGGGAGGTTCCACAGACGGAACGCTCCCGCTTCGTACATATAAACGGAGGTAACGTGAGCGAACCCGCCCTGCTGGTTCTGGAAGACGGGACACAGTTTCCCGGTCGTTCGATTGGACATCGTGGTCAGACAGTCGGCGAAGTGGTATTCAATACCGCAATGACCGGTTATCAGGAGATCCTCACCGACCTCTCATACAGCCGACAGATCGTCACCCTCACCTATCCCCACATCGGCAATGTAGGATGCAATCCGGAAGATGAAGAGTCCACTGGTGTGGCTGCAGCCGGACTGGTGATCCGGGAGCTTTCCCCGATGATGAGCAGCTGGCGTGGAGAAGAGACCCTGGAAGCATATCTCCGACGTCACCGAATCGTGGCTATTAGCGATATCGATACTCGCAAGTTGACCCGTATCCTGCGCGAGAAGGGGGCGCAGAATGGCTGCATCGTGGCCGGAAAGGGGTTCGATGCAAGGGCCGCCCTGGCTGCGGCACGGGATTTTCCCGGCTTGAAAGGGATGGATCTGGCCAGGGAGGTGACGACTCATCTGCCTTATGAGTGGGCCCAGGGGAGCTGGACACTGGAGGGTGGATTGCCGGAGTCCCCCCACCCCATTGAGGAAAAGTTGCCCTGGCATGTGGTGGCCTACGACTACGGCATCAAGCGCAACATCCTGCGCATGCTGGTTGACCGGGGATGCCGGGTCACCGTGGTCCCCGCTCTCACTCCGGCCGAGAAAGTGCTCGAGCTTGAGCCACACGGGCTGTTCCTTTCCAATGGACCCGGTGACCCAGAGCCCTGTGATTATGCCATCGCCGCTATCCGCAAGTTGCTGGAGGAAGGACTCCCCACTTTTGGCATCTGTCTAGGGCACCAATTGCTGGCATTGGCCAGTGGTGCGAAGACGGTGAAGATGAAGTTCGGTCATCATGGCGCCAACCACCCGGTGCAGGATCTGGAGAGCAAACGGGTGATGATCACCAGCCAGAATCATGGGTTTGCGGTGGATGAGGCGTCGTTACCGGAGAATCTACGTGCCACCCACCGTTCCCTGTTCGATGGTACCTTGCAAGGAATCGCTCGTACCGACTGCCCCGCCTTTGGTTTCCAGGGCCATCCGGAGGCCAGTCCCGGTCCTCACGACGTGGCGCCGCTGTTCGATCGCTTCGTGGAGCTTATCCGCCAGACCCATACCGCCTGAGGAAAGATGCCAAAACGCACCGACATAGAATCCATCCTGGTTATTGGCGCCGGTCCTATCGTCATCGGCCAGGCCTGTGAATTCGACTACTCCGGCGCGCAGGCCTGCAAGGCCTTGCGGGAGGAGGGGTACCGCATCGTGCTGGTGAACTCCAATCCGGCTACCATCATGACCGATCCGGAGATGGCCGATGCCACCTACATCGAGCCAATCCGTTGGGAGACCATCGCCCGCATCATAGAGAAGGAGCGGCCGGATGCCCTGCTTCCCACCATGGGGGGGCAGACCGCATTGAACTGCGCGCTGGACCTGGCCAGCCGCGGGGTATTGGAGCAGTTTGGTGTGGAGATGATCGGTGCCAGCCGGGAGGCCATCGACAAGGCGGAGGACCGCGACCTGTTCCGCAAGGCGATGCAGAAGATCGGGCTGGATACCCCCCGCTCTGCCATCGCCCATAGCATGGAGGAGGCGCTGCAGGTGCAGGCGCAGATCGGTTTTCCCGCTATCATTCGCCCCTCGTTCACCATGGGGGGCAGTGGGGGAGGCATTGCCTACAACAAACAGGAGTTCGTGGAGATCTGCGAACACGGCCTGGAGCTTTCTCCCACCAACGAACTACTCATCGAGGAGTCGGTGCTGGGCTGGAAGGAGTTCGAGATGGAGGTGGTGCGGGATCGCAATGACAACTGCATCATCGTCTGTTCCATCGAAAACTTCGATCCCATGGGGGTGCACACCGGGGACTCCATCACCGTCGCCCCGGCGCAGACCCTGACCGACAAGGAGTACCAGATCATGCGCGACGCCTCCTTGGCGGTGTTGCGCGAGATCGGAGTGGAGACCGGCGGTTCCAATGTGCAGTTCGCCATCAACCCGGAGGACGGGCGGATGATCATCATCGAGATGAACCCGCGCGTATCCCGTTCTTCGGCGCTGGCTTCCAAGGCCACCGGCTTTCCCATCGCCAAGGTGGCCGCCAAGCTGGCGGTGGGTTATACGCTGGATGAACTGGCCAACGACATCACCGGTGGTGCCATTCCGGCCTCCTTCGAGCCCGCCATCGACTACGTAGTCACCAAGGTGCCGCGTTTCACCTTCGAGAAATTCCCCAATGCCGACGACCGGCTCACCACCCAGATGAAATCGGTGGGTGAGGCGATGGCCATCGGCCGTACCTTCCAGGAGTCGTTGCAGAAGGCGCTGCGCAGCCTGGAGATTGGTAGTGATGGGCTAAATGAGAAGCTCAATCCAGAGGCCGACAATGCCAAGGAGACCCTGCGACAGGAACTGCGCAGCCCCGGCGCGGAGCGGATCTGGTATGTGGCGGATGCCTTCCGCTACGGGATGGATCTCGAACAGGTGCACGATCTGTGCAGGATCGATCCCTGGTTCCTGATACAGCTCGAAGAGCTGGTGCGGCTGGAAGATGAAGTAAGGAAGGGAGGACTGGATTCCCTGGACCGTGAGCGGATGCGCTTCCTGAAACGCAAGGGATTCTCCGACAGCCGCCTCGCCACCCTGACAGGCGTGACCGAGCAGGAGTTGCGTACTCTGCGCCACCGTCTTGGCGTGCGTCCGGTCTACAAGCGAGTGGACACCTGTGCCGCCGAGTTTGCCACCGCCACTGCTTATATGTATTCCACCTATGAGGAGGAGTGCGAGGCGGAGCCCAGCGATCGGGTGAAGATGATGGTGCTGGGAGGAGGTCCCAACCGTATCGGCCAGGGAATCGAGTTCGACTACTGTTGCGTGCATGCCGCCCAGGCCTGCCGCGAGGATGGTTTCGAAACCATCATGGTCAACTGTAATCCGGAGACCGTCTCTACCGATTACGATACCTCCGACCGGCTCTATTTCGAGCCGCTGACGCTGGAGGATGTTCTGGAGCTCATCGACCTGGAACGTCCCAAGGGAATCATCGTTCAGTATGGAGGGCAGACACCGCTCAAATTGGCTCGGGCACTGGAAGCGGCCGGGGCGCCTATTATCGGCACCACGCCGGACTCCATCGATCTGGCCGAGGATCGGGAACGTTTCCAGCAGATGGTGCGGAAGCTGGGATTACGCCAGCCCCCCAACCGTACGGCACGGACCGAAGAGGAAGCGGTGCGTCTGGCGGAGGAGATTGGTTATCCATTGGTGGTGCGTCCTTCCTATGTGCTGGGCGGCCGGGCGATGGAGATCGTTTATAACGAAGGGGAGTTGCGGCGATACATGAATGAAGCGGTGCAGGTTTCCAACGACTCTCCCGTATTGCTGGATCGCTTTCTGGATGACGCCATCGAGGTGGACCTGGATGCGGTCTGTGATGGTCAGGAGGTGGTCATCGGCGGCATCATGGAGCACATCGAACAGGCCGGGGTACACTCCGGCGACTCTGCTTGCTCGTTGCCTCCCTACACCCTGGGTGATGAGGTGCTGGAGATCATCCGTACACAGGCGCGCAGCATGGCGCTGGAGCTGGGCGTGGTAGGGCTGATGAATGTCCAGTTTGCCATCCAGGACGGCAAGGTCTATGTGCTGGAGGTCAATCCTCGCGCCTCGCGAACCGTTCCTTTCGTCTCCAAGGCAACCGGCCGGCCATTGGCCAAGATCGCTGCCCGTTGCATGACCGGCAAGAAGCTTGCCGCGCAGGGTATTTGTAAGGAGATTGTGCCTGATTATTTTTCGGTAAAAGAGGCGGTCTTTCCCTTTATCAAGTTCCGGGGTGTGGATCCCATCCTTGGGCCGGAGATGAAATCCACTGGTGAAGTGATGGGGATCGGGCGCAGTTTTGGCGAGGCGTTCCGCAAGGCGCAGCTTGGGGCCGGTAACACCTTACCCAAAGGGGGACGGGCCTTCCTCAGCGTGCGAGAAACCGACAAAAAGGGGATCATCCATGTGGCCAGGCAGCTGGTGGAGCTGGGCTTCGAGCTGGTGGCGACCCATGGTACCGCCCGGGTGCTGGAGCAGGCGGGAATTCCTTGCGCCCATATCAACAAGGTGACCGAAGGGCGTCCTCATATCGTGGACATGATCAAAAATGGGGAGATCAGTTTCATCGTCAACACCACCGAAGGGAAGCAGGCGATTGCCGATTCATATACCATCCGCCGAGAGGCGCTGATGCACAATGTGAGCTACACTACTACCTTAACCGGAGCGGAGGCCATCTGCATTGCACTTCGCCAGCCGGATAAGATGGAGGTGAACAGTCTGCAGGATCTGCACGAGGAGTTGACAGCGTGAACAGCAAAGTCCCACTTACCGCACGTGGCGCAGAGAAGTTGCGCGAGGAGCTGAAACAGCTCAAGAGCGTGGCGCGTCCAAAGGTGGTGCAGGCCATCGCCGAGGCACGTGCCCACGGTGACCTGAAAGAGAACGCCGAGTATCACGCGGCTCGTGAGCAGCAGGCGTTTATCGAGGGGCGTATCAAGGAGATTGAGAGCAAGCTTTCTCACGCCCAGATTATCGATGTCACTAAACTCAATGCCGACGGGAGGGTGGTGTTCGGTGCCACTGTCACCCTGATGGATGAAGAGACAGGGGAAGAGGTAACCTATCAGATCGTCGGTGACGACGAGGCCGACATCAAGCAGGGACTCATCTCGGTAAGCTCACCGGTAGCCCGGGCCCTGATCGGCAAGGAAGAGGGGGACGTGGTGGAGGTGAGGACTCCGGGCGGTGTTCGCGAATACGAGATCGTTGCCGTTCAGTATATCTGAATGTTGCTGCTGATATAGGAGGTTATCTCGAGGGAGACACCATTACTGCTGCATCGGGGAGCGTTGAGTGCTTGTAAGACGGCTGGATTGTCTCCTGAGGATCCGAAAAGCGAGATCCAGATAGCGAACGTTTTCCCTCGTGGCGGTAACCGGGTCATAAAATCATAAATACCCGGTTGTCGAATCAATCATCAAGGATGTGACAATATGTTGCAATAATGCAACATATTGTCGGTCAATTCTTTTCAAATTTCATTTTTATTTGGGCTGCTGCCCATTTTGTTCCCCCTGCTTGTTTTTTCAAAACAAGTCAAATCAATATCTTATATCGCAGCTCTTGCTGCTGTTTATTGATTTCCTTCATAACTATTTCATTCTCAAGATTTTATGTTACATTATTTGTGTGAGGGTTCGCATATTCCGGGAGATAAAACAATGAAACGGGTATCTGGTTGGGGAAAACGACTGGGGAAAGGGGTGCTGGTCGGCGTGATTGGGCAGTTACTGCTGGCGGGGGCGACGGCGGCTGCGATTCCCAGAGTCGAAAAGGATGCACTGATTGCGCTGTACAAGGCCACGGGAGGCAATTCAAGCTGGAAAATCAATACCAATTGGAACAATGTCAAATCCAATGCCTGTCTTTGGCATGGTGTCACCTGTGACGAGATCGAAGGGCAGGAACATGTGGTCGAACTGGATCTCGGTGCAAACGGCCTGAGCGGCCAACTTCCCCCCGAAATCGGAGATCTGGTGAAGCTCAGAGAGTTGGATCTCCATGCCAACAACCTGAATGGTTCCATCCCCCCCGAAATTGGCAACTTGGCCGATCTGGAGGTGTTGCAGTTACAGGACAATGCGCTCGAAGGTTCACTTCCGGCCGAACTGGGTCAGCTGGGCAGTCTGCGCTCGCTCTATCTGAGCGGTAATCGATTGACCGGAAGCATCGACGGGGTATTCACTCTAACGATGGCCAACAAGCTCTTTCTGGACGGTCTGGACCTGCGGTACAACGGGTTTTACGCTTCCGATCCAGTGCTCTTGCAGAGCCTCAACGCGAAACAGATCGGGGGAGATATCATGGCCACCCAGACTCAGGATGCCATCATCGACAGGGTGGATGCCGAAGAGAGTTATTTGAGAATCTTCTGGACACCCGTGGAGTATCGGCAACAGGGTGGCTATCTCATCAAGGTGTATGATGAAGAAGGTTCCCTGGTCGAGAGCGCTCGCGTCGAAGGGCAGGGTTCCGGTACCTGGGTGGAAGGGAAAGAGAGCGATACCGCCACGGTGATCGGTCTCGATAGCGGTACCTTCTATGAGATCGTGGTCCACTCCGTGACCAAACCCCATGCAGATAACAAGAACGAGGTGATCAGTGACGGTCTGCTTGCGAGACGCTTTCAGGTCAGTACCAAGGATACCGATACCGATGGGGATGGTATTCAGGACAACATGGAGGGAAAGAAATCAGGTCAAGACAGCGATAGTGATGGGATTCCTGATTTCAGGGACAGCGATGATGACAACGATGGCTTCCCCACCGCCACGGAGCTTCCCGTCAGCAAGGATACCGATGGGGACGGGATCCCTGATTATCTGGATGACGATGATGATGGAGATGGGGTTCCCACCAAAACCGAAGCCAATCCAGCTGTTAACTCCGATCCACTTCTTAAGGATACCGACAATGACGGTATTCTCGATGGTGTAGAGATCGGTTCGGATCCGGCAAATCCACGTGATACGGATAAAGATGGAGACCTCGATGTTCGTGATCCGGATGATGACGGTGACACTATTCCAACCCGCGACGAGAGCCAGGAAGACCTTGATGGTGACAAGGTGCCTGATTACCGGGATGCCGATGACGATGGGGACGGGATTCCGACCAAGAACGAAGGACCACCCGCACAGGACACCGATCACGACGGGACCCCGGACTATCTGGACAGTGACGATGACAATGACGGGCTGCTATCTCGGGATGAACTGAAGGCGGGAACCAACCCCCTGAGTGGCGATAGCGATGGGGATGGTATCAGTGACAGGGATGAAGTGGGTGACAATGTTGAACAGCCGGTGGACAGCGATGGAGACGGGATCATCGATGCCAATGACGAAGACGATGACAATGATGGCATCCCTACTCGTAAAGAACCGGGGAACAGCCGGCTGAATGGGGATGATGATGGAGATGGTCTGCCTACCAGTGTGGAGTTGATACTTGGTACGGATCCTTACAATCGTGATAGTGATGGGGACGGTGTAGAAGATCGTGCGGAGGTGGACAATCCAGCCGCGCCCCGTGACAGTGATGGAGATGGAACCATCGATGCGCTCGATGCCGATGATGATGGGGACGGTCTTACCAGCCGTGATGAAGCAGATATAGGTACCGATCCCTATCGGAAAGATAGTGATGGAGATGGTATCGGTGATGCCACCGAGATCGGAGATCCCGCCGCGCCCCGTGACAGTGATGGAGATGGAACCATCGATGCGCTGGACCCGGACGATGACAACGATGGCCTCTCTACCCGCGATGAGCGGAATCTGGGTACCGATCCCTTGAGCAAGGACAGCGACAAGGATGGTGTCGAAGATAAGATAGAGGTCGGTCGTTACGTAGAAAAACCTCTGGACACTGACGGTGACGGCAAGATTAACGCACTTGATGGCGACGATGATGATGACACCATTCCGACCGCCAAGGAGCAGGCAGGGGATTTAGATGGCGACGGGATTCCTAACTATCTGGATCCAGATGATGATAACGACGGGAAACCCACGCGGGTGGAGGTTCAGGGTGGAAGTGCCGTGAATCTCGATAGTGATTCGGATGGTGCACCGGACTATCAAGATAACGATGATGCTGTGGTGACTACCTCGATGGGTGGCGGCTCGATGGGGTGGGGGCTGTTGCTCTTGCCTCTCGTCATCTTGTTGCGTCGTTCGTCATTGCAGCGATTCTCCGCCATGATCCTGGTGCTGTTTGCAGGTCATGTAGGTGCTGAGGAGGTTACTTCTTCACCTGACGCTTCTCCGATTGTCATCGAGACCATCGACCTCAAGGAACCGGCCGGAGTACCGTCGGAGACAAATGAACAATCGGCGGCAGATATGGTTGAATCGGTTTCTGAAACCATTGAAGAGATGCCTGCTGCGTCGGTCTCTGCTGAGGCAGAGGCTGGAAAAGATGCGGTCTATGATGGTGAAGAAGCCAAGGCTGCTGAATCAGGGACAGGGGAGGCTGCCGTTTCTGAAACGAGGGATCAGGCTCGGCCTGAGGAAGAAGGAACAGCCGGGATTGCTGCGGAAGAAGAGACTTCCGAGATTCAGAAAGAGAGAAAGGCCAAGCCGAGGCAGGGTGAGCGCTTTTATATGGGATTGGGGGCTGGTGCCACACGTCTTGAGCCGGATACTGGAACCACCGGCTTTTCCGTAAAGGATAAGGATGATGTGGGGGCAAAGATGATGATCGGTTATGAAGCCACCGATCACATTGCGATTGAACTGGCGGGTGGGCCCATGGGCAAGGCCCGCCTGGAACCTAATGACCGGGAAGTGAAGTACAACGGTTATACATTGGGAATCGTATACGATATTTTTGGTGAACTTGGAGGGTTTTCTCCCCTGCTTAAGGTAGGTATTAGCAAGCTCGATAATTCAGCCAACATCCAGTATGAAAGGGATGAGGATTTGCTCCCCTTCGGCGGTATCGGGCTCAAATATGAGTTTGATAACGGGGTGGCCCTGCGCGGTGAGTATGAGTATCTGGCTGAGGACGCGCAAATGTTATCTCTTAGTCTGCTCAAATATTTCGGGGGAAGAAAGGAACCCGAGGTTGCTCCGGTGGTGGTGACCCCGCCGCCGGCACAGCCTCCTGAGGTGGTAGTTTCCTTCAATGTTCCAGACTCGGATAATGACGGTGTTAACGATATCCGTGATGGTTGCCCAAATACTCCCGCGGGAGCCAAAGTAGACGATTCCGGCTGTGCCATGTTCGAAGGGGTCTTGCAGGGGGTTAACTTCGAAACCAATTCGTCTCGCTTGACGGAGAGTGCAAAGCAGATTCTGGATGAAGTAGCTGAAGAGCTCAAGCTCTATCCCACAGTGCGGATCGAGGTCCAGGCGCACACAGATAGCGATGGTCCCGCCCAATACAATCAGTGGCTGTCAGAGCGCCGGGCCCAGAGTGTGATTGACTATCTGGTCCGGAAAGGAATCTCTCCCCGTCGTCTTATCCCGATGGGCTATGGAGAGACCAAGCCGATTGCCGATAACAGCACTGAAGAAGGCAAGGCACGTAACCGGCGAGTGGAATTCCTCGTTTTGGGAGCCCAGTAGGGTTAAAAGTTGTTGACAGGGAAGCCGCTCAGGCCGGCTTCCCTGGCTCGGCATTTCTGTCGATATCTCTGCGGATTTAGAGAAGGGTAATACGCGCCCCTTCGTGCTTTTTGCGGTACAATGCAGCAACATGGCCGATCAGCTGAACCGGCTCGCACTCTGTTCGACGGCAGATCTCTTCTAACATGGCGCGGCGAGTTTCCCGGTCTGCAGCGTTGATTCTCACCTTGATCAACTCGTGGAATTCCAGTGCCTGGTCAATCTCCTCAATGAGGGGGTCGCTGATCCCGGCTTGACCAGTCAGGACCACTGGCTTGAGGGAGTGGGCGAGTTTGCGTAGCTGCTGGATGTGCTTGTTGTTCAATGTCATATCGGTATCGTGTAATCAAATGCATAACCAAAACAGTATAACCCGGAAACGGCGTGGCATCACAGTAGCGCCTAGCCCTTTCAATAAAGTGAAGTTTGAACTGGGAATAATTCTGCTGCTGCTTCCACTTGCGTGGCTTGTGGTGGAACGGCTGGTCGGTGAGACCATAGTGGAGTTTATGCTACTGTTTGCGATGGCTTGTTTGGCAGCGGCATGGTTGATATGGCGTACCCGTAGTGTTCTGCGCCAAATGGAGAGAGAAAGGGAAGATGGTGCGCAGCAAGAGTAGTGCGAACTGGCTGCGGGAACATTTCAGTGACCCCTATGTCCAACGGGCACAGCAGGAGGGGTACCGATCTCGGGCGGTCTATAAACTGCGAGAGATTCAAGAGAGAGATCGCATCATTCGTCCGGGGATGACGGTGGTGGACCTGGGTGCGGCTCCTGGAGGGTGGTCACAGCTTGCCAGCCGTTTTACCACAGCGAATGGTCGGGTGGTAGCGCTGGACATATTGCCGATGGCTCCTTTGCCGGATGTGCAATTTATTCAAGGGGATTTTCGTGAACAGGAGGTTTACGAGCAGTTGCTGGCGCTGGTTGGTCAGCGTGCGGTGGATCTTGTAATGTCAGATATGGCCCCCAATATGACTGGAATAAAAGCGATTGATCAGCCTCATGCCATCTATCTGGCTGAACTGGCGTTGGATTTTTCTCGCAAGGTGCTGATCCCCGGAGGAGATTTCCTGATAAAGACCTTCCATGGAGAGGGTTTTGACGCCTTGGTTCGTGAACTGCGGAGCACCTTTCAAAAGGTAGTAACCCGCAAGCCTGGGGCGTCACGTTCCCGTTCCCGTGAGGTGTATCTGTTGGCGAGAGGCCATATATTGTAGTAACGTAACGAGTGGCGACAAGTGATGAAGTCGTCGTTCCGGAAGTAGATTCAAGAGGCGTATTTTGAACGACATCGTTAAAAACATCCTGTTGTGGGTTGTGATTGCCGTCATTTTGATGATGGTTTTCAATAACTTCACACCACACCAGCAGGCTGCACAGCCGCTGGAATACTCCCGCTTTATCGCTGATGTAAGAGAGGGGCGGGTAAAAAAGGTGATGATAGAAGGGCGAACCATTCGCGGTATTACGGCGGATGATAATACCTTCGTCACATACAGCCCGGGGGATCCTGGATTGATCGGCGATCTGCTTAACAACAACGTGGTAATAGACGCCCGTCCTCCGGAACAGCAATCGCTGCTGGTGCAAATCTTCATTTCCTGGTTCCCAATGCTGCTGTTGATCGCGGTATGGATATTCTTCATGCGTCAAATGCAGGGAGGGGGCGGTGGCCGTGGAGCCATGTCTTTTGGCAAGAGCCGCGCCAGAATGCTGGGAGAGAACCAGGTAAAGGTGACCTTCAACGATGTGGCTGGGGCCGATGAGGCCAAGGAAGATGTCGCTGAGTTGGTAGAGTTCCTGCGTGAGCCAGCAAAATTCCAGAAGCTCGGAGGCAAGATCCCGCAAGGGGTGCTGATGGTGGGCCCTCCGGGAACCGGTAAGACCTTGCTGGCCAAGGCCATTGCTGGAGAGGCGAAGGTGCCATTTTTCACCATCTCTGGTTCCGATTTCGTGGAAATGTTTGTGGGCGTGGGGGCTTCCCGGGTGCGTGATATGTTTGAGCAGGCAAAGAAACACGCTCCCTGCATTATCTTCATCGACGAGATCGACGCGGTTGGTCGCCATCGTGGTGCTGGTCTTGGTGGCGGGCATGATGAGCGTGAGCAGACCCTGAATCAGCTGCTGGTGGAGATGGATGGTTTCGAGGGTAACGAAGGGGTCATCGTCATCGCTGCTACCAACCGTCCCGATGTGCTGGATCCCGCCTTGCTGCGTCCTGGCCGTTTCGACCGCCAGGTGGTGGTACCACTGCCGGATCTGCGGGGTCGTGAACAAATCCTCAAAGTGCATATGCGGAAAGTGCCTGTCGCTGATGATGTGAAGGCGTCGATTATCGCGCGCGGGACACCGGGATTCTCCGGAGCCGATCTGGCCAATTTGGTCAACGAGGCGGCGCTGTTCGCGGCCCGTGCTGGTGATCGCACTGTTTCCATGGCCCATTTTGAGAAGGCCAAGGACAAGATCATGATGGGTGCGGAGCGCAAGTCCATGGTGATGAGCGAGGAAGAGAAGAAACTCACTGCTTACCATGAGTCCGGCCATGCCATCGTGGGGCGCTTGGTTCCGGAGCACGATCCGGTACACAAGGTGACCATCATCCCGCGTGGGCGGGCATTGGGAGTGACCATGTTCTTGCCCACGGAGGATCGCTATAGTTACAGCAAGCAGCGCCTCGAGAGTCAAATCTGTAGTCTGTTTGGTGGTCGGATCGCCGAGGAGCTGGTGTTTGGTTCAGAAAAGGTAACCACCGGCGCTTCCAATGATATCCAGCGTACCACTGAGATCGCACGTAACATGGTGACCAAGTGGGGACTGTCAGAGAGATTGGGGCCCCTTACCTACAGTGAAGAGGAAGGCGAGGTATTTCTTGGTCACTCGGTAACTCAACACAAGAATGTTTCCGATGAGACCGCCCATATCATTGATGAAGAG
The DNA here is from genome assembly GCA_964557025.1 of uncultured Chromatiales bacterium. Classification (GTDB taxonomy): domain Bacteria; phylum Pseudomonadota; class Gammaproteobacteria; order Thiohalospirales; family Thiohalospiraceae; genus DRMK01. Next base: position 64,695 of record CAZKYF010000019.1, on the reverse strand, counting down.
ATCCGTAAGATCATTGATACCAACTACCAGCGAGCGAAAAAACTGCTTACTGAAAACATGGATAAGCTGCATTTGATGGCTGAGGCGCTAATGAAGTACGAAACCATCGATGCGGATCAGATCGACGACATCATGTCCGGTAAGCCGCCTCGCCCTCCCAAGGATTGGGATGAGCCGGAACCCCGCTCCGGAGGTGGAAGTGCGGTAAGCGAAGAGGATGATACGGACAAGAAAAAGAAGGGCGGTGCCATTGGGGAGCCCGCCAGCCAGCATTAGCTCTCCTTTATGCCTACCCTGGAGTGCGGTGGCAGATTGCTGGATCTCTCGTCACCTCAGGTGATGGGCATTCTGAACATCACTCCCGACTCCTTCTCGGACGGGGGTGTTTTTTTTGCCCGTGATGCGGCTATTCAACAGGCTCGGGAGATGTATCGGGCTGGAGCTGCGATTATCGATGTGGGGGGCGAGTCTACCCGACCGGGTGCCAGACCGGTATCGATTCAGGAGGAGCTGGATCGAGTGATCCCAATAATCGAGGTTTTGCATGCGGAGTTGCCGGTCATCCTTTCAATAGACACCGGCAAGCCGGAGGTGATGCGTGAGGCAGTCCGGGCGGGGGCTGGCATGATCAATGATGTCTATGCTCTGCGCCAGGAGGGTGCCTTGGAAGCCGCAAAGGAGTGCGGGGTTCCTGTCTGTCTCATGCACATGCAAGGGGAGCCCCGTACTATGCAACAGCGGCCCCGCTATGAAAACGTTGTTGAAGAGGTTGGCCGGTTCCTGCAGCAGCGAATCGAAGCATGTCTGCAAGCGGGCATTGGTAATGATAAGCTGCTGATTGATCCTGGTTTTGGTTTTGGCAAGACGTTACAGCATAATTTACAACTGTTGAGACACCTGTCTGAGTTGGCGGTGTTGGATTGCCCCATCGTGGTGGGGATCTCGCGTAAATCCATGTTAGGTTTGTTGCTGGATGGGAGGCCTGTGGAGGGCCGGTTGCATGCAAGCGTGGCCGCAGCGGCATTGGCGGTGTGGTTGGGAGCCGCCATTGTTCGGGTACATGACGTGGGGGCCACTGTGGATGCCGTAAAGGTTGCTGCCGCGGTGAAGCAGATCAGTTGAACGATAAGAAAAGTGAGGGGACGATGATGGCCAAGCGCTATTTTGGAACCGACGGAATACGTGGCAAAGTGGGGGAGATGCCGATTACTCCGGAGTTTGTGTTGCATCTGGGCTGGGCAGTGGGACATGTGCTGGCTAGCCACGGTGGACGAGGTAAGGTGGTAATTGGTAAGGATACCCGTATCTCCGGATATATGTTCGAGTCAGCCTTGCAGGCTGGCCTTTCGGCAGCGGGCGTGGACATCCGGTTGCTTGGCCCCATGCCGACGCCTGGCATCGCTTATCTTACTCGTACCATGCGTGCTGATGCCGGTATTGTGATCAGTGCCTCCCACAATCCCTATTTCGACAATGGCATCAAATTCTTTTCAAGGCTTGGCTCTAAGCTGCCCGATGAGACGGAGCAGGAGATAGAAAACTATCTGGATCATCCTGTTACCTGTGTTGAGTCTGGGCAGTTAGGCAAGGCTTCCAGAGTGAACGATGCAGCGGGTCGCTATATTGAGTTCTGTAAGAGCACGGTTCCTCTTGGGCTGGAGCTGGGTGGGATAAAGATGGTTCTCGATTGCGCCAACGGTGCTACTTATGATGTGGCACCGAAGGTATTCCGAGAGTTGGGCGCTGATGTGATCCCAATTGGAGTTGAACCAGACGGAATCAATATCAATGCAGAATGTGGTTCTACCAACCCGGCAATGCTTCAACAAGCGGTAATCGAACACGGTGCAGAATTGGGTGTTGCGCTGGATGGTGACGGGGATCGGGTTATCATGGTGGACCACAAGGGCGAAGTGGTGGACGGCGATGAACTGCTATTTGTCATTGCACGGGACCGACAGGGGAATGGCCACCGTAATGGAGGTGCTTATCGGGGTGGCGTAGTGGGAACAGTGATGAGTAATCTCGGTCTGGAACTGGCATTCAAGGAGGCTGGTATCCCCTTCCGGCGTGCTGCAGTAGGTGATCGCTATGTGGCGGAATTGATGGCCCAGGAGGGATGGATTCTCGGTGGTGAGTCTTCTGGCCATATCATCTGCCGTGATTGTACTACTACCGGGGATGGCATTGTCTCGGCGCTACAGGTAATGGCCGCAATGGTTAACAGTGGCCAGACATTGCACACCCTGAAGCGGGGAATGACCAAGTTTCCTCAAACCATGATCAATGTGCGCTTGGACAGACGCTTTTCGCCTGAGGACTCTGAACATGTTAAAAATGCAGTGCGCGATGTGGAAGCGCAACTGGCGGGAAGAGGTCGCGTATTGCTGCGCGTCTCTGGTACCGAGCCGGTTATCCGGGTCATGGTGGAGGGGGACGATGCGCCTCAGGTGGAGACGCTAGCCAGGCAGTTGGCGGAGATCGTGGCCCAGGCAGCTGCCACGGCATAGTTGCTGGACTGTTTGGTAACCTGTCAGTTGATTGGGGCGGATAAAAGGGTTTTCGCTTGGGAACGAGGAGAAGGGCCGGCTGGCCAGATGCTTTAGCATGGGAAAAATTGATTTTCTCAGCCAGGAAAGGTAAGCTTCACCAACTTTAAGGCTGCGAACGAGGGGAAAGAAATGCGTCAACCACTGGTCGCTGGGAACTGGAAAATGAACGGTTCCACCGAAAGTATCAAGCTGCTCCTGGATGGAATCAAGGGTTCTCTCGATACAGTCGAAAAGGCGGAAGTGGTGGTTTGCCCCCCCTTTGTCTATCTCCCTCAGGTCCGCGAGCAGCTGGATGGAACCGCTGTGGCCTTGGGTTCCCAGAACATCAGTGAGTACAAGGCGGGTGCCTATACCGGCGAGATCTCCGCTTCCATGCTGCTGGATTTCAAGTGCCGGTACGCCATCGTGGGTCATTCGGAGCGGCGTTCCCTGTTTGGGGAAAGTGACTCTCAGGTGGCGGCAAAGTTTGCGGCTGCCAGAGAGGCTGGTATCAAACCCATTTTGTGCGTGGGTGAAGTGCTGGAAGAGCGGGAGCAGGGGATTACCGAACGAGTAGTGGCAAGGCAACTGGATGCCGTTATCGATGTTGTTGGTGTTGAAGCGCTCGCCGATGGCGTCATCGCCTATGAGCCGGTATGGGCTATCGGAACGGGCAAGACCGCTTCACCGGAACAGGCACAAGAGGTACATGCGTTTATTCGCGGCCGTATTGCCGGGAGGAGTGCGGAGACCGCTGAGAGGATTCAGATTCTTTACGGGGGAAGTGTGAAGGCAGCAAATGCGCCAGCGCTGTTTGCCATGCCTGATATTGATGGGGGGCTTATCGGGGGAGCGTCGCTGGATGCGGCCGAGTTTGTCTCCATCTGCCGAGCCGCCGTCTGACTACGGAAAACAGGCCATAGCATCATGCAAACAGTTATTCTGGCAATCCACATTGTCATCGCCGTTGGTTTGATTGTTCTTGTTTTGTTGCAAACCGGGAAGGGCGCCGAAATGGGAGCGGCATTTGGTAGTGGCGCCTCGGGAACGGTATTCGGGGCGCGTGGTTCTGCCTCGTTTTTGAGTCGCACGACGGCGATTCTCGCCACCGGTTTTTTTATTACCAGTCTTACCCTGGCGTATTTGTCGGGGCAGACGGTGGTGCGCAAGAGCATAACGGAAAGTTACACGCCACAACCGGTTGAGCAAGCACCTGCCAGCGGCGAGCCGATGGCACCGGATGTTCCGGTCATCCCCAGCGGTAGTGAAACGCAGCCGGCGTCCGCCTCGGATATGCCAGCCCCACCAGCGGAGAGTAATCCATCGGCTGGCAGTGAGAGTAAAACGGAGTAATTTTTTCTCAACTCCGCTCTGTTTTTGTGCGGATGTGGTGGAACTGGTAGACACGCCGTCTTGAGGGGGCGGTGGCGCGAGCCGTGCCGGTTCGAGTCCGGCCATCCGCACCATTTGTTGTTCGCATGTTCTGAAAATATTCATAAATAGCGAATATTTTCAGAACACAAAGATGTCGCTAAATTAGAGCGAGAAAGGGTTGACAGCCCGTTCGCCCATCGCATACGCTCTCACTATCTTTGAATCGTTACAGATTCGCTTCTGCGGCACAAAGCAACTTGGGGACCCAACAAATAATGCTAGAAAATTATTTTCCCATCCTCGTTTTTCTGGTCATTGGCTTCCTGCTTGGGGGAATCATGATTGGGTTGGGTCTGGTTCTCGCACCGCGCCGTCCGGATAAAGAAAAACTTTCTGCTTATGAGTGCGGGTTTGAACCCTTCGAAGATACCCGCATGAAATTTGATGTCAGATATTATCTCGTCGCTATCCTGTTCATTATTTTCGATCTCGAAATTGCTTTCCTTTTTCCATGGGCCGTGGTTCTGGAAGAGATCGGACTGTTTGGTTACCTGGCTATGGTATTGTTTCTCGGTATCCTGGTTATCGGTTTTATTTATGAGTGGAAGAAAGGGGCTCTGGAATGGGAATAGAGGGCGTCCTGAAGGAAGGAGTGGTTACCACTTCTGCTGATAATCTCATTAATTGGGCCCGCACTGGTTCTCTGTGGCCCATGACTTTTGGACTGGCCTGCTGTGCGGTGGAGATGATGCAGGCAGGTGCATCTCGTTACGATCTGGATCGGTTCGGAATGTTGTTTCGCCCAAGTCCCCGTCAATCCGATGTGATGATCGTAGCGGGCACTCTGATCAACAAAATGGCCCCTGCGTTGCGTAAGGTCTATGATCAGATGGCCGAGCCACGTTGGGTGATTTCCATGGGATCCTGTGCCAATGGCGGCGGATATTATCATTATTCCTATTCTGTTGTGAGGGGATGTGATCGGGTTGTCCCCGTGGATATTTATGTGCCGGGTTGTCCGCCGACGGCGGAAGCGCTGCTTTACGGTATTATGCAGCTGCGTAACAAGATCCGGCGAACCAACACCATAGCCAGAACCGATGACTGATTCCGTGAAGAAACTCGCTGAACTGATTACCGACCGGTTCGAAGAGATTGGTGGCAGCTGCAAAGAGGCGCTGGGGGAGCTGACGCTGGAAATCCCCCGGGAGCGGTTGTTAGAAAGTTGCCGCATATTGCGTGACGAAGCGAATTTTGCCTTTGAGCAACTTATCGATCTCTGTGCAGTGGATTATTCCGAATACGGAGATGGCCGCTGGCAAAGGGAGCGGTTTGCGGTGGTCTATCACCTGTTATCGGTACAACATAATCACCGCCTGCGGTTGCGCGTATTTTTGGAAGACGAGCAACCGATGATCGATTCGGTCGTTGATGTCTGGGCGGCGGCTAATTGGTTCGAGCGCGAGGCCTTCGATCTGTTTGGAATCCTGTTTGAGGGTCATCCCGACCTGCGTCGTATCTTGACTGACTACGGTTTTATCGGACATCCTTTCCGCAAGGACTTTCCTCTCACGGGCAACGTCGAGATGCGTTACGATGAAGAGAAAGGGCGCGTCATCTATGAGCCAGTAAGTATTGAGCCCCGAATCAACATTCCTCGAGTGATCCGTCACGACAATCGGTTTGCGGGCCAGATGGCCGAGGAAGGAGAAAACGGCGATGCCTGAAATCCGCAACTATACTCTCAACTTTGGCCCCCAACACCCGGCCGCGCATGGTGTCTTGCGCTTGGTGCTGGAAATGGATGGAGAGGTGATCGAGCGCGCGGATCCTCATATTGGTTTGTTGCATCGGGCAACGGAAAAACTGGCAGAGACCCGCACCTATAACCAGGCTCTTCCCTACATGGATCGTCTGGATTACGTCTCCATGATGTGTAATGAGCATGCCTATGTGCTCGCAGTGGAGAAGCTGCTTGGAATCAAGGTGCCGATTCGTGCCCAGTATATCCGGGTGATGTTTGACGAGATCACCCGCATCCTCAATCACCTCATGTGGATTGGTGCGCATGGCCTGGATATCGGGGCGATGACGATTTTCCTTTATGCCTTCCGGGAGCGGGAGGATTTGATGGATTGTTATGAGGCAGTATCCGGGGCGCGTATGCACGCGGCTTACTACCGACCGGGAGGCGTCTATCGGGATCTCCCGGACTCAATGCCGAAGTATGAGGTGTCCAAGTGGCATAACGCGAAAGAGGTGGAGCGGATGAACCGGAACCGGCAAGGCTCTTTGCTGGATTTCATTGAGGACTTCACCGATCGTTTCCCCGCCTGTGTAGACGAATACGAGACGCTGCTTACCGACAACCGGATCTGGAAACAACGTACTGTCGATATCGGGGTCGTTTCCCCGGAGCGGGCGTTGCAGCTCGGCTTCAGCGGTCCCATGCTCAGAGGCTCTGGGATAGCTTGGGATCTGCGCAAAAAACAACCCTACGAGGTATATGACCAGTTGGAGTTCGATATTCCTGTGGGCACCAATGGGGATACCTATGATCGTTATCTGGTGCGAGTGGAGGAGATGCGCCAGTCCAATCGCATCATCAAGCAGTGTGTCAAGTGGCTACGGGAAAATCCGGGCCCGGTGATGCTGGACAACCACAAGGTTACGCCGCCCCGTCGTAACGACGTAAAGGGAGACATGGAATCCCTGATTCACCACTTCAAGCTGTTTACTGAAGGGTATTGCATCCCGGAGGGAGAGGCTTACGCTGCAGTGGAGCACCCAAAAGGAGAATTTGGTATCTACATGATCTCCGATGGTGCCAATAAGCCCTATCGATTGAAGATTCGGGCACCGGGATTCGTGCATCTCTCGGCACTTGATGAGATGTCCCGAGGACACATGCTGGCGGATGTGGTGGCCATAATCGGTACCCAAGATATCGTATTTGGGGAGGTTGACCGTTGACGGAGAGAAGTCTAATAGAACTGCTGACCAAGGAGTCCTGTGCGGAGATAGACCGCTGGATTGCCAAATATCCAGAGGACCAGAAACAGTCAGCAGTGATGGCGGCCTTGCGCATTGCGCAGGACCAGAATGGCGGACATCTAACGACCGAGCTGATGGATGCCGTGGCGGAATACCTGGGGATGGACCCTATCGCCGTCTACGAAGTGGCTACCTTCTATTCCATGTACGAGTTGAAACCGGTAGGGCGCCATAAGATCTGTGTCTGTACCAATATTTCCTGCATGCTGTGCGGTTCGGAAAAACTGGTTGATCACCTGAAGCAGAAGCTGGGAATCGGTTTTGGCGAAGTGACTGAAGATGGTCGCTTCTCCCTCAAAGAGGTGGAGTGTCTTGGGGCTTGCGTGGATGCTCCCGTGGTGCAGATCGGCAAGCGGTATTATGAACGTCTTACACCCGAGAAGATGGATCAGATCCTGGACGAGCTCGATTGAGCTGGATGATGGCAAAGAGCGCGGCTGGAGTAGTGAATGAATAACAACCAAGTCTGTTTCCGGACCCTGCATCTGGAGAAGCCCTGGACGTTGGCAACCTACCAGAGTGCAGAAGGTTATGAGGTCTTGAAAAAGATTCTCAAGGAGAAGACCGATCCCGATGACATTATCTCCGAGCTGAAAACCTCTGCGCTCCGAGGGCGAGGGGGAGCTGGTTTTCCCACCGGGTTGAAATGGAGTTTCATGCCGCGCAATGCTCCTGGTCAGAAATATATCCTTTGTAATTCCGATGAGGGAGAGCCAGGCACTTGCAAAGATCGGGATATTCTTCGTTACAACCCTCATCAACTCATCGAAGGAATGATTATCGCCGGTTATTGTATCGGTGCCTCTATGGGCTACAACTACATCCGTGGTGAATTCTGGGAGCCCTATGAGCGCTTCGAGGCGGCGCTGGAGGAGGCTCGGGCGGCCGGTCTGTTGGGCAAAAACATTCTTGACTCTGGATTCGATTTCGATATTCAGGTCCACCTCGGGGCGGGTGCCTATGTCTGTGGCGAGGAGACCGCGCTTATCGAATCCATCGAAGGCAAGAAGGGGCAGCCCCGCTTCAAGCCTCCGTTTCCTGCCAGTTACGGCCTTTATGGACGGCCTACTACCATCAATAATACGGAAACGTTGGCCTCGGTCCCGGTGATTCTGAAAAATGGCGGGCAGTGGTTCTTGGAACTGGGCAAGCCTAACAATGGGGGCAATAAACTGTTTTGCGTCTCCGGCCATGTCAACAAGCCGGGTAACTTTGAAATCCCTATGGGAACCCCGTTTGCAGAGTTACTTGAGATGGCCGGTGGTGTACGTGACGGCCATAGGCTGAAGGCGGTAATCCCTGGTGGCTCATCCACTCCTGTTCTACCTGCCGAAGTGGCAATGGAGGTGACTATGGATTATGACTCCATTGCCAAGGCTGGTTCCATGCTTGGGGCGGGATCGGTCATTGTGATGGATGAAACCACCTGCATGGTGAAAGCGTTGGCACGTATCTCCTATTTCTATTATGAAGAGTCATGTGGCCAGTGCACCCCCTGTCGGGAGGGAACCGGCTGGCTGCAGCGCGTGGTGAATCGTATCGAAAATGGGCAGGGGCGCCAGGAGGATCTGGATCTGCTGCTTGAAGTGGCAAGCGGGATTTCCGGTAAGACTATATGCGCACTCGGTGATGCGGCAGCGATGCCGGTGACCAGTTTTGTCAAAAATTTTCGCGATGAATTCCAGTATCACATCGATCACAAAAAGTGCATGGTGTGAGCGGACAGACAGATCTGAACAGATAGGAATACAGGACGGCAATGGCAGACATTGAAATCAACGGCAAACCGATCAAGGCCCGCGATGGAGCGATGGTGATCGAGGCCGCCGATGAGGCCGGTATCACGATCCCCCGTTTCTGCTATCACGAGAAATTGTCGATTGCGGCCAGTTGTCGTATGTGTCTGGTGGAGGTGGAGAAAGCACCAAAACCGCTGCCTGCCTGTGCCACTCCTGTAACGGATGGGATGAAGGTCTGGACCAACTCCCCACGCGCGCTGGCTGCGCAAAAGAACGTGATGGAGTTCCTGCTCATTAATCATCCTCTTGATTGCCCCATCTGCGACCAAGGCGGCGAGTGTGAACTGCAGGATATTGCAGTGGGATATGGTAACGATGTCTCGCGCTTCGCTGAAGTGAAGCGGGTAGTGAAAAGCAAGGACATCGGTCCGCTGATCGCCACCGACTTCACTCGTTGTATCCACTGTACCCGCTGTGTGCGCTTTGGCCAGGAGATCGCCGGTGTTCGCGAACTCGGTGCCACCGGTCGGGGCGAACATATGGAGATCGGGACCTATGTGGAGAAGAGCGTTAGTTCTGAATTGTCCGGTAATATAATCGATATCTGCCCAGTCGGCTCGTTGACCTCCAAGCCTTTCCGTTTCACTGCGCGGCCATGGGAATTGAGCGATTGTGCTTCCATTGCTCCACATGATTGTGTCGGTTCCAATCTGACCCTGCAGACCCGGCGCAGCCGCGTAATGCGAGCTTTGCCGCGACGCAATGAGGCGATCAATGAGGTGTGGATATCAGATCGTGATCGCTTCAGTTATATAGGCCTCAACAGCGAGGATCGACTACAGGTCCCCATGGTGAAAGAGGGTGGAGAATGGCGGGAGGTGGACTGGAATACGGCGCTCGAGCGGGCGGTGAAGGGTATAAGACAGGTTATCGATACCCATGGCCCGGAGCAGTTTGGGGCGCTGGTGTCTCCTTCAGCGACGGTGGAGGAGATGTATCTTCTTCAGAAACTGGTTCGCAGTTTGGGGTGTGCCAACGTTGACCACCGTTTGCGCCAGAGCGATTTCGCTGATCAGGATCTCCTACCGGCGTTCCCATGGCTGGGGCAGTCCATCGAGGATCTGGAGAAGGTGGACGCTGCGTTGTTGGTAGGCTCCAATGTACGCAAGGAGCAGCCCATGTTGGGGCATCGTCTGCGCAAGGCGACCTTGGCGGGTGCAAGCGTAATGGTGGTGAATCCGGTCGATTTTGCGTTTAACTTCCCGGTGGCAGAGCGCGTTATCGTTGGGCCGGAGCAGATGGTTCGTTCGTTGGCGGCTGTTGCTAAGGCGCTGCTGGATATCACCGGGGAAAAGGCGCCTGACGGGTTGGCACCGCTGCTGGAGAATCTTTCCGTTGGTGATACTGAGCTGGCGATGGCAGAGCGTCTCAAGGCGGCGGAGAATGCCACGGTGTTACTTGGCACCTTGGCCTTGGGACTGCAGCAGCTTTCCTCTCTGCGAGCGATTTCCGCCCTGATTGCCAGATTGAGCGGCGCTAGATTTGGGGTATTGCCGGAAGGAGCCAATAGCAGTGGTGGTTGGCTGGCGGGCGCAGTTCCTCACCGGGGACCGGTAGGGCAAGATACCGCGGTTACCAGTCTGGTCAATGCTTCTGCCATGTTTGAGCATCGGTTGAAAGGTTATCTGCTTATGGGGGTAGAGGCCGAGCTGGATTGTGCCCACCCAGCCGCCGCGCTCAAAGGACTCCAGGATGCGGAGTTCGTGGTGGTGTTGACACCTTTTGTCAGCCAATCGATGAAACAGTATGCAGATCTTCTGCTGCCGATTGCCCCTTTTTCAGAAACATCCGGGACCTTCGTCAATATCGAAGGACGCTGGCAAAGCTTCGCCGGAGCCGTTGCGCCGCTGGGCGAGTGCCGGCCGGCCTGGAAAGTCTTGAGGGTGCTGGGCAATCTGTTCGATCTGGATGGGTTCGAATATATCTCCAGTGAGCAGATTCGCGATGAGCTGAAAAAAACAGTGGAGCAGATCGAGCCGTCTGCTGAGGTGGAATGGCGTTGTCCGGCAGATTTTTCGATCGCCAGTGGCCAATTGTACCGGATCGGGGAGGTGCCCATTTATGCCACCGATTCGCTGGTACGGCGTTCGCAGCCATTGCAGGAGACGATGGAGGTAAAGGAACCCGCGGTGTACGTCAATGAATCGGTGGCTGCGAGCTTGGGAGTGAAAAGCGGCGATACGGTCCGGGTGACCCAAGGGGATAGCGCAGTGCAGCTTCCTTTGGTAGTCGATGAACGGATCGCCAACGGGTGTGCCTTGATCCCAGCGGCTATGCCGGAAACGGCCGCGCTGGGGCCGATTCACGGTCCGGCAGAGATCGGGAAAGCTTGAGATGAATAGAAGCGGATGGATTACTGATGCTTGACGCGTTGCTGACATTGCTGATCGTGCTGCTCAAGATCGTAGCGTTGCTCGTCCCGTTGATGGTGGCGGTGGCCTATCTAACCTTGGCGGAACGCAAGATCATCGGTTTTATACAAGTGCGGCGGGGGCCGCTGCATGTTGGGCCTCGCGGCTGGCTCCAGCCCATTGCTGACGCAGTCAAGCTGATCTTCAAGGAGATTATCATTCCTGCCGGCGCTAACCGGTTCCTGTTTCTTTTGGCCCCGTTGCTAGCGATGGGGCCATCCATTGCTGCGTGGGCGGTGATGCCTTTGGGTGAAAATCTTTATGTCACCGACATAAATGCCGGCTTACTCTATGTGTTGGCGCTTACCTCTTTGAGCGTCTACGGCATCATCATCGCGGGTTGGGCATCCAATTCCAAATATGCGTTTCTGGGAGCGCTGCGCTCTGCCGCCCAGGTGGTGTCCTATGAGATTGCTATGGGTTTTGCGCTGGTTGGGGTCTTGCTGGCCGCCGGGAGCCTGAATCTGCGTGAGATCGTATTGGCTCAGCAAGGCAGTTTGCTTCACTGGTTTTGGATCCCGCTTTTGCCCCTGTTTGTTGTCTATTTCATCGCGGGCTTGGCAGAGACCAACCGTGCTCCTTTCGATCTGGCAGAGGGTGAATCCGAGATCGTGGCGGGATTCCATGTGGAGTATTCCGGGATGAGTTTTGGCGTCTTTTTCCTCGCTGAGTACGCCAATATGATCCTGATCTCTATGCTGACCGCGCTAATGTTTCTGGGAGGATGGCTTTCTCCGTTCCAGGGAATTCCGCTGCTGGAAACCCTGTTTGGATGGGTCCCCGGGATTATATGGCTGTTGCTGAAGACGTCGTTTTTCCTGCTTCTTTTCCTCTGGGTGCGGGCTACCTTTCCTCGCTATCGCTATGATCAGCTGATGCGTTTGGGATGGAAGATCCTGATTCCGATCACTATTGCCTGGTTGTTGGTGGTGGGTGCTGCGGTGGCGGCAGGCCTCGGGCCCTGGTTCGATTAATAAAGCGGGAGTGAGGATTTTGAAATGAATGCATTGAGCCGTTTCTTCAAAAGCCTGTTCCTGCTGGAGCTGTTGAAGGGATTGAGGCTGACTGGGCGTTATCTTCTGGATCGGAAAGTCACCATCATCTATCCGGAAGAGAAGACACCGCAGTCTCCTCGCTTTAGGGGGTTGCATGCTCAGCGTCGCTATCCCAATGGCGAGGAACGTTGTATCGCCTGCAAACTCTGTGAAGCCATTTGTCCAGCGATGGCTATCACCATCGAAGCGGGACCGCGACAGGATGATGGGAGTCGTCGTACCACCCGGTACGAAATTGATTTAACCAAGTGTATTTTCTGCGGCTTTTGTGAAGAGTCCTGTCCAGTGGATGCCATCGTTGAAACCCGGGTGTTCGAATATTTTGGTGAGAGGCGCAGTGACCTGATCAAAGGCAAACAGGAACTGCTTGCGGTTGGGGATCAACACGAGACCCAGATTGCGGCAGACCGTGCGCAGGATGCACCTTATCGTTAACTGATAGGCTAGATATTCAGATGAGTTTCGAGCAGTTCGTCTTCTATTTGTTTGCCGCGGCCATGCTGGGCTCCGCCCTGATGGTGATTACCCTGCGCAACCCGGTACATGCCGCTCTTTCTCTGGTATTGACGTTCTTCTCGGGTGCGGCCCTTTGGCTGCTGCTGGAGGCTGAATTTCTGGCTATTACCCTGGTGCTGGTATACGTGGGTGCAGTAATGGTGCTGTTCCTTTTCGTAGTAATGATGCTTGATATCAATCTCGCAAAGTTGCGGGAGGGATTTGTCAAACTGTTGCCGGTCGGCATAATCGCGGCGCTGCTGGTTATCGGCATGATGGTGTATGTCGTTGGCCCGGGAAATTTCGGGTTGGAGAAATTTGCGGATCCGGCACCACATGCCGCGGAATACAGTAATACGAAGGAGCTGGGGCGAGTACTCTATACCGTCTATGTTTATCCGTTCGAGATTGCTGCAGCCATTCTATTGGTGGCTATCATCGCGGCCATCTCCCTGGCTCTGCGTAAAAGGCCGATGACCAAACACCAAAATCCGGATCTGCAGATTGCGGTGCGTAAAGAAGAGCGGCTACGCATCATCCAGGTGGAGACCGAAAAAAAAGCCAGCGGTGAAAATGGGAAGGGTGAGGGATGATAGCACTATCTGATTATCTGATTCTCGGGGCCATTCTGTTTGGTATCAGTGTGGCCGGAATCTTTCTCAACCGGAAGAACATCATCATCCTGCTGATGGCCATCGAATTGATGCTTCTGGCTGTCAATATCAATTTCGTCGCCTTCTCGCACTATCTGGGTGATATAGCAGGTCAGGTGTTCGTATTTTTCATCCTGACCGTTGCTGCGGCCGAGGCTGCGATCGGGCTGGCCATTTTGGTGGTGCTATTCCGCAACAAGCACACCATCAATGTGGATGATCTGGATTCGTTGAAGGGATAGCATCGGGACCGAATAATCATGCAAAATGTCTATCTCACCATCGTCCTTGCCCCGCTGTTCGGGGCCATTGTCGCCGGGCTGTTTGGGCGCTATATCAGCCGCCAAGTCGCCCACACAGTTACCATCGCCGGTGTCGCAATCTCCGCCATCCTATCGCTCTATGTGTTCAAGCATATTGTCATCGATGGATCCGAGCCCTTCAACGGTACGGTTTATACCTGGATGGTGAGCGACGGAATTCGCTTTGAGGTGGGCTTTCTGGTGGATTCCTTGACCGCGATGATGATGGCTGTGGTCACCTTCGTTTCCCTGATGGTGCATATTTACACCATTGGCTATATGCATGATGACCCGGGGTACAAGCGTTTCTTTAGTTACATCTCGCTGTTTACCTTCTCAATGTTGATGTTGGTGATGTCCAACAATTTCATGCAGCTCTTCTTCGGTTGGGAAGCCGTAGGTCTGGTTTCTTACCTTTTGATCGGTTTCTGGTACAAGCGTCCCACGGCGATATTCGCCAATCTGAAGGCGTTTCTTGTCAACCGTGTTGGTGATTTCGGCTTTCTCCTGGGTATTGCTGCGGTACTGATGTATTTCAATAGCTTGGATTATGCTGACGTATTTGCCGCTGCGCCGATGATGGCGGGAATGACCATCGAGGTGATCCCTGGGACAGAATGGTCACTAATGACAGTGATCTGTGTCTTGTTGTTCATTGGAGCGATGGGTAAATCGGCGCAGGTTCCGCTGCACGTATGGCTGCCGGACTCCATGGAGGGCCCGACGCCTATCTCGGCCTTGATTCATGCAGCCACCATGGTTACCGCTGGTATCTTCATGGTTGCGAGGATGTCGCCGCTATACGAACTTTCCACCACCGCTCTGGGGGTGGTATTGGTGATCGGTTCCATCACGGCGCTGTTTATGGGAATTCTGGGCATCATTCAGAACGACATTAAACGCGTGGTTGCCTACTCTACCCTATCACAGCTGGGTTACATGACCGTGGCTCTGGGCGCATCTGCCTATGCGGCCGGGGTGTTCCATCTGATGACCCATGCCTTTTTCAAGGCGCTTCTGTTCCTGGCTGCTGGTTCGGTGATTATTGGTATGCATCATGAACAAGATATCCGCAAAATGGGTGGCATAAAGAAGTACATGCCTATCACCTACTGGACCATGTTGATTGGCTCACTGGCTCTGATAGGGTTCCCTGGTTTTGCCGGTTTCTTCTCCAAAGACGCCATTATTGAAGCAGTCCATCTTTCCCATACTCCAGGCGCAGGTTTTGCCTATTTCGCCGTGTTGGTTGGGGTGTTTATTACCGCTTTTTATAGTTTCCGGATGTTTTTCCTGGTATTCCATGGTGAGGAGCGGATGGATGCTCATACCCGCGAGCATTTGCACGAATCTCCGTGGGTGGTAACTGGTCCATTGATTGCACTGGCGGTTCCCTCGATTATTGCCGGTGCCATCTTCATCGGTCCGATGCTGTTTGGCGATTTCTTCGAAGGAGCAATCTTCGTCAGTCCAGAGCGTGATGTGTTGGGTCATCTGGGTGAGCATTACCACGGTTGGTTCAGCTTTGTTCTGCACGGATTGGCAGCACCCGCGTTTTATCTTGCCATGGCGGGAGTTGGTGCCGCCTGGTTCATGTATATGAAACGACCAGATATTCCGGAGATGATCAAGGAACGTTCCGGCTTGCTTTATACTGTGCTGGAAAATAAGTACGGCTTCGACGATTTCAATGAAAAGGTGATCGCGGCCGGCAGCCGGGGACTGGGCAAACTGTTATGGCAGGTTGGTGATGTCAAGGTAATAGACGGGTTTATCGTCAATGGTGCAGCAAGGACGGTGGGATGGTTCTCGGGGGTAATCAGGCATCTGCAGACCGGCTTCCTCTATCACTACGCCTTTGCCATGTTCCTGGGGCTGTTTGTCTTGATAGCGATTTTCGTATTTTGACTGGATAACGATTAAAGGTGGGAATGCATGTCCTCTGAACTGCCACTCCTGAGTCTGGTTGTCTGGACCCCGATTATCGGTGGCCTGTTGGTGTTGGCCATAGGTAGTGGCAAGCACGTGCTTGAGGCCCGGGTGGTGTCACTGCTGGTGGCGTTGCTGACCTTTGCCATCTCCATTCCGCTCTATGTCCAGTTTGACAGCACTTCTTTCCAGATGCAGTTTGTGGAGTTACATCCCTGGATTGAGCGCTTCAACATTCATTATCATTTAGGTGTCGACGGTATCTCGATGCCGTTAATTCTGCTTACCACCTTTACTACGGTACTGGTGGTGCTGGCTGGCTGGGAGGTGATCCAGTACAAGCCAGCGCAGTACATGGCCGCCTTCCTGATCATGGAGGGACTGATGAACGGCGTGTTCGCGGCGCTGGATGCCATGTTGTTCTACGTGTTTTGGGAGGCACTGCTGATCCCCATGTTTGTGGTGATCGGTATCTGGGGTGGACCAAGGCGAGTCTATGCCACCATAAAGTTTTTCCTCTACACCTTTCTTGGCTCGGTATTCATGTTGGTCTCCCTGATCTACATGTATTTCCAGGCGGATAGCTTCGCGATACTAGATTTCCACACCTTAAAGCTGGGGTTGACGGCCCAGATCCTGATCTTCATCGCTTTCCTTTTGGCGTTTGCGGTGAAGGTGCCGATGTGGCCGGTACACACCTGGCTGCCGGATGCGCATGTGGAGGCCCCTACCGGCGGATCGGTAATCCTGGCTGCTATCATGCTCAAACTGGGTGCCTATGGATTCCTCCGTTTTAGCTTGCCGATAACTCCGGATGCTAGCCGCGAGTTGGACTGGCTGATGATCGCCCTATCCCTAATCGCGGTGGTTTACATAGGCTTCGTGGCGCTGGTACAAAAAGATATGAAGAAGCTGGTGGCCTATTCCTCGATTTCCCACATGGGGTTCGTAACGCTCGGGTTTTTCATCGCCTTTACCATCTTTGAGAATACTGGCAGCTGGAAGGGTGCGGCAATGGGTATCGAGGGGGGGATTGTGCAGATGATCTCCCACGGCTTCATATCAGGCGCGATGTTCCTCAGCATCGGTGTGCTCTATGATCGGGTGCACAGTCGAGAGATTGCGGCTTATGGAGGAGTGACCAATACCATGCCGACCTTTGCCGCGTTTGCGGTACTGTTTGCCATGGCCAACGCCGGCTTGCCGGGTACGTCAGGATTCGTTGGGGAGTTTATGGTCATTCTCAGTGCATTCAAGGCCAATTTCTGGTTTGCGTTTCTGGCCGCCTTGACCTTGATAATCGGGGCGGCCTATACCTTGTGGATGGTAAAGAGGGTGTTCTTCGGTGAGATCGCCAACGACAATGTCGCCAAGCTGAAGGACATCAATACTCGAGAGTTTATTATTCTTGGCGTACTGGCGGTTGCGGTGCTGTTCTTCGGGATATATCCGGCGCCGTTGCTAGAAGTGATGGGTGCCTCTGTCCAGCACCTGCTTGAACATATTGCGCAATCTAAGCTGTAACGGGTGTGCCTGCTATGGATTTTGAGATACCGAATATGAGCGTAGCTCTTCCCGAACTGTTCGTCCTTGGCATGGCTTGCCTTATCTTGGTGATTGATCTGTTCCTCACTGAGAAAAACCGGATTATTACTTATCTCTTGGCTCAGGCCACGCTGGTCGGGGCCGCTATCGCCTCGCTGGGACATCAGTTCGGGACAGCCGAGATAGCCTTTGACGGAAACTTTGTTCGTGACGGGATGGGGGACACGCTGAAGTTGTTCATCTACCTATCAGCGTTCGTGGTATTCCTCTATTCTCGCTCCTACCTGCAGGCCAGAAACCTGTTCAAGGGGGAATTCTACGTACTCGGTCTGTTCGGCGTGCTAGGCATGATGGTAATGGTTTCGGCCCAGAGTTTGTTGACGCTTTACCTCGGGCTGGAGCTGCTCTCTCTTTCCATGTATGCCATGGTGGCGATGAATCGGGATTCCAGCTTTGCGTCGGAAGCGGCGATGAAATACTTTGTCCTTGGCGCCTTGGCATCGGGAATGCTGCTTTACGGCATGTCGATGCTCTACGGGGTTACCGGATCTCTTGGATTATCGGAGATCAGCAAGCAAGTAGTCGCCTTGGGTGCCAATGACATGGTGTTGGTATTCGGGCTGGTGTTCACCGTCGTCGGGATTGCCTTTAAGCTCGGAGCGGTGCCTTTCCACATGTGGGTGCCAGATGTATATCAAGGCTCACCTACAGCGGTTACCGTTTACATCGGGACTGCACCCAAGATCGCGGCGTTTGCCATGGTGATGCGTCTGTTGGTGGATGGTCTCGAGGGATTGCATCCGCATTGGCAGGGCATGCTGGTGATCTTGGTGATTCTGTCGCTCGCTATCGGTAACATCACGGCAATAGCGCAGACCAATATCAAGCGTATGTTGGCCTATTCCACCATTGCCCACGTGGGCTATCTGCTGTTGGGCGTGTTGAGTGGAACCGAGGCCGGCTACGCTTCCTCGATGTTTTATACTATTGTCTACTCACTGATGAGTCTTGGTGGTTTCGGAATGATTATGTTGTTGAGCCGGGCTGGTTTCGAAGCGGACAGGCTGGACGACTTCAAGGGACTCAACGAGCGTAGCCCGTGGTTTGCATTTATGATGTTGATCCTGATGTTCTCCATGGCGGGCGTTCCGGTGTTCCTCGGTTTCTGGGCGAAGCTCTCCGTGCTCTCGGCTGTCGTGGATGCTGGTATGGTCTGGCTGGCGGCCGTGGCGGTGATTTTCTCGATCATTGGTGCGTTTTACTACTTGCGCGTGGTTAAGCTGATGTATTTCGACAAGCCTGAGGATGATGCGCCCATAGAAAGTGATATCGATGTGCGGGTGATGTTAAGTGCCAATAGCTTGGCGATTTTGGCGCTCGGGCTGTTTCCAAGTGGATTGATGGGCCTTTGCATGAAAGCGATGGGCTTGTAAGGGGCACCGGGAGGTTTTGGTGCTGGATTACAGAATTAGCTGTGAAACAAAGATGAGAAGGGGCGGGATTTTCCGCCCCTTTTTTCGTAGAGATACAAGAAAACTCAAAGCATCTTGGTCAGCCAACTGAGCATGTTGTTTTCCATGTCTTCCCATTTTTTTTGAAGTTGCCCTTCATACAGGCCGTCGCCATCGGAATCCCACTTAATCAACACATGTTCGCCATCGGGCTGAGCAACGATTTGGGTTTTGGTTTCGATGGCCCCGGTGATCAGTAATTCTCCTGCTGTAGGATTGCTATTACCTGACCCCTGGAACTTTTGTGATGTCTCCAACGCCACGCAGCCATCAATGGCTGAACTGGTAAGAATCATGGTGCATTCCACCTCATAGGGGCCTTTCCCTCTTGGACCAGTGTAGCTGTCGGCACACCACATCTCATTGATGGTGGCTGACTTCGCCCCTTGCACCAGTTCCAGGTTTTTGGTTGTACGTGCGGTTACTGTTTTATCGGCTTGTTCGTCGTAGCTATTATCGACGGTGACTTCACCATTCATGATTAGAGCATCGGCACTATTTCCGAACACAAAATCCTTGTAACGATAATTTGCTACATAATTGGCTCCTGAGCGACTCACCAGTCCTACCTCGAGATTTCCAGCAACCGGTACGCCACGATAGCTACACCCGGATATGGTGAGCTGAATCGTGTCGCCGGGCCGCTGAAGCGTGCCATTTGCTACGATTGTTCCATTCCCTCGAAGGCCCATCTTGTTACATGGGAGTGTTTTATCGCCTTCCTGAATCTTTGATGGCTCCACAACGTCGAGAGCAACGGATGAGAACTGCATGGCACCAATGCTTTCCTTTGTTACATCGGGGACTTTGGCCTTGGTTATCTTGATGTGCCCGCTTTTGGTTTCAAATAGCTCGCTGGCGGGACCGGTTTTGTCGGCCAGGCAGCCGGACAGTACCACGGGAAGCAGCAGGATCAGAGGGGTCGAACAGTTGATGTGATGCATGGTACGCTCCTTGTTTCACAGTTCCTTGCCGGGTGTGTCCACCCTATTGGAGTTGAATGTCTTTCCAATACCAACGTGAATATCGCAAAACTCTTGGCAAATCACCGGGCCTTGCAATACTCCTGTCGATCCTTGCTAAGTATAGGAAAGATTTTTTTGGCCACATAATGCGCGCATGGTTATATGCTAAGAGTGTAACTAACTGATTATCAAATGATTCCCGTTTGGGTAACCGGATCTGTTTCCAACGAGACTAAAGGTAACATTGGTTTGGAATGTACGGGAACCCATGAAACTTGACCGCTAAATGTGGTTTAATTGAAGGCTATGTTCAAGCCTCTGGAACTCTATATCGGCCTGCGTTACACACGTGCCAAACGCCGTAACCATTTCATCTCCTTTATCTCCCTCGTTTCCATGCTAGGGATTGCGCTTGGGGTTACGGCGTTGATTACGGTGCTTTCGGTAATGAACGGTTTTCAGAATGAAGTCCGGGATCGCATTCTGGGGATGGCCGCCCATGTTACGGTCAGTGGACTGGACGGACGTCTGCGGGATTGGCCGGAGGTGCTGGAGCGGGTCCGAACTGTCCCTCATGTGTTAGGAGCTGCGCCCTATATTCATGCGGAGGGTATGGTGTCCCTGGGTGAACGGGTCCAGGGGACCATGGTAAGGGGATTGTTGCCCTCCCTGGAGCCGCAGGTTTCGGTGGTGGCGGAGCGAATGGTAGCGGGCACACTGGATGTGTTGCAGCCAGGAAGTTTCAATATTGTCCTGGGGAGTGAGCTGGCCAATAGCCTCGGTGTGGGTATCGGCGACAAGATTACGCTGATAACCCCCAGTGCAAATGTAAGCCCGGCAGGTATTCTGCCCCGTCTAAAGCGGTTTACCGTAGCTGGGGTGTTTGAGGTGGGGATGTTTCAATACGACAGTGCCTTGGTGCTGATTCATCTGCGTGATGCAGCAAGGCTATACCGTTTTGATGAGGCGGTCAGTGGAATACGATTGAAGCTGGATGACATGTTTATTGCACCACGAGTGGCAACGGAGGTTTCCAAGCAACTGGGAGAGCGGTACTGGGTAAGCGACTGGACCCGCAGTCATACCAACTATTTCCGCGCATTGAAGATCGAAAAAACGGCCATGTTCATTATCCTGTTATTGATTGTGGCGGTGGCGGCATTCAATATCATATCCACGCTGGTGATGGTGGTTACCGATAAACAAGGGGATATTGCCATTCTTCGTACCCTCGGGATTTCGCCAGCCAGTGTAATGGGGATCTTCATCGTCCAGGGCGTGGTGATAGGCATGGTGGGAACGTTGCTGGGTATCGCTGGGGGAGTCTCATTGGCATTGAATATCGACACCATCGTGCCGGCCATCGAAAATACCTTTGGCATCCAGTTTCTTCCTTCCAGTGTTTACTACATCAGCGAGTTGCCCTCCGAGCTGCGCTGGAGTGAGGTAACCACCATTGCCACCCTTGCCTTTGTGCTCAGCATGTTGGCAACCATCTATCCGGCCTGGCGCGCTTCACGGGTTCAGCCAGCAGAGGCTTTGCGCTATGAGTAACGTGCTGGAGTGTCGCAATCTGTGTAAAACTTTCCACGAAGGAAGATTAACGGTCGAAGTGCTGCGCGAGGTGAATTTCGCCGTGCAACAGGGAGAACGGATAGCCATCATCGGTGCTTCGGGTTCCGGCAAGAGCACTCTGCTTCATCTGCTGGGCGGACTGGATACGCCCACCAGCGGTGAGATCTGGATCGATGGGGAGGAGATGTCACACCTCAGTGATACCCGGCGGGGGCGGCTGCGCAACCGGGCTTTGGGATTCGTCTACCAATTCCACCACCTGCTGCCAGAGTTCACAGCGCTGGAAAATGTTGCTATGCCTTTGCTTATCCGGGGGATATCGGCGAAGCGGGCGGCGGTTTGTGCGACCGAGATGCTCACCCGTGTTGGGCTACAGGAGCGTCTGCGCCACCGTCCTGGTGAGCTTTCGGGTGGTGAGCGACAACGTGCCGCCGTGGCCCGCGCCCTGGTTACCGATCCTCGCTGCGTCTTGGCAGATGAACCCACTGGAAATCTGGACAACCGCACTGCGGCCCATGTCTATGAACTGATGGTGGAGCTTAATCGGGAGCTGGGAACGAGCTTTGTGGTGGTGACCCACGACATGCTGCTTGCGAAACGGATGGACCGGGTTCTTGCCCTGGAAGATGGAAAACTGGCCTGATCGGTGCTCGAGCCGTCCACCTATCAGCTGCACATCTATCTTGGCCGGGACGTGACCATCCGGATCGGGGCGCTGGGCACCTTTCACTTCCCGGCCGGGGACTATATCTACACTGGCAGCGCCAAACGCAATATCGAAGCACGAATCCGGCGTCACCGTCGCCGCGAGAAAAGATTGCACTGGCATATTGACTATCTGCTGTACCAGCCAGATGCTTCGGTGGTGGACGTTACTCTTTCATCTCAGCCGGAATGCCGGCTCAACCAATCCACCCCTGGTAAGATTCTGGTGCCAGGATTTGGGGCATCAGACTGCCGACAATGTTGTGGATCCCATCTGAAATATATCGCTGTATCCGCTCCCTCGAGCTAGCCGCTTTTCTTGAGCGGATTGTGAATCACCTGTCGTCGATTAACCAAAGGATATTTCGAACTGCGCTACCGGTTGTTGGATGGTCTGATTTTTTTGCTTCAATAGCCGGTTGTGACATTTGCCAATTGAGTTTGGATTCAGTCCACTGATGTTTTCCTTTTCTCAGCTAAAGGCGAGCGAAAGGGCGGCCGATGAGTGTGGGGTGCCGTATCTGTTTTTTGACCCCTTGAATCGAGAGGAGAGGAAATTGAACAATGCAAAATTTAAGCTGCTGGCTGCGCTCGTTTCGTCGAGCCTGCTATTGACAGGCTGTGGAGGTGGTTCATCTTCCAGTGATGATGGAACCAGTAACACTGATACGCCAGACACTACAGTTCCCGACACCACTACCAATCCCTATATCGGAAGTTCTTCCATTTCCGGCACCGTTGTACTCTCTGCGCTGAGTGGTTCCGATAGTAGCGCCATTGAAGGGGGTGGTGGTGCGCAGTTCCTGCAAATGTCGGCGGCAAGTGTACGAACCCCGTCCGCCCTGGGAACACAGAATGCCATCATCAAGCTGTATGTAGTTGGGACCGATGGCGAACTGAAGGACACTGGGATAACCTGTGCCTTCGACAATGAGACCGACGATAATGGAAATCCCAAATATACCTGCCCGAACGTAGCAGATGGGAAGCAGTATGTCGTCCAGTATCTGCGGTTGCTCGAGGGCAACAAGGCCCTGGAAATGAAAGTAAATATCGAGGTGCCCGAGGGCTCTCCTGGTGTGGACAGCGGGGCGGTTTCTCCCGAGTCCACAGTAGTAGTGGATACTATCATCAAGGCGATTCTTTCTGCCACAGAAGGTAAGGGGATTGATCCCACCGTCGTTGACGAGATTATCGGTGCGGTGAAACAGACCGTGGTCAACCTGATTCAATCTGGGGCGATCCAGGTTCCATCCATGGTGGTTGAGGCACCCAGGGATGCTTCCGGTAACTACATCACCGATGTGGCAGCCCTCCGAGACGAACAAAAGGTAGATTTCGCTGAGAATGAGCAGCTGGATTCTGCGGCAGGTAACCTGCTATCGGATGAGCGCGTTGCAGGTGAAGTGGATGCCGTCAAGGTTGAGATTGAGGTTCGAGAATTTGAACGCATTGATACCTCCAGCGAGGAGGGCAAGCGGAAACTAGTGGAACGGGTATTCGAAGAGATGCTGGATGACGACGTGCCTGAATTCATCTCCCGCTTTTTCAGTGATCAGTTTGTGCAGGGGAAACTGCAAACCATTCGGGTGCTGTTTGATGCCATTGCAGCCAGCCTCAGGATCGATCCGAGTCTGCAGTTTGACCTGGCCCAAATCACTCGAAGCGGTGCGTTGGGGGCATTCCAGCAAAAGCTTGCTGATATCCATGGCCTCCTGGAGAGAAAGGCCAACGGCACTATGAGTGAGGAAGACAAAAAGGCTTTCCGCGAGATTCCCTCCGTGATCCCTGCACTGTTCCCGGCAGAAAGCTGGAAAGCCAGAAACATCGCTGAAACGGACGAATTGAATGTTCCTCAGGCCGTTGCTTTTGTCATCTTCGTTACCGACATCCATATCCCCGAAGTGATGAAGGCTGCGGGCAAGGACGTGGACGGTCTGGTTTCCGTGGAGAAAGGTGATGATGGGGCGGTAGAGGTTGAAATGCGTGAACCGGTGGAATTCAATCCCATGCATTTCGATCCTGCCTATGCGCAGGGGCAAGGGGGGCAGCCAGGTCTGATGCAGCTATATGGCTTCTTTGATCCGGAATATCTGAACAGTCTGTCAGGGGTGGAGATCTCGTGGCTGGATATCATGCCTGACAAGGCGTGGATTCCAAACCCCGATGGGGTGGGTGGTCGTGAGGTAGATATGCTGCGGGCCAACGTTTGTGTATCGGATCTCTCTCAGATGGCGCAAATGTTGACCCCGCAGGTTACCGAGGGTGATGACTTGACTGTGTGGTTGAGCTATCCCACCGGCAGTGGCACAACTGCAACGGTTGAGCTGCTCAGTGAGGCCGGCCTCTATATGCCTCCTGGAGACCAGGGAATGGAGGGTGATCGCGGCCCAGACTTCCAGAGTTGCTTTGTTCTGGATCCGTGGATGCAAGCCCAGATGACCAGCGGTGCCGAGGGCGGTTATGTTGAGTTGACTGAAGATGACATCATTTCCGACTTCGTCTCCGGCACCTACAAGGTAGAGGTCAAGCGTGCCGGTGGCGTCGTTGCTTCACGGGAGTTCCAGCAGAAAGTGCTGGTGGGGATGAGTGATGTACGTCCTCATCTTACCGCACCCAATGGGATGCCGGAATGGCCAAAAGAGTGTGAAGGCCGAATGGGTCCGTGCCCGGAGTGGGATACGGCGTATCAGCAGTGGGAAGCAAATGGTGGCATCACCACCTTTGCCATCAATGAGGATGTCGACGGTGACGAGAACCCGGATAAGGCGAAGGTAACCTTCAGCTGGGAGAAGCCCGATGTCGAGCTTCCTGATGGCGTCAAGATGGCCTTTGCCCTCAATGTGGGCCTCAACCGGGGTTGTGATGATACCGGGTGTGATTGGGAGCCCGTCTATGATACCTGGCAGCAGGACAGGAAACTGTTCGGCACCTCTTTCACGTTGCCGGTGTTGCTCGACCGGGTAGAGGTGGGTCAAGGTTCCTATAATGTGAATGTCTGTGCCCTGTTCATCGATACTGAAACGGGCCGGGAGATTGGCCGAGGCAGTTGTGGCTGGGCTGAGTTCCAGGTGGGTGAGCCATTGGATCGGAATGCCACCTTCACTGTCAAAGGTGCCGTTCCTGCCGGGCTCGAGGCTGGCTGGAAAGTGGCCCTGGTGAGAGAAGTCTTCAACGCCGATGCGCTGATAGGACAGTGGCAGCGGGAAGTGGTGCGGATAGCTGATGTCGTTGATGGTCTCTATACCTTGACTCCGGCGATTGAAGACTATCTGTCCGATTCCAGTGCTCATTTCCAGGTCGTACTCTTCAAGGATGATGATGCAGACGGTCAGTTAGATGCTCCCGAGCCGATTATCTGGCCCAACGGCGAAGAGAACGTCTGGTTTGAGACCTGGGGCGGCGTGCTCCGTGTCGTGAAGGAGGAGCTCACTGATGAGGGAGGTTTCAAGCGGCGTGAGGTGGTCATTACCGGTGGAGAAGAGGTTGAAGGTCCCGATTTCAGCTATCTTGATGGACCCGCCGATGGGATGACGCCTTAATAGTCTCGTAAGCAGGAAACGTCGTCCCCAATCGGGTAGGTGTGAAGGGACGGAAAATAAAGCCCGCGCCATAATGGCGCGGGCTTTTTTATTTTGATTTTTCCGATTTTTCTGTTTCCGAGTAACTATACTGAGGTGGTGAAGTTCTGCATTAGAGCTTGTCTTTGTCAGGAGAAGGAAGATGGAAGTTCGAGCAGTAGGGGCAATGGTAACAATCGTATTGGCTTCGTTTGTTGGAATGCCGGCTCACTCCAAGGATTCACCCAAGCAGATCCCAGCCTCTTCCGAGAGGGCCAATCCCTGTGCGGTGAAACAGAACCCCTGTGCAGCAAAAAACCCTTGTTCCAGGAAAAATCCCTGCGTGACCCAGAATGAAAGTGGTATCGATCCGCATCAGATAACCCGCCCGGCAGATATTTCGCTATTTTCGGGGGTCAAGCGTTCAGTATTGGTGGAAGAGGGGAGAATGTTGTTCGAAGATAGCTCGCTGAGCAGTAACGGGATGTCGTGTAACAGTTGTCATGCCACCGATAATCTATTTGGCGCCAGCTTTGCCACGTCTTATCCTCACCCCTTTGAGATGGCGAGAGAGCGAGCCGGGCTGGATAGGGCGATGTATGCGGATGAGGTGGTTCAGTTTTGCCTGATAGGACCAATGGAATCGCAACCCCTGGCATGGGATTCCAGGGAACTGGCCGCTCTTACCGCCTACGTGATCGATGTCAGGCAGAAAGCGTTTATTGCTACCGTACGTGCTAATCCTTGCGGAGTGACGCGTTGAGCATTTTGAGCCCTGTTTCGGATTTTGTTTTTACAACAGGATGACAAGGTGGTGCTACGACGATTGTCCATCCTGTTGGCCGTGGTGCTCGCCTTGGGAATACTGGCGCTGGACCAAAGATCGATACCCGAGGTCCATTTGACCGAAGGTGAGCGGCGGTTTCTTGAACAGCATTGGCAGACCCCGATTATGCCACAGGGAGAAGCACCATCGGGCTATTCCAAACAAGAGGCCTCTCTGTTGCCGGAGGATTGCGGTGCATGTCACAGCGACCAGTATCGGGAATGGCAAACTTCGCTGCATAGCAAAGCGATGGGTCCCGGTGTGATGGGACAAACCCTGGTAATGGAAAAACAGGATCCCGCGACCGCGCGGCTCTGTTGGTCGTGTCATGCGCCGTTATCGGAACAGCAGCCGATTCTACTGCAAAGAATCGACGGAGAGGTCCAGAAATGGGTGAGAAACCCCTTTTTTGATCCACGCCTGCAGAGACACGGTATGACCTGTGCGGTTTGCCATGTGAGGGCGCACCGGCGTTTTGGTCCTCCTCGCCGTACTGCCTCGAAAGTGGGGGATGGACGGATACCTCATGGGGGGTTTGTGGCCGAGACCGCATTCGGAAAGTCGGCCTTTTGCAAGGGATGTCACCAGTTCGGTGAGGATGGTTATGCTCTCAATGGCAAGCTGCTGGAGAACACCTATCAGGAGTGGCTGGGGAGTGACTATGCTGCCCAGGGAGTTCATTGCCAGGATTGTCACATGCCCAATCGACGGCATCTATGGCGAGGTATCCACGATCCCGAGATGACCCGCAAAGGGGTTACCATTACAGTAACCCGGGAAAGGGTGGGGGATAGGGGTGGTGAGCCATTGGAAGTTGTGGTAACGGTGGCCAACACCGGGACTGGCCACCATTTCCCTACCTATCTCACGCCGCGGGTACTAGTGATTGGAGAGCAGCTAGATGGATCTGGAAATGTGCTCAAGGGGAGCCGGCAACGGGGGATAATCGGGTGGGAGGTGACACTCGATCTGAGCCAAGAGCGGTTCGACACCCGAATTCCTTCGGGTGCCAGTTATCGGTTCCGCTATACGCAACCTCGGCAGAACGGCGCAAAGGAACTACGAATTTATCTGCGGGTGGAGCCGGATTATTTTTATGAGCGCTTTTTCCGGGCCATGCTGGAAGGAGGTTCAGCAGGTGAAGGTGAGGCGCTGATCCGGAAGGCGTGGGAGAATGCCCGTAACAGCCCTTATCAGCTGTTTGAGGAGAGGTTCTCTCTTCCCTGAATGGGAGAGCTCTGCAGGTGCTGGTCAAATCGGGCCTTTCCCGTTAAGCTCTTGTCATGCAATTCCAATTTACCAAGATGCACGGCCTGGGCAACGATTTTGTGATGATTGATGCTATCCGTCAATCGGTCCGGCTGAGTCCGGAGCAGGTGCGTTTCATCGCCGATCGTCATTTCGGGATTGGTTGCGATCAACTCCTTTTGGTGGAGTCTCCAACCCGGTCTGATGTGGATTTTCGTTACCGCATATTCAATGCCGACGGTAACGAAGTAGAGCAGTGTGGCAACGGCGCCCGCTGTTTCGCTCGTTTCGTACGTGACCAGGGGCTTACGCGGGAGCGGGAGATCCGGGTGGAAACCCGCGCCGGGATCATCCTGTTACGGGTAGAAGCGGATGGCAGGGTGACAGTGGACATGGGCAAGCCGCGTTTTGAACCCGGAGAAATCCCGTTCCAGGCGGAGAGTCGGGCTGATGAGTACCTCCTCGAGGTCGAGGGGGAAACGATCCCCTTGGGTGTGGTTTCCCTGGGAAACCCCCATGCTGTGCTGCGGGTGAAAGATGTGGAGCGCGCACCAGTTACCCGGTTGGGGGCCGCCATTGAATCCCATCCCCGCTTTCCCCAACGGGTCAATGTGGGATTCATGCAGGTGATTGATCGCAAGACTCTTCGCCTGCGGGTGTTCGAACGGGGAGTGGGGGAGACGTTGGCCTGTGGCAGTGGGGCCTGCGCGGCAATGGTCATGGCTCGCCAGTGGGGTTCGATAGATGATAAAGTGGCAGTGGAACTCCCTGGAGGGGAGCTTATGGTTGCATGGAGGGGAGAGGGATGTCCAGTGATGATGACTGGGCCGGCGGAAAAGGTTTTTGAAGGGCGAATCACGTTATGAAGGGTGAACTGGAAAGGCCCCCGGTGGAAGAGATCGATGAACGGGCAGTAGCGGACTATCTGCGTCACCATGCTGATTTCTTTGAGCGGTATCCGGAACTGCTGGCGGAGCTTCGGCTGCCCCATGATGCCGGTAGTGCCGTTTCCCTGGTGGAGCGGCAGGTGCAGGTGCTGCGGGAGCAGCGTCAGCAATTGAAGAATAAACTGGGCACCCTGATCCGCAATGCCCAGTACAACGAGGAGCTCGCTCGTCGCCTTCATGAACTTACCCTTTCCCTGCTGGAGACCACGGATCTTCGGGATTTGTTCGATGTGCTGAGCACCCGGTTACTGGACCGTTTCCACGCCGATGCCGTCGCTATCCGGCTCTTCCTTGCACCCCAGCAGGGGCTCGAAGGGAAGGAGTTTCTCGGCAGGGATGAGTTGCACCAGCGTCGCTTCGAACGGGTGTTCCGGGCTGCGGAGCCGTTGCGGGGCCGCCTTTCGCCTGAGCTGTTAGAGGCCCTGTTCGAGAGTGAGGCAGCAGATATCGCGTCAGCGGCGCTGATTCCTCTAGGAGATAACAGCAATCCCCTGGGGGTGTTGGCACTCGGTAGTTACGACCCGGAGCGGTTCCACCAGCAGGCCGGGGCCATGTTCCTGCGCTCCTTGGGCGAGATCTTCACCGGGGTGATCCGACTTCACCTCTCCCATGACGCTGCTTGATACCTTTCTCTCATATCTGGAAGCTGAACGGCGCTGCTCTCCCCGTACGAGGCAGAACTACCAACGGGATCTAAAACGTATCGAGTCATTTCATCGGATGCGTGGCATTGACGGTTGGAGTGCTCTGAGTGCGCATGATGTTCGCGCCTACGTCGCGCAGCGCCACCATGAAGGTGTGAGCGCGCGTACCATTGCCCGGGAGCTCTCTACGCTGCGCAGTTTTTTTCATTTCCTGATGAGGGAAGGGCATGCCGAGGTTAATCCGGCGGCGGAGGTGAGGGCTCCGAAGGTCAGGCGTCGGTTGCCGGAGGTCTTGGATGTCGACGAGATGGCGCGGCTCCTCGAGATCCGTGGAGAGAGTCCGCTGGCAGTCCGGGATCTAGCCATGATGGAACTGCTGTATTCCTCTGGCCTGCGGCTTTCCGAACTGGTCTCGCTGAATCTCACCGATTTGGATCTGCATGAAGGGCTGGTACGAGTTATCGGCAAAGGGAACAGGGAGCGCGTGCTGCCGGTAGGGCGGGTTGCGCGGACGGCATTGCAGCGCTGGCTGTCGAAACGGGCAGCCTACGCTTCTGCGGAAGAGACGGCCTTGTTTATTAGCAAACAAGGGCGGAGACTGGGACGACGGGCGGTGGAAAAACGTTTGCAGCAGTGGGGCATCCAGCAGGGGCTTTCCAGCCGCGTCCATCCCCATCGTCTGCGTCACTCCTTTGCCAGTCATCTGCTGGAGTCCAGTGGCGATCTGCGTGCCGTGCAGGAGTTGCTTGGACATGCCGATATCAGCACCACCCAAATCTATACTCATCTCGATTTTCAGCATCTCGCTGAGGTCTATGACAGCACCCACCCCCGGGCTCGCAAGAAGACTTGATTGCCGAGCGGCAACGAGGTGCCGCCAGAAGATCTGGTGTTGCCGTTGTCGAGGACGCCTTGTCGTTTCAATTGTTTGACTTTACAAGAAAATTAAATTGGCATGCCCATTGCATTTCTCTTGAGCAAAACGGTTGGAGAGAGTGTTATGGGGATCAATCTAGACAAGGTAATGGGGTTTAATCAGCAGGCGTTGGCGGTGTTTAACCGC
Organism: uncultured Chromatiales bacterium; assembly: GCA_964557025.1. Taxonomy (GTDB): domain Bacteria; phylum Pseudomonadota; class Gammaproteobacteria; order Thiohalospirales; family Thiohalospiraceae; genus DRMK01. The sequence continues at coordinate 34,503 of CAZKYF010000019.1, read as the reverse complement.
CGTTCCGAGGTGCTGGCTGCCAACCTGGCCAATGCCGATACGCCCAACTATAAGGCACGGGACATTGACTTTCAGGCAGCGTTGCGTGGCGCCATGAGCAGTGGGAAATCACTGTCCTTGACGGTGACCCAACCAGGCCACATCCAGGCCAAGGAAGATGAAGGACTGGGTGAGCTGCTCTACCGGGTTCCTCATCAACCCCCCGTGGATGGAAATACCGTTGAGGTGGCTGAGGAACAAGTCCGTTTCTCGGAGAATGCTATGCGTTATCTGGCGGAGGTGCGTTTCGCCGGTGACAAGATCCGTGGTATCAAGCGTGCCATCAAGGGAGAATAATCATGTCTCTGTTCAAGGTATTTGATATTTCCGGTTCCGGTATGACGGCGCAAAGCCTGCGGCTCAACGTCACCGCGAGTAATTTAGCCAATGCCGACTCGGTCAGCAGTAGCACTGAGGAGACCTATCGGGCACGGGAGCCGGTATTTGCCGCAGTCTATGACCGCGCCAAGGGGGATCAGGCCAGCGTGGGAGTAAAGGTGGTGGCAGTGGTGGAGAACCAGTCTCCCTTGCAAAAAGAGTATCGTCCCGATCATCCAATGGCTGATGAAGAGGGTTATATCTACAAACCCAATGTGGATGTGATTGCGGAGATGGCTAACATGATCTCAGCATCGCGCTCCTACCAGAGCAACATCGAGGTGTTCAATACCTCCAAGCGGATGTTGATGCGCACGCTCACTATGGGTCAGTGACAGGGGAACGGGTAGATGAGTATCGATAAGACGACAGGTATTAACTGGGAAAATCTCGGCCTTGCCCGCACCGAAGAGAAAAAGCGAAATGATGAGGTGGGGCAGGAGCAGTTCCTGGAGCTGATGCTTGCTCAATTGCAAAACCAGGATCCACTGAAGCCGATGGAGAATGGTGAATTTCTTTCCCAAATGGCGCAGTTCAGTTCTGCCAAGGGGATCCAGGAGATGAGTGAATCCCTTGATACCTTTACTCAGTCGCTTACTTCCAGTCAGGCATTACAGGCCTCGTCGCTGATTGGCCGCCACGTGCTGGTGCCCAACGAGATGGGCTATCTGGAGGAGGGCAGTGCTGGAATTGCCGGCGCGGCTGAATTGTCCACCAGTGCCACCGATGTGGTGGTCAGCGTCTATGATACTGCAGGAACGCTGATCTATCGCGCCTCTTACGGGCAGCAGGAAGCGGGGCGTTTCCAGTTCAGCTGGGATGGCAAAGGGTCAGATGGCCAGCCGATGCCGCCGGGACACTATCGTTTCAACGTAGAGGCGCAGGTAGGTGGCGAGAACAAGGCAATAGAAACCCTGCTGCTTTCCCGGGTCGACAGTGTCACCCTTGGCAAAGGGGGGCAGGGAGTAACCCTCAATCTCGCCGGATTGGGCACCGCGAATCTCGCCGAGGTTCGGGAGATCATGTAATGACGGTCCCGCCGTATTTTGGCGGAGGGGCGAACGTAAACCAGACAACGGGGAGAATGAACCATGTCCTTTAGAATCGCACTCAGTGGCCTTAACGCCGCATCCAAAGATCTCGCCGTAACCGGCAACAATATCGCCAATGTGAGCACCACCGGCTTCAAGCGGTCGCGGGCCGAATTTGTGGATGTCTATGCGGCCTCCTACCAGGGAATCAGCCGGTTACAAGCGGGCAACGGCGTACGGGTTGCGCAGATACAGCAGCAGATGTCCCAGGGCAACGTGGAGTACACCGACAACAACCTGGACCTTGCGATCAACGGCAAGGGGTTCTTTGTGCTGGAAGACAACGGTGCCCGGGTCTATAGTCGGGCTGGCGCTTTCGCTCCCGACAAGGATGGTTATGTGGTGAATAGTCAGCAGCAGCGTCTGCAGGTCTATCCCACCAATGACGACGGTACATTCAATACCGGAGTGATCACCGATCTGCAACTCTCTACCACGGAAGGGCCGCCCAAGGCCACCACTGAGGTGTCAGTGGGAATCAATCTGGATTCGGAGGCGCCGGTAGTGGATGCCACCCTTTATCCCACCTTCGACCCAACGGATCCCAATACCTATACCTACTCCACGTCGGTAACGGTGTACGATACGTTGGGTTCTAGTCACCTGGCCACCATGTACTACCGAAAGAACGGACCCAATGATTGGGACGTCTACACCACACTCACCGACAAGACCGATACCGATGTGCCAGCCGGTGGAGATGGGTTGGCGGAGGCCGGGACCTTGCCCACCGGTGCGAACAACCAAATCTCCGGCCCCTACAATCTAGTGTTCACCTCCACTGGTACGGTGGATACCACCGCCAGCTCGCCGATGCCATTCAGCTATAGCTGGGATATTGAAAATGGTGCGACTACCACGCTGGATTTTACTGTGGACTACTCAGGCTCTACCCAATATTCACGGGAGTCCGGTGTCAACGCCATCAGTCAGAACGGTTTCACCACGGGTCTGCTTACCGGTATTGATATTGACGACAAGGGGGTGGTCTTTGCCCGCTACACCAACGGTAACGATCAGGCTCTGGGTCAAGTGGTTCTGGCCAGTTTTGCCAATCCCCAGGGGTTGCAGCCCAATGGAGACACCACCTGGCTGCAGACCTTTGGTTCGGGAGAACCTCTCTATGGCGAGCCGGGTTCGGCCAATCTCGGGCTGATTCAGTCAGGTGCGTTGGAGTCCTCCAACGTCAACCTCAGTGAAGAGCTGGTGAACCTGATTGTGGCGCAGCGCAACTTCCAAGCCAATGCACAGACCATCACTGTCAATGACACCATCACCCAGACCATCATCAACATGCGATAGTCATCGATAAGGAAGTAACGAAAACCCGGTGAGGAGATCCCGCCGGGTTTTTTAGCGCCATTACAGAGGGGTTCTCGATATTTGGTATCAGAAAAATCGCATCTCAGCTTTATTTGATATGCGCTCTGAAACGGGTAGCCAGCTGTTGGTTATGGAGTTTGTTCAGGGTGAGCAAGGCGGTGGCCGCGCCCAGTAGTGCCAGCAGCATGTCGGACTGTGTGTCCCAAACGTCCCCCTGCGTGGCCAGGACAACCGTTTGTGGTTCGCCGGTGAGCAAGGCTATCCACCATTCGATCAATTCATAGAAGGCGCTGAGCGCCAGGGAGAAACAAAGAATCAGGAAGTTTAACCAGCCTCGCCCATTCACGACTTGTTTGCGGATCAGGATCTCGCGGGCGATCATGGCTGGCACAAATCCTTGCGCGAAATGGCCGACCTTGTCGTAATTGTTTCGCTGCCAGCCAAATTGTTCCTGCAGCCATTCGAATAGAGGCATCTCGGAATAGGTGTAGTGGGCCCCAACCATCAGGATGATGCTGTGAATCAGGATGAGAACATAGTTCAAGGGAGTGAGTGGAAAACGGTGGCGGGTGGCAGCCAGGACCATGAGTCCAAGTAGGGCGGGAAGCACCTCCAAGAACCAGATGAAACGATTACGTGGTTCAACGGCAGACCAGAGCAGGACGCCAAAAAAGAGGGTAAGCCAGAGCCCCTTTCCATTCATTTCCAGCTATATCCGTTCCTCGAATCGGCGCAGGGCGCCCGGGTCAAGGATTTCGATGCGTCCTCGGTGCATGCGAATCCAGCCGTGGTGTTCAAAGTCTTTCAGCAGGCGGCTGATCACTTCCCGAGCACTGCCCAGATCGGCGGCAAGCTGATGATGTGTGACTGCGATCTCACCCTTCCCGGCGCCCTTGTCCAGCAGGCAGCGGGCCAGCCGGGTGTCCGTGCGTTCAAAAGCCAGCGCCTCCACCAATGCCATCAGATTGGCGATGCGCCTGCCGTAGGCACGGAACACAAAATGACGGAAGGGGGCGCTGTGGGCGAGGGCGTCATGAAAGCGGGCAGCGGGGATCGCTACCGCTTCAACGTCGGTTTCGGTAATCGCCTCTGCAAGGTAGTTGTCATCCGCAAGCAGGCAAGAGGTAGTTAGAATACAGCTCTGGCCGGCTCCTACCCGGTAGAGCACGATCTCCTTGCCGCTTTCGGATACTTTCTGGACGCGAACCGATCCCTTTACCACTAGCAGATAGTTACGGCAGGGGTCCTTGTCACGGAATACAGTGGTGTCGCTTGGCAGGACCATCTTTTTGGCCTCCCTTGCTGCCGTTTGCCAGTAGGGATCGGCAATTTCACGAAGAGCGGGGAAATGGGTCAGCCACGCGGGTGTTGAGGTCTCCTGCATGGTCACGTTTCCCGGTAGCGCTTGACGAGATCGCCGTAGGCATCAATTCGGCGGTCACGCATGAATGGCCAGATGCGACGTACCTGCTCGCTGCGTGCGGGCTGCAGCTCTACGAGCAGGACTTCAGTCTGTTCACATCCCGCCTGAGCCAGTAGCTCTCCTTGGGGGCCACATACGAAGCTGCTGCCCCAGAACCGAATACCGGCGGTATGGCCGCTCGGATCTGGCTCAAAGCCGGCCCGGTTACAGGCGGCCAGGGGTAGTCCATTAGCGATGGCGTGGGCGCGCTGTACGGTAATCCAGGCGTCCCGCTGGCGCTGTTGCTCCTCTGGGTTATCGGTTGGATCCCAGCCGATGGCGGTGGGGTATAGGAGCAGTTCTGCGCCGGCCAGGGCCATCAGCCGTGCCGCCTCCGGGAACCACTGGTCCCAGCAGACCAGGATACCTAGTCGTCCCACTGAGGTATCGATGGGGGTGAACCCGAGGTCCCCTGGGGTGAAATAGAATTTTTCATGATAGCCGGGATCGTCGGGGATGTGCATCTTACGGTAGCGGCCAGCGATGGAGCCGTCCCGTTCCAATACCACAGCAGTGTTGTGGTAGAGGCCAGCAGCCCGCCGTTCGAACAGAGAGGCGACAATCACCACTTCTAGCTCGGCGCTGAGCTGGCCCAGCCGTTCTGTGGTGGGTCCGGGGATGGATTCGGCGTGATCGAAATGGGCGGGATCCTCCGTCTGGCAGAAGTAGGGTCCGGTATGCAATTCGCAAAGCAGGATCAGTTTGGCCCCAGCGGAGGCTGCCTCATGGACGGCGGTAGCGGTCGCCTGCAGATTCGCTTCGCGCTCCGGCTGCAGAACCTGTTGTATCACCCCCAGTTTCATGGCGCCTTCCTCGGGATCTGCATGGTGGCACAGTGTAGACTGCCATACTGCCGAATCAACGTTGAACAGTCTACACCGATGACTTCCCGCTCCGGGAAGCAGCTGGAGAGGATGGTGATGGCCTGTCGATCCTGGGGTACGCCATAGGTTGGGACCAGTACGGCACCGTTGAGGATCAGGAAGTTGGCATAAGTGGCTGGCAGTCGCCGTCCGGAGGGATCAAACCGGGCCTCGGGCCAAGGCAGCGGGACCAGGGTGTAAGGGCGGCCGTCGGCATCCCGGAAGTGACGCAGCTCCGTTTCCATCTCCCCCAACTCGTGATAGTGTTCATCCTGGGGGTCGTCACAGGCAGTGTAAGCGATGGTGGAAGGGTTGCAGAAACGGGCCAGGATGTCGATGTGGCTGTCGGTGTCGTCTCCGCTCAGATGGCCGTGTTCCAGCCAGAGGGTATGCTTGATGCCGAACAGGTCGCAAAACAGCGCTTCCAGCGCCTGACAGCCGAGGTCGGGATTGCGCATCGGTGAAAGCAGGCAGCGGGTGGTGGTGAGCAGCCCCCCCCGGCCATCCACCTCGATAGCGCCGCCTTCCAGCACAATATCAACTGACTCCAGCGGCAGATCGCCGAATGTCCCTTGCCGGTGCAGATGTCGAGTGAGCTGATTGTCCAGATCAGCAGGATATTTGCCGCCCCAGCCATTGAAAGTAAAGTCCAGCAGGTGGATATTGCCTTGCTGATCCCATACGCCGATGGGGCCATGGTCCCGGGTCCAGCTATCATTGGAGGGGGCACAATGGATAGTGACCACATCGGGAGGGATTCCGGCTTTGCGAAGCAGGGCGTCGATATGTTGCTGGTGGGTTTTGTCGAAGGCTGTGATCCAGACCCTCTCGAACTGGCTGATCAGATGGGTGAGCCTGACGTAGAGAGGCTCCACCTCGGAGAGTAAAGGTTGCCAGTCGCTATGAGCGTGGGGCCAGGTGAGCAATATTCCTTGCTGGGGTGCCCACTCCGGAGGAAGCCGGTAGGGTTGGTTCATTCGCTGTCCTGATCGAATCCGTGGGATCAAAAGGGAAACCGGACGTATTATACCTTTATCGAGTCGCTATCCGCCGTGAATGGCCGGTATGGAGGGATCGTGAAGCGAGAATTGTTGATCATGCGGCATGCCAAGTCCAGCTGGTCTGCCGCTTCGTTGTGTGATTTCGAACGCCCGCTGGCGCAGCGGGGTTTGCGAGACGCTCCGCGCATGGGAAGATGGCTGCGGGAGCAGGGGTTGGTGCCGGATGGCGTGATCAGTTCACCAGCCCGGCGGGCAAAAGAGACGGTGGATGGCGTTTGTGAACAGCTCTCCTTTCCTCTGACACAAGTGCGGTGGGCGGAGCGACTTTATCTGGCTGAACTTTCGACCCTGCTCGAGATGCTGGCTGCCACGCCGGTCGGAATCCGGCGATTGCTGTTGGTGGGTCATAATCCTGGGCTGGATGAACTGCTGTTCCATCTTTGTGGTGAGCCGTTGCCGAGAACCGCTGCTGGTAAGCTGATGACCACTGCAGCCATCGCCTGGATCCGGTTGCCAGAGTCCTGGTGCCGGTTCCCGGCTGGTTGCGGCGAGCTGCTTGAATTGATGCGCCCGAAAGCGTTGCCCGGGGATGGAAGCAGTTAAATATGGATTTGGTCGGGGTGAGAGGATTTGAACCTCCGGCCCCTGCCTCCCGAAGACAGTGCTCTACCAGGCTGAGCTACACCCCGTCAGTAGGTACGGTTGACCGAAAATTCCGCAAGCGCGATCAGCGCCTTCTTGTATGGGGAGTCGGGAACTCCCTGCAGCGCTGCCTTGGCCATTTCGGCCTCCTTGCGGGCGGAATCGGCAGTGTACGCGATGGCGCCGGTGGTTTCAATCGCTTCACGGATGCGATCGATCTCCTCCACTGCCCCTTCCTCAATGGCGCGACGAACCGTTGCTGCCTGCTCTGGCGTACCGTGACGCATGGCGTAGATGAGCGGCAGGGTCGGCTTTCCTTCTGCCAGATCGTCACCGACATTCTTGCCGATGTCCTGGCTGGGATCGCTGTAGTCGAGCATGTCATCCACCAGCTGGAAAGCGGTGCCAAGGTGCATGCCAAATTTCTCCATGGTTGCCTCCAGCTCCGGAGTGCTGTCGCTGATCACAGCACCCAGCCGGGCTGCTGCCTCAAACAGTTTGGCGGTTTTGTAGCGGATCACCTTTACGTAGCGTTCCTCTGTGGTGTCTGCATCGTGGCAATTGAGTAGCTGCAGTACCTCCCCTTCGGCGATGGTGTTCGTAGTCTCTGCCAGGATATCCATCACCCGCATGTTCCCCACGTCCACCATCATCTGGAAGGAGCGGGAGTAGAGGAAGTCACCCACCAGTACGCTGGCCTCATTGCCCCACAGGGCGTTGGCTGTTTCCTGTCCGCGGCGCAACTCGGAGCTGTCCACTACGTCATCGTGCAGGAGGGTGGCGGTATGGATGAATTCGACGATGGCCGCAAGGTCAATGTGGTGTTCCCCCTGGTACCCCATGGCACGCGCGGAGAGCAGCACCAGCACCGGGCGCAGCCGTTTCCCCCCGCTGTTGATGATGTGATGGCTGATCTGATTGATCAACACCACTTCGGAGAACAGTCGTTGCCGGATGGTGTCGTTCACCGCGTCCATGTCGGACTTGATCAGCTTGTGGACCTCTTCGATTTCCATGTAAGCCTGTTGCAGTGGCGCCAATCGGTAAGTTTGTGCATCCTATGGGGGCGTTTGGCGGCTGTCAAGCGATTGTCGGTTGGCCGTATCGGATTCGAAATCGAGGTGACAGGATGAACCCACTCTACCGGAGGGCGAGTTTCCAGCTTAGCGCCCACCAACTGCGCCAACTCCCCGCGGATGAGGGAATGGAAGTGGCATTTGCTGGACGTTCAAATGCTGGCAAGTCCAGTGCGCTAAATGCCATTACCGGTATTCGTTCCTTGGCGCGGACCAGCAAAACGCCCGGGCGTACCCAACAGATCAATTTTTTTCGTCTGGATGAGACGCGTCGTTTAGTGGATTTACCGGGGTATGGCTATGCCAAGGTGCCGGAGCGGGTCAAGCAGCACTGGCAGTATACACTGGAGCGGTATCTGCAGACTCGTCATTCCTTGCGGGGGCTGATGTTGGTGATGGATGTCCGTCATCCGTTGAAGGAATTCGATCGGCAGATGCTGTTATGGTGCAAACAGGTGGAAATGCCGGTGCATCTCTTGCTTACCAAGGCCGACAAACTGAAACGTGGTGCAGCACAGCGGGCATTGCAGGAGGTGGCAGATTTCCTACGGGAATTGGCGCTGCCAGGGGCCAGTGCGCAACTGTTTTCTTCCCTGAATCGTTTCGGCATCGAGGAAGCTCAACAGCGGCTGGATGAGTGGCTGGAAGTGCCGCCACCCGTGGAGGGGCAAAAAAAAACCCGGCCTGGATAGGGCCGGGTGGAATGTCAGCCCGGCTTGGGGGACCGGGCTTGGGGAGGGACTTGAAACATCTCAAGGAGTACTGACCACTCTGACTGTTCCCTTTCGGGAAAGTTCCGGAATATTTCAAATCCACCGGAAATATTCCGAGGTCCAGCCGTTGTGGCCTTCCTCCTGCAGGCTATCAGCGGGGCCCCGGGTGAATGGGAGGGCCGTTTTGACAGCCTGCGGGATAATGATGGGCCAGGAAAAAGCGGGGGTCAACGGCTTTTGCGGCGAAATGAGAAACGGGTCACATGAAAAAAGGGATCCTTTCCATCAGGATGAGAGAATGGGGGCCAGGTACACTGAGTCGTGTTGTTGGCCGTTCTGTCCGGACTCAGTGTGCCTCATCCCAGTTGGCACCGGTTCCCACATCCACTACCAACGGAATTTTGAGCTCTGCAGCGGCTGACATTCGTTGATGGAGTTGTTCACACAGGGTTCCGACCTCTTCTTCGGGCGCCTCGAATACCAGTTCATCGTGGACCTGCATGATCATGCGGGTTCGCATGCCGCTTTCTTGCAGCCAGTGGTGAATATCGATCATCGCCCGTTTTATGATGTCGGCAGCGGAGCCCTGCATCGGGGCGTTGATGGCGGTGCGCTCGGCATACTGGCGGCGTTGGGCGTTTCCGGCATTGATCTCCGGCAGATAGAGGCGACGGCCGAATACCGTTTCCACGAATCCCTCTTGTTTGGCTTGTTCGCGGGTACGGTCCATGAACCGCCTGACGCCGGGATAGCGTTCAAAATAACGGTCTACGTATGCCTGGGCCGCAGCGCGTTCGATGCCCAACTGTCTGGCCAGACCGAAGGCGGACATGCCGTAGATGAGACCGAAGTTGATGGCTTTGGCACTGCGCCGCTGATCGTCACTCACTTGTTCCAGCGGAACCCCGAACACCTCGGCAGCCGTGGCCCGGTGGATGTCTTCTCCGGCGGCAAACGCTTCGAGCAGTCGCTCATCTTCGGAAAGGTGGGCCATGATGCGCAATTCGATTTGGGAGTAGTCAGCGGAGACGATGCGATTTCCCGGTTCGGCCACGAATGCCTGGCGGATGCGACGCCCCTCCGCCGTGCGTATCGGGATGTTCTGGAGGTTGGGATCCGAGGAAGAGAGTCGCCCAGTGGCGGTTACCGCCTGATGGTATGAGGTATGGATTCGACCGGTATTGAGGTCGACGAGCTCAGGCAGCTTGTCGGTGTATGTGGATTTCAGTTTGCTCATCCCCCGATACTCCAGAATCAGCCGCGGCAACGGGAAGTCGAGCGCCAGCTCTTGCAGCACCGATTCTGCAGTGGAGGGCTGCCCTTTCGGGGTTTTGGCCTTGACGGGCAGTCCCAGTTTGTCGAAGAGGATGCTCTGGATCTGTTTGGGAGAACCCAGATTGAAGGATTCACCAGCCACCTGGTGGGCCTCGGCCTCGATTTCCGCAATCCTCTTCGTCAGTTCTTCGCTCTGCCGTCGCAACAGCTCGACGTCAACCTTGACGCCGTTGCGTTCCATGGTGGAGAGTACCGGTACCAGGGGGATCTCCACTTCTTCAAACAGTGTTCTCAGCCTTGGCTGCTCTTGCAAGCGGGGCCAGAGGGTCTTGTGCAGCTGGAGGGTGATATCGGCATCTTCCGCCGCGTAGGGGCCGGCCGTTTCTACCGGTACCTGCTCAAAACCGATTTGCTTCGCACCCTTGCCGGCCACCTCTTCGTAATGGATGGTGCGCCGCCCCAGATATTTGAGCGCCAGTGAATCCATGTCATGGCGAGTAGCGGTGCTGTCCAGCACGTAGGATTCCAGCATAGTATCGTAACGCACTCCCTGCAGGATGACGCCATGGTTGGCCAGCACGTTCATGTCATATTTGAGATGCTGGCCCAGCTTTGGTTTGGCCGGGTTCTCAAGTAGCGGTTTGAGGTATGCCAGGACCTCGTCACGGGGGAGCTGTGACGGGGCCTCCGGGTAGCAATGGGCCAGGGGGACGTAGGCGGCCTCTCCGGGTTGGATGGCGAATGAGATGCCGACAATCTTGGCCTGCATGTAGTCTAGGCTGGTGGTTTCAGTGTCGAAAGCAAAGATTTCTGCTTTGGTGAGGCGCCGATACCAATGCTCAAACGTTTCCCAGTCGGTGATTATTGAATAGTCGGGGTCGTCTTCCCCATCCTCGGAAGCGTCTTCTTCCTCCTTTAGCAGCTCTTCCAGCCAGGACTTGAACTCTAGCCGCTGGTAGAGCCTGCGCAGCTCTGCAATGTCTGGTGGCTGGCGAACAAGTTGCTCTGGCGTCACTGGTAGCTTCACGTCCTGTTTGATGGTGACCAGCTCACGGGAGAGCGGCAGCTGTTTCAGCGATGCCCGCAGATTTTCCCCCACCTTCCCTTTGATCTCGTCGGCGTGGGCGATGATTCCGTCCAGGCTGCCCCATCTCTGTAACCATTTGGCCGCTGTCTTGGGACCTACCTTGGGGACACCGGGGATATTGTCTACGCTGTCTCCCATCAGCGCCAGATAGTCCACGATCCGCTCAGGGGGGACCCCGAACTTCTCTTTTACTGCCTGTGGCGTGAGCACGGTGCCGTTCATGGTGTTGATCAGGGTGACGTGCTCATTGACCAGTTGAGCCAGATCCTTGTCCCCGGTGGAGATGAGAGTGTCCATTCCCTGCTCGGCGGCCTGGCGGGCGAGGGTGCCAATTACGTCGTCCGCCTCCACCCCCTCGATCACCAGCAATGGAACACCGAGGGCGCGGATGATGGCGTGGATCGGTTCGATTTGCCGTTGCAACTCTTCCGGCATTGGCGGGCGGTGTGCTTTGTATTCCGGATAGAGATCATCGCGGAAGGTCTTGCCCTTGGCATCAAATACCACGGCGATGTGTTCCGGCTGATATTCCCTGAGCAACTTGCGCAGCATGTTGATGACACCATAGACGGCGCCGGTGGGTTCGCCGCGGGAATTGGTCAGTGAAGGCATGGCGTGGAAGGCCCGATATAGATAGGAAGAGCCGTCCACCAGAATGAAAGGTCGGTTTTCACGCTTGCTCATAAGTCAATTATGTCGCAATCGGCTGCAATGTGCTAAAAAGGGTGTTTTTATATGAGCTATTTGGAATCGACGAATAAAATGGACAAGAAGAACCGGCACCATCAGTTGAGCCTTACTCCGATTAATGATACCGAATTGACTCGGGAATCCTGGAAGATCTTCCAGATTATGGCGGAGTTCGTGGAGGGATTCGAGCGCCTGGCGCGGATCAAGCCGTCGGTCAGTATCTTCGGGTCCGCGCGCACCGCCCCGGACCATCCCTATTATCGGCTTGCGGAGGAGATTGCCAGGGCGCTCTCCGATGCCGGTTTTTCGGTGGTCAGTGGAGGTGGGCCTGGTATCATGGAGGCGGCCAACAAGGGGGCCTATGCGGGCAAGTCGGCCAGTATCGGCCTCAATATCCAGCTTCCCCATGAGCAGGTCGGTAATCCCTATCAGGATATTTCGCTCAACTTCCGCCACTTCTTTTCCAGGAAAGTGATGTTCGTGAAATATGCTGCCGCCTATGTGGTGCTCCCGGGAGGGTTCGGTACTCTGGATGAGCTGGCGGAGATCTTGACCCTGGTGCAGACCGGCAAGACCCGCCGCATCCCGATCATCCTGGTCCACGCTCCTTTCTGGAACGGTTTGCTGGAATGGTTCCGGACTACGCTGGTTGAGGAAAAGACCATCGATCCCGAGGACCTGGATCTGGTCAAGGTACTGGACAAACCGCAGCAGGTGGTGGATGCTATCTTCAGCCACTACGAACATCGTGGCTTTGAACCTTCGGCGCAGGAGAGAGAGGTTTTACTTGATCTATGATCCATCACCCTATTACCTTGTCATTGTTGTTACTTCTCTCTCTGGCCGGTTCGGTAGCGTGGGGAGGGGATTCCCGTGGGACTACCCATGTGCAGGAAGGGAAACGTAAGCCATTGCCGATGCCCCAGGTAAGGCAAGGCAACGTTCCTGAGCCAGAGGTGACCATCACCACCACAGGGAAAAATACCCGTGTGGAGGAGTACCGTATCGATGGCCGGCTTTACATGATCAAGATCGTGCCCGCCAAAGGATTTCCCTACTATCTTATCGACACCGACGGGGATGGCGATCTGGATACCCGCCGTAATGATCTGGAGGGTGGCCCGGTCAATCAGTGGATCCTTTTTCAGTGGTGAATAGGTAGCGGGTAGCCGGGAGTATGTCTGTCTATACTGTCGTCGAGCGCGCCGAGCTGGAGGCGTTTCTCAGTCACTACTCCCATAGCCGGTTGATCGATTATCAGGGGATCAGCGCCGGTATTGAAAATACCAACTATTTCGTCACTACGGAGCGTGGTGAGTATGTGCTTACTCTGTTTGAGCAGCATACCGCTCAAGAGCTGGGCTATTTCTTGGATTTGATGGCCTTTCTGGCGGAGCATGGTGTCCCTTCTGCCCATCCTCTGGCCGATCTGAAGGGACACTATCTGCGTACCCTGAAGGGGAAGCCTGCTGCGCTGGTGCAGCGTCTGCCGGGCGAGAGCGTGGAGCGGCCCTTTGCTATTCACTGTTTTTCCCTGGGGAAAGAGCTGGGACGGATTCATTGGGTGGGGCGTTCCTTCCCCGAGCGCCGGCCCAACCCCCGGGGGCCCCACTGGTGGGCACAGACTGCTCGTACATTGGAGCCGATGCTTGATATCGGGGATCGCCGCTTGCTGGAAGAAGAGTTGCGGTTTCAGTCAGATTATCATTTTGAAGGCTTGCCACGCGGGGTGATCCATGCCGATCTGTTTCGTGACAATGCCCTGTTCGTCGGTGAACGGCTAACCGGGATCATCGATTTTTACTATGCTTGTGACGGCCTGTTGCTCTACGATCTGGCCATTGCCGCCAATGACTGGTGCGTTACTGTTGAAGGCGATCTTGACCGGGAGCGGCTGGAAGCGCTACTGGAAGGTTACCGTGAGCAGCGCGCCTTTTGCAAGGGAGAAGCAGAGGCGTGGCCAGTCATCGTTCGGGCGGCTGCGTTACGTTTTTGGCTCTCCCGGCTAAACGATCTCTATTTTCCCCGCGAGGGAGAGATCACCCACAGCAAAGATCCCGATGTTTTCAAACGGATTCTCCTCTCCCACATCACTAATCGCCAGACCTTACGCCGCATCGGGGATCAGCTGCTAAAATCGGCATGATAGCCTGCCTGACTTTGCTTCCTCTTGCCGAAGAGATTGCAAAAGATCCCCCTCTCCCCTATCCTTCCCAGAGAAGGCGACAGAAGGTAACAGCGATCAAGTCGTGATGGAAAATCCTTCGACCCCTGCGGGGAGAAATCCGAAAAGGCCAGCTCGAACGGAAAAAGCGAAAGCGTGTAAGAAAAGCCGGTGCAGCCGTAGCGCCTGTCGCACCCGCGCAAAGGGGAAGGAGTTCAAGGCGGGGTCAAATCGTGGTATCGAAACCATGCTACGCTCTGCCTATCGGACGCATCTCGATCTAACCAGCCTGGCTGACAACAAGGCCAGCATCATGATCACCATTAATGGCTTGATTATCTCTATCTTGTTGGCCACTGGCGGCTCGGTGGTGGCGTTTGCTGATAACAACCTTTATATCCTGCCCATTATTGTCCTGCTCATCTCCGGTTTTATTTCCATGATTTACGCCGTGATTTCTGCCCGTCCTATCGCCGAACGGTGCTGTGATGCAATCAAGCGGCCAGAAGATTTTCTCAGGGGTAAGGCCAATGTAATGTATTTCATGGACAACGCTGATCTCTCCAATGAGGAGTATGTGGAGGTGATGAAGGCGGTGATGGAAGACAGGAACATGGTGTATGAGGAGATGGTCAGTTACATCCACACCATGAGTGTGATCATCCGGCGAAAATTTTTTCTTCTGCGCACATCCTATTCGGTATTCATCGTTGGTCTCGGACTTTGTATCGCCACCTTCATCGGCGTGGCTGGAGTCATTATGTTGAAGGCGGAAGAGCCTTCTGAGGTAGTGCGTCGGCTGCTGGAAGAGCCAGCGAGTTTTAGCCGTTTCCCTTTCTCCAGTGGAATCTATGAACCCTCAGGAGTACACCAGTTGAGAGATGGCCGGATACTGGTGGTGGAGGATGAGGTTGGCCAGCCATTCACCTTGTTGACCTTTGGCTCTGGTGGCGTAGTTGCCTCCACCCGGCTTACGCCGGCGAAGATGTTTGACAAAAGGGGGCCCCATCGTGCATTTCGCAAGCTGGATGATCTCGAAGGGGTGACGGTTGACGATGAGGGACGGGTTTATGCCATTACCTCTCATTCTGTAACTACGACTGGTGAGATTGGCAAGCACCGGGGCAAACTGGTCCGGTTTGCCGTTTCCGGAGACAAGATTGTCGAGCCGGTGGTGGCGACAGGGCTGAAGGAAGCGCTTGCTGAGCAGTTTCCCGTCCTGAAACGGGCTGTTGCCGAAAAACGACTCAATATTGAAGCGCTTTCACTGAATGAAACACAGGACAAGCTGCTGATCGGTTTTCGTGCGCCTCTGGATGATGATGGGAAAGCCTTGATTGCAGTGTTGGAAGAGCTTGATGGTGTATTCGCTGAGCAGCCCGTATTCCGTTTTGAACCGGAGTTGATCCATCTGGATCTGAATGGCAATGCCATCCGAGGGATGAGCTACGATTCCCGGCTTCGCGGCTATCTCATTGTTGCGGGTGGGTCCGTGAAAGGTGGTGGAAAACAGAATCGGATTTGGTTCTGGAGCGGTGAGCCTGGTGCGGCACCCCGTCCCGCTGTGGTGAATGGTCGGTATGGTATGGCCAATGCGGAGGGTATCGCGCCAGTGCGGATCGGAGGAGAACGTCATATTCTGATTGTCAGCGACGATGGCGATCGCAAAAAGAGCAGAAATGCCGGTTTCCTGCTTGTGGATTATCATCATTTGCAGCTGCACTAGCTGGTTTGTACCTCTTTGGTATGTTGTGGGTGACCGTCGCTCAACGGG
This sequence comes from uncultured Chromatiales bacterium, assembly GCA_964557025.1. Taxonomy (GTDB): domain Bacteria; phylum Pseudomonadota; class Gammaproteobacteria; order Thiohalospirales; family Thiohalospiraceae; genus DRMK01. Next base: position 18,925 of record CAZKYF010000019.1, on the reverse strand, counting down.
CCAGCGACCCCACTCTTTTCGTCAACGCGGGCATCAGCTGGCGGTTTCTTTCCAGAAACTGTTCCAGTACCGTCATGTAGCTGTCAAACCATTCCAGCATGTGGGCCCGTTTTTCTTCTCCGAGCAGAGAGTGCTCTAGAATCTGACGCATTTTCTCCCGATTCTTGACCATGAAATGGATTTGGACCACCGCCCGTTCGTCTCCGTCATGGAACGCGATCCAAGGCTCGAAATAATCCTTCCGGTTCTCCTGCACGGTGCGGCCATTGGGGCGGTATTCCGGAACGATGATCCCTGAAAGATCGAAGTCGTAGGGACCGGTGACAACCCAGCCGTCATCCCGGTACAGGAGGTTAATGTTCCTTCCGTCCCGGCCGTAATCCCGGAAATAGATGAACTCATTGTAGAGCTCCAGCTGAAACCAGGAGGTTTCATCGATACCTTTTTCCTCCACTCCAGGGCTGGGGTGCTTGGAGAGGCCGCAGCGCTTCGCTAGCCGTGATCTTGGTTCACGGAAGAAGGCCTTGCGGGTAACCAGCGGTTTTCCCTGGGGATCTCGATAAGTGACTTCGGCGAGTCGCGTCTTTGGGATCACAGAACCCATTTGCTCCAGCAATCGATAGAGATAATACTCCTGTAACAGCCTTTCCTCCTGTATTTCCCGGGTTTCTCCGCCCACATGCCGCCAACTGCTTTTGCCGCAATGGGTTACGAGCTTGATGTCGTCACCCAGCTTGCGAAAGAGGTTGTCTTTTTGCGGTACTCCTTTGGCCGGACGTTTTTCCCCCGTTTCTCTCTTCAACAACCTGTACATCTTCGCCAGCTGCTTTCGAAGCGGGAGGTGTTCCATCGCCTGTTTTTCCAATTTTTCTTTCAGGAGTGGGCTGCCAAACAGGATGCGCAGTGGTACCCATTCACAGAAATCACGCCGGGAGTTTCCTCTGTCTTTGATGAATACGGGCAGAAACCGTCGCTGCCCCTCTTTTCCTTGGTAAGAGAGAATACCCCAGTCGCCTCCGGTTTCACTGTAGGTGTCTGTGTTGATGTGTGCGAAATCGGCGATCAACTCCAACTGCAGGATGTCGTTGGGCCCTGCCTGAAAGAGTGGGGAACCGGAGTCCCGACACTGTAGCGGGCGGTAGCGGTCGATTAGTGCATCCAGTCCTCCCGCCACAGAGTTTGGGCAGGCAACGACATTCCCTCCGGCCAGGAAAAGGATAACCAAAATGAGGGATCTGCGGAGAGGAACCACGGGAAATATGTTACAGCAGAAGGACCAGGCCCAGAGTCATGACTATCCAGACCCAGGATTTTTCGGAATGTTCCTCTGTCACCTTTAAATCCTGGGCAACGTTGATGGTGGAGCCTGGGACCGGTTCCAGTCCCAACAGAGTCAGTACCAGGTTGGCGGCGTCTCCTTCCCGTATCGGTTGGACAGGGGCGGAGTAGGGTGGGCGTCCAGTGCCGGGGTCGCGGCGCGTATTCCGATTCAGGACGTAGAGATCCTTGCCGGCAGGAATCCCCGCACCCCACACGTAGAAGGGGATGGTGTAGTTTTTTCGTCCATCGAGGATGGTATGGTTCGAGCCGTAGGTCCCGCCATGATCCGATGTCACGATCAATACGGTTTTTCCTGACAGCTCTGGGCTGGAGGTGATGAAGTCGAGCAGCTTGCCAATGAGATTGTCTACTCTGGCGACCGCTTTCAGATAGGCACTGCCTGGCGTGACATCCCAATAGTCGTCGTGTCCCGCGGAATCCGGATCTCTCAGGTGGATGAAGCTATAGCGAAAGGGCTCGCTGCGCATCGCGGCAATATATTCTTCCACCAGTACCTCGGTATCTTCCTGATAGTGATAACGGTCGATCTTGTTGCGGCCGTTGTCGGTGCCGATACGGTCCTCCGCGCCGTGGATACCGTCGTAACTCTGGCGGATGATCTGGAACTTTTCCTTACTTGTGAAAAGAGCCGTGGAGAGTCCGTGGTCGTGAACCACATCAAATACACTGGCAACATAGGTTCCTTTATTGGAATGAAGGGTACGCAACAAAGGGGGGAAGCGATTGTCCCCATAATTGTGCCCCCGAGGACCTTTTACTCCCCGGCCTGTCAGCTGGGTGATGTGATTGGGCAAGGTGCCAAGGTAGTCCACGTCAGTGCGGGCATTGTCGGTAAAGGCTCCTTCTGCGCGCAGCCGATAAAAGTTTGGAGCCTTGGTGTGACCAAGGATGGTAACGGCATCGGAGCGCAGGCCATCGACACTGACATGGATGACGTACTCTGCCGTTTGGCCCCATATCGGGATCGGGAACAGCAGGAGCAGGCAGGTGATGAACAGGTAGCGGGTGTTTTTCTCAATCATGTAGCAGATGCGTCAGCGGCGGGGATACCATCTGACGGGATGTAACGGTCAATTTTGATTGTGGGAAAACATACCTCCCACTATATCACCGGTTAAATCCCCCGCTACTTGTGTTTGGTCAAGGTACAAACGAAAAACAGGGAATTTTGACAGATATTGCCGTGGGAGACCTACGAGGTGGGCAATGTAACTCCGGTTTGTCCCTGATATTTTCCACCCCGATCCTTGTAGGAGGTGCCGCATACCTCATCCGATTCGAAAAACAGGACCTGAGCAACTCCCTCATTGGCGTAGATCTTGGCTGGTAGGGGGGTGGTATTGGAAAACTCTAGCGTAATGTGGCCTTCCCACTCCGGTTCCAGGGGGGTGACATTGACGATGATTCCGCAACGAGCGTAGGTGGATTTTCCTAGGCAGACGGTCAGTACGTTGCGCGGAATACGGAAATACTCCACGGTGCGGGCTAATGCGAAGGAGTTGGGAGGGATGATGCAGACGTCTCCCTGGAAGTCCACGAAACTGTCAGCATCGAATGCCTTGGGGTCCACGATGGCGGAGTTGATGTTGGTGAAGATCTTGAATTCATCAGCGCAACGGATATCGTAACCATAACTCGAGGTACCGTAGGAGATAACCCGTCCAGCTTCGGTGTCGCGCACCTGATGGGGCACAAAGGGTTCGATCATCTGGTGTTGTTCCACCATGCGCCGAATCCAGTGATCGGATTTGATGCTCATCGTTTTTCTTCCTCGCTGACTATTTTTCCACCACGATGCTTGGGAACTTGTGACCAAAATCCCGTGGTCGCAGTGCAAGCTTTGCTGCAGCCCGACGGGCGATCTCCCGGTAGATTTGCGCCAGACGTCCTTCGGGGTCGGCCACCAGCGTGGGGTACCCGCTGTCGGCCTGTTCTCGAATGTGGATATCCAGCGGGAGCGAGCCGAGGAAGGTAACACCATACTGTTCCGCCATTCGCTCGCCGCCCCCTTTCCCAAAGATAGGCTCTTCGTGGCCGCAACGGGAGCATATGTGGGTGCTCATATTTTCCACAATGCCGAGTACCGGCACATCCACCTTCTCGAACATCTTCAGCGCCTTGCGGGCATCCAGCAAGGCGATGTCTTGGGGGGTGGTGATGATGACAGCCCCGCTTACTGGTACCTTCTGTGCCAGAGTGAGCTGGATATCTCCGGTGCCTGGTGGCAGATCGACGATCAGGTAGTCGAGATCTTTCCAATTCGTGTCATTGATCAGCTGCTGAAGGGCACTGGTGACCATCGGCCCACGCCAGATCATCGGTGTTTCCTCATCCACGAGGTAGCCGATGGAAATGCTTTGCAGCCCGTGGGCTACCACCGGCTCCATTGACTTGCCATCCTTCGATTCCGGTTTCTCCCGCACCCCCAGCATGCGTGGGATGCTGGGACCATAGATGTCTGCGTCCACGATTCCGACCGCTGCTCCCTCGGCCTGGAGTGCCAGGGCCAGATTAACCGCGGTGGTGGATTTTCCTACTCCTCCCTTGCCAGAGGCTACGGCGATTACATTTTTCGCCCCTTCGAGAGGTTTCAACCCCTTTTGCACCGCGTGCCGAATGATGCGGGTGGAGATCTCGATGGTAACTTCATTCACCCCTGCCAAGGTGCCGATACGTTGGCGCAGCGCTGCTTCCAATGTTCCCTTGTAGCCAGAGGCGGGAAAGCCGAGGACTACTGTTACTCGCACCGAGCCGTTGTCGATGCAGATATCCTTGATGCATTTGGCGGAAAGCAGATCCTGTTCCAGCCAGGGATCGACGTAGTCTCGGATGGTCAATTCCACTTGTGCACGGGATGGGTCACTCATTAAACTGCTCCACGATTCCTTTTTCAGATCGCCTATTATGGAGTAAAAATCGATTTATGGACATTCTGCTGGCTAATCCCCGCGGTTTCTGTGCCGGGGTCGATCGCGCCATCGAAATCGTGGAGCGGGCGCTGCAACAGTTTGGTGCTCCTATCTATGTGCGTCACGAGGTGGTACATAATCGTTTCGTTGTGGAGGGGTTACGGGCCAAGGGGGCTCGCTTTGTCCAGGAGCTAAATGAGGTACCGGATGGCGCTATTGTCATCTTCAGTGCCCACGGTGTCTCGAAAGCAGTACAACAGGAAGCCAGGCGGCGGGGGTTGAAGGTGTTTGATGCTACCTGTCCGTTGGTTACTCGGGTTCACATGGAAGTGGCTCGCTATGCTAGGGAGGGGCGGGAGTGTGTCCTGATCGGACATGCCGGGCATCCGGAGGTGGAGGGAACCATGGGCCAGTATGACAGCGTGGAAGGGGGGATCTATTTGGTGGAGGTGCCGGAGGATGTGGAGCGGCTTAGGGTGAAGAACCCCGATAATCTGGCGTTGGTAACCCAGACCACCCTCTCTCTGGATGATACCCGGGAGGTAATTGATGCGTTGCGCAAGCGTTTCCCCAATATCCTGCAACCGAAAAAAGATGATATCTGTTATGCCACACAGAACCGACAGGATGCGGTCAAGGATTTGGCGCAGCGTTGCGATCTTGTACTGGTAGTGGGTTCTCCAAATAGCTCCAACTCCAATCGCCTTCGAGAGGTGGCGGAGCGCAACGGCGCTGATGCCTATCTGATCGACGACGCCGATGAGATCCAGCAGGAGTGGCTGGCTGGGAAACGGCGGGTTGGTCTTACCGCGGGAGCCTCGGCGCCAGAAATATTGGTGCAAGAGGTGATTGCACGACTGAAGGAATGGGGAATCCAGGAGGTGGATGATCTTGTCACACGACCAGAGCGGGTGGTGTTCAAGCTGCCGGAGGGGTTACGTGATATTCCCGAGGTCTAAAAACGGAGATCCGCCTGGCAATCCTGCGGAATCTCCGTCATCCGTGTGCATTCCACCGCCTCGACCCGTGCCAGCGGTGGACCTTCCCGAAGCCACTCCCGCAGCTTTTCCAAAGCATCATGCTCTCCCCAGGCGATCACCTCGACGCTCCCGTCAGGCAGATTGCTCACGCCCCCATGGAGTCCGAGACCCTGTGCGACCTTCTGTGTACTGGCGCGATAGAATACCCCCTGTACCCGTCCGCGAACGATACAATGGATACCGGAGACCGCCATCGATCACTTTTTCTCGTATTTGCGGATAAATTTCTCGATAGCCTCGCCGGTGATCATCCCGGCCTGTTGTGCTACAACCTTACCCTGGGGCGAGACCAGATAGGTGGTCGGTAGGCCCGGGATGGGGCCGAGCACCTCGGATGAGCCGGGTTCGACCACCAAGATGGGGTAGTTGATGGCAAACTTCTTGGCGAACTTGCGTAGCTGCTCAATACTGATGTGTTCATAAGCCACGCCGAGGACCACGGCTTTGTCCTTTTGGTTGCGTTCGTGGAACTCGATGAGATCAGGGATTTCGGCCCGGCAGGGGGGACACCAGGTGGCCCAATAGTTCACTACTACCCATTTCCCACGGTAGTCGGAGAGTCGGTAATGTTTGCCATCGATCCCGGGAAGGGAGAAATCGGCCTCTGCCAGCGCTTGTCCGCATCCGAGTAGCAGGGTTGCCATCAGGAGAAAGATGAATCGAATCGCTGTGTACCGGCTCGCACTGAGGGTATTTGCGGTTGGCATCAGTGTTTTCCTTCCGATGCGTGAGAGAGGTAGAGTGCCAGCCCGACCAATGCGATCCCGCCGGAGAGCATCAGCAGATCTAACGGAGAGGTGAATTTCATGCCGATCGCATACTCGAAAAAGCGTACGATCAGGATCATCAGAATCACCTTGGCTAGCCGGTTTTTCAGGTCATCTAGGCTATGGATCAGCAGCACGTTAGAGGATTTCTCCGAATTTTCTGCCAGATCGATCTTGCTGATGAACAACTCATAAAGGCCCAAAGCAAAGATCAGCAACACTGTCGCCAGCAGATACCCGTCGACGATCTCTACGACATGGGTGATGATAGAGGCCCGCAGTGCCATCTTTTCCGCCTTTTCTATCCCTGGCATGCCATATTCCACTGCGTGGTAAATGGTATAGACGGCGTCCACCGTGGCAACATAGAACACCGCAAAGGCAATGAACAGACTGGCCACTACCGCGATCAATACGACGAAACGGCTGTTCCACAAAAAATTTTCAAAAGCTGTTTCCAGTTTTTTCATGGGTATCCGGTTGTTGTGAGACAGCCGATGGAAGCGGCTAGTTCAGAGGGCTATTCTCGTTCCTTTTCTTCCCTCGAAGAAGAGGCGTGGCGGGCCTTGAGGGCCATCTTCTTGGCAGCCAGGGCATTCTCCCGAGCTTTGCGATAGTTTTTTGCCTGCAACTGACGGGTTGCTTCCTCTAATAATCGCTCGGCTTCACTGAGGCTGATTGGAGCATACCGTTCCGCATGCACCTCACGCGCAGCCTGAACTGCCTGCCGTGCATCGCTCATCTCTTGCACAGGGGGAGTGCTCGCACAGCCTGTACCGACCAACAACAGCATGAGCAAGAAAAGGCTTTTCCCGTATCCAATCAGTGCATTCAATATCTTGTCGACTGTTGCCATCTTTCTGGGTCTCCCCGGCGTTTCCCAACCGTTACGGGGTTTCGCCCTCCTGTGTTTCACTACCATGTATGCTGAGCTGCGACTCGCTGCAGAGTTTCAAGGGTGCTTCGTTACCTACTGAAAAAGCAACGAAAAAACCATCCACTCGTGCGCTGCAAGCTAACACCGCCCGCCGGGTGGTGTCAAGGTGAAGCCAGGGGAGTGAGATGGCATCATCGGCTTGGATTGAGGGCTCACATGCTAAAATAGATCGTATCGACAACCGCTTAAGGAGAGCGATTATGGCCGATATTCTGGTTCTGTTTTATAGCCATCGGGGTGCAACCGCCGAGATGGCCCGTTACATTGCGCGCGGAGTGGAAGAGGTAACGGGGATGCAGGCCAGGTTGCGGACCGTACCCTCGGTATCCACAGTTTGCGAGGCGGTGGAAGAGGAGATTCCCGAAGCGGGACCGCCCTATGTTACACCGGAAGACCTTCAGCAGTGTGCAGGCCTGGCGCTCGGTAGTCCAACCCGCTTTGGAAATATGGCGGCGGCAATGAAATATTTTCTGGATGGTACGGCGCCACTATGGCTCTCCGGGGCGCTGGCCGGCAAGCCGGCTGCGGTATTTACTTCCGCTTCCAGCATGCACGGAGGGCAGGAGAGCACGCTCTTGTCGATGATGTTGCCGCTGCTTCACCATGGAATGGTGATCGTCGGTCTGCCATATGGCGAGACCGATTTGCTGCACACTCGTAGCGGGGGAACTCCTTACGGAGCAAGCCACCTGGCTGGTGTGGACAGCGATCTACCCATCAGCGAAGAAGAGCAGCGGTTATGTCTGGCGTTGGGCAGACGATTGGCGCAGACCGCCATGGCATTGTCGGGGAAATGAGCAGCGATTGGATGCCCGTTCTGGAAAGCGGATCGGAATAGGTGAGCGAAAGATGGAGCTGAAGATTCCACCTCCATTGGTGGCGCTGGTCTCGGCGGGAATCATGTGGTTGGTATCCGAAGGGATGGCATTTGCTACGCTGGAAACCGTATGGCGTGGCCCCCTTTCATTGGGTATGCTGGGGATTGGGTTGGTGGTGGAGCTCTTTGCCGTGTTTCTATTTCTCAAGGCAAGGACCACGGTAAATCCCTTGAAGCCCCACAACTCCGAGCAGTTGGTGGTAGAGGGCATCTACCGTTTTACTCGCAATCCAATGTATCTGGGAACGTTGTTGTTACTTTCATCCTGGGCAGTTTGGCTCGGTAATCTCATCAATATTGCTGTTCTGGCGTTTTTTATCTGGTATGTGACCCGGTTCCAGATCATTCCCGAAGAGCGTGTCTTGCGTGCGTTGTTTACGGATAGATATGAGGATTATTGCTCTCGGGTCCGGCGCTGGCTGTGAGGATTGGTGTTCGATGGTGCCTCGCCGGAGGGGAGTAGTTCGCGGACGAAAGGAATGGTGAGTTTTCTTTGGCTGACGAGGGAGTGTTTGTCAAGTTTCTCCAGCCATACGGATAGCGTTTCCATGTCCCTTGAGACCCGGCGCAATAGATAGCGCGCTACGTCGGTGGGCAGTTCCATACCCCGGGCGCGTGCCCGCCGTTGCAGTATGGTAAGTTTCCCTCTGTCATCAAGCGGTGTGAGCCTTAGCGTTATTCCCCAGCCAAGACGGGAGCGGAGATCGGGCAGGAGGATGGGATTACCTGCCGGGCTGTTGCCAGCGGTTACCACCAGGCGGGTCTCCGCTGCGCGAATCCGGTTGTAGAGGTGAAACAGCGCTTCTTCCCATTCGCCTTGCCCGGCGATGGTATCGATATCGTCGATGCAAACCAGCGGCAGCTGCTCGAGGCCACGCAAATATTCCGGAGACAATCTGTCCGCTTCCCTCAGTGGCAGATAGGCCGAAGTTCCTCCCTGATATGCAGCCTGATGTATGGAGGCCTGCAGCAGATGGCTTTTGCCGCACCCCCGTGGTCCCCAAAGATAAACGAATGGTTGTTCCCCTTTGCGGAGGAGGTTTATGGCTTCGCGGTTCTCGCTACCAAAGAGGAAGTTGTCAAAGGTCACATCTTCACGTAACCCGATGCCAAGTGGAAGCTGAATCATGTTGCCTGAAGGGCCTTCCGTCCCCAGCTCCAGACATAACCCAGGCCGCTGACAAGGGTCAGCAAGAGCACGATAAGCTCTGCTGCTTCCATGAGCCATGGAGGCAGGAAGAACAGATCGCCATAAACCGCCAGGACCAGAACCACCAGCATGATCTGACTGAAGGTGGTCAGCTTGCTGATCCAGGAGGGTGCCATTTCATAGCGCCCGATTAGGAAGTGATAGGCAAGGCCACCGCTGATGATGACACCATCGCGGATCAGGATCGCGGCTACCAGCCAGATGGGCAGATCGCCCAACCATGCGAGTACCAGGAAGGTGGAGTCCAGCAGCAGCTTGTCGGCCAGCGGATCCATGATGGCACCGATGCGGCTGGTCCAGTTATAGCGCTTGGCAAGAAATCCATCGATCCCGTCAGAGAGTCCAGCGATCGCGAAGATCAGCAGGGCCAGCGTGTAGCGCTCCTCGAGCAATAACAGCAGCGTCGGAGGAACCATCAGGAAACGCAGCACTGTGATGATGTTTGGGATATCTTTGGCCTGCATCTCTGCACCTTGATGTGAGTGATTCCTTGGCCGTGGGATACTGCGTGGAAATCTTGCTACGGAGTATAGTGGAAAGAGAGTATCGAAGTCCCAGTATCCCCACGGTCGAGAAATCCGTCCTGGAGGATGGTCTGGACAACCCGTTGCCTGCCACTACGGCTCGTAAGTTCAAACAGCACGGTATCTGGTGTCACGGTTCGGGGTTGTACGTCGGAGAGCACCTTCAGGGAGTTTAGATAATGCATGACCTGTGCATAATCCGGGAGTGAATATACACCAGTTACCTTGAGCAATAATACCTTTGAACCCAAATAGTCGGCCCCGGACTGTTGCTCCATTACCGCGTCCACAGCGCGGCGGTCAAAAAGCACCCAAAGACCGTGTTCGGTATAGCGATACTGCTGCACGTACCGCTCGGCTCTTTCCAGTGTTGCCGTAAGTTGTGCTTCGGGGATCACAATACCCTGCTTTTCAGCAACCTTGCTCAATACCTTCTCAAATGCGTTCTGTATTGCCAGCCGACGTTGCTCCGCCCCCTGATCTTCCACTGTTACCTCGGCCTCGTAAGGACCAAGCAAAGGTTCCTCTTCTGCCCACGCAAAAGCAGAGAGCACCAGCAAGATAATAGCCAGACAAGTCGGTTTGGTTTGCATCAACACTCCTCGTGTACGGTGCATACAGGCAGCCGACAACAATATATATCGTATTCAACAGTTGTGCATCGTTTTGCCACCACGAAATCACCATTCGTGCGCTGGGCCTTGCTGCGTGAATCCCGGAGGCTTTCCCAGTCTCACAGGTATCCACGCTGACTGTTGGTAAAAGCCCGCTTCCCCTGTCAATCCCTTGGTTGATAGAATAACCCAAACGGAAAACCCATGCTTGATCAGCCCATATCACCCCTGCGCGGTCCGGCTCGTCGGCAGGACTGCGGAAATTTGGGGGTCAATTCACCTAACCATTGTACGGGAGTAGTCATTTGAGTCTCGATCCCTCTTCACCCTCTATCAGTTACCGTGATGCCGGTGTTGATATCGAAGCCGGAAACCAGCTGGTAGAGCAGATCAAACCCATCGCTGCCCGTACCCGGCGCCCGGAAGTGCTGGCTGGGCTAGGTGGTTTCGGTGCGCTGTTCCAGCTGCCCCTGGATCGTTATCGGGAGCCGGTCCTGGTGGCCGGAACCGATGGTGTGGGCACAAAGCTGAAACTAGCAATGGCCCTTGGCAGGCACGATACCATCGGCATTGATCTGGTTGCCATGTGTGTCAATGATCTTGTGGTACAGGGTGCCGAACCGCTGTTTTTCCTGGATTACTATGCGACCTCCAAACTGGATGTGGACGTGGCTACGGAGGTGGTGAGAGGGATTGGCCGCGGGTGTGAATTGGCGGGTGCTGCACTGATCGGTGGGGAGACGGCGGAGATGCCTGGTATGTATGCCGATGAAGAGTATGACCTGGCCGGTTTTTGTGTCGGTGTAGTGGAGAAATCGCGGCTCATCGACGGCAACGAGGTAAGGGAAGGGGATAAGCTGCTGGGAATAGCCTCCTCGGGTCCCCATTCAAACGGTTACTCGCTAATCCGCAGGATTTTGGAGACCAGTGGTGCCGATCTGAACCAGCCGTTTCTTTCGCAAACCCTGGGAGAGACATTGCTGGAGCCCACCCGTATCTATGTAAAGCCGCTGTTGACGCTTTTGCAAAAGGTAGAGGTTCATGCGTTTGCCCATATCACTGGGGGCGGGCTGCTGGAGAATATCCCGCGGGTGTTGCCAGAAGGCTGCTGTGCCGAGCTCAAGGCTGGCAGCTGGGTGCGGCCGCCCATCTTCGATTGGTTGCAGGAGCAGGGTAATATCCCACAAGAGGAGATGTATCGTACCTTCAACTGTGGTGTTGGCATGGTGATCTGCCTTGCCCCGGATGAGGCCGATAAGGCGCTGGAACTATTGCATGAAATGGGTGAAATGGCTTGGCCTGTCGGGCAGATCCATGCCTGCGGTGAAGGGCAGGCGCGGGTGCGGATTCAGGGATGAAACGCTTGCCCATCGTGGTTCTCATCTCAGGCAGTGGCAGTAATCTGCAAGCCATCATCGATGCTGCAGAACAGGGTGAGTTACCGGTGGAGATCCAGGCCGTGATCAGTAATTGCGCAGATGCTTATGGTCTGGAGCGGGCACGCCGCAGCGGTATTGACACTCGGGTAATCGACCATCGGGAGTTTCCCGATCGGAGAAGTTTCGATCAGGCCTTGCAACAGGCGATTGACCAGTATCAACCCGGGCTTGTGGTACTGGCTGGCTTCATGCGTATTCTGACTCCTGAATTTGTCTCCCATTATGCCGGCCGGATGTTCAATATCCATCCTTCGCTGCTACCCGACTACCGCGGTTTGCATACCCATCGGCGTGTGCTGGAAGACAACGGGAGCAGGCATGGCGCTAGCGTCCACTTCGTCACCAGCGAACTGGACGGTGGGCCGGTGGTCATACAAGCGGAAGTCCCGGTACTGCCCGGAGATGATCCGGAAACCCTGGCTGCGCGGGTGTTGTCCCAGGAGCACCGCATTTATCCACTGGCAATCCGCTGGTTTGCCGAAGGGAGGTTGAAGCTGGCAAGGGGGATCCCATATCTCGATGGAAAACCGCTACGAAGCCCTGTGCGTATCGAAGAGGTGGAGCATGAGGAAAGCGGTGAAGAGAGTTGACAATCATGACCCGATTCCCGCTTTTTCTGCTGCTTATCGCACTGCTCAACGCTATCACTTCAAATGCGGACGAGATTGCTCTTCCGGATCGGTTCAGCGTCGTCTATTCCTTGAGTCAAGCGGGAATCACCTTGGCACGATTGGAGCGAGAGGGGTTCCGTGCAGAAGATGGCAGCTATGTCATAAAGTCGGTGGCCAGGCCGGTTGGTTTGGCTGCATGGATACTGAAGGCCAGCTCGGAAGAGCGTAGTCAGTGGCGGCTTGAGAAAGGTCGGGTCATCCCGATCAGATATTTCTACCAAGAGAGCGGGGAGGGACGAGACTATGGAATCGATCTGCTCTACGATTGGGAACAGGGTGTCGCCATTGATCGCAAAAATCACAAACGCTGGGAACTGCCAACCGATGCCCAGGACCAAACCAGCATTCAGTTTGCCATCATGGAAGCGCTTCGTCAGGGGAAAACGCAGTTTCGTTTTTCCTTGCTGGATGGAAAGAGGATCAAACCCCATCATTATAAGGTGATGGGAAGGAAGAAGCTTGATACGGCATTAGGGGTGTTGGAGGTGGTCGAGGTCAAGGAGGTTCGCGAGCCCGGCAGGCGTCACTCCGTGTTCTGGTGCGCACCGCGCTTCGCCTATTTGCCGATGCGGATCGAGCAGCGAAAGAAGGGAAGTATCCCACTGGTAACCGTCCTCGAGGAGCTGAAGGGGTTTCCCAGGCAGGAACTTGCGAGGCGCTGAGCACCGCAGGCGTGAGAGTGGTTGCCTGTCAACTGAAGTTTGCTGAAGTTTCAAACGAAGGTTGGATATCCGGAAGATTGTCCGACACCTCTTGAAAGGAGCAGCCGGAGGTGGGCGGCTCCACAATCACCGGTAGTGGTTCCGCCCAGATTCCACGGAGATCGCCTTCGTCCTCGGAGGTTGGAGTGAAGGCAGGTCTTTCCTGTGGAGGTGGTGAACATTGTCTCGATTCCCGGTTTGTTTCCCCCGGCATCTACGCGGTACCACCCGACTTTGGGAGGATGGAGCGCTTTGGGGACCGTGAAGGCGGTACAGGGGCTGGTTATCCCTAATGATCAAGCGCTGATAGCAGAAGTCTGGCTGGTATGCCGTTGGCTCTGAGCAAGGCCGCCAGCAGATGGTTCTTGGCGTAACGATAGCCGGTTCCAAGTGCCAGCACCTCCGGTGCACTGCAAGTGACTGGATTCAGCCGGCAGTCAAGGCTATGTTTGAATTTCGTCTCCGACATATTCAAAGCAGAGTTTTGCTTTTTCTTTGGCGCTTGATTCCGTTTGAGCGGGCGGTGACCAATACCTCAGTCTCTTTCCAATCGATGAAATAACCGGTTGATGCGAGATAGTGGTCTGAATCATCCCTCCATACAGGGGATTGTGAAGTGAAACGGTTCACACAGGAAGTATAATTTAAAGTGAGGAATGTCCATGTCGTAAGCCGGCAGGGCGGGATTGGTCGACCTTATTCAATGCCATGTTTGCGCATTCGGTAGAGAAAGGTGTCACGTGTCAGTCCCAGTAAACGGGCTGCCCGGCTTCGGTTTCCCCCAGCACGGGAGAGGGCCTGGATGATCAGTTCCTTTTCGAGTGACTCCAGCTTGATCCCCCCTTCTGGCAAAATGAAATCGCCACAGTTTTCCGTCTCGCCGGGTGCTGATTGCACCATTTCCGGCGGAAGATTCTCTACCCCGATCTCCTGTTCGCTGAATAGTACCACCATGCGTTCACAAAAGTTGCGCAGTTCCCGAACGTTTCCGGGCCAGTGGTAGCGTTGCAGGGCCTTCACGACCGCCTTGCTGTAGCGGGGGGGCGTGACACCGTGCCGCTGTGACAGTGTGGTGGTGAAATGTTGTAGTAACAACGGCAGATCACCCATGCGCTCCCGAAGTGGAGGCAACTGTAGTGGGACCACGTTGAGTCGGTAGTAAAGATCGGCGCGAAATTCCCCTGCCTGAACCATTTGGTATAGATTCCGGTTGGTTGCGGCAATTACCCTGACATCCACGATCACGGGGGATGGTTCTCCCAAGCCCTGGCACTCTCCCGCTTCCAGGAAGCGGAGCAACTTGGCCTGCATGGAAAGCGGTAGTTCGCTGATCTCGTCCAAAAACAGGGTTCCTCCAGCGGCTGCCCGGGCCTTTCCGCTATAGTCCTGATCGGCGCCGGTGAAAGCCCCTTTTCTGTGTCCAAAGAGTTCTGACTCCACCAGGTTTTCTGGCAGGGCCGCGCAATTGACACTGATCAGCGGGCCTTTTGCCCTTGGACTGAGCTGATGAATATGCTGGGTCAAAACCTCTTTCCCGGTGCCGCTCTCGCCCTGGATGAACAGGGTGACATCGGATACCGCTACCAGTCGAGCAGTGCGTAACACCGATAGGAATAGAGGGGATTCACCGATCAACACGGAGTCGTCGTTAGAGTGTTGGTGAAACCTGTTCATGAGGAGAGGAATCTATTTATGGGGTCTCGCTTTCGCCCGTCGATTGGTGGTGGAGATGCTGTACATGATCATCGCTTTCGAGGGTAATGCTCATAAGGGGGCCTAATAGGCCCAGAAAAATAATGGTGATGCCAGCGATGCGCCGTGCCGTGGGGATTCGAGCCAGATGCGCGATTCGGCTGGTCAGAATCCCGGCTGTGGCCACGGCAGGCAGGGTACCCAATCCGAATAGCGCCATGAACAACGCGCCTTCTACTACATTACCAGCTGACAGGCTGTAGATTAAGGCGCCATAGACCATCCCGCAGGGAAGCCAACCCCACACCATACCAAAAAGAAACGCCTGCAAAGGGGTACGGACAGGGAGTAATCGTTGGCCTACGGGTTCTAGATAGCGCCAAAGGGGGCGTCCAACAGACTCAATGAGCGCCAAGCGGGGAAACCAGCCGGTGATGTAAAGTCCCATTGCTACCATAACCAATGCAGCAAATGCCTGTAGTATCAGATGCCCGTAACGGGGGCTGATGGTGTGCAGCAACTCACCACCCACACCGGCAAAAAGTGCGCCGGCCAAGGTATAACTCAGGATGCGTCCCATGTTATAGAGCAAGATATAGGGTATCAGTCGCCAGCGTTCTTCTCTGATCTGCTGAGGAAGTCCGAAGCTGAGCGCCCCAACGATGCCGCCGCACATACCGATGCAGTGTGCGGAACTGAACAGACCAATGCCGAAAGCGGCAAGGAGAGAGTACTCCACGACGTTACTCCAAGCGATAATATCAGGCGCCCATGTTACTATATTGCAAGTGGATTTCTAACAAGTCATTTGCCACACCGGACTGCGGTATTTGCCTTGTATTTACCCGCTATCTCTCGAATCTCCCGGTAAGGATGTGCCGGTTTAGGCAAAACCGCTGTGGCAAGTGCGATTTAGAGATTTTAGGGACGAACCACTCTTGACAGCCATTCCAAGATCCCTCACAATTCGCCTTCTTTGCAGGCCGGACCTCCGGCCTGTTGTTTATTCTTGGTCTGGAGTTAGGCTTCATGGCGACAACGAATCAACTGGTACGTAAGCCGCGTGTCCGTAAGCGGGAAAAGAGTAATGTGCCTGCCCTAGAGGCATGTCCGCAGAAGCGGGGGGTTTGCACCCGCGTCTATACAACGACGCCGAAAAAACCCAATTCTGCCTTGCGTAAGGTGGCGCGTGTGCGACTGACCAACGGCTACGAGGTCACCACCTATATTGGTGGTGAGGGCCATAATCTCCAGGAGCACTCGGTTGTCCTGATCCGCGGCGGTCGTGTCAAGGACCTGCCGGGTGTCCGTTATCATACGGTACGCGGTGCGCTGGATGCTGCAGGTGTAAACGAACGCCGGCAGGGGCGCTCCAAGTACGGCGCCAAGCGTCCGAAGTCGTAGATTCAACTGGGAATTAGCAGAGATGGCTAGAAGAAGAGTTGCTGCCAAACGGGAGATCTTGCCGGATCCCAAGTTCGGGGATTTGTCACTTGCTCGCTTCATCAATATGGTGATGCAGGATGGAAAGAAATCCATTGCGGAAAAGATCGTCTACGGTGCCCTTGATCGAGTGAGTGAGAGGGGAAAGGGGGATGGTCTCGAGATGTTTGGCAAGGCGCTGGAGAACATTCGCCCGTTGGTCGAGGTGAAATCGCGACGGGTTGGTGGTGCCAACTATCAGGTGCCGATTCAGGTGCGTCCTCAGCGTAGCTCGACTCTGGCCATGCGCTGGTTGATCGAAGCGGCTCGAAAGCGGGGTGAGAAGAGCATGGGGCTGCGCCTGGCCGGTGAGATACTGGATGCCTGCGAAGGTCGTGGTGCAGCGGTGAAGAAGCGCGAAGATACCCATCGCATGGCTGAAGCGAACAAGGCATTCGCTCATTACCGTTGGTAAGGGCTCCTATAGAATTCGGAACGAGGTTAGAGATCTGTGGCACGCAAAACTCCTATCGAGCGCTATCGTAACATTGGAATCATGGCGCATATCGACGCCGGTAAAACAACGACGACCGAGCGTATCCTCTACTATACCGGTATCTCCCACAAGATCGGTGAGGTGCACGATGGCGCTGCGACCATGGACTGGATGGAGCAGGAGCAGGAACGAGGAATTACTATTACCTCGGCGGCCACTACCTGCTTCTGGCGCGGTATGGATCAGCAGTTTCCAGAGCACCGTATCAACATTATTGATACTCCGGGACACGTGGATTTCACCATTGAGGTAGAGAGATCGTTGCGAGTGCTGGACGGTGCCTGTGCGGTGTTTTGTGCCGTTGGTGGCGTGCAGCCCCAATCGGAGACGGTCTGGCGTCAGGCAAATAAATATTCTGTTCCGCGGCTTGCATTCGTCAACAAGATGGACCGCCAAGGGGCCGACTTTCTGAGGGTTATTGAGCAGATCCGGGAGCGTCTAGGCGCAAATCCCATCCCCATCGTACTCCCCATCGGTGCAGAGGAGAATTTTCTGGGGGTGGTGGATCTGATCCGCATGAAGGCCATCTACTGGAACGAGGCAGACATGGGTGCTACCTATGAGCTGAAGGAGATTCCCGCCGACATGCAGGCCCAGTGCGAAGAATATCGGGAGCAGATGATTGAAGCTGCTGCAGAGGCAAATGAAGATCTGATGGACAAGTATTTGGAGGAGGGTGAGCTCTCCGCCGAAGAGATCAAGCAAGGTCTGCGTGTGCGTACGCTCAGCAACGAGATTGTTCCGGCTCTCTGTGGCAGCGCCTTTAAGAACAAGGGGGTTCAGGCAATGCTCGATGCGGTCATCGAGTTTATGCCCTCGCCGGTGGATGTGCCGGCCATCAAGGGGGTTGATGACCATGGTAACGAGGCGGAGCGCAAGAGCTCCGACGATGAGCCATTTGCCGCATTGGCGTTCAAGATTGCCACGGATCCTTTTGTGGGAACGCTGACCTTTTTCCGGGTTTATTCCGGCGTGCTCAGCTCCGGTGATACCGTCTACAACCCCGTGAAGGGCAAGAAAGAGCGAATTGGCCGTATCGTGCAGATGCATGCCAACCATCGGGAGGAGATCAAGGAGGTGCGCGCCGGGGATATCGCTGCTGCCGTAGGCCTCAAGGATGTCACTACGGGGGACACCCTTTGCGATCTCAACAACATCATTACGCTGGAGCGTATGGAGTTTCCCGAGCCGGTTATCTCTGTGGCCATCGAGCCGAAGACCAAGGCGGATCAGGAGAAGATGGGTATTGCGCTGAGTAAATTGGCGCAGGAGGATCCCTCTTTCCGGGTGCATACCGACGAGGAGTCCGGGCAGACCATCATCTCTGGTATGGGTGAGCTTCATCTGGAGATCATCGTCGACCGTATGAGTCGCGAGTTCAATGTTGATGCCAACGTGGGTGCGCCACAGGTGGCCTATCGCGAAACCATGCGCAAGCCGGTGGAGGCTGAAGGGAAATTTGTGCGTCAGTCCGGAGGTCGGGGCCAATACGGCCATGTCTGGCTCAAGCTGGAGCCTCTGGAGCCAGGCGGGCAGTTTGAATTTGAAAATGCCATCGTGGGGGGTGTCGTACCGAAGGATTACATCCCGGCTGTCACCAAGGGCGTGGAAGAGGCGATGAACAATGGAGTGCTGGCCGGTTACCCTGTGGTGGACGTGAAGGTGACTCTGTTCGATGGCTCTTACCACGATGTGGATTCCAATGAAAATGCCTTTAAGATTGCCGCGTCCATGGCCTTCAAGGATGGTTTCATGCGGGCTGATCCGGTACTTCTGGAGCCGATCATGAAGGTAGAGGTGACTACGCCGGAAGAATATATGGGAGATGTGATCGGTGATCTGAATCGCCGGCGCGGACTGGTCCAGGGCATGGAGGATTCTCCTGCTGGCAAGCTGATCAGCGCAGAGGTTCCTCTTGCCGAAATGTTTGGCTATGCCACTACGTTGCGCTCCATGTCCCAGGGGCGCGCGACCTATTCGATGGAGTTTGAGAAATATGCTGAGGCTCCCTCCAGCGTGGCGGAAGAGGTGATCAAGAAGGCTTCCTGATCGGGATTTCGACGAATTGACAGAGGTAAAAAAAGGTGTCTAAGGAAAAATTTGAACGTACGAAGCCGCACGTAAACGTAGGCACGATAGGGCACGTTGACCACGGCAAGACCACGCTGACGGCGGCGCTGACGAAGGTGATGGCGGAGCGTCACGGAGGGGAGAGCAAGGGTTAC
>CAZKYF010000018.1:0-29780 GCA_964557025.1 uncultured Chromatiales bacterium | reverse complement strand
GTAGGTCTGCCCCGATAATTCGTGGTTCCACAACGGGTCCGAAGGATTGGCGTTATGCGGAAAATGACAGAATACACAAATCTCCTGCTCGCTGGTGGCCTTGATGCTCCCAGGACCCGACGCAGACAGGTTATGCTTGGTGTTGACTATCCCGGCAAAAACATCCCCGCCACCGCCCAGCAGCAGCAACAAGAAAATGCTTAGGCAATGGCCAATCCGTTTCATGGAATCTTTGCCCTCAAATACTGAAAGATCTGTATCCGCCGATTATAAGCGTCTGCGACATAGATTCGATCCTGGTGATCGATATAGATCCCGGCGGGCATCCAGAAGAGTCCAGGGGCTTGGCCACTGCCGCCAAAATAGAGCAGCAAACGGCCTTCTGTATCAAAGATCTGCACATTATCAAACCCCGCATCAGTGACATACAGATGGCCATCGCTATCCAATGCAACCCCTTTTGGAGTCGTGAAATCACCGGTCCCGTCACCCAACTTCCCAATCGAGGACAGGGGCTTGCCCTCTGGCGTAAGGATCTGTATCCTGCCGTTCAGACTATCCGTTACGTAAATCTCTCCCTTGGTACCCACGGTAAGCCAGGCAGGAAAGTTGAATTCCCCCGGCCGCACACCTCTCTTCCCGATAATCCTTTCCAGTTTGCCACTTTTCAGATCAAACACCTTAATATTGTGTGCAGGAGGATCGATCACGTAAAGCCATTTGTCTTTTGGATCAACTGCTGCATCACTGGGCCTAAGCAACTGGCCTGGTTTACCAAATAGGGTACCCGGCTTCCCCGCAGCGGTTAAGGAAAAAACCCGCTTACGTTGCCCATCAACTATATAAAGGTTATCTTTCCCATCCAGCGCGACATTTATGGGGAATTGTAAAAACTGTTTACCAATCGCCTCGATAGAGCGGTACCGCTTTTTCCGGGGGTCGAAAACATGGACACGTTTTGCCGCCGGATCGGCAACATAGATCCTTCCCCTTCGATCCACAGCCAGCCCCATGGGCTTGACCATCGCATCGATCTGTGGCCCACGAAAAAACTCCCAAAACCTGCGCCAAAAGCCTTTCTCTCCGCGAATGTCATCTGATGTGGCAATGCTGCTCAAATAACGGATCCGCGCCTTCATCGGTGGCGGAGGCCACACGAGTTCGGACTGTTCACTGATGTGATCAGTGCGAGACTGGCCTGATGAAGCGGCAGATACCTTTCCATCTTTCGCAGATATCCAGCCCGGAAGGAACAGGAAAGATAAAAACGCTACGAGCAGGAAACGGCGAATTCCGTTTTTAGGCTGACAGCACAACAAAGAGATATCCAGAATAGACAGCAAACCATTACTCCCTGTTGAATCAGAAACGTATTCCGAAATTGCGAGTCAGGTAGAAAGTCAGCCAACTATCCTGATAGGCCCCTGCTTCATAGTCCGCATCGTGATAGAGATACTGAAGCCGCATCTGCCATTTGGCGAGACTGTAGTTGAGATTTGCTTCAAAGGTCAATTTGGGACCCAGATTCGACGTATCCCCACTGCGATTCTCATATCGGGCCATTGCAGTCAATTTTGTTCGGCGCCACGGATTCATGGTAATCCTGGCCTGGGAATACCAAAAGGCGTAATTGGCCACTCCTCCGCCGCTACTGCTACGAGTGTCACCAATACCGGCGGACATCACAAAGGTGTTTTGCAACCAGAACCGACGGTTCCAGGTCACATCGCCCCGGAAAGTTCGATTGCTGTTATCGAGTGGGGATGACCCACTTGCGGTCTCTTGCCAGTCACGATAGTTCAGCACCGTGCGTAGCGTATCTACTCCGGATAACCGACTATTTACGATATAGTTGAGATTGTGCTCGATACGTTTCCGATCCGCACTTTCATAACGGGATCCCGTTTGGTAACTCAGGCGGTAATTGAGTGAATCCATATAACGTGGCGACCATCTCCCTGAATAGCCTGCCCCAAGCGAATGGCTGACGATTGTATCTTCGTCGTAGTCACTGCTCTGAGGTACCTCTACTCCCAGGTCATAACCGGCCCGGGCTGAGATATGCCCGTAGCTGCGCGCGTAAGCTACGCCAGCATCGACACCATAAGCGGTCCGATCGCCAATAGTGGAATTTCCGCTATCACTCGAAGAAGAGGTACTGATAAAACGTAACGCCCCCCTGCTGCTCCAATAGGGAGCAAACCGGTAATTCATCCCTGCGGCCAGATTGTAATTGTCAACCGATGAGTTATCGACGTCATTGAAAGTAATGCCAAGATTATAATAGTGGCTCAATTTCTCGGAGGCATTCACATTGAGCCCCATGTGCAGATTTGCATGGCTGCTATCAAGCTTCCGGCTCACCCCGGATACGGTATCATCGAATCGATCAGAACGATCATAGTAGGTAAAACCTGCCCGTAGTTTCACTTTCTCACTGAACCGCGTGCTATCTTGCACATACCAGTACTTTTGCCGGTAGTATCTCCCGGCCACATCATCATCGCTGTCATCGTAGCGGTATCCGTAGTTGACGATCGAATGGATCCGGTAAACCTTGCCAAAGGTCCGTTTCCCATCAAGGTTAAAAGAGTCCTTATACCTGTCAAAGGGGGCAGTAGCAGAGCTATCGGATTTGGAGTGCCCCCGGTCATAACCAAATCTCACCGTGCCCAGCAAAGGAGGGGCGAAACGCCATCGAAAACCGTAATTGCTAGTTATGAACTCATAAGGAGAACCTATAGCAGGGGTGTAGGTATTAGTGGTTTTACGGGCATAGAGGATGAACGGATTGCGCTCCCTGAACCACGTGGTCGAAATACGATAATCTACTGTATCGATGTCGGAATCCCCACTCTGATATTCGGTGTTCCTGTTACGCAGCGTTACACCGGCATCAAACAACAGGAACCGCGGATCCCAGATAAAGCCCGTACTTCCCAGTCTGAGCTCTTCCTCCAAAGTACGGCGGCTGTAGCTGGTCTCTCCGCTTGTGCGGTAATCGTAATCCTCATAACGCAGCCCCAACCCACCACTTAACGTGAAAGCCCGGTGGGTATAGTCATAGAGGCGGGCACTGTGGGCCGGTATGGCAACTGTTTGCAGGAGGATAAACAACAACGTCCACAGGAAGAAAGAGAGGACCGCAACTCCCCCCTTTAAGCCTGCAAACATTTTCCTCCCGTGGTTCCTCACGTCATAGACCCCTTACACCCTCAGTGTTCTATCAGGCTGACTCGTAGCAGCATCCGACATATTTCCATTGATTACAAAAAGCAAATTTCATGCCCGCAAAAACAACTACCTATTTCAAGAGGCGGAAAACAACCAAAACTCTGCAATCCCTATTTGTTGTGGCACCGCAGACAGAGAGCACTCCCGGTATTGTTCACCCGCAAGAAAGTGGGATTCACGCTATTGTGCGGATCATGGCAGGAAGCACATTGGACTGTGCCGTTGAATAACACCACACCTGATAGTGTTGCGGGATCATTCAACGAGCTATCCATGGCAAAAAGGGCTGAATCATACAAAAAATTGATGGGGTGATCGTCCGTCAAATCGGTACCCAAGCGTGCAGCCCCATTCGGAATGGTTCCATCTGCATTTGTCCCTCCCATCGTTGGAAGGCCGTTGGGATTGGCGTTAGAAGGGTTATTCAGCGCATTGATGGCTATTGAACCATCGTGGCAGGAAAGACAAAGATTGCTTACTGCTGCCGTCGTGGCATCTGTACCGCCCAAATCCTGAATCGTCGTTTTACCATCAAACGTGGGACTGGTATAGACACCATAGTTCCCCGCCGTAGATAGATTATGGTTCCATAATGGAATATTGTCGTTTTTGATGGCTCGATGCGGTGTATGACAGAAAACGCAAATCTCGGTTTCATCAATGGACTTGACGTTACCAGGACCAGCGACAGAGAGATTGTGCTTCGTGGTGGCGATCCCGGCTTGGGCAACCTCAGCCAGGCCAAATACGACCATAGTCGAGATGACCACCCCGTAGTACCCCAACCTACGGCAGTATTTCATATCTGCACCCTCCTTGACTCCCAATGTGCGCCCGCAAACCGCCTGCTACAGGCTTTTCTGCAACAACCAGAATACGGACCGACCATCTGCCCCCCGCAAGACAACCACTTGAATGGCACCGCTGTTTATTTAGAAATGAGAACCGCGGTGGCACCAGGCGCTAAGTTACGTTATCTCTTCATATTTCGTTCCGATATATACTGAAACACCTGAATACGGGCATTGAGCGAATCGGCCACATAGATACGATCCTGGGCGTTGATATACATCCCTGTAGGCAACCAGAATTGTCCTGGCTGATGCCCCATCTGCCCTACAAATAACAGGATACGCCCCTCCCTGTTGAATATCTGGAAATTGCCGAATGCCGCATCCACTACATAGATATGACCGTCACTATCGACTGCAATCCCTTTGGGACGGGCCATGTCACCCATCTTGTCTCCGGCTTCACCAAACATTCCAAGAAAATCACCGCCGGCGGAAAACATCTGCACGCGGAAATTCCCAAAATCCACAACATACAGATTACCTTCCCTGTCCACCGCCAGGTTGATAGGAAGGTTGAACTGTTCAGGCCCGGTCCCCCTCTCCCCAAACTCGTACTGGAACTCTCCCTCGAAATTGTAGACCAGGATTCGATGGGTTCCGCGATCTGCCACGTAGATCCGCTGCCGGCGCTCATCCAGAGCCAATCCGGTTGGCCGCTCCAGCTTTTCATTGGCACCCAGGGCGTACAGGGTCTTTCCATCTGGGCTGTAGACGAATAACCGGCTACGAACCGGATCAGTGACGTAAAGCCGCCCGCGACTGTCAACCCGCACCTCAATAGGCGAGCGCAACGCTCCCGCCGCATCTGTTTCAAACGGATAGACTTTTTTGGTATCAAAATCGAAAACGACTATCGCAGCCTGCTTGGTATCCGCCACATAGATACGGCGGCCGTCATCGGTTGCAGTCACCCCATAAGGTTTCTGGATGGCAAACCCCCTGGGATCCTCACCCAACAGACGGGCCTTGAGGCTGTTCCTGCCCTTCAGATCGAGTTGTGAGCTGTAGGAGCCAAGGTAACGGATCCGTGCCTGCTCAGGTGGTGGAGGCCACACCAGATCGACCTTTTCCTCTTTGACTGTCGAGCCTGCACAGCCGCTCATCAGAGCGAGGAAGGCAAGGATTAGGAGCAATGCGAAAAGAGAGGGGAACGTCGGGGTATGATGACAATCCGGATAACGAACGCGAATGGCCGGGAATGCCCCAATCACAGCGCCGCCCAGTTTTGAGCATGTTTGTATCATGGAACGGAAAGCTATCACGGCAAACGTCTGATTTCAAGCCGAACCAAATTGAGTATTAGAGATTTTTGGTCGCAAATACCTTGTTTTTACAAGGCATTTTATGCCGTGAAATACATCCGTGAATTTACATCGATGAAAAAACCATGATGACCTAGTGCCAAAGAGCAGGACACTATCCCAAGGGTGACTGACACAAAAGCCCACACCACCATCGAGCAAAGTCTTCAATCCTACGGACGGACACGATCAATATTTAATGATATCTCGCCCGGCGCATTGGTCCTGGCCACCACACTCCCTTCCAGATCGCCGGATTGAGGCGTTGGAGAGGCACTCTTCGAAATCCTTGCTACCACGTTGACCTCGTCATAAGCTGACAGCTTCTTCCCGGCCATGCTCATACTATCGTCCAGGGTTATCGTAAGCGGTAGTTCCTTCACTTGATGTCGAACCGCTGCCAGTGGCATTCGTGGCCCCTGTAGCGGCCGGGCAAAGATGAATATCACGTCATCAGGAGAGGCTTTTTCTCTCAGTTCGGGAGAAATATCCACCCGCAACTTAATGGCTCCTGCTGCTGTGACGTTTGGTACACGTTCCGCCGGAGTAGTCACACCCGAAGAAGATGAGGAACCGCTTAGCTGTTCGATACTGCCCTTGACCATCTGGGCAGCCTCACTCTCTGGGGGCAAAAGGGCCAGAAGCTGGTTCCATGTCTGAACAGCCTCCGCAGAATCTCCCCGCTGGGCAGCCACCACCCCGAGCAACCAGAGTACACGCGGTGCCTTGGGATCCACCTCCTTTGCCCGCCTCAGCAGCTCGGCAGGTCGGCCCTGGAAACGCCCGCCCTGGGTCAGAGCCAGTGTTTCGGCGTATTGCGCCATAATCTCCGGTACATCACCCACCAGCTCATAGGCTTTACCGTAGGCGTCAGCCGCCTCTTGATAGCGCTTCAGCATAGCCATAGAACGCCCTAGCAGCACCCAGCCATCCACGTCCTGCGGATTTTCCTGCAATCGCTCACGCAGGCGCTGAACCATCGTTTCCATGTCCCCCGCCATCTGAGCTGCTGCTCCCCCCGCCTGATGTCGTGGAGCCTGAGCAGTCATAGGGGGCTTACCAATGATTTCCGGAGTCCCGACCTGCAGATAAATGTAGATTGCAGCGGCCGGAACCAGTACCGCCACTAACGGTGCAACCCAGCGACCATCCACTCCCGGCTTGGCAGCCGTCAGCCCAGAATCAGAGCCGGTATTCTGAAGCAAATCCCGCTGCAACTCATTTTTGGCTTGTTCATACCGCTCCTTTGTCAGCACACCATTTGCAAGTTCTGCATCCAACTCCTTCATTCGGTCCTCGAAGATCGCCACATTGAGCTGATCCTGCCCCATAACCGGCTTCTCGACCTTTCTTTTCCATATCGGCCACACAAGCAAGAGCGATGCAACCAGTGACATTATCGCCACCACTACCCAGAATGCTGTCATTTACTCGTCCCCTTGCTGCCCGACCCTTTATGTTGTTCCTTGAGAAGCCCCTGCAGGCGCCGCCGCTCCTCGCTGCTCAGCTCACCACTCTCCAGGACATCCTGATTACGCCGCCGCACGAACATCACCAGTACCACCGCCCCTAACACAAACAAGAGAAACGGTCCTACCCACAGCATATAAGTGATCGGTTTCACCGGAGGACGGTAAAGGACGAAATCACCGTAGCGCGCCACCATGAAATCGATGATCTCGGCATCACTCTTCCCCGCCTGAATCATGTCATATATCTCATTTTTCAAGTCCAACGCCAGATCGGCATCGGAATCGGCAAGATTTTGATTTTGACAGACCAAACAGCGCAGCTCGGCGGCAAGTTTTTTGAAACGCTGTTCATTCTCCGGAGTATCGAAAACGAAAGTATTGATACCCGCGACAGATGATATACTCCACCCCAACGTCAGCAGCAGCACGGTAAACAAGGCGAGTCTTTTCATCCTTCCTCCGCCCGAATCTTTTCGATAAGCGGCAAAATCGTCTCTTGCCACGCTTCCTCCGTTATTGGCCCGATCTGTTTGTAACGGATAACACCTTTGCTATCCACCACAAAGGTCTCAGGAACACCGTAAACGCCCCAATCGATACCTACACGGCCTTTTTCGTCAAAAGCACTGGCGGTATAAGGATTTCCTAACCGGTTCAACCAATTGAGTGCATCAGGGCGCTTATCCTTGTAATTGAGCCCATAGATCGGCACAACGCCCTGGCGTGACAGCTCCACCAACAACGGGTGCTCCTGACGGCATGCCACACACCAACTGGCCCAAACATTGAACAAGCTAACCTTGTGCTTCTTGAGGTCTTCGGTGCTGACCGTCTTGCTCTCATCCTGAAGATCGGGGAGAGAAAACTGTGGTGCTGGTTTGTCGATCAAGGGGGAAGGAACCTCCCTGGGATCCAGCTGCAAACCCACCAGAAAAAGCCCAATCAACAGCAGAAAAACCGCTAGTGGAATAAGAAAACGCGCTTTCACCTTATTAAGACTCCTGTACTGCGAGCTTGGCACTCACGCTTCCAGCCTTGCGCTTGGCCATCAGTCGATAGCGCCGGTCCGAAGCAGCCAGAACACCGCCAATCGCCATCAACAAGCCACCTAGCCAGATCCAGCGGATGAAAGGTTTGTAATAAATCCGCACCGCCCAGCCACCATCACCAAGCGGCTCTCCTAGGGCGACATAGAGATCCCGGAACAGTCCGGGATCGATACCTGCCTCAGTCATCGGCATCTGCTGCACAACATAGATCCGCTTCTGAGTATGCAACGTGGCGATCGATTTGCCATTCTGGCTTACCGTGATAATCCCCTCCGTCGCAGTATAGTTGGGACCATGATTGCTTTGCACACCGTCGAAACGAAAGAGGTAGCCACCCAGCTCCAGCTGATCACCCGGCGCCATGCGTAGGTCTTTTTCCAGACTGTAATAACTGGAAAAGGTGATGCCAACAACGGTAACCGCCACCCCCAAATGGGCCAGACTCATGCCATAGAAGCTAAGCGGTTGACCGACCAAACCCTTCCAGAAATTGGTCTTATGGCGGCTGCGATAGATGAGATCCAGAAATATAGTGAAAGCCAGCCAGAGGGAAATGGTGGTGCCGACGATAACCATCAGATCAAAACGGCCAAACAGCAACCAAGGGATAATGACACCGAGCACAAGGCTGCCGACAAGCGCACCTCTCAGCAATTTAGCCAAGCGACCAAATTCATCCTGCTTCCAGCGACTCAGCGGACCGATACCGAGCACAATAATCAGCGGAATCATCAAAGGCACAAAGACCGCATTGAAATAAGGAGGACCCACCGAGATCTTGCCGAGATTCAACGCATCCAGAATCAGCGGATATATGGTACCCAGCAGGATCGTGGCAGTAGCCACCACCAGCAGAACGTTGTTGCCCAGCAAAAAAGTCTCTCGTGACAACAGCGCGAAATTACCGGCACTCTTCACCTGGGGTGCGCGCCAAGCGTAGATGAGCAGGGATGCCCCCACCACGATCCCCAGCAACATGAGAACAAAAACGCCACGAGTGGGATCACTGGCAAAGGCATGCACCGAAGTCAGCACACCGGAACGAACCAGGAAAGTGCCAAGCAAACAGAGGGAAAAGGCAAATATCGCCAACAGCACCGTCCAACTCTTGAAAGTACTGCGCTTTTCTGACACCGCCAGCGAATGCATCAGAGCCGTTCCGGTCAGCCAAGGTAAAAATGACGCATTCTCCACTGGATCCCAGAACCACCAGCCACCCCAGCCTAGCTCGTAATAGGCCCACCAGCTTCCTAGCGCAATCCCTAGAGTCAGGAACACCCACGCAATAATAGTCCACGGCCGCGACCAGCGAGCCCATGCCGCATCCAGCTTGCCACCCAGCAATGCGGCGATGGCAAAAGCGAACGCTACAGAGAAACCCACATATCCCATATAAAGCATGGGCGGATGCAGGATCAGACCGATATCCTGCAATAGCGGATTGAGATCGCGACCATCCACTGGCGCCGGATAGTAGCGATCAAACGGGTTGGAAGTGAACACCACGAAGGCAGTGAAACCAACGCTAACAAGCCCCATCACTGCCAGAACCCGGGCCACCATCTCCGGCGGCAACCGCTTACTGAACATTCCCACAGCTGCGGACCATGCCCCCATCAACATGACCCACAGCAGCAAAGAACCTTCATGCCCACCCCACACTGCCGAGATCCGATACCCGAGCGGTAGTGCAGTATTGGAGTTATTGGCCACATAGGCCACCGAGAAATCATTGGTGACAAAGGCGTAGGTCAGGATCCCAAACGAGATCAGCAGAAAAAGAAACTGCGTCCACGCCGCCGGGCGGGCAAAGGCGATCCACCCCGGGATCCCCCGTGAAGCCCCGATCAGAGGAATGATTCCCTGGGCCAGGGCAACACTCATGGCCAGGATGAGCGCAAAGTTACCAAGTTCCGGAAGCATAGGCTATTCCTTATCGGCGTCAGTCACGCCCATCTTCTTCGCCGTATCCAGGGCATCTTGTACCTCTGGAGGCATATAGTTTTCATCGTGTTTTGCCAGCACCTCAGAGGCGATGATAGTACCGTCAGGGGCCAACTTGCCCTGCACCACAATACCCTGTTCCTCACGGAACAGATCCGGCAGGATACCGGTGTATTTCACCGTTACCTCATTGACTCCATCATTGAGATTGAAGCTGACCGCCAGACTTTCCGGATCGCGCTTAACGCTGCCCACCGTCACCATGCCACCAGCACGGAACATCCGATCCTTGGGCGCTTCTCCATTTACGATCATGGTCGGGCTGTAAAAGAGATTAATATTCTTGTTCAGGGCGGTCAGCGCCAGGGCCGCAGAAATGGCTACAAACATGACGATGACAACCGCCAGGATCAAACGATTTCGCTGTTTTGCTCTCATCGATCACCTCTTCTCACGCGACGTGCAATATCACGCAACAGACGCCGTTCCCGCAGCCGCGGTTGAAGCCAGCTGAACAACAGAAAAAATGCTGTCAGGGCATAGGATGTCCAAACATAGAAGGCGTAGCCGCCCATGTAGAAAAATTCACTCACCGTTCTTTTCTCCTACCAGTTCGCGCACCCAGAGCTTGCCCTGCTCCCGCTCCAGCAGCTCGCAGCGCGCCCGTCGGAATACATTGCTCAAATAGTAAAACTTGAAAGCAAATGCCATAAGCAACAACGGAATCAACATACTGATATGAATGGATGGTTTGTCCAGCTTGGTAACAGTAGCCCCTTGATGAAGGGTATTCCACCACTCGACCGAGTAATGGATGATGGGGATGTTCACTACCCCAACCAACGCCAGGATGGCAGTCGCCCGCGCTGCCGTCTCCCGATCCTCGATAGCAGAATTCAACGCCATGTATCCCAGATATAGAAACAGCAGGATCAGTTCAGAGGTCAAACGAGCATCCCACACCCAATAGGTTCCCCACATGGGCTTGCCCCACAACATGCCGGTTACCAGCGCCAGCGCGGTAAACATCGCACCCACCGGCGCACTGGCATTGGCAAATGCCGAAGATGCCTTGATCCGCCAGATCATCCCCACCGCCGCAGAGCTGGCCATTACCATATAAACAAACATCGACATCCAGGCTGCCGGGACATGAACATACATGATCCGGGCACTGTCCCCTTGCTGATAGTCGGGTGGGGAATCCACCAACCCGTAGTACAACCCCGCAATCATCAAAACCAGGGCGATCCAGCCGCACCAATTGGAGGCTGTTCCAGCAAACCGATAGAAATTTTTTGGCGAGGACAGCCTGTGAAGCCAGTTTGGAATGATTGACACCGTTTGTTAACCTCAGTTCAAACTAATACGTAACGCGGCGGCCGTTGCCAATGGTGCAAGTGCAAAGGCCAGTGCCAGCAACGATCCAAGGAAAGCGAGTTGCCCGGTGATGTCCAGCCCCGCTCCAGCATTACCCACGGCAGCAGCCGCAAATATCAGCACGGGAATGAACAGGGGAAGGATCAACAGCGAGAGAAGCACCCCTCCTCCCCGTAGCCCCACAGTGAGCGCTACACCGATGGAGCCGATCAGGCTGAGCACCGGGGTTCCCAGCGCCAAGGTCGCCAACAACGGGAAAAGGCTCTCACTGCCCAGGTTCAACAGCATACCAAGTAGTGGCGCAAGCAGTAACAAAGGCAATCCACTGACCAGCCAGTGTGCCAAAATCTTAGCCAGCACCAGCAATGGCAGTGGATGAGGGGTCAACAACAGTTGCTCCAGTGAGCCATCTTCGAAATCCGATCGAAACATATTGTCCAGGGACAGCATCGCCGCCAGCAATGCAGCTACCCAGATCACTCCTGGAGCAATGGTATGGAGCAGTTCCGGTTCTGGATCCAGCCCCAACGGGAACAGGCTGACCACGATGACAAAAAACAGCAAGGGATTCATCATCTGTGCCCGATGTCGATAGGCCAGCATCAAGTCACGCCTTAACAGAGAGATAAACGCTGTACCCAGTTTCGCCTCGCTCATGTTCCCAACTGCAACCGGTGCACCGTACAACCATCGAGATTGACGGCATGATGGGTGGTCATCACTGCCATCCCCCCTGCCTTGGCATGCTCCGAGAGCAACTCCTCTACCAACCTCCTTCCCGCTGGATCCAGTGCGGTGAAAGGTTCATCAAGCACCCATAGCTGAGCATCCAGCATCAACAAACGACCCAATGCAACGCGCCGCCGCTGTCCCGCCGACAGGTTACGACATGGCACATCATCACAAAAGGCAGGCAATCGCAGCCGCTCCAGCACCTGTTCCGCATTTGCTCCATCCCTTGGGCGATCCATAGCACCGGCCAGGCTCAGATTCTCCAGCGGCGTCAAGTCGTCCTTGATACCAGGGGCATGCCCAACGTAGGCGAGCTGCGCATGATACTCCGCCAGATTCTTGCGGATATTTTCCCCACACCACCGAATCTCTCCGTCGGTCGGCAACGTCAACCCGCACAAAATGCGCAGCATGGTGGTCTTGCCACTGCCATTGTGTCCTTCGACTTGTAGTATCTGACCGGCTTCCAGAGAAAAGTTCAGATCGGTGAAGATATAGCGATCGTTACGGGAAATGGCCAACCCCACCGCCTCGACGCGGGCCTGTTCTCTCATAAAGTGACTCGTTTCCCCAGACTCGTAAAAAACGGAGGAACCGGCGCCAACCCACATGGTTTACAAGAGATTCCAGCCAATTGTGACAGAAGAATAACCATTCTGATGCTGCTGCTTTTTTCGATGCGCAAGTTTATACTGCCGAATCCGGGATTATAATCGAGTTTTCTTTCCAAAGGCTAACCCAATTTGTGCTATGTGCAATTGGGTAGCAGACCCAGTGCCTATAACGACAAATGCCATGTTGCATCAGGCTGTCCAAGCCAATACCAGGATCGCAAAACCTGGAGCTTCAGAATCTGCGAACATTGGTCCAACGAATAGAGCCGGCAAATTAACAGAATATCCTGCGACGAGCGGCTTAGGCTTTGAATTTAAGGTATTTTGACAAATGGTTCCCCTGACAAGCCCGGACACTGAGGTCCTCCACTCAGCAAAATCCTGTTTGGA
This sequence comes from uncultured Chromatiales bacterium, assembly GCA_964557025.1. GTDB lineage: Bacteria > Pseudomonadota > Gammaproteobacteria > Thiohalospirales > Thiohalospiraceae > DRMK01. The sequence continues at coordinate 16,810 of CAZKYF010000018.1, read as the reverse complement.
AGCGGGAGACGAAGTAATTCTGATCACCGTGGCCCAAACCTGGGGAAGCGCTCCTCGTCCAGCAGGTTCACTGGCCGCAATCACTCTGAAAGGGGAGATCTTCGGTTCCGTATCGGGCGGTTGTATCGAAGAAGACCTGCTGGAAACCCTCTGCCGTCACAACGAGAACCTGAAATTTCCACAAATCCTCCGTTACGGCGTATCCCGTGAAGAGGCCCGCCGCTTCGGGCTACCATGTGGTGGAGAGCTGGTTCTGGTACTAGAAAGGCTAAGCGACACCGCTACAGTGACCCCGCTCCTGAAGCAGCTCGAAACCCGCCGGCAAATGATACGCCGCCTTCACCTGGAAAGTGGCAGAGTAGAGCTCTACCCTGCCCCCCCGGACGCGCCCGCCTTCCGTTGGGACCATCAGAAACTAGAGAAGCTGTTCGGTCCCACCTGGCGCCTACTGCTCATCGGTGCCGGTCAGCTCTCTCACTACGTAGCTCAAATCGCCCTGACCCTGGGCTATGAAGTAATCATCTGCGACCCACGGGAAGAATATGCCTCATCCTGGCAAATGCCCAACATTGAATTGGACCCACGGATGCCGGACGATGTGGTTACCGCCTTGGCGGACGATCCTTGCAGCGCGGTCGTGGCACTGACCCACGACCCCCGACTGGATGACATGGCCCTGATGACGGCTCTCGACTCGAAAGCATTTTATGTAGGCGCTCTCGGTTCCCGACGCACCAATCTGGCCCGACGCAAGCGGTTGGCAATGCTGGGCGTCTCGGAAAAGGGTATCGCTCGACTCCGTGGGCCGGTTGGACTTCCCATTGGTAGTCGCACGCCCCCTGAAATCGCCGTAGCAATCATGGCAGAATTAACCGCCGAGCGCCACGGCATCCGACTCGTTACCCATGACAAGCAATGAACCTGATCTGTGGAGTCCTGTTGGCAGCGGGCAAAAGCAGCCGCTTCGGAAAACATAAGCTACTGCACCCATTACCCAGTGGAGAGCCTATTGGGATAGCAGCCGCTCGCCGTCTGCTTAGCGTGCTTCCCGAATCGGTAGCTGTCCTCCGCCCGGAGGATAGCGAGCTAATCGATCGGTTCACCGCCATCGGGATCCGCATCATTGAGAACCAGGAGGCCGATTCGGGAATGGGAAGCAGCCTGGCCCAGGGCGTAGCTGCGACGCCCGCCGACAGTCACGGATGGGTCATCATGCTGGCAGACATGCCCTTCATCCTCCCTACCACGATACATGCCGTCGTCAATTCCCTGGATGGAACGAAAAGCATCGTCATACCCGTCTGCCAGGGAAGATACGGCCATCCGATAGGATTCGGGAGGAACTACCGAGAATCTCTAACGGCACTAACCGGTGATCGGGGTGCACGGAAAGTGATTCGCAAGCACTCCGCACAGGTTCGCACTGTAAACGTAGAGGATCCTGGTATCTGGTGTGATGTTGACACGCCATCCGAGCTCGAGCAGCATCTGTCATCAATGGAGCAGACAACGTGCAAAAACGCTTGACCGAACTGGAAACACGATCGGCTTTCCAGGAAGAAACCCTGGAACAATCAAGCCGGATTATTGCCCACCAGCAACAAGTGATCGACAAACTGCAGCGGGAGATCAACCTGCTAGCAAGGCGGATGGCGGAACTGCAGCCATCACCAGCGGCCGGTACTGCGCAAGAGCCGCCACCCCCTCACTACTGACGGCACCCATGTATATCAATCCTATCGACACCGAGCAAAAACGACAGATTCGCGCCTCCACTTTGGAGTGGATCTATCGCGCCCGGGATCTGTTTCACATTGAGCTGGCACCGGTACCCATCCTTTTCAATCTGCAAGGGCGCGCCGCCGGAATGTACCGGGTGGCAAGGGGAAAACGTGAGATCCGCTACAACCCCTATCTATTTGCCAAGTATTTCAGGGAAAATCTGGAAACCACCGTTCCCCATGAAGTGGCCCACTACGTAGCCGATGTTCTCCACGGCTTGCGGCATATCCGCCCGCACGGTCCTGAGTGGCAAGAGATCATGCATGCCTTCGGGGTCGAACCCCGTGTCACGGGAAATTACGATCTGACCGGGATCCCGGTCAGACGGCAGCAGCGATTCGATTACCGCTGCAGTTGTCAAATTCACCGACTGACCAGTTCACGTCACAACAAGATCCGTCACAGAGAAGCGACCTATTTCTGCAAGCAATGCGGGGAGAGATTGATTTACAAAGGATAACGCCAGCCTAGCCTACACGTCACTCCGACTGCACCCGATGAGACACCTCCTTTCCGGCTGATACGGAAAAGACACGCTTCGCCACCAGGCGCATGTTGGGGTCGAATTCATAGAGATGGGGGCTTCCGGTCTCCAGCTCATATTCCACTATCTGCGACGGGGTCATTCTCTCAATATACATCACAATGGAACGCAAGGAATTACCGTGTGCGGAAACCAGGACATGCTCTCCCCTCCGCAGATGGGGCACGATCTTCTCCCGATAATAAGGGATGGTGCGCTCTGCAGTCATTTTCAAACTCTCCCCGTTAGGAGGAGGCACGTCGTAACTACGCCGCCACAGGTGTACCCGTTTCTCACCAAATCGTTTACGGGCCCAATCCTTGTTCAATCCTTGCAGATCACCATAATAGCGTTCGTTCAGCTTTTCCGAGACATAGATCCGAAGTTCATTGGCATCTCCCTCGGTGGGTACGAAGTGCTCATACCACTCGCTGCTCTTTTCATGCACACGGACATACTGCTGGCAATAACGATTACATTTGAGAATCTCATATAGCGTATCCTGAGCACGCAATAACGCGGAGGTAAAGGCAACATCGAAGCGCTCACCAGCCAACAGCGCCGCTGCCTGCTGTGCTTCCTTCACCCCTTGAGGGCTGAGTGAGACATCCACCCATCCGGTAAAGCGGTTCTGGAGATTCCAGATAGACTGTCCGTGCCTGACCAGAAACAGGCGACTCACAAGGCACTCCTTTCTCTTTTTCTCGCTTTCTGCTCGACATTCACTTCCGCAATACCCAGCCGAGAGTAAGCAGTGCCCATCCATCAAACATCAAGCTGATGCTGATATACAGCCCAACCCACCAGGCAGAACTGTCGGGCCAACCGCTCAGGAACAGCAATGCCAACACCGCAGACACCACCCCATTGAGGGCCATCCAGCCCCACCCTCGTACAGGATGGATCAGTTGTGCGAGAATGAAACTGCTGATTGCGTCCATCAGCAGATAAAAAGCGATCAACAGCCCCAACGCCGCCACACCCACTTCTGGCGAGAACAACAGCAATCCGCCCACACTGAACAACAGCACTGGCTTCAGCCAGGCGGTCAACCGCCGCGGTTCATAGCGATAGGAGTGAACAGCCCAGAGCAGGCCTGCGCCGATCAGCAGTCCGGAGAAAAGAACCACTGTTCCCAGGGATACCAGCTCCGGTAACACCAGTCCCGCCACCCCCACCGCGATCAAGGCCATGCCAACGGTCCGGCTAAAGGAACCGAAACTGCGAATCGGGTTCTCTTCAAAAAAATAGTGGTTCATCCTTCCCCTCGCTTTACTGGAGAATCACAGCGATCACTAAGCCACCATTTCCGCATGCACACCATGCAGGTTGATAAAATCCAATAAAGTAGTTTCACTGAACCGATCTGGAGAATACTCTACGATGAGGCGGTGAACATGCTCCGGATCGGGCAATGCCAGCGCGATTCCTGGTTGATGTTCCAGCCGCACCGCCAGATCCTCACGGGCCGAATGGTCCAGGGTTTCCTTCAGATGGATCAAGACCCGCCTTCTTCCCACTGACATCTCCGCACCTCCTCGTTGATTTCCGGCCTGCACTCAAGGCACCATGCCCGAACAGAATCGTTACAATGGAAAGATGGTGTCTGCGGAGAGAAACATCAACTCCCGACAAGGAAAATCCCCCCGGCTATGGCTCGTTCCGAGAATGAGTCCTGCCATGGTTCTGCGCTGCACTGAAGATGCCGCGAAGGATATTGAGCTCCATCCTGTCAAGATGGGAACGATTGAACAGACGGCGCAAACGGCGCATCAGCTGACGTGGGTTGTTGGGATCGAGGAACCCGATATCAATCATCATCTTTTCCAGATGACGATAAAAATCCGCTAGCTCATCGGCCGTGGCCAGCAATCGGTTCTCCGCCGGAGCTTCCTGCCGTGAAGATCCCGCCAGAGCGGCCATGCGTAACTCGTAGCTGACTACCTGGACAGCCGCAGCCAAATTCAGGGAGCTGAATGCAGGATCGGCCGGGATGTGCAGCAGATAGTGGCATTGTTCCAATTCCTCATTGGTCAGCCCCGCATGTTCCCTTCCAAAGACGAAGGCCACGCTGGATCCAGCATCCAGTGTATTGACGCGTGCCGCTGCTTCCCGAGGATCCAGCTGCGGCCAGCGGATGGTGCGCTGACGAGCGCTGGCACCCAACACCAAGCTGCAACCAACGAGCGCCTCCTCGAGCCGCTCACATACTACCGCCTCAGCCAGCAAGTCATCTGCCCCCGATGCACGGGTTGTGGCATCAGCATGGGGGAAATGGGCAGGATCCACCAGATAAAGCCGACTCAGTCCCATGTTTTTCATTGCCCGCGCGGCGGCGCCGATGTTTCCCGGATGTGAGGTCTGAACCAGTACAACACGAATGTTCGACAAATGCATGGATCTCCGTAAGACTTTCGAAAAGCAACCTTCCCATTATCCCACCGAAGACACCACTCTGGTGAAACTTTTTCTGTTAGAATGTGCGGCCACCTGGTTCCGGAACGGCGCCTGAGATCCGACACCGTCACGAACCATAACATTGAAGAGGTTTACTCGAATGCATCCCCTGCTCAATATCGCCGTTCGTGCCGCTCGTAACGCAGGCACCATCATTAGCCGCTCGGTGGAGCGAATCGATACACTCACCATCGATACCAAGGCCCAGAATGATTTCGTCACCGAGGTGGATCGACTGGCGGAACAAGAGGTCATCAAGGTGATTCGCAATGCATACCCCGATCATGGCATCCTGGCCGAAGAGAGCGGTCTGCAGCAGGGAGACGATTACCAGTGGATCATCGACCCCTTGGATGGCACAACCAATTTTCTGCACGGATTTCCGCAATTCGCCGTCTCCATCGCCGTGCGGCACAGGGGACGCACCGAGCATGCGGTGGTCTATGACCCCATGCGTCAGGAACTATTCACCGCATCCCGCGGATCCGGCGCGCAACTGGATGGACGACGCATCCGGGTCAGTCGGCGCAAGGGGCTTGATGGAGCATTGTTAGGTACCGGTTTCCCTTTCAAGCAAAAACACCACTTGGATGTCTATCTCGCCACCTTCAAGGCATTGTTTGTTCGCACCGCGGGAATCCGTCGTCCGGGTGCGGCAGCACTGGATTTGGCCTATCTCGCTGCTGGAAGACTGGACGGATTCTGGGAAATCGGCCTGAAACCTTGGGACATGGCGGCAGGGGCACTGCTGATCCGTGAGGCGGGCGGCCTGGTGGGGGACTTCAGCGGCGGTGACCAATATCTGGAAACCGGCAATATCGTCGGTGGCAACGCCAAGCTGTTTTCAGCAATCTTGCAGACCATTCAGCCCCACCTCCCCCCCGAACTGAAATGCTGAAACCTGGAGACCGCCGCCCGCTTCGAGAACTCAAGGGCAAGTCCAAGACCGAACGCATCCCTGTCAAGGTAATACCTGCGGAACAACCGTTACCCAAGCCCCGCTGGATCCGGGCTCAGTCCCCGAACCGCCCCGAGGTGGAGCGACTCAAACAGATCCTGCGCGATCACCGGCTCCACACAGTTTGCGAAGAGGCTGCCTGTCCCAACTTGGGAGAATGCTTTCAGCATGGTACCGCCACCTTCATGATCATGGGCGGAATCTGCACCCGGCGCTGCCCCTTCTGCGATGTGGCCCACGGCCTGCCCCACCCCCTGGACGATACCGAACCGGAAAATCTGGCTCGTACTGTCCGTGCCATGGGGTTGGATTATGTAGTGATCACCTCGGTGAACCGGGACGATTTACGCGATGGTGGGGGCGCTCATTTTGCCGCCTGTATCCGGGCGATTCGTGAACTGGCCTCCGAGGTCCGCATTGAGATCCTGGTTCCCGATTTCCGGGGACGGGTGGAGCTTGCATTGGAGGAGTTGAACCGACATGCCCCCGACGTATTCAACCATAACCTGGAGACAGTGCCTCGTCTTTATCGCCAAGCTCGCCCCGGCGCCGATTACTACGGGTCGCTGAAGTTGCTCGAGCAATTCCGGCAATACAACCCCGACGTGCCCACCAAATCAGGGCTGATGGTAGGACTGGGAGAGAATGACGAAGAAATCGAGCAGGTAATGATGGATCTGCGTGCCCACGGCGTGGAGATCCTGACCCTGGGCCAATACCTGCAACCGGGCCCCCATCATCTACCAGTGAGACGCTATGTTTCCCCCGAGAGATTCCGCTACTTTGCCGAGCTAGGCCGCAGGATGGGATTCAGCAACGTGGCCAGTGGACCCATGGTTCGCTCATCCTATCATGCCGACCGGCAGGCGGCGGGAGAACGGGTGGAATGACGGTCCATCTGGCCCGCATTATCGAAAGCCTGCTGCTGCCCCCCGGTATTCTGTTACTGCTCATTGCCACCGGCCTGCTGCTCGTGCGTGCTCGACCACGCTTGGGATTCATCTTGGCCACCAGCTCGCTGCTGTCACTCTATCTATTAAGCATCCCGGCAGTGGCCCACTCGCTGATCGGTCTCCTGGAGGAACGATACCCTCCCCTTACCGAACTGCAGCTGGACAGGTCCGGCGCCGCTCGGGCGATCGTGGTGTTGGCAGGCGGACGCAAGGCCAACGCTCCGGAGTATGGGGGGGACACCGTCTCCCATCTCTCCCTCACCCGGCTGCGTTATGCCGCCTGGCTGCATCGGCGCACCGGGCTGCCCATTATCACCAGCGGGGGAATTGTTCTCACCGATTCACGAAAATCGGAGGCGGAATTGATGGCCGAGGTCCTGCAGGAGGCATTTGGTATCGAACGGGTCATCACTGAAAATGCCAGCAGGAACACCCGGGAGAACGCCCGCAACGTCCGACAGATCCTTGAACAACAGGGCCTGGCCCCCGTCTATCTTGTCACCCATGCCTTTCACATGCCTCGCGCCGTCTCCTCATTCCGCAAGGCCGGAGTACACGTCATTCCTGCCCCCACCGCTTTCACCAACCGGCCGGGGAGATATGGGGGACGCAGGCTGCTAGACTATCTCCCGCAGGCTACGGCACTACAGATCAGCTGGATGGCATTGCATGAATATACCGGGATGCTTTGGTACAACATCTCGGATACCGAAGATTAGGCCTCTTCAGCCGCTCCCAGGAAATCGAAAGGCTAGTCACTGTCTCTTTTCGAGCCGCTCCACCCGCTCGGCCAAGCGCTCGATCCGCTGCGCTATCTCCTCGAGTCGCTGTTCAAGAAGAGCAGGATCGGCCTGGCGCCCTCCGGTAATATCCCTTCCTCTCCCCGTCTCCGAAGTGTCCTCTCCGGCTGGTGATACTTCTCCGCTGAACAGGTGAGCATAGCGAGACTCCCGCCGTCCTGGTTCACGAGGCAACCGCGCAACCAACGGACCTTCCTCCCGGGTCATCATGCCCCGCAGGACCGCTTCCACCTCTGCTACTCCCTGGAACCGGCAAAGACGGGCCGTATGGCTCCGTAGTTCGCCAGGGGTCTGAGGCCCACGCAAAAAAAGCTCGCAAAGAATCGCCAGCTCCTGCTCACTCAGCTGCAGCTCACTGAACTCCGTATTGGCAAACCGGTGCTGATATTTTGTTACGCGGGAACCGAATCCACTGCGCGCACTGACCAACCGCCTTTCGATCAGAGCATCGAGTGTCTGCCGGACGGTGGACTCATCCATCACCACCACGGGATCCCGATTGCTCTTCTGGTTGCAGGCGTTGATCAGTGCGTTCAGCGACAACGGATAGTTCTCAGGCGTGGTGATGGCCTTCTCGATGAGCGAACCAATCACCCGCGTTTCGTTGAAGGTCAGGGTCATATCCACGTTTTTCTTTCTCTTGTTTGGTATTCACCTGGCATGCGCTATGCCATGGATGATTGGCTTTACGAAATGGGTCCTTGCCCTTCAGCCTGGCAAGAGCTGTTTTACCTGATTCAGCGATGCCTCGTCCGCAATCAAATCTGCCAAGGTATACCGATCAAGAGTCTTGATATAGGACACCACCGCCTGCTGCAGTATGGTATAGAGACGACAGTTGGGCAACAAGGGACACTCCATCGCCTCGCAATTGACCGGATTCAGAGTGCTCTCCACATCTCTCACCACCTTGCCCAAATTGATCTCATCCGGCGCCTTGCTGAGACGGATGCCACCACCACGGCCCTGCTGGGTAAAGATGTACCCGAGCTTACCCAGATTGTGCACCACCTTGACAACATGGTTTCGGGAGATGCCGTAACCCTTGGCAATGTCGCTGACGCGAGCCAGCTTCATCGGCGGCAGTGCCGATAAATAGATCAACACCCGCAGGGAATAATCGGTATAACGGGTTATTTGCATCGGGGCATCCCGGGCCTGTGTACTGACAGGAAGACGGAAAGCACTGGGAACAGAAAGTCAAAAATAAATGCCACCATATTGACAACCCGTTAACCTGTATCTAGTATCCAACTATGCGTCAAGGCGTTCACCTTCCCCTCCTCGATATTATAGGCAGAATGTCCTTGTTATCGCTACCCAAACCGTGTTGTTTTGCTCAAAAATGCGGTTTTTCGCACAAAAACATGCATGTGAAATATATGTAAAAGGAGGCAGTAATGTCTGAACGCATAACCAAGAGCATGGCCCGAAATATCTATTTCGGCGGCGGCGTGTTCTTTTTCCTGTTACTGGTCGGCCTGACCTTCGATACCATGAGTCAGCTCCCGCAGCGCGACAACCGTGCCCAGATCACCGACAGCATCGCTCTGGGAAAGAAGCTGTGGGAAGACAACAACTGTATCGGCTGTCACACATTAATGGGCGAAGGAGCCTATTACGCACCTGAGCTGGCCAATGTCTTCGATCGACGTGGCAATAGTGATGAGAAGACCTTCAAGCAGTTCATGAAGGTATGGATGTCCATCCAGCCGCTAGACAAACCGGGCCGTAGAAAGATGCCTCAGTTCCATCTAACCGACCAGGAAGTGGAAGCCTTGGCAGATTTCCTGATCTGGACCTCGCGCATCGACGATAACGGCTGGCCCCCGAACATCGAAGGGTGATGGAAGAGCGAATCTATGCGACCGGAGAAACGTCATGAAATATGAATCACAACAAGTAGCAAAACCCTATTTTATCTTTGCCCTGATACTGTTCACGGGACAAATCGTGTTTGGATTGATCCTGGGGATGCAATACATCAACGGCGACACCCTCTTCCCTTATATTCCATTCAACGTGGCCCGGATGGTGCATACCAACCTGCTGATCGTCTGGCTGCTGTTTGGATTCATGGGCGCAGCTTTCTATCTGGTGCCGGAAGAATCGGAAACGGAGCTGTACAGTCCCAAGTTGGCCCTCATCACTTTCTGGGTCTTTGCCGCGGCAGGGGTAGCAACTATTCTTGGCTATCTGTTGGTGCCTTATGCGACTCTGGCCGAGATAACCGGAAACGACCTGCTCCCCACCATGGGCCGGGAATTCCTGGAACAACCCACCATCACCAAGATCGGCATCGTGATCGTGGTCCTCGCTTTCATCTTCAACATCGGCATGACCATCCTCAAGGGTCGCAAGACGGTCATCAACATCGTCCTGATCACCGGTCTGATCGGTCTGGCGGTGTTCTTCCTGTTCGCCTTCTACAATCCGGTCAATCTGGTACTGGACAAGTATTTCTGGTGGTGGGTGGTCCATCTCTGGGTCGAAGGGGTCTGGGAGCTGATCCTGGGCGCCATCCTGGCCTTCGTACTGATCAAGGTCACCGGCGTCGATCGCGAATACATCGAGAAGTGGCTCTATCTCATCATCGCCCTGACCCTGATCTCCGGTCTGATCGGCACCGGTCACCATTACTACTGGATCGGAACTCCGGGCTACTGGCTCTGGTTCGGCTCCATCTTCTCGGCGCTGGAGCCCATCCCCTTCTTCATGATGATGCTCTATGCGTTCGATGTGGTGAAGCGCCGCCGTATCGAGCCGGGTAACAAGATCGCCTCCACCTGGGCCGTGGGCACCGCCACCATGGCGTTCCTCGGCGCTGGCGTCTGGGGCTTCATCCACACCCTGGCTCCGGTCAACTACTACACCCACGGTACGCAGATCACCGCAGCCCATGGCCACCTAGCTTTCTTCGGTGCCTATGCGATGATCGTGATCACCATCATCTCCTATGCCATGCCCATCCTGCGTGGCCGGGAAAACGGTAATCCTCCCGCCGCCCAGAAAGTGGAACGGTTCTCTTTCTGGTTGATGTGCATCAGCATGTTCGGCATCACCTTGGCACTGACCGCGGCCGGGGTCTGGCAGGTGTCACTGCAGCGGCTCCCCGAGACCGGTGCGATGGGCTTCATCGACACCCAGACCGAAATCATACCGATCTACTGGATTCGGCTGGTGTTCGGGTTGCTGTTCGCGTTGGGTGTGCTCGCCTATCTGGCCAGCTTCTTCATCGGCGGAAAGGAAGAGAAGAGCGCCACGGCATGACGGCCGCTGGTCGATAAACCTGGCTCCTCCGCCCGCATCCTCCCGGATGCGGGTGGGGGAACAACCCTTTTCATCAGGAGGCTCGGGTGGAAGAACAGGTCGGCAAGCTATGGCACAATTTCATCACCCGCCGGGTCACTACCGGCTATCCCGAGGCCGCCGTCTCCCTTCGCGAGTTGACCCCACGGTTGGCCACCTTCTACCGCGCCATCGGTGGCGATCCGGCCCGGACGGTCGGGTATGCCGACCGGCGCCAGCTGCGGAACCGGCTCTCCTGGCTGCAACGCCTCGCCAGCACTGACCGGCGTTTTGCCGTGGCCTGGCAAGATGAAAGAGGCCTTTATCTCCCTGAACGCATCGATCTGTTCCCCCGACCCGAATTCAACCGGATCCTCTATTTCTGGCTGACCGCCATGGCAGCGCAGCTGCCCCTGCACTTCCATTGGTTCAGGGACAACCAACGGGCCGCCCTGACCCTGCTGGAACGGTATCCGGGGTTCACCACCCCCTACGACGAGATGATCTCCGAACTTCTCGTGCAGCGCGCCCGATTGCCGCTCAAAACGGCTACCGAGAAACTCCATGAACAGGCGATCATTCGAGCCCTGAAAAGGCCGTCCGAAACGAGTGATCTGCCGATTCCCGAAGCAACGGCCCATCCGGTCCCTCTCTGGATCTATCCCGCCCCTTCGGTGCAGCACTCCGTCCCCGATGACGAGGAGCCGACCCCGATGCCGTCGGCAAAGGATGGTGATACGGAATCGATCGCATTACGCAAACAGGCGAAACGGGTGGACGACAAGAAGAAGAGTGACGGCCTGCTGGTTTTTCTCCCCGAAAGCCTGTTCACCTGGAGCGAGCGGATCAACGTGGATCGTTCCGAGGACGACAGCTTCGACGAAGATGCACCCTTCATCGCCCAAGAGCTCGAAGAGATCACGCTGGGCGAACGACGCGAGGGTCTCGCATCCCGGCTCAAAATGGATCTGGACCTCCCCTCCGCCGATGCCGACGACCATCCCGTAGGACCGGGTATCCGGCTCCCGGAGTGGCACTACAAGCGCCGCACCCACCTCGACGGCTACTGTCTGCTCCAGCCGCTGCTCAGCCGGGAAGCACACCCCACGGGACTGCCACATCACCTGAAACCACTGGTGAGACGGATCAGGGGACAGCTGGACAGTTTCCGTCTCGGCAGGCAACGAATGAGAAAGCAGCCATTCGGAGACGAGATCAATCTGGATGCCTGGCTGGAACACATCACCAACCCCGTCCATATCGCCGGGCAGAATTTTTTCAATCGTACCGAGCAACGACACCGGGATCTCTCCACCCTCATCCTGGCCGATCTCTCCCTCTCCACCGAGGCGGCCATCGACAACGACAACCGTGTCATCGATGTCATTCGGGATGCCCTGCTGCTGTTCGCGGAAACGCTGCACGCCATGGGCGATCCCTTTGCCATGTATGGATTCTCCTCGGTGCGCAACAAGATGATCCGCTATCACATCCTGAAGAATTTCAACGAATATCACGATGACCGGATACGCGGTCGGATCCAGGCCATCAAACCGGGATTCTATACCCGGCTGGGTGCCGCCATCCGACAATCCGTCCGGATCCTTTCCCGCCAATCGACGGAACGGAAATTGCTGCTGATCATCAGTGACGGCAAACCCAACGACCTCGATCGATACGAAGGACGCTACGGCGTGGAGGATACCCGCAAGGCGGTGCAAGAAGCCAAAAGGGAAGGCATCACACCATTTTGCATCACGGTCGATGCGGAGGCCAACAGCTACCTGCCCTACCTTTTCGGCAGCCGCGGTTACAGCGTGATCCATGATACCTTGAAACTCCCGCGGGTGGTGCCGGAGATCTACCTCGGCCTGACGCAATGAAGGAGAAACGATGAAGCAGAACATCTATTACCTGCCCCAAGGCAACGAAATCGAACTCTTCACCCATGCCGCCGAGCTGCATTTGCCGGTGCTGATCAAAGGGCCGACCGGTTGCGGCAAGACCCGGTTCATCGAATACATGGGCAAAAGGCTCGGCCGGCCTGTGCACACCATCGCCTGTCACGATGATCTCACCGCCGCCGATCTGGTGGGACGACACCTGATCGGCGCCGATGGCACCTACTGGCAGGACGGCCCCCTGACCCGAGCGGTGCGGGAAGGCGGAATCTGCTATCTGGACGAAGTGGTGGAGGCACGCAAGGATACCACCGTGGTACTCCACCCCCTGGCGGACTACCGCCGGGTACTGCCCCTGGAGCGGACCGGAGAAACCATCGAGGCTCACCCCGACTTCATGCTGGTGGTCTCCTACAACCCGGGTTACCAGAACCTGCTCAAGGGAATGAAACCCAGCACCCGGCAACGTTTCGTTTCCATCCAGTTCGACTATCCGGCGGAAGAACAGGAGGTCGAGATCATCGTCGCCGAGAGCGGCATCGAACCGCAGACCGCCCGGCAACTCGTCACGCTTGGCAAGGAGATTCGCCGGCTGCAAGATCACGATCTGGAGGAGAAGATCTCTACCCGCCTGCTGGTCTATGCCGCCATGCTGATGGAGAAAGGCTTCCCAAAACGGGATGCCTGTATCCACTGCGTGGCGGAATCCCTGACCGACGACACCGAGACCTTCCGCACACTGATTCAGCTCATCGAGCTGCACTTTCCCTCCGGCAAAGAGCAGGCCGCTTGAGCACAGCCATCGTCGCTCGACCGGTGACACAGGCCGCCCGGCACACTCCGGCCAATCCCGCAGTCTGGGTCTTCGTGCTCTCGGAGATGTCGGAGTTCGCCTTTTTCTTCATCGCCTTCCTGATCGCGAAACACCTTCATCCGGAAACATTCGCCGATGGACCGGCCCGGCTCAACACCCTGGCCGGCGTGGTCAACACCCTGCTGCTCATCACCAGCAGCTGGTTCGTCGCCAACGGCGTGAAAGCGATGAAACGAAACCATGCTCGTCGGACCCTGGGCTGGCTGGCACTGACCATTCTCGCCGGACTGCTCTATTGCGTGGTGAAATACCTGGAATACCTCTGGAACGTGGAACACGGCGTCGCCATGCGCGCCAACCTCTTTTTTGCGCTCTATTACTATCTCACTTTCAATCATCTGCTACACGTGCTGATCGGCATCTGCGTAATCGGCTGGGCTCTGCTCCAAACCGCGCTCGGGGCCTACGACTCACGACGGCATGAGGGGCTGGAAGGCGCCGCCACCTATTGGCACATGATCGATCTGGTCTGGATCCTGTTGTTTCCGATGATCTATATCGTGGGGTGACGACATGTCCCGCTTTCTTCGAGAACCCTTGAACCGAAGCTGGCTGCTCCTCGTCGCGCTCACCCTGCTCACCACCGCCATCGCCGAGGGAAACGATCTCACTCCCTTTCTCATCGCCCTGATCGCGCTAATCGTCGTCGTCAAAGGAAGACTCATCATCCGTGAATACATGGACATGAAAACCGCCAACCGGTGGCTCTACTGGGCTTTGATGCTCTACATGGCCCTATTTTCGTTGGCGATGGTGGTGTTTTCCGGTGCACACCGGTAATCCACCCATTGCGTGGCGCGAGACTTCTCCTTATCCTGTTCATGTCTTTTCTCCGATTGTGAACCCATGAACGACCTCGCCGCCATCGATCTGGAACACCCGGAACTTTACATCAACCGTGAGCTGAGCCTGCTGGAGTTCAACCAGCGAGTTCTGGAACAGGCCAAGGACGAATCGGTCCCCTTGCTGGAACGATTGCGCTTCCTTTGCATCTCCAGCACCAACCTGGATGAATTTTTCGAGATTCGCGTCGCCGGCCTGAAACAGAAGCTGGAACTGGGCTCCACTCAGGCCGGTCCCGACGGCATGCCACCCCAGCAGACACTGAAAGCCATCACCCGGCGAACCCGGCAACTGGTGGCGGAACAATATCGGGTGTTGAACGAAACCCTGATCCCGGCCTTGTCGGCGGAAAACATCCGTTTCATCCGACGAACCGAATGGACCCCGGCCCAAGCGGAGTGGCTGCATCATTTCTTCCGGAACGAGCTGTTGCCGGTCATCAGTCCCCTCGGACTGGATCCGGCCCACCCCTTTCCCCGGATCCTCAACAAGAGCCTCAATTTCATCGTCTCTCTGAAGGGGAAGGACGCCTTCGGTCGCAACACCAACATGGCAGTGGTGCAGGCCCCCCGCTCCTTGCCTCGCATCATCCAATTGCCACCCGAGGAAGAAGGGAACGGGCCCCACGATTATGTCTTTCTCTCCTCCATCATCCACGCCTGGGTAAACGAGCTGTTTCCCGGCATGAAGGTACTGGGCTCCTGGCAGTTCCGCGTGACCCGCAACAGCGACCTGTTCGTGGATGAGGAGGAGATCGATGATCTGCTACGCGCCATGGAGGGAGAGCTGGCCTCCCGCCGTTTCGGTGATGCGGTACGCCTCGAGGTCACCCATAATTGCCCCGAAAGCATCGTGGATTACCTGCTGGCCCAATTCGAGCTGGGGCGTGACGATCTCTACCAGGTGAACGGGCCCGTCAATCTCAACCGGTTACAGTCGGTGTGCGATCTGGTGGACCGTCCCGATCTCAAGTTCCCTCCCTTCACTCCCGGACTCCAGCGCCCCCTGGCCCATGAGACCGACATGTTCCAACTCCTGCGCAAGCAGGACATCCTGCTCCACCATCCTTATGAGTCGTTTGCGCCCGTGGTCGATTTCCTGCGCCAGGCAGCGACCGACCCCCGGGTGCTGGCCATCCGCCAGACCCTCTATCGCACCGGTGCCGATTCCCCACTGGTGGATGCCCTGGTTGGGGCGGCGCGGGCAGGAAAAGAGGTGACGGTGGTCATCGAGCTGCGGGCCCGCTTTGACGAACAGGAGAACATCAACCTGGCCAACCGCTTACAGAAGGCCGGTGCCCATGTAGTCTATGGCGTGGTCGGATACAAGACCCACGCCAAGATGATGCTGGTGGTCCGCCGTGAGGGGGAGCAACTACGCCACTACGCCCATCTCGGAACCGGCAACTACCATCCCCGTACCGCCCGACTCTATACCGATTACGGCCTGTTTACGAGCGATGAATCCATAGGCCGGGACATGCACGACATCTTCCTCCAGCTCACCGGACTGGGAAAGGTCTCCAAGCTGCACAAACTGCTCCAGGCCCCTTTCACGCTCCACACCGCACTACTGGAAAAGATCGAGCGGGAAGCTCGCAACGCCGAGCACGGCAAGCCTGCCCGTATCATCGTCAAGATCAATGCGCTTGTGGAACCCAGGCTCATCCGGGCACTCTACAGGGCCTCCATGAAAGGCGTGACCATTGACTTGATCGTCCGTGGGATCTGCTGCCTGCGCCCGGGCATGGAAGGGATCTCTGAACGGATCCGGGTCCGTTCCATCATCGGCCGCTTTCTGGAACACACCCGCGTCTACTATTTCGAGAACGGAGGCACGCCGGAGATCTGGTGTGCCAGCGCCGACTGGATGGAACGCAACATGTTCCATCGCGTCGAGGTGGCATTTCCCATCCAGGCCAAAAAACTACGCAACCGCCTCATCGACGAGTTGCAATGTTACCTGAACGACAATACACAGGCATGGCAGCTGCAAGCGGATGGCAGCTACAAGCGCATCACTCCAAAAGGCGAGACCCCTTGCTCCGCGCAGAACACCTTGCTGAACCGTCTCGGTTCATGATGTTTCGAAATCAACTGACAAAAATTGTCACCCCGAACTGACAGTCAATGTCACTTTTCACCTGATTCAACCATCCATTATTCCCTGTCCATTTCCACCACAACCCCGAAACAACAGCACATCCCAGCACATCACATCAGAAACAAAAAATTGGCACGCACTATGCAAGACTAAAGGCGTGTCAACTTCTGCCGACAACAATCCTGCAGAAGCCAAAAACAACAAGCTTTATTTTTAATTGATGAGGAAGATCCTATGAAACGTACACAACAAGGTTTTACTTTGATCGAACTGATGATTGTAGTGGCAATCATCGGCGTACTCGCTGCGATTGCGATTCCGGCTTATA
>CAZKYF010000017.1:0-89898 GCA_964557025.1 uncultured Chromatiales bacterium | reverse complement strand
CGGTTTCTTCAGCGGTTTCTTCAGCGGTTTCTTCAGCGGTTTCTTCAGCGGTTTCTTCAGCGGTTTCTTCAGCGGTTTCTTCAGCGGTTTCTTCGGCAGTTTCTTCGGCAGTTTCTTCGGCAGTTTCTTCGGCAGTTTCTTCGGCAGTTTCTTCGGCAGTTTCTTCGGCAGTTTCCTCGGCAACTTTTTCGTCAGATCCCGATTCAGCCACAGCCGGCATTCCGGTCTCTCTCATTGACGCGGTCACGATGGACGCCACTTGCCGCTCTTCCTCTTCTTCCGAGAACTGAGGAGATGCCGGGTGCAGTAGTTCCTCAAGCTTGGTAGCGGCCGGCATCACCGACTCCAGCAACCTTTCCGTATCGATCTGCCCTTCGGCCAATCCTTCCAAACAGAGTTCCACGCCAGTGATCAACTCAACAATACTTTCGAGCCCAAGGGAAGGATCTGCTGAGTTCTCCTGGCCATCATCCTCTAGATACCGAGAACATTGCTCGATCAGGCGACTCGCCTCGTGGAGCTCCAGCATTTCAAGACCGCCATAGATTCGCTTCATAGCGGGAATGGTCTCCTCCCGCTGAACACCCAATGCAGTATGGCCAACAAAGGCCTTGACACGGTTCAACTCAGAGATGAGCTCGTTTGCCACTTCCTGGCGCACTCTTCGATGTTCGCTTCTGGCCAGCAGCGCGCCTCCATCCTGGTCCAACAGGATCGTCTCTTCCCCGCCTTTGAGCACTGCCTCGATCAGAAGCAACTCTTTCGCAAACTCCATCAGCATGGGTTCATCAATTTGGCACTGACCAGCCGCGACCGGTTCCAACCGGTCAATCTCCCGTCGGAGAATTTGTGCCGATATTCCCAGCTCTAGAAACTCTAGCGTGGTTGCGCACTGACGGAGCTCGACAATTACATTCTTCCAAGGCTCCCCCTGAAAAACCTCTTTTCCGCGCAACTCTTCCAGCTCTTTTTTGATTCCACCAATCTCCCCCCGCAAGGCGGAGAAAGCACTTTGCAGTGAGCTTTTATCGGGTTTCAGAAGTTCGTTGGAGGATTCAGCAACATCATCGTGAAGAGGTTGTACCTGAGGCAACCGATATCGGGTGCGAAGCCGCTCGATCTTTTTACCCCCACCAGGAACGCGAGCAATATGGTAAAGCATGCGCTGCATGAGCTCCTTAGGCGGTTTCCGCTGTAGTTCCTCTTCTCCATTCTCCACCAGCCGTTTCAACTCCATATTGAGCCGTCCCAGCAGTTGGTAAAGGGATTTGCCGGTTTCTAACCTCCCCCCCTTGAGCAGGGACATCATTGCCTCTGCTATTTCGAACAATTGATAAGTCACCGGCGTGCTGCTCGCTTGCATCAATGCCTGGAGCATGACAAGAAGGTGCTTTTCGTACTCTCTTTCTTCTGGCTGACGGATCCATTCGAGCAGCGCCCGCTCATAGACCGGGCGCAATTTCCTGGCCAGTTCTACCAGCTGACCCGGCTTCCCGGGGGGCGGAGGAAGATCCTTCCTGCCCAGTTCCAGATCGGGAGAAAACATGACCTCTTCGGTAAGTTGCGAAGCCCCCCTTGCACTACGAAGCTCCTCCACCAAAGGTTGTACGGAGATGGATGAATCGGGATCCTGAGCCTCCTGTTGATCCAGATAGACCGGTAGCTGTAGCAGGGCATGGATCAGCGCTTCAACCGCGGCACGGGGCATGGCAACCGTTCCTTCCTCCAGTGCCCTGGCCAGCTCCAGCATCTCTTTCAGCACTTGAGCTGCTTCCGGCACTTCGACCATTTCCATGGCACCGTGCACCTGTTTCAACTGTTCGATGCAGACGGGAAGACGCTTCCTGACAGCTGAAATATCGTTGGAAGTGACCAGCGTAATTCGCGCCGTCATCAACGCCGCATCCACCTCTTCGCGGATTCTTCCCAGACGTGACAGATTTTCCCGCTCAGCCATCCCTATTCACCCCAATATCCGTTCCCTTTCCCTATTCCGGAAGCTTGAATCCTGCTACTGAACGTTTCAGCGTGTTGACCGACTCGGCAAGATGCCCGATAGCTTCGGTTACCTTGTCCAGGCTCTCCGAGGTCAGCAGGCTAAGAGACTGGATCTCATTCATTCCGGCAGAGACATCGCTGGCCGATGCGGCGTGTTTTCGCGCATCGTTGGAGATATTTTTGATCAGCTCCGCCAGATGTTGTGCAACACGGTCTATATCTTCCAGGTATCTGCCTGCGTCCTTGGCCAAGCGAGTACCCGCAACGACCTCTTCGGTGCTTTGCTCCATGGAGATCACCGCTTCTTGGATATCCGCCTGAATGGTTCTTACCAGCGTTTCAATGTCCCGCGTTGCACTGGCGGAACGTTCCGCCAGCTGCTGGACCTCCCCTGCAACCACGGAAAAGGCCCGCCCGGATTCCCCCGCCATGGCTGCTTGCAGTGAGGCATTGAGCGCCAGAATGTTGGTTTGCTCGGCGATGTCGTTGATGAGCTCGACAATATTGCCGATCTCCTGGGAACTCTCACCCAGTCGTTTGATGCGTTTCGAGGTTTCCTGGATCTGCTCCCGAATGGTCTCCATCCCCTGAACCGTATCACGTACCGCTTTTGCTCCCTTGCTGGCGCTCTCCACTGAATGGGTAGCCTCCTCCGCGAGAACCGCCGCATCAGCTGAGATTTTTTCAATAGCCTCCGCCATCCCAGTGATCGCCGTGGCAGACTCCTGAATCCGATCAGCCTGCCTGCCACTATCTCGAGCCAATCTCTGGGTGGTATTCTGCACATCCTGCGCAGCGACAGAGACCTGACCGGTGGTATCATTGATGGAGCGGACCAGATGACGCAGTGCATCTACCGCATAATTGACAGAGTCGGCAATAGCACCGGTGATATCCTCTGTGACCGTTGCCTGAACGGTCAAATCCCCATCGGCAAGGGTTCCCATCTCATCCAGCAAGCGCAAGATGGCTTGCTGGTTTCGCCGGTTTTGCTCCTCGCTTGCCCGCTTCTGCTCCTCGCTCTCCGCAAGACGACGTTTGTCTTCCCGACGCAATTGGAAAGCGATCAGGACCAGGAGTAGAAGTGCAAATGCACCAAGCAGGTAATTGAATAAGGTCCAGCGTTGCAACTGCTGATCAAATGCAGCATATCCGTGCTCCAGCTCATCGATGGCACTCAACAGCTCTTCCGCTGACCCATTGATATCATTGGCCACCTTACCCACTTGGGAAACCACCGGAAACGATGCCTCAATTGCAGCTTTATCGCTATTCAATTCAGCTGCCAACGAGGCAAGCTGCTCCAATTGCTGACGGACAGCCCGTAGCCGCACCCGGGCCACCCCAAGTGATTGATCTCCATTGAGCATTCCATTGACCACACGGGTAAACAGGTCAAGGTCCTCCCCAAACTGCTTCATCGCCAGTTCCCCGGGCTCACCACCCGATGGAATGCGCTCCAGATTTTGTCCGATCCGTTCCAGCAACAACAACTGCCGGCTCGAGATATAGACTTGTCCGGCATATCCCCCTTGCTGAACCAGCGTGGTGGTAATCTGTTCGCTCAGCGAGGCCAGCTCGGGAAGTTTTCGCTTTGCCCCTTCCAGCATCTCCCGCAAGCTGTAAATCTCATCCTGATAGGCCAGAATCGTGTCAGCATTGTTACGATATTTGCGCCACAAAACCGCGGTCCGCTCCAGTACCCCTTCCGCTCCTGTGCCAAGTGGAGGAAGGCCGGTTTCTGCATTGCCCCCCTGTAACTGAAGGATGGCCTGCTCGAACTGATCCCGATACCGTTTCAGGTTGTGGAATGCCGGAACATCACCGCCAGCCGCCAGTTCGGCATATTTGTCGATCTGCTGGGTGCTAGAGCGCATGGTATCCGACAGTTTTCTATATTCCTGATAATGGCGGGCCTGAATCGTGGCATAACTGTAGATTCCCACCATAGCGGAAACAGCCCCAAGCAGCAGAATCAGCAGGATGACCATCCCACCCCCCCGTTGCATTCTTGTCGTTCTATATTGCGTATTCATTTATCGCTTCCTGCCCGGTACAAAAACCAACCTAACCCTTTGCGGTAGAGTACCGAAAACTCACCTCCCACAGACCGGGAAGATCCCGCCTTGGATCGTGTAGGAGCCACCAGAGAAGTATGCTTTTGAAAAGCCCGGCACGTCATCGCACCACATACAGCTTTTCAAACCCCATCCCCTCAGCCTGCGCTCAGATCGATAAAACCAGGACTTTCCAGCAAAACCTGCATATCAAATTCCCCCCAAAGCACCCCGCCATGCTCTTTACATCCAACCAGATAGTCCGCCAATTCTGCAGGGAAAGGGTGGGGATCCGTGCACTCGTCCTGCGAAGAAAAGTGCCGAATACCGGCTACTTCGCTAACCAGCGCTCCGCATTCCAGATCCCCTTGAGAGATCAACAGAACCCGGTTTGACTGCTGAGGTAACAGCCGCTCTCCCCAGAAAAAATCCACCAGATCCACAATCGGCAAGGGGTTCCCATGCACATTCGCAATCCCGAGCACCCAAGGATGGGTACCAGGCACCCTGGTAATACGGGGAGGGATCAGCACCTCCCGCACAATTCCCTGCCTCGCCACCAACGGCCACTCTTTCAGATAGAATGCGATTCCTTTCCAGTTCCCAGTTCCAGGCTCACCTTCGGGCAATGGAGATGCATGCTGCCTAATCACCCGCTCCATGCGAGTTAGCGACTCGAAGGGGCCACTTATCCCCAACTCATCCATGGCAGCTGCACTGCTCCTCATTCAGCAGGGAACGGACCTTGTCAATCAACTGTTCTTCGCTTACCGGTTTGGCCAGATAATCCTTTGCCCCTTGACGGAGTCCCCACACCCGATCACTCTCTTCCCCCTTGGTGGAGACGATGATGACGGGTATCGCCGCAGTCTCGGGATCACGAGCCAACTGGCGGGTCGCCTGGAAACCGTTCAGGCCAGGCATGACAATGTCCATCAACACCAGATCGGGCCTTTCCTCCCGGGCCTTTTCGATCCCCTCCTCACCTCCTGCTGCTGCCGACACGGTATGGCCATGCTTCTCAAGCATCTTTCTGAAGACGTAAACCTCGGTTGGTGAATCATCAACAATCAATATGTGCGCCATCTTCCCCCCAACTTCGCTGCACCAAACCTCTCAAGGTTAATGATAATACATCCATCGCACCCCGCGTCAAAATGCCGACACAACGCACTCAAGCTGTCAATGAAAGAGCATTGTGAACATCAACGGGTACACCGGCCCAGCACTTCCAGCAGCTCCTCCTGAGTAAAGGGCTTGGTGATATATTGCTCCGCTCCCACCAATTTGCTCCGGGCCCGGTCAAACAACCCATCTTTGCTGGTAAGCATAACGATCGGGATGTGACCAAAACGGCTGTTCTGCTTAATCAGTGCACAGGTCTGAAAACCATCAAGGCGCGGCATGGTGATATCGATGAAGATGATATCCGGCTGATGCTCAACGATTTTCGCCAGAGACTCAAAACCATCCGATGCAGTAACCACATCACAACCCGCTCTTTCCAGCAGCGCCTTTGCACTCTGACGGATGGTTTTGCTGTCATCGATCAATACGACCTTCAGGCCGTTGAATCCTTCCACCTCCACCTCTGTGGCATTGATACTGTCTATGTTATTCACATCGAGTCATCCGCGATTGCTGAACTGTCAAAACGCCGAATCCAAACCGGTCCGACAAATGTTATAATGAAGGATTATGCACAATATGTGCCGCCCCGATTGTGAGCGAGATCAAACAACCAGCCTGTCGCCACTCCGTCATTCAATGTTTTCCAGGCAAAACGCTCGCAATAAATATGCAGGGTTTCCCTTGCACGCGGCATCGCCTCTTCTTGTTGACGAATCGTTCGGGAGCCAACCTGTATTGAACAAAGAGAACTTTTCCACTGTTCCACATCTCACTACCGCTCTGTCGGGCCCTCTGCAAGAGCTTGAGTCTCATTTCCTCGAGCATCAGGCCCATATCGAGGCCTGGTTCCGCAATCTTTGGCGACGCCATCCTGCCCCTTTTTACGCTTCGGTGGATCTACGTAATGCTGGCTTCAAACTGGCACCAGTGGATACCAACCTGTTTCCAGCTGGTTTCAACAACCTTAATCCCGCTTTTGTCCCGCTGTGTATCCACGCCCTTCAGTCGGCAGTGGAACATAGTTGCCCCACGGCTGAACGGGTGCTGCTCATCGCCGAAAGCCATACCCGAAATATCTATTATCTGGAAAGCGTCGCCACCTTGCGTGACCTGCTGTTCAAGGCTGGTTTCGAGGTCCGAGTGGGAACCTTGCTGGATCAAGAGGAAAGCCTGGAGTTTCAGCTTCCCTCCGGCAGAAAGCTGGAACTGGAACAGGTAATCCGCACCAACGACAAGGTTGGGGTACCTGACTTCACACCCTGTCTACTTCTACTCAATAATGATCTTTCCGGTGGTCGCCCCGCCATCCTGGAGGATCTAAAGCAGTGTATCGCTCCACCGCTCACCTCGGGATGGAGCAACCGCCTCAAATCGGAGCATTTCAAACACTACCGGCAGGTCGCAAAAGAGTTTGCTGAATTAGTGGAGATCGATCCTTGGCTGATCGATCCCCTGTTCAGAAACTGTGGTGAAATCAATTTCATGAAACGGGAAGGAGAGGACTGTCTGGCACGCAATACCGATATCCTGCTGCGGGCCATCCGCCAAAAGTACGAACAGTATGGCATCGACAAAAAACCCTTTGTGGTAGTAAAGGCGGATGCCGGCACCTATGGGATGGCAGTAATGACTGCTCACGACGCAGACGAGGTGCGGGAGCTAAATCGCAAACAGCGGACCCGCATGTCCGCTGGAAAGGGGGGACGGGAGGTCAGCAAGGTCATTATCCAGGAGGGGGTTTACACCTTTGAGACCTGGGGTGACGATGACGCGGTTGCCGAGCCCGTTGTGTATATGATTGATCATTTCGTGGTAGGTGGATTCTACCGGGTGCATACTGGTCGTGGCCCCAATGAGAATCTCAATGCACCCGGCATGCATTTTGAACCATTGGCCTTTGCCGAACCACTCAACAACCCCGACGCAAGCCAGGAGCCGGACGCCAACCCCAACCGATTTTATGCCTACGGTGTGGTAGCCCGCCTGGCCCTGCTCGCAGCTGCCAGGGAGATCACTGCCTCATGACGCTGCGACTCGGCGTGGTGATGGACCCCATCGCCTCCATCAATCCCTCAAAGGATACGACCCTGGCAATGCTATTGGCGGCTCAGGAGAAAGGGTGGCAACTTCACTATCTGGAGATGGCGGATCTTTGGCTCCGTGACGGACGGGCTTTCGGTCGCACGCAGGAGCTACGAGTCTACGACGACGATCACCATTGGTTCGAGCTGCAAGGAGAACGGGGCATCCCGCTAGCTGAACTCGATGTGGTATTGATGCGCAAGGACCCTCCTTTCAACATGGAATATGTCTATGCCACCTACCTGCTGGAGCTGGCGGAACAAGAAGGGGTACTGGTGGCGAACCGCCCCCAGAGCCTGCGTGATGCCAATGAGAAACTCTTCACTGCCTGGTTTCCCGACTGCACCCCACCCACCCTGGTAAGCCGTGACATGGAACGCTTGCGGAAATTTGTCGTTGAACAGGAAGATGCCATCCTCAAACCACTGAATGGCATGGGGGGCGCATCTATCTTTCGCCTGCGCATAGATGACCCCAACATCAATGTGGTTATCGAGACCCTCACCCGTCATGGGAAGCGCTATACCATGGCACAACGTTACATTCCGGAGGTGACCCACGGGGACAAACGGATTCTGCTTATCGATGGTGAACCAGTGCCCTATGCCCTGGCCCGAATCCCCGCTGCAGGTGAGACCCGGGCCAACCTTGCCGCCGGGGGTACCGGAGTTGGCCAACCGCTGGCCGCACGGGACCGGTGGATCTGTGAGCAGGTGGGGCCCGTATTGCGGGAAAAAGGGCTACTATTCGTAGGACTGGATATCATTGGAGATTTCCTTACTGAAATCAATGTCACCAGCCCCACCGGCGTGCGGGAACTCGACCGACAGTTCGGACTCTCTATTGGGAAACAGCTGATGGCCTGTATCGAACGCAAGATCCATGAGACTGCAGCAAAATAGAATCCTCCTGCTGGTAATACTGCTCCTGCCGCTCGGTGGTTGCAGCCGCCAGGAGCAGCTACATCATGCCCAACTTTTCAGCTTTGGCACACTGGTAGACGTCAGTCTCTGGGGCGCCTCGCCTTCACAGATAGAGCACGCCGAACAGGTTATCCACGAAGAGCTGCGGACCATGCACCACGTATGGCATGCCTGGCAGCCGAGCCCCCTTACCGATATCAACCGCAAGCTGCAAGAAGGGACGGAATTCACTTGTCCTCCGGAACTCTTGCCCCTGATCGTTCAGGCAAAGGATCTCTACCGGCGCAGTGGTGGACTGTTCAACCCGGCCATTGGCAGACTGGTGGCACTGTGGGGGTTCCACGGTGACTCTCCTCCCCAAGGCCCCCCGCCACGGCCTGAAGCCATTCGCAAACTGCTGGCTTCAAAGCCGGGCATGGACGATATAACCCTCCACGGAAGCCGCCTGCTTGGCACCAATTCCGCTGTACAGTTGGATTTCGGGGCCTTCGCCAAGGGATATGCCGTTGACCGAATCATTGACAAGCTGATGAGATTGGGAATTAAAAATGTCATTGTCAATGCGGGAGGCGACCTGCGCGCCATCGGTCACCATGGAGAACGTCCCTGGCGAATCGGGATCCGCAACCCTCGAGGACAGGGTGTGCTGGCGTCGATAGAGCTAGGAGAGGATGAGAGTGTATTCACCTCGGGAGATTATGAGCGCTTCTACGATTACAAGGGAACCCGTTACCATCATATCATCGATCCGCGTACCGGCTACCCGGCAAGGGGGGTCACCTCCGTCACTGTGATCCATGACAATGCAGCCGAGGCCGACGCTGCAGCCACTGCACTGTTCGTCGCCGGGCCAGAGAAATGGCCCACTGTCGCACGTCAACTGGGCATTAAATACGTCATGTTGGTGGACGATAAAGGAAAAATCCATATGAATCCGGCCATGGCTGAACGAATCCGGTTCGAAACGGCCGACAGACCGGAGGTTGTACTCAGCGAAAGATTATGAACTCTACCCTGCTCACCCGAGCCGACCGGCTGGCTATCATCGCCTGTGTGGCCCTGCTGCCATGGCTTTACGCCAGCTTCTGGAACAATGCTACTGGCACGGGAGAGGAAGTACATATCGTAGTGGGCGGCAGGGAACTGCCTCCCATTTCTCTGACCGAGGAACAGACCCTTACTGTCCAGGGGAGTCTCGGCCCGAGCATCCTGGAAATAGCGGATAATAGGGTTCGATTCATCAGCTCCCCCTGCCAAGGCAAGCAATGTATATATAGTGGCTGGCACAGCCATGCTGGTGAATTTGTAGCCTGCCTGCCAAACCGGATAGCGCTACAGATCACCGGTCGAGAGAGCCGCTTCGACACCTTTAACTATTAACTATTGAGACCGATCCCGAGCACCGCATGGACAGAACCCTGGTCTCCACCGCCGAAGATCACCGCATTGCGCTGCTCGCAGCCCTGGCGATCACCATCCACATCGCCGAAAGTGTGCTTCCTACGCCGCTGCCAGGTATCAAACCGGGTCTGGCCAACATCATCACCATCGCAACCCTCTGTCTCTATGGTCTGCGCACCGCTGCATGGGTACTGATGTTGCGGGTGTTGGCTGGAAGCCTGTTGTTGGGAACCTTTCTCTCTCCCACCTTTGCCCTGAGCTTCAGCGGTGCAACCGCCAGCCTGCTGGTGCTTTCATTGGCCCGCCTCGTACCGGGAAAAGGTTTCGGCGCTGTTGGATACAGCCTGCTTGCTGCCGTTGCCCATATGGCCGGACAGTTTACCGTCGCTTATTGGCTGTTCATTCCACATCCAGCCCTGCTTCACCTGTTTCCGGTCCTGATGACAGCCGCTGTGCTATTCGGGCTGGTCAGCGGTATAATCGTGGCAACCATGTTAAAACGTTTCCAATGACTGTTCGTAGCGCACCCACATCGATAACCGCCATCGATCGGCTTGGCCTGACGCTGTTCCTGGCCGTCGCCCTGCATATGATCTTCATCCTGGGGATCTCCTTCGATCTGGAGCTGCTCCGCACCCCGGAGGAGAGCCCGCTTCCCACCATGGAGATTACACTGGTACACAGCCGGAGCGAAGAGGCCCCTGACGAAGCAGACTACCTGGCTCAGGCCAACCAAAGGGGGGGTGGCAACACCCCGGAGAAAGTTCGTCCTTCCAGCCAGAACTTCAACCCGCTGCCTATCCCCAAACAGGGGGATGCGCCCCTCACACAACAGGCGGCCTCACCCCGCTCTCAACAAGAGCCACTACCGACCATGCAGATGATGACAGCCGAACAAGCAGAGCGAACCATTCCCGAGCTGGAGGAAGAGATGGAGAAACCCTCACGGCCGGAACCCGTCACCGCTGCCCGTCTGATGGAAAGTAGCCAGGAATTGGCCAGCCTCGATGCCGAAATCCGCCAACTCAAGGAGACCTTGGCCAAGTTGCCGCGAGAGAAGCATTTGAACGCTAACACCCGGGAATACAAATACGCCGCCTACATGGATGCTTGGCGAGCAAAGGTGGAGCGTATCGGTAATCTCAATTACCCCGATGAAGCAAAAAAACGGCAACTGTACGGGAGATTGCTGCTCGACGTGGTTATCAACGCCGACGGCAGCGTGAGGCGCATCGATCTGTTGCGCTCTTCCGGCCACAAGATTCTCGACGATGCAGCCATCCGTATCGTCACCTTGGCAGCCCCGTTTGCCCCTTTCCCGGAACATATCCGCAAGGATTTCGATGTGCTGCACATCACCCGCACCTGGGTGTTCGAAAACACCAACCAGCTACAGACACGTTAAAATCCATGGAACAGACCAACCTGACCAACCATTTTCTCATCGCCATGCCTGCGCTGGCGGATCCCAATTTTGTCCACTCTGTCACCTTTATCTGTGAACACAACGAGGAAGGGGCACTGGGCATCATCATCAATCGCAAGACCGACATCCAGCTAGGTGATCTGTTTCGCTCCATGGACATCGAAGCAGAGGATTCCGAAACCGCCGCACAACCGGTCTTTTCCGGCGGACCTGTCCACCCGGAGCAGGGCTTCGTCCTTCATCAACCGGCGGGCGAATGGGCGTCCACTCTGCGGGTCAGCAACGAGATCAGCGTCACCACTTCCCACGACATCATCGAGGCCATCGCCAAACGGCGAGGACCCGAGAAATATCTCATTGCCCTCGGTTACGCTGGCTGGGGAGGAGGGCAGCTCGAAGAGGAACTGGCGGCCAACGCCTGGTTAAGCGGGCCGGTGGACAGCCGAATTATCTTCGAAACCCCCGTGGAGGAACGCTGGGAAGCGGCCGCCACTCTACTGGGCGTGGATCTCTCCTTGCTCTCCAATGACGTCGGACATGCGTGATACGGGGCACATCCTCGGCTTCGACTATGGTGAGCGCCGTATCGGTATCGCCGTGGGTGAAAACCAGACACGAACCGTCCACCCGCTAACGACCCTTCCATGCCGTAACGGGAAACCCGATTGGGCAGCCATCCGCGGCTTGCTGGAGGAGTGGCAGCCAGTCAGGCTGATAGTCGGCCTGCCGCTGCATATGGATGGCAAGGAACAACCAATGACCAAGCGTGCCAAACGATTCGGTAACCAGTTACAGGGACGTTTCGGCCTGCCCGTGAGCTACGCCGATGAACGCCTGACGTCAGTGGAAGCGACACAGCTCTTGGGACCACAAGGAGCCCGGGATGCAACCGCCACCGACAAGGTAGCCGCACAATTGATCCTGCAGGGATGGCTGGAACAGGAGAGAACGGAATGAACGATCTCCAGATCGCTGCCCTGCTGGAAAAAATGGCCACCGAACTCCAGCATTATCTTCGAGAAATGGGCATCCGCAGACCCCTGATGATTGGCATCCATACCGGGGGAGCTTGGGTGGCGAAACGGCTCCACCGGATGATGGGGCTGGAAGAGCCTTTAGGAACCCTTAATATCTCCTTTTATCGGGACGACTTCAGTCGCATCGGGGTTCATCCTCAGGTGAAGCCCTCGCAACTCCCTGTCACCGTGGAAGATCGCCACATTATCCTGGTGGACGACGTACTGCAAACCGGCCGTACAGTACGAGCAGCATTGAACGAGATCTTTGACTACGGCCGCCCTGCATCGGTCACCCTTGTCGTACTGGTGGACCGCCCTGGCAGGGAGCTGCCTATTCAGCCCACCGTAGCCGGCACCCGTCTGGAACTGAAACCCCACCAGCAGATTAAACTAGAAGGTCCCGACCCTCTGCGTCTTACCCTCCTAGAACCCCCGGAAGCGGTGGAAGCACGATGAAATCTTGCAATATCCAGCTGGACGAAAACGGCAAACTGCGCCATTTCCTCTCTATCGAGGGGCTTAAACGTCAAGTCCTGGTGGATATTCTCGACTACGCGGAAAACTTCACCACCGTTGGGGGACGCAGCGTCAAGAAAGTTCCTTTGCTGCGTGGCAGCACAGTCACCAATCTGTTCTTCGAACCCAGTACCCGCACCCGTACCACCTTCGAGCTGGCAGCCAAACGACTTTCCGCCGATGTCCTCAACATCAACATCAACACTTCTGCCACCACCAAGGGAGAGAGTCTGTTGGACATGTTACGCAATCTCGAGGCAATGCATTGCGACATGTTTGTGGTACGCCATGCTCAAAGCGGCGCAGCGCACTTCATCGCCCGCCATGTGGCCCCTCACATCCGGGTGATCAATGCAGGTGATGGGAGCCATGCTCACCCTACTCAAGCGATGCTGGACATGTTCACTATCCGCCGCCACAAGGGAGAATTTGCCGATCTCCGGGTGGCCATCGTGGGTGACATTCTCCATTCCAGGGTGGCCCGTTCCCAGATCCATGCACTTACCACCCTAGGGGTCCACGAGGTACGGGTCGTGGGCCCTAAAACACTGCTACCGCAGCGGGTAGAGGATCTCGGGGTACATGTCTATCACGATCTTCCAGCGGGGCTGGACGGGGTGGACGTGGTGATCATGCTGCGCCTGCAGCGGGAACGGATGAGAGGCGCTCTCATTCCCAGCGAAAGAGAATACTTTGAACTGTATGGGCTCACCGCTGAAAAACTGGCCTTCGCCAAGCCAGACGCCATTGTGATGCACCCCGGCCCCATAAACCGGGGAGTGGAGATCAGCTCAGAGGTGGCTGACGGACCGCAATCGGTCATTCTGGAGCAGGTCAGCAACGGTATCGCTATTCGCATGGCAATAATGTCCATGGTCATGGGCAGTCGTTTCAGCAGCGAAACAGAAAAGACATGAAGCTGTGTATCCACAACGGGCGACTCATCGATCCGGCCAACGGGCTTGACAAGGTTGGGGCTCTTTGCGTCAACGAAGGGCGTATCGTTGCAGTCGGGACCATTCCGGAGAGTTTCACCCCTGACTGTGAGTTCGACGCCAGTGGCCGCATCGTCTGTCCCGGCCTGGTGGATTTGCAAGCCAGATTGCGCGAGCCAGGCCACGAGCACAAGGGAACCATCGAGACTGAAACAGCGGCAGCAGCAGCTGGTGGGATCACCACCCTCTGTTGCCCGCCAGATACCGAGCCGGTTGCCGATACTCCTGCTGTAGCCAACTTAATCCAGGAGCTGGCTCGCCGCGCCGGTAATACCCGGGTATTGCCCATCGGCGCACTGACCCCCGAACTGCGGGGGGAACAGATCTGTGAAATGTTCATTCTCAGCCAAGCAGGCTGCGTCGCCTTCAGTAACGCCGAACACCCCATCATCAACACCGAGGTAATGCGGCGAGCTATGGAGTACGCTGCCACTCACGACCTCACCCTGCTGCTCCGGCCGCAGGATCCCTGGTTATCTGCCAATGGCTGTGCCCATGAAGGTGCGGTAAGCACACGCCTTGGTTTACCAGGCATCCCGGAATTTGCAGAGACCATGGAAGTAGCCCGCCTCCTCACCCTGATAGAACAAACCGGTGCCCGCACCCATTTGGGCCCGCTCTCCACTGCCCGGGCGGTACAGATGATTGGCCGAGCACAATATGATGGGCTGCCGGTCAGCGCCAGCGTCACCGCCCACCATCTTCATCTCACTGAGCTGGACATCAGTGATTTCGACAATCGCGGTTATCTGCGCCCACCGCTGCGCACACAACGGGACCAAGAAGGACTACACCGAGGCCTGACCCGTGGCGTCATCGGGGCCATCTGCTCCGACCATCAACCACACGACATTGACGCCAAGCTGGCTCCTTTCGCAGAAACCGAACCCGGCGCCTCTGCGGTGGAGACCCTGCTTCCGCTCAGCCTGCGTTTGGTGGACCAAGGGGTTCTTTCACTCCCGCAACTCATTGCGGCCCTTACATGGCAACCGGCGCGGATCCTGGGTATTCCGGCTGGAACCCTTTCCCCGGGCGCTGCCGCCGACATCTGCATATTCGATCCGGAACACTACTGGACGGTGAACCCCGATACCCTCATCAGCCATGGCCACAATACACCGCTAATGGGATGGGAGCTAAAAGGAAAGGTCACCCATACCTTCCTTGAGGGCCGGCTGGTCTACCAACTGAAAGGATAGGGCAACAACAATGCCGCACCACCACCGGCCAATGCGAACAGAAATACTACCGCTACCCGCCACCCCATCTTTACTCCGGCAACCAGAAACACCAGCCCCCCTTTCACCACCGTATTAACCACTGCCGCAAGCACGATGGCACGCACAGCCAGCTCTTCGGACAGTTCCACCTGTGCCATCTTTGCCAGAGAAAGCACGATCGCATCGACATCCCCAAGGCTGGAGAATATCGTCAGCAGATAGATTCCCTCTTCGCCCAGCCAAGCGTAAAAGGCCTTCGAGAGCAACATGATCGCTGCCAGCAACAAGCCAAACTGCAATGCCGGCAATAATTCGAAAGGATTCCGCAACGGAGGTTCAGCCAAATCGTTGCCATCACCCTGCCGGAACCAGAACCATCCTGCTCCTCCATAGGCGATCAACGTCATCAGGCCTAGCGGCAGTACCAGGTGGGGCAGCAACCGGGGATTAACCACTGCCACTTCAAACAGGATGCGAGGAAACATGGTCGCCGAAGCCGCAATCACACCAGCAGCGAGCAGCCGACTCATCGCTCCACGTCGGCCGATACGGGAAAAATTCAGCGCCACGGCGGTGGATGAAACCACCCCTCCCAGTAAGGAGGTTAGGATGATTCCCCTGCGCGGACCGGCGATTTTCATCGCGAAATAGGCCGCAAAGGAAAGAGCAGCTATCAAGACCACCAGCCACCAGATGGCATAGGGATTGAGCGCCTCCCAAGGCCCATACCCCTTGTTTGGCAGGACAGGGAGCAGAACCACGGAGATCAACAGCAATTTTAAGGCGCCGTGCAACTCGGCCGGTTCCAGATGCCTCAACCAGCGATGCAGTACCGGTTTGAGGCTAAGCAGCGTGGCGGTAACCACCGCAACCGCCGCCGACACGGTCAGATAACCGCGCACCGCCAACGCTCCAAGGGCAAACGTGATCAGCGCAGCAATGACCGTGGTGATCCCAACATCCCTACGGACGAGAACCGCCTGCCAGTGCGCGACGACGATAACGACGGCGAAAGTGACAAAAGCGAAGCCCAGTAACAGCTCTCCCAGCTGTTCCGCCACCAGTGCCCACACCCCTCCCAACAATCCGATTAGACCAAAGGTGCGAACTCCGGCGATACGGCTGCCCTCTTCGGCAGCACGCTCATGCCAGCCACGCTCGATCCCGATAAGCAGCCCCACTGCCAGGGCTACACCCAATGAGAGAAAGATCTCCACGCCCGTTCCGCCATCCCCTTTTCGTGCACCAGGCCCAACCTTGGCCTTGATAATGATCTGCCAGCAGATTTGGTTGGCTACTCGAAGGGATAATAGCCTCCCCTCATCTTGGCTGAAAGAGGAGCCTGCTCGGCCAATGGACGGAAGTCACGGCAAACGTTCCTTTGACCCGATCCTTCGGGTTACGGAACCGACTCAAAAATCAGACAACACCGAAGATCGTTCAATAGAAGAAGCAGCCCCTCCCGGTTGGACTGATGATGCAGGTGATAACGGGCGGAACAGGGCTCCCTGAGGATAGCGCTCTGTTTTGAAACTGTCACTGTAGCCACTGGTGGACTCGGAACTGCCCAGGATAAGGTAACCCTCCGGGTTCAAGGCCCGGGCCAAACGGTTCAATATATCTCGCTTCGACTCTTCTGAGAAGTAAATCAGAACGTTACGACAGAAAATGACATCGAAATGCCCCAGTGACGCAAAGCTTTCCTGGAGGTTAAGCTGACGGAAACTCACCATACGCCGGTACTCCGGCTTCACCACCCAATGTTCCCCCTTACGGTCGAAAAAACGGGCCTTGTGTTCTTCACTCAACCCTCGCGCCACACTCAAAGCATCATACTCCGCAGCCTTGGCCATCTTCAGCATGGTAGGAGAGAGATCAGTCGCTACGATCTCTACTCTACCCGGTGCGGAAGCAGGATGTCTTTCCCGGTATGTCTCGATGGTAAAGACGATGGAATAGGGCTCCTGCCCGGAGGAACAAGCTGCTGACCAAATCCGCAGGGAACGTCCGGTAAACTTCGGCAGGATAATCTGCTCCAATAGCTGGAAAGGCTTGCGATCTCGAAACCATAGTGTCTCATTGGTGGTCATGGCGTCGATCACCCGCTCCCGCAGTCCCTTGGCCCCAAAGCCCTCTATGCGGGACAGCAGCTCCTCCAGCGTGGCAATTTTCTCCTCAGCCAGGATGGGGGCCAGACGGCTGTCCACCAGATACTGCTTGTTCTCACCCAACACGATTCCGGCATTTTGCTCCAGAAATTGCTGGAACCGCCGATATGCTTCCACACTGATTGCTTTGCTGGCCAACGTTCTGCTCTCCAAATAGATAGGGTCACTCTGGTCCGATGCAGGGGCTTCCCTGTCGAGCCGGAAAACGATCAGACCGCCAGAGCAATGAGCCTGCTCTCATTTCTTGACGGAATCGTTGTACTGGGATATATCGAACCTATGGTCAAAAAACTTTATGCAGGATGCTGTTGTCTTTTCTTTGCCGCTTGGGGGTTTTTCTCACCAATGAACGCATCAGCGGCCCCGGTCTCTTTGCAAAAGGCAATCCAGACTGCTGTGATAACATTTATTACCGAGCAGACCCACAACCAGTACCGCAATCCACCCCGGATCAAGGTAGGAGGTCTCAGCCCTCGGTTGAGACTCCATGCCTGCGGCACTCCTCTCTCCGCCTTTCAGCCTCCTGGGAGCCGCCTCCTGGGAAATACGACCATCGGTGTCCGCTGTAACGACCACTCACCCTGGACCATCTATGTGCCAGTGCAAATACAGCTGTTTCAACCGGTGGCCGTTGCCAACCGTTCTCTCTCGCGCGGAGAGATCATCCGCGAGGGAGACATCAAAATGGTGGAACGGGATCTGGGTGCGCTTAGGTCGGGATACATAATCGACAGCAACCGACCCATTGGCATGGTTGTTAAACGCTCCATCGGGGTTGGCACACTACTTACCCCACAACTCCTGGAAGCACCTCGCCTTGTGCGGCGTGGGGAGCAAGTCACCATCATCGCCGAGTCGGGTGGGCTCGAGATCCGTGCTACTGGCAAGGCTCTTGCGGATGGAGCACATGGCGATCGAATCAGGGTGCGGAATATCACTTCGAAAAAGATCATCGAAGCAGTGGTATCCGAGCCCGGCGTGGTAAAAGTGAGAACCGGATCACAGTTCAAGTAATCTTGTGGATATTCGCTAAAGCTCTGTTTCAGAAGGCCGATAAAGCCACTGAAAGAGCAGGAGTCAGAAATCATGAATATAGATATCAAAAACTTGCCAACCTCCTCCCTCAAAGTTCCGGAAGAGAACTCACAGGTCAGAGTCGGGCGAGGAGAGCCCAACCGAGATCAGGAAAAGACAGGTTCATCCGCTGGCCGGGACACTGTCAGTTTGACCGACACCGCTTCCCGCATGCGCAGCCTGGAGAACACAGTCGCCACGCTGCCGGTGGTCGACAGCCAGCGTGTGGCGGAGATCAAGCAGGCCATCCAGGAAGGCAGTTACGAAATCAATCCGGAGCGGATCGCGGAAAAGATGCTCGACATGGAGCGAGCATGGAGCAGGTAACAACGAAAAGTTCTGACAACCGAGCTGAAGAGGCAGAGTTCGATGGCACTACCCGGTGACTGCCAGAGAGAGCTGGCCGATATCCTTTCCAGGGAGGAACTCTGCCTCTCCCGCCTTCAACAGAGCCTGGAACAGGAGCGAGGAGCCCTTGAGGCTCGCCAGCTGGGAGCACTTGAGGAGGCGGTGCGGGCAAAGGAAAAAGCCCTGGAAGAAGCCGCCGAACTGCATCGGCAGCGTGCAATTCTTCTAGAGCAATGCGGATACCCCGACAACGAATCCGGTGTTTCCCGTTGCATCGAGCATTGCGAACCGTCCCTTTCCCGTGAATTACGGCCCCTTTGGAAACGACTTCATCACCTGATTCGGACATGTCGCGATCAGAATCTGGTCAATGGAAAGATACTTGAACTGAACAGGCAAAGCCTCCGTCAAACCCTGGAGATCCTGACCCGAGGAGCTGGAACCATCGAGCTATATACTCCCCAAGGTATCTCCACCCGCCAGCCTGACTCGACACCATTGGCCAAGGCTTGACCCTGCTCAGGAAATACGAACACACGTCTCAGGATGCTGCAACCCCATTATGTAAACCATCGCCCTTGATTAGCAACATGGTTCACCACTAAAATTGCCATCATCCATTCTCATGGGGCCGTAGCTCAGCTGGGAGAGCGTCGCGTTCGCAATGCGAAGGTCGGGAGTTCGATCCTCCTCGGCTCCACCATTTTCCATCCACTTTCTTTCCCGTCTCTTCCTTCCCTGCCATACGGGAAAGAAGGCACCGCCCGATGGTAAAAAATGTGACAAACCTCTCACCAGGGATACAGAAACCCCCACACCATCTGATGTAATACCAGTCCAGTGACAGGATCCGCAGTAGACCATAGAGCAAACCCATGTCGATCAACCACTGGCCGACACCCGAACGTCCGCGGGAAAAGCTGCTAGAACGCGGCAGTGAGGCCCTTTCTGATGCCGAACTGCTGGCTATACTCTTGCGCACGGGGGTGGCTGGTCGTTCGGCAGTGGACCTGGCACGGGAAATGCTTGACCACTTTGGTGGACTCCGGCCCCTGCTGGAGACAAGCCCGCAGGCATTCTGCAATATCAAAGGGTTGGGAATGGCCAAATATGTCCAGCTCCAGGCTGTACTGGAGATTGGGCGACGCTATCTAGAGGCCGGTCTCAAACGGGGGGAGTTGCTCAGCTCTCCCGAGCAGACCCGCCGCTACCTCACCACCCGCCTCCGGCATCATCCTTATGAAGTATTTGCTGTCTTGTTTCTGGATAGCCGTCACCGGATCATTACTTATGAGGAGCTGTTCCGCGGAACCATCGACGGCGCATCGGTCCACCCGCGGGAAGTGGTCAAACGGGCACTGGCCCACAACGCCGCTGCCCTAATCTTTGCCCATAACCATCCTTCTGGTGTGGCAGAACCCAGCCAAGCCGATCGTACCATCACCCATCGCTTGAAAGAGGCCCTTGCCCTAGTGGAGATCCGGGTACTGGATCACATAATCATCGGCGACCAAGTGGCCTATTCTTTCGCCGAACAGGGGCTGATGTGAAAAAATTTCCAAAAACCTTTAGAATATAAAAAATTATATTATTACACCCCTTGTTCATCCATGCTGCACTTGACTCTGCCCCGTCCCGACGACTGGCATCTGCACCTGCGTGATGGCGCCACCATGGCTGCCGTGCTGCCCCATACGGCGCAGCGATTTGCCCGTGCCATCATCATGCCCAATCTGAATCCCCCGGTCACCACCACTGCACAGGCGCTGGCCTATCGGGAGCGGATCTTGGCAGCTCTGCCAGCAGGGCAACGATTTACGCCGTTGATGACCCTCTATCTCACTGAACACACTGTGCCAGAAGAGATCGTTAAGGCTCGGGAAAGCGGATATATTGCGGGAATGAAGCTCTATCCTGCTGGAGCTACCACCCATTCCGATGCCGGAGTACGAGACATCGTTCAGATCATGCCAGTGTTGGAAAAGATGGCTGAGCTGGGCCTGCCGCTACTGGTTCACGGTGAGGTGACTGATCCCCATGTGGACATCTTCGATCGAGAGCAACGCTTCATCGAAAACATCCTTACACCTCTGCTTAAGCAATTACCGGAGCTCAAGGTGGTCCTGGAGCACATCACCACTCGGGAAGCGGTCGATTTCATCTCCGAATCTAGTGACAACCTGGCGGCCACCATCACAGCACACCATCTGCTTCTCAACCGTAACGCCCTGTTCTCTGGTGGAATCCACCCCCATCACTACTGTCTGCCAATACTGAAACGGGAACATCACCGGCAGGCGCTGATAGCTGCAGCCACCTCTGGTTCACCCCGGTTCTTCCTTGGTACCGACAGTGCACCTCACCCACGCCATGCCAAGGAGTCCGGTTGCGGCTGTGCCGGTATCTACACCGCCCACGCAGCCATCGAGCTCTATGCCGAAATCTTCGAGCAAGCCGACGCCCTGGAGCGGCTGGAGGGATTTGCATGCCGGTTTGGCGCCGACTTCTATGGTCTCCCTCACAATGAGGAAAACATTACCCTCGTCAAGGAGCCCTGGGACGTTCCCCATCACTATCCACTCGGCGCAGGGGTCACCCTGATTCCATTGCGTTCCGGGGGACGCATCGGCTGGAGAATCGTCAATGGCTGAATCTCCGGAGAAAAACGGCATCGCCCGCCGCTTCCGGGGTTTTCTCCCTGTGGTGGTAGATGTGGAAACAGCCGGTTTCAATCCCAAGACCGACGCACTGCTCGAGATCGCAGCAGTCATCATCCGCATGGATGAGAATGGCCGGCTTCGCCCGGATACGACACATTCAAGTCATGTCCAGCCCTTTCCGGGCGCGAATCTGGAACAGAGTGCACTGGATTTCATCGGTATCGACCCCTATCATCCACTGCGGGCCGCACGTCTCGAACGCGACGCCCTGGGTCACGTATTCAAGCCCATCCGTAATGCTGTGAAAGAAGCAGGGTGCAGTCGGGCCATTCTGGTAGGCCATAATGCCTTTTTTGACCTTGGATTTGTCAATGCCGCCGTGGAACGCACCGGCATCAAGCGTAACCCGTTTCATTCATTCAGCAGCTTTGATACCGCCACACTGGCTGGACTCGCCTATGGCCAGACCGTGCTCGCCCGGGCGATGCAGGCAGCCAATATCCAATGGGACGAAAGTCGGGCTCACTCTGCCATCTACGACGCCCAGCGCACCGCTGAGCTCTTTTGCACAATCATCAATACCTGGGACGAAAAGTGTGGCAGACCCGGTGAACCGCCATTACCCACGTCCTGCCCATCTGAATAATATCTCCCTCACTTTCGTCGGATTATTCATCGACGGGGTGCTCGCTCAAGCCTTCGCAACCGTTCTCGAGGCGGTAGCTTGCGCCAACGCTCCCGGATTGCGCGCTGTTTCTCCCTGGGAAGCTGTTGATACCACCGATAACGCTGGCGCAGACGCTGCTGTACTGCAGGTGGCAAGTTACGAAACCGTTTAAAACGCTTGGCTGCCAGCTCCCGTTGTCTGGGAGATAAGGCCTGCCACTTTTTGAAACGCTTTTTCACCAGCTTACGCTGCTCTGGTGACAACGACTGCCATCGCTCCACACCGCGCAGCAGACGCTGTTGTTTCCGGGGAGACAATTGACTCCAATTCCCTTGCACCGGCTTTAGCAGGCGCTGTTGCACCGGCGTAAGCTGTTCCCAGGGAACCACCTTCAGCTCCCCCTCAGCCCCCAACGACGAAACAGGCAGGAACATGAATAATAGAACCAAAACAAGCCATCTATTCATCATCATCACTCTCTGTTATGTCACGAGGCTCTAGCGGGAGTTCCGACTCCAGCAACTGGACCGGATCGATCGATGTTCCATCTTCCATCTCCCAGCCGGCAAGAAACTCCAGCAGCTCAAGGCTCGGCTCCCTTGTCTCTGCCTCCTCGGCAGGCGTGGCCAGGGAAAACAGCCCCAATAGACAAACAAGACTAACCCTCTGTCTCATCATCCAGCCAGAGATAGAAATCAAGCTGTTCATAGAACTCTGGCTCCTCCTCCGCTGCCAGTAATTCCAGATCTGCCAGCACGGTGATCTCTTGCAACTCCGCAGGTTGGGAAAACCAAAACCAACCGGCCACCGTAACGACAACCAACGATGCCAGGGCGTAAGCAGCAACAGGTTTCCAATGACTCGCACGGAACGGAATGCTCTGCCACCTAAACCCCGGCGCGGAGGCCGCTTTCATGACTGCCAGGTTACGCGCCATGCGCAGCCGCTCACAGGTATCGGTGTCAAGTTCCTCAACCTGTTGGTCCAACATTTCCTTTACCCGGGCCAACATTTTGCGATCACGCTGATCCGTCATGATCGATATTCCTCCAGCCTCTCTCTTAACTTGTGCACCGCTCGCGAATAATGCGTCTTCACGCTTCCCTCGGAACACCCCATGGCATGAGCCGTTTCCTTTACGTCTAGCCCCTCCCATACCCGCAACAGGAAGACCTGCTGCTGGCGTAATGGCAACTCCCGCAATACCTTATCTAGTTGCTTCATCGCTCCCTGATCCCCTAACCACTTTTCTGGATTGACCGCTGCCGGATCAGGAAATTTATCCAGCAAATCATCACTCTTCCCCGCTTCATCCCCTGTAATACGCTGCCAGATATATCTCACCCTGGCACGCCGATACCAATCCCGGATTCGGCTCTGCAGGATACGGTGAAATAGTGGCCCCCATTCATTTTTTCCCCGATCAGCATATCGCTGCGCCAATTTGAACATTGCGTCCTGAACGATATCCAACGCCTCGTCCCGATTGCCGGTGGCGAGATAGGCCATGCGATAGGCGCGCCGTTCGACAGAGGCCAGGAAATCGTTCATCTTGGTTAAGAACACGCTCTCCAAAAAATCTTGGCAGTTACTGATATTAACGAAATGGGAACCATCAGGTTGACAAACGAAGAGAAAAATACCCGAATCAAAAAAGGACATGCTCAAAAAAGCATGTCCTTTCTTTACCAATGAATAAAATCAGCAAGAATTAGAAAACATACTGCGCCTGCAGGAACAGTTCATCCTCATCGTCACCATCCTTGCCGTACAGATTCTTTCCCTGACGATAGGTCAACTGAGCCTTGATATCATGCTTGTGCAAAAACCAGTTGACCCCTACCGAATTACGGGTCCAGGCCTTTTTATAACCGTCAGCGTCCATGGACTCGAAGCCGGCTACCAGCTCCAGCGTCGAAGGAACCACCATGTAGCCACCTTCCAGAGACATCTGCGTCAAAGTGGTATCTCCGTTCTCGAACATTCCACCACTGTAGGCGCCATCAATCGTGCTGGCGCTAATCTGATTGTATTGAGCATCTGCGGAAAAACCACCGATACGATAGGCAATACTGAACTCCGCCCCGCTGGCACTATCCACGTCGACCTTGCTACCGCCTGCATGATTACCCGCGGTATCGGTATAGGTATTGTTGTCATCATCGTTGTTCCAGCTGAAAAATCCCACTCCAATGGCCAGCTTTTGCCCACCTCCGAAATCTCCTTGGGACATGGAGAAATAACCGAAGGGATAGTAATCAACGCGACCAGCCGCTACCCACCCCTCGTTCCAGTCTTCATCTTTGTTGACCGGCGTGTCGAAATCGAGCTTTTTCTCATCGGGATCAAGACTCATGCTCCCAAAGGAAAGGATATAACCAACCTGTTTATCCGCAGCGAACCCGTCGAAACGAAGCCCCAGCTGATATTCCGGAACCCCATAATTGTGATCGCCAACGAAAGTCCTCTCGATCAATTGCTGCTTCTTGGACGAGGTCATCATCTCTCGGGAAAAACCGGTCTTCATGTTCCCGATATAGAGCTTACCACTGTCGAAACCAGTGTATTGCATGTATGCCTCTTTGACGACGACGCCTTTCGCCTTGCCCATCTCCCATTGCAGCTTCCCTTTCCAATCCTTGTACAGGCTCCCTATGACGTAGGGACGGAATCGACGCAAAAACAGCTCGTCGGTTTCTTCCTCGCCGTCCGGAGACACTTGGTGATACTGGATCTGGATCCGACCACCCAGTTTCACATATTGATCATCTTGTTTGTAAACGGTAATACCTGCTGCACCTGCGGTGCCCGTAAGAGCCATAGATACGATGGCCAAACCCCATTTTGCTGCTCGATTATTCATTGTTCCTCCATCCTCACATCTGAAAGCAATTGAAAAACGATTTGCTGACTAGCAACAAATTGTTACACAACCATGACGCTCCTGCGCACTGAATAATAGGTTCTGTCTGGATTCTCCAATTAAACGCATTATTCAATCCGTTGAAGAGGTTGCACAATTTGTTACAACCGTTCTTCATGTCAAGCCCATATATCACAAATCATTTTGTTTATATCCAACTCTGGAAATCTGCAAAATAGTCTGTATATCAACTGGTTACTGCCTTGTTTTTCCTCCACTATCGTTCAATCGCATGTTGTATTATCGCAACAAACAATGGCCCATTTCATGCACCTTGGCCACTTGGAGCCTCACATCCGGCACCAACAGCTATCATTGGTTGGGGCTTGACCAATGATGGAAACCCGGGATATGGGGATATAGTTTGAGTTTGCGATGTGAAAGTTGTCACTAATGAAAAAAGGGGAATCAAACATGATGAAACAACGGGATAACAAATCTTCAACACGACTGGGCAGCTTGGGGTTGGCGTCAGCGGCAGTATTGCTTTCTGCAATGGCTGCGGGGAGTGCCAGTGCCGCCGTTTCAGTGGATGCAGATGGAAAAGTGAAGCTGTTTGGAGACATGCGTTTCCGCGCAGAAGCTGACAACAGTACAAAACAGGACGGAACTGATCGAGATCGCAATCGGCTACGCCTGCGGGCCAGGGTCGGTGTTTCCTTTACCCCCAATAACGCTTGGTCGGGGAAGATCCGGCTGGCCACCAGCTCAAGCCAGGGTTCACCGCACGATACTATGCAGACAGTGAACGACGTAACCGCTGGAGGCAAAGCCCCAAGTGCTGACTTCATCGGCTTGGATACCGCCCTCATTGCATATACCGGTGTGGAAAACCTCACCTTGGTGGCAGGTAAAACACCGCTCAATTTCTGGCAAACCACCGAGGTATGGTGGGACAAGGATGACAACCCAGAAGCTCTGGCAGTGGTCTACCAGGCTGGGCCGGTTACCCTCAATGGTGCCTATGCCATTCTCAAAGAAGGAAGCTGGGGAGACGACTGGAGTGCCGTGCTGTATCAGGCAGTACTCAATGAAAGCTTTGCCAATGGTATGAAATACACGCTGTCAGCTGGCGGAGCTTCTGTCACAGCAGAGGACAGTGATGGTAACGATGCATTTGAGTCCATGAGCCACTGGATCGTCAGCGGACAACTCAAGGGAAACCGCTGGCGCGCTGCTTTTGACTATATCCAGGGTGATGCTGATGATGAAAATACCGCATATGTGGTCCATGGCCGTTATCAAGTTACCGACACCATTGGCGTGAGGGCCTATTTCTACCATGTGGAGACCTACGCCACATTGGGAGATGGCCTGTTCACCCAGGACAACTTCCCTTCCGCGGAATCATCCGCAGACAACTTCGAAGGCTATCGGCTACAGCTGGATTACAAGATAGCGAACAACACCGCCCTGGATCTGCGCTACTATGACAGTGAAATAATCACTAGAGGAGTTGATGGTCAAGATGCTGAACGCTCACGCATTCAGCTTAATCTGAACGTAAAATTCTGATACAGGAAAGGCGACATCGGTCAAAATAAAGGCGGCGCCAGCAGGCGCTGCCTTTTTGCATCGAAATCCAGTAAATCTGTTTCCGCAGCCTACCGAGGCATTCCAACAAGACCTCTCCTTCTGACAGATAGTACTGGATTTTTTGCATAGGGAATCAAATCACCCTGATTCCACTCTGTATGAGTAACAGAAACACAATTAGGACATATCGCAGGTGTTGCCCCTCTTTCGTTCGCAAGTCCATTTCGAAAAACTGTTCTACCGGCACCGGGATGACCTGTGGCGTTTTGCCTATTTTCTCGGGAGTTCCCGGTATGAAGCGGAAGAGGTATTGCAACAGACCTGGCTTCGCGCCTGGGAAAAGTTCCACACATTGAAAAAGACCCACAAGGCACGCGCCTGGCTATTCACCATTCTGCACCGGGAGTTTCTGAGATTGCGGCGTTACTCGCCCTCAGGGGAGCCATTGGATGCAATCGGGGAGTTGCCCGATCACAAATCGGAGAATCCTGGGTTACGGATCGATCTGGAGAGGGCGATACGTGAACTACCGGAAAAGTTCCGCACCCCTTTCCTGATGCAGGTTCTGGGAGGATTGTCCATCAACGAAATCGCGGAAGTCCTGGAGATTCCGCGGGGTACTGTGCTATCCCGTATCGCCAGGGCCAGAAAACGCCTCATCGCCGCGCATCCCCAGGCCACTTGGCGAGTATATAGTAACGAGCAAAAGATATCATGAAGTGTGATCACTACCGAGAACAGTTATTGGCCGATCCACATCATCGCTCAGCAAGGCTACGGCAACACCTGAAACAGTGCGCGGAGTGCCGGCAATACAGCCTCCAGGTAGAGGCTTTTGAAAGGGAACTGCATCACACAGTCCATCTTCCTGTCAAAGAATGTCCTTTGCCCGCTCTTCCTGAGAACACAGCTCGACCCCGCCGGTGGGCAGCTCTGGCTGCCGCCACAGTAACAGTGGCACTAGTGATAGCCCTTACGCTCCAACCAAACGTGGAACAGCATGAAGCTCTGGCCATCACTTCGGACATCCTCCACCATATGGCTGATGAACCTCAGGCCTTCGCTGGTACAGAGGAGATCAATCCAAACAAGCTGTTAGCTGTAATGGGAGCAAAGCTCAAAGTAAAGGAGGGCTGGTACGCGACCTATGCAGATCCCTGCAAGATTCGTGGAATCCATGGATTGCACATCGTTTATCGAAAGGGGGAAGAGATCGCAACGGTAATCCTACTTCCCGGAGAATTACCTGTTGACAAATCCCACGTAGCAGCTCGCTACAGTCACGGGATGACGGTGGTTGTCATTCCATCGTCTCCAACCAGACCCGATCAGCTTCTGGCGGGGCTGGATCCGATGTTGTACCCGTTGTAACCCTGAAATCGCAAGGAGATAACCCTGCTATGAAATCAAACGTTTTGAAACATTCCACCCTGGCCCTTTTGCTGACCTTGCTGCTCGCGACACCGGCTTTCGCAGGCGGCTGGGATAAGGAAAAAGGCATGGACACCATCACCCTTAAGGGTGAACTAATCTGTATTGGCTGCAGCTTGAAGAAGCTATCCGGCGCAAACGCCCAGTGTAACTTATTTGGCGGACATGATGTAGGAATCAAACTGGCCGATGGCACCTTTTGGAATTTCGTCAACAATGCCAAAGGTCACGATATTATCCGTGCC
This sequence comes from uncultured Chromatiales bacterium, assembly GCA_964557025.1. Taxonomy (GTDB): domain Bacteria; phylum Pseudomonadota; class Gammaproteobacteria; order Thiohalospirales; family Thiohalospiraceae; genus DRMK01. The sequence goes on along the minus strand of CAZKYF010000017.1, from coordinate 62,078 downwards.
CATGGTGCGGTGATTGGAAAGACCGCTACAGTAACAGGCTGGCTCTATCCTAACGCACATATGATCGAGATTGACTCCATCTCCGTCGACGGAGTCTCCCCTGAAGAAATCGCCAAGGCAGCATGGGAAGAGGATCAAAAAGTGGCCAAACAGCTGACTGAGCGCAAGATCGGTCAGCCTCCAGTCCCCATGGGCAAGCATGGCCACGATCATAAACACTAACGGCAACGACCACACCGAGCCCGGAACTCGCGTTCCGGGTTCCTTCTTAACCCCTGTCGCTGCAAAAACCATCTTTCACGGAGAATCCTCATGAAACGAATGAGCACCTGGGACGTGGTGCCGGTAATCGCGACGCTCCTGCTGTCGATGTCATCACCCACTATTGCTGGTACCAAAGTAGGGGATAAAGCCCCCGATTTCTCCGCCACCACACTGGATGGGCGAAAAGTCGCACTATCAAACTACATGGGAAAAAAACCACTCTATCTGGTTTTCTGGGCAACCTGGTGTCCAAATTGTCAAAAAGAGATTCCCGAAATCAACACGCTACATGAAAAGTTTGGCAACCGGCTGGCAATACTGGCCATCAATGTAGGAATCAACGACTCGGCTAACGCTGCTCGAAAATATGGGAAAGAGCATGGCATGCAATACGCCATCATATTTGATAAAGGGAGTGCCATCACCACCGCCTATGGCATCGTAGGAACCCCTACTCAAATACTGGTCGGGGCAGATGGCATCATCCGTTACCGCAGTTCAAGGACACCCGCAGCAGCCGATATCAAGGCACACTGGGACATTCTTGTTGGAAAAAAGAAATAATTCTTCAAAGAGTAAAGGCCAGCGGATATTGTGTCCGCTGGCCTTTATTTTGAGAACCAAGCCTATGACTTGATCAGAACTTGACCTGACCCCAGAGCCATACTTTGCTCACATCATCCGCTGCAGGCGTATCATCCGTAAAGTCCGCATACTTCAGACCAACGCTGTAGGCCCCGAATTTCTTGGCCGCCAGGAGATTGATCTCGGTGCCCAGATCATCACCCCCTTCGTCGGTAGTATAGGAATGATAGACCGCCAACAGCTTGACTCCCATCGGTTTGCCTCCGATGGAGAAGTAGTTATCCACCAAACCATCGTCTGGCGTCGTCAGGAACTTGTCCGCCCAACCGTTGAAGGCATGCTTGGTGGCCAGCACAGTCTGGAAACCATACAGCCCATCGTTGCTGCCCAGCGTCTCCTGTCCAATCTTGACCGTCACACCCCGATAAGCACCCCCGATCTCGAGCTTGGTGTAGTTGGCATCCACTATGTCTGTAGCATCGGCATAGTCACTTTGCTGGGCAAACTCCAGACCATAGAGCATAGAGAACTCATCGTTCATGGCATACTTGCCGTTGAAGCTCAGCCCCAGAGTCTGACTGTCGGCTGCACCGCCATCATGTGCCAAATCCAGCAAATAAGCGTAGCCGGTAATCTTACCGATCGCCAGCCCCTTGTAGCTCACGTTGATCAAATGTGACTCAGATGGGGTTTCTGCCCCAAAGATGTTGTACGCCCGGGTGACATATCCATAAACGATGGTAGTATCCGGAAGCGAGCTGTTGGCGATGACCAGTGCATCATAAACCTGCTCGGTCTGCCGCCAACCAACGTTACCAACGAAGCGGGCATTGTCGAGGATCACCCGCTGGCGACCCATTTTGACAGTGGTGTTTTCGATTCCGGAATAACTCACCCACGCCTGATTGAGACGGCTGATCTCGGGGTCGGCAACGACGGGATAATCGGTCTTGCCGTTTGCTCCAGGACCTTTGGGTACCAGATAGTCGTTATTTTCGATGGCCGCAGTATGCGTCATCTCCATGAAGGCCTTGAACCCTTCATAATCCCCGGTCAGATAACCCAGGCGGGTACGCAGCGTCAGCGCATTGGCATCCTCGGGCTTCGATTCCTGGGAGACGGTCTCCATCCGCAACCGCATATCGACCGTCGCCTTGCCACCGGTCAACGCCGCTGTGAAATCATGTCCTGTTTCGGCCTGTCCAGCCATTGGCACCAACAGAAAACCGGCGCTTGCCAATGCGAAAATATGTGCCTTTTTAACCATTTTTCTCACTCCTGAATAATTGCCAGAAATCCAAAAATAACTGCAAGCCGCCACGACTTCAGCCATGCGCACACCTTACCGCAACAGAAAAAACAGACCTTGATATGTGTCAATTATAGTACACATTGGGCAATGCCTGTTGTATTGATGCAACAAGCGCCATCAGCTTTCCACTACCCCCAGGCTCCGCTCTTCCAGCATCTTTATCCGATCTCGCAATTGTGCCGCTTGTTCGAACTCCAGGTTCTGGGCATGCTGAAACATCTGCTTCTCCAGCTGCTTGATCTGCATGGCCAACTCCTCCGCCGACATGGCAGCATACCGCGCCACTTCGTCGGCTACTTTGGCATATTGACGAGACGAACCGGGTGCACCAGGGTATCCACCCTCCATGATGTCATGCACCTTTTTCCGAATCCCTTTGGGGGTGATACCATGTTTCTCATTGAATGCCAGTTGCTTGGCGCGGCGCCGCTCCGTCTCATCGATGGCGCGGCGCATGGATCCAGTGATGGTCTCCGCATAGAGGATGGCCTTGCCGTTGAGATTCCGGGCCGCACGGCCAATGGTTTGAATCAGCGAGCGGTCGGAGCGCAGGAAACCCTCCTTGTCAGCATCCAGAATGGCCACCAGAGAGACCTCGGGCATATCCAGTCCTTCACGCAACAAATTGATCCCCACCAGCACGTCGAACTCTCCGAGACGCAGATCGCGGATGATTTCCACACGTTCCACCGTATCGATATCAGAGTGCATATAGCGCACCCGAACACCATGCTCGGCCAGATAATCGGTGAGGTCCTCCGCCATTCGTTTAGTGAGCGTGGTCACCAGCACCCGCTCTTCTTTCTCCACCCGCAAATGGATCTCCGAAAGCAGATCATCTACCTGGGTGACGGCCGGACGCACCTCAATCTCCGGATCCAGCAGGCCCGTTGGGCGTACCACCTGTTCCACCACTTGTTCAGAGTGCGCCAACTCGTATTCTCCTGGGGTAGCGGAAACAAAAATGGTCTGCGGCATCAGCCGCTCGAACTCCTCGAACCGGAGAGGGCGGTTATCCAGTGCCGAGGGCAAACGGAAACCATACTTCACCAAGTTCTCCTTGCGGGAACGATCACCACGGTACATCCCTCCCACTTGGGGAATGGTCACATGGCTTTCATCCACGATCATCAATGCATCTGCCGGCAGATATTCCATCAGGGTGGGTGGTGGCTCCCCGGCACGACGACCGGAAAGATAACGGGAATAGTTTTCGATACCGGAGCAGTAACCAAGCTCCAGCATCATCTCGATATCGAACCGGGTGCGCTGCTCAAGCCGCTGTGCTTCCACCAATTTGTTTTGGGCGTAAAGCTCATCAAGGCGTTCCTTGAGTTCTTGTTTAATCTGTTCGATGGCATCCAGGATGGTCTGGCGCGGTGTCACGTAGTGAGTCTTGGGGTAAATAGTGATGCGCGGCACCTTGCGCAGTACCTCACCGGTGAGGGGATCGAACCAGGAAAGGGATTCCACCTCTTCATCGAAAAGCTCGATACGTATCGCCTCTCGTTCCGACTCCGCAGGAAAGATATCGATGATCTCACCCCGTACCCGGTAGGTGGCACGGCGCAACTCCATGTCGTTGCGGGTGTATTGCAGCTCCGCCAAGCGACGCAAGATCCGGCGCTGGTCCACTAACTCCCCACGCGACAGATGGAGCATCATGCTTAGATAGGACTGCGGGTCCCCCAATCCATAGATGGCGGAGACAGTTGCCACAATGACCGTATCGCGCCGCTCCAGGATCGCCTTGGTGGCAGAGAGGCGCATCTGCTCGATGTGCTCGTTGATGGAGGCATCCTTCTCGATGAAGGTGTCGGTAGCCGGCACGTAAGCCTCCGGTTGATAATAGTCGTAGTAGGAGACGAAATACTCCACTGCATTGTGTGGGAAAAACGCCTTGAATTCACCATAAAGCTGTGCCGCAAGGGTCTTGTTGTGTGCCAGGACAATGGTGGGGCGCTGCAGCTGCTGGATAACGCTGGCAATGGTGAAGGTCTTGCCGCTGCCCGTCACTCCCAGCAGTGTCTGCCCGGCCAATCCTGCACGGAGACCGTCTGCTAGCTGCTGGATCGCCTCCGGTTGGTCACCGGCCGGCTCAAAGGGGGCATTCAGTTGGAAGGGTCGTGACATGGGGATTCTGCAGGACGCTCTCTTCGAGTATATTACACCAATTCATCTGGATATTGGGCATCCGCGTCACAGGAGTTCGGCTTGGACATACAACTCTCGGATCGCGTCAAGGCGGTCAAACCCTCAGCTACACTCGCTATCACCGCACGCGCCAAGGCGCTGAAGGCTGCCGGAAAGGAGATCATCGGGTTGGGCGCCGGTGAACCGGATTTTGACACACCGGATCACATAAAAGAAGCGGCCATCCGGGCCATCCGTGACGGCTTCACCAAATACACCGCCGTCGATGGCATTCCCGAATTGAAACAGGCCATCAGTCACAAATTTCGCCATGACAATGGTCTGGAATATACTCCTGAGCAGATCCTGGTCTCCTGTGGCGGCAAGCAAAGCTTTTACAATCTGGCTCAGGCATTGCTCAACCCTGGTGATGAGGTGGTCATTCCCGCTCCCTACTGGGTCTCCTACCCCGACATGGTATTGTTGGCTGGTGGTAAACCGGTATTCATCGAGGCAGGAATTGAACAGGGATTCAAGATCACGCCGGAACAGCTGGAGGCGGCAATTACCTCACGCACTCGGTTGCTGGTACTCAACAGCCCTTCCAACCCTACCGGTGTGGCCTATAGCCGGGAAGAGTTGGCGGCACTGGGCAGGGTACTGACCTCCCATCCGCATCTTCTCATCGCAAGTGATGACATGTACGAGCATATCCGCTGGACCGGAGAGCCATTTGTCAATATTGTCAACGCTTGCCCGGACCTCTATCCGCGTACCATCGTCCTCAACGGCGTTTCCAAGGCCTATTCCATGACCGGCTGGCGCATCGGCTACGCTGGGGGCCCGGCACCGTTGATCGCCGCGATGAAGAAAATCCAGTCCCAAAGCACCTCGAACCCGACTTCCGTTTCCCAGGTGGCAGCTCGAGCAGCGCTCGAAGGTGATCAAGCATGCGTCACAAGGATGGTAAGAGCCTTCAAGGAACGCCATGACTACCTGGTGGAGGCTCTGAACCACATTCACGGTATTCGCTGTCTTCCGTCACAGGGTGCCTTTTATGCCTTTCCAAATGTGGAAGAGGCCATAGCAGAACTCCCCCTGGTGGAAGATGACATCCAGTTCTCCGACTATCTCCTGGAAAAAGCCGGCATCGCTGTGATTCCCGGTTCTGCCTTCGGCGCCCCCGGCCATGTACGACTCTCATTCGCTACCAGCATCGAGCAACTGCAACAGGCGATGGAGCGCCTGAACCAATTGTTGAGCCAGCAGTGATCCTTCTCCCGAACATTTGCCCGGGCCAGACAGCACCCAGCTAAACCTGTATCCCCCGCATGCCGATACTATGGGGAAAGATTGCAGCAACTCCACTCCTTTCACGGACACCTTGTTCGAGGTAGAACCATGGCTACAAGCTGGAACACAATCCTGCCAGCCAGACAAGCGGGTATCACCCTGATTGAGCTGGTGATCACCTTGGCGGTTTTCATTATCGTCGTTTCCGCCGCAGGCCCAGCGATCAGTAACGTGTTGCGTGACAACCGACTTATTGCCCAGACCAATACCTTGCTCGGAGATCTCAGCTACACCCGCAGCGAAGCCATCAAGCGGGGCGCCCGCGTCACCATCTGTCAGAGCAACGATCAGGCCACATGCAGTAACGACAAGGACGCCTGGCACAAAGGCTGGATAATAACTGATGCATCGGGAAACCTGCTCCGGGTCCATGGCCCACTTCGGGGAGGTACCACCCTCACCTTCTCACGGGGCAACCTTTCATACAAGGGAGACGGAACTTCCACAGGCTTGGCAACCGGCACATTCACCATCTGCAGCGCGGGTGGTGGACGAGGCCGCTCCCTCGTGGTCGGCCCCACCGGCCGGGTCCGCAAAACGACCACCACCTGCGGTTGACCCTTTTCGACCCGATGGTTTATCATACGCGCCCTGCCATTCCCCCGTAGCTCAGTTGGTAGAGCAACGGACTGTTAATCCGTCTGTCACTGGTTCGAGTCCAGTCGGGGGAGCCATACCAAAGAGGTTGTGCGATAATCGCACAACCTCTTTTTGTATTGCGTGTGGCAAGGGGGGAAGATGAAACTGCTATCCATTGCGCAACTGATGGAAACCAGCGATGTCGGCTTCGGCACCAGTGGAGCCCGAGGGCTGGTAGAACGAATGACCGACGAGATCTGCTATGCCTACGCCATGGCGTTTCTGCAGCATCTGGAGCAGGTCCGAGGAACAAGCCGTGATACACCAGTTGCCATCAGCGGCGATCTGCGCCCCAGTACCGAAAGAATTCTGACAGCTTGCGCCGCCGCTATCCGGGATCGTCGCCATCCACTCGTTCACACGGGGCGCATTGCCTCTCCAGCCATTGCCCATTACGGCCTGATGAAACATATCCCAACCTTGATGGTTACCGGCAGCCACATCCCGGACGACCGCAACGGGATCAAGTTCAACCATGCGGAGGGCGAGATCCTCAAGGAGGATGAAGCTCAGATCCGGATACAGCAAGTAGAACTACCGGATGAACGTTTCACTCCGGAAGGGTTCCTTGCAACCCCGGAACCACTTCCCCCTGTACAAAGAGAGGCGGAGGAAGAGTACATCCGGCGATACTTGGCATTCTTTCCCCCGAACTGCCTCTCGGGGCGCAGAATCGGCCTCTACGAACATTCCACCGTGTTGCGGGATACGCTCCATCGCATCCTGTCAGAGCTAGGGGCAGAGGTAGTACGACTGGGACGCTCTGATCGGTTTATCCCGGTGGATACCGAGGCGATCCGTCCCGAGGATGTCAAACTGGCGCGAGAGTGGGCCTCTCAACAATCCCTTGATTGCATCGTCTCCGCCGACGGAGATGGAGATCGCCCTCTGATTAGTGACGAACACGGCGAATGGCTGCGCGGTGACGTGGCGGGAATCCTTTGTGCCCGCTATCTCCACGCCCATACCGTCGTGACACCGGTGAGCAGTAACACTGCAGTGGAGCTCTGCGAATGGTTTCCTCAGGTGATCCGCACGCAAATCGGCTCCCCCTATGTAATCACCGCCATGAATGAGGCCGTCTCCGAGGGGAAACAACCGGTTGTTGGCTACGAAGCCAACGGTGGCTTCCTTACCGCTTCCGACATTGAGCGTGACGGCAGACGACTTTCGGCACTGCCAACCCGCGATGCCACTCTCGTGATCTTGGCGATCCTGGAACTGGCCAGGGAAAAAGGGTGCACCATCAGCCAATTGCTTAAAGATCTACCGCATCGCTTTACTACCAGCGATCGTATCAGAGCTTTCCCTACCGCACGAAGCCACGCCAAGCTGGAGTGGCTCAACCCGACGGATGAGAAGATTGCCCGCCAGAGAATCCAGACCGTTTTTGGGGATCATCTTGGAGAGGTAGCCAGCATCGACACCACCGATGGATTGAGGATCACCTTTGATAACGGTGAAGTAGTCCATCTACGGCCTTCAGGCAATGCCCCAGAGCTCCGCTGCTACAACGAAGCAGATTCCCCCGAGCGAGCAGAGGCCTTGCGAGCATTCTGCATGGAGATACTAGGCAGCTGGAAAGAGGAGCGTTGAGCCGCGCCTGACGCTGGACTCGGTGAAACCCGAGGCGCTATCCTACCGACGCCACCGGGACCTCACAGCCCGCTACCGTGCGCAGATACTCACGGAAAGGGCCTCTCAGCTCTGGATGTTCGAGCGCGAACTCCACCGTGGCCTGCAAATAGCCCAGTTTGCTGCCACAGTCGTAACGCTCACCAGTGAACCGATAGGAAAGTACCTGCTCATGGTTCAGCAGCTCGGCAATGGCATCAGTGAGTTGGATCTCGCCACCCGCCCCCTTCTCCACACGTTCCAACAGCGGAAACAGGGCGGGAGAAAGAATGTAACGCCCCACCACAGCCAGACTGGACGGTGCATCGGCGGGTTTCGGCTTCTCCACGATGGCATCCACGCGGCTGATGCGATCGTCAAGCGAAGTAGTCGACACGATACCGTATTTTTCCGACTCGGAAGGCGGAATCTCCTCAACCCCCAAGATGCTCCCCCCATGGTAAGAAAAGGCCTTGACCATCTCGCTGAGACAACCTGCCCCTTCACTCTTGATCAGGTCATCAGCCAGGATGACTGCAAACGGTTCATGACCCACCAACGGCTTGGCGCACAGTACGGCATGCCCCAGCCCCAAGGCTTCCGGCTGGCGGACGTAGAGACAGACCACCCCCTTTGGGACGATATCCTGCACCGTTTTCAGCAGATCATACTTGCCATCCAGTTCCAGCTTCGACTCCAATTCATAGTTCTTGTCGAAATGGTCCTCGATCGCCCGCTTGCTGCTGCTGGTGACGAAAATGAGCTCTTCGATCCCTGCAGCAATCGCTTCTTCCACCGCATACTGGATGAGCGGTTTATCAACGACGGGCAGCATCTCCTTCGGGTTTGCCTTGGTGGCTGGCAAGAAACGGGTACCCAGGCCAGCAACCGGGAATACGGCCTTTTTTACTTTTCTCATATTATGATTACCTAATATGGGGAAGAGAACACTATATTATGTTTTTCCCGGAATGATAACTAACTCTCTGATCCGCTTTCAAGTACCAGAGGCCAACCGATGTGCCCAACGGGTGGTCTCCGGTAACCGATAACGAGTCACGCAAGCCATCACATACTCAACCGCAGTGGGAAGGGTCACACAGTGGCCGGGAGAAACGTAGATGGGCTTTACTCCCTTGCGGCTACGCAACACTGCCCCGATGACATCACCCTTGTCCTCCAAAGGGACCCATGCCCCCTTCACGTCAGGAACTGACTCATGATGTCCCACCAGACGACTCTTTGCCACTCCGATGGAAGGAATACCACTCAAAACCCCGAGGTGACATGCGATCCCGAAGCGACGAGGATGGGCAATCCCCTGTCCATCACAAAGCAGTAAATCAGGCATCGCCCTGAGACGGCCCAGCGCGTCAAGCACCGCCGGCACCTCGCGGAAGGAGAGTAAGCCGGGGACATAAGGAAACCGGGTGGGCTGACGGGCAACAGCATATTCCTCCAGCTCCAAATCCGGGAAACACAACACAGCCACCGCAGCACGGGTCACCCGGTTTTGTTGTTCGAACCCAACATCAATCCCAGCAACGTGCTTCACCTCTCCCGGACAATCCTCCAGGCGCACTCGCCCCCGAAGGCGCTGCTGGATGGCAATGGCTTCCCGGGGGGAAACATCCCATGGATGACTCTCTTCCCTTCTCACAGGGACAATACTTCCTGCTGTCGCTCGGCAAGCTCCACCATGGTCAGGGACTCCATTCCATATCGTTCCTCGAGTATCCGATAGTAGGCAAGTATATGTTGCAGAAAACCGACATTCGCATCCAGATCGATCCCGAAATTATGCGGGTGCCACCACAAATGGTAGAGCAGTCCTTTTTGTGCGGCATAACACATCTCTCGCTTGATACGTCGCAAACGTAACGGCTCCAGCACCATTGGTGACGAAGAGACCGGCCGCAACAAACGGCTCGCCGGAATATTGAAAGGGAGCCGTTCCCCAAGCACATCCATTTCGTGACCATTGTGACCCGAGAGATCACAATAGACATCAACCAGACGGGCCAACCGTTTGTAACGGGGTTCCCCATTGGTAGTGGATGCCTTGTACATCCAGCTCTGCTGGTTTCCACGGTAGGCTATGATCCCCTCTTCGGCACAGATGGAGAGATATTCCTCGTTGAACTGGTTACGAGGAAACACCAAGCTACGCAGCTCAATCCCCCGCTTGGCAGCAATCCGTTTCGCTGCTTGAAGATCGGCACGGAACGCTGCAGCGGTCTGTCCATCCTCCAGACAATAGTAGTGGGAGAAGGTATGGGTTGCTATCTCTTGCCCCGGAGTTCTTGCAATCCGTTCGATGAGGGAAGGTGCATAATGCAGCGGATCCTCATCTTCGCTATTCCCAGTGTCAGCGATGCAGGGGTAAGGAGAAAGACCCTCTTGCACATAGGCCGGGAGGACCTCCGGCAGGTGAGCCATCAATTCATCCCGTCCGGAAAAAAATAGAAACCCCACCGTCGCCCAAGTGACATGGATCCCATATTCAGAAAATTTCTCTAGGAGCCGCGGGACAGCCTGCCGAACACCCAGCAGATTTTTCCGATACCCTTGTTCGCCAAATTTTTCGAGATCTCCCCAGCGCAACTCGAAATCCAGAGAGACAACCAGCGCGCCCCCTTCACCAAAAACTCTTTGCACCACCGCCTCCCGACAATCAGACGTTTCAGAACAGTCCCCACGTCAAAAACTCTTGAATAAAGAACACAACTTTTATCCCGGGTATTGTTTGCCGGGGAAAGAATAGGGTATTTTATGGATCTGGCAACCAAATCAAGCTGGAGAGGGGGGAGTCGATCGGATTGCGCAGGATGCAATTCTATCGTCGCCAGCCAAATATGCAAACAGAGATAAAAAGCCGCGCGCTCCCACCATTACGGGTGGGCATTCTGATAGATACCATCTATCTGCCCCGCTGGGCACATGATGTCATCTCCCGTCTGAAAGTTTCACCAGCTGTCGAAATCACGGCTCTGTTCATTGATCCCTCTGCGCAAGAGCAATTTCCTGAAAACCCTGCGGAACAGGGCTGGAACCGGTTTCTCTATCGTGCCTTTTGTCGTTTTGACAAGAATAAATTTCTGGAAAGTCCAGATGTACTGGAACGCAGCGATATTCGTCCTCAGATAAACAACTGGCCTCTACACGAAATTCAGCTCCTGCGTAACGAAAAGGGGATGAGTCTTTCTGCAAGGGATTCTGCCGGGATCCAGGCCCATCAGCTGGATGTACTCCTTTTCCTTGGAGAAAAAAGGCAATGGGGAATGGTTCCCCGCCTTGCCCGTTATGGTCTATGGGCCTTTCAGTTCGGCGGCCATCAACCCCCTGCTTTCTGGGAAGTGGTAGAGGGGATTCCGACCATTCCTTCGGGTCTCTATATCTGCGCAGATGAAGAATCCGAAGAGCGGCTCATCTACACCTCGGTAGCTCCGGGGGACAACATATCTCCCGCCGTGATTAGAAATCATATCTATCTTAAAACCGCCCAGTTTGCCATCCGCAAACTGGAACAGCTACACCATTTCGGAGAGCCAGCCTTGGAGCCAGAGCTCTGTCCTGTTCCTGAGAGAACACTTGCTACCCCAAAAGGGCAAGGAGTGCCAGGGAATCTGCGGATGACATGGGCTTTTTCACGGTTGGTTGGCGGTTTCCTGAAAGAGGTCTACAAACGCAAGATAGATATGGAAGCACGCTGGGACATTGCATTCCGCTTCGGTGGTGATCGCCTCGATCTCGGTGGCCTTCATGTTATTCCTTCTCCGGAAGGTGGGTTCTGGGCCGATCCCTTCCCTTGGCAACATGAAGGAAAATACTACATCTTCTTCGAAGAGCTGATGTTCTCGGACGAGAAGGGACTGTTGCGGGTAATGGAGGTAAAACGGGATGGCAGCTGGAGCGAACCAATCACCGTCCTGGAAAAGGATTACCACCTCTCCTATCCCTTTCTGTTTGAGTGGGAGGGGGAACTCTACATGCTGCCTGAGACCATGCAAAACAACACCATTGAGGTCTATCGTTGCACCTCCTTTCCCGACAAGTGGGAACTGCACAAGGTATTGATGGAAGGTATCAAGGCAGTCGATGCCACGTTACTGCAACGAGACGGAAAGTGGTGGATGTTTGTCAGCCTGGCAGTAAACAACGGTGAGGCGTGGGACGAGGTTTCACTTTTCTACGCCGACAACCCCTTTGGTCCCTGGATCCCCCACCCATGCAGCCCTATCCGCTCAGATGTCCGTTCGGCAAGGCCGGGGGGCTGGTTGTTCGAACAGAGTGGTCGGCTTTACCGTCCCGCCCAGGATTGCTCGGTCTGCTATGGCTACGCACTCTCCATCAACGAGATAAAGCGTCTCGATACGGAACGATACGAAGAGACAGAGGTGCAGCGCATCTTGCCCCGCCCCCAGTTGAAAGAGATGGGCATTCACACCGTGAATCAAGCCGGAGAGCTAATCGTATTCGATCGTTTCGCAGCAAAAACTCAACGACGCAAACTTCCTTGAACTTCGGATAGCGCTCACTTCCTTTTCTGTTCACCAAGTTCCGCGTAGAGTGCCTCCCACTGGTCCACCACCGCCGATAGACCAAAGCGACCTTCCACCAGCCGACGTCCTTCCCTGCCCATTCTCTCCCTCTCGTCGGCGGAAAGTTCCATTAGACGACCGATGGCCCCGGCCAATCGATCCGGCTCTCTCGCCTCCACTAGAAAACCGTTGACTCCATCCTGGACCACCTCTCCAATCCCGCCCACATCGGTGCTTACAATGGGCAGGCCACTGGCGGCCGCCTCCAGCAGCACCATCGGCATCCCCTCCCAAGCCGATGACATCAGATAGGCATCCGCTGCTTTCATCAGCATCTGGACATCATCCCGTGTTCCCAAAAAACGCACCCGTCGGTCGATCCCAAGCTCTTTCACCAGCGGAGTCATACGCTCCTCAAGTCCATCTCCTCCCACCAACAACAATACAACCTTCCGCCCATTCACAGCCCGCGCAAAGGCCCGTAGCATGGTGGGGTAGTCCTTGGCCTCGTCGAATCGCCCAACCGCCAGCCAGATGAAACCGTCTTGCAGCTGAAGCTGTCGGCGCATCACCCGGCGCCCTTCCGGGTCCGGGCGAAAATCGCCCAAGTCCAATCCGTTTGGAATGAAGCGAATGCGGCCGGGCGGGACGGCGCCCACTTTTACATAGTGCTCCGCCGCCACCTCGCTGATGTGAGTGGTGACATCGGTCAAGGGATCGGTCACACGATAGAACAATTCCCGCAGTCGCCCTCCTTCATTGATACTGTGAGCGGTCGAAACCAGCACGGGAACCGGCGCCAGCAGACGCACCAAGCGTCCCAGCAGGTTGGCATGGACCATGTGACAATGCAGCACCCGGGGCTGCCATCGCCGCAGCAAGGCAGCCAACCGGAACACCATTCGGGGGTCGGGAACCCCGCGACGCATCCCGAGCGTATGGTATTCGATATCTGCCGCCCGGAGACGATCCACGAGATCTTCCGGGGGAAGCATCGAGACCACCCTGACCTCCCACCCTCTGCGCCGAAATTCGGTGGCCAGATTGAGCACTTGGATCTCCGCGCCGGCAAACGACATGGAAGTCAACAGAAAACAGATGGAGGATGGAGCGAGAGCCGGTGTGCTCAATTGAGCTTGTCCTTGGAAACGCGCCGGATCGGGAGAGGAAGTGCCGGGATCCCTTCCTGGTGCAGCTCCTGAAATTCCGACCAGCTGGCTGCCCCCCGGATGTTACGCTGTTCGCGCTCTCCGTAGTGCATCTTGCGCGCCTCCTCAGCAAAGCGATCGCCGACGTCCTCGTAGTGGCGCTCAACATGCTCCTGGAACCGTTCAAGCAATACTTGCTGACGGCGGCGCTCCTCTGACGCAGTGGAACCTTTCAGGCGGAGATGGCTGGCGCTGGGAACCCTGCGAACCTCGCTAATCCCACAGACGGGACATTCGAGAACCCCATCGTGAAGCTGCCTCTCGTAATCGGAAGCATCGTCGAACCATCCCTCGAACTCGTGGCCCTGCCCACAAATGAGATCATAGACAATCATAGTTATTCAATTGTAATGACAAACCCCCAAAAACACTACTTGACACCGACACCTCTTGATTGCGATATTGCCGGGAGCCGGGAATATTCGGTAAAACTAATATTTTTCCAAACACGATGTTCAAAAAGATCCTCATCGCCAACCGCGGCGAGATTGCCGTTCGCATCGTCAGGGCCTGTGCCGAGATGGGCATCAAGTCGGTGGCGGTCTATGCCGAACCGGATCGCTATGCCCTGCATGTAAAGAAGGCGGACGAGGCCTACAGCCTGGGGCCGGAGAGTGTGGCAGGCTACCTCAACGCCCACCGCCTGGTGAATCTGGCCATCGCCGCCGGCTGCGATGCACTGCATCCCGGATATGGATTCCTTTCCGAAAGCCCGGAACTGGCCCGTGCCTGCCGACGGCGCGGCATCGCCTTCATCGGCCCCGACGAGACGGTGATCCGTCGCATGGGTGACAAAATCGAGGCGCGCCGCGCCATGATTCGGGCGGGCATCCCGGTCACCCCGGGCAGCGAGGGCAATCTGGAAAGCGTGGAACACGCGCTGGAGATCGCCGCCCAGGTCGGCTATCCGGTGATGCTCAAGGCCACTTCCGGTGGTGGAGGACGCGGCATCCGGCGCTGCGAGAACGCGGCGGAGCTGCGGCGCAACTACGATCGGGTCATCTCCGAGGCCACCAAGGCGTTCGGCAGGGCGGAGCTGTTCCTGGAAAAGTGCATCGACAACCCACGCCACATCGAGGTACAGATCCTGGCCGACAGCCATGGCCAGGTGACCCACCTGTTCGAGCGGGACTGCTCCATCCAGCGTCGCCATCAGAAATTGATCGAGATTGCTCCCTCACCACAACTCGACGACTCGCAACGCAAGTACATCGGGGAGTTGGCGGTGCGGGCCGCGGCCACCGTCGGTTACCGCAATGCCGGCACGGTGGAGTTCCTGATGGATGAGCGGGACAACTTCTACTTCATGGAGATGAACACCCGCTTGCAGGTGGAACACACCGTCACGGAGGTCATCACCGGCATCGACATCGTCCAGGAACAGATCCGTATCGCCGCGGGGCTGCCGCTGCGCTATCGGCAGGAGGCGATCCGGCGGCGTGGTTACGCCATGGAGTTTCGCATCAACGCCGAAGACCCCAAGAACGACTTTCTGCCCAGTTTCGGACGCATCACCCGTTACTTCGCCCCGGGAGGCCCGGGGGTGCGCACCGACAGCGCCATCTACACCGGCTACCAGATTCCACCCTACTACGACTCCATGTGCGCCAAGCTCACCGTCTGGGCACTGGACTGGGAACAGCTGCTCAACCGGGCGGTACGCGCCCTGCACGACATCGGGGTGTACGGGGTCAAAACCACCATTCCCTACCACCTGGAGATCCTCCGCTCGCCGGAGTTCCGCAGCGGGCGGTTCGACACCGGCTTCGTAGAAGCCCATCCCGAGCTGATCGACTATTCCGTCCGGCGCCCCGACCGGGAGATCGCCACCGCCATGGCCGCCGCACTGGTGGCGGCCGGTGCCGTCTGAGAACAGGAAACGAATCATGCCGTATATCACCGATACCATCCTGCGTGACGCCCATCAATCCCTGATCGCCACCCGGCTGCGCACCGAGGACATGCTGCCCATCTGTCCCAAACTGGATCGAGTGGGTTACTGGTCCCTCGAGGCGTGGGGTGGAGCCACCTTCGATGCCTGTGTCCGCTTCCTGAAGGAGGATCCCTGGGAGCGCTTGCGCAAGCTGCACGAGGCGTTGCCCAACACCCCAATCCAGATGCTGTTGCGGGGTCAAAACCTGCTTGGTTACCGCCACTACGCCGACGACGTGGTGCAGGCGTTCGTGCGGCGGGCGGCGGAGAACGGCGTGGCGGTGTTCCGCATCTTCGATGCCCTCAACGACCCGCGCAATCTGCGTACCGCCGTGGAAGCGGTACGAGAAGCGGACAAACACGCCCAGGGGGCCATCTGCTACACCACCAGCCCGGTGCACGATCTCGCCGCCTTCGTGAAGCTGGGCCGGGAACTGGAGGCGATGGGATGCCACAGCGTGGCCATCAAGGACATGGCCGGCCTGCTCACTCCTACCGCAGCGGTGGAACTGGTGGGGGCACTGAAGAAGGCGCTGGAAATTCCGGTCTGGATCCATTCCCACGATACGGCCGGGCTGGCCGCCATCTGCCACTTCAAGGGGGTGGAGAGCGGGGCCGCCGGAATCGACACCGCCATTTCCAGCTTTTCCGGAGGCACCAGCCATCCTGCCACCGAATCCATGGTGGCTGCCTTTCGCGGCACTCCCTACGACACCGGTCTGGATCTGGAGCTGCTGCAGGAGATCGGCTTCTACTTCCGTGAGGTGCGCAAGAAATACCACCAATTCGAGAGTGAATTCACGGGCCTGGACACGCGGGTACAGGTCAACCAGGTACCGGGTGGCATGATCTCCAACCTTTCCAACCAGTTGCGCGAACAGGGGGCGCTGGAGCGCATGAGCGAAGTCCTGGCGGAGATCCCGAGGGTGCGGGAAGATCTGGGCTATCCGCCACTGGTCACGCCCACCTCCCAAATCGTCGGCACCCAGGCGGTACTCAATGTGATCACCGGGGAACGCTACAAGACCATCACCAACGAGGTGAAACACTATCTGCAAGGTCGCTATGGCAGACCACCCGGGCGGGTCAACCCGATGGTGCGACAGATGGCCATCGGCAACGAGGAGGTGATCGAGTGTCGCCCGGCCGATCTGCTCCCGCCCGAGCTGGACAGGTTGCGTGCCGAGATCGGCGACCTGGCCCGGTCCGAGGAGGATGTCCTCACCTACGCCATGTTCCCCGACATCGGCCGGGAGTTCCTGGAGCAGCGCGCCGCCGGTACGCTGGTACCCGAACCGCTGGAGCCCCCTTCCTCCGACGAGGAGAGGACGCCGCGAGCCACCGAGTTCAACGTCACCCTGCACGGGGAGACCTATCACATCAAGGTGACCGGTGCGGGCCACCGTACCGATCACCGCCGTCCCCTGTTCCTCACCGTGGACGGCATTCCGGAAGAGGTCATGGTGGAAACATTGGATGCCTCTTCCGAGGAAGAACGGGGGCGGGAGAACCAAAGCGAATCCGGCCGGCCCCGTGCCACCGCACCGGGTGACGTCACCACCTCCATGCCCGGAACCATCGTCGAGGTACTGGTCCACGAAGGTGATCGGGTGGAAGCAGGCGATCCGGTGCTGATCACGGAAGCGATGAAGATGGAGACCGAGATTCAGGCCCCGATATCCGGTACAATCGAGCGCATCAATGTCAACAAGGGTGACAACGTCAATCCCGACGAGGCGTTGATCGTCATCAAAGAGTCTTGAGGAGAGATCAGTCTATGGTAAGAACCCCATCCACCATGCAGGAACTGGGTACCCCTGCGCCCGATTTCCGGTTACTGGAACCGGCGAGTGGCAAGTATTGGACGTTGGAAGATTTCAAGGAGGCGCCGGCGCTGCTGGTGGTCTTCATGTGTAACCACTGCCCCTATGTGATCCACATCCGGGAGGCGCTTGCCGAATTCGCCAGAGAGTATCAGCCGAAAGGGCTGGCGATGGTGGGCATCAACGCCAACGACGTGGAGAACCGCCCGGACGACAGCCCGGAAAAGATGGTCGAGGAAGTGAAGAAGGTGGGCTACACCTTCCCCTATCTCTTCGATGCCGATCAGTCGGTGGCCAAGGCGTACCGGGCCGCCTGTACACCGGACTTCTTCCTCTACGATGCCGATCGCAAGCTGGTCTACCGCGGCCAGTTCGACGACGCCCGGCCGCGCAACGACGAACCGGTGACCGGCAAGGATCTCCGGGCGGCGGTGGATGCCTTGCTGGCCGGCGAACCGATACCCGAGGATCAGAAGCCCAGCCTCGGCTGCAACATCAAGTGGAAACCGGGCAACGAACCGGACTATTTCGGCTGATCCCCCAACAGCTTCTTCAGGAAACATGCGGCTTTCCGGTGGATCCCCGGAGAGCCGCTTTCACGTGGCCCCGCCACATTGAGCGTGCGGATGTGGTGTCGGCACAACCACTCATGTACCGCCTCGCTCGCCGGCGGGCGGTCCAGATCGACCGTGAGAACCGGCTTGTCCAGCTCCCGGGCGAAACGGAGGGTCAGGGCGGTGCCACCGCTCAAGGCTCCCCGGTGAAGGATGAGCGTTCCATCGCTGTCCCGCACGTTGAGGCGGGTACGCTGGGCATAATCGGGGGAATCCGCCTCTCGCAGTGGATAATACGGAGGAATGGCACCATCCTCGGCGCGCCGCCCTTTGGGACACCACCCGTCGGCGGGGATCCCGAGTTCGAGCGCCACATCCAGTGCCGCCCGGTCCACGCCGGTCTGGCCACCGGAGACCACCGCCTCCAGACGACAGCGTGACGCCGCCTTCTTTGCCTGCGTCATGCAGAAGAAGGCTCAGGGATTGTTCTTCCCTCCTTTCTCCGGCGGCCTGCGCAGCCGGATCCCCAACTCGCGAAGCTGGGTGTCGCTCACCGGTGAAGGGGCCTGGGTGAGCAGACAGGCGGCGCTTTGGGTCTTGGGGAAAGCCATCACATCACGAATGGAGGGCGCACCGGCCATCAGCATCACCAATCGATCCAGTCCGAAAGCCACGCCACCGTGGGGTGGACAGCCGTATTTCAGCGCCTCCAGCAGAAAACCGAATTTGTCCCGTGCCTCCTGCTCGTCGATCCCCAGAGCCCGGAAGACCCGCTCCTGGACATCCGCCCGGTAGATACGCATGGACCCCCCGCCCAGTTCCGTACCGTTCAGGACCATGTCGTAAGCGCGGGAATGGCAAGCCGCCGGATCGCGCTCCAACAAGTCGATGTGCTCCTCTTTGGGAGAGGTGAAGGGATGATGCAGGGAAAACCAGCGCCGCTCCTTGTCGTCCCACTCGAACATGGGAAAATCCACCACCCACAGGGGCCGCCACCCCTCCTCCAGCAGACCGCCGTCGTGTCCCAGCCTGACCCGCAGCGCCCCCAGCGATTCGTTGACCACCGACGCCTTGTCGGCACCAAAAAAGATCAGGTCACCGGCAGCGGCACCGGTACGACGCAGGATGCCGTCGATGGCGGCGTCGGGCAGGAACTTCAGGATCGGGGATTGCAACCCTTCGCGTCCCTTCTCCGGCTCGTTCACCTTGATGTAGGCCAACCCTCTGGCACCGTAGATCCCCACGAACTTGGTATAGTCGTCGATCTCCTTGCGGGTCAGCCTGCCCCCTTTCGGCAGACGCAAGGCGGCAACCCGACCGGCCGGATCGTTGGCGGGACCGGAAAACACCTTGAACTCCACATCCACCAGCAGATCGGCCACATCCACCAATTCCAGGGGAATTCGCAGATCCGGTTTGTCGGACCCGAAGCGTTGCATCGCCTCGGCGTAGGTCATGCGTGGGAAGGGATCGGGCAACTCCACCGCCAGCACGCGACGGAACAGCTGACGCATCATCCCCTCCATCATCGCCATGATCTGCTCTTCATCCATGAAGGAGGTCTCGATATCCAGTTGGGTGAATTCCGGCTGGCGATCGGCACGCAGATCTTCATCCCGAAAACAACGCACGATCTGATAGTAGCGTTCCAGACCCGACATCATCAGCAGCTGCTTGAACAGTTGAGGCGACTGCGGCAGAGCGAAAAAGCTGCCGGGATGGGTTCGGCTGGGCACCAGATAATCCCGTGCTCCCTCGGGAGTGGCCCGGGTCAGCATCGGCGTCTCGATGTCCATGAAGCCGTTGTCGTCGAGGAAATTGCGCAACACCCGCACCACCTCGGAGCGCAGTTTGAGCCGCTCCAGCATCTGTGGCCGCCGCAGGTCGAGGTAACGATAGCGCAATCGCAACTCCTCCGAGACCTCGTCGTCTTCGACATCCACCTGGAACGGCGGTGTCTCGGCTGCATTGAGGATCTCCAGCTGTCGCCCCAGCAATTCCACCGCACCGGTGGGCAAATCCGGATTCTCGGTCCCTTCCGGACGCGCGCGGACCTTGCCGGTGACCCGCAGGACATACTCGCTGCGTACCCGTTCGGCGATGGCGAACGCCTCCTCGGCGTCGGGATCGAACACCACCTGGATCACACCTTCCCGATCCCGGAGATCAATGAAGATTACCCCACCGTGGTCCCGGCGATGGTGAACCCAGCCGCTGACGGTAATCTCGCTGCCGATATCCGCTGCACGGATCTCTCCGCAAAAATGGGTACGCATCTTTATCCTTGATTTTCTGGATTGTGGAAACAAAAACGGGAATGGTACGACCTGTACCATTCCCATGCAACCGGCGGCAGTGCGCGTGTCACTCGGAACAGGCCGCAGGACAACAGCTTTCCGCCCCGCACGGAGCCGGCGAATCACCCTTCTCCGATTTCTCGGCCTTGTCTCCGGCCAGGTTTCTCTTGTTGCCGGACTTGAAGTCGGTCTCGTACCAACCACTGCCGCTGAGCCGGAACCCCGCCGCAGAGATCAGCTTCACCAACTCCGGCCTGCCACACTCGGGGCATTCCCTGAGCGGCTCATCGCTCATCTTCTGCATGACCTCCAGCTTGTGATCACAGTTCTGACACTGATATTCGTAGATCGGCATATGTCACAACTCTCCCGTGTTTCCGAAATTTTGCGTTAACATAGGGGTTTGGCCTGACCGATTCAAGGCATACAATTATCATACCAGAACTCCATGCGTTACCGTGATCATTTCCCGGAAACTTCCACTCGACGGGACTTGAAAGCCCTTCGCTCCCTGCTGCCCTATCTCTGGCGCTACCGGGGTCGGGTGATCGTGGCATTCGGGCTGCTGATCCTGGCCAAAGTGGCCAACGTCAGCGTACCGCTGGTCCTGAAGGCAATCATCGATGCCCTGGACGCCTCCCGGAACCCCTTGGTGGTCCTTCCCACGGCGTTGATTCTGGCCTATGGTTCTTTGCGCCTGGCCAGTTCCCTGTTCGGCGAGCTGCGCGACGCGGTGTTCGCCAAGGTGACCCAAGGCGCCATCCGCACCATCGCCGTAGAGGTGTTTCGCCACCTGCATGAACTTTCGCTGCGTTTCCATCTGGAACGCAAGACCGGCGGCGTGTCCCGGGACATCGAACGGGGAACCCGCGGGCTTGGCTTCCTGCTCAACTTCATGGTGTTCAACATCATCCCCACCCTGGTGGAGATCGGATTGGTGATCGGCATCCTGCTCTTCAACTATGATGCCTGGTTCGGCATCATCACCTTTGCCTCCATCGCGGCCTACATCACTTACACCCTGGTGGTAACCGAATGGCGAATGAAGTTCCGCCGCACCATGAACGAGATGGATTCCCGGGCCAATACCCGAGCCATCGATGCGTTGCTCAACTATGAGACAGTGAAATATTTCGGCAACGAAGCATTCGAGACGCGGCGCTATGGTGAACAGATGGCCCGGTGGGAACAGGCGGCAATCAAGAACCAGACCTCGCTGTCGGCGCTCAATTTCGGTCAGGGGGCCATCATCGCCACGGGCATGACGCTGCTGATCTATCTCGCCGCCCAGCGGGTCACCACCGGGGAGATGACCCTGGGTGACCTGGTTCTGGTCAACGCCTTCTTGCTGCAACTCTACATGCCCTTGAATTTCCTCGGTTTCGTCTATCGAGAGATCAAACACTCCCTGGCCGACCTGGAAAAGATGTTCGATCTGCTGGAGAAACATGCCGAGATCGCCGACAAACCAGGCGCCCCCGACCTGGCGATCGATGGTGGCGAGATCCGTTTCGAGCGGGTGGATTTCGGCTACACACCGAAGCGGCAGATCCTGTTCGGTGTGGACTTTATCGTCCCTGCGGGCAAGAAGGTGGCCGTGGTGGGACACAGCGGTGCCGGCAAGTCCACCCTTTCCCGGTTGCTGTTTCGCTTCTATGACGTCACCGGCGGGCGCATCCTGATCGACGGCCAGGACATCCGGGAAGTGACCCAACACAGCCTGCGCGCCGCCATCGGCATCGTTCCTCAGGACACGGTGCTGTTCAACGACACCATCTATTACAACATCGCCTACGGTGATCCGGAGGCCGATCGGGAGGCAGTCCTCGAGGCGGCCCGCATGGCGCATCTCGACCATTTCATCGAATCGCTGCCCGAAGGGTACGATACCCTGGTGGGGGAGCGGGGACTCAAGCTTTCCGGAGGCGAGAAGCAGCGCATCGCCATTGCCCGCGCCTTGTTGAAGCGGCCGAAGATCATGGTGTTCGATGAAGCCACCTCCAGCCTGGACTCCAAATCGGAACAGGCCATCCTGCAAACCCTACGCGAGACGGCCAGCCACTATACCACCCTGGTCATCGCCCACCGTCTTTCCACCATCGTGGATGCCGATCTCATCCTGGTGATGGAACACGGCCGCATCGTGGAACGGGGCAGTCACCGGGAACTGCTGGCCAAGGGTGGACTCTATGCCCAGATGTGGGAGTTGCAGCAGCACGAAGAAAAGGAGGAATCCAATGAGTGAGCGCTCCATCCTGATCACCGGCTGCTCCAGCGGTATCGGCCGCTGCGTGGCGGAGGGGTTGCAAGAGCGGGGCTACCGCGTATTCGCCACTGCACGCAAGGCGAAGGATGTGGCCGATCTCCAGACACGAGGGTTGGAGTCCCTGCAGCTGGATCTGGATGACTCGGATTCCATCCATCGTGCCGTGGACGCGGTACTGGAGCGCACGGGAGGCACCCTTTATGCCCTGTTCAACAACGGCGCCTACGGCCAGCCGGGTGCGGTGGAAGACCTCTCCCGGGAGGTATTGCGCGCCCAGTTCGAAACCAACCTGTTTGGCACCCACGAACTCACCCGGCGGATCATTCCGATAATGCGACGCCAGGGGTATGGCCGCATCATCCAGAACAGTTCCGTGCTGGGGTTCGTCGCCATGGCCTACCGAGGCGCCTACAATGCCAGCAAATATGCGCTGGAGGGACTGACTGACACCCTGCGTCTGGAGCTCGCCGGCAGTGGCATCCATGTGTCGTTGATCGAACCGGGCCCCATCACCAGCCGTTTCCGCACCAACGCCCGCGAGATGTTCCATCGCCACATCGATGCCGGCAACAGCGTCCACCGGGCGACTTACGAGGCCATGGAACGACGGCTGGCGAAACCCGGGCCGGCTGCCCCGTTCACCTTGCCACCTGAGGCGGTATTGCAAAAGGTGATCCACGCCCTGGAGAGCAACCGGCCGCGGGTGCGTTACTATGTCACTTTCCCCACGTGGCTGTTCGCCACCCTTAAGCGGGTGGTACCGCATACAATGCTGGACCAGGTGCTATTGCGGGTGGCAAGGAATGAAAACCGCTGAATATAGAGAGTTGAAATCCCACAACCCCTCAAGATATTTTTGCTACACTCCGATAGAGTTACCATACTGAGGTTAACGCTGAGGATTCATACCGTGTACATCGCTTTGCTGGAAGACGACCGTGATCAGGTGGAACTGATAAAGCTGTGGCTGGAGAGCGCCGGCCATCAGTGTGACAGCTTCGAGACGGCGGAATCTTTCACCACCGCACTAAAACAGCACCGCCACTATGACCTGTTCATTCTCGACTGGATGCTGCCCGACACCAGTGGCATCGATGTGCTCAAATGGATCCGGGAAGAGCATTGCCAGAACACCCCCATCATCTTCGTCACCGCCCGCGATAGCGAGGAAGATATCGTCCGAGCCCTGGAAAGTGGTGCTGACGATTATATGGTGAAACCGGTGAAGCAGCTGGAGCTGATTGCCCGCATCGCCGCTGCCGGCCGACGTGCTCACGTCGGTGAGGGGGAGAATGAGGTCCTGGAGATCGGGCCGTTCCGCATCGTCTTTGCCGAACGAGCCATCCATTTCGGCAACGAGACCATCGAATTGACCCAGAAGGAGTTTGCCCTGGCTGTGTTTCTGCTGCGCAACAACGGAAAACTGCTTTCGCGGGGTTTCATCCTGGAGAAGGTGTGGAACATGCCGCCGGGAGTCAATACCCGCACTGTGGACACCCATATCAGCCGGCTGCGTAATAAGCTACACCTGACGCCGGAATACGGCTGGCGACTCAGTGCTGTCTATCAGCATGGCTACCGGCTGGAGCGTCTCGACAGCCCGGAAGTGGCGGCGTAAGGCAACCTTTTCAGTGATTATTACCTCTTCTGTCGAGCAACATCTGCCGTTCCCTCTGATACACTAGCACCGAGGCAATACGCAGCATACCCATGACAAACAGTAACGCACTCAGAGCATAGATCTCGTCAGTGCTGATTTTATGCTCAAAAAGCTTGATCATGATCTCTCGCAGCACGAACACGATGGCAGCATCAACAATGAAAGTGAGACGCAGCCGGTTCTCACTGAAATAGTCCACCAGGGAGCGGGTGAGCTCCACCAGGATAAACAGCGTCAATACGTCTGAGATAGTATGTAAATATTGACCGGTAATCCCCCCGCTAGTGGCCAGTGTTCCCAGATTGATGAACAAACGGACTGTACCGATTACCACTCCCAATGTCAGTACCACGATGATGGCAGCAAATACTGCTGCAATGGTCTTATCGAGAACGAGCAGTAACCGCTCTTTCATACCGCTGGTTTCGAATTTCATGCCTTGCGATATAACTTTCCACCCTGATTGACAAATTCTACCGCTTTCTCTTCCATCCCTTTGTGCAGCGCTTCCTCCTCAGATAGCCCACGGCGTTGCGCGTAGTCACGAACCTCCTGGGTAATCTTCATAGAGCAGAAACTAGGGCCACACATGGAACAAAAGTGCGCGACCTTGTGTGCCTCTTTAGGCAACGTCTCATCGTGATATTCCCGTGCCCGGTCCGGATCCAGACCAATGGCAAACTGGTCCTCCCAGCGGAATTCGAAACGCGCCTTGGACATGGCATCATCACGGATCTGCGCCCCCGGCAATCCTTTCGCCAGGTCGGCGGCGTGGGCGGCGATCTTGTAGGCAATGATCCCTTCCTTGACATCGTCCCGATTGGGCAGTCCCAAGTGCTCCTTTGGCGTCACGTAGCAGAGCATGGCACAGCCGTACCAGCCGATCATTGCTGCACCGATGGCCGAGGTGATGTGATCGTGGCCCGGCGCAATATCGGTAGTCAGCGGTCCCAGCGTATAGAATGGTGCTTCACCACAACACGCCAGCTGTTTGTCCATGTTTTCCTTGATCAGGTGCATAGGGATATGGCCTGGCCCCTCGACGATGGTCTGCACGTCATGTTTCCAGGCGATTCGGGTAAGCTCTCCCAACACCTCAAGCTCTGCGAACTGTGCTTCATCGTTGGCATCTGCGATACTGCCCGGACGCAACCCGTCCCCGAGTGAGAAAGCAACATCGTAGGACTTCATGATCTCGCAGATCTCCTCGAAATGGGTATAGAGGAAATTTTCCTGGTGGTGAGCCAGACACCACTTGGCCATGATGGAGCCCCCGCGGGAGACGATACCGGTGACACGCTTGGCCGTCAGTGGAATGTGGCGCAACAGCACCCCGGCATGGATGGTGAAGTAGTCCACTCCCTGCTCCGCCTGCTCGATAAGGGTATCGCGGAAGATCTCCCAGGTGAGTTCCTCGGCCTTTCCCCCCACCTTCTCAAGCGCCTGATAGATTGGCACGGTTCCCACTGGCACCGGGGAGTTACGGATGATCCACTCCCGGGTTTCATGGATATTCGTGCCAGTGGAGAGATCCATGATGGTATCGGAACCCCACCGGATGGCCCAGGTCATCTTTGCCACCTCCTCCTCGATACTGGAGGCAACAGCGGAATTGCCCAGGTTTCCGTTGATCTTGACCAAGAAATTGCGGCCGATGATCATCGGCTCCAGCTCGGGATGGTTGATGTTGGCAGGGATGATTGCCCGCCCATTGGCAACCTCGTCACGCACAAACTCAGGGGTGACAGCATCAGGCAAAGAAGCACCCCAGCTGTTCCCCCGATGTTGCCGGGCGAGTTGCTCTCGATAGAGTTCAAGCCGCATGTTTTCCCGGATTGCCACGAACTCCATCTCGGGGGTGACGATCCCGCGGCGGGCGTAATGCATCTGGGTTACGTTGCATCCTGGACGGGCACGGCGAGGACAGTGATTGTAGTGAAGGAAACGGAGCGAATCCAATTGCGGATCGCGTGCTCGTGCCCGGCCATATTCGGACGACAGTTCTGCCAGCCGCTCCGTGTCACCGCGCTCCTCAATCCAAGCACTGCGAACATCGGGCAACCCCTTGCGGATGTCGATGGTCACCTCCGGATCGGTATAAGGACCGGAGGTATCATAAACAGTCAGGGCGGGATTTCGCTCCACACCTGATTCAGTCTGCGTATCCGTCAACCGGATCTCGCGCATCGGCACCCTGATATCGGGACGAGAACCTCGAACATAGATCTTGTGAGAGCTGGGATAGGGCTGAATCGAGGCATCGTCAACCTTCGCGGTATCGCTCAAAAACTGTTCTGGAATTGCACTCATAAATCCGCTCTTTTAACAAAGGGCCTTGGAACATTCGGGAGTGGCCATGAAAGCCCACAGAATGGCGAATTCTAACACATCCACCTTTCACTTGCCTGCTGCCTTCAAACCCCTTACCCTAATGGCAGCTACTTCTCCACAAGCATTCAGGAAAAAACGATGTCTGAGCTCAACTACCTGCAAGCCAGAAACAACATGATCGAACAGCAGATCCGTCCCTGGAACGTCGTGGATCAGCGAGTACTAGATGTTATCAGTCAAGTACCTCGGGAAGCCTTTGTTCCCAAAGCATTCCGGGACCTTGCTTACGCGGAGATCAATATCGAATTGGGCCACGGCCAAGTGATGATGACGCCGGCAGTAGAGGGCAGACTGTTACAAGCGGCAAGGGTACATGCAGACGACAAGGTTCTGGAGATTGGCACCGGAAGCGGCTACTTTACCGCATTACTAGCCAATATGGGCGGTCATGTTTATAGCGTCGAGATCATTCGCGAACTACAGCAGCAGGCCGGGCAGCACCTGAATGAATTGGGGATTCAGAACATTTCCCTGGAAGAGGGAGACGGTGCGCAAGGGTGGGGACGTTACGCCCCTTATGATGTAATCGTCATTACCGGTTCGCTTCCGGTCCTGCCTGACTCCTTCCAGAAAAACCTCGCTCCAGGTGGCCGGCTGGTAGCCATCGTGGGTGAAGCACCAGCGATGGAGGCGCGCCTTGTCACCCATTCCGCCGAAGGGGGATTCAACAATGAATATCTGTTCAATACTGAGATCCCTCCCCTGATCAATGCACCTCAACCACGCCACTTTCTGTTCTAAGAGGTGGAACTAGATAGCCCTTGAAACTTCGGCAGGATATGAATCACTGATTTTCAGAAAGAGCAGAACCGTCCATCGCTGATTTCTCGTTCCTATGAGCCCTTCTGCAAAATTGTGTCGCGCCCGAGAAAGCATACTGGTTCTGGTCGATATCCAAGAACGCCTCATGGAGGCCATGCCAGCCGGCATCCGAGCTCAAGTGATACAAAACGGCGTCACCTTGGCCAAGGCGGCCGCCCGCCTAGATATCCCTTTCATCGTTACCCGGCAATACCCGAAAGGCCTAGGGGACACTATTCCAATCCTTCCGGATGGTGCATTGGCCACCATCGATAAAACCGGTTTTTCCTGCTGCCGGGCGAGTGGCTTTGCTCGCGTACTGGAGCAGACGAGACGCTCCCAAGTAATACTCGCTGGCGTAGAGACTCACGTCTGTATCATGCAGACTGCTTTTGATCTGATCACCAGTGGTTACCAGGTATTTGTGCTGGAAGACACGGTGTGCTCTCGCAGTAAGGCCAACCATCACAACGCCATCCGGCGCATGATGGCGGGAGGGATTACCCCGGTCAGCCTGGAATCCGTTCTGTTTGAATGGCTAGAAGATGCGCGTCATCCCTGCTTCAAGGCAATCAGCCAACTGATAAAATAGGTTCATGGGCGGCGCAGCTGGCACTTCCCGTTTGGCGTATCGATGATGGATGTGCGATTATGCAACCCTGAACAAGCAATCGGGGGCCAATGAGTATACTATCCGGAATTTTCGCCATCCTTATCTATCTGATGGTGGCCTATTTGTTTGGCCTGAAACTCAGGACTAGGCGCCCCTTTCCTTGGGGGGTAACTCGACGAACCTTGATCTTGGGAGGGCTACTCGGTGTGGCACTGCATGGCGTGGCTCTTTTTAGCGCTATCTTCACCCCTGCGGGCACCGATCTGGAGCTGGTCAACGTAGCCTCTCTGGCCCTCTGGCTGGCATCACTGTTGCTTTTGTTGTCAGCCCTGAAAACCCCCATCGAAAATCTGGCTATCGCCCTGTTGCCGATGGCGGCTTTGACGTTGGCGATCCAACTAATCATGCCGGCTAAACCTGTACTGCTGACCAATGCGTCGGCCGGCCTGGAGATTCACATCTTTCTCTCTATCTTGGCCTTCAGCCTGCTCAGTATCGCCTCCCTGCAGGCGATACTGCTCGCCATCCAGGACAACCATCTGCGCAACCGCCGGCCCGGAGGTTTCATCCGCGCTCTCCCTCCGTTGGAAACCATGGAACGGCTGCTGTTTCAGATCATAGGGCTGGGATTTGTCTTTCTGAGCTTGGCGCTCTTCAATGGTATTTTGTTCGTTGACGATATCTTTGCCCAACACTTGGTACACAAGACGGTTCTCTCCATCATTGCCTGGTTGGTGTTTGCCATCCTCCTTTGGGGACGGTGGCGATTCGGCTGGCGAGGACGCACCGCCATTCGCTGGACAATGGCCGGATTGACGATTTTGCTGGTGGGTTACTTCGGGAGCAAACTGATCCTGGAATTCGTACTACAGCGAATATAAGGACGGAGCAAACAACTGTTGGACGAGATACCCCTGATTCTGCTGTTTCTGGTCCTGGCTTTTCTGATTATTCTATCCGGTTTTTTCTCTGGTTCCGAAACAGCCCTGATCAGTCTGAACCGTTATCGCCTGCGCCATTTGGTTAAGGTAGGGCATACAGGCGCCCGTCGCGCCGATCGCCTGTTAAAGCGCACTGACCGGCTGATCGGCCTGATCCTGTTGGGCAACAACTTTGTCAACATCCTTGCCTCATCCATCGCCACCATCATTGCCCTACGTTTGATGGGAGAGGCGGGCATTGCGGTTGCTACGGGATTATTGACCCTGGTTATCCTGATTTTTGCCGAGGTAACCCCAAAAACCTTGGCGGCGCTTCACCCAGAGCGTTTCGCTTTCCCTGCAACTTATATACTGGAGCCGCTTTTAAGGCTGCTCTATCCAGTGGTCTGGGCTATCAGCCTAATCACCAAAGGATTGCTGAAGTTACTCCGTATTCCAGTTGAGAGCAGTTCGATGCAAGCGCTAAGTGCTGAAGAGCTGCGAACCGTGGTCAACGAAGCCGGTGCCATGATCCCTCGCCGCCACCAGCGAATGCTCGTGAGCATCCTGGATATGGAGAAGATCAACGTAGAGGATATTATGGTGCCACGCAACGAAGTAGCTGGCATCGATCTGGAGGAAGAGTGGAGCGAAATCAGAAAGCACCTGTTTGACAGCCAGCATACGCGGCTGCCAGTATACCGAGGCTCCATCGACAACATCGTTGGCATCGTCCACGCCCGCAATATCCTGCGCCTTTTCCTGGAACACAACCTGACCAAGGAGCATTTCATGGAAGCCATCCAGGAGCCCTATTTCATTCCCGAGGGGACCCCTCTTAACACCCAGCTGCTCAACTTCCAGCGCGAGCGGCGCCGGATTGGTCTGGTAGTGGATGAATATGGTGATTTCCTGGGACTTGTCACGCTGGAGGACATTCTGGAAGAGATTGTAGGAGAATTCACCACTGATCCCTCCCAGCTAATCAAGGACATCCACCCTCAAAGCGATGGCTCCTACCTGCTGGATGGAGGAACTTCAATTCGAAGCATTAATCGGATACTGAAACTGGAGCTACCCACCGATGGCCCCAACACGATCAGTGGTCTAATCGTTGAGTACCTTGAAACCATCCCGGAACCGGGTACCAGTCTGCGGATCGCCGGTTATCCAATCGAAATTATCCAAACTTCATCCAATACCGTCAAAACAGTACGCATCTACCCAAAACTTCGGCAAGAATCAAGCGAAACAGAGGAATAACCTCCTGTCATTCCTGATTTTCTCACCCGGATCTCGCGGGTGAAAGTGTCACACCGATACCACAACAGCCCTTTATACGTCCGCCCCGAAACGGTATGATATAGCTCCTTGGTTAATGATTCGCCAAGGGTCGGTTTTTCTGAGTTTCCGTATCTAATATCACTTCCCCGCCCGAGATCCAGCGGGTAGGCTTGCTTTGTCTATGGAACAGATGCATATAGGTCCCTACTCCATTGCCAACAAGACCGTTCTGGCACCCATGGCCGGAATCACCGACCGCCCTTTTCGCCAGCTGTGCAAGCGGTTAGGAGCTGGCATGGCAGTATCGGAGATGGTAACCGCTAATTCGCTTCTATGGGGGAGCAAGAAAACCCTGAACCGCACCAACCACCAAGGGGAACAGGAGCCACGAGTCGTGCAGATCGCTGGTTCCGATCCACGTCTGCTAGCTGAAGCGGCTCGTTATAACGTAGACCACGGCGCTCAGATCATCGACATCAATATGGGATGTCCCGCCAAGAAGGTATGTAACGTAATGGCGGGCTCCGCCCTGTTACGGGATGAGATACTGGTGGGCCAGATCCTGGAAGCGGTGGTAAAAGCTGTTGAGGTCCCAGTCACCCTCAAGATCCGCACTGGCTGGGATACCAACAGCCGGAACGGTATTCGCATCGCCACTATTGCCGAGGCTGCAGGCATCCAGGCTCTGGCAGTCCACGGTCGTACGCGCAGCTGTGGCTATCGCGGCCATGCCGAGTACGACACGATTCGCGCCATCAAAGAGACCGTTTCCATTCCGGTCATCGCCAACGGAGACATCACCACTCCGGAAAAGGCCCGCTTTGTTCTGGAATATACCAAGGCGGATGCCGTAATGATAGGACGGGGGGCTCAGGGGAATCCCTGGATTTTCCGAGAGATAAACCACTACCTGGCCACGGGTGCTCACCTTCCCCCACCGAGCCTTAGTGAAATTCGGGACACCTTATTGGAACATCTGCAGGCTATCTACGATTTTTATGGCGAATACACCGGCGTCCGGATGGCACGTAAACACATCTGCTGGTACAGCAAGTTTCAGCCCAGGGGGGCTGCCTTCCGCAAACATATCAACCAGCTGGAAACCAGCACACAGCAACTGGCCGTAACACGGGAGTTTTTCGACCAGTTAATAACAAAAGAGGAGTTGGCTGCATGAATGCTGTTTTGAAGCAACAAGATCTCCCCTCCCCTCAAAATCTTGGCGATTGTGTTGAATATGCCCTTAATCGTTATTTTTCCGACCTGAATGGTCAACCAGGGGGGAATCTCTACGAGATGGTCATGCAGCAGGTGGAAAAACCCCTGCTGGAAATCGTTCTGAACCATACCGGAGGTAATCAAACCAAGGCGGCACGATGCCTGGGAATCAATCGGGCAACCCTGCGCAAACGTCTCAAGGCTTATAACCTGATCTGAACCCTTCCTTAGTGGTTAAAGATTCGATCAATTAGAGGAACCATGCATCCAATCAAGCGCGCTCTGATCAGTGTATCAGACAAAGGCGGCATCGTCTCGTTTGCACAACATCTGGCTCAGCGAGGCGTTGAAATACTCTCGACCGGAGGTACAGCCGATTTGCTGATACAAAATAACATTCCGGTCACTGAGGTTTCTGACTATACCGGCTTCCCGGAGATGATGGCAGGAAGGGTCAAGACCCTGCACCCCAAGATTCACGGTGGTTTGCTGGGTCGGCGCGGTATCGACGAGCGAGTAATGACAGCTCATAACATCCTCCCTATCGATCTGGTAGTGGTCAACCTCTATCCATTTGAGCAAACGGTTGCCCGCCCCGATTGCGATCTTGCCACCGCCATCGAAAACATCGACATTGGCGGCCCTGCTATGTTACGGGCCGCCGCCAAGAACTATTCAGCCGTCACTGTAATTGTGGAGAGCGATGACTACGATACCGTCCTCGCAGAGATGGACCGAAATGAAGGAGCAGTAAGCGAATCCACCCGTTTCTCTCTGGCGGTCAAAGCATTCGAACATACGGCGGCCTACGACGGGGCGATTGCCAATTATCTGGGCGCCATCCAGCCCGATGGGCAAAAAGCAAAATTCCCGCACACTTTCAATCTGCAATTTAAAAAAACACAGGATTTGCGCTACGGCGAAAATCCTCATCAACAGGCCGCCTTTTATATAGAGCATCACCCCCCCGCTGCCGGGGTGGCAACGGCCCATCAGCTCCATGGCAAAGCCCTTTCCTTCAACAACATTGCCGATACCGACGCCGCCCTGGAGTGTGTCAAGCAATTCAGTTCCCCTGCTTGCGTCATAGTCAAACATGCCAACCCCTGCGGGGTTGCGCTTGCAGATGATATCAAAACCGCCTACGAACGCGCCTACGCTACCGATCCCACCTCTGCTTTTGGAGGAATCATTGCTTTCAATCAGGAATTGGATGCTGCCACTGCGCGAGCCATCATCTCGCGCCAGTTTGTAGAAGTCATCGTCGCCCCACGGGTCGACGAGGAGGCGGTCGCAGTAGTGACGGAGAAGAAGAATGTCCGCTTGCTCGCCTGTGGGACATGGCAACAACCCGTTTCCTCCGCGCTTGACTATAAAAGGGTCAACGGAGGGATGTTGATTCAGGATCGGGATACTGGAATGGTCACTGAAAGAGACCTTAAAGTGGTCAGTCGCCTTTCCCCTTCACCAGCACAGCTCTCCGATCTGTTGTTTGCCTGGAAGGTCGCAAAATATGTCAAATCCAACGCCATCGTCTATGCACGCAATGGCCAAACTATCGGTATCGGTGCCGGCCAGATGAGCCGCGTATATAGTGCTAAGATTGCGGGCATCAAGGCTGCCGATGAAGGGTTGCAAGTTTCCGGCTCTGTCATGGCATCAGATGCCTTCTTTCCTTTTCGGGACGGGATCGACGCCGCAGCTGAGGCAGGAATCAAAGCGGTAATCCAGCCGGGCGGATCCGTTCGGGATAAAGAGGTGATTGCTGCAGCAGATGAGCACGGTATCGCCATGGTATTCACTGGCATGCGCCACTTTCGGCACTGATGGTTTTATCGGGACAAAAGAAGAAACCATGAAAGTATTGATTATCGGCTCGGGTGGGCGCGAACACGCCTTGGCTTGGAAAGCGGCCCAATCGGAGAGTGTTACACGGGTTTTTGTCGCACCTGGCAATGCAGGAACCGCACGAGAACCCAAGGTGCAAAATATCGAAATCAGCCCCACCGATATCGAACAACTAACGGAATTCGCCCAACGTAACGACATTGCCCTCACCATCGTTGGCCCAGAGGCCCCCTTGGTGATGGGGGTGGTGGATCGCTTCAATGAGGCAGGATTGCGCTGTTTCGGCCCCACCCGGGCAGCCGCCCAACTAGAAGGCTCCAAACGTTTCGCCAAGGAGTTTCTTGCCCGGCATGCCATCCCTACGGCAAGACATGCCAGTTTTACCGATCCCACCGCTGCCACCGATTACATTCGGAGTCAAGGAGCTCCTATCGTAATCAAGGCAGACGGCCTGGCCGCAGGCAAAGGAGTGGTAGTCGCTCAAACGACTGAGGAAGCTATTGAAGCAGTTCACGACATGCTGGCTGGAAATGCCTTTGGAGATGCCGGTCATTGTGTGGTTATAGAAGAGTTTCTCCAAGGAGAAGAAGCAAGCTTCATCGTCATGGTAGATGGAGAGCATATCTTGCCTCTCGCTACCTCCCAAGATCACAAACCCCGGGACAACGGGGACAAAGGGCCCAATACTGGGGGAATGGGAGCTTATTCTCCGGCTCCCGTAGTCACCGCCGAGCTCCATAAGCGCATCATGTCCCAGATAATCCACCCTACTGTTCAAGGATTAGCATCAGAGGGAACCCCCTACACTGGATTCCTCTATGCTGGCCTGATGATCAGCCCAGACGGAACCCCAAAGGTCCTGGAGTACAACTGCCGTTTCGGAGACCCGGAAACCCAGCCCATTTTGATGCGCCTCCGCTCCGATTTGATTTCCCTGTGCAACAGTGCGCTGGACAGACGACTGCACATGACAAACGCGCAGTGGGATTCACGTTCTGCACTGGGAGTGGTCATGGCAGCCGGGGGCTATCCCGGAAAATACCATAAAGGGGACCTCATTACCGGACTACCTGTAGATACTCCTGAGCTTAAGGTATTCCATGCCGGAACCAGGGAGGTAGATGGTCAAATCGTCACCAATGGTGGCCGAGTACTCTGCGTAACCGCCTTGGGCGAAACGCTGGCAGAAGCCCAACAGCGGGCTTACCAAGCAGTCAGAAAAATCCAATGGGATGGCGTCTATTACCGTACTGACATAGGGTATCGCGCTTTGGATAAACATTGACGGTCTGCAAATTGCATGGAATCTGACGCGACAGTCCGCATCGACAAATGGTTATGGGCGGCCCGATTCTTCAAGACCCGGGCGATAGCCAACCGAGCGATAAGAGGGGGCAAAGTCCACCGCAACGGGCAGCGGATAAAACCCAGTCACTCTGTCCGGATTGGCGATATACTGGAAATCCAGCAAGGATTTGACAAAAAAACGATAAAAGTCCGTCAGTTGTCCGAGCGAAGGGGGCCGGCAACAGAGGCAATCCGGCTTTACGCGGAAACGGAAGAAAGCCGCCGCCAAAGGGAAGAAAAGATAAAACAGCGCCAGCTGATATCTAGTATGCGCCATCGGAAACACGGTAAACCATCAAAAAGAGAGCGACGGCACATTATTCGCTTTATTCGCGAGCGATAATATTAGATTTTAGGAATGGCCATGACATCTAATAAAAATAACAAAAAAATGTCACATTATTATATTTTGACTGTTTTCTGGCACATACCTGAGGGCTGGAACATCAAGCCAGGTGCCTCGATAACCCGTGTAATACGACCCTGATTTGCACCATCGGTAGCAAAAGGTTTTTCTTTCAATTAATTACTAAAAACAACGTATACTGCTGAATCAGAGAAATAAAAAATTTATGAAAAAAACTTCCTACCCGAAAAGAAATGGTCTATCTTAATCTAGTACGAAATATTGAAGACAGGCTGACAAATGAGCAAACGAAATAGCGGCTCATGGAAGCTTGAGGGATTGGTATTGATGAAACCACCATCAAGAGTGGTGCGTGCATTGTGTACGCTTAGAGTGCACGATGCGCAACGGCGAGTGAAAAGAAGCAACTTACCAACAACAAGGGGTATTACTATGTTCAGGAAACTGTTAAAAGGAGCCCTGGTCACGGCGGCCATTGTGATGGCCGGCGGGGCTTGGGCAAAGTTACCACCCCCGCCGGTAAACCAGAATCTGGGCATACCGGATGGGAGATTCGCTGACATGACCTATCAGACCTGCCTTGGCTGTCATGGCGATCCCAAGAATGCACCCGCACCAGTCAAGATAGGTTATTTGCCGGATCGGCACCACCTTCGGGTCGATACACCAATCGATCCGGACTATTCCGCCTCTCCCTTCCCTGATAGGTCACCAGACGGCACTCATAAGTGTGCCACCTGCCATGAGATAGACGTGATCACCGATCCGAATCATCCAGATGGCCAGTACTTCAAGTTTGCTCTGGAACCGACGGATCCCCAGTTCCGCGACTGTCTGAACTGTCACAAGCAGAAGAAAGACGCCGACGGCAACCTTGAAGCAACGGTGCATCACTTGACCGACAAGGCGCAAAGAAAGCTTTGTTACCAATGTCACGGCAGCTTGATTAACAACGCCACCGACGACCATCGCATCCCCGATCAAGGGAATGCACCGGATCCGGACAATGCCCGTCACTGCGGGGAGGTGATACCGGAGGGTAGTCGGGATTTCTACGATATTTCGCTTATCACTCCGTGGCCAGGAGACAACTATGGCGATGCCAACTGGGTATCCATGCTGCAGAACATCTATGCAGATTGCCCGGATTTTGCCAAACGTTACTACGATCCGAATGAACTGGGTGGTCAATTCGTTATCGATCCACCACGGTATCGTTATGAAATGGATGCCGCTGGAAATATCCAGGCCATCCTGGTCCCGGATGGAGAGCCGGGAGGCCGCCGCACCGGTAACTGTGAGCATTGCCACTTCTCCGGTGAAAATCCGGGCGATGCCGTACAGCCTGGGACCGGATTGGCTAAGAGTGACGTTGGAACGAACATGACCAACCACCACGCCACCGGTGTCGGCCAGATCGGGAGTGGCTCAGTGCATGGTTGCGACCTTTGCCACGCTCCCAGCAATCCGCCCGATTTCACCATCCGCGGTTGTGGAGTATGTCACGGTATCAGCACCGTGCATGCCATCGAGTTCGATGCTGATGGTGATGGCATCGTGCCGTTCCAAGAAAAACCCTTCATGGGGCACATCGGTCATGATCTCAACTGCCGTGGTTGCCATCTCAACTATCGAAGCGGCCAAGTCTATGAGGCTAGCACGAACTATCTGGATGGCTTTGTCTTCGGCGGTGCCGCACCTGCCATCACCGAGATCAGCACCCTTGGTAGCGTAGCCGGTACAGCCACGGAAGTATCCATCACCGGCTCCAGTCTGCAAGGCCCGACCACTCGTCTTGAACTGGTAGGAACCGACGGCAAACTGACCGAGATCCCGATGGTGGAGAATGACTACACCACTGCCAAAGCAATCATCCCGGCAGATCTGCCTGCTGATAACTATGAGCTCTATGTGGCCAGAGGGTATGGCGAATATGCAAAGCGCAGTCCGGCCATGAGCTTCTTGGTAGCTCCGGGAGTCAGTATCGATGAGGTGAGCTGCAGCGGTGGTAAAGTGACCATTACCGGTAGCGGCTTCGGTGACACCTATGTTGGCGGTAGCTCGCTTGGGGTGGCCTCCGATGAAGGCAGCTGCTCCATTGAGTCTTGGTCTGATACTCAGATCGTTGCCAATTGCGGCTCAGGTACCGGCAGCGTCACTGTGGATGGCCTCTTTGGCGAAGCCTCTTCCAGTGCCGCCTGTGGTGGTACCGACAGCACGGGACGTCCGAAATGGTGGTCCATCTGGAGTTGGTGGTCCTCCTGGAGCTGGGCTCGTCGGTAGCGCCAAAGCAAGCATTAACCAGCAACGAAATTCATTGTTGGGAGATGTTATGTCGAAGAGGGGAGCCTTACCAAGGCTCCCCTCTTTTTTTTGAACAAAAAACTTGCTAACGTCTGTCATGACAACAGCTTAATTACTATATTTGAGTGCTATAATCGAAAAGGTAACACTTAAACGTCGCTTTGCGCGTTTATCTTGCTCCATAATAACAAGCGGAAAGGATTCACCTGAGAAATTTGGGCGATGTACTTTCATACTTGGTGCATCCCGTGGCAAGATCGAAAAGCAAATCCAGACCAAAGCCCGGGCTGCAGGAAAACTAGAAATCATAACCGAATATTTCCTTCAACCATGCCTTTGAGAACAGCATTATTTGCTCGGCAGGCATTGGGAAAAGGACAAATGCGCCATGGTATGAAAGAAGGATTGCCTTTTCCAAACTAGAAAGACAAATGTGAGAGATAGCCGCCCGGATAAGGCCTAGAGCACCTTTGACAAACAAGGATACTTTTGTGCTCTTCTTATCCTATAGATTCAACATCATATAGCTGGCTGGAAAATCTTGAAATATTGGTCAGTGGCCTGTTGTGTCACAAGCTGGGGGAATATTTGGTATGGTAGGGAATACATCAATAAATCTAGTACTGGCAGCGACAATATTCATTACGAGTGCAGCGTGGGCCAGCATTCCTCCACCACCAGTAAATCAATATCTGGGTATCACCGACAGTCGTTTCAAGGAGATGACATATCTTACCTGCCTGGGATGTCACGGTGCACCAAAAAGCTCCATAGCCCCTCTGAAATCCGGTTATCTACCTGACAGACACCATCTTAGAGTTGATACTCCAATTGGTGAGTATTCCGCATCACCTTATCCGGAAAAATCGCCCGATGGAAAACACAAATGCGTAACATGCCATCTGATCGATTGGGTAGAAGACCCTGCACGGCCGTTAGGGGGATTTTTCCGCTTCGCTCAAAACCCCGATGATGCCCAATTCCGTAATTGTCTGAGTTGTCATACGCAAAAAAAGAACCAACGGGGAGAGCTGATTGCTACTGTCCACCACCTGACCGATCGAGCACAACAAGCCAACTGTCATATTTGCCACGGTAGTCTTATCGACAATCCCAATGGGGATCATCGAATACCCGACCCCGCCAACCACCCCGATGATCCAGAAAATCATTATGATATCTCATTGAGCACCCCTTGGCCCGGCATTGGTTTTTATGATAGCCGAGTCCAGCTACGTAGCGCCCTGGAGGCGGCTTTTGCTTACAAGCTGGAATTGCCATCCTCTCCAACAGAGGAACAACTTCGCAGAAAAGAGGAGGCAAAAAACCAGATTGAGTTTATCCTCAACAATTTCGATCCACCCATTGGCGAAACCGGACGACCAATGGGTAACTGCAGCTATTGCCATTTTGCGGGTATCGATGACTTCACGGGACAGCGTATAAACATCAATTATGCAAACCACCACGGGACGGGTGTTGGGCAACCAGGTAGTGGTTCGATACACAACTGTACTCTTTGCCATCGCCCTTTTGCTCCTCCGGACTATACCATTCGCGGATGCGAACGATGCCATGGCATCAACTCTCTGCATAGCATCGAATACGACGCAGTAGGAGACGGAATCGTTGTTGGAGAAGAGCTACCCTTTTTTGGTCACATCGGCAACCAGAAAAATTGCGACGGCTGCCATAAAAACACCCAGAACGAGATGATCTCCGCAAGCTTGAGCACCCTCTCGGGCACCACCTCCATCATCCCGGGAATCGACACCATTAGCCATACCAGTATCCTGACCGGTACAACTACCCGCCTACAGATCACTGGCTCAGCCTTCATCGATTCCACAACTGCTCAGGCTGATATCGAATCAGAACGACCCCTTGCCTGGCTAAGATTGATCAGGAGCGATGGCATGACTATCGACATCCCGCCTAATGATATCTCATCCACTCACATGGAGGTCACCATTCCAGCAGACTTGCAGCCAGGAAGTTATAACTTGTCAGTCACCAAAGCAGGAGATTTTGGAGAGGAGTTGAGCAGCACCGGCATCCATTTTCTGGTAACGCCCAGTGTGCTAATCCACAACACTGATTGCGAAGAGCAACACGCTGTTACCATTAAGGGCACCGGATTTGGCCATTATCTGGACGCCGAAGATTCCGGAACCACTTTACTGGCCAGTGGAAAAAAATGCACGGTCGATTTCTGGAGCGACAATACCATCATTGCCAACTGCCCTGATCTGACCACAGGCTCAATTCAGCTGTTCTCCCTTTTTGGCAGCACCAGTGCAGAGATCAAATGCCGGCCAGAAGCACCCAAATGGTGGAGTATCTGGAGCTGGTGGTCCTCCTGGAGCTGGGCCAGGCGATAAAACTCGCGGCTTACCAGCATCTATTTTGTGAGAGACATGAACAACCGAGGCAACTGCTCAGGTAATTTGCTCACGTGATCGATGACTGCATAACCATTCTTTCCAAAGATAGAGCTAACATAATCATCTGCCTTTGGATCCAGAGAAATACAGTGGGTAAACACCCCTTCGGATGAGACCTCATCAACAGCCTTTTTGGTGTCGTGCAGCAAATATTCCGGATCTTTGACATCAATATCGGAGGGCTCACCATCGGTTAAAATAAGCAATAGCTTCTTTTCATTCCTCCGTCTGCCGAGATAGTGCCCTGCGTGCCGAATGGCGGCTCCCATTCGGGTGGAATAACCCCCTTCCATTGCAGCCAGCCGAGCCTTGGGAATCTCACTCCATGGTTCACCAAAGCCCTTGAAGTGCAGATATCTCACCTCATGGCGGGTGTTGGATGCAAACCCGGCAATTGCAAAAGGATCACCCAGCTGATCGATAGCCCAGGCCAACAAGGAGACCGCCTCCTGGCTCAACTCACGCACCGTCTTGTCACAACCTTCAGGAACCTCATTGATCGAGGCCGAGAGATCAAGCAGCAACGTCACTGCAATATCCCGTCCTCCATGCTCTTCACTCATGTGAATGCGGGTATCGGGAGTAAGCCCGGCTCGATACTCCACCATGGCCCGAATCGCAACATCCAGATCCAGCTCACTCCCTTCCTCTTGATACCTTACCCGCCTCGGTTGCTGAGGCTTGAGCAGATCAACCAGCCTTTTCAATCGCTTGGCCAACAACTCATTCTTCTTCAACAGAGTATCAATATCGGCAGCGTTACCACTTGGCGGCAACGACTCATAAACGGTCACCCAGTCAGGACGGTAGCTATTGGTCTGGTAATCCCATTCAACATGGTGGCGAGAGAAAAGGGTCTGATTCTCTTCCACCATCTTGGGATTAGCCGCAGCATGATCGGAATGGAAATCATCCTCATCGTCGGTATCTTCGAGAAACAACCACATATAGCGATTGTCATCCCGGTAGGTCACCTCCGTATCTTTGAACCAGATCTTCGGCTTGCGAAAAGCAGGAGTATGAATCGCAGCCAAATATCCTACGCCCAACTCAACGGCCAGTCTCTCGTCATAGGGATCCTTGGCCATCCTTTCGTGGAAACGTTCAACATATTCCAGCAGCTTAGGAGAAGAGTAGGGATGCCTTGGATCCAGAATGGCCCGAGAAAGCATCGTCAGCTCATGACGGATACAGGAGTACTCATCAACCGGGCAAGCCCCCTCTTCAGGAATGGGGTGCAACGCCATCCATAACCGACGCAGTCCTGGGAAACGCCGCATTGCCAGGGCTTCCACCCTGGAATCCTCGAATACCTCAATAGCCAACTGCTGAAAAGGGCTGAAATTATCAGCCACATAAGGACGAGTATACAGACGATGAGCTGCCAGATGCGCAATCAAGGCCCGATATCGATCGATGCCGGCAACCCCATTCAGATCCTCATAGACATCAGGCAAATGAAATCCTTTTCGATCGATATAGGGGGTGGGCTTACGAAGTCTGTCAAACGCCAGGGAGTATGGATGGCACTCCTCTTCCAGCTCCCAAAGGGCGTACAAGCAGAGATCCAGCTTTCGTTCGTTATCCACGTAAAGGGTACCGCTTCGTTCACGTTGTAACGCGGCGCGACTATCCGCGGTTTGCAAACTAAAGTAATCAGCAATCCGATGGGGCTGGAGACGATACCCCCGCAGGCCGTACTCCATCCAATTCTTCAGGTTACCTAATGCGATCTCACCCAATAGGGAATCACTGTTTCGCAACAGCGGGATCAAGCCGCTACTTGCCTCCTTGGCCATCCGTTCCAAAAGACGGAAATATTCCCGTAACAGCTCTGCCTCCTCCAGCCGCCGGGCAACTGCCGGTAAAACGCAAAGAAAAGGATTGATGGCCTTGCCATTGGCAGTCGTGGAGAGCATTCGTGTCACATCCACCACCTCCGAGATGATCTCCTCTCCTGCAATACTGGCTACCGTCGGAATCCCCTGCAAAAAGATCAGTACCAACTCGGTACCACGACCCAAGCCACATACCACGGAGGCCCCATCCAGATAGGCCTCGACCCCATCTGGGGAAAGGAGCTCCAAGGCCTCAGCCATGCAGTCCTCAAAGATATCGTCAACCCGCTCAACATTGCATATCAGGCGGTTACGGTAGTACTTCAGGTCGGCATATTGCTTATTCATACCATTAACATTACCACAACTCTCTCTCACTGTGGGCCCGCAGATTGGTGATCCAGAGATTTTGGATTCGTTGACTCGTCCGGCAGAAAATGCTCCTTGCCAAAGGCAAGGAGCAAAACGCAACAAAGTATAGGGGTGTTGGAAGAGAGAGGCTAGTTGATTTGGCGGAACGGGACGATCTTGGCCGATCTCGCGGGTCCCACCTTTGCATCCCTTTCCTGCTGGACTTCGCCCAGCAGTTGTTTCAACGCTGCCCGCTGGCGGAAGAAGGAATCCCACATCATCTCGGAGAGATTCAGGAAAGCGGCGGTGGGATTGGGGGCCATGGACCGCACCGTGTCGATGCGCCATTGCAAACCCAGTAACCGGTGCTGACGGTCCTTGGGGATCTGCTGAATCAACTCTTCGATAGCGGCCTCTCGCGCAGCTTCGAATGCAACGGGATCGCGCTCCGCCAGAGCGCGCCATCGGTCGAAATCAAACCCACCGTCCACCGAATTAACCATATTCTGCCCTCTTGGTCTCCAGGCGATCTCAACTTTCGCTGGAGAAACCCGCGACCTGTTCTCGTTCTAAAGTCTAGTACAAGGACGATCGAGGCAAAACAGGTGTGTGTCAATTCAATGTAAATTTGGAATCCAGGCCGCAGCACGGAAATAGGGCAGAAATCCGGTGAAAAAATCCACCTGAGACAAAAAGAGCAGATCTTATTGTCGCTTCATGGATTCGAAGAACTCTGCATTGGTCTTGGTGACTTTAAGACGATCCTGCAAGAACTCCATCGCCGCAATCTCATCCATAGGATGCAAAAGCTTACGAAGAATCCAGATCTTCTGTAGCTCATCAGGTGGAACCAGCTTCTCTTCACGACGGGTACCAGAGCGGTTGATATTGATGGCGGGATAGATGCGTTTTTCCGCAATCTTCCGATCCAGGTGCAACTCCATGTTGCCAGTTCCCTTGAACTCCTCATAAATCACATCATCCATGCGAGAACCCGTGTCCACTAGGGCAGTGGCTATAATGGTAAGCGACCCCCCTTCTTCGATGTTGCGCGCAGCACCAAAAAACCGTTTGGGACGATGCAAGGCATTAGCATCTACCCCTCCCGTCAACACCTTTCCGGACGAAGGAATGACCGTATTGTAGGCGCGTGCCAATCGGGTAATAGAATCCAGCAGGATCACCACATCCTGTTTGTGCTCTACCAGGCGCTTGGCTTTCTCAATCACCATTTCAGCCACCTGCACATGACGAGTGGCAGGCTCATCAAAAGTGCTTGAGACCACTTCACCCCGCACCGAACGCTCCATTTCGGTCACCTCTTCCGGTCGCTCATCAATGAGTAGTACGATGAGATAACATTCCGGATTCTTGGAAGCGATAGAGTGGGCCAGCTGCTGCAGCATCATGGTCTTACCCGCCTTCGGCGGAGAGACGATCAAACCACGCTGTCCCTTGCCAATAGGTGATACCAAATCAATGATACGGGCGGTAAGATCCTCAGTGCTGCCATTCCCCATCTCCATCACCATGCGCTCTTCCGCATGCAACGGGGTCAGATTCTCAAATAGCACCTTGAACTTGGCATTCTCTGGCGCCTCAAAATTAATCTGGTCAACCTTCAGAAGGGCAAAATAGCGTTCGCCCTCTT
The DNA here is from genome assembly GCA_964557025.1 of uncultured Chromatiales bacterium. GTDB lineage: Bacteria > Pseudomonadota > Gammaproteobacteria > Thiohalospirales > Thiohalospiraceae > DRMK01. Next base: position 18,520 of record CAZKYF010000017.1, on the reverse strand, counting down.
TGGGGGGACGAATCTTGCCTTCGACGGTATCACCGGTGCGCAGATTAAAACGCCGGATCTGGCTAGGGGAAACGTAGATATCATCGGGACCGGCCAGATAGGAACTATCCGCCGAACGCAGAAAGCCAAAGCCATCCTGCAGGATCTCCAATACGCCACCACCAAAGATATCCTCACCGTTCTTTGCATGGGCTTTCAAGATAGAAAAGATGATATCCTGCTTCCGCGCCCGGGAATTGCCCTCTATCCCCAAGGACTGGGCCAGCTCAACCAGCTCGGAGGCTTTCTGCTTCTTTAGTTCTGTTAGGTTCATGATTGTCGATCAGGTCGTAAAAATGTCTTGCGGGAAAATATTGAAGTATAAAAAGGAATCACGGACTGGAAACAGCCTCGTAAACTCACGCCAATAAGGGAATATGGAAAAAACGCGCGATGCGCCACCTGCGTTTACAACAGGGAATCGGTTAAATTCTTGCTTTGACTGTCAAGCGTAACATCAATGCACGCCTGCGTCCACCCCCTCCCCGGACACAGGCGCCACTATCCGCTCTTGATTACAGATTACTGTCGATAAAAGCGGTCAACTGAGACTTCGACATGGCCCCTACCTTGGTTGCCTCGACATGACCATCCTTGAACAGCATCAAGGTGGGAATGCCACGGATACCAAACTTTGGTGGAGTGGCGGGATTCTCATCGATGTTCAGCTTGGCAACCTTCAGCTTGCCAGCATACTCTTCAGTAATCTCATCCAGGATGGGAGCGATCATCTTGCATGGCCCACACCAGTCGGCCCAATAGTCTACCAGCACCGGCTGGTCTGAATTGATCACTTCTTCCTCAAATGTGCTGTCCGTAACGTGGACGATCTTATCGCTCAATTTATTGCCTCCGTTTTGGCTTCCCAAGCAATTCTGTCGGGCCTATGCCATCTGCCATGTTCGATAATCTCTAATTTCAGCCCAATCCGATGATGATTTCAAGCCCAAAGGAGGAAAATTTGATATTCTTGATCGGTATGGCTGAAACAGACAGTACCAAGATTCCGTTTTCCTCGCTTGAATTACCTCCCTCGTTGCTACAGGGTGTCCTCGATGCGGGATTTTCCAGTTGCACTCCCATTCAAGCAGAAACCCTCCCGGACGCCTTGGCAGGCCGGGACATTGCCGGACAGGCACAGACCGGCACCGGAAAGACAGCCGCTTTTCTACTCGCGGTCATGGCTCGCTTGTTGAAAACCCCCCGGGGGAAAAACGAACATCGCCAGCCCAGAGCACTCATCCTGGCACCCACTCGGGAATTGGCCATTCAGATATACAAGGACGCGCAGGTGCTAGGCAAACACTCCGGTCTCCGTCTCGGCTTGGTCTACGGGGGCAGCGGCTACGAAAGTCAGCGCAAGCAGCTGGAACAAGGAATCGACATACTCATTGGCACCCCAGGGCGTCTCATCGACTATTTCAAACAGCGAATCTTCAATCTGAAATCCATTGATGTAGTGGTGCTGGACGAGGCCGATCGTATGTTTGACTTGGGATTTATCAAGGATATCCGTTATCTGCTGCGACGAATGCCCCTTCCTGAGAAACGGCAAAGCCTGCTGTTTTCTGCCACCCTTTCCTTCCGGGTCACCGAACTGGCCTATGAATACATGAATAACCCGAAGCTGATCCGGATAGATGCCGACCAAGTGACAGCTACCCGTGTCAACGAGTTCGTTTATTATCCTGCCAATGCAGAGAAAATTCCGCTACTGCTTGGATTGCTCAACAAGTTACAACCGGAGCGTAGCATCATCTTTGTTAATACCAAACAGGCAGCGGAAAAGGTGTGGGGATATCTAGAAGGAAACGGCTTCAAGGTGGCCGTGCTCTCTGGAGATGTGCCGCAAAAGAAACGGATTAGCCTCCTGAGACATTTCCAAGAAGGGGAGCTATCCATCATGGTAGCAACAGACGTTGCTGCCAGAGGGCTCCATATCGAAGGCGTAACCCACGTCTTCAATTACGACCTCCCTCAAGACGAACAGGACTATGTCCATCGAATTGGCCGGACGGCACGGGCTGGCGCCAGTGGTGAGGCCATAAGTTTCGCTTGCGAACAATATGCCTTTTCACTGATGGATATTGAGGCTTACATAGGTCACCGGATACCTACCCGTGAAATCGAAACCGAACTGCTCATTACCCCGCTGCCCCCGGTACGAAAGAAAAGAGGACAGGTTCGTATGAAACCGAGGGGAAATAGCGCGACCAACAAATCAAATCAGCGCCGACGGCGAAATAGACGAGGAACAAAACGGAACCTTTCCGCCTCCTCGAGTACATCACGCAAATAAGTCAATCAATCCACTGGCACGCGGCAGCACTTGGGAATGAGCCTGGCCATCCTCCGTTCCCTGTGCTCTATCTCCTTTAGCATCAAACATGGTTCTTCCATCTTCCGCACGCTCTTCATGCCAACCTTGGCCGGATTGCTGGTGAGAGACATTCACATCGACCAGAACCACTCCAGCATCCCCAAACATCTCCCGCAGTCGAGGAATCGATCCTTCCAGTACATCACGCGTTACCGCGTGGTGAGCAGAGAAACTGACAGTCGCCTGCTCACTACGGATCTCAATACGAACCTCAACCGGCCCGAGATGCCTAGGATTCAGCCGCAGCTCCGCCTGCTGCAAATCCTTTTTTACCAGCCAGACCATTCGTTCCCCCAAGGCGTTCTGCCACTGAGGGGAACCCGGAGAGTGGGAAAGCGAAAACGTGGGGATAGTTGTCGCAACGGAAGGATGTGTGGTCCCAAAGCCGGAAGAAGGCGGAGTCGGTGACGTAGTCACTGTCAAAGTCGAAGTTAAAGGAACTTCCCCGATGGTTAAAGGCTCTTTTAGAGCAAATTCTGGCTCCAACAAACGAGCTTTTCCCTGTAAAACAGGTACAGATTGCCCTTCCATATTAATAGGAATAGGAGGAACAACCGGCGATTGATACACTGGTGCACCCTCCCCCCGAACTGGTGTCGTGGAGACACCATAAACCTGCGATACCATCGGATTGGTCATTAGTGGACGCTGAAGCAAAGCCGGCTCCGCAGCCCCCACTCCTGAAACGTGTTCAGCCCATAATGACAGGAACTGGGGTGTCAAAGCGGTTCCTGCCGGCAATGGGTTGCCGTCCTGCTCGGCAACCGGCAAACCCTCAATGGATAGGTTCGATACCGCTTGGCCAATCGGTGTCCGCTCTTCCCCAGTCAGAACAGCAGCCAATATCTCAACAAACGGCTCTCCCTTTTGGCTTTCCTCTCCCTGAGAGAGCGCCCTTTTCGTGGTATCCTCCGTGTCCAGGGCAGATGTCTCCAAAGGGGGATCCAAGGGCTTTGACAGCGATATCGGTAAACTCATGGGCCGCCACTCCTCCTAATCCGGCTTCTTTAAAGGTCTCTTTGAACTTAATCAGCAAGAGACGTACCATATTTCGCCTTCAGACAATCCTTCCAGAAACTGTCTATACTCTAGTTTGTTGGTTCAATGAAAGGAGGCGTCCTTAAAGATGGCAATTTCATCAAGCCAAATCATCGATAGTTACTACTTTCGTCATGCATGCAAAGAGTTCGATCCGGAGAAAAAGATCCCAACAGAGACATTTGAAACCATTCTCGAAACCGGCCGGCTCTCTCCCAGTTCATTCGGCTTCGAACCTTGGTTTTATCTTATCGTGCAAAAACCGGCCCTACGGGACAAACTGCGAGAGTTTACTTGGGGTGGGCAAAAACAGATCCCTACCGCCAGCCACTTGGTGGTCATCTTGGCTCGCAGGCGTTATTTCATGAAATATGACAGCGCCTATATCACCTATATGATGCAGGACATCATGAACTTACCAGAAGCCGCCATGGAGAAAAAACGGGAGGTTTACCGCAACTTCCAGCAGAACGACTTCAAGCTCCTGGAGAACGACAGGGCAATGTTCGACTGGGCCTGCAAACAGACCTATATCGCTCTCGGAAACATGATGACTTCAGCCGCGATGTTGGGTGTGGATTCATGCCCCATTGAGGGGTTCGATCAAGAGAAGATAGAATCCGTACTGCAGGAGCATTTTGAAGTAGAAACCGATAAATTCGGCATCTCATGCATGGTCGCTTTTGGTTATCGCGTCAAAGAGGGACGCCCAAAAACCCGACAGCCGATGGAGCAAATCTCGCGTTGGGTTTAATGATCACACAACCTAGCCGTCTTCTTTCCAAATGCCAATCGTCAAGGGCTGCAGGGATAGTTGGGCCGGTGTCGCTACCCTCCACCTGCCCTGTTCCAAGATATCCCGGTAGCAGACAGTACAAATACACAACAGCAGGGGAGCAGATTTAATTAGACAGCCTGAGGAACCGCCATTCGGGACCGAACGCAAAAACGCCGGGGATAACCCGGCGTTTTTGACACCCTAGCAGAAGAAAGACTCTATGCCTCAGCTGCCGCCGCCGCGTCGCTGGTGGCACTGCTCTCCTCTTCAACCGGAATCGGCCTATCTACCAGTTCTACATAGGCCATCGGCGCATTGTCACCGGGTCGAAACCCGCATTTGAGAATCCTCAGGTAGCCCCCCGGACGGGACTGGTAGCGGGGGCCAAGCTCCTCAAACAGCTTGGTAACCATCTCCCTGTCCCGTATACGGGCAAATGCCAATCGACGATTAGCCACGGAATCCTCTTTGGCCAAGGTAATCAATGGCTCCGCCACCCGTCTGAGTTCCTTCGCCTTCGGCAATGTGGTACGAATCAACTCATGGCGAAACAGGGATGATGCCATGTTCCGAAACATGGCTTGCCGATGACTACTGTTGCGGTTCAGTTTCCGCCCGCTTTTGCGATGACGCATAGCTAATTACCTATCAATTCTATAAAGGGACACACCCGCTTTTCTCTGCTCACGCGGTCGACTTCTCCGACCCCTTCTCCCCAAGATTCGGCGGCGGCCAGTTTTCCAGCTTCATACCCAGCGACAGACCTCGCGAAGCCAGCACATCCTTGATTTCCGTGAGGGATTTTTTGCCCAGATTGGGAGTCTTCATCAACTCCACCTCAGTCCGCTGGATCAAATCGCCAATATAGTAAATCTGCTCGGCTTTCAGGCAGTTGGCGGAGCGTACAGTTAGCTCAAGGTCATCCACCGGGCGCAGCAGCATGGGATCGAATTCCCTCTCCTGTTCCTCTTTCTTTTCATCCCCTTTGCCTTCCAGCTCCACAAAGGATGAAAGCTGATCCTGAAGAATGGTTGCTGCGCAACGGATAGCGTTTTCCGGATCAATGGCACCATTGGTCTCCAGGTTGATAATCAGCTTGTCCAGATCTGTGCGTTGCTCAACACGGGCACTGTCTACGGTATAGGAAACCCGCCTGACGGGGCTAAAGCTCGCGTCCAGCTTGAGCCTTCCAATAGGACGATCCCCCTCCTGGTCAAAGAGCCGCTGGTTGGCCGGCCGATAACCCCTGCCAGCTTCCACCCACAAGGTGATGTTCAGCTCTCCGGACTTGCCCAGATGGGCAATCACGTGATCTGGATTGATAACCTCGATATCGTGATCCAGCTGAATATCTCCCGCCGTGACAACGCCTGGGCCTTTTTTGCTGAGGGTCAGAGTGGCGCTATCACGGTTATTCATCCGCAACGCAACCCCTTTGAGGTTCAACAAGATATCAATGACGTCCTCCTGAACCCCCTCCGCTGTGGTGTACTCATGAAGGACACCCTCAATCTCTGCTTCGACAATCGCGGCACCTGGCATAGATGAGAGTAAAATGCGCCGCAAGGCATTGCCTAGCGTGTGCCCAAACCCTCTTTCCAGCGGTTCGAGCGTAATCTGCGCATGCTGCTCATTGAGCTTCCTTACCTCGACCAGCCTAGGCTTTAGAAATTCACTTGTTGCGCCCTGCATGAAAACCTCTTTCTAAGTTCGATCGTGTTCCGTTCAACCCTGTCCCAAACCAGCTGACAGACAATTATTTCGAGTAAAGCTCGACGACCAGGTGTTCCTTGAGATCCGAGGGCAGTTCGCTTCGCTCTGGAAGTGCCTTAAAGACCCCCTCCTTACGCTTAACATCAACCTCCAACCACTCATCAAAGCCCCGCTGCTCCTGCATCTCCAGCGCCGCCTGAATACGCAGCTGATTTTTCGCCTTCTCCGCAACAGCGATCACATCCCCGGGCTTGACCTGATGAGAAGGAATATTCATCTTGCGCCCGTTCAGCGTAATCCCATTATGCCGCACCAGCTGCCTAGCCTCGGAACGGGAAGCGGCAAAGCCCATGCGATACACGACGTTGTCCAATCGGGATTCCAGCAATTGGAGCAAGTTGTCGCCGGTGGAGCCCTTCAGACGATCTGCTTTCTTATAGTAAATACGGAACTGTTTCTCCAGGACCCCGTAGATACGGCGGATCTTCTGTTTCTCACGGAGCTGCAATGCATAGTCACTCAATCTTGTCCGACGCTGCCCGTGTTGACCGGGAGGAAATCCACGCTCTTCAATGGGGCATCGGCTGGAAAAACACTTCTCCCCTTTGAGAAAAAGCTTCCCTCCTTCCCGACGACATTGGCGACATTTGGGTCCAATATACCTTGCCATGACAAATCTCCAGGGTTAGACGCGACGCCGCTTGGGCGGACGGCAACCATTGTGTGGAATCGGTGTGACATCCTCAATGTTGGTAACCTTAAGTCCAACATTGTTCAACGCCCTTACCGCAGACTCGCGGCCTGGCCCCGGTCCCTTTACCAGCACCTCGATATTCTTCATACCAAATTCCTGCGCCTGGGTACCCGCCTTTTCCGCAGCAACCTGTGCAGCGAACGGTGTGCTTTTACGAGAACCCCGAAACCCAGACCCTCCAGCAGTCGCCCAGCACAACGTATTACCCTGGCGATCCGTAATGGTTACGATAGTATTATTAAAAGAGGCGTGAATATGTGCCACCCCATCCACTACATTCTTCTGGATGCGCTTGCGTGAACGCGATCCGGATTTTGCTTTTGCTTTTGCCATTCTCTAATACCCAGATATTCCTATTTACGGATCGGCTTACGGGGCCCTTTCCGCGTGCGTGCGTTGGTGCGGGTGCGCTGGCCGCGAACGGGCAACCCCCTGCGATGACGCAACCCCCGATAGACGCCAAGGTCCATCAGACGTTTTATATTCATTGACACCTCACGGCGAAGGTCGCCTTCCACGGTAAACTTGCTCACCGCGCTGCGAAGTGCATCAAGCTGCTCCTCGGTAAGCTCCTTGACCTTGCTATCAGTTTTCACCCCCGCCTCTTCGCAAATCTGCTTTGCACGGGTGCGCCCGATACCGTAAATCGAGGTCAACGCGATTACGACATGTTTTTGTACGGGGATGTTAACACCAGCAATACGGGCCATACAGGCTAACTCCTACACTTCTCAAGCTCGCGGAAGGTGCCGCGAAAACGGTCAATTATACCCACCAATGTTTCCCATGGCAAGCAAGCGCATGGGCAATCCATTCTTCGCTTATCCCTGGCGTTGCTTATGCCGCCCGTCGGTACAGATAACCCTCACGACACCTTTTCGACGAACGATCTTGCAGTTACGACAAATCTTTTTAACGGACGCGCGCACTTTCATCAGAAATCTCCAATCACTTTTTGCCTGACCCTCCCCTTCGACCCTGGGGTCTCAGGCTGGTTTTCTTCATCAACCCCTCATACTGATGAGACATCAGATGAGCTTGGACCTGGGCCATGAAGTCCATTACTACGACCACGATGATCAATAGCGATGTTCCTCCAAAGTAGAAAGGAACATTCCAATAAACTATCAGGAATTCAGGGAGCAGGCAGACAGCTGTGAGATAGATAGCGCCAGCCAGCGTCAAACGGGACAGCACCTTATCAATATATTTCGCAGTCTGCTCCCCTGGACGGATACCTGGGACAAATGCCCCGGAGCGTTTCAGATTATCCGCCGTCTCCTTGGGATTGAACATCAGAGCAGTGTAAAAGAACGTAAAGAACAGGATCGCCAACGCATAAAGCAACACATACAAAGGCTGTCCCGGTGACAACGTAGTAGACAAATCCTGCAACCAACGCATCCCCTCACTGCTTCCGAACCACCCCCCCAGCGTTGCCGGGAAAAGGATAATACTGGAAGCAAAAATAGGGGGGATTACCCCGGCCATGTTCACCTTCAATGGCAGATGGGTACTCTGTGCCGCAAGAATCCGCCTGCCCTGTTGCCGTTTGGCATAGTTCACGGTAATCCGGCGCTGACCCCGCTCCACGAATACCACAAAAGCGGTGACCGCCAATGCCAGCGCAAACAGCAAGATAATAAAGAACGCACTCAACTCCCCTGTACGGCCCAACTCGAGAGTTCCCCCAATTGCCGAAGGCAAGCCGGAAATAATACCGGCAAATATGATCAGGGAAATACCGTTACCGATCCCTCGCTCGGTGATCTGCTCCCCCAACCACATGAGGAACATGGTGCCGGTAACCAGGGTGAGCGCGGCAATCATGCGAAACGCAATCCCCGGCTCGATTACCACTGGGATCCCGCCAGCGCTCTGCGCTTCGAGAGCAATAGCCACCCCTATGGACTGAAAAGTGGCCAGTACCAACGTAAAATAGCGGGTATATTGACTGATCTTGCGCTTCCCGGCTGCTCCTTCCTTACTGAGCTGTTCAAGTTTAGGAGAGACCTTGGTAAGCAGCTGGATGATAATCGATGCGGAGATGTAAGGCATGATCCCGAGGGCAAAAACGGTCAGCCTCTCCAGCGCACCCCCGGAAAACATGTTAAACATGTCGAGGATGGTACCCCGCTGCTGTTCAAACATCGCCGCCAAGGCAACAGGATCGATGCCCGGTACAGGAATGTGGGCACCGATCCGGTAAACGATCAGCGCACCCAGCACAAACAGCAGCCGCTGCTTCAGTTCGACCAGCTTGCCACCACTCAGGGCTCCTGCCATCGCTGCCGTGGGTCTGGACACCTCCGCTGCCTCTCCTGTTGTTGGTGTTACAGTTCTACCTTACCACCTGCTGCTTCAATAGCAGCTTTGGCGCCCTTGGTCACGCCCAAACCTCGAACGGTAACGGGCCGATCAATGCTCCCGGACAAAATCACCTTGGCGAACTTGATTTTCTGCCCCAGGATTCCTGCCCCTTTGAGGGCCTGGAGATCAATAGCATCCTCTTTTACCTTGGCCAGCTCGTCCAGGCGCACCTCCGCGGTAACCAACCCCTTGCGGGATTTGAAACCAATCTTCGGCAAACGCCTCTGCAGCGGCATCTGCCCACCTTCAAAGCCAGGCTTCACCCTGCCCCCAGAACGAGACTTCAGCCCCTTGTGGCCACGGCCACAGGTTTTCCCTAATGTCGAGCCAATACCTCTCCCAACCCTCTTGCGACTGGGACGAGAACCTGGAGCAGGCTTGAGGGTGTTTAATCGCATCTTTAATTCTCCTCCACCTTCAGCAGATAGGAGATCTTGTTGATCATCCCTCGCACTGCGGCGGTATCCTCAACTTCCACGGTATGATGCATACGGCGCAACCCCAGCCCGGTCACACAGGCCTTATGAGATGCCGTCCGATGAATCGGGCTGCGAACCAGGGTTACCTTGATCCTATTCTTAGCCGCCATGACTTACCCCAAAATCTCTTTTACGGTCTTTCCCCGCTTAGCCGCGATCAACTCTGGCGCCTGCATGGCCGCCAACCCTTTCATCGTGGCCCGCACCACATTGATGGGATTATTACTGCCAATACATTTAGCCAGCACGTTACGCACCCCAACCACATCAAATACCGCACGCATCGCACCCCCGGCAATAACCCCGGTACCTTCCGATGCCGGTTGCATAAACACCTTTGCAGCCCCGTGGGTTGCCGTTATAGGATACTGCAAGGTTCCGTCAACCAGTGGGACAGTCTGCATGTTCTTACGCGCCGACTCCATCGCTTTCGCGATGGCTGCAGGAACCTCCCGAGCCTTACCATATCCGAAACCCACCTTACCAGCACCATCTCCAACCACGGTCAGCGCGGTAAAGCTAAAGATCCGTCCACCTTTCACCACCTTGGCCACACGATTGACGCTGATCAACCGCTCTTGGAGCCCGTCAGCCGCTTCTGCACTTTCAAAACCCGCCATAATTCAACTCCTAGAACTCAAGCCCATTCTCGCGGGCAGCGTCTGCAAGCGCCTTGACCCGGCCATGATACTGAAATCCGGACCTGTCAAAGGCCACCTTGGTCACACCGGCCGCTTTGGACTTTTCGGCTATCATTCGACCAACAACCGATGCTGCTTCAATGTTCCCCGTAGACTTCACGCTACCTTTGACCTCGGACTGCAAGGTAGAGGCTGCAGCCACCACCTCCGAACTATCGGGCGCAATAACCTGAGCATAAATATGCCGCGGCGTACGATGCACTGAAAGGCGGTGCACCCCTTGCTGCTTAATCCGGGCCCTCGACTTACGAGCACGCCTTATCCGGGATTGTCTCTTTTCCATCGTATCTGCCTACTTGCTATTTCTTCTTGGCCTCTTTGCGAACCACATGCTCGTCCGCATAACGGACGCCTTTACCCTTATAGGGCTCCGGTGGGCGAAGCGAGCGGATTTCAGCGGCCACCTGACCCACCTTCTGTTTGTCAATTCCCTTGATTATCACTTCGGTCTGGCTCGGGGTCTCAACCGAGATCCCTTCCGGAATCTTATAATCGATGGGGTGAGAGAATCCCAAGCTGAGATTGAGCACCTGCCCTTGAGCCTGTGCCCGGTACCCCACGCCAACCAGTTGCAATCTCTTTTCAAACCCGCTTGCCACACCAGCCAACATATTCCGAATCAGCGCACGCATGGTCCCTGTCATCGCCTTTGATTTGCGATCGCCATCTTTCGGCGAAAAAATCAGGGAGCCTTCCTCCTGGGAAACGCTAACAGAAGGATGTAACATCTGCTCAAGGGCGCCTTTGGCTCCTTTTACCTTGATTCTATCCCCGGACAAACTGATCTCTATCCCAGAGGGAATAGCAACCGGATTTTTCCATGCCTTTGCCATAACGCCCCCTTAGAAAACGAAACAGAGCACTTCACCGCCGTGACCTGACTGACGGGCAGCACGATCCGTCATTACACCGGCAGAGGTAGAGACAATTGCCACACCGAGACCACCGCTTACCTTAGGCAACTCTTCCTTGCCTTTGTACTGGCGAAGCCCCGGGCGACTTACACGCTTCAGCATCTCAATCACCGGTTTACCCTGGTGATACTTCAAGCGAATGGTCAACACCGGTTTTCCATCAATATCCTGAACAGAAAAATCTTCGATGTAGCCTTCATCCTTAAGAACGGCACAGATTGCAACCTTGAGCTTGGAAGATGGTAATTCCACCTCCTTCTTCGATGCACTCAGACCATTCCGGATCCGGGTCAACATATCTGCTATCGGATCAGTCATGCCCATACCGCAATTGCTCCCAAATTGAAAAATGTGTTACCAGCTGGCCTTGCGAACGCCCGGAACATCACCACGCATCACCGATTCGCGCAGTTTGTTCCGACCCAAGCCGAACTTACGGTAATAACCGTGGGGCCGACCAGTCAGCCGACAGCGATTTCGCTGACGCACCGGGCTAGCATCACGAGGCAACTTCTGCAGCTGACGCTGCGCCTCCATCCGCTCTTCCAGGCTCAGATTCACATCCTTGATCTTCGCCTTGAGCGCAGCGCGCTTTGCAGCATATTTCCTAACGGTGGCTGCCCGTTTCTTTTCCCGGTTAATCATGCTGACTTTTGCCATACTCTCGTTCCTTTTACCCTTTCAGAGGGAAATTGAAGGCCTTCAACAGGGCTCTCGCCTCTTCATCGGTTTTCGCCGTGGTAGTTATGGTGATATCCATACCACGCAACGCATCGATCTTGTCATAATCGATCTCCGGAAACACGATCTGCTCCCGAATCCCCATACTATAGTTACCCCGCCCATCAAACGAACGAGGATTCAATCCGCGAAAATCACGAATACGGGGGATAGCGACGCTGATAAGCCGATCCAGAAACTCATACATCCGCTCGCGGCGCAGTGTTACCTTGCAACCGATAGGCCACCCGTCACGGATCTTGAATCCAGCTATAGATTTCCGCGCCCGTGTAACCACCGGCTTCTGCCCGGAAATCAATGCCATATCCGAAACCGCATGCTCGATAACCTTCTTGTCGGCTACCGCTTCACCCAGCCCCATGTTAAGCGTAATCTTTGTGATCCGCGGAACCTGCATGGGGCTCTTGTATTGGAACTGATCGCGCAGCTGCCCAACTACGGTATCGCGATAGAATTGCTTCAATCTCGCCATAACATCACCTATGAATCCACGGCCTCGCCGTTGGATTTAAAAATCCGAATCTTTTTGCCATCATCAAGGATCTTGAACCCTACGCGATCTGCCTTTCCGGTCGCCGGATTGAACAACGCCACATTGGAAATATGGAGCGGCATTTCCTTGTCTATTATGCCTCCAGGAGTTCCCGTGTTCGGGTTGGGTTTCTGATGCTTTTTCGCCACATTGACGTTCTCGACATACAGTTTTTCCTCGCCAACAAGACGCAACACCAATCCACGCTTACCCTTGTCCTTGCCAGCAATGACGACAACCTCGTCACCTTTGCGAATCTTTCTCATGACAGCTTATACCCCTCAAAGCACTTCCGGCGCCAGAGAAACGATCTTCATGAAGTTCTCGCTGCGCAACTCCCGAGTCACGGGACCAAAAATACGCGTGCCGATCGGCTGATTCTGGTTATTCAACAACACCGCTGCGTTCCCATCAAAACGAATCAAGGAACCATCGGCCCGCCTCACGCCCTTCTTGGTGCGCACGACCACCGCCTTGTATACCTCGCCCTTCTTGACCTTGCTGCGGGGAATAGCCTCTTTGACACTAACCTTGATGATGTCACCAACACCGGCATAGCGCCGCTTGGAACCTCCAAGCACCTTAATACACTGCACGCGCCGTGCCCCACTGTTGTCAGCCACTTCCAGGTTGGTTTGCATCTGTATCATTGGCCGTTCTCCAAACCCTAAACTCTTCCAGAAACCCGCGTTACCCCAACGGGACAAACACCCCGCGAAAAGACGGAGCATGTTAGCACAAAAACTATTCAATCCCAACCCTTTTCCACCGTACATATAATGGGGATAGGGCTATAAATCGGGAGGAAAATAAAACGTAACAGAAGCGTTACGAAAAGGAGCGGCTAACTGCCCGAACCTTATGGTTCAACACAGCTTGCCGCTCCGCGATGTCAGTGAATCCCCGGCAGCTGCCGGCAAGAATCACGGTGGCGATCTATCCGATGGAGCTGACTACCTCGACCAGTCGCCAAGTCTTGGTCTTAGACAGCGGTCGACACTCCTCGATTCTGACAATATCTCCCTCCCTGCACACATTTTGCTCATCGTGCGCATGTAGCTTGGTGGAGCGCTTAATATATTTCCCGTAAAGGGGGTGTGCCACCTTACGCTCGACCAACACGGTAATGGTTTTGTCCATCTTGTTGCTGACCACCCGTCCGGTGACCGTACGGGTGAGCTTCTCCTGGTTGCTCATCTCGCCTCACCCTCTCTCATGATCGTCTTAATACGGGCAATATCACGCCGAATCTGCTTCATGCGATGGGGCTTGGACATCTGACCCGCAGCCCTCTGCATGCGCAGATTGAATTGCTCCTGCAAAAGGCTCAGAACTTCCTCCTTCAGCTCGGAGTTACTCTTTTCTCTCAATTCACTTGCTTTCATTTACAGCACCGTCCGAGTTACGAAGACCGTTTTGACCGGTAGCTTGGCCGCCGCCAGCCTGAAGGCTTCTCTCGCAATATCCTCAGAAACCCCCTCCATCTCATATAGCATTTTGCCTGGTTGAACTTGGGACACCCAGTACTCAACCGAGCCTTTGCCCTTACCCATACGAACCTCCAAGGGCTTTTTGGTGATCGGTTTATCCGGGAAGACACGGATCCAGATTTTCCCGCCTCGCTTGATATGGCGAGTCATGGCCCGACGAGCCGCCTCAATTTGGCGTGCAGTAATCCGCCCTCGAGTAGTAGCCTTCAATCCATATTGTCCGAAGCTTACCTTGTTCCCGGTTGTAGCTAGGCCGCGATTACGACCCTTTTGCTGTTTGCGAAATTTTGTCCGTTTTGGCTGCAGCATCGTTGCTCACCTCTATTTGGCGGCTGTCGCCGTTTTCTTCTCGGGGGCAGCTGCAGTCAGCTCAGCAGGGTCAAGCACCTCCCCCTTGAATATCCAGACCTTGATCCCGATAACCCCGTAGGTGGTATAAGCCGTGGCAACACCATAGTCGATATCCGCTCGCAGGGTATGCAGTGGCACTCTTCCCTCACGGTACCATTCGCTGCGGGCAATCTCGGCACCGTTCAATCGACCTGCCACATTAATCCGCACACCTTGAGCCCCGAGCCTCATGGAATTCCCAACTGCCCGTTTCATGGCGCGACGAAACATGATGCGCTTCTCCAGCTGCTGGGCAATGCCCTGCGCAACCAGCGTAGCATCCAGTTCCGGCTTGCGAATCTCTTCAATATTGATGTGCACCGGACTGCCCACCATCTTCGCCACTTCCATGCGCAACTTTTCGATGTCCTCACCTTTCTTGCCGATGACGATACCAGGACGTGCCGTATGGATCGTGATCCTCACATTCCGCGCGGGACGCTCAATCTGGATACGGCTGACCGACGCTTTAGCAAGCTTCTTCTGCAGAAAATCACGCACCTGCAAATCGTTGTTGAGCAGTTCCGGATAGTTCCGGGAATCCGCGTACCATTTGGATGTCCAGTCCTTAACGATTCCCAGACGCATACCGGTTGGATGTACTTTCTGACCCATGCCTGACTCTCTTTTATCTGTCGGATACCACCACGGTAATGTGGCTGGTGCGTTTCAAAATACGGTTACCCCGCCCCTTGGCGCGAGCGCGCATACGTTTGTAGGTGGGACCCTCATCGATATAAATCCTTGAAACCTTCAATTCGTCGATGTCTGCGCCTTCATTATGCTCCGCATTGGCAATAGCGGACTCCAGAACCTTTTTCACTATCGCGGCGGCCTTTTTGGGGCTAAAAGAAAGGATCTGCAAGGCGCTTTCCAGCGGCTTCCCGCGAATCATGTCCGCCACCAACCGAGTCTTCTGCGGCGAGACCCGTGCAAACCGTAGTTTCGCTGTTGCTTCCATCGAACCTCACCCTATCTGGATTTCTTATCTGCCAAATGGCCACGGTAGGTACGGGTCGGAGCAAACTCCCCCAACTTGTGACCTACCATGTTCTCGGAAATCAATACGGGAACATGGGCCCTGCCATTGTGTATAGCAATGGTCAATCCAATCATCTCCGGCAAGATCATAGACCGACGTGACCATGTCTTGATCGGCTTTTTGCTATTTGAGGCCCGGGCCTCTTCCACTTTCTTGGCCAAATGCAAATCGACAAATGGCCCTTTCTTTACTGAACGCGGCATGGCTAACTTACTCTTTCATCTATTTGCCGTGACGGCGACGAACGATCATTGAATCGGTGCGCTTGTTGCTGCGGGTCCGATATCCTTTTGTCGGTGTACCCCATGGGGAAACCGGATGACGTCCCCCGGAGGTACGACCTTCACCCCCGCCATGAGGATGGTCGACGGGGTTCATGGCGACACCCCGAACCGTGGGACGTACCCCTCGCCAGCGCTTGGCGCCGGCCTTGCCTAACTTGCGCAGTCCGTGCTCCGAATTGCCAACCTCGCCGATGGTGGCTCGGCATTCTGCAGGAACCTTACGCATCTCCCCGGAACGCAAGCGCAACGTGGCATAGCGCCCTTCCCGGGCGACCAGCTGAACTGCCGCTCCGGCTGCGCGGGCCAGCTGCGCCCCCTTTCCGGGACGCATTTCTATGCAATGTACCGTAGTGCCAACCGGAATATCCTGAAGCTGCAACGTATTGCCCGGCTTGATAGGTGCACCCTGACCGGAAATCACTTGAGCACCGGCCTTCAATCCCTTTGGGGCAATGATGTAGCGACGCTCTCCATCGGCATAGCGAATCAGCGCGATATGCGCGCTGCGGTTTGGATCATACTCGATTCGCTCCACTTCCGCAGGGACTCCATCCTTATTTCGCTTGAAGTCAATGATTCGGTATTTCTGCTTATGGCCACCTCCTTGATGGCGGCAAGTGATCCGCCCCAGGTTATTCCGGCCACCTGTTTTGCTCTTCTTCTCCAGCAAAGGAGCATAAGGCTTCCCCTTATGCAATTCAGGAGTCACCACCTTGACCACGAACCGGCGACCCGCCGATGTCGGTTTTGCCTTGACTACTGCCATAATCCGGTTCCTTTAGCTCAGCTCTTCGGTCATGAAGCCGATATCTTGGCCGGGTTTTAAGGTCACATATGCCTTCTTGATACCCTTGCGCCGCCCCATCCGCATACCAAACCGTTTAGCCTTCCCTTTGATATTGCAGATATTCACAGATTGAACCTCTACCTCGAACAGCTGCTCAACCGCCGCTTTCACCTCCGGCTTAGTGGCGTCCGGCGCCACTTTGAACACCACCTGGTTGCACTTTTCAGTGGCCAGACTGGCCTTTTCGGAGACAAGAGGCGCCAGCAATACCTTCAGCAGTCGTTCCCGGTTCATGCCAACCTCTCCTCAATCTTTTTCACTGCTGCCCGCGTCATCAGCACCTTCTCATAACCCAACAGGCTCACCGGGTCCGTTGACTCCACGTCGCACAATCCGACCTTGTGAAGATTACGGGACGCAAGATAGGTGTTCTCATCCAGTTCTTCCGCGATGATCAGCACATCGTCGACACCCAGGTCCTGAAGCACAGCCAACAGTTGCTTGGTCTTGGGAGCATCCACCGACAGCTGCTCCACCACCACCAAGCGGTCCTGGCGTACCAATTCGGACAGAATGGAGCGCATAGCGGCACGGTAAGCCTTGCGGTTGACCTTTTGCGAATAATCACGTGGCACCGCCGCAAAGGTTTTACCGCCTCCTCTCCAGAGAGGGCTACGAATGGTTCCTGCACGAGCACGCCCGGTTCCTTTCTGACGCCACGGTTTTGCACCACCTCCGCTGACTGCAGAACGGTTTTTCTGCGCCTTGCTTCCGGCACGTGCGCCCGCCAGATAGGCGGTCACCACTTGATGAATCAGCGATTCATTGAAATCACGTGCGAAGACGGAATCCGCCACTTCAATAGAGCCTGAAGCTCCTCCCGCCGACGAAAGTTTCAGTTCCATCACCATCTCCTACGAACGCGCCTTGACGGCAGGCCGAATAATGACGTCACCACCCCTGGAACCAGGAACCGCCCCTTTGATAAGTAGCAGGTTGCGATCTGCGTCCACTCGCACGATCTCCAGATTCTGGATCGTAGTCCTATGGTTTCCCATGTGCCCCGCCATCTTTTTACCCTTGAACACCTTGCCCGGACTCTGGTTCTGTCCGATGGATCCGGGTGTACGGTGTGAAAGCGAGTTGCCATGAGTAGCGTCTTTTCCCCGGAAGTTGTGGCGCTTGATAGTTCCAGCAAATCCTTTACCAATGGAAATACCCGTGACATCCACCTTCTGTCCATCGGCAAAGATATCCACCTTAATCTCCGTCCCGGCTTCCAGCTCTTTGCCCTCATCATCGCCCAGGCGAAACTCCCACAAACCACGCCCGGCCGCAACTCCAGCCTTCGCAAAATGGCCCGCAGCCGGTTTGTTGACCCGCGTGGCCCGCCGGCTACCCGTGGTCACCTGGATGGCCCGATACCCATCACGCTCCGGGGTCTTCACCTGGGTAATACGGTTAGGCTCCACCTCTATCACAGTCACAGGGGTCGACACGCCATCCTCACTGAAGATACGCGTCATTCCCGCCTTGCGTCCAACAACCCCAATACTCATCTTTTTTAACCTCTAGTTGCATCCACCACATCTCGCCCCGGCCGGCAAGGGGTGACTTGATCATCCATCAGTTCAGTTTGATCTGCACATCAACACCGGTTGCCAAATCGAGCTTCATCAGGGCATCTACCGTTTTGTCCGTCGGGTCGATGATGTCCATCAGCCGCTTATGGGTACGCAGCTCATATTGATCCCGGGCGTCTTTATTGACATGCGGAGAGATTAGCACCGTAAACCGCTCGATCTTTGTTGGCAACGGAATCGGGCCCCTCACCTGCGCCCCGGTGCGCTTGGCAGTCTCCACGATCTCGCTTGCTGACTGGTCGATCAACCGATGATCAAATGCCTTGAGACGGATGCGAATTCTCTGGTTAGTGGTAGCCATGTTCTATTACTCAATAATCTTGGAAACGACCCCGGCACCGACGGTGCGGCCGCCCTCTCGGATGGCAAAGCGCAAACCCTCCTCCATCGCAATCGGCGCAATCAGCGAAACCGTCATGTTTACATTGTCTCCAGGCATCACCAT
>CAZKYF010000016.1:0-72603 GCA_964557025.1 uncultured Chromatiales bacterium | reverse complement strand
ATGGTGATGCCTGGAGACAATGTAAACATGACGGTTTCGCTGATTGCGCCGATTGCGATGGAGGAGGGTTTGCGCTTTGCCATCCGAGAGGGCGGCCGCACCGTCGGTGCCGGGGTCGTTTCCAAGATTATTGAGTAATAGCGACAGCGGTACGTTGATGCAAGGAGCGTGAGATGGCATGTCCGTCTCGCGCTCTTTCGCTCATTTTTATCACCGTTTTTTTTACAGGCCAGTAGCTCAATTGGCAGAGCAGCGGTCTCCAAAACCGCAGGTTGGGGGTTCGATTCCCTCCTGGCCTGCCATTTTTACAGGGAAACTCGACGACTTATTATGGCAGACAAAATCAAATTGTCCCTGGCGGTAATTATACTGCTGGCGGCCATTGTTGGATTCTATCTGTTGGACGAGCATCCCCTGTTGTATCGCGTTCTCGGTCTTCTGGCAGCAGGTGGCCTGGCAGCGGTTGTTGCTTTGCAGACGGAGGCTGGGCGGAATGCCCGGGACTTCTTGCGTGGCAGCATGCTAGAGATCCGCAAAGTGGTTTGGCCTACGCGCAAGGAAACGACCCAGACCACGCTTATCGTGATCCTGATGGTAATCATAGTGGGAATCTTATTGTGGTTGCTGGATATGTTTTTGTTATGGGCGGTCCAGTTGCTGACCGGCCAGGGAGGCTGATACCGTGGCAAAGCGCTGGTATGTAGTTCACGCCTATTCCGGCTTTGAAAACCAGGTGATGCGTTCTCTCAAGGAGCGGATTAAACGCTTTGGTATGGAGGACAAATTTGGGGAGATTCTGGTCCCCACCGAAGAGCTGGTGGAAATGCGGGAAGGGCAGAAGCGTAAGAGTGAACGAAAGTTTTTCCCTGGTTATGTGCTGGTACAGATGGAAATGAATGATGATACCTGGCACTTGGTGAAGGATGTGCCCAAGGTAATGGGTTTCATTGGGGGAACTTCAGACCGTCCTGCACCCATCAGTGACAAGGAGGCAGAGGCGATCCTTAATCGCATCCAGGAAGGGGCAGAGAAGCCTCGGCCAAAAGTACTGTTTGAGCCGGGCGAAGTGGTGCGGATCTGTGACGGTCCCTTCAACGACTTCAACGGAGTGGTTGAAGAAGTGGATTATGAAAAGAGCCGAATGCGTGTTTCGGTACTGATTTTCGGGCGTTCGACCCCCGTGGACCTGGAGTTCAGCCAGGTTGAGAAAGGTTGAGTAGTTCGAGGGGAGCCGCAAGGCGTTTGTACCCACCTAAGGAGTAGATAATGGCAAAGAAGATAGAGGCCTATATCAAGCTGCAGGTCCCGGCGGGACAGGCTAACCCCAGTCCACCGGTTGGTCCTGCATTGGGACAGCACGGTGTGAACATCATGGAGTTCTGCAAGGCGTTCAATGCGCAGACCCAGAAAATGGAACAGGGGTTGCCCATTCCAGTGGTGATTACCGTATACAACGACCGCAGTTTTACCTTCGTTACCAAGACCCCACCTGCTTCGGTGTTGCTGAAAAAGGCTGCTGGTGTACCCAAGGGCTCTGGCGTGCCTAACCGTGACAAGGTGGGCAAGGTAACCCGGGAGCAGTTGGAGGAGATTGCCAAGACCAAGGAGCCTGACCTTACAGCGGCCGATCTGGATGCAGCGGTGCGTACCATTGCAGGCACCGCACGGAGCATGGGATTGGAGACGGAGGGGGTCTAATATGGCGAAGCTGAGCAAGCGCAAGAAATTGATCCAGGAAAAAGTGGAGGCAGGCAAACAGTACGCAGTGGAAGAGGCACTGCAGCTTCTTAAGGAACTGCCCCGGGCGAAATTCGTGGAATCGGTGGACGTGGCGGTGAATCTCGGTGTGGATCCCCGCAAATCGGATCAGGTGGTTCGGGGCTCCACGGTGCTTCCCAACGGGACCGGTAAAACGGTGCGGGTCGCCGTATTTGCCCAGGGAGCCAATGCTAAGGCAGCCGAGGAGGCCGGGGCTGATGTAGTAGGCATGGAGGATCTGGCCGACTCCATCAAAAAGGGCAATCTCGATTTTGATGTGGTAATTGCTACACCAGATGCCATGCGTGTAGTAGGTCAGTTGGGGCAGATTTTGGGTCCCCGTGGGCTGATGCCCAATCCCAAGGTGGGAACGGTGACCACCGATGTTGCCGCGGCGGTAAAGAATGCCAAGTCGGGACAGGTACGTTATCGGACTGACAAGAGCGGTATTATCCATTGTTCCATTGGCAAGATCGATTTTGAGGTGGATGCATTGAAGGAAAATCTGGAAGCGTTGCTGGCAGATCTGAAGAAGGCCAAGCCGGCATCCTCCAAAGGACAGTATGTGAAAAAGGTCACGGTCTCTTCCACCATGGGTGCAGGGATCGTGGTCGACGCAGCGTCGCTGGCCTGACCTTGAGGTCAGCGGGAGAGCTTTGGTTCTGCTGGCAGGATTCCTTTCAGCAGACGTCAAAGACCGCAGGTGCATCTTGCTGAAATGCTTAATGGGGAGAGGTCTCCCGCCTGCGCAGACGGTGAACCGGAGACAGGTTTATCCCGACGACGGACACCGTGGGGGAGATGTGGTTATCGGTGGTTTATGCCGGGTTCTACATCTCTTGGTTGAAGGGCAATGTGACGGAGAAAAGATATCCGTCTATCAAGAGGTGACAATTGTATGCCTTTGAATCTTGAAGATAAGAAGGCTATCGTCTCTGAAGTCGCCGAGGTTGCGTCCAGTGCCTTGTCTGCTATTGCTGCAGAATACAAGGGATTAACCGCCGCCGAGATGACCGAGTTCCGTGCAAAGGCGCGGGAAGCGGGCGTCTATGTGCGGGTGGTCAAGAATACACTGGCGCGTCGTGCTGTGAATGGTACGGAGTTTGAGTGCATGGCAGAAGCCCTGGTGGGGCCGCTGGTGCTGGCGTTCTCCCAGGAGGACCCCGGTGCCGCAGCGCGCATCGTTTCCGACTTTGCCAAGGAGAACGGTAAGCTGACCGTTAAAGTGGTATCCGTTGGCGGCAAACTGCTGGAGGCCGGTGAGATCGATCGGCTGGCCAAGATGCCCACCAAGGAACAGGCAATCAGCATGCTCATGTCGGTGATGAAGGCTCCCATCGGCAAGTTGGTCCGTACGCTGGCAGAGCCGCATGCGAAACTGGTCCGTACCGTTGCTGCTGTTCGCGACAAGAAGCAGTCCGAGGCTGCGTGACGATAGTTTTTGGTAATAAGTGTTTGCTCGCTGTCTTGAGGCGGGGATAAACCTGATTGAACGAGGAGTAATTGAGAATCATGGCTGTTTCAAAAGAGGATATTCTGGAGACCATTTCCAACATGACCGTGATGGAGGTGGTTGACTTGATTGAGGCGATGGAAGAGAAGTTCGGCGTCTCTGCCGCTGCAGCGGTGGCCGCGGTTCCGGCTGCTGGGGCTGCAGGTGGTGAGGCTGCACCGGCTGCCGAAAAGGATGAGTTTGATGTCGTCATGACCAGTTTCGGGGACAACAAGGTCAAGGTGATCAAGGCTATCCGTGGGGTTACCGGTCTGGGCCTGAAGGAGTCTAAGGAGATGGTTGAAGGTGTTCCTTCCACTGTTAAGGAAGGGGTCAGCAAGGAGGAAGCCGAGCAGATCAAGAAAGAGCTGGAAGAGGCGGGTGCTACCGTCGAGCTCAAATAGGAGTTCAGGAACTTTCCATCTGAAATATCTGTTATGCAGAACAAAGGGGTACAGTGAGGTATCCCTTCTCAAAAGGCCAAGGATGGCCCCTTTGGTATTTCCGGGCTGGTGACCTGAAGTCACCGGCCTTTTCCTGTTGGTGGCGGTCCTGCCTCGACTGCCACAGCAGATGACGATTGACAAGCTGAGGATTAGTGATGGCCTACTCTTTCACCGAGAAAAAACGCATCCGTAAAGATTTCGGGAAGCGGCGCAGTGTTCTGGATGTACCCTATTTGCTGGCTATCCAGATTGACTCCTATCGCAAGTTCCTGCAACAGGACGTTCCTGCAGACAAGCGTGCCGATCAAGGGTTGCAGGCCGCCTTCAATTCCATTTTCCCAATCGTCAGTTATTCCGGCAATGCTGCCTTGGAATATGTGAATTATCGGCTGGGCACGCCGATGTTTGATGTTAAAGAGTGCCAGCTTCGTGGAACTACCTATGCGGCACCATTGCGGGTCAAGCTGCGCCTGGTGATCTATGACAAGGAGTCCAAGTACAAGACGGTCAAAGATATCAAGGAGCAGGAGGTCTATCTGGGAGAGATCCCGCTGATGACCGACAATGGCACCTTCGTTATCAATGGCACAGAGCGAGTCATTGTCTCCCAGCTGCATCGTTCCCCCGGTGTCTTCTTTGAGCACGACAAGGGGAAGACCCACTCCTCCGGCAAGCTGTTGTTTAGCGCTCGGGTGATTCCCTATCGCGGTTCCTGGCTGGATTTCGAATTCGATCCCAAGGATATCCTCTATGTGCGTATCGACAGGCGTCGCAAATTGCCGGCCACGGTACTGCTGCGTGCGCTGGGATATAGCGTCGAGGAGATACTGGATATGTTCTTCGAACGAGAAGAGTTCCAGATCGATAAGGACGGGTTCAGTCTCAAGCTGGTACCACAGCGCCTGCGTGGTGAGATGCTGGATTTCGATATTAGTATCGGCGACAAAGTGCTGGTGGAGGCAGGGCGGCGGGTGACCGCACGTCACATCCGGGAGCTGGAGAAGGCAGGGGTGAAGACGCTGAAGGTGCCCGCTGAGTTCTTGATTGGCAAGGCATTGGCAAAGACTATCGTCGACAAGGAGAGCGGCGAGATCATCGCCAACGCCAATGACGAGATCACCAACGAGCTGTTGGGCAATCTGGTCAAGGCAGGGATCAAGCGCTTCGAGACCATCTATACCAATGATCTGGATCGGGGCCCCTATATTTCCGAGACCCTGCGCATCGACCAGAGCACCAGCCAGCTGGAGGCGCAGGTGGAGATCTACCGGGTGATGCGCCCCGGTGAGCCGCCCACCAAGGAGTCAGCAGAGAATCTGTTCCAGAATCTCTTTTTTACTGAAGAGCGCTACGATCTTTCACCAGTGGGACGGATGAAGTTCAACCGCCGGGTTGGGCGGGAAGAGATCACAGGGCCGGGTACCCTGACCAACGAGGATATCATTGCGGTGATGAAAACCCTGATCGATATCCGCAACGGTAACGGGGTTGTGGACGACATTGACCACTTGGGCAATCGCCGTATCCGCTCGGTGGGTGAAATGGCTGAGAATCAGTTCCGGGTGGGGCTGGTCAGGGTCGAGCGGGCGGTTAAGGAACGTCTCAGCGTCGCCGAATCCGAAGAGTTGGTGCCGCAGTCGTTGATCAATGCCAAACCCGTTTCTGCAGCGGTGAAGGAGTTTTTCGGCTCCAGCCAGCTTTCGCAGTTCATGGATCAGAACAATCCCCTCTCCGAGGTGACCCACAAGCGGCGTATTTCCGCGCTGGGGCCGGGTGGCTTGACCAGAGAACGTGCTGGGTTCGAGGTACGCGATGTTCATACCACCCACTACGGTCGGGTGTGTCCCATTGAGACACCGGAAGGTCCCAACATTGGTCTGATCAATTCTCTGGCGGTCTATGCGCGTACCAACGAGTATGGCTTTTTGGAGACCCCTTACCGGAAGGTGGTGGATGGCAAGGTGACCGATGAGATCGATTACCTCTCTGCCATCGATGAAAGCGAATATATCATCGCCCAGGCGAACGCCACCTTGGATGAAGAAAACCGGTTGGTAGATGAACTGGTGACTTGCCGTTACCAGAACGAGTTTACTACCACGACGCCGGACAAGGTGCAGTATATGGATGTCTCGCCGAAGCAGATCGTTTCGGTGGCTGCTTCCCTGATCCCGTTTCTGGAGCATGATGATGCCAACCGCGCCCTGATGGGGTCCAACATGCAGCGTCAGGCGGTGCCAACCTTACGTGCTGACAAACCGCTGGTAGGGACCGGTATGGAACGGGTGGTGGCTATCGACTCCGGGGTGACCGTGGTTGCCCAGCGTGGCGGTGTGATCAATTCGGTTGATGCCGGACGTATCGTGGTGCGTGTGAACGATGACGAGACCGTTCCAGGTGAGCCGGGGGTGGATATCTACAATCTTACCAAGTATACCCGCTCCAACCAGAATACCTGTATCAACCAACGGCCGCTGGTGAAGCCTGGCGACAAGGTGGCGCGCGGGGATGTGCTGGCGGATGGGCCGAGCACCGACATGGGGGAGCTTGCCCTGGGGCAGAATCTGCTGGTGGCTTTCATGCCGTGGAATGGCTACAACTTTGAGGACTCCATCCTGCTCTCCGAGCGGCTGGTGCAGGAGGATCGCTTTACCTCCATCCATATCGAAGAGTTGACCTGTGTGGCCCGGGATACCAAGTTGGGTGCCGAAGAGGTGACCAGCGATATCCCCAATGTGGGTGAAAGCGTGCTCTCCAAGCTGGATGAGTCTGGCATCGTGTATGTTGGAGCTGAAGTCAAGCCTGGAGACATCCTGGTGGGCAAGGTGACCCCGAAGAGCGAGACTCAGCTGACTCCGGAAGAGAAACTGCTGCGGGCCATCTTCGGTGAAAAGGCCTCGGATGTAAAGGACACCTCATTGCGGGTACCGGCTGGCATGAACGGTACGGTAATCGATGTCCAGGTATTTACCCGTGATGGTGTCGAGAAAGACGAGCGGGCAAAGGCCATTGAGGAGGCCGAGCTGGATCGGTTCCGCAAGGATCTGAAGGATCAGCTGCGTATCGTCGAGGACGACACCTATGCGCGTGTGGAGAAGATGTTGCTGGATCAGGAGGCGGCGGGTGGCCCTGCCAAGCTGAAGAGCGGCGACATTATTACTGAGGAGTATCTGGCAGAGCTTCCGCGGGATAAGTGGTTTGAGATTCGCCTCAAGGATGATATGGCCAACGATCAGCTCGAACTGATTGCGGAGCAGCTGCAACAGTTACGCAAAGAACTGGACGAGAAGTTTGAGGAGAAGAAGACCAAGCTGGCGCAGGGGGACGATCTTGCCCCGGGCGTGCTGAAGATGGTGAAGGTCTATCTGGCCGTGAAGCGTCGCATTCAGCCGGGCGACAAGATGGCTGGACGCCACGGTAATAAGGGCGTCATATCCTCCATCGTGCCAGTGGAGGACATGCCCCACCTGGAGGATGGTACACCGGTGGATATCGTCCTCAATCCCTTGGGCGTTCCTTCTCGAATGAATGTGGGACAGGTCTTGGAGACCCATCTGGGATGGGCCGCCAAGGGTGTGGGTCTGAAGATTGGCAAGATGCTCGAGGAGCAGGCCAAGATATCGGAATTGCGCAAGTTTCTCGACAAGGTGTACAACACCAGTGGCAAGAAAGAGGATCTCGATAGCCTGTCGGATGATGAGCTCAAGGAACTGGCCACCAATCTCAAGGATGGGGTTCCCGTAGCGACGCCGGTATTCGACGGTGCGTCAGAGAACGAGATCAAAGAGCTGCTGAAACTGGCGGGTCTGCCGGAGTCCGGCCAGACCACACTCTATGACGGCCGGACCGGAGAGCCTTTTGATCGGCCAGTGACCGTCGGCTATATGTACATCCTCAAGCTGAACCACCTGGTAGATGACAAGATGCACGCTCGCTCCACTGGCCCCTACAGCCTGGTAACCCAGCAACCGCTGGGTGGCAAGGCGCAGTTCGGCGGACAGCGTTTCGGTGAAATGGAGGTGTGGGCTTTGGAGGCTTATGGTGCTGCCTACACGCTGCAGGAGATGTTGACCGTGAAGTCCGACGACGTGGCGGGGCGCACCAAGATGTACAAGAACATCGTGGATGGCGATCATCACATGGAGGCCGGCATGCCAGAGTCATTCAATGTCCTGCTCAAGGAGATACGCGCCCTGGGCATCGACATCGAGTTGGAGCAGCTGGACTGAGGGCTGAATCCCGATACCATCCAGCCTGAAAGGGAAAAGCCTTCCGGGCGAGGCGTATAGATAGAGGGTAAGACTTTGAGAGACTTATTGAATCTTCTGAAGCAGCAGAAACATGTCGATGATTTCGACGCAATCCGGATTGGTTTGGCCTCTCCTGACAAGATTCGTTCTTGGTCCTATGGCGAGGTAAAGAAGCCGGAAACCATTAACTACCGCACCTTCAAGCCGGAGCGGGACGGTCTCTTCTGCGCCAAGATCTTCGGTCCGGTAAAGGACTTTGAGTGTCTGTGCGGAAAGTACAAGCGACTCAAGCATCGTGGCGTCATCTGCGAAAAGTGTGGCGTGGAGGTCACCCAGTCCAAGGTGCGTCGGGATCGGATGGGGCATATCGAGCTGGCAAGCCCGGTGGCGCACATCTGGTTCCTGAAGTCGCTGCCATCCCGCATGGGGCTTCTGCTGGACATGACCTTGCGCGACATTGAGCGGGTGCTTTACTTCGAGGCCTTCGTGGTGATCGATCCCGGCATGACCCAGTTGGAGCGAGGGCAGCTGCTCAATGATGAACAGTACTTGGATACCATCGAGGAGTTCGGGGACGAGTTTGATGCGCGAATGGGCGCCGAAGCGATTCAGGAATTGCTGAGCCGCCTGGATCTTCACTCGGAAGCAAGCAAATTGCGTGAGGAGATCGCTGCGACCAACTCTGAAACCTCGCTGAAGAAGCTGACCAAGCGGCTGAAACTGGTGGAGGCATTCATCGACTCCGGAAACCGTCCCGAGTGGATGGTGCTCAACATCCTCCCGGTACTTCCACCCGAACTGCGCCCACTGGTGCCCTTGGAGGGCGGGCGTTTTGCTACCTCTGATCTGAATGACCTCTATCGCCGGGTGATCAACCGCAATAATCGTCTGAAGCGGCTGCTGGAGCTGAATGCTCCCGACATCATCGTGCGTAATGAGAAGCGCATGCTACAGGAAGCAGTGGATGCGCTGCTGGACAACGGTCGTCGTGGTCGGGTAATCACCGGTTCCAACCGCCGTCCGCTCAAATCCTTGGCTGATATGATCAAGGGTAAACAGGGGCGTTTCCGCCAGAACCTGCTGGGAAAGCGGGTGGATTACTCCGGTCGTTCGGTGATCGTGGTGGGACCTACCCTGAAACTGCACCAGTGCGGCCTGCCCAAGAAAATGGCATTGGAGCTGTTCAAGCCGTTCATCTTCAGCAAGCTGGAGATGCGTGGACTGGCCACCGCCATCAAGGCGGCCAAAAAGATGGTGGAACGTGAAGGGCCCGAGGTATGGGACGCTCTCGAAGAGGTGATCCGGGAGCATCCCGTATTGCTGAACCGCGCGCCCACTCTGCACCGGTTGGGCATCCAGGCCTTTGAGCCAGTGCTGGTCGAGGGTAAGGCGATTCAGCTCCATCCGCTGGTATGTGCCGCATTTAACGCTGACTTTGACGGTGACCAGATGGCGGTACACGTTCCGTTGTCGCTGGAGGCGCAACTGGAGGCGCGCACCTTGATGCTCTCCTCCAACAATGTGTTGTCACCGGCTAACGGCGAGCCGATCATCGTCCCTTCCCAGGATGTGGTATTGGGGCTTTATTACATGAGCCGGGAACAGGTGAACGTCAAGGGCGAAGGTGGGTTTTATGCCGATATCGACGAGCTGCAAAGGGCCTATGCCAACAAGGAGGTGGATATTCACGCCCGGATTCGGGTCAGAATCCGCGAGGTCATGCTCGATGATGAAGGGAATGAGACTGTTAACGTAACATTGAAGGAGACGGTGGTTGGCCGGGCCCTGCTGTTCGATATCGTTCCCGATGGACTGCCTTTCGAGCTGGTGGATCAGGATATGACGAAACGGGCCATCTCCAATCTCCTCAATGCCGCCTACCGCCGACTTGGCCTCAAGAGCGCGGTGATCTTCGCGGACCGCTTGATGTACACCGGGTTCAAGTTCGCCACTGTGGCAGGGGTCTCCTTCGGGGTGGATGACATGGCCATTCCTGCAGACAAAGAGGCCATTCTTTCCCGGGCTGAACAGGAGGTGAAGGATATAGAGCACCAGTTTAACTCCGGCCTTGTCACCAATGGCGAGCGCTATAACAAGGTGGTGGACATCTGGTCCCATACCAACGATCAGGTGGCCAAGGCGATGATGGAGGAGCTGGGCACCGATGTGGTGAAGGATGCCAAGGGAAAGAAGGTCAAGCAGAAGTCGATGAACTCTATCTTCATGATGGCCGATTCAGGCGCCCGAGGTAGCGCTGCCCAGATTCGTCAGCTGGCGGGAATGCGAGGCCTGATGGCTAAGCCTGACGGATCTATCATCGAGACGCCCATCACAGCGAACTTCCGCGAAGGGCTGAATGTTCTGCAGTACTTTATTTCCACTCATGGTGCCCGTAAGGGATTGGCGGATACTGCCCTGAAGACCGCGAACTCCGGCTATCTCACCCGTCGTCTGGTGGATGTGGCCCAGGATTTAGTGGTAACTGAAAGGGATTGCGGAACTACCCAGGGACTCGAGATGACCCCTCTTATCGAGGGGGGGGACGTGGTTGAGCCGCTGCGCGAGCGGGTACTGGGGCGTGTGGTTGCCCAAGACGTTACCGAGCCCGCCTCCGGTGAGGTGCTGATTTCCGCAGGTACTTTGCTGGATGAACAATGGGTGGATCGGCTGGAGCGAATGGGCATTGACCAAGTGGTAGTGCGCTCTCCCATTACCTGTGAAACCCGCTACGGTATCTGCGCGGCCTGCTATGGTCGAGATCTGGGGCGTGGTCATTTGGTCAACCCCGGTGAAGCGGTTGGTGTTATCGCGGCGCAGTCTATTGGTGAGCCGGGTACCCAGCTGACCATGCGCACCTTCCATATCGGTGGTGCGGCATCTCGGGCGGCGGCGGTGAGCGACATCCAGGTGAAGACCAAGGGAACCGTTCGCTTGCACAATATCAAATTGGTGGAACACGCTTCTGGTAACCGTGTGGCAGTTTCCCGCTCGGGGGAGCTTACTGTACTGGACGAGTCCAACCGTGAGCGTGAGCGATACAAGGTGCCTTATGGTGCGGTGATTACCGTCAAGGATGGTGACAAGGTGAAACCTGGCCAGGTTCTGGCCAGCTGGGATCCTCATACCCACCCGATAATCACGGAGGTGGCAGGTTACGTGCGCTTCGTGGACTTTGTCGAGGGGTTGACCGTTGATCGTCAGACTGATGAGGTAACCGGCCTTACCAGCCTGGTGATTATCGATCCCAAGCAGCGCGGGGCAGGTGCCAAGGATATGCGCCCCATGGTGAAGCTTGTGGATGAAAAGGGAAATGATCTCTGTATCGCAGGGACTGACACTCCGGCTCACTATTTCCTGCTGCCCGGTGCCATCGTTCAGCTGGAGGACGGAGCCCATGTTGGCGTCGGTGACGTTATCGCCAGGATTCCGCAGGAATCCTCAAAGACTCGCGATATCACGGGTGGTCTGCCGCGGGTGGCTGATCTATTTGAGGCTCGCAAACCGAAAGATCCGGCCATTTTGGCAGAGATATCCGGTATCATCAGCTTTGGTAAGGAGACCAAGGGCAAGAAGCGGCTAATCATCACCCCGCCGGAAGGAGAGCCCTATGAGACCCTGATCCCCAAATGGCGACACATCATGGTGTTTGAGGGGGAGCATGTGGAGAAGGGCGAGACCATCGTCGATGGAGCACCGGATCCGCATGATATTTTGCGTTTGCTCGGGGTGGTGGCTCTGGCCCGCTATATTACCAACGAGGTCCAGGAGGTCTATCGTCTGCAGGGCGTGAAGATCAATGATAAACACATCGAGGTAATCGTTCGCCAGATGCTGCGCAAGGTGGAGATCACCGCGGCCGGTGATACCCGCTTCATCAAGGGTGAACAGGTGGAATATACTCAATTACTGGAAGAGAACGAGCGTGTCGAGGCGGAAGGCAAGGTGGGGGCGAGTTATGAGCCTATTTTACTTGGCATTACCAAGGCCTCGCTGGCGACCGAGTCGTTTATCTCGGCGGCCTCTTTCCAGGAGACCACCCGGGTGCTTACCGAAGCGGCCGTGCGAGGCAAAGTGGATATGCTGCGTGGCTTGAAGGAGAATGTCATCGTCGGGCGCCTCATTCCGGCCGGCACTGGTTTGGCTTACCATGAGAAGCGGCGCCGCAAGCGGAAGATGGAGCAGGAAGCTATCGCTTCGCCTGAAGAGGTTTTGTTTGAAACCACAGAGCCATCCGAAACGCCCGCGGAGAAAGTAGCCGCAGAGGGTGACGTGCCGCAAGAATGAAGGCAGCCACCCAATTTTAGCCGATTGTCTGGCTGGAATTGGGAGGAATTGATATATAGTTATACCGCCGGACTTCGTTCGGCGGTTTTTTTTGCATCAGGTCAAGGGCGTATCCCTGGCGGACGGATAAAAAATAAAAAACCCCGGCAAGCCGGGGTTTGAGAGGGTCGAAAAAAGTTATCGTTCCATTGGCTGTGTAATGGTGAAGGCACCCCGAATGTCACCGGCCTTGAAGCCACGTGCCCGATCTTCGGGATATAGTTTGTCCAGAATGTTGGCCACCTCCGGTTTGATTTGGGTGCCATGGCAGAGCAAGCAGGGCTTTTCTGCAGTAGGAATGGCTTTCATATAACGGAACATCTTCTTACCGTTCTGTTCCACTATTTCAAAGTATTCCATCTTGGCCGGATCTTCCCCCGCTTCTTTACGTGCCTCGAATTTTTCCAGTACGGCTCTCTCCCAACGATCGGGAGTGTTGGCCGGGTTACGAACCTTCAGGCTGGTTCGTCCAATTTGCCAACCATGTTTCATCGATTGCTGTTTTGCAATCGCGGGGGCTATGGCGTTGCAGACGCTGATGGCTTTCACCGCTCCGCCTTCCTCGAGAGCTCTCTTGAGCTCCTTTTTCAACTCTGTTGCAAACTCCTTCACCACGGCACGGCTTTCGGCTGCCCGCTTGGTGAGTTCGTCGGCGGATACCAAACTCACGGGAATGGCACATAACAATACCAATGCAACGGTTCTTTTCATTGCTGATACTCCTTTTATCTTCGGACCGGGCTGGAAAAGCCGGACTATGCTTTTTTCCCGCCTTTTGCAGGACAAGTCTTGATACCTAACAATGTGTAGGCTGGACACCATCCCATCAAGCCAGTGGCCAATGGAACGATCCCGATCCAGGCCCATATTCCCAAGGTGCCGGTTGCCGCCATGATTAGCAACAGAGCCCCAACCACAATGCGGATGACTCTGTCGATTCCGCCGATATTCACTTTCATTTCTGACTCCTCCGACTGTCTATTTCATTTGCATCATAGAACACTGGCGGAAAAAGTCAGTAACAAAATCACATAACCATGCCTCTTTTGGACGGTTCAGTCCGATGGAGAGAGTCGTTTGTCGAACACGAAGATATCCCAACTACCGTTGTCATCTCTTTCCACTAGATTGCTGCTGGTGGATTGGAAGGCTATGCTGCTGCCGTCTCCGCTGATAACCGGCCGTGTCGCCCATTTGTTTCCGTCCTCGCCCTCAATGGTGGTAGAAATTCGGATGACTTTTCCACTTTCTCGGTCATATAGAAACACATCTTGCTGTTTGGGTTTGGTGGCGTCGGGTAATAGTTTTGCCCGTGCAGCCTGGAACACGATGAGTTGACCATTCCCGCTGATGGCTGGATTGGTTGATGGTTTCCCCTGGGTTATGGCTCCAGCTCCTGGTGGGATGAGCGTGGTTTTCCCGGTCATCCGATCGTGTAGAAAGATATCCGGTTCCCAGTTCATGTAGCCAGAAACCAGCTTGTCATGAGTGGATTGGAACACCACGTACCGACCATCGGCACTGATGGATGGATTGCCTGGATTCCCCCAATAGGGTTGCCCTGCGCTGCTAAGAGAAACCATTTCAGTTTGCCTGGTGAGGCGGTCGTGAATTAGAATATCCGGGTCCTCGTTAATCCCCTTTGGGTGCAGATTGGTGGCCTTGGTTCGAAAGGCAATGTAACGGCCATCGCTGCTGATGGAGGGTGCGCCGGAGAAATCATTCCCCTGTTCCCCATCGCTGGAGATCGATATTCGAGTTATTTTCCCGCTATCCCGTTCATAAAGAAAGATATCCTGTTCTCCATTGGTGTCATTTTCCACCAGATTGCTTGCGGCAGAGCGAAAGGCGATAAAGCGCCCATCGGAGCTAATGACCGGATAGTCTGATTTGCCATTGGCCTGGGAACCGTTACCGGATACTGAGATGCGCTGGGTCTCTCCCGTTTTTGTATCGTGCAGAAAGATGTCATCCACCCCGTTGGTGTCATTGTCAACCAGGTTGCTTGCGGCAGATTGGAAGACCACCAGTTGGCCATTGCCGCTGATCGATGGACGACGTGAATCGCCGTTGCTTTCTGTGCCGTTACTGGCTATGGAAACACGAGTAGTTTTTTCCTCTTTACGATCATAGACAAAGATATCCCAGGCATTGTTGTTGTCCCCGGTCACTACCTGGTTGCTGAATGAGGAGAAGGCGACATAGCGGCCATAGTAGCTGATGGCGGGTTCTTGAGATCCCCCTTTGCTCTTCGGTAATACCCCTCCTCCAGGGGTGACCGATATCAAGGTAAGTGGTTTCTCACCGCTTACAACGATTTGCGCGTGAATTCCCAGTTCTGCAGAGGGGCTTCCCTC
Organism: uncultured Chromatiales bacterium; assembly: GCA_964557025.1. GTDB lineage: Bacteria > Pseudomonadota > Gammaproteobacteria > Thiohalospirales > Thiohalospiraceae > DRMK01. The sequence goes on along the minus strand of CAZKYF010000016.1, from coordinate 57,977 downwards.
TATGCCGTTCCGGGTGGCGGTGATGACGGAAAAATAGGAATTTTCCCGAGAAATAGCGAGATGATAAGGAGAGGTTACTCCGGCCACCATTTTCCCGCCACGATAGCTGGCATAGTTGTCTGGCGTGATGCCCTGTTCTTCGGCAATGTAGAGGGTGTAACTCTCCGCGCCTTCCACTGGATCCCAACGAAAAATGGCTGTATTGCCATCAAGTTCTACCCGGAAGTTACCGGGCGGTGAAGCAGGAGTCGGCTCAGGTCCCTGTGACGACTCTGGTTTGGGAGTAGGAGCTGATTCAGGCCCCGGAGTTTGCGCACTTGACAGATTTTCGTTTCCAGGCGGTTTGCTGCCATTATCTTCTACAGGGTTCTCCTGTCCTGAAACCTCTCCGTCTGGTGTTGGAACGTTATCACGATCAGAGCTTTTTCCGCCGCAGCCGCTTAGTCCAATCAAGGTGGTTAGGAAGACAAAAAGAGCAACTACGACCCGCGTCGTTGAACATGGGGGGAAGATGGCCTGTCGTTCCATTGTGGTATCCTCTATCCATAAAAATCGGTTCCCCCCATACTGTTTGGGAGTTTACACCAGAATCGGCTACTTGATGATATACTCAAGATGAAATTGGATATGTTTTTGTGATCTACCCATGAATAGCCGTAGTTACAGTGCCATTGACCATCTGTTGATGAATTTCGATGTGGGTTTGCGGACCCTCCTCGGCCGCCCTCCGGTCACCGACCGTCCCAATCCAGCCGATGCTTACCCGGAGACGGAGCTTTCCGAGGAGGAACGTACACTGTCTGGTCGATTGATGCGCATTAATCACTCCGGCGAGGTATCGGCACAGGGACTGTATCAGGGACAGGCATTGACCGCCCGGCTCCCAGAGGTGCGGGAGAAGATGGAGCGTGCGGCATTGGAAGAGAACGACCACCTGGTTTGGTGTGAACAGCGGGCCAAAGAGCTGGGTGCTCGCACCAGTTTGCTTAATCCCGTCTGGTATTTTGGTTCACTGGCTATTGGTGCAGCTGCCGGAGCTGCCGGTGACAAGTGGAGCTTGGGCTTCGTGGCCGAGACAGAGCATCAGGTGATTCGTCACCTGGATGAGCACCTGAGTCAGATGTCGTCTCGGGACAAAAAGAGCCGTGCTATTCTGGAACAGATGAAAGTGGACGAAGGCCACCATGCTACTGTCGCGCTCCATGCCGGTGGTGCCGAGCTTCCATTCTTTGTCAAGAAGCTGATGGGGCTCATGTCCAAAGTGATGACCCGGACCACTTACTGGATTTAGACAGGTAAGCCCCATCACGCTGCCAAGCATCTGCATAGTATTCATTAGCAGTGTGCTGGCCGAAGTATGGAGAACTCAAGTAAATAGCGATTGCTGATTGAAGTGGACGGTCAGCAGATAATAAAAAGTCACGCGGGACTTGTTCCTCGTCCCCGCCATTTTCTGACAGACATCGGCGATCGCCTCATCTAGCTGTTCGTCGCTCTCGGTGCGTCCAAGCTTCTTTTTCAAGAAACTTTCTCTAACTCGTGCGAGTTCAGATGGATCCGAACAGGATACCTGTGCTGCATCCCTGCTGCTCCGAAGTGCAATCCCCAAGTGTTTGACGATACCGTTGACTACTTTTTCGTCAACATCGGCAATATAGTTTTTGATATCGGCAACGTAATTTGTGTTAGCCATGGAATATTCTCCTTGATTTGGTTTGTATTTCCTCAGGTGTCCAATTCCCGAGGGTATGGGGCAACGGTCTGTGTTTCTCTCCTGATGAGAAAAACCGCCCCATAGGAGAAATTGTATAGTTTACATGGAGTTCGGGCAAGCCGAATGTGTCCTCTGCAGCCGTGTGTCAGATAGTAAATGCACTATGTAGTATGGAAAAGTTATTTATCGGCGTTTGCGGCATGCAGTCGATGCATGTTTGGTCTGCTGGGCGACGAAAGATACTGGAAAATCAAGGATCACCACTTAGAAACTTATCCCTCCCGGGAGGATATTTGGAGAAGACGCTTTTTGTTTCAACACTCCTCTGCGTTCGGTAGATTTTCCAGTGGACGATCAAGCACGCTTCGGTAGAGAAACAGAAGGGCGTTGAATGCCTGGTTCCGCATGTTCGGTGCTGTCTTGACGGAAGTTGCCAAGTAATTGAGAAACTCGACCACCTCCTTCTCTCCCAGCTCCTGTGGGTGTCGTCCATCGTGAAACAAAATGAAACGCGTTATCCATCCGAGGTAGGCCTGCTCAATACTTATTTCATAACGATCATCTTGCAGGGCGCTCCGCACTGAATCGAAGAAAGTAGGACTATTGCCAGACATCATGATATAGAGTAACAGGACACAGCTATGGTCATATATTGTAAATTGGGTCACCCATGACAACACAACCAAGTAGGCACAAAATATTTGCTGTCGTTTCAATAAACTACGTACTTTTGGTAAGCAAACAACCTTTCTTCCCAGAAATTACAAACGTTTTACATGGTTTTTCATCGAAATAAAGTTTCTCCATGGCCATTTTGGGGTGTGCCGATATTGAAATAAATCATTTTTTCAGAAAGGGAACTGGATGGAAAGGGTTTCTTGTCGTGGCTTGTCATCTGGTGAAAATAGGGAACGAGATTATCTGCACTTGGCAATCCAGAAGAATATAGACTGGAGCAGAAGAACTCCTGCATGGTATTCTCGGCGCTAATTCATTGGTAAATAGAATCAGCAGTCTTGAAATGGTGGACAATATAGAAAGGGAGCGGAGGCAAATGAGATTCCATTATGAGGAAATTGGCATAGCGACCGCCAAAAACTTTGCTATATATGACATTACAGAGAAGGTGCAGAGCGCCATAGAGACGTCAGGAATCATGAATGGGATAGTTATATTGTCATCAAAACATACTACTTGTGCAGTATGTGTCAATGAAAATGAGGAGCGTCTGCTTGAGGACATTCGGCTTTTTTTTCTAAATCTGGCGCCTCCAGGTAGTGGTTATCTCCATAATGATCTTCATTTACGTAAGAATATCCCACCGGATGAACCGGAGAACGCCCATGCTCATATTATTGCAATGATGCTGGGAAACTCGGAGTCGCTTAGTGTGCATGATGGCATGCTTATGCTTGGGAATTATCAGTCAGTGCTGTTCATCGAACTGGATGGGCCACGAAATCGGTATGTGTCGATGATGATCAATGGGAGTATATGATCCAGGTGAGACAGCTGGAGCAGTTTTGGAAGATACTGGGAAAAGGGATAAAGCCCGTTGCCACCAGTGTTTTGCTATTTCTCATGGGAGTAGCAATGGCTGATGATCCGGCGTTGGAACGATGTCTTCTGGAGCAACTCAAGACAACTCCAGCTGATGTGTCTGTGGGAGAGGTGCTCGCCAGTTGCAAGGGTGGAAAGAGTAAAGCATCCTCTGCGGTGGTTGAGCGTCTGTTTGATGAACAGTTGATTGAAAACAATCCTTTTGTAATCACTGCGCATAAGCCAAACTATGTGCTGCCGCTGACCTATAATACACGTCCCAACCAAGCCCCCTATGCCGGCTTGCCAGGGGAATTGCAGAATTTTGAAGTGAAATTCCAGCTTAGTCTGAAGATTCAGATGGCAAGCGGAGTCCTGGGGCCCAGAAGCCTGCTCTTTTTTGCATATACAAATCAGTCTTATTGGCAGGCGTATAATAAAGAGTTCTCGAGTCCGTTCAGAGAGACCAATCATGAGCCAGAGATGTTTATAATTTTCCCTCAGGACTGGACTTTCTATGGTTTTCATAATCGACTTATCGCATTGGGAATTAATCATCAGTCGAATGGACGTCCGGGTTCACAATCCAGAAGCTGGAATCGTATCTATGTAAATTTTATTTTTGAGAGATCCAATACTACATTGAGCTTCCGGCCCTGGTATCGGATTCCGGAAGAAGAGAAGAACTTTCCAGACGATCCGTCAGGAGATGACAATCCCGATATTGTGGATTATATGGGGCACGGAGAGTTTCGTGTAATTCATAAACGTGCCCAGAATACCTATAGCTTGATGCTGCGTAACAACCTTCGTGAAAGGAATCGCGGCGCCATCGAGTTGGGATGGTCTTTCCCCATAGGAGATCGGTTGAAAGGGTATGTGCAATATTTTAACGGTTACGGAGAGAGCTTGATAGATTACGATGCTTCTGTGAATCGCCTTGGGATAGGCATCGCTCTGACCGACTGGCTGTGATGATCTGATCAATGTGTCATACTGTAAGGTATTGTACGGCAACTTCGTTTTAGATTTGCATTATCAAATTGAATCATTCCCGATGATCGAGAGATATTTGAAAGCAAATCTCATGTGTGAATCGGCTTGAGAGCCGATCGAGGATTAGGTTAATAGGTCTTGTATTCTGCTAGACCCTCCTCGACCAGCCAGTCGTTGATATTTCTTCCCTGAAGAAAAATATCCACCAAGTATCGTCCATATTTCCCTCTCTTGTCCTTGAATGTCTTGATTATCACCTCTTTCCCTAGCAGTTTCTCTCTGAGCCAGTCACGGGATATTAGCCCTAGAGGGCGCTCCGGGCCTCTGACTTCTGGGGCGTCGATACGGGCTAAACGAAGCTTTTCACTCCGAATCCAGACACGGAATCCTAGATCCACATCAGCTGTTACAGTATCTCCATCATACACAGAGGTAACCACGGCCCTATAGGTATAAAGATCATTTTCTGCTTGGGCAGCTGGAGACAAAACATAAAATAACACAAATAAACTCACGACTTTTTTCATGGTTATCCCTCTCTAGATTTACAAGCTTAGAGAATCATCTGCAAATTACATGCCTGGAGGGATGTTGAGTTTTTTTAAGTGAATATTTGCCAATCACCCCTTATTCATCTCTCTTGAGCCCTCATCATGCGCCAATCGGGTGATTGTCGGAGGAGGATGTGTCAATAACCTTAGACGTCACTTATGCTCGCCGACAGATTTTCGACGCGCTTTATGCGGGGAGTTCTTTGTGTTGCTGGAAGTCTCATAATCGGATTGACATTAAAGAGCCGAAATCATGGCCCGAATGTTTCATTCTCAATTTCTTCCTAATGAATGGAACACATTGGTGATCAAATAACGCCAACCGGTCTATTCTTCTGGTGACACATGCTTACTATTTCCTGGCAAGTATTGCTCTTGCCTCGACTCCACCAATGGATTGGTAGTTGCACGTGTCTGGGATTCTGCTGTTTAAACCGTTCAAATCTGCGGAGATGCGACCTGGAGGCCATCACAGGACTGCCGGGTTGTCTCTATCGTAATATCTTGCCTCGGATGGCATTCAGATAGTGCGGTATATTGGCCAGGCCGGTGAAACCCTGCAGCATCTCGGAGACCGGTGGTTTGGAGGGGTTTGGCCAAAGCTGCAGAGTGTGCAGGCTGCATTGGTTTGCGCGTAATAATGGTGGGAAGATGTGGCTGGGAAAAATGGTTGGTTACTTGGTCTCTGGGCGGGCCTCCTGTTGTCCATGTTGCTTGGGCCGTTGATAATGATGAATACGCCCTGGTTTCGTCTGGCTCACTCGGACTGTTTCTATGCTTAGGGCGGAGAACAGAACCTTGTACAAAAACCTTCTGCAGTGGCATGGATTGGCATAGGGGTGCGTACAGACTCTCCTCAATGGGTGTGCAGCCTCTGTTCAAGGCCATAGCAAGTATCGTAATGAATGTAATCTTTATACATATAATAGTGCGAATGCGCCACTGTTCTTGATTGGGGGCTTTGTGCATCGCTTTCACGAATGGAATTCGGTGATAGACTTTTCCACTATTCGCGTTTGTATGGGAGGGGGTGTGATATCCTCGCACTGGCAATTCTGGATCGATCGTGGTGGTACCTTTACCGATATCGTTGCTCGTCGGCCCGACGGGTGCATCGTCACCCACAAGTTGCTCTCCGAGAATCCAGCGCAGTATCGAGATGCCGCCATCCAAGGGATCCGGGAAGTGCTTGGACTGTCTTCCGATGAGCCTATTCCAGCGGACTGCATCGGTACGGTGCGGATGGGAACGACCGTGGCCACCAATGCTTTGCTTGAGCGCAAAGGGGAGCCGGTATTGCTGGTCACCACACGGGGGTTTGGTGACGCGCTACGAATCGGCTATCAGCAGCGGCCCGATCTCTTTGCCCTGGATATCGAGTTGCCTGAGCCGCGCCATGCTGCTGTGCTTGAGGTGGATGAGCGGGTCTCCGCCACGGGCGACGTGCTGCGGCAGCCGGACTGGAAGGAGGTCCGAGTGGCACTCGAGCGTTACTATGACGAAGGCCTGCGGGCGGTGGCCATCCTTTTTTTGCATGCCTACCGTTTTCCCGATCATGAACGACAAGTAGCATCTATTGCGGCAGAGATAGGGTTTCTCCAGATCTCGGTGAGCTCCGAGGTGTCACCTCTCATCCGGCTTGTGGGCCGGGGTGACACCACGGTGATCGATGCCTATCTTTCCCCGGTATTGCGCCGTTACGTGGAACAGGTGGCCAGAGAGTTGCCACGGGAACGGTTGCTTTTCATGCAGTCCAATGGAGGGCTGGCCCGGGCCGACTATTTCCGGGGAAAGGATGCCATCCTTTCCGGGCCGGCCGGTGGAGTAGTGGGAATGGTGGAGACCGCTCGGGCAGCGGGGTTTGATCGGTTGATCGGCTTTGACATGGGGGGTACTTCCACCGATGTTTGCCACTACCGGGGTCACTATGAGCGGACTCTAGAGAGCCATATCGGCGGGGCTCGTGTCCGTGCTCCCATGATGCGTATTCACACTATCGCTGCCGGTGGCGGATCCATCATCACATTCGATGGGGCGCGGTTGCGGGTAGGGCCTGAATCGGCTGGTGCCAATCCGGGTCCTGCCGCCTACCGCAGGGGAGGGCCGCTTACGGTTACCGATTGCAACGTGATGTTGGGCCGGCTGCAGCCGACACTATTTCCGGCCATCTTCGGCCCGCGAGGGGATCAGCCCCTGGACCGGGAAGTGGTGCAGGGGGGGTTCTCAGCGCTGGCGGAGCGTATCTCTGTCGCCACTGGCAAGCCCCACACTCCGGAGCAAGTGGCGGAAGGGGCACTTGCCATCGCTGTAGAGAGCATGGCGAATGCCATCAAGAAGATCTCGGTTCAGCGAGGATACGATCTGTCTGATTATACCCTTTGCTGTTTTGGAGGGGCGGCAGGGCAGCATGCCTGTCGGGTAGCTGATGCCCTTGGGATGATGCGGATTTTCCTGCATCCTCATGCAGGTGTGCTCTCTGCCTATGGTATGGGGCTCGCCGATTTGCGTCGGGTACTGGAGGTAACCGTTGAACAGCCCCTCGATGAGCGACAGCTGGAGGCCATTCGCATACAGGCAGATGAGCTGGAAGAGGAAGCTAGGGGGCATCTCAAAGCCCAAGGTGCAGCGGCGGGGAGTATCACTTCCGAACACCGCCTTGCATGCCGCTACCAGGGTTCCGATACCACTCTCACTGTCCCCTTGGAAGGGGATGCCGCGGCCATCCGCCGACGATTTGAACAGCGGCATCATCGCCACTATGGTTTCCATTCCCGCGGGGCCGTGGTCGTGGTGGCGTCCCTTGAGGTTGAGGCTGTGGCGCGGGAACCCCGTCCAGACGGGAGGGAGGATACCCCCTCCCGTAAAGAAAAAAGGTTCGTCGGCTGTTTCGAAATGCTGGTGGAGGGAGTATGGCAATCAGTTCCATTCTATCACAGGGAGGGATTGTCGAAGGGAGAGCATATAGGGGGACCAGCAGTCATTGTCGAGCGGACAGGGACAGTAGTGGTGGAGCCGGGTTGGCATGCGGAGCTCACATCCCGCGGAGAATTGCTTCTGCGTCGTGTTGCAGGTGGCGGAGAACGGCGTCCTGACGGAGCTGATCGGCAAGTGGACCCGGTATGGCTCGAGATCTTCAATAACCGGTTCATGTCAGTGGCGGAACAGATGGGAACGGTGCTGGAACAGACCGCTGCCTCGGTCAACATCAAGGAGCGCATGGATTTCTCCTGTGCCCTGTTCGATCCAGAGGGGAACCTGGTGGCAAATGCTCCCCATGTGCCGGTTCATCTTGGCAGCATGAGCGAGAGTGTGCGGCATGTTCTCCACCGTCGCCGAGGGAGCATGCGCCCGGGCGATGCCTTCATGCTCAATGCCCCCTATGCCGGCGGGACCCATCTGCCCGACATCACGGTGGTGAGACCCCTGTTCGATCGGGAAGGGCGGCTGCTCTTTTTCGTTGCAGCCCGCGGGCACCATGCTGATATTGGTGGTATCACTCCGGGATCCATCCCCGCTGGTAGTTGCAGCGTAGAGGAGGAGGGGGTGCTAATCGAGGATTTCCGTCTGGTGAGCAGGGGGCGCTTCGAGGAGAATGAAATCCGGGCATTGCTCTCCCGAGGGCCTTGGCCGGCGCGCAATATGGCCTGTAATATTGCCGATCTCCGTGCTCAGCTGGCCGCTTGTGAAAAAGGGGTTGTGGAGCTCGAAAAGATGATCGCCGAGTTTGGACTGGAGATGGTGCGGGCTTACATGGGGCATGTCCAGACAAATGCCGAGGCGGCGGTGCAACGGGTCATCGGCCGGTTGCAGGATGGTCGTTTCGACTATCTGATGGACGACGGGAGCCGGATTTGTGTGAGCGTGCAAGTGGACCATCAGGCCCAACGGGCGGTAATAGACTTCAGCGGTACCTCTCCGCAACACCCCGGCAATCTCAACGCGCCCCTTGCTGTTACCCGTGCTGCGGTGCTCTACGTGTTCCGCTGTCTGGTGCAGGACGAGATCCCTCTCAATGAAGGGTGTCTGAAACCATTGACCATCCGGGTGCCCGATGGGTGCATGCTCAACCCTCGTTACCCCGCTGCAGTGGTGGGAGGTAACGTGGAGACCTCCCAGTGTGTGGTTGATGCCCTGTTTGGCGCCCTGGGTGTGATGGCCGCTTCCCAGGGGACGATGAACAACCTCACTTGGGGAAACGGGCGTCACCAGTACTACGAGACCCTGTGCGGGGGAGCCGGTGCCACTCCGCGGCGTGACGGAGCGAGTGCGGTCCATACGCACATGACCAACTCCCGGCTCACCGATCCCGAGGTGCTCGAGCAACGGTTTCCTGTTCTGTTGGAGTCTTTCGCCATTCGCCGCGGTTCAGGGGGAAAGGGGAGGCTTCGGGGGGGCGATGGTGTCGTTCGGAGGATCCGTTTTCTCGAGCCCATGCGGGTCAGTATTCTCTCCAATCGTCGGTGTGTTCCACCTTACGGTATGGCGGGGGGGGAGCCGGGCAGGTGCGGTGAGAACCGGTTGATACACCGGGATGGGCGGGTGGAGCGGCTGGGTTCGCAGGTGGAACTCGACGTGGAGATCGGCGATCGATTGGAAATCCGGACACCGGGCGGTGGCGGATACGGCAGCACGGAGGAAAGCACCTGAGCCGTTTGCGAATCGATCAGCTGGTTACCCGCCATGTGGGACCGATAGACCTGAAGTTGGAGCCAGCCGAATGTGTTTGCCTTTCCGGTCATTCCGGGTCTGGAAAGACTCTCTTGCTGCGAGCCATCGCCGATCTCGATCCTCATCGGGGAACGGTGTGGCTGGATGAGCGTCCGTGTGAGTCGTTCCCCGCCCCCGAGTGGCGTCGCCGGGTGGGGTTGCTGCCAGCGGAGAGCCGTTGGTGGTATGAGCGGGTCGGGGAACACATGGGCAAGCTTGAAACGGAATGGCTGGAGCGGTTGGGGTTTACTATCGATGTGCTGGACTGGGAGGTCCGACGCTGTTCCAGCGGCGAGCGGCAGCGGTTGGCCTTGTTGCGTTTATTGGCCAACCGCCCCGATGCGCTGCTTCTCGACGAGCCCACCGCCAGTCTCGATCCACACAATACTCGACGGGTGGAGGTGTTGTTGCAGGATTACCGACACCGACACCAGACACCCGTACTCTGGGTGAGTCATGATCCTCGACAGATCCGAAGAGTCGCCCATCGTCACTACCGGTTACAAAACGGCAGATTGATCGATGGACCGTGAAAAAACTCAAAGAGATATCCAGTTCGATACGGATCCTTCCACGGAAAAAACAGAAAAACAAATAATCTCTACCTGCCCTACTATTGTCCGAGGTCACAAAAATTTACAATTTAATTGTTTTCTAGAGGGTGTCGATCTTTAAGATATTGAAATAAATATATATATTCTTAATGGCCTGTTTATTGCTTCGGGGAGGTGGCGCGACAAATGGTGTTGCGCAAAACACCAGCGGGCATTTTCTCGTCTTGCAGGAAAGTCCGCACTGAAACAATAAAAAAGGAGGAGAATATGAAGAAAAAGCACATGGCCATGGCGGTGCTCGTATTCGGTAGCATGTTTGCCGGCGTGCCTGCCCATGCGTCTTTGTACATCTATTCGGAGGGACTCTTTGTATCGACACCTTATGAGCTGGGACCAACGAGTCCGGGTAAATGGGGGGACCCTACGCATGGTACTCCTGCAACGGTCAGCTGGAGTCTAATGGGAGGTGGAGAAAATTGTGAATCATCTACTACATGCAGCTCGCTGAGTGGATTTATGCCAGGCGGATTCAAGGCGGAGATTCAGAGGGCATTTGATGCTTGGGAAGGTGTTGCCAGTCTCACCTTCATTGAGGTAACAGATAGCGGTGACCACTTTGACGCAGCGGGTGCCCAGGGAGACATCCGCATCGGCGGGCACTCATTTGATGGGAGCGGCGGGACCCTGGCACATGGGTATTATCCACCCCAAAACGGCATCAGTGCTGCAGGTGATGTCCATTTTGATATTGAGGAAAACTGGAGTATCGGTGCCGGGATTGACATCTTCAGCGTGGCGTTACATGAAATAGGTCATGCCATTGGTCTGGGCCATAGTAATGATCCGGATGCAGTGATGTATCCCTTCTATTCATCTCCCTATGCGGGTTTGGATGAAGATGACATCAATGGTGCCGTTGCTCTCTATGGAGCACCGGCTCCGGTACCGCTCCCTGCAGCTGCTTGGCTGATGCTCTCCGGGCTGGGTGTCTTGCTCGGGGTTGCTGGAAGAAGAAAGCGGCGGGACATTTCGGCACCATCCATTGCCGCTTGAGGGGTTTTTTCAAGAAAGGGGGGTCGGCGGCAAGACCCCCCTTTCATCCTTTCCTGACTGCTGAAAAAGGAAACCATGGCGGGTACGAAGCTTTTTTTGTCGTTGATGCTGATGTTTGCTGTCTCTTCCCTCAGCGCCATGTGGATAAAGCTGAGTGAGTCGGAGTTGCTGAAAGATTCGCAGCTTGTGATAAAAGCCGTCTTGGGAGAAAGAATAGACCATGTTCCAGGTGAACCACATCTTCGGGTTTTCCATGTGGAGCAAGTTTTTATTGGAGAGCAGGGGATATCTGAAGTGTTTTTTCGGGTTTTTCCCCCGGACAAACCGCTCAGCAGCAGTGATTTGATTTTTCTTGAAGGACAAAAAGGTATCTGGTTCTTGAAAGAAACCAGGCCTGGGTCGAAAATCTATTTTCTCGATCATCCGCAACGCTTCTGGCCCGTCGATCGGGAGCCACGCCTGCTGGAACTGATGGAAAAAAAAGAGCCGGGCTCACCGGCTGGCGCGAATTGAAGCCGCTCGAGCTTTGATACGGGCGTGTTTTCATTGGTTTTTCATTGCCAGTTGCAATTCATTTCGAATGTCAGGGCCCGGTTTTCCTCAGTGTGTATGTGTAAAGGTCGATCTAATGTATTTTCCGGCCCACCGATGCAAATCATCCAGGATCCGATAGTTGACCGGCACCAGCAGCAGGGTGATGAAGGTGGCGAACAGGATGCCGAAGCCGAGGGAGATCCCCATCGGGATGAGGAACTGGGCCTGGGTGCTCTTTTCGAAAAGGAGGGGGAGCAGGCCGGCGAAGGTGGTGAGGGAGGTGAGCCAGATGGCGCGGAAGCGGGCGGAGCCGGCGGTGGTGATGGCCTCCATCAGCGGCATCCCTTCACGGCGACGGCGGTTGATATAGTCCACCAGCACCAGGCTGTCGTTGACCACTACGCCGGAGAGGGCAAGCATTCCCAGCATGCTGGGGAGGCTGAGGCTGGTGTTCATGATTAGGTGGCCGAGGATGGCCCCCACGGCACCGAATGGAATCACCGACATCACGATGAGCGGCTGGGTGTAAGAGCGGAACGGGATGGCCAGCAGAGCATAGATGACGAACAGCACGAATATCACCCCCGCCTTCAGGCTATGCATGGACTCCCGCTGTTCCCGTGCCTCGCCTTCCAGACTATACTCCACGTCAGGGTATCTTTTCAGCAGTTCGGCGAGAAAGCTCTCCAGATCCCGTTTGATGGCTTCCAGATCGGTGCTCTCCTTGTTGGCATCGGCGCGCACGTTGATGGTGCGCCGGCCATCGATGCGAGTGATACGGGCCGGGCTGCGGCCGAGCCGGATCTCGGCAACTTCGGTGAAGGGGACGGTGGTGCCATCGGCGGTACGGATGCTCATGCCTTCCAGTGACGCGAGGGAATGGCGTTCATCGCGAGGATAGCGTAGCACCACGCGTACCTCCTCCCTCCCCCGCTGGATGCGCTGCACCTCGAGGCCGAAGAAGGCATGGCGCACCTGCCGGGCCAGATCGGCGAGGGTCAGTCCCAGCTGTTCCCCTTTGGGTCTGAGGGCGAGCTGGATCTCCTCTTTGCCCCCTTCCAGGGTGGAATGGACGTCGAACAGTCCCCGATAGCCGGCCAATCGTTCCTGGATACGGGCTGCGACCTCGGCCAGTTGTCGAGTGTCGGCGCCGGATAGCTGGATGTCGATGGGTTCACCGGCGTGGCCGATTTCCGCCCGGAAGTTCACTTCCTGTGCACCCGGGACGGCACCGATATTGCGGCGCCACTCCTGTACCAGCTCGGTGCTGGTGATCGCCAGCCGTCGCTCCTCTGGCGGGACGATCTCGAACACTACCCGGCCGATATGGGAGTCGATGAGTGCGCCCCCCTTCCAGCCTGCCACGGAGACGATGTCCTTGACGACACTCTCGCCGGTTTCCGGATCCCGGTATTTTTCCCGCAATTTTTCCGCTTCTACGGTGAACCGTTCGATCTGTTTCAGGGTGACTTCGAATGGTGTGCCCGGCGGCATGGTGAGTACCGCACGAGCGGTCTCACTCTGCACCCGGGGGAAGAAGACGTAACTGAGATGCCCGCCCAGCACCAGACTGAACACGATGGAACTCACTCCCAGGAATGTGGCCACGGTGAGCCAGGGGCGGCGCAGGACGTATCCGAGCAGCGGGCGGTAGAGGTGCTCGATGGCCCGCTCGAAACCGTCGGCCACCCGGCGTTGCAACCGGTCCAGCCTGTGGAGCCAGGGGTTGCGCGGTGGGGCGGTACTCAGGTGTTTGAGATGGGCGGGCAGGATCAGCTTGGATTCCACCAGGGAAAAGAGCAGTACCGGGATGACGATGGCCGGGATCTGGGCGAAGATCTGTCCCCGTACCCCTTCCACCATGAACAGCGGCAGGAAGGCGGCCACCGTGGTGAGGATCCCGAAGGTGACGGGTACCGCCACCTCCTGTGCCCCTTCGATGGCAGCCTTCAAGGGCGGTTTGCCCCGCTTGAGATGGGTGTAGATGTTCTCCCCAGTGACGATGGCGTCGTCCACCACGATGCCCAGTACCACGATGAAGGCGAACACGCTGATCAGGTTGATGGTCACTCCCAGCTCGGGAGCCACCGCCAGTGCTCCCATGAAACTGATGGGGATCCCCACCACCACCCAGAAGGCCACGGCCAGGCGCAGGAACAGTGCGAGCAGCAGGAAGATGATGATTCCTCCCTGCAGGGCGCTGTCGGCCAGGGTGGCGAGACGTGATTCGATGTAACGGGAGCGATCGTGGGTGTAGGTGAGGGTAACGCCCGGCGGCATGGTGGGGGCCGCCGTTTCGATGTAGCGCTTGACCCTCTCCGCTACCTCGATGGCGCTTTGATCGCCCACGCGGTACACCTCGATGGCCACCATCGGCCGGTGATCGAACTCCGCCCGGAGAGGCACCTCGGCGAAGCCGTCACGGATGGTGGCGATCTCCCCCAGCGTCAATCGGCTGCCGTCGGTGCGTGCGAGAATGGGGATGGCGGCGAATCGTGCCGCGTCCAGGGCTTGACCGCGCGTGCTGATCAGGACCTCCCCGGCGCGGGTTTCGATGTGGCCGCCGGAAAGATCCAGCGAGCTGTTCTCGATGGCCTGGGCGATGGCCTCGAAGCGCAGGTTGTGGCGGCGCAATGTCTCCTCATCGATCTCGATGCTGATTTCGTAGGGACGGACCCCCACCAGCTCCAGTTGTGTGATTCCGGGTAAGGCGCGCAGATCCGCTCGCACCCGTTCTCCCAGACGGCGCAGCTCCCGCTCCGGAAGGTTTCCGCTGATCACCACGTCCAGCACTTCCTTGCGTTGCTGCACCAGGCTGACCACCGGCCGCTCGGTCTCCGCCGGGAACGTGGCGATGGCTTGGACGCGGGCCTCGATGTCCGCCAGCATCTCCCGGGCGTCATAACCTCGCGCGATCTCCACCATTGCGGTGGCAACGCCCTCTACGGCAATGGTGGTGATTCGTTTCACCCCTTCCAGGTTGTTCAGGGCATCCTCGATACGCAACAGGACGCCGGATTCCACCTCGGTGGGGGTGGCGCCGGGGAAGGGAACGCTGATCCGAACCACGTCGGCTTCGAAGCGGGGAAAGATTTCCAACGGGATACGTTGGTTGAGCGCCATCGCCCCCAGTGCCAGGATGAGCACCATCAGCAGATTGGCCGCCACGTCGTTGCGTGCGAACCAGGCGATGATGCCGTTCAAGGGGTTCCTCCAGCTATCACGACCCGGCGACCCAACAGGCCACTGCCCACCGGGCTGGTCACCAGCCGGTCACCCGGTTCGAGGCCGGCACGGGCTACGGTGTGCTGCTCATCCCGCCAGATCACCTCCAGGTCACGATGATGGAGCACCCCCCTTTCATTCACCACGAAGACAGTGTTGCCGGTTCGTATCGCGCCGTTGGGAATCACCAGCACGCCATCCAGCCGTCGGCCCTCGATCACCGCCTCGACGAACTGTCCGGCGGCAGGTGGTTTTCCTGCTCCAGATTGCTCCAGCTCGGCCACCACGAAACGTTGTTGTGTCTGGGGATCCACTGCCCCCTCGGTACGTGCGATGTGAGCCGGCCATGAGCGCTCTTCCGAACCTTCTTTCCAGGTGAGCGTGACGCGGGGCTTACTCGCGATTGAGGAAAGGAACGGAAATTGATGGCTGGTCAATGGCAAGCGTATCTCGAGATGTTTCGTATCCCTGATACGTGCCACGGCCGTCCCGGGAGCGACGTATTGACCGAGGGTGGCCCGTTTCTCTACCAACTCGCCCGAGAAGGGTGCTCGAATATGGGTCCGCTCCAGATCGAGTCGTGCCTTTTCCAGTTCTGCCTCGGCGGCTGCCACCGCGGCCTGCTCGGCACGGAGCTGAGGCAGGCGCAAGGCGAGTTCAGAGGGGGTGCCAGCCTCGCCGAGCCGTTCCCAGTCGCGGCGGGCCTGCTCCACCCGTGCCTGTTCTTCCGCCAGTCTCGACCGTGCCTGAACCAGTCGGGACCTGGCGAGCGTGACGGCGATGCGATAGTCGCGGGGATCGATGCGGACCAGCCACTCTCCCTTGTTGAACCGCTCTCCCACTTCGAAGCGTGGGGAAGCCTCACGGACGATCCCTGCCACCTGTGCCACCAACGTGGTCTCCTGGCGGGACCGAACCACTCCACGGCTCCGGATGCGGATGGAATAGGAACGTGGTTCGAGCACTGTTGTCTCGACGCTCACTGGGATCTCCGAGGGTGGTTTACGGGCCGGCTCGGGACGATTGACCAGGATCAACCATGCCACCACGCCGCTTGCGAGCAGTACCAGAAGCGGTGAAAGGATGCGGAGTTGCTTGTTCATTTTTCTGCCGTCGGTTCTATCTCCCCCGGAGGCGTGAAGTCGCCACCCAGGGCCAGGTGCAGATCGATGCGGTTCTGCAGGCGCAGGTTCTGCGCTTCAAGCAGTGCACTGTGTGCATTGTAGAGCCGGCGCCGCGCCTTCAGCCAGTCCTCCATAGTGCCCAGGCCGGTACGGTATCGTTCCCGGGCTTGCCGTTCCATTTGTTCCGCGTTTTTCAATGTCCGCATCAGTGTCCGCTGGCGTTCCGCCAGCAGGGGGGCAGCGGAGAGTGCTGTTTCCACTTCCTGAAAGGCCTTCAGCAGCGCCTGAGCATACTGGTGCATGGCCTGTTCCGCGTTGGCCCTTGCCTGTTCCTGGCTGGCCTTCAGACGTCCCCCTTGAAACAGCGGCGCGGTGAGTCCGCCCACCAGGCTCCAGACGAGCCGGTCGCCCTCCAGCAGATAACGCAGTTCATCACTACTGGTGCCGCCGCTGGCGGTGAGCTGGATGCGCGGCAACCGGTTCTTGGTTGCCTGCCGCATTCGTTCGTCGGCGGCATGAAGCCGGTACTCTGCGGCGATGAGGTCAGGCCGGCGCGTGAGCAACTCAGCGGGCAAGCCAGCAGGGATGGGTTCTTCGGGTTCTGGGAGTGTCGTCGGCGGTTCCGGCGGTAGCTCGGGATAGCGCCCCAGCAGGGTTTGCAACAGCAATCGTTCACGGACCAACCGTTCCTTCCGTGCTGCGAGCTGATTTTCTGCGGTGGCCAGGTCACTGCGTGCTTGCTGCAGTTCTGTGGCGGTGTAGATCCCTCTCCGGTAACCGGCGGCAAGGCTCTCTACCATCTGCTGCTGGTCAGCTACGCTCCGCCGTGCCAGCTCTACCTGCTGCCGTGCCTCGATCAGGTTGAACCAGCGGCGTGCAATGTTGGCTGCCAGCGAGAGCCGGGCAGCATGATAGTCCGCCTCGGTAGCGGCCAGCTCCAGGGTGGCAGCCCGCGCCTGATGGCCGAGGCGCCCCCAAAGATCCGCCTCCCAGCGGATCTCGATGCCGCTCTGGAAATAGTTGCCGATGCCGGAGACCACGGTGCCGCCCACCACTGTGGCCCGTTTGGCCCGACTGGCGTTGAGGGAAGCGGTGATTTGTGGCGCCCGGTCCGCGCCACTGATGGTGGCACTGGCCCGTGCCGCATGGATGCGGGAGACGGCAGCCCGCAGATCGAAGCTGTTGCCTACCGCCTCTTCGATCAGCCTGGAGAGTGCCGGATCGGAAAAGGCTTCTCGGAGAGGAGGTGCGGGCAGGTTTGTCTCGGCGTGGGCCCAGATGGAAGGGATGGCGGGCAGTTTCCGTGGCACTGGCTGTGGTTGCAGCAGGCTGCAGCCGGACAGGAGAGTGATCAGCAGCAGCGCAGCGATACGATGGTAATGGTTTCCGGTTCGCACGAGAGGGAACGGCCGGCACATGGTGCGGAGATCACAAGACCTGGGTCCGCTTTCTGTCCTGGGGGGTCATTGCCGTTCCCCTTTCCTGAAGGTGTCACCCAGCATCCCCTTGACCGCCTCCTGGAGATCGGCGGGATAGATGACGAACTTTGCATTCTCACTCTGGCTGACCTTCTCCAGGGTGCTGATGTATCGATCGCCCAACAGGAACATGGCGGGCAGCTCTTTTTCCTGTATGGTCTGGCTGATCATCTCGATCGCCTTGGCTGAGGCGTTGGCCAGGGCGATTTGTGCCTGGGCCTCCTTCTTCGCCGCCTCAAGTTTGCCCTGGGCCTCCAGGATCATGGCGTTTTTGTTGCCTTCAGCGGTGGTTTCGATGGCACGCCGCTCTCGTTCGGCGGCCGCCTGCCGTTCCATGGAAGACTGCATGGACTTGCTCGGGCTGATGTCCTGGATCTCCACTGATTTCACCGTTACCCCCCAGTCGGCCACGTCGTCGATGATCTGGTCTTTGAGCCGGGTTTTGATCTGCTCCCGGTTGGAGAGTGCCTCGTCCAGCTTCATTTCTCCGATGATGGAACGCAGGGTGGTCATCACCAGATTGACGATGGCCAGCCGGAAGTTCTCCACACCATAGAGGGCATCGCGTGGATTGGTGACCCGGATGAAGGCGATGGCGTTGGTGAGGATTACGGCATTGTCCTTGGTGATCACCTCCTGCTGGGGGATGTCGAGGATGATGTCGCGAGTGGAAATGCGCTGCCGCACCCGCTCGATGAAGGGAATGATAAAGCTCAAGCCGGGTTGCAGCGTGCGGGAAAACTTTCCCAGCCGCTCCACCACCCACTCTTCCCCCTGGGGGACGATCTTGATCCCCCGGTAGAGGGTGATAACCACCACGACAGCGAGTACGATGAGAATATTAAGCATTTCCATGATCCTGGTTCTCCTGCAGAGGTTCCACCTCGATGAGTTGCCCGGTGATCCGGACGATCCGAACCCGCGTTCCTTCTGTAATGGAAGTGGATGCGGTAACGGGCCAGGTGCTGTTGCCAAGCACGGGGGTATCGAACTGTACCTTGCCCCGCTGATGGGGGGTGATGGAGTCGACCACTGTTCCCAGGGTATCGAGACGGTAGTTGGATTGGCCACTCTGGCTTACTGGTCGAATTCGGAACCACTTGAACCAAACGATGAGTACCACTAGAGAGAAAACCAGCCAGAGAACCAGCTCCGTAATGATGGAGATATTGATGAGCAAATCGATCATGCCCACTGCGATGGCTGCCACGCCGAGACCGAGCAGAAGGAAGGTTCCGGTCAACATCTCCGCGGCGAGCAGTATCAGCCCTGTTACCACCCAATGCCACCAGAGCAGGTTGTCGTTCAATAGTTCAAGCATGCCGCATTCCGTGATTGAATCTGTTGAGTATACCTTTCATTGCACTCGGTTTCTCTCTCGGCAGGAAAGTTCTTCATTTTTGATGTGAACTGTGTCATGAAATGGAACGAAACCGGATGACCCCTTTCGTCAGACAGGTATAGTGAAAGGGACTTCGTTGGTTGTCTCGTTGGGGAAAGGAAAAGATGAAACCGACAGTGAAAAATATCATCCGGCTTTTTTGCATGTTTGCCCTATTATTCGCCCAGAATGGGATGGCCGGACCGGCCACCAAGGATAGTGTGAGGTTTTTCGATCATTTTCACCGGGATGCGGGTTATTCCGCTACGTCCTATATGGAAGGATATATCGGATATGCAGAATTCGACCATCCCGATATCTCTCAGACCAGCTTCGGGGTACAAGGGGGTATTCCACTTGCACCCCGGTTCGAGTTGGGGCTTGGTGGAGGGTTTGCCAGCATAGATACCGATGGGGGATATGACGAATCCGGGCTGACCGATATCGATGTCATCGGAAAGTATCGCCTCCGGCACCAAGGGGATGGTCGAATCGTCCTCGGTGGCAGCCTGACGCTGCCCGTCGGTGACGAGGATATCGGGGAAGGAAACGCCGATTTCGGTTTCTTTGGGGCGGTCCGTCACCCGCTGAGCATGGAGACGGTGGTCATGGGATCGGTGGGTCTCAATTTCGAGGAGTGGGGTGGAGAAGGAAGGGAGAGCTCTTTGCATCTGGGAGGTGGCCTGTTGCACCGTATGGATCGGCGGCTCCACCTGCTTGGTGAACTTGGTATGGATACCGAAGGGGATCGGATGCTGCTTACCACGGGTGTCGACTATTTGAGCTATGCAGGTGGGCGACTGCGTGGGGCTGTCTCCCTTGGCCTGGATGATGGTTCACCCGACTTTGTGCTGCGGGGAGGGTATCTGGTGCGCTTTTGAGGGATCCGAGAACAGCCGGCAACGCTTTCGGCTCCGCCTCTGCCATCTGGCACTGGTTTTCAGCCGTTCGTCAATCGCTTCTCCATCAGGTGAATCCCCGATAGCGGTCAGGGTTTGAGTCTCACCGAAAAGCTGGCATAAATGAACCTGACTTCGCCGGATGCGGCGAACAAATACCGTTGCCGGAACGTCTGGGCGGTTTCCTTGCCCCGATGCGAAACTGGCCACTGGACCGGGGTGAGGCATTGGTAGTCGGTGTCACTCAGGATGATGAGGCCGGTGAGATTGAAATCCCGCTCTCCGTTTTCGAAGGCAGAGAAGACGGCGTGATATGGGCGAAATAGCTGGCGCCGATATCCGCCATGCAATCAGGGGCCACCGGCAGGCATTGCTCCCGGGTGATGTGGATATGTTCGTTGTTGGCAGTGCTGCAGCAGGATTGGTGGCCATGGCTCCATCCTTCGTTGTGGTTGCGGTGAGTGATATTGATGGCTGGCATTGGGCCATCACCTTTGCTAGCGAGGCTGCCATTGGCTACGGTCTGTTCCACTTTTCCTGGTCACCGAGGCTGGAAGATTTCACATATCACCGATCGAAGCAGATTGGGTAGTAGAAGTGACCAATGGATTCGATTTGATGCCCTGCACTCTGATGAGTATCCCATTGCTCCCGGCGCTGGTAGAAGAAGATGCGGGGAAGGCATTCGAGACCCGCTGAAAAGGCTGCCCGCAAAGGTGCCGTGACCAATTATTGGTCTGTTCAATTGTCTCCTGACACAATGCTGTCAGGAGACCCTCGCTATACTGGTATTTCCATTGACAAAAGGAAAACGAGAGATGATGACAGAAGCGATGAAGCAACATGGGGTGTTCAGCTGGAACGAGTTGATGACCAGCGACGTGGCCGGAGCGAAGACATTCTATGGCGAATTACTGGGATGGACTTTCTCGGACATGGAGTCGAGCAACGGGGCCTATACTATGGTCAGGGCGGGAGATACTGAAGTGGCGGGCATCATGGCCACCCCTCCGGAAGCAGAAGGGATGCCGCCGAGCTGGGGTGCTTATGTGACCGTTGATGATGTTGATGCAATGCCGGCAAAGGTGGAAGCGCTGAAAGGGAAGGTCATCCTGCCACCTCAGGATATCCCGGCGGTGGGACGGTTCATGGTGATGCAGGATCCCCAAGGGGCGGTTCTGATGCTGATTACCTACTTTGCCAAGGAGTGATCTGGCGGAGAAGCGGTTTTTCGCCGGCGGCTAGGGGATGCCAAATGCGCCGCGCCGATCGTCTGTTTCGTATCGTTGGGCTGTTGAGCCATCATCGGGTGATAACCGCCCATGAGTTGGCCGAAGAGTTGGAAGTTTCCCAGCGCACCATCTATCGGGATATTCGGGATCTCTCCCTGTCCGGTGTGCCCATCGAGGGGGAGGCAGGCGTCGGGTATCGTTTGATGAAAGGCTTTTATTTGCCCCCACTGATGTTCGATGAGGAGGAATTGGCCGCGCTGATGTTGGGGGTCCGTATGATCCAGGCCTGGACGGATGATGATTTGGCTCAGGCTGCGCGGAGGGCGATCCGCAAGATTGGCAGCGTGGTGACAGAACGCCTCAGGCCGGAGCTGGAGCGTCGAGAGCTGTTGGTGCCCGATTTCAACAGGGATCCCGAAACCAGGAAACATCTGGCGCTATTGCGCCAGGCTGTCAAGAAGCGGTGTAAGGTCCACTATGACTATATGCGCGAGGATGGAGAGCGCTCATCCCGCACAGTGCGACCGCTGGGACTATTCTACTGGGGAAAGGTGTGGACGCTTGTGGCCTGGTGTGAGCTTCGTGATGGATTTCGGCATTTTCGTCTCGACAGAATGGAGAATATCCAGTCAACCGGTGAGATATTTGAAATATCGGACGGCCGCCGTTTGATCGACTATCTCGATGACATCCGTGGCCAGGAGGAGGGCTGAAAGGAAAGCGCCATTGGCGCTTGTTTGTGAAGAGGGAAGGTGCAACTTGCCTGCTTCCCGGTAAACATTCGGTGATGTCCCGCTCTTCTGTCCCGGCACGTCTCTCTTCCGTTCCTTATCGGAACAGGGGGATCCATATTTCCGGATCCCCCTACTAGCGCTTTCCCGGGTGGAATGGGTTGTCATCGTTACATGATTTACCTCCTCTTGTCAGAAACGCTGTGGATTACATATTTCCCCTCGAAATAGACTGTGTAACGATCATATTTCCAGCGGGTGATCGGTGGTGAGCCCACCGGAGGAAGTTTGGTTTCTGGCTGGCCGAACCGTTCGATCACCTGTTGCATGCTCAAGCCTCGGGTCGGCATGTCGGCATGCCGTTTTTCCGGGGAGGCCTGCGGTAGAGTCGGACTCTCTGCCTGAACCGTCGAGAGCGGAACCAGGACCATGGATAGAAAAAAAAGATATAGTGGGTACAAGGCGCTACTCCTTGAACTTTTTGGTCTCAAACACGACTTAAAAGTCAGTGGGTCAAAAAAGATCCCGATATCATCGCGGCCGGATTGTCCGGTTGTCCGGGGTCTTTCCAAAGCGTTGGGGCAGGATGAATGCTGCCCGCCTTTCCCTTACTATCGACAGTTGTATGGTTTATGTTGAAAACAGATTGGAACGATCTGCCGGCACGGCTGCCCCGGATATCGGGGAGTGGCTTGCTGCACTGACCGATCTCTATCCGCCGCAGGCGTTGGCGGTGTTGCGCCGTGCGTGCGAGGTGGCCAGGGTAGAGCACGGGGGGCAGTTGCGCGCTTCCGGTGAACCCTATTGGCATCATGTGCTTGCGGTTGCGGACATTTTGGTGGATCTGCGGCTCGACTATGAAACCGTTGCTGCCGCCATTCTGCATGACGTGGTGGAAGACACCGAGGTCACCCTCAAGGAGATCGAGCAAGAGTTCGGAAAAGCCATCGCCCGCTTGGTGGATGGGGTCACCAAGATTGATTTCATTCACACTGTTTCTGGTGGCGGCACCCGGCAGGCGGAAAGTCTACGGAAGCTGCTGCTGGCGATGGCGGAGGATGTGCGGGTGGTATTGATCAAGCTGGCGGATCGGTTGCACAACATGCGTACCCTGAAGCATCTGCCGCTGGAGAAGCAACACCGTATTGCCCGTGAGACTCAGGAGATCTATGCTCCGCTGGCTAACAGGCTGGGAATCTGGCAGATCAAGTGGGAGTTGGAGGATCTCGCCTTCCGTTATCTGGAGCCGGAGAAGTATCGTCGGCTCGCCCGGAGTCTGGATGAGCGCCGGGTGGAGCGGGAGCAGTATATCGAGAAGGTGATTGCGCAGCTCTCGCGGGCGCTGGCTGAGGCGGGCATCGAAGCCAAAGTGACTGGCCGGCCCAAGCACATCTACAGTATCTGGCGCAAGATGCAACGCAAAAGGGTGGGGTTGGATCAGCTCTATGATCTCCGTGCGGTGCGCATTCTGGTTAATGAGGTGGCTGATTGCTACCACGCCCTCGGCATCGTTCACACCCTGTGGCGCCATATCCCCCGGGAGTTCGATGATTACATTGCCACCCCCA
The DNA here is from genome assembly GCA_964557025.1 of uncultured Chromatiales bacterium. Lineage (GTDB taxonomy): Bacteria > Pseudomonadota > Gammaproteobacteria > Thiohalospirales > Thiohalospiraceae > DRMK01. The sequence continues at coordinate 34,691 of CAZKYF010000016.1, read as the reverse complement.
AGGAGAATCACTACCAGTCTATCCATACGGCAGTGATCGGGCCGGAAGGGAAGACTCTGGAAGTGCAGATCCGGACCCATGAAATGCATCGACATGCCGAGTTGGGAGTGGCGGCGCATTGGGTTTATAAGGAAGGAGGGGGTGTCCGTGACACCGCCTTCGAACAGAAGATTGCATGGCTGCGCCAGCTGCTGGAGTGGAAAGACGAGTCTCGGGATGCGGGGGATTTTATCGATCGTTTCAAGTCCGAGCTGTTCCAGGATCGGGTCTATGTGCTGACGCCGCGAGGGGATATCCTGGATTTGCCGCAAGGGGCCACGCCACTTGATTTCGCCTATGCTATCCATACCGAAGTAGGACACCGCTGTCGTGGTGCCAAGGTGGACGGACGTATCGTGCCGCTAACCTATGAGTTGCAAAGCGGGGAGCAGGTGGAGGTCCTCACTACCCGTCACGGTGGGCCGAGCCGAGACTGGCTCAATCCCCAGCTTGGTTATGTCAAGAGCTCTAGGGCTCGCTCTAAGATCCTGACTTGGTTCAAGCAGCAGGACCAGGAGAAACATATCAGTGAAGGAAGGCAGGCGCTGGATCGAGAATTGCGTCGCCTCGGGGCCACTGATCTGGCGCTGGAGAAACTGGTGGTGGAGCTCAAGTTTCAGGAGCCCAATGAGCTGTTGGCAGCTATTGGCCGGGGAGAGGTGACTACGGCCCAGATCGCCGGGGCGGTCCACCGCCTGCAGCCTCCGGAGGTTCGGGAAGCACCGATACCACGTTCCCGCGTTTCGCGGGTGAAGCGCCCGCAACCGGGGGGAGATATCCAGATCCATGGTGTCGGTAATCTGCTGACTCATGTGGCCCGCTGTTGTAAACCGGTACTGGGTGATAGCGTAATCGGCTATATCACCCAAGGACGAGGGGTCAGTATCCATCGGCGTGATTGTCCCAACATCCTCAAGCTGGAAGGGGAGAAACGCAACCGACTGATTGAGGTGGAATGGGGACAGCCGGAACCGGGGGAGAGCTATCCGGTAGACATCAATCTGCGGGCGGTAGACCGGCCGGGGCTGTTGAGGGATGTCTCTACCATTCTGGCGGCTGAGGATGTCAATGTGTTATCGGTCAATACCGCCACGGATCGGAAACAGGCCATTGCCACCATGCGTCTTACTGTCGATATCCGGGATACCACCCAGCTGAGCAAGGTGTTGAACCGGATTGCCCAGCTGCCTAATGTGTTGGAGGCTTGGCGGCAACGCTGATGCGGTTCGATTCCCCCCTGATAGAAGCAACCCTGTTGCGTCGTTACAAGCGTTTTCTGGCCGATGTGCGTCTACCGGACGGACGAGAGCTCACCGCGCATACCCCCAATACCGGCTCTATGCTGGGCTGCGCCGAACCCGGCAGCCGGATCTGGATCCGGGATACTGGTATCCCTGCACGAAAGTATCCCTGGTCCTGGGAGATTAGTGAAACCGCCGCTGGAGTGAAGGTGGGGATCAACACGCTGTTGAGCAATCGTCTGGTAGAGGAGGGTATTGTCTCAGGCGTGGTGACTGAACTGTCCGGTTATGAACATGTACGCCGTGAGGTACGCTATGGGATGGAGCGTAGTCGGGTGGATCTGTTGCTGGAAGGTTGCGGAGTGGCGGATTGTTACGTCGAGGTAAAGAATGTCACCGCTGCCGAGGAGGGTATCGCTTTTTTCCCGGATGCCCCTACAGCGCGAGGGGTAAAGCACCTCCGTGAACTTGCCGAAATGGTAGGAGAGGGGTATCGGGCTGCTCTCCTGTTTTGTGTACAACGGGGTGATGTCCATGCGCTTCGGCCGGCGGACCACATCGACCCTGAATATGGGCGGGCATTACGAGCGGTAGCCGTACAGGGCGTGGAGATCTTTGCCTATCGGGCCAGGGTTTTTCCGGAGGGAATATGGCTTGATGTGCCATTACCCGTCCTCCTGGAGCAGATCTCTTGAAAGCTTTTCGACCCTTGGGAGAAGCGATTTTTATATCTCTTTGTGACGAATATCACCGAACCACTCCTATGAAGGCAATACATTATGTATTATGTTAATGGAGTTGAGGAGAGGGCTGTGAGGAAGGGTATCTGCTGTTTCACGAATAAGGAGGTTTTGTGATGGCCCGAATCGAGACGACAGGGAAAGTACGTGGCGAACTTTGGCGTGTTCATGAAGCGGACAAAGAGATTCTCTGTTTCATGCTGGATAACGAACCGGTCTGGTTCCGGATCGAGTATGACAAGGGGATCCTTCCCGGCCGTGCAGACCATATGGCCAAGATGTTGGCCGTTGCGGCGCAGGATGGGAGCGGCATGGAGGTCGTGTTGGAGTATGAACCGCCGGTTGGTGGCGAATCGCCGTTATTCCGCAAGGTGAAATATATCCAGGTGAGGGCTGAGCTTTCGCCTGCCCGCAAACCTTCAGAAGAGGAGCCTCCACGACTACGGGCGGCTTCCGGTTTTGGTTCTGTATCGACAAGCAGTGGGTGAGTCTTAGAGCCTTCCTGCCTGTTTTTTCAATTCAGGGAAAGCGTGAAGGCTATTGCCGGAAGCTGCGGGAATGGGCCAAGGTTTCTTGTGGTTGCCGAAGAGGTTGCAGGCGAAACCCGATCCCGCGTCAGCCCGTGTCCTGAGAGACAGGGCCGCTATTTCCCAACTAGCTCCCGTAGCTCATACAGCTTCTCCAGCGCTTGCCGCGGGGAGAGTTCGTCCGGGTTCAGTTCAACGAGGCGTTTTTCTACGGCGGAGAGTGAGACGGCCAACTCCAGCTGCATTTTCCCATTGCTGGGTTCCTGCCGGGGAGGGGGTTGCTCTAGCTCCCTCAACTTGATGCGTGCCTGGCGGATTACCTCTCGCGGAACGCCGGCCAGGGCGGCCACCTGTAAGCCGTAGCTCTGGCTGGCAGGTCCCTCCTTTACGCTGTGCAGGAAGACGATGTGCTCATCGTGTTCCGCGGCATCAAGATGAATGTTGGTCACGCCGGGGATCTGTTCGGGGAGGCGGGTCAGCTCGAAATAGTGTGTGGCGAACAGGGTGTATGCCCCAATCTCCCGGGCCAGATGCAAGGCAGTGGCCCAGGCCAAGGAGAGTCCATCGAAGGTGCTGGTGCCGCGGCCGATCTCGTCCATCAATACCAGGCTGTCACGGCTGGCGTTGTGCAGAATGTTTGCGGTCTCGGTCATCTCGACCATGAAAGTAGAGCGGCCGCTGGCCAGTTCATCAGAGGCACCGATACGGGTGAAGATACGGTCGACAGGACCGATCACCGCCTCCTGTGCCGGTACGAAACTGCCCATATATGCAAGCAACACGATCAGTGCGGTCTGCCGCATGTAGGTGGATTTGCCACCCATGTTAGGCCCGGTGATGAGTAGCATGCGACGTTCCCGATTGAGATAAAGGTCATTGGGAACGAAAGGTTCTTCCTGTAGTTGTTCCACCACCGGGTGTCGGCCGGCGGTGATCCGAATCTCTGGACGGCTGGTGAAGCGTGGCGCAACCCACCCCAGGGTTGTGGCGCGTTCCGCCAGGTTATTGAGTGCATCCAGTTCTGCCAGGGCCGAGGCGCACCGCTGCAGTTCGGAGATTCGTTCCGCGATCTGGTCCAGCAGCGCTTCGTAGAGCCATTTCTCGCGGGCCAGGGCCCGCTCATTGGCGCTCAGTACCTTGTCCTCGAACGTCTTCAGTTCCGGGGTGATGTAGCGTTCCGCCCCTTTGAGGGTCTGGCGGCGCTGGTAACGGTCGGGAATGCGATCGGTCTGGGCGCGGCTTACCTCGATGTAGTAGCCGTGTACCCGGTTGTAGGCTACCTTGAGATTGGTGATGCCAGTCTGCTCCCGCTCGTGCTGCTCCAGCTGGAGAAGATATTCACCGGCATTTTGCTGCAAGGCTCGTAGCTCATCCAGTTCTGCATCATAGCCGGGGGCAATGACACCACCATCGCGGATCAGTTGGGGGGGAGTCTCGACGATCGCCCTTTGTAGCAGACGGTGGATGTCGGGAAATTTGCCGATCCGCTGGCCTAGCTTTTTTAGCAGCGGATCCCGTTTTTCCGCCAGGATATCCTGCAAGGCGGGCAGACGTGCCAGTGCGGTTCGTAGATGGACCAGATCACTGGGCCGTGCCGAACGCAAGGCGATCCGGGTCAGAATGCGTTCCACGTCGCCAATACCCCGCAATTGTTCACACAGTGTCTCATGGCCATGTTCTGCCCGCAGGGTGGCTATGGCCTGGTGTCGTTGACGGATGGTGCGCTGATCGCGCAGGGGCCGGTTCAGCCACCGCCGCAGCTGGCGGCTGCCCATCGCAGTGGCGGTGTGGTCGAGAATGGCGGCCAGGGTTTGCTCGGGATGGCCGGAAAGGCTGACCTCCAGTTCTAGATTGCGGCGGCTGGCGGCATCGAGAAGAAGGCCTTCCTCCTGACGCTCCACGTGTAAGGCGGTGATGTGGGGGAGTGCGCCACGCTGGGTTTCGCTCACATAATGGAGCAAGGCTCCTGCTGCAGTCACTGCGAGCGGAAAGGAATCACAGCCGAATCCCCGGAGATCCCGCGTGCCGAACTGGCTGCACAATAACCGAGTTGCGCTTTCCTGCTCGAAATGCCAAGGTGGGAGTCGCTGCAGGCCGGTGCGTTGTCCCTCCAGGTTAATGGAGGCCTCGTCGCTGATCACCAGCTCTGCGGGTTGCAACCGTTCAAGTTCGCCGGCAAGTGCCTCTTCGCTCTCCAGTTCCGTAGTCAGGAAACGGCCGCTGCTTACCTCCATCCAGGCGAGACCAAAACGTTCGCCTTCCTGATGAAGCGCTGCAATCAGATTGTCACGACGTTCATCCAGCAAAGCCTCTTCGGTGATCGTTCCAGGGGTGACGATGCGGGTCACCCGCCGTTCCACCGGCCCCTTGCTGGCAGCCGGATCTCCGATTTGTTCGCAGATAGCCACCGACTCCCCAAGCTTGACCAGTTTGGCCAGGTAGTTGTCCACAGCGTGATAGGGGACACCCGCCATGGGGATCGGTTCACCAGCTGATTTTCCACGGGTGGTGAGGCTAATGTTCAGCAGGCGGGCTGCCTTGCGGGCGTCCTCATAGAAGAGTTCGTAGAAATCCCCCATGCGGAAGAAGAGCAGGATGTCAGGATGCTCCGCCTTGATGCTCAGGTATTGCTGCATCAACGGGGTGTGTCGCGGTTTGCCAGCGCTCATCTTCAAAAGTGTAACGAAAATCCGGAACAGGGCCAATTATCAGCCTCTTCCTGTGTTAGCCCAAAGCAGTAATGTCCCCTTTTGATTTCAGGAGGGGCAGTGGCAGAGGAGCACATTACGATGAGTCAACGGGAGCTGGATCGGGTGGGGGTGATCCGGCAGGTAGCGGAAAAACGGCTTCGGCAGAGGGATGCGGCCCGGCAGCTGGGCTTGAGTGTGCGGCAGATCAAGCGCCTGGTGCAGCGCTACCGCGCCGAGGAGCGGCTGCGCAAGCGCTAACGCTATCAGGAGATAATGACCCCTGTGACAAGCTCGAATCACTCCCCGATGCCCAACAGTACCTCAAGCTAGGCATCACCTTCGAACAACTGGATGTATTTGTCTGCGCCATGAGCGACAATGAGGCCGCCCGGCTCCTCAACAGGGCCGGGGATGAACCGTTCCGTTCCTATCAACAAAGCCCGGAACCCGGCAGCATGAGAAAGCGCATGCTTCCTCGCTTTTCAGACCCGTCTCTGGATTGGAAAGGACTTTATCCGCCCTGAATGGCAAGAAAAGGTTAAATAATCATGTACATCCTTGCGAATATTATTAGTGTCTGGTATTGCTTGTAGTGTCGATAAATAAAACACAAAGGTGAAGCCAATGAGTATGCGGCTGGATTACAATGAGAAGCGCCGTTTCAACCGAATGCAGGTAGATTGCGTGGTTGAGTATCGATTGCCGGACGGGGGTGAGATGCGGCAGGCAAAAGGCCAGAATTTGAGTGCCGGGGGTGTTCAATTCGAGGCAGAGCGGGAGATTGCCCTGGGTACTCAGCTCGAGATCATCATTTCGCCGGAACAGAAGCTGACGCCGCCATTAGAGGCGGTGGCGGAGGTGGTTCGGGTAAGCCCCTCCCCCAATGGCGGCTACATCGTCAGCTGCTGTTTTCAACAGATGAGGGATTGATGGACATCGTCCACCAGCTCGCCTGTCGGCTGGGGCAGCAGCTGATCCATGAGCGAATGATGCTGGTCACCGCAGAATCTTGCACCGGTGGCTGGATCGCCAAGATCATCACAGACATCCCTGGCAGTTCGCGTTGGTTTGAGCGCGGCTTTGTTACCTATACCAACATCGCCAAACAGGAGATGCTGGGAGTCAGGGAGGAGACGCTAGAGGTCCACGGTGCAGTGAGCGAACAGACGGTTCTGGAGATGGCGAGCGGCGCACTGGAACACAGTCATGCCCAACTTTCGGTGGCGGTAAGCGGTATCGCCGGTCCGGGAGGTGCCACCCCGGGCAAACCTGTTGGTACCGTGTGGTTTGCCTGGGCTAGCCGTGCTGGCAAGCTGGAAAGTTATTTGGAGCATTTCCAAGGTGATCGGGAGGCGGTGCGTCAGGCAGCGGTCAGGGTCGCTCTCGAAGGATTGCGGGATGCCGTCTGCTGAGCCACGGCAGCGCCTCTTCTTCGCTCTTTGGCCCGATGAGTCATTACGCCAGGAGCTGGAACGGATACTCACGGGGGAGTCATTCAAGGCAGTGACAGGACGCCAGGTGGCGCCGGAAAATTATCATATTACCTTGCGCTATCTGGGGCCGCTGACCGAGGCCCAGCAATCCTGTGTAGAGCAGGTTGCCGATGCGCTGCGTGGCGAGAACTTTCAGCTCACGCTGGACAAAGTGGGCTACTGGCCGGGCCCACGAGTGGCTTGGCTGGGAACGGAGCGCCCTCCGATCGCCTTGGAAATGCTGGTCAAGGCGCTGGAACAGGGGCTGGTCTCCTGTGGGTTCGAACCGGAACGGCGCCCCTTTCAACCTCATCTCACTTTTTTGCGCAAGGCACTGCCAAAGGCCCTGCCGACCTCTGTTTCTCCCATTGCCTGGCCCGTGGACCGCTTTGCCCTGGTACGCTCCCGTACCCTTCCCGAAGGGGTGCAGTACGATATCGTACGCAGTTGGTCGTTTGACGGAACTGTGAAATAATTGATCAATCGTCGTAACTGCGTAGTGCGCTGGAAAAATTCCGGCGAGGCGGGTAGTTGTGACCTTTCCGAGTTCTCAAGAGGTTTTAACCAGACAATGGACGAAAACAGGAAAAAGGCGCTGAGCGCTGCACTCAGCCAGATCGAAAAGCAGTTCGGCAAGGGCTCAGTGATGCGCATGGGTGATTCGGGTGCGCTGCACGATGTGGAGGCCATCTCCACCGGCTCCCTGGGGTTGGACATCGCGCTGGGTATCGGTGGTGTGCCACGTGGCCGAGTGGTGGAGATCTACGGGCCGGAATCTTCCGGCAAGACCACCCTTACCCTGCAGATCATCGCCGAGGCGCAGAAGAGTGGGGGCACCTGTGCCTTCGTGGATGCCGAGCATGCCCTGGATCCGGTCTATGCTGAGAAGCTGGGGGTCAATATCGATGATCTGCTGGTTTCCCAGCCTGATACCGGTGAGCAGGCGCTGGAGATCACTGACATGCTGGTGCGTTCCGGTGCGGTGGATGTGGTGGTGGTAGACTCGGTGGCAGCGCTCACTCCCAAGGCGGAGATCGAGGGGGACATGGGCGATTCCCACATGGGACTGCAGGCGCGCCTGATGTCCCAGGCGCTGCGCAAACTCACTGCCAATATCAAACGCGCCAACACCCTGGTGATCTTCATCAACCAGATCCGTATGAAGATCGGGGTGATGTTTGGCAACCCGGAGACCACCACCGGTGGTAATGCTCTCAAGTTCTATGCCTCGGTGCGTATGGATATCCGTCGCATTGGTGCCATCAAGAAAGGGGATGAGGTGATTGGCAGCCAGACCCGTGTCAAGGTGGTGAAGAACAAGGTGGCCCCACCCTTCAAGCAGACCGAGTTTGAGATACTTTACGGAGAAGGGATTTCTCGGGAAGGGGAACTGATCGACCTTGGTGTACAGCACGGGCTTATCAACAAGGCAGGTGCCTGGTATAGCTACAACGGTGATCGCATCGGCCAAGGCAAGGATAATGTGCGCAACTTCCTGAAGGAAAACCCGGAGATCGCCCAGGAGCTGGAGGTGCAGCTTCGGGAGAAGCTGTTGCCGGCGAAGCGGGGTGAGGATGTGATCGAGGAAAAGGGCTGAGTTGGGCAGGAGAGCCAAACAGGATACACCGCTGATCCCTCCGGGTGGAGAGAAACGGGTACTGTTGCACACCTGCTGCGCTCCCTGCTCCGGGGCCATGATCGAGGCGCTGCGGCAGGCCGGAATCGAACTTGCCATCTTCTTCTACAATCCCAACATCCACCCCCGCCGCGAGTACGAGATCCGCAAGGATGAGAACATCCGCTACGCGCAGGAGCATGGTATTCCCTTTTATGACGGCGACTACGACACTGACGCCTGGTTCCAGCGGGTAAGGGGGCTGGAGCACGAACCGGAGCGGGGCGAGCGCTGCAGCCGCTGTTTCGATCTGCGCTTTGAGCGCAGCGCCCTGTTTGCCCACGAGAACGGTTTTCGGGTGTTCACCAGCAGCCTGGGATTCTCCCGCTGGAAGAGGCTGGAGCAAGTCAATCGGAGCGGTGAGCGGGCAGCCTCACGCTACCCCGATCTCATCTACTGGACCCATAACTGGCGCAAGGGGGGCGGTCAGCAGCGTGGTATTGAGATTGCTCGGAAGGAGGGGTTCTACCGGCAGAACTACTGCGGCTGTGTCTATTCGTTGCGCGACAGGCGTGAACAGGAAAAGGGGCAGCTGCAGACAGGCGACTGACACTGGTTGCAGCTGGCTTTATTTCCCGTGATTGGGTTTTTCTGAGGAAATCCTCAACAGAAGCTCCTAGGGAAACGTCAGCCCATGGGACCCACCCACCGCACCGGCTACGGCGAGCAGGCTGATGGTCAGCAGTATCCGGTGCATGCGGTGTATGCGCCTGAACGTCCTGTCGCTGTCTCGCTTCGCCTGCTCGCGGAACCAGCGGTGCAGGAACAGCGGCTCGAGCAGAAACAGTACCACGCTGAAGATCACCCAGACCAGCGTCATCAAATGGATCCACCAGAACTGGAAAAGGTGGTAACGCTCCCAGCCATTTAATAGATGCAGCATGTAAAAGCCGGAGAGGCCGGTGAAGAGCGTGACGATACGAGCTTGAAAGGCAAATCTTCCCTCCAGTTGCTCAAAGAGCGATACTCGCTCTTCACCGTCGTGGATTTGTCTCAATGAGACGAGCAGCACGGTGGTGACGAAGGCAACGCCACCAATCCAGAGCACGACGCCAAGGATGTGGATGATACGCGCCAGGGCTAGCTGATCAACAAGGGTCATATCTCTGCCTTGTCGGGAAACGATGCTCCGGGCTGGGCTGTGTGGAACCACCGTTCCAGCGTATCACACCCTACGCCTCCTTCTGCGGGCGCCCATGGAGCAAAGTCCTTGTCGGTTACTGCGGCGTAGGGGCCATGTTTGAACTCAAACAGCACCGTTGCCGGTTTCAAAGCGGCGACGGTGTGCCAGGCGCCGGCAGGGATCTCCACTCCGTAAACCGGTCCACCCGGAGCAATCTCGGTGCGTTCGAGCACCACACCGTCACTATCGAACTGCAATACCACAGCCCGCCCGGTGAGAGCAGTAAACAGCTCCCATCGCAGCGGGGAACGGTGACGGTGGGGGCGTATGTAACTGCCGGGTTCGATGGCATTCAGGAAGCGTTGAACCGGATCCTCCAGCGTTTGGTGGAGATTGAAATTGGCTCGGCGGCGAGGGGTTCTTTTGGCGTTCTCCTGCAACCTCTGCAGGGTTTGGTCATCGATTTGAAACATGCGTATTTTTCTCCTGCGGACTCCTTTCACCAGGTTGCCACCCACCGTTTCGATAGATTTCGAAAGGGCGGTATAGGCTTTTGTAGGACATTTTCCGGCATTCTGCTATCCAGTAACCCAGATAGAGCCACGATAGCCCAAGGCGTTTGGTCTCTCCAATCAGCCATAGAATGGCATAGGCGCCAGGACTCCGTGCAGCATGTGCCGGATCAAAAAAGGTATAGACCGCCGAGAGGCCGGTGTCGACCCGATCGGCGACTGTCACCGCAACCAGATCGCCATTGGCACGGAACTCGTAAAACCAGGTCTCTGACCAGCTGCTGGTGAGAAAGGTGAGATATTCCTCTGGTACCGGATCAGCCATCTCACTCCCTTGATGCCGGATGTGTAGGTAGCGCTGGTAGAGTTGAAAATGTTCTTCGTCGTAGCGGGCGGCACGAGGATGTGTCTCGAGATCGCGGTTGCGCTTCCAGATGCGTTTTTGGATGCGTCGGGGGATGAACTCCCGTACCGGGATGCGCAGTGGGATGCAGTCATCACATTCATGGCAATAGGGACGGTAGATATGTTCACCGCTGCGGCGGAATCCTTTCTGGATTAGGCGGCTGTATATCTGGTTGTCAATTTTGCATTGGGGGTCAACAAATAACGAGCAGCTTTGCCGTTTCGGCAAATAGGCGCAGGGTTGTGGAGGGGTTGCGTAAAGGGCGAGTTTCATGGTTTTGAATTTGCCTCAGTTCGCCAGTCGACCCGGGAATCTGCATAGGCCAGCATTTTTTTCACCCACGGCAGCAACAGGTAGGCCGGGAAGGAAAGGAAAAAGGTGAGCAGGAAATAGGGAGCGTAGCCCATACTTTCCGCACCAAATCCCCCGGCCCAACCAGCCACGGAACGGCTGAGGGCGAATATGGAGGAGAGCAGGGCGTACTCTGTGGCGGAGGCCCGCTTGTCCACGATTGCCATCAAGAAGGCCAGGAAAGCGGCGGTGCCAAGGCCGCCGGTGAAGGATTCCAGCCCGCTGGCCCCGTACATGATGGCTTGATGACCGAGGGTCAGTCCGGCCTCGCCGTCCACCGTCCCCACTGGTAGCAACCAGGCGGCGGTGGCATATCCTAGATTGGAGAAAGCCTGGAACAGACCCAGCACCCAGAGGCCGTGAAAGATGCCGATACGATCGGTGATCCATCCCCCAACGATACCACCTGTGATGGAGAGAATCAGCCCCAGATTGACCGAAACCAGTCCGATCTGGCTGGCAGAAAAACCGGCATCTACCCAAAATGGTTTGACCATGAAGCCCATGGCCGCATCTCCCAGTTTGAAGACGAGAATGAAACCGATCACCGGCAGGATATAAGGACGCTGTAACATCTCCAGCAGGGTGCCGAACATGGGTCCCCTGTCTGGATTTGGTTCTTCTCCCGGTGTCGTCTCGCTGCGATGGCGGATCACACTGAGCGAGGCAAGAAATGCCCCTGTGCCAAAGGCGTACCACCAAAATCCCTCCAGTTGCTCTGACCAGTGGACAGTTCGGTCGATAAGCCAAAGGGTTCCCAGCAAGAACAGGATCACCGTCCCGAAAGCGGCGGGGTGACGGGAGAGGTTTTTCAGTTCGGTGGTGAGAGGGATACCGGCCGGACGCTGGTAGGGTTTCTCTTTCGGTGCTTTGAACAGGATCAGACTACCGGTGAGTAGCAACACACCTGCAGCGCTTAGATAGGTGCCACTCCAGCCCAGGTAGTCACTCAGGATTAAGATGAAACCTGCTGCCAGCATCCCCACTCGGTAGAATCCGATACGCAGCCCGTTGGCCAGCCCCATCTCCTGCTTGTCCAGCATCTCGATAGTGTAGCCGTCAATGGCAATGTCGTTGGTGGCGGAGAGCAAGGTGAAGAGTCCAATGGCAAACCAGACCCAGGGCCCGAAATCCCCATGGATAGCAAATGCCACCATCACCAGGGCCATGAGCAGTTCCACAGTGAACATCCAGCGACGGTGGTGTCGGTAATGGTCAATTGCTGGTGCCCAGAGAAACTTCAGGGTCCAGGCTAGCCCCAACAGGCTCATGAAACCGATCTTCCAGAGTTCTATCCCTTGCTGGCGAAAATGGACCGGGAAGACATCATAGAAGATGCCCAGCGGAAGCCCCTCGGCAAAGTAAAGGATTCCCACCCAGAACATCTTGGAGCGGAGCAGACTGGGTTTTCCGTCAGGGTTGACGCTCGGCTTTTGCATGGGCCGCTATGATACACAATCCAATGGTTGCCGGCGCTCCTCTTTTCTGTCGGGTTTGGTCTTTCCTCCTTCCCTTTCTTTTCGGGGCCGCAGATGTCCGCATCTTGCTGAGCTGCCGAGATGTGTGATCCAGTTCAAAGATTCGTCCAATGAATGTCAAAAAAATGACAAACAGCTAAAGGAGGGGAAGGCAGCGTTAGATACGAATAAAAGGCTTCACCTCAAATCCCCAGGAGGACTCCCCCATGTCCTGTCCAAAAAGCTCACAAACTGTTTCATTGTCGTTTTTTCTCGTGTTCCTGGTTGCCGGATGTATTCCTCAGCAACTGCCCACTACCACCGTGGCGGAAGAGAACGCAGTAGAAGAGAACAGGAAGGCAGGGGAACCGGAGGAGACTGAACCAGAATTGCTTGAAGTTGTTGCTGTTACCGCCAGTGATTTTCGCAATGAACATGTCCCAGCTAATTCCCTCGATGGAGATCTCGATACCCGCTGGTCAGCAGCGGGGGATGGTGCATGGATACGCTACGATTTGGGAAGGCCGTTTACTCTGACTGCCGTTGCCATCGCTTGGTACAAGGGGGATAAACGGGTCGCTGAATTTGATATCGAGGTGAGTGATGATGGCGAACAATGGAACTATGTCTTTGGTGGTGTGAGCAGTGGTGAATTGCTTTCTCTCGAGCGCCATCTTCTGGCGCCGGTCACTGCCCGCTACGTGCGTATCGTGGGGCATGGAAACAGTGAGAACCTGTGGAACAGCATCACCGAAGTGGAGATCGAGGGATATCAAGATCTCGCCAACCATGCACCGAAGATTGCCGGCATTCCCGCTCCTGTAGTAGATGTGGGAGAGGCATATCGTTTTCAGCCGGAAGTAAGGGATCCAGATGGCGACGGGCTGATATTCGACATCGAAAACAAGCCGGCATGGGCGGTGTTCGATTCCGCCACCGGGGTTCTTGGTGGTACTCCTGATGTGACTGATATTGGAACGGTAGAAGGGATCGTTATTTCGGTAACTGACGGTTCGAAGAGCGATCGTGTTGGACCTTTCTCCATTACCGTACGGGAAAAAGAGGGCCAAAACAGTTCTGCTTCCATCCCGGAGCCATTCATCCGGAAACAGGATGGAATGATCGAGGAGACCTTCGAGAGTGGTGATTACTCCGCTAGCGGCTTCAATACCTCCGGTGCACCGCCAGTGGTGACCGCTGACTCCCATCCGGTCTTCGAGGGGCGTCGTTCGCTGCAGATCTTCCTGGATCGAAACGATCGTAAAACCAGCCCCAGCCCCTATCGCCGTGAGCTCAAGCTGGTGAACAAGAGGGCAGGGATGTTCCGTAATCTCGATTACGGGAAAGAGTATTGGGTTGGATTCGCAATTTATCTGGCAGACGACTATCAAATGCCGGGAACCAAGGATATTCTGTTCCAGCTGCATGATGTGCCGGATCAACATCTAGGAGAGTCCTATAAGAACCCCAACCTGACCTTGGCAATCAATGGGTTGACCAGGGACGAAGCGCGCAAACATCTCGTCCATCAATGGGTGGTATCTATCAAGGGGGATGATCGGGAGCTTACGCCTACAGGAGACAAACGCTACTACCCGACCCGGTTGGCGATTCCCGTTGCGCCTGCTGCTGAGGATGTAGGGCGCTGGGTGACCTGGGTGTTCAATTTCAAGGTGACCTGGAAACCCGACGGTTTCGTCAAGGTGTGGAAGGATGGGGAGCTGGTGCTGGAGAAGTATGACATCCGTACCGCATTCAATGATGTGACAGGGCCCTATCTGAATATCGGCAGTTACAAACCCAGCTGGAAAAGGCCTGGTGACAGCAAGAATCCGAATTTGAAAAACTCGTGGCAGAATCCATTTGCCGCTGATGAAGCTCCCTCACGGCTCAGTTATCTGGACGCTTTCCGGATTGCCACGGGCCAAGACAGGTACCGGGATGTCGCACCTTGAGCCAGCTTTGATGAGGGTAAAGGAGAAAATCTACTTGCGTTGGAACCGGTAGAGTGCGATCTCTGCAAACAGGTTCGGGAGCAGGTGCATCAAAGGGCCGGTGCGGTGGGCGGAGTTAACCACTTGGCGTTGCAAGACGGCGATCTCCTTTTTACGGCAGAGACTCTCGAAGTCACTCAGCGTGCAGAGATGGATGTTTGGGGTGGCGTACCATGGCTCCGGCAATACCCGGGAGGTGGGCATCCGGCCGCTGAAAGCGATCTGTAGTCGGTGAAGCCAATGACCAAAGTTGGGGAAGGTGACGATACCTTCGCGCCCCACGCGTAGCATCTCATCCAGTATTCGGTCCGGGTGTTGTACCGCCTGCAGGGTCTGGCTCATTACCACATAGTCAAAAGAGTCGGCGTCGAAATCGGAGAGGCCTGCGTCGATATCCATCTGGATGACATTGACTCCGGCCTGGATGCAACGAACGATGTTATCGGCGTCGATCTCCAGCCCGTAGCTCTCCACCTGTTTGGTTTCCCGCAGGTGACGAAGCAATGTGCCATCTCCGCAACCCAGATCCAGCACTCGGCTGCGTGGCCGGATCCACTGAGCGATGATCTCCAGATCGGGACGTAGTGCCGGTATCACGCCACTCCCTCCGCTACCCGTTCCATGTAAGCCCGGAACACGTTGACATACTGGGGGATGGGCATCAGGAAGGCATCGTGCCCCTGATGTGCCTCGATCTCGGCATAGGCCACCGGATTGTCACCTTCGGTGAGTGCCTTGACGATCTCCCGGGAGCGTGAGGGGGCGAAACGCCAGTCGCTGGTGAAAGAGACCACCAGAAAATGGGCCTGAACCGGTTTCAAGGCAGCGGCCAGATCGCCACCGGCCTTGCTGGCAGGATCAAAGTAGTCCAGTGCCTTGGTCATCAGCAGATAGGTATTGGCATCGAATCGGTCCACGAAGGAACGTCCCTGATAACGCAGATAGCTTTCCACCTGGAATTCCACGTCAAAACCGTAGTTGAGCTTGCCCTGACGCAACTCCCGGCCAAATTTGTTGCGCATTGATTCGTCCGAGAGATAGGTTATGTGTCCAAGCATTCGGGCCAGCATCAGACCACGGCGGGGTACGGTGTCGAACTCGTAGTAGCGTCCTTCATGGAAATCGGGATCGGACATGATGGCCTGCCTCGCCACCTCATTGAAGGCGATGTTTTGTGCTGACAGTTTGGGCGCAGCAGCGATTACCACACTGTGGCGCAACCGCTGCGGGAAATCGATGGCCCACTGCAGGGCCTGCATTCCCCCTAGGCTACCGCCAATCACAGCGGCCCACTGTTTGATCTCCAGTCGATCGGCTAGCTGTGCCTGACTGCGTACCCAGTCTCCCACGGTGACAATGGGGAAATCCGGACCATACCGCTTGCCGGTTTGTGGATTGATGCTGACGGGGCCTGTGGAGCCCTTGCAACCCCCTAGGTTGTTGGGGCTGACCACAAAGAAACGGTTGGTATCGATGGGTTTACCGGGGCCGATGCAGGATTCCCACCACCCTGGTTTGCGGTCCTCCATGCTGTGATAGCCAGCAGCATGATGATCGCCGGAAAGGGCGTGACAGATTAGTACGGCATTGCTGCGATCGGCATTCAGTTCACCGTAGGTTTCAAAGATCAGGTCAAACTCCGGCAGCTCCCTTCCACAGTCGAGGCTGAGCGGGGTGTCGAAATGGAGGGTTTGCGGCGTCACCAGGCCAACGGAGTCTTCAGGGATCTGTTCCGGCATCGATCAGGACTCCCCTTGCGATAGACCGGTGAGGGATTCCGGTATCCGTGATGGAGCCTCGATACGCAGCCGCTTGCTACGCCCCTTTTCACCGTTGAGCAGGGTGACCCTGCTGGGGGGAATGTCGAACTGTTTGGCCAGGAAACGGATCAGGTGGGCATTGGCCTTTCCCTCCACTGGTGGCGCAGTGATCCGGATCTTGATCTCCCCTTTCTGCGGGCCCACGATCTCATCCCGGCAGGCTTTGGGCTGGATGCGCACCTTTAGCTCGAGGTCTTGTCCGTTCCAGAACAGCATGTGTCTTACTGAAACGCTAACATCCTGCCCAGATCCCGGATAGGGGAGACCAGCAGAATCAGAGTCAATTGGAGCAGGATGAGCACCGCCAATGGAGAGAGGTCCAATCCGGAAACAGGAGGAATGAGGCGGCGTGCCGGCGCCAGCAACGGCTCGCTAAGCCGGTTGACGAGGCCGATGACGGGGTTGTAGGCGCCGGGCTGGATCCAGCTGAGGATGATTTGGATGATAATGGCAACGATGAAGACATAGACGGCCAGTGAGAGTAACTCGCCGATAGACATCACCATCACCCCCAGCGGCTGGAAGCTTTGCCCCACCACCAGTCCCACCAGGAACAGTTCCAGCATCTGAAGCAGTAGCATCAGTACCACGGCGGCCAGATCGATGCCCCAGAACCCGGGGACGAAACGACGCAATGGTTTGAGTGGTGGATTGGTCACTTTAACCAGGAACTGCGATACTGGGTTGTAGAAATCAGCACGCACCCACTGCAGTAAAAAGCGTAACATGACTGCCAGGATATAGAGTCCGAACAGGGTTTGAATCAAGAAGACCCCGGCGTGTTCGGCGTAGTTTCCTCCCATCACTTCCCTCCCAGTTGGTTGGCCAGCTCTTGTGAACGCTCACGTGCTGCGCTCAATGCCTGATGAAACAGCTCCCACAATCCTCCTTCTTCCAACACGCGGATGGCCTGCTCGGTGGTTCCACCGGGTGAGGTGACGTGATGACGCAAGGTGGCAGCATCTTCGCTGCTCTCCAGTGCCATCTTTGCGGTGCCGAATGCGGTTTGCAGGGTCAGCAGTCGGGCAGTCTCCGGTTCGAGACCCAGAGAGACAGCGGTCTCCTCCATGATCTCCATGACCAGCAGAAAATAGGCAGGACCGCTACCGGAGAGCGCAGTCACAGTGTCCATCGATGCCTCATCATCCAGCCAGAGAGCAAGCCCTACGGCACGCAGGATGGACTCCGCACGTTCCCGTTGCAGTTCATCGACCCGTTCATTGGCATAGAGCGCAGTGGCGCTGCTTGCCACCAGGGCCGGGGTGTTGGGCATGGCGCGTACAACGGCGCACTCTCCACCCAGCCAGCGTTCCAAGTCGACTATTCGGATACCCGCTGCGATGGAAAGGACCAGTGGCTGGCTTTGCAGTACTGTCGTCGCCAGCTCCTCTGCAACCGCACGCATCGTCTGGGGTTTCACCGCGAGGACCAGTACATCCACCTCCTTTGCGAGCTGCGTATTGTTGTCCCAAGCGCGGACGCCGAAATCAGCGGCTAATCGGGCACGTTTCTCCTCATCGGGATCGGTGACGCCGATCCGATCAGCAGAGAAGCCGTTGCTGATCAGTCCGCCGATCAGACTGCGCGCCATGTTGCCGCCACCGATGAAGCCTACGTTAAAGTTTTGCATGTCGGGTTCCGCTAATTTAAGGAAACAGTATCGAATAGGGTACAGCGTTGCGCGGCATGGATTCAATCACGTGGGCCAAAAATATCGGTGCCGATACGCACCATGGTCGCTCCTTCAGCAATGGCCGCTTCCATGTCTGCCGACATTCCCATGGAAAGGGTATCCAGCTCCGCTCCCGCCTTGTTCAGTGCGTGCAGCGCTTCGCGCAATTGACGGAAGGGGCGGCGCTGCAATGTGAACTCGTTGCAACGTTGCGGGATGGCCATCAGTCCCCGCAGCTGCAAGCCGGGCAACTGACCGATATGCCGGGCAATGTCAGCAAGCTCCGAAAGAGGAATACCCGATTTGCTTGGTTCATTGCTGATATTGATCTGTAGGCAGATATTCAGCGGCGGCAAGTGGGACGGTCGCTGCTCGCTAAGCCTTCTGGCAATCTTCAGCCGATCCACGCTGTGAACCCACTGGAAATGCCGGGCGATGGCGCGGGTCTTGTTGGATTGGATAGGGCCGATGAAATGCCAGCAAAGTTCATGGCCCTCCAGTTGGGTGATCTTCTCCAGTGCTTCCTGGAGATAGTTTTCACCGAAATGGTACTGCCCGCAGGCGGCTGCGGTGAGGATATCCTCTGCTGGTCGGGTTTTGCTCACCGCCAGCAGGCGAACACTTCCGGGCTGCCTATGAAAACGTTGCTCGGCGAGGCGGATTCGCTGGGTAACCCGAGCTAGATTGTCGGCAATCTGGGATTTCATGGTGGAAATTATACGTAATATTTGAACTGGGGAGAGGAAACGTGGATATCACTGAACTACTTGCCTTTACCGTACAGCATGGGGCATCTGACCTGCACCTCTCGGCGGGACTGCCTCCGATGATCCGTGTCGATGGAGATATTCGTCGTATCAACCTTCCGCC
This sequence comes from uncultured Chromatiales bacterium, assembly GCA_964557025.1. Taxonomy (GTDB): domain Bacteria; phylum Pseudomonadota; class Gammaproteobacteria; order Thiohalospirales; family Thiohalospiraceae; genus DRMK01. Next base: position 16,102 of record CAZKYF010000016.1, on the reverse strand, counting down.
ACTGGACCAGAAGACGGCTCAGGAGCTCATCTACGACATCATGGGTGATAAGCAGCGCAAGGATTTTGAAGAGTTTCTCGAGACCGATTTCTCCTTTGAACTCCCGGGTGTGGCCCGCTTTCGTGTCAATGCCTTTCATCAGGGGAGGGGGGTGAGTGCCGCCTTCCGCCAGATCCCAACCAAGATCCTTTCTCTGGAGGAGCTCAAGGCACCGGCGGTGTTCAAGGATGTGGTGGATGTGCCCAACGGTCTGGTACTGGTGACCGGGCCCACTGGCTCCGGTAAGTCTACTACGTTGGCGGCGATGATCGATTATGTCAATGAAACCAAGCACCATCATATCCTTACCATAGAAGATCCCATCGAGTTCGTCCATGAGAGCAAGAAATGTCTGATTCAGCAGCGGGAAGTGCATCGCGACACCCTGGGTTTCGCAGAGGCATTGCGTTCTGCCCTGCGTGAGGATCCGGATGTGATTCTGGTGGGTGAAATGCGGGATCTGGAGACCATCCGTCTGGCTATTACCGCGGCGGAGACTGGTCATCTGGTATTCGGTACATTGCATACCAACTCCGCAGCCAAGACTATCGACCGTATCATTGATGTCTTTCCGGCGGGGGAGAAATCGATGATTCGTACCATGCTTTCAGAGTCACTCCGTGCTGTGATCTCCCAGACCCTGTTGAAGAAAACCGGTGGAGGACGGGTTGCTGCGCACGAGATCTTGATTACCAATCCGGCCATCCGCAATCTGATTCGTGAGGACAAAGTTCCGCAAATCTACTCTGCCATCCAGACCGGCAAGGCGGTGGGGATGCAGACCCTGGATCAATGTCTCCAGGAACTGCTTGCCAAGCGGCTCATCAACCCAGCCGATGCCCGCAGCAAGGCAAAGCATAAGGAGGCGTTCCGGGTATGAGTCAGTTGGATGCATCTCCGCAGGATCTGGATGCCCTGCTCCGATTGATGGTGGAGCATAAGGCATCAGATCTGTTCATCACTGTGGCGCTTCCTCCAAGCATGAAAATAGATGGCGTGATTCGCATGATCTCCAAGGAGGCGATGAAACCCCGCCAAGTTCGGGAATTGGTACTCAGCGCATTGACTCCCAAGCAGCAAGAGGAGTTCATGGAAACCCATGAGTGCAACATTGCTATCAGCCGCACGCGACTGGGGCGCTTTCGGCTCAGTGCCTTTCAGCAACGCAGTCAGATGGGGATGGTATTGCGCCGTATCGAGAGCAAGATCCCGACGGTGAACGAGCTGCGTTTGCCCCCGGTATTGCAAAAGCTCAGCATGCTCAAGCGGGGCCTGATCCTCATTGTGGGTGGTACCGGTGCCGGTAAATCCAGTACCATGGCAGCGATGATCGACTATCGTAATCGCAACGACAATGGCCATATTTTGACTATTGAAGATCCCATTGAGTATTTGCATTCACATCAGAAGTGTATCGTTACTCAACGTGAGGTGGGGATCGATACCGAAAGCTACGAGGTGGCGTTACGCAATGCGCTGCGTCAGGCTCCCAATGTGATCACCATCGGTGAGATCCGTTGTGCCGATACCATGGACTACGCCATTGCGTTTGCCGAGAGTGGGCACCTATGTCTGGCCACTTTGCATGCCAACACCGCCAATCAGGCCCTGGAGCGCATCATCCATTTCTTTTCCGAAGAGCGGGCACGCCAATTGCTGATGGACCTTTCCCTCAATCTCAAGGCGGTGATTGCCCAACAGCTGATCCCCACCAAGGATGGCAAGAGCCGGCGGGTGGCTACCGAAGTGATGGTGCTGACCCCCATGATCTCTGACCTGATCCTGAAGGGGAAGATCCATGAACTGAAGGAGGCGATGGCCAAGCCAAATCAGGAGGGGATGCGAACCTTTGATCAATCACTTTTTGAGCTGTATGAGGAAGGGGCGATCAGCAAAGAAATGGCTTTGGCTCATGCCGACTCCCCAAGCCAGCTACGTCTCAAGATGAAGCTGGAAAAAGAGTATGACATTTCCGAAAGCAAGGGATCTCTTTCGGATGTTACTCTACTTGATGAAGATCCCCATTTTTGAACGACGGGGCCCTTCCTGATTTTGGTGCGCATTGCTCCGCAGGGTACTTTGCTTACTCCTGTAGTGTCTTGTCCTTTTCGATCAAGGCGTAAGCAGAGTGGTTGTGGATCGACTCAAAGTTTTCTGATTCCACCACGTAAGCGTCTATGCGTGGGTCGGCGTTGAGGCGAGCTGCCACATCACGCACCATATCCTCTACAAACTTGGGATTGTCATAGGCTCGCTCGGTAACGTATTTTTCGTCGGGTCGTTTGAGGAGTCCGTAAAGCTCGCACGAAGCCTCCTTTTCCACCAGCTCGATAAGTTCCTCGATCCAGACGAAACGGTTGATGCGTGCGGTGACTGTTACATGGGAGCGTTGATTGTGTGCACCATAGTCGGCAATCTGTCTGGAACAGGGGCAGAGGCTGGTGACCGGAACCTGGACCTTTAGGGTCATGGTGGGTTCCCCCTTCCTGTATTCGCCGGTAAAGGTGACGTCGTAGTCCATTAGACTCTGCACGCCGGAAACCGGGGCAGTCTTGTTGATAAAATAGGGAAAGCTCATCTCAATGTGGCCCGCTTCTGCCTCCAGCCGTTCAGTCATCTCCACCAGGATGTCCTTGAATGATTTGACCGAGATCTCTCGTTCATGCTGGTTGAGGATCTCCACAAACCGGGACATGTGTGTCCCCTTGAAGTTGTGTGGCAGGTTGACATACATATTGAAACTGGCAATGGTGTGCTGTTCGCCACAGCTGCGATCACGGATCCGCACAGGATGGCGGATATCCTTGATGCCGACTTTGTTGATGGGGATGCGGCGGGTGTCCGCCAGGTTCTGTACATCTTCCATGACTTTCAACACTCCGAGTAACGGACGGAGGCTCGCTCCGTCTCCCACAGCGTGACGGCAGCCACTTGGACCCGCTCATTGTCGAGGCGCCGACTCAACTCTTGATATAGGTAGGCAGCGATGTTTTCCGCCGTGGGGTTGCGTTCGTCAAAAGGGGGAATCTCGTTGAGATTTCGATGGTCCAGCCGTTCGATGATCTGTCGGGTGTGATGTTTGATGATCTTGAAGTCCATTCCCATGCCCAGTTCATCCAGGGCATTGGCGAAGACCTCGATCTCTACCCTCCAGTTGTGCCCGTGCATCCGGCTACACGGCCCCTGATAACCGCGCAACAAGTGAGCGGCGGCAAAATCAGTAACGATCTTCATGGTATAGATTGCTGGCATGACCGGGATTCCGAGAAAAAATTAGCTACTGAGATGAAGGGGGTTAATCCAGATGTTCGCGCACGGCCTTGACGATCCCCTTGGTATCCAGTCCGCACTGGGCCAATAGAGCCTCATGACCGCCGTGTTCTACAAAACGATCGGGAAGGCCCAGGTTGATCACCCGGTTGCGGATACCATGCTGCTGCAGACATTCATTGACTGCACTGCCAGCGCCGCCAGCGATGACATTCTCCTCGATGGTGACCAGCAGTTCATGGTGCGTTGCCATGTCGAGCAGCAACGGAACATCCAGTGGTTTGACGAAACGCATGTTGACTACACTGGCGTCCAGCTGTTCGGCTGCCGCCAGTGCGGGTTCAACCATGCTACCGAAGGCAAGCAGCGCTATTCTGCGGCCTTCGCGTCGGAGCTGGCCCTTTCCAACGGGAAGCTCTCGCATTTCCTTCTCGATGGCGACCTCCGGGCCACTTCCCCTGGGATAACGGACGGCGGCGGGGCCGTCGAGAAGATAGCCGGTGTAGAGCATCCGGCGCAGTTCGTTACCGTCCGCTGGCGCCATGATCACCAGATTAGGGATGCAGCGGAGGAAGCTGAGATCAAAGCTGCCGGCATGGGTAGGACCATCCGGTCCCACCAGGCCGGCTCGATCGATGGCGAATAATACCGGAAGATTCTGTAGCGCTACGTCGTGAATAAGCTGATCGTAGGCGCGTTGCAAAAAGGTGGAATAGATGGCCACCACCGGCTTTAAGCCGTCACAGGCCATTCCGGCTGCCAGGGTGACGGCATGTTGTTCGGCGATACCGACGTCGAAATAGCGTTGTGGAAACCGCTGAGAGAATTCCACCAGCCCGGAACCTTCACACATCGCCGGAGTGATACCTACGAGCCGTTCGTCCTGCTCGGCCATCTCGCAGATCCATTCGCCGAACAGATGGGTGTAGCTTGGAAAGGAGTTCCGCGGATAGATCTCTCCCGTTTCTGGGTCGAACGCAGTGACTCCATGGTAGCAGGTGGGGTTTTTCTCTGCCGGGGGAAATCCCTTTCCTTTTCGGGTGACAATGTGCAGGAACTGTGGTTCATTCCTGTCCCGCAAGTTCCGCAGGGTGGTGATCAAGGTATCGAGATCGTGACCATCAATGGGGCCGATGTAATTGAAACCCAGTTCTTCGAACAGGGTGCCCGGAGTCACCATGCCTTTCATGTGTTCTTCCGCCTTGCGCGCCAGCTCCCATACCGGTGGTGCGATGCTCAGGACATTTTTGCTGCCGTCCCGCATGGTGGAGTAGAGTTTGCTGGAGAGAATCCGAGCCAGGTAGTTGTGCATTCCTCCCACGTTGGGAGAGATGGACATTTCATTATCGTTCAGGATTACCAACAGGTTGGATTTCAGATGACCAGCATGGTTGAGTGCCTCGAAGGCCATTCCGCCGGTCATGGCTCCATCACCGATGATGGCTGCCACTTGACGGCGGCTGCCTTCCCGTTCAGCGGCGATGGCCATACCTAGCGCGGCGCTGATGGAGGTACTGGAGTGGCCCGTGCCAAAGCTGTCATAAGGGCTCTCTTCCCGCTTTGGGAAACCGGAGAGCCCTCCCAGCTGGCGAAGGGTGGACATCCGTTCACGGCGGCCGGTGAGAATCTTGTGAGGATAGCTCTGGTGCCCGACATCCCAGATCAGGCGGTCTTCTGGCGTGTTGTAGACGTAGTGCAGGGCAATGGTCAGTTCGACGGTACCCAGTCCGGCGGATAGATGCCCCCCCGTTTTTGCTACGCTGTGAATGAGAAATCGTCTCAACTCCGCTGCCAGCATTGGCAGTTCGGAAACGGGCAGTCTGCGCAGCTGCTCAGGGGTGTCAATGGTTTCCAATATGGGATAAGGGCTCTGGCCGCTCATTACGCGTGATTTCCACCATGGTCTGTTCTGGCTGATCAGGCGCCGGGAATGCTTTGTGCTGCTCACCGGGCTAAACGACTAATGATCGATCTTTATGCTTCCGGTTGCAAGCGCTTCTCTCGAAGGAGACGAATGTCCGATGGTACCCGAGGCCTGCCGGAAGATTTTTCAACGGTTCATGTGCTAGCTGGTCCGAGTGATGATGTAGCGTGACAATTCACGCAACAAGTCGGCCTGCCGACCGAATGCCGAAAGGCTCTCCATCGACTGCTCGTGGAGCTCTCTGGCTCGCTGTTTGGCCCCCTCCATCCCGAGCAGGGCGGGATAGGTGGGCTTGTTACGTGCCATGTCAGCCCCCTGGGTCTTGCCCAGTGTGGAGGTGTCCCCCTCAATATCCAGTATGTCATCCTGGATCTGGTAGGAAAGACCGATGCATTTAGCGTAGTGATCCAGTGATTCCATCTGGTCGGGGGTCAGATCAGGAGAACAGAGTGCACCCAGCCTGACGCTGGCACGGATCAGCGCTCCCGTTTTGTGGATATGCATGTCTTCCAGCTCGGCAATGGTCAACTGCTCCCCTTCTGAAGCGATATCAATGGCCTGTCCTCCAGCCATGCCGCGGGAACCACTGGCCAAGGACAGGGTTTCCAGCATCTGCAGGCGTCGCTCTGCGCTCACCCGGATGCGATCACTGTGAGCCAGAATATAGAAGGCCAGCGCCTGTAGGGCATCTCCGGCGAGGATGGCGGTAGCGTCGTCATAGGCCTTGTGGCAAGTCGGTCTTCCACGTCTCAGATCATCGTCGTCCATGGCGGGGAGATCGTCATGGACCAGAGAGAAGACATGGATGAGCTCCACGGCGCAAGCCGGATCGTCCAGGGAGGCAAGAGGTGCATTCAGGGCACTGCCGCTGGCGTAGACAAGGAGTGGCCGAATCTGTTTGCCCCCGTTCATGGTGGCATAGCGCATCGCCTCATGGAGTCGACCAGGATGGGTATTCTCGCTGGGGAGCCATCGCTCAAAAGCGGACTCAATACGGCTGCGATAATGTTGCAGTTCTGGAGAATCAATCATAGGCAGTCGTTTTGGAAAAGCTCAGCTTGTCGGGTTGTCTCCCTTGTCGTCGAAGGGAATCAGATCCGCATCGGCATCTTTTCCAGAGAGCATCTGGACCCGTTGTTCAGCCTCATGTAGCGCCTGCTGACATTTACGCGTCAGTTCGATACCTCGTTCAAAATCGCGCAGCGACTCCTCGAGGGTGAGTTCCCCTTTCTCCATCCGCTCAACCAGTTTCTCGAGTTCCTCGAGAGCTGCCTCGAAATCACCAGGTGAGGGGATATCCGGGGTTTTGGTACGTTTCCTAGTCTTGGTCATTGATCGATGGTAACTACTCGAGACGGGGAATCATATCAAATTCGGCTGCGATCGGGTTAAAATGATTCCAGGTGGTGTGCTGCATCCTCGTTGTTGTGAAGGTGTCAGGGGTTGTCATCCACTGTTGCCGTGCCAGAAATATATAATGATAGAGGGAAGCCGGGCAGGGTCACATCAAAGAGGGGGGTAGAACTGAAGAATGGATGTTGAAGCGAAGGGAGGCGAAGCCCCCATCCGCCCACTGCTGGGGTGGCGCCGGGACTCATTCTGGAACGAAAACCGGCTGCTCGAGGAGCTGGAGCGGGTTTTTGATATTTGTCATGGATGCCGACGTTGTCTCACCCTCTGTTCCGCCTTTGCCACGCTATTTGAATTGGTGGACGACTCTCCATCCGTGGGACTGGAGGGTGTCGAAAAGCGGGATTACTGGCGAGTGGTGGAGCACTGCTCCCTCTGTGATCTATGTTATGAAACCCGTTGTCCCTATATTCCACCCCATGAGCGCCAAGTGGATTTCCCGCATTTGATGTTGCGGGCAAAAGCGGTTCGCAATCGACGGCGAGGTGGTGGAACGGTGGGTGAGCGGTTGCTGGCATTGCCGGACAGGATGGGCAGATTGGCTTCCATTCCCATGTTTGGCGGGATGGCATGTGCGATGATTGATAACCCCTTTTCCAGGCGGTTGCTACGTATTCCTGCGGGGGCGAGGTTGCCGGCATGTCGTCGGGATACATTGCGTCGGCGCCTGTCTCGTCGAGTTGGCAAACCTTCTCTTCCCGTCGGCCGGGATTCCCAGGGTGGAGTGGTATTGTTTTCCACCTGCTATGGCAACTACCAATATCCAGAGATTGGGGAGCATCTGGTTGCCATTCTTGAACACAATACGGTACCGGTGGTACTGGCCGAGGAAGAGCGGTGTTGCGGTATGTTAAGCCTGGAAAGTGGGGATCTGAAGGGGGTGGAGGAAGCCAAGCGTTTCAATGTCCCCCGCTTGATGGAGTGGATAGAAAAAGGATGGAGTATCCTGATGCTGCAACCCTCCTGTCTTCAGTTGTTTCGGCGCTGGTTGCCCGCTCTCTTTCCAGATGATCCACAGGTGGATAGGGTAAGAAACGCTGTTTGGGATCCCGTCGAATATTTGCTCTCACGTCGGGAGGTTGGGCGATTGAAGACCGATTTTCAGCACTCGCTTGGTGTCGTGGCCTGTCATCTGCCCTGTCACCTGAAGATAGATGGCAGCGGTGCGAAGATCCGTGATTTGTTGAATCTTGTTCCAGATACCTATGTGGAGCTCGTGGAGGGATGCATGAAACGCTGTGGTATCTCATCTTGCCATGAGACAGGGCGGTCACCGGTGGCAGAGAAGATTTGCCAGATTATGCCGGATCACTATGGCAGTAGTTGCATGTTGGCGGGAGCACGGCTCGAAGCGGAGGTGGCGAATGATAGCCGCGTGGAGCATCCCCTTGCGCTGTTGCGGATGGCTTACGGAATATGAGCTCGCCAATGCAACCTGTTTGGCGAGGAGGGCGGGGATTCTTTCTTCTGCTGGTGGTTATATTGCTGCAGGCAGGATTGCCGGGCATGGCCGTTGGGGCGGGGGAAAGCCGTATTGAACTGGGGATGGAGCAGTTCGACTGGAACGAATATGGGCAGGGCGGAGAGCACCTGTTGCGGGAGTCCGGTACACGGTTATCAATCGGACTCGAGCACCACTTCGGGTCGGGAAAGCGGGGCCTTTTCAGCCTTCTGGTACGAGGTTACTTCGGGGATGTGGACTATGAAGGGTATCTCCAGTATCCAGATGGCCAATCTGCTCCCTATTCCACGCGGACCCATTATTGGGGCGGGGTTATCGAGCCCCGCTACATCTACCGGATTGCTGTTCCTGGAACAAGGCTTCAGTCTCCCCTAACCCTGGCAATAGGTGGTGAATGGTGGCTGCGTGATCTTCGAGGGAAGTTCGGATATCGAGAGTATTACCGTATAGGTTATTTCCGATTGGAGGCGGGGCTGGAGAGACGACAACCGAGCGGTTGGTTCATCCGCGCGGGGGTGAAATCCCCTTTTCTTGTTGAAGAACGGATCAGTGGCTTTTATTTGGATGGTGCTTGCAGTGACGTGGAATTGTCCCCGGGGGAAAATGATACGGTTTCAGTAACCATCGGTTACCGGTTCCGCGGCCATGCGGCGATCTCCATTGGCTATGACGCCTACCTGTTATCTGCCTCACCAAGCAAGGAGGTCAATTGCGAGAACGGTACCGGCCTACAGATTCACCAGCCAAAAAGTAAGATGCAGTCGCTCTCTTTACGTTATTCAATACTTTTGCCAGAGATGTAAAGAGGGTTCCAAGGCACGTAAGGGGGGTCTCATCAACCCGGCAACGGAATGCATTGCATCGTTACCGGGTTGATTTGGCAGCTGTTCAGTAGCGGAAGCCGAGCTGTAATCCACCTGCCACCTGCTCCAGATTGGGGCTGGCGGAGAGGGCAACGTCCATGTGAATGCCGAAAGGGGAGAGACCAAAGCCGGCACTGACGCTGTCCGCATAGCTGCCGTCACTGAGGTTTTTCTTGTACCCAACCCGCAGCTGTGCCGTTCGATAGAGGTCCAGTTCGGCACCCACTCCCAGGTAGCGGGTCTTTTGATCGAACCCCACGGGCTCGTTTTCAGTGATGTCCAGATCCAGTGCCACGGTGCTGCTCACAATGCTGTTCCACGCAGCGCTATGGGCAACGCCGAGCCGGGCTAGCGGTTTCAGCTCGATGTCACCCATGCCAGTGGTATTTGCCGTTTTGAAGCTCTGGGGAATCAGGTTCTTGATCACCAGTCCGGTTGTGACCCCATTGGTGTATTGTTTGGCAACACCTACATCGATATTGAAGCTGCTGGTGTCCACTTGATTGGTATCCAGGCTGAAATCTGCACTTCTTACGTTTGCCACGTAATCGATGGTAGATACCTGCATATACTTGGGTGTTACGCCGATGGCCAGTTCTCCAAAGCGGAATTCCACATTGCGAGCAAAAGAGATTCCCACCTCAGCGATGGCGATGGCGCGGGTCTGCAACTCAGACTCCGGATCTACATTGGTGATGGTGGCGGTTTCGGTCACCGGATCGTATTGAACGAATTGGCTGTTCTCGGCAAAATCTTGCAAATCCTGCAGGGCAGCGATCTTCTCGGCATCGGTGGTGGCATTCTGGATGGCGTCTTGTAAAGCGATCAACTGTGTCAGCTCGCCGTTCAATGTGTCCACTGTCTGTGCATCCCGATAGTCAAGCTGCGCACCTCCGGCAGCCATGCCGGAGATGTGTACCGCCATGCCCCAGTTTTGGGTAGGGAAGCTCACCACACTTCCACCAAACAGAGAGCCTTCCAGTGCCCGGTTACTGAAAGTTTTGACGATGTCGTTGACGTCGCTCATACTGTCCACCACCGCTTGGGCGTTTGTGGATGTGGGGGAGAGATTGAAGTTTGTTACGGCAGCATCGAGGGTATCCAGCTCGGTTCCGCTCTGAAAGTCATCCAAATCTTTTATCAGCTCGTCGGGATCCGCTACGTTGAAGCCTATTACGGGAAATTCCAGATGGAATTGACCATTTTTTTTAGCCAGCAGTGCCGGGTTGTAAAAACTGGCGTTGGCTCCGGTACCGGACGCAACCCCCGTATCTCCCATCGCCATGGAGCGTGGATCAAAGCTCCCGAAGGGTGCAGCCAGTGCTGGATTGCCAGACAAGGCCATGGCGACGGCCGCGGTCAGCAAAGAACGATTGCGCATGTAAAGTTCCCCCCGATTCAATTCTCGTTGCAGATTGGGCAAATAGCACAGGCCCGGGTTTCTTTTGAACAACCATCGAGGCCCTCTTGAACCCCCTATCGGGAGTGGTGACCAGAAACTTTAACGGGTGGTCAAGAGGGGCAGATGCAGGAAACAAAAAATGAAAGGAATCGGAAATATCGACCAAGATCGCCAGTTTAATCGCAAGAATATTACGGGACTCAGGATGCGCCAGGATCTACCTGATGAATCATGCTTGGTGATCCATTGCACCATACGATGCTGACGCAGATCTTTATGTATTAAGGTGGGGGGGAGGAAAGATTGGTACTCCCAAGGGGACTCGAACCCCTGTTTTCGCCGTGAGAGGGCGACGTCCTAGACCGCTAGACGATGGGAGCAATTTTTACGAGCTCAATTTGATTGTGGTATTATACTCCAATGCTCTCCTGGCTCAAGCGATTTTGGGAAGTACGGACACGAGACCCTCAGCCAGCATCTGTCCCGGTCATCATCCCCCGCTCCGAACATCCCGTATCCCGTAAATATATCAGCACTAACGCTGTGAAGGTAATGTATCGTCTGAAGGATGCAGGATACGATGCCTATCTGGTGGGTGGAGGGGTACGCGATCTGCTACTAGGAAGGGAGCCTAAGGACTTCGATGTGGCCACCAATGCCACGCCGGAGCGGGTGAGGGAGCTGTTTCGCAATTGCCGGCTCATCGGCCGCCGTTTTCGTTTGGCTCATGTCTACTTTCGTGGCGAGATCATCGAGGTAGCTACTTTTCGAGGTCACCATGGTGACGGTGGAAATGGGGAGAGTGAGACCCGCAATGGCATGGTGGTGCGTGACAACGTGTATGGAACCCTCGAAGAAGATGCCGTACGACGGGATTTCACCGTCAACGCCCTCTACTATAACATCAAGGACTACTCCATCGTTGATTACACCGGTGGCCTAGAGGATCTGCATCATGGTGTACTGCGTCTGATTGGCGATCCCAGGCAGCGGTATCGAGAAGATCCGGTCCGCATGCTGCGCGCAGTGCGTTTTGCCGCCAAGTTGGGTTTCCGGCTGGAAAAGGAGACAGAGGCCGCGCTGATCGAGCTTGGCGAGCTACTTACCGGCGTTCCTCCCGCCCGACTGTTCGATGAGATGCTGAAGATGTTTCTCGGTGGGCAGGCGGTTGCCACTTTCGAACTGATGCGACACTATGGACAGTTCGGTATCCTGTTTCCGCAGACAGAACAGGCGTTGGAGAAAGAGGAGCAGGGATTCCCAATCACCTTTTTGCTGCACGCCATGGAGAATACCGACAAGCGTATCGCAGAACAGAAGCCGGTAACGCCGGCATTTTTGTATGCTGCCTTGCTTTGGGAACCGGTACGCCAGTTGGCCAGAGAGCTTGAAGCAGAAGGGATGTCTCGGATCCAGTCCCTGCAGGTAGCTGGTGACAGAGTGCTGGAACGGCAGCGTCGAATCATTTCCATCCCACGCCGTTTCACCCTGCAGATGCGGGAGATCTGGGCGGCTCAGGAGCGGCTGACCCAGCGTACTGGCAAGCGGGCCTATCGTACCCTCGGCCATCCCCGTTTTCGCGCCAGTTATGATTTTCTGCTATTGCGGGCGCAGGGCGGCGAGGTGGAGCCGGAACTGGGTGAGTGGTGGACTCGTTTCCAGGAGGCGGATGAATCACAGCGTCAGGAGATGTTGGCAAAACTGAGGGGAACCCGGCCGCGCAGCGGATCACGCCGCCGCCGACCGAGGAAACGTCCGACAGTCAGACCTACCAATCCAACTGCTACATGACCGTTCCAATCAGGGCCTATATTGGTCTTGGCAGCAATCTACAGATGCCGGTGCAGCAGATATGGCGGGCTCTTGATGCACTTAAACAGATGCCCCGGACAGTACTTGCCGGCCATTCCAGCCTTTACCGCAGCAAGCCTTTGGAGGGAATGCCACAGCCCGACTTCATCAACGCCGTGGCGGCGCTGGATACAGGGCTGGATGCCCCTGAATTGCTCGCCGAACTGCAAGCCATTGAACAGCGGCAAGGACGTGTGAGAGACGGGCAACGTTGGGCTCCTCGCACGCTGGATCTGGATCTGCTTCTCTACGGAGAGGAACGTATTGTCACCGAACAGTTAACGGTCCCTCATCCCGGCCTTCTGGAGCGAAGTTTCGTGCTGATCCCTCTTTTGGAGATCGCCCCTGAGCTTCGGTTAGCCAGTGGCGAGCAGCTGGCTGAACGGGCAGCGATGTTTCCCGACGATCTGCAGCGGCTGGATTTTTCAGCAGGGGGGTTGGGGATATACTAAGGGCCATTGGCAACTGGTTCATAGAGTGCTTGCCGAATAGGCGGTTCTCCGGGAGACAGAGAAAGATGTCGGAATTGCTCGGGGGGCTTGAAAAGAACATTCAGAGTGTATTTCAACAAAATCAATGGATAATCCACATCGTTATATTGCCGTCGAAGGCCCGATTGGGGTTGGCAAGACCAGTCTGGCGCGGCGGATCGCGGACAGCTTTGGTTGCGAGCTATTGCTGGAGGAGGCTGAAGAGAATCCTTTTTTGAGCCGTTTTTATGAGGATCCACGCAGTGCCGCATTACAGACACAACTCTATTTCTTGATGCAACGCGTTCGGCAGATGCAGGAGCTATGTCAGGCGGAGCTGTTTCATCCCGTTCGGGTAGCGGACTTCTTGATGGAGAAGGATCGCCTGTTTGCGGAGTCCACCCTGGACGAAGATGAGTTGAGATTGTATGAGCAGATCTCGAGCCATCTTGCACCCGAAGTGCCGGCCCCTGATTTGGTGATCTATCTGCAGGCGCCGGCCGAGGTGTTGATGAAGCGCATCAACCAGCGCGGGCGGCCTTATGAGCGCCAGATCGATATGGCTTACCTGCAGCGGCTTTCCGAGGCTTACACCCGCCTGTTTCATAACTATGCAGCGGCACCGATCCTGATCGTCAATGCGGCCGAGATCGATCTGGTCAATAGCGAGCAGGATTATCAGCAGCTGCTACAACAGGTGTGCGAGACCCGTAGTGGCAGGCACTACTTCAATCCCTTGCCATTGGAACTGCAGAGAGGCGCATGAGTCGGGTTACCTTGACCACGTTGCGGGAGATGAAGGCGGCAGGGGAGAAGATCGCCTGCTTGACCGCCTATGACAGTACTTTTGCTTCCTTGCTGGATGAGGCTGGGGTGGAAATCATTCTGGTGGGGGATTCGCTGGGGATGGTGATCCAGGGGCGGGAGACCACCTTGCCAGTAACGCTCGAGGAAATGATCTACCACAGTCGGTGTGTAGCAAGGGGCTGTCGGCGGGCATTGTTGATGGTAGACATGCCCTTTATGGCCGACGCCGATCCGCTTCAGGCGCTGCACAGTGCGGGACGGCTGATGAAGGAAGGGCTGGCGCAAATGGTGAAACTGGAGGGCGGGGGAATGCAATTGGAGACAGTGCATCGATTCAGTGCACACGGGATCCCGGTGTGTGCGCATCTTGGCCTGCAACCCCAGTCGGTTCACAAACTGGGAGGGTATCGCGTTCAGGGACGAGATGCTCGGACGGCGCACCGGATTCGGGAGGATGCTTTGGCGTTGCAACAGGCGGGTGCCGACATGCTGTTGCTGGAGTGCGTTCCTGCGTCACTGGGAGCAGAGATCAGTCGTAGTGTTGCTGTTCCGGTAATCGGTATCGGCGCCGGCCCGGAGTGTGACGCCCAGGTGCTGGTTTTGTACGATATGCTGGGAATTACTCCCGGCAAGCGTCCCAGATTCTCCCATGATTTTGCCGCCGATGGTGAGCCGGGCGCCTGTGATATCGCCTCGGCGGTTCGCCGCTATGTCGAGGCGGTCAAGGCCGGTACCTTTCCGGCCGCTCATCACTGTTTCTGAACCGGCGTCCCGATTTTCATCTTTTCTTTTCACTGAGTATGGTCACGAGACCTCCCGTTTCGTAACCCGCGGTGGGTTTTTTCTTCAATGGCGCTGGAGCGAGTCTTCGAACGGTCTCTCCCAAGGGGGTTTCTGGCCGAGGTAAAGTTCCCATCATATCCGCCGATAGTAACGAGGAATAATACGAAAGCCTAGCTCGATTCCGGTTTCCTGAAATGAGTGCGTGGGGGCGGCGAGGTGGTATTGCGCCGGCTTTTCTTGACAGAAAACAACCTCGGCCAGGACGCCACTTGGGGCGCGAAACGAACGGTGGGAACGGCTGGCCATTGTTTGAACCCCGGTGGTTGGGAAGGAAGCGGAAAAGTCATTCCAGAATGTGAGATCTGACCCGATGAACATGAACCTGACCCTGAAAGCGAGAGCCGCGGGGATTCTGCTGCTCGGTTTGCTGATCGTCGCCCTCTGCGGGGGTGTCATCCTGTATTCCCTCTATGCTGCCGAGGATGACTCGGCCATCGTGGATGCGGCTGGACGTCAACGCATGTTGAGTCAAGCGATGGCGAAATCCATCATGGGCTATGCGCTTGCCAAGAACGGGATTCAGGCGCTTCAATCGGAAGTGATCGATCTCGATCGACTGGTCACCAGCATGCGGAGTATCTACACCGAAAAGGTCATCGGGCCAGCCAAACGCTCGGGTGTCGGTCTTTCGATGCATCCGGAAAAGGAGTCCTATCCCGCCATCCCGTTTCCTGCCACGTTTACCCGATTGGTGGGAGAGGCGTTCGACAGCGATTCCAAGACCCTGATGGCGATCCTGGCAGAAGATCCGATCAATCCGGATCAAGGATTGCAAGACGCCATCGATCGCGAGGCGTATGCGGCGTTAAAGGCCAATCCGGTTGGTCATTTCGTCAAACCCGTGGAGCACGACGGCAAGCTCTACCTGCGGTTCTATTCCGCGGACATCGCAACGGTGGAAGCATGTGCTTCTTGTCACAGTCAGATAAAGGGGCGTTCTTTCGAGGTGGGGGATCTATTGGGAATCCGGCGCTATGAAATGCTCTATGCCAGCGATGTCGCCGCCGGACGTGCGCGTGTGAACCCCAGCCTTGAAGAGTATGAGATGGCCAAAGCCATCTTCACCCAGACCCTGGCGGCGTTCAAGTCGGGCGGATCGTATCCGACCGATCTGGCCATGACGGAGTTCCGTGACTACGATGGGGTCAAGGACGATAAGATCCTGGAAACCGTCGATGCGATGGAGCAGGTATGGCAGCAGTTCGACCACGGGGTACAGGCGTTGTTGAGTGCGAAAGTGGGCAGTGACGATTACTGGCATGCCTTCCAGCAGGTGATGGAGGGTTCCAATGACTTGCGTAAGGTGAGCAACCGCTTGACCGTGCAGCTCACGGACTACGCCGAGCTCAATCAGAAGCGGATCTTCTGGGCGATCATCGTGATGGTGGCATTGACCTTTCTCGGATTCGCCGCCCTCTACGTAATATTGAATCACTCCATCATTCGACCCGTCACTCAATTGGTCAGTTTGGCTGAACGGATTGCGCAAGGGGATCTCACCCAGCGGATCGCCGTCAAGGGTAATGATGAGATCGGGATACTGGCCAAGGCGCTGAACACGGTGAGTGGAAACCTCAACACCATGGTGTCGAAGATCAATGCCGCCGCCCGGGAATTGTCTGGTTCCACCAGCCAGATAGTGGATGTGAGCCGGCAGATGGAGAGCGGACTGGAGAAGCAGGTGGATCAGACACAAGCGGTTGCCGAGTCCATGGAGCAGATGGAGGCGACTTCACAGGACATGTCACGGCATGCCGACGA
>CAZKYF010000015.1:0-30214 GCA_964557025.1 uncultured Chromatiales bacterium | reverse complement strand
CCGTCATGTTTTTTATTGAAAAAACAATTTTTATACGCCTATATTTGACAAGGAAATGTCTTTTCCAAGCAAACATGAACACCACCGGAAACCACCATACAGAGATGAAACAGCAATATTATTACGCGTATATTAAGTACGTGATCCTCGCGTATCACCCTAAGAAAATAGTGTATTTTACGCACATAAATCTCTGTGCAATGAAATTCAATAAATCCTTTTGTGTGATTTTTTCGAAAAGCATATCTGCACAAAATGCCAACAATTAGAAAATAAAAAAATGGTATTTTTGGTTGCTGAAAAAATATCTACAGCAAACTGGAAGATTGTTTTTTCTTCAATTTTTCCGCCCCTCGAAAAAATGAAATTTTTCATTATTGCACAGCAGCGGAACCAAGCATTTCAAACAATGATAGAGCGGTTTCTCGAGACTTACATCCGAGCAGGAGGAGGCTGAGTCACAACGCACCCTTCTACTCGGCCAGCTTTGCCTGCCCAAATAGTCCAGGTGAATACTACACATGGCAGGATTAGACGGTTGCTTCACCAGAAGCACGCCGGCGCTGCCTGGCTGCATCAAACGATGAAAGGCAGAATACCCCTAGCAAAATTCGAGAGTTACGAACAGCTGAACATATTAGAGCCAGTTTTGATACCGGCCTGACAGCAAGGGAATTGCTTTCGGCCAGTTAGATTTCGTCCAAGTCTCTCCCGGTTGTTCCCCATGTTGACCTGGTCCTTCCCTCTCATGGATAATCCGCACTGCGATACGAGGTTTTTCCGGTGGCGCCCCGGCTGCCTGCGCAGAAACCGGGAAAATGCAGGTTGGGACGTTCCAATGAGACCCGGCTTGCCGGAGGCGGAGGTAAAATATAGAAGTTCTACATGCATGCCGGCCTGCATGACGGGGAGGATCCTGGCCGAAAACACAATAAATCAAAGAAATACCCGCTTTGCAGCCAATGCATGTATATATAGCCCATCGGGGCCAGGGGAGCGGATTGCCCCTTCCCTTGTAGTCGAGACCCATTCCGGACTTTCAGATATCAGAAAGCTCAAGGAGACGAGTATTCAAGCTCAAACCCGAGCGGAACCGGCTTGGCTGCCCGAATAACAGAATATGGCTTTATTATTAAATTCCTTGCTAAGATCGACCCGGATGACTTTCCCACTCTCTCTCAAGAAAGCCTGGTATGGGTTGATCCTGCTTACCAGCTTCATCCCGGTTACTTTGCTGCTGCTGTGGGTTGGGTCGTTCTATTACGACCAGCTGTTGGACAAGGCTCTGCAACAGGAGAAATATTTCAAGGAATTGGGCATCGATCATGTAAACCAAGAGGTGTCTCGACTTCTGACCCTGCTTCAGAACAAGAGCGATCCCATCGCCTACTCCCTGGCACCGGGAGGAAGGATGGACTACCAATTACTCGATACCTTGCTCCGAAAGATGATGGAGCGTGAACCTGCGCTCACTGCGCTGCTGCTGCAAAAACCGGATGGCAAGGTCCTGGCTGCCCTGCAGCGCTATGATAATGGCAAATCACCCACCAGCCGCACTCCGCTGCACATCCGCCTGACCGAAGGTGAAAAACTTCCGGACGAGCTGGCTACTCCCCTTTCGGGGCGCCCCTATATTGGCCCGGTCCGTTATCACGAGGAAGGTTCTGTGTTCATCATGGCGGTCCCGGTTGGCCCAACCGGGCAGCCCCTGGCGGTCCTTATAGCAGAGATCGAGGCCCCCTCCCTATGGAAGCCATTGGTGGCACACCTCGACAGCGTCAACAACTATCAGATTACCAGCTACCTGGTGGATGATTCCGGCACGCTGCTCAGCGAGGGGAATGAATACTTTCAACGGGGAAGCATCATCAACACCATCCCAATCGTGGCGAAATTTATCGCCGGCGAGGAGTGGCCCCCAACACAGGTCTATCAAGGACTGGAGAGAAAACCGGTCTATGGAATGATGATTCCGGTAAAACATATGAACTGGGGTATCGTCGCCGAAGTAGACCAAGAGCAGGTGGTGGGGCCAATCCGCTCCAACATGCTGAAGATGCTGGCGGGCGTTACCGCGGCAGTGATGCCATTCGTGTGGCTGGGGCTGTTGCTTGTGCACCGGATCAACAAATCCATCGGAGAACTCTCCCGGGATTTTGCTCGCGTTGGCAGACAAGACTACCGTCCCTCCCAGGTTTCCACCTCACTTAAAGAGCTGAAAGCACTGGTGGAAGGCTTCAATCACATGGTTGAGCAGATCGATGAATCCCAACGTCATCTTCGCCAGGCTGCGGTAGTGTTTGAGGGAACCTCCGAAGGAATCATCATCACTGACTCCAAGCACCGGATCATTGCCGTCAACAGTGCCTTTACCCGCATTACCGGCTACACGGCAGATGAGGTAATGGGCAAGAATCCCTCCCTGCTCCAATCTGGCCGGCACGACAAGGCCTTCTTCCAGGCGATGTGGCGATCCCTGCAGGAGACCGGCCAATGGCAAGGAGAACTCTGGAACCGACGCAAAGACGGCGAGATCTACCCAGAGTTACTAACCGTCAACGTAGTTAAGGATAAAGAAGGAAACACCACCCACCACGTGGGGATATTTAGTGATATCAGCCGCATCAAGGAAACCGAATACAAGCTTGCTCACCTGGCCCATCACGATCCGTTGACCGAGCTTCCCAATCGATTGCTGTTTCACGACCGGCTGGAACAGGCGATTCTGCGAGCGCAGCGGGAAGGAAACCAGGCTGCCGTCCTGTTCCTCGATCTGGACCGATTTAAGAACATCAATGACTCGATGGGGCATGCGGCAGGCGATCTGCTATTGCAGCGGGTCGCCGAACGCCTGAAAGAAGCGATGCGGGCAGAAGACACCATCGCCCGCTTGGGTGGAGATGAATTCGTCCTCATTGTCGAAGCACTAAAAGGGCGCAAGGACGCCGCCGCAGTGGCGAGACACCTCCTCGACCTGTTCAACCAGCCATTTTGTCTGGAGAACCAGGAAGTATTCATCGACGCCAGTATCGGAATCAGTCTCTACCCAGGCGATGGAAAGGATACCCAGACCCTGGTGCGCAACGCCGATGCCGCCATGTACCGGGCCAAGGCGGAAGGACGCAACAACTATCAGTTCTATACCGCCGAATTGACCGCCGTTGCCACTGAACGCCTGACCCTGGAGAACCAGTTGAGGCGGGCACTGGAGCGAAACGAGTTCGAGCTTTACTATCAACCCCAGTTTGCACTGAATGACGGAGACCGGATTCTGGAGGGGGTAGAGGCGCTGATCCGCTGGAACCAGACCGAGCAGGGACTGATTCTGCCCACAAAATTCATCCCGGTTGCGGAAGAGACTGGTCTGATCGTACCCATCGGGGAGTGGGTGCTCCGTACAGCCTGTGCTCAGCAGCAGGCTTGGGTCAAAGCGGGTTACAAGCCGCTGCGCATGGCGGTGAATCTCTCCGCACGCCAGTTTCACTCCCAAGATCTGGCAAAAAGAATCGCCGAAATCCTCGAGCAGACGGGCATGCCACCATCCTGTCTGGAGCTGGAACTGACCGAAAGCACCATTGTGCGCGACACGGAAAGCACCATCAAAACCCTGCACGAGCTAAGTGACATGGGGATATCTCTATCCATCGATGACTTCGGGACCGGCTACTCCTCACTAAGTTATATGAAACATTTTCCCATCGACCGGCTCAAGATTGATCAATCATTTGTACGCGACATTACCCGCAACAAACCGGAGGCCGAGATGATCGTTCCAATCATCGCACTCGGCCACAGTATGAAGCTGAGGGTTCTGGCCGAAGGGGTGGAATTCGAGGAACAGCTATGTTACTTGCGGGAGCAGGGATGCGACGAAATCCAAGGGTACCTCTGTAGCCGCCCCTTGCCTCCCGAAGAGCTGATCCAGTTCCTCAAGAAACCAGGGTGCGACAAAGGAAAGAGCACCTGAAAAACAACCTAAACCGTTAGATGCTCAAAATAGTATCTACTGAAATTGGGGGGTTTCAGGGTGTAGGACTCAAGCAAAGAGATGGCTTCGGCATAGGCCTCACTGTTTAACCAGCACTCCAGTTGCGTGAGATCAGAGAACTCCAGCAGCCATATACACTCCTCGCCACCCTGGACCTCTTTCAGCCGCCTGATCCCCTGGAATCCCGGCTGCTTCCGCAGGATTTTGGCAACATGCTGAAGCCAACGGGGGAAATAATGACGTCCTTCAGCGCTTAAAAAGTGTTCGATGCATACCAGAATCATCTCTCAAACCCTCCTCGCGACAGCAACGCGGCACCGTAAGCCGCCTCCGTGTGAACAGGCTTGAGTATCGGAATCCTCAGCGTCTCTTCGCGAATATCCTGCCAAGCTGCATTCCCGGCTCCACCCCCCACCGTCCTGATTCCGGTGGGATGGGGAGCACCCAGTTCAGCCAGCAACTGGTAGCCGCGCCGTTCAATGCGGGTAATCCCCTCCAGTATAGCCTGAAAAAAACGCAGATCATCCCGTGGCCTGGGCTCCAGCCGGGGTTGCAGAGACGGATCGGCAACAGGAAAACGCTCACCCACCCCCGGCAAGGGATAGTATTCCAGACAAAGTCTCCGATACGGCCGCAGCCGCTGACTCATCATCGTCATCTGCTCATCTGTAAAAAACTTCCGCAACACTGCCCCACCACTGTTCGAGGCGCCCCCTACCAGCCACAGGGCACCCAACGGCTGACTATACACCCCGTAGCGGGCACAGAATATGGGCACCTCGCTGAGCACCTTCAGCACCAGCGTGGAACCTAACGAGGTCACCGCATCTCCTGGCCGGGAAACTCCGGTAGCCAATACCGCAGCGGTGCTGTCGGTAGTCCCGGCCACTACTTGAACGGATGAAGGCAACCCGAGCTCCGCCGCCACTTCCCCGGTGAGCCGACCCACGGGCATTCCAGGCTCCACTATTTCGGGAAGCAGGAACCTCGGCAGGTCCAATCGCTTCAACCAGGCAG
The DNA here is from genome assembly GCA_964557025.1 of uncultured Chromatiales bacterium. Classification (GTDB taxonomy): domain Bacteria; phylum Pseudomonadota; class Gammaproteobacteria; order Thiohalospirales; family Thiohalospiraceae; genus DRMK01. The sequence continues at coordinate 25,209 of CAZKYF010000015.1, read as the reverse complement.
GCCAGCGACCAAGCACCACATCGTAGCCCAGCTTGAGACTGTTGTTGCTGTCGCTGAACCCAAACCGGCCACACAATCTGCCGGCCAGCCAGTCTGCCTGATGCATGGCATGAGCCGCGTCCTTTGCCTGTGGACGCTTCAATAACCAGAGTAGTTTTGCCAATGCCGATCCGGGCCCTCGCGCAGGGCTGTCGGCGGGCGCAACCTTGGCAATCTGCTGCGCTTCGTTGCTGGCGCGGGCATCGTTATACATCAACGCCGGCATCAACGGGCGCCCCCGGGCATCGGTCAACAGTAAGGTGGCGGAGGTCCCGTCAACAGCAATGGCACGTACGGCGGTCCGATCGAACTGGGTAATGAGCCGCCGCAGCGTGGTCACCAGTGTCTGCCACCAGATCTCGGGATCCTGTTGCACTTTGCTGGCCCGCCGCTGAGGCGGAGGCAACGGAGAATCCACCCGGCCGCGTATTTCTCCCTGCTCGTCGATGGCCACCGCCCGGCAACCCGAGGTGCCCACATCGACGCCGATAAACAGCATCAGGGGAGAACAACCGGCTCCGGTGGCGTCCAGCCGGGTTGCCGATGCTCAGCAACCACCGTGGTGTAGATCCCTCCGCGAACGTTGAACCTTCCGGTGAGGCGCATAAAACGCGGCGATGTAGCGCGCACCAAATCATCCAGGATACGGTTGATCACCGCTTCGTGGAACGCTCCCTCCTCCCGGAAAGACCAAATATACAGCTTCAGCGATTTGAGCTCCACACAGCGCTCATCCGGAACATAATCAATGATCAGTGTGGCAAAGTCCGGTTGGCCAGTCTTGGGACAAAGACAGGTGAACTCTGGTATTTCAATATGGACGGTGTAATCCCGCTCCGGAAGCGGGTTGTCGAAGGTCTCCAACTCTTTACTGGGGCGGGTAGGCATGCAACGCTCCGTTGAGGTAATATTAGAGCATTATACCCAATCCGCACTCAGCACCACAGTTGCCAACAGGGAGTCATGCGTCTTAGCAAAATCAAGCTGGCGGGATTCAAAACCTTCGTCGACCCCACCACCATTCCTTTTCCCAGCAATCTGGTCTGTATCGTCGGTCCCAACGGCTGCGGCAAATCCAACGTCATCGATGCAGTTCGCTGGGTAATGGGAGAATCCTCGGCCAAGCATTTGCGTGGGGACTCCATGAGCGACGTCATTTTCAATGGTTCCAGCACACGCAAACCGGTGGGCCAGGCCTCCATCGAGCTGGTGTTCGACAACTGCGACGGCCGCCTTGGCGGAGAGTACGCCAATTACAACGAAATCGCCATCAAGCGGGTTATCACCCGTGAAGGCACCTCCAGCTATTTTCTCAATGGCGTACGTTGCCGGCGCCGCGACATCACCGGCATCTTCCTCGGAACCGGGCTGGGGCCGCGCAGCTACGCTGTTATCGAACAGGGCACCATCTCCCGTTTCATTGAAGCCAAGCCCGAGGAGATGCGCAACTTTCTCGAAGAGGCGGCAGGGATCTCCAAATACAAGGAACGCCGCCGTGAGACGGAGAACCGTATTCGCCATACCCGAGAGAACCTGGACCGCCTCAACGATCTGAGGGATGAACTGGACAAACAACTCGCCCGCTTGAAACGTCAGTCGCAAACCGCCGCCCGCTACAAGGCCCTGAAGCAGGAGGAGCGTCTGCTCAAGGGGCAACTGTACGCCCTGCGCTGGCAACGTCTGGATCGCCAGTGCGGAGAGCAGGAACGGCGTTGCCGAGAACAAGAGACAGCATTGGAAGCACTCCGTTCCCGGCTGCGGAGCAATGAAACAGAAGTGGAGAAACAGCGCCAGCTTCATGCCGAGGGCCAGGAAAAACTCAGCCAGATCCAAAGCCGCTTCTACGGGGTTGGCGCCGACATCGCCCGCCTGGAGCAGGCCATTCAGCATCGGCGAGAACGGCGGCAACAGCAACAACAGGATCTGGCCCGCTTGGAACAGTCTTGGGCGGAAGCCAGCAACCATATGGATGCCGACCGACAGACCCTTGAGCGCCTGGAGGAAGAACTCCGTCAGCAGGAGCCTGAGCTGGAGCGTGCCCGCGAAACGGAAGAACGCTCCGGTACCGAGTTGGCTGCAGCCGAACAGGCCATGCAATCATGGCAACAGCAGTGGGAGCAGTTCAACCAGCGTTACGCGGAGCCAGCCCAGAATGCCCAGCTGGAGCGCGCCCGTCTCCACAGCCTGGAGCAGCAGGCCACCCAGCTGAAGCAGCGTATCGAACGCCTCACCCGCGAGCGAAACGGCCTGAATCCCGGGAATGAACAGTCGCAGATCGAACAGCTGCAACAAGAACTCGAAGAGGCCGAAATCCGCACTACAGAACTGCAACAGAAGCAGAGTGGCCTGCAGGAGCAAATCAATTCACAGCGGGAACAGAATCACCGCCTCTCCGCCCGACTGGACGAGTTGCGCAACAAACTGCAGACGCTGCGCGGCCGGAAATCCTCCCTCGAGGCTCTGCAACAGGCTGCCCTCAACCGGGATCAGGGTACGGTAGGGGAATGGCTGGCACAGCATCGGTTGCAGGACGCCAGTCGGCTGGTGGAAACACTGAACGCAGAGAAAGGCTGGGAGCAGGCAGTAGAAACGGTGCTGGAACACGCGCTGGAAGCAGTTTGCGTGGAGGGGTTGGCCCCCCTCTGTGACAGCTTGGCCACCCTGCAAGGAGCAGTCACGCTGTTTGACACCACCGCCCGTTCGCCAGCCATCGACCGCCAGCGAGAGACATTGCTGGCCAAGGTGGAGACACCCTGGTCTCTGGAACCCTTGCTGGGTACCATTTACACTGCACCGGATCTGGCGCAGGCATTGGCGATACGCAACCGGCTCGCTCCCCATGAGTCGGTTATCACCCCCGACGGCATCTGGCTTGGACTCAACTGGTTGCGGATAGCCCGGAGTCAGGATGCAAAGAGCGGCATTCTCGAGCGGGAACGAGAGTTGAAACGGCTGGTGGAAGAAACAGCCCGGCTGGGCAGCGCGGCAGCGGATGTCGAGAACGAACTCTCCAATGGACGGGAACGGCTGAAAACACTGGAGCAGCAGCGTGAATCCGTTCAGAAAGCGCTTCATGAATTCAATCGTCAGGTAGCCACGCTGCAGGCCAGACTGAGTGGAGCCAGGGTACGGCAGGAGCAGTCCCAGCGACGCCTGGAACAGATCACCGGCGAGCTGAAAGAGCTGAGCCAGCAACTCAACGCAAACGGCCGGGATCAGGCCGAGACCCGCAAACGGCTCAACGAGGCGCTGGCCCTGATGGAACAGCTCGCTGGACAAAGAGAAACTCTCGAGGCCCAGCGGGAACAGCTGCGCCAGAGCCTGCACTCCTGCCGCGATCGTGCCCATCAAGACCGAGAAGCGACCCACAACATCAAGCTGAAACTGGAAACGTTGCGTACCGAGTTGGTCTCCACCCGACAGGCGCTGGAGCGTCTGGAGCAACAGCAGACCCAGTTTGCCAGACGCAAGGAGGAGCTGCAGCAGGCACTGGCGGAGATGGAAGCACCGCTTGGGGAGATGGAAGCGGAACTCGAGCAACTGCTTGCCAAACGCACCATCATCGAGAAAGAGATGGGCGAGGCCCGTCGGGAAGTCGAAGCCGTCGAACACCGGATCCGGGAGCTGAACGAAATCCACAGCGGCATTGAGCAAGAAATGGAGAACGCCCGCCAAGCCCTGGAGCAAGCCCGCATAGAGTGGCAAGAGCTGAAGACTCGCCGCCAGACCCAGCAGGAGCAGCTCGAAGAATCCGGCCACAACCTGACGGCAACGTTCGAAGAGATGCCCGAAGGAGCCAGTGAAGCAGAATGGCAGCAGCGGCTGACCACACTGGAACAAAAGATATCACGGCTTGGCCCCATCAACCTTGCCGCCATTGATGAATACCGGCAGGCAGAAGAGCGCAAGCAGTATCTGGACACCCAGCACGCCGATCTGACCGAGGCGCTCACCACTCTTGAGAATGCCATCCGCAAGATCGACCGGGAGACCCGCAGCCGCTTCCGGGAGACCTTCGACAAGGTTAACAGCGGATTCCAGGAGATGTTCCCGCGATTGTTTGGGGGTGGCAAGGCATCCCTCGAGCTGACTGGAGACGATTTACTGGAGGCTGGCATCACCGTGATGGCCCACCCACCGGGCAAGCGCAACAGCACCATCCATCTACTCTCTGGCGGAGAGAAGGCGCTCACCGCGGTTGCCCTGGTATTTGCCATCTTCCATCTCAATCCAGCGCCGTTTTGCATGCTGGATGAAGTAGATGCACCCCTGGATGACACCAATGTGGGACGCTTCTGTGATCTGGTCAGGGAGATGTCAGAAAGAACCCAGTTCATCTTCATCACCCACAACAAAATCACTATGGAGCTTTCCCAACAGCTCAACGGCATCACCATGAAGGAACCCGGCGTCTCGCGGCTGGTGGCAGTGGATCTCGACGAGGCCGCTGCCATGGCCGCCAGTGCCTGAGGAGAGGATATGGACGAACTACGCCTGATCTTGATCATCGCCGGCATCCTGGTCGTGGCGCTGATCTACTTCTTTAGTCGCCGCCCACAGCGAAACGGGGAGCCTACTGCGGAAGAACCCCGGATAGAGGACACCGAGTGGATGGAGGAGATTGCCCGCCAGAGACGCAAGCTGGCCGAAAGCCGTACGCCGACGATTGAGGATGAGGCAATGGCAGATGTTCCGGTACTGGACGATGTCTTGGTCACGCCTCCGACAAATCGTGCCGCGACGAATCAACCCTCCTCATCCCCTGAAAAAGAGACGCCAACCTCCGCAGCTGCCGAGGATACGCCACAGGTTGCAGTGCCGGAACCTTCCCCGCCAATTTCCGAATCCACTGAGGAAAAACAGCCAGCTATCGAGGAGCCCGACAGACCGGAAGAAAAACCTGAACCCGAAAAGGAAAAAGATTCTGACACCATAACCGAACCAAAAGAACTGATCATGGCACTCCATATCACGGCTCCCCCGGAGAGGGTGTTCGTGGGTGCCAACCTGTTCAGTGCCCTGGAAGAGGTTGGGCTACGTTTTGGTGAAGGAGGTATCTTCCACTATTACCAGGTACAGGAGGAAATGGAAGAGGGCCCCGTGCTGTTCAGCGTTGCCAACATCCTGGAGCCGGGAACCTTCGAGCCGGATAACCCGGAAGAGGAGTTTACCACCCCCGGAGTGGTCCTGTTCATGCGTGCACCAGGTGCACAGCCAGCACGTGAAGTCATTGAGACAATGTTGCTCAAGAGTCAGCAACTGGCCCAGTTGCTGGGAGGCGAGATTCTTGACCAGCACCGGAAGCCACTGACCGAAGCCACCATCCAGTCCTTGCTCGATCAGGCGATCGCCTTCGACCGTGCGATACAACACAATACACACTGAGCCGATGATCCCCGGACAGCATCCTTCCCCTCCCGAACATGTCAAAAAGCGTGTCGAGGAGTTGCGGGAACAGATCAATTATCACAATTATCTCTATTACGTGCTGGATGCACCGGAGATCCCCGATGCCGAGTATGACCGCATGCTACGGGAGTTACAGGAACTGGAACAACGCTATCCCGAGCTCATCACCCCCGACTCCCCTACGCAACGCGTCGGAGCTCCGCCGGTCAAGGAGTTTGGCGAGGTGCGCCACGAGCTGCCGATGCTCTCCCTCAACAACGCCTTCACCGATCAGGAGGTATACGACTTCGACCGCCGCGTCCGTGAGCGACTCGGCGTGGAACGGGTGGAATATCACGCCGAACCAAAACTGGACGGGCTGGCCATCAGCCTGATGTACGAAGAGGGCCTGCTGGTGCGCGGTGCCACCCGCGGGGACGGCTTCCGCGGCGAGGATGTCACCGCCAACGTACGCACCATCGGCGCCATCCCGCTGCGTCTGCGAGGTGAGGGCTACCCCGGCCTGCTGGAAGTCCGAGGGGAGGTATTCATGACCAAGGAGGGCTTCGAGCGGCTCAACGCCGCCCAGGAACGAGCCGGCCTGAAGCCCTTCGCCAACCCGCGCAACGCCGCGGCAGGCAGCCTCCGCCAGCTGGATCCCGGCATCACCGCCCAACGCCCATTGACCATGTACTGTTACGGCGTGGGTATCGTCAGGGGCGGAACGCTTCCCGATCGCCACAGTGCCATCATGGACCGGCTGCGGGAGTGGGGGTTGCGGGTCTCTCCCAAGAGTGACGTCGTGACAGGAGCAGATGGCTGCCTTCGCTACTATCGGAAGATGGCCGCGGAACGCGATGCCCTTCCCTACGAGATCGATGGTGTGGTCTACAAGGTGGATCGGATAGAGTGGCAGGAACGGCTCGGTGAGCTTTCACGCGCTCCCCGATGGGCGCTGGCCCACAAGTTTCCCGCCAAGGAGGAGATGACCCGTCTCCTCGACGTCGAGTGGCAGGTGGGCCGTACCGGCGCACTCACCCCGGTCGCGCGGCTGGAGCCGGTCTCGGTGGGTGGGGTCACGGTCAGCAATGCCACCCTGCACAATCAGGACGAGATCGAGCGCAAGGACATCCGCATCGGGGATACCGTCATCGTGCGCCGCGCCGGGGACGTGATCCCGGAAGTGGTCTCCGTGGTGAAGAGCCGCCGCCCCCCGGATGCGCGCAAGCCTCGCTTGCCCAAGCATTGCCCCGTATGCGGTTCCGACATCATCCTTCTTCCGGGAGAAAAGATCGCCCGTTGCAGCGGAGGTCTCTACTGTCCCGCGCAGCGGCGCGAGGCCATCAAGCACTTTGCCTCCCGCCGGGCGATGGACATCGAGGGCCTGGGTGACAAGCTGGTGGCACAACTGGATGAGAAGGGTCTGATCCGCGACGTGGCCGATCTCTACTATCTGCGCCAGGAAGACCTGGAAAATTTGGAGCGGATGGGGAAGAAATCGGCGCAGAACCTGCTGCAGGCGCTGGAGAAGAGCAAGCACACCACGCTGGCCCGTTTCATCTATGCCCTGGGCATCCGGCAGGTTGGGGAAGCCACCGCCAAGGAGCTCGCCAACTATTTCGGCTCCCTCGAAGGCATCATGGAAGCGAGCCGGGAGGAGCTGGAGGCGGTACCGGATATCGGCCCGGTGGTGGCGGAAAGCATCTACCGCTTCTTCCGGGAAAGACACAACCGGGAGGTGATCGACAAGCTGCTTGCCGCCGGCATCCAGTGGCCAGCGGTCACCCGGCAGGACCAGCGAACCCTACCCTTGGCCGGGAAGACCTTTGTGCTCACCGGTACACTCTCCAGCATGACCCGTGAGGAGGCCAAGGAACGATTAGAGGCTCTGGGGGCCAAAGTATCTGGCAGTGTCTCCAAAAAAACCAGTTATGTTGTCGTCGGGGCCGATCCTGGGTCAAAATATGACAAAGCCCTGCAGCTGGGGATTCCCGTTCTGGATGAACCCGCCTTTCTGGAGCTGATTGACTGATGCTCCCCCCTTTCACCTGCGACGGCATGGCATCGAATAGGTGAACGAGCCTCAACATGGGTAGATACAACCGTATTCGTATCAACGACATCCTGTACGCACTACTGGTGCTGTTATGCATCGCCATCGTGCTGCTGGTGGCTGGCGCCGTAGCATGGCGAGACATCCAGGAAAGCGAGCACCGGTTCCAGGAGCTCGGCCAGGAGTATGCCCGGCAGTTGGTACAAAAGGTGGAACGCAGCGAAGTGGTGGTAGAGGGACTCGCCGCCCTGAGTCAGATTGCCGGGATCAAGAAACACCGCTACCTCTCCAGTTACGCCCGCGAGATGAGCAAGCTGCACCCCTACATTCACATGGTGCAATTCTACGAGCGGGTGCGACGCAAGGAACTGGGTACTTACGAGAAACGGAAAAAAAGCAAGGGGCTGAGCAATTTCAGGGTGCATCAGCTGAACTCCGATCTGAAACCACAGCGGGTCGACAAGCGCCCCTTCTATTTCCCCTTGGTACTGGTCCAGCCGGATGGCCCGTTTTTCACCAAATATCTCGGCTACGACATCTATTCCAACCCGCTTGCCCGCAAGGCCATCATCCGCGCTATCAACACCGGTAGAAGCGTTGCCAGTGCCCCGCACAAACTGTTCGGTGGCGGTTACGGCAGCACCATTTTCAAGCCGGTGTACTCCAGCAAGGTCAAGACCTTTACCGAGCAGGAGCGGCTCGCAAAAACCGTCGGCATTGCCGCTGCCCAACTGCGTTTCGACAAACAGTTCTTTCCCGATTTGGTAATGCCTGGGCTGACCGTCCAGCTCACCTACGGCGGGAGCCAGGGAAAGCTGGATCCCCCCGAGGAGGTGTATCAGCACACCACGGCAACGGATGGGGACGGCATCGGCTGGTTTCCCCGGTTTACATTCAAATCCAGCATCCCAATGGCGGGAGAAACCCTGCAACTCACCCTCTCCAGACAGGCCGGATGGCGGGATTTCCGCCTCGGCATGATCGCCGTCATCGTCGCCCTGATTTCCCTGTTCTCTTGGGTCTTTCTGCGTTTGATCAAGCGGCCACTCGACTGGTACGGCTCTGAGCAGTACCAGCATGAAGTGCTCTTCCGGGAAAAGGAGCGTGCCGAGGTCACCCTTCATTCCATCGGTGACGGGGTAATCACTACCGATCTGAAAGGCAATGTAGATTATCTGAATCAGGTTGCCGAGCAGATGACCGGCTGGAGCAACAAGGAGGCCCACGGACGGCCGCTGAAGGAGATCTTCAACGTGGTCAACGAGAACACCCGCGAATCGGAGCTGGGAAATCTCGACAAAGTGCTGCGTGACGGGGAGGTGGTCAAGATTACCTCCTCACCCATCCTGCTGCACCGCCAGGGTGAGGAGTATGTGATCGAAAACACCATGGCCCCCATCCGGCAGCGGGACGGGCAAGTGATCGGCGCCGTCATCGTATTCCATGACGTAAGCCACGTACGCAGCATGGCGCGCCAGCTGGCCTATCAAGCAACCCATGACCCGTTGACCGGGCTGGTGAACCGGCGCGAGTTCGAGCGGCAGCTGGAGCACGCCCTGCACAGCGCCAAACACCACAACCGTCACCACGCGCTCTGCTTCCTCGATCTCGACCAGTTCAAGGTGGTCAATGACACCTGCGGGCATATTGCCGGCGACAAGCTGCTGAAACAGTTGGCCATCCTGATGGAGCCCAAGGTCAGCGATCACGGCGTGCTGGCCCGCCTTGGAGGAGATGAATTCGGCGTTCTGCTGTTCAATTGTCCGCTGGAGAAAGGGGTCGAGATCGCCCAACAGATTCGTCAGGTGGTACGCAGCTACCGTTTCGTGTGGGAAGACAAGATCTTCGAGGTGGGGGTCAGCATCGGCCTGGTCCCCTTCGATGCCCAGAGCGGCGGTCTGCAAGAGATCATGCGCACTGCCGATTCCGCCTGTTACATCGCGAAGGATCAGGGGCGCAACCGGTTACACATCTATCAGCCCGACGACAGCGCCCTCGCCCTGCGCCAGGGGGAGATGCAGTGGGTGCACCGCATCAGCAAGGCATTCGACGAACGCCGCTTCTATCTGGCTCGTCAGTCAGTCATGCCGCTGGGTTCCAGTTCGGAGCGACGCCCTCATTACGAGATCCTGCTGCGAATGCTGAGCGAAGATGGCCGCCACATCCTGCCCAGTGACTTCATTCCTGCCGCCGAGCGTTATGACATGATGCGGGACATCGACCGGTGGGTCATCAAGAGCTCTTTTGAGCTGATTCAGGGACAGGCCCACGTAGCGTACAGCCGCAACCGCATTCCGCCGCTCTACAACATCAACCTCTCTGGTCACTCCCTCAATGACGAGGCCTATCGCTTCATCATCGCCCAACTGGAGGAGACCGGGATAGATCCCAGCGGGATCTGCTTCGAGATCACGGAAACAGCGGCCATCGACAATCTGGGTTATGCCACCAGCCTGATCCGGCGCCTGAAGAAACTCGGCTGCCGTTTTGCTCTGGACGATTTCGGCAGCGGGTTGAGTTCCTTTGGCTATTTGAAGACACTGCCGGTGGATTATCTCAAGATCGACGGCAGTTTCGTCAGGGATATGACCAATGATCTGATTAGCCAGGCCATGGTGGAGTCCATACACCACATTGGCCACGTCATGGGCCTGAAAACCATCGCGGAAGGGGTGGAAAACGAGACCATCCTTACAAAGGTGCGTGAACTGGGTATCGACTACGCCCAGGGATATGCCATCAACGATCCCCAACCGTGGGGCAACATGCCGGTGATCGACCGGGTCAGCAGCCAGTTCTGAAGGAACGATCCGGATGCAGGCCACCCCCTTTCATGGCGTCCTCTATCTGATCCGCGGCCTGAAGCTGGTGTTGCGCCCGGGTGTTCGCCGGTATGTGGTGATGCCTTTACTAATCAACACCATGGTGTTTGGCCTGCTCATCGCCGCTGGTGCCACCTGGTTCAACAGCCTCATCGCTTCGCTGCTCCCCTCCCTCCCCGCCTGGCTCGGCTGGCTGGTGTGGCCCATGTGGCTGTTGTTCATCTTGGCCGCGCTGTTGGTGCTCTTCTTCACCTTTTCTCTGTTGGCCAACCTGATTGCCGCCCCGTTCAACGGCCTGCTGGCCGAAGCCATTGAGCGTCAACTGCGTGGTGAAGAGGCGCTGCCAGACGGCAGCCTGTGGCAGCTGTTGCGGGAGACTCCTGCCATTCTTTTCTCCCAGCTGAAGAAGATGGGCTACGCCGCCATCCGCGCGATGCCACTATTGCTTCTGTTTCTGATACCGGGATTGAACCTTGTCGCACCCTTGCTCTGGTTTGCTTTCGGTGCCTGGATGCTGGCACTGGAATATCTGGACTACCCAATGGGAAATCATGGTCTGTTATTCCCCGAACAACGGCGCCGTGCCAAAGAGCAACGCCTGCTGGTGCTGGGCTTTGGAGCCGCGATCAGCGGATTGACCATGATCCCCGTGATGAATTTTCTGGTGATGCCGGTAGCAGTCGCCGGTGCCACTGCACTCTGGGTCGAACGCTTCAGTAGCCCCACAAACAGCTCACCCCGAAAGGGAGTGGGGAAGATGAAGGACAGATCGCCTTGATGGCGTACCCCTCACTGTCACTGCTATCCCGGTAAAGTGGCTGGGCGTAGTGTTCTCCCTTGTGATTGGCAATTGCGGCCAGCATCGGTCCTCCGAGGATCCCCTTGCGCCGAATCACCACCGCAACTTCGCCATTCACCAGCCTTACCAGGGAACCAGGCGGATAGATACCGAGTTCCTTGATGAACACCTGCGCCAGACGGCTACCCAACTCCTGCCCAACATCCAGAAAGATACGGCGCAGAGCATCCTTGACCAGCATCCCGTTCCGGTAGGAACGGCCGGTCACCATGGCGTGGTATCGATCGGCAAGGCCCAGCAGGCGGGCCTCCGGCAACACGTCGTCCCCTTTCACCCCGGCAGGATAGCCCCGACCATTCAGACACTCATGGTGTTGCAGCACGGTGCGTAACCAGAGGGAATCATCCACCCCAGCGGCACGCAACATCTCATATCCCCTTTGCGGGTGGGCCTGGATGGCATCCCACTGGGTGTCGTTCAGCGGCTCTGCCTGATCCACCAGCTCCGCCTGTAGTTCGGTCATCGCCACATTGCTGCTCAACGCAGCAGAAACGAGGCTGAGCCGGCGCTCGGGCTCCCAACCAAGACGCCTGGCCACCAGCTCGCACAGCAACGCGGTGTGTACCGCGTGGCGATAGGGATAGGGGGTCTCATGGTGCAGATGGGCAGCACCCAGCGAAGCATCCGCCTCATGCCTGCAAAGCGCCTGGATGATTTTCCCCAACCGGCGGATCCGCTGCTGCGGGGCAACATCGGTGATCCCGCGCTGAATCATGCCCAGAATCCCTTCCAGACGCAGAGTCAGCTGGTCGAGGGTAACAAAGGGGTTACCCCCGATCGGTGGTTCCCCGTCGACGTTAGTTTCATCAGGAACGGATGGCAGCAACTCGCCCTTGACGTGCCACCCTTCATTCAGCAACCGTTGCCGCTGCCGGTCATTGGCAACCACATATCCCTTGCTCAGCAACAGCTGACCGCTCTCATCGTAGACATCCCACAAAAGGGGACGGCCCACAATGACCTCCCCCTTCCTGACCCGGATGCGGTCATGGGGTGACGTTGCGTGCCCCTCAGAGACCACCACGATGGCCCGGCCTCACGCCAGCAACCGCCTCAGCAGCTCCACATCCAGGTGGTCAGCCCCTCCGGCATCACCTGCCAACACGGTAAAAGGCTGTTTCGGCTCCCCCACCCTGTCGATCACCAAGGCAGCACCAGAGAAGTCTCCGTCACGAGTGTACTCGTTCACCGTGACCACCGTCTTTACACCAGCATCCGAGGCAGCCTGGAAGCCATGCACTGAATCCTCCAGCGCGATGCACTGCTGTGGTGAAAGGCCCATCTTTTCCATTACGTAATGATAGATGTCAGGCGCCGGTTTTTTGGCGGGCACCACATCACCGGCACCAATCACTTCAAACCAGGATTCCGCCTCTGGCCCCAATGTTTGATTCAGCAAGGCGGATACATTGTCGGCAGTGGTGGTGGTGGCAATCGCCAGCCGTATCCCTTCTTTCCGCGCCTGATTAAGCAACCGCTCGATACCGGGGCGCAGTGGAATGCTCCCTTCTTCCAGCAGTCGCTTGTAGTGCTCGTTCTTTGCGGCATGCAGCCGGGCGACAAATTCATCCAGCTCCTCTTCGGAGAAGCCGGCCTCTTCCCCAGTCTGTTGCAGATAATGACGGATCCGCTCCTTGCCGCCGGTCACTGCCAACAGTTCACCATACAGCGGATGGCTCCATTCCCAATCCAGTCCTGCATCTGCAAACGCCCGATTGAAGGCCACTCGGTGACCATGCCGCTCCGTATCCGCCAGTGTTCCGTCGACGTCAAACAGCAGCGCTGCCAGCTCCGTCATACCGTAAATCCACCCTTGCTTGTTTCGTCAAAGCCTAATAGAGTACCCGGTTCCAAGTTGCATCGCCATATCCTTTTCTGGTAGAAAAGTGGCTTACCCGATGCAGGGAACCGAGTCAGGAGAACCATTCAGATGGCAGGTAGCAAAAAGAGAGCAGTCGCCGAAGGATTCAGCTCGTTCGAGCCCTACAAGGAGAAAAAGGGCGAAGAGTATATGAACCCCCAGCAGAAAGAGCACTTCCGAACCATCCTTACCGGCTGGAAGAAGGCTCTGATGGAGGAGGTGGATCGCACCGTCCACCATATGCAGGACGACGCCTCCAACTTCCCCGATCCCAACGACCGTGCCTCCCAGGAGTCAGAGTTTGCCCTGGAGCTGCGTACCAGAGACCGGGAGCGAAAACTGATCAAGAAGATCGATGAAGCACTGGAGAAATTGAATACCGGGGATTACGGCTACTGCGAGTCCTGTGGTGTCGAGATTGGCATCCGCCGCCTGGAGGCGCGCCCCACCGCCACCCAGTGCATCGACTGCAAGACCCTTGACGAGATACGTGAAAAGCAGATGAGGTGACACCTCATCTGCCTTCCCCAAATAAAACGGGCCAAAAGGCTCAGTTCATGCGGCGATCGTGCTTTACCGGCTGTTTCTTCACCCGGCGATCGGGCTGAATGCGCAATCCGTTCTTTTCAGCAAAATCCATGATGTAACGATAGGCGCCGGGATCCTTCTCATGGAGATCCCGCTCAATCACCAGGCACTTCTTTCCTTCAATCACGCAGGGGTGAACCCACGGAGAGTAGCGTAGCCGCTGATCCTTCCCAAACTCCGCCAGCATGGAGGAGATTCGTTCAATCCAGTCGCTGGGGCGTAGCTTACTGCCATCTTCCCTGACCCCTTCAATTACCATCGCTTCATCATTCATACCAAGCTCACCATATTTATTGAAATACAATTAAATGCTAATTATCTCATTATAACTCAATCGCGCTCTCCGGAAAGGTTTCCTTCCCCCCATCCGGCTCTCCTCTCAAATGAACCGTCAGCCGGTTCCGTCGCGCAAACTCCAGGATATAGTGGTACAACTCCGGGTTCTTCTTCTGCAGCGCCGGCTCCAGCACGAGGCACTTTCGCCCATCAATGAACCCGGGATGGACGTGAGTCGAATAGTGAAGACGGTGATCCGGACCAAACTCCGCTACCATGGAGGCGATACGCTCCACCCAGTCACCGGGACGCAGCCGGCTCCCATCGTCACGCACTCCCTCAACGATTAAAGTCTCTTTCTGGTTCATTCTCGTCAGCCTCTGGAGTAACATGCCCACTCCATTGTCGGCAACAAATCACACAAGTTTAGCGTTCTGTGACATTTCTTTCGCCGACCCGCGAAGGTGTGAGGAAAACTTAAAAATGCTCCGGTAACCGGGCCCCTTACGCAAAACGCCATGCCGTGAATGACACAACAGCTCATGACAGCACAGGCCGGTCGAGTTCGATGACAAACCACTGTGACTACATCGGCCGTTTCGCACCGTCGCCCACCGGCCCGCTGCATTTCGGCTCTCTGATCAGCGCCGTAGGCAGTTACCTGCAGGCCCGCAGAGCGGGGGGAAAGTGGCTGGTGAGGATGGAGGATCTGGATCTCCCACGGGTGGTCCCGGGGGCTGCAAACAACATCCTTGCCACTCTGGAATCCTTCGGGCTCTGCTGGGATGGCGACGTGCTCTACCAGAGCGCCCGATTTCGATCCTATACAGCGGCGCTGGAACGGCTCGACCAACACCTCTATCCCTGTGGCTGCAGCCGCGCGGAGATCCGCCGTCACGGTGGAGGAAGCACCATCTACCCCGGAACCTGCCGCAACGGATTGCCACCGGGCAAGGCGCCGCGCGCCCTCCGGCTCTCCACCCGGGGACGACACATATCCTTCCGGGATATCATCCAGGGGACCCGTCGACAGGATCTGGAGCGTGAGGTTGGGGATTTCGTCATCCGCCGCGCCGACGGCCTGTTCGCCTACCAGCTGGCGGTAGTGGTGGACGATGCCGAGCAAGGGATTACCGAGGTGGTACGCGGCAGCGATCTGCTCGACTCCACCCCTCGCCAGATCCTGCTGCAACACCTGCTCGGCTACCCGACTCCGGCATACGCTCACCTGCCGGTGGCGGTCAACCATCAGGGACAAAAACTGAGCAAGCAGACCCACGCCCCGCCCCTGGATCGCAGCAGACCCCTGCCCGCCCTCTGGCGTGCACTCTGTTTCCTCGGCCAGCATCCGCCGCGGGAGCTGCTGGAGGGAAGTCTCGACGATTTCTGGCAATGGGCGGTCCGGCACTGGAAGGTGGAGAAGGTTCCCCGGACCCTGGCCCAGCCGGAAAGCTGTGCCATAATAGAGTGACGTGGTAACCTTCCTGGAAATCCCGGCCACCGAGAAAAGGGGAGAACGATGTCTGAAACCAAGATCTACGACGTACCCGCATCCTTCGCGGCCCGTGCCCTCATCACCAAAGAGAAATACGAGGCCATGTACCGGCGCTCCATCGACGACCCGGAAGGATTCTGGGCAGAGCAGGCGGAGCAGTTTCTCGATTGGCGCGAACGCTGGGACAAGGTGCTGGAATGGGACTATCACAAGGCGCACATCCGCTGGTTCGAGGGAGGCAAACTCAACGCCAGCTACAACTGCATCGATCGCCACCTGGAGAATCGGGGTGACCAGACCGCCATCATCTGGGAAGGAGACAACCCCGACGAGGACAAGCGGATCAGCTACCGTGAGCTCCACCGGCAGGTGTGCAAGCTGGCCAATGCTCTGAAAAACCACGGCGTCGAGAAGGGAGACCGGGTCTGCATCTACATGCCCATGATCCCGGAAGCCGCCTACGCCATGCTGGCATGCGCCCGGATCGGCGCGGTGCACTCCGTGGTCTTCGCAGGATTCTCCCCCGAAGCCCTCAAGGACCGCATCCTGGACTCCGACTGCCGGGTGGTGATCACCGCCGACGAGAGCCGCCGCGGTGGCCGCACCATCCCCCTCAAGAAACAGGTGGACCAGGCGCTGCGAGGCTGCCCCGACGTGCACACCGTCATCGTGGTGCGCAACACCGGGGGGGCGATCGACTGGGACGAGGGACGCGATGCGTGGTACCACGAGAGCCTGGAGGGCACCGCCACCGAATGCGAACCAGAGTGGATGGACGCCGAGGACCCGCTTTTCATCCTCTACACCTCCGGCTCCACCGGAAAACCCAAAGGGGTATTGCACACCACCGGCGGTTACCTGCTCTACGCCGCCATCACCCACAAGTACATCTTCGACTACCACGATGGCGACATCTACTGGTGTACCGCCGACGTGGGCTGGATCACCGGCCACAGCTACATCGTCTATGGACCGCTGGCCAATGGCGCCATCACCCTGATGTTCGAGGGAGTTCCCACCTGGCCCGACGCCTCCCGGTTCTGGCAGGTGTGCGACAAGCACCAGGTCAACATCTTCTACACCGCTCCCACCGCCATCCGCGCCTTGATGCGGGAGGGGGAAGAACCGGTGAAGCGCACCTCACGCAAGAGCTTGCGCCTGCTGGGCAGCGTGGGCGAGCCGATCAATCCGGAAGCATGGGAGTGGTACTACCGGGTAGTGGGTGAGCAACGCTGCCCCATCGTGGATACCTGGTGGCAGACCGAGACCGGCGGGATCCTGATCAGCCCGCTTCCCGGGGCCATTCCCCTCAAGCCCGGCTCTGCCACCGTTCCCTTTTTCGGCGTCGTGCCGGCCATCGTGGACGACCAGGGCAACATACTCGAGGGAGAGTGCGAGGGAAATCTGGTGATGACCCGCCCGTGGCCCGGACAGATGCGCGGCGTCTATGGCGATCCCCAACGCTTCTATGACACCTATTTCAAGACCTACCCCGGCATGTATTTCAGCGGCGACGGCGCCCGCCGGGACGCGGACGGCTACTACTGGATCACCGGCCGCGTGGATGATGTGCTCAATGTCTCCGGTCACCGCCTCGGCACCGCCGAGATCGAAAGTGCCCTGGTGCTGCACGACGCCGTGGCCGAGGCCGCCGTGGTGGGCTTCCCCCACGACATCAAGGGCCAGGGGATCTACGCTTACGTCACCTTGGTGAAGGGTGTGGAACCGAGCGAGGCGCTGCGCCAGGAGCTGGTTCAGCTGGTGCGCAAGGAGATCGGCCCCATCGCCACCCCGGACGTCATCCAGTGGGCACCCGCCCTGCCCAAGACCCGTTCAGGCAAGATCATGCGCCGCATCCTGCGCAAAATCGCCACCAACGATCTGGACAACCTTGGGGACACCTCCACCCTGGCGGATCCCGAGGTGGTGGAAGATCTCATCGCCAACCGGGTCGAGCCCGGCGCCTGATGGCTCCCCCCGACCCCACTGCCGGGCCGCAGCCCTCCGCTGCGGCTCCGCCTCCCGGACCATGACGTGAGCCAGTTCTTCCATATCCACCCGGACAATCCCCAGCCGCGGCTCATCGCCCATGCGGTGGAGATCATCCGCGAGGGAGGCGTCATCGTCTATCCCACCGACTCCGGCTACGCCCTCGGATGCCACCTGGGCGACAAGCAGGCGGTGACCCGCCTCCGCCGGATCCGCAACCTGGACGAGCGTCACCATCTGACCCTGGTATGCAGCGATCTCTCGCAGATCGCCACCTACGCCCGGCTGGACAACAGCAACTACCGGCTGATCAAGGCCCACACCCCCGGCCCCTACACCTTCATTCTCGAGGCCACCCGGGAGGTTCCACGCCGCCTGATGCACCCCAAGCGCAAGACCATCGGCCTGCGCATCCCCGACAACCGCATCGCCCAGGCGCTGCTGCGGGAGCTGGGGGAGCCGCTGATGAGCACGACCCTGATCCTCCCCGGTGAGGAGCTCCCGCTCACCGATCCCTACGAGATCCGACAGATCCTGGAGCACGACGTGGATCTGGTGATCGACGGCGGGTTCTGTGGCTTCGAACCCACCACAGTGGTGGATCTCACGGGCGATACCCCAAAGGTACTGCGTGAAGGGGCTGGAGATCCCGCCCCGTTCGAGATGTGATCCCGTCACCCAGGCTTTCCATCCGAAAACCGGTTATAATCCTGCGATGCAGGATTTAACGCTGATTCAACTCCTCGCCGTGGCGATTTTGCCGTTGCTGTTCGCCATTACCGTACACGAGGTGGCCCACGGCTGGGTTGCGCTCAGACTCGGTGATCCCACTGCACAGATGATGGGGCGGTTGACTCTCAACCCTATCCGCCACATCGACCCCGTGGGTACCGTACTGCTACCGCTGGCGCTGATCCTGCTCAGCAAGATGGCCGGCTCTCCGCCTTTCATCTTCGGCTGGGCCAAACCGGTACCGGTCACCTGGGAAAACCTGCGCAATCCCAAGCGAGACATGGCCCTGGTGGCGCTGGCTGGACCGTTGTCCAACCTGTTGATGGCGATCCTCTGGGCACTGGTGGCCAAGATAGGCTATCTCATGGGAGGGGGACCCATCGGGGTACCGCTGATTCTGATGGGGAGCTTCGGTATCCTGTTCAATCTGGTACTGATGGTGCTGAACATGGTGCCCGTTCCTCCATTGGATGGCAGCCGGGTGCTCTCGGCACTGCTGCCAGGGCCATGGGCATGGCAACTGAGCCGACTGGAGCCCTATGGTTTCCTGATCATACTGGTGCTCCTGGTCACCGGCGTCCTGTGGAGCATCCTGGGCCCCATCATCGACTGGTTTTACATCATGTTGCATGTACTGTTCGGACTATAGGAGAGATCCTTGACTGGTTTTGCAGCCCAACAACGTGTGGTTTCCGGCATGCGTCCCACCGGCCGATTGCACCTCGGCCACTACCACGGGGTGCTGAAGAACTGGGTGAGGTTGCAGCATGAATACGAGTGTTTTTTCTTCGTGGCCGACTGGCATGCCCTCACCACCCACTATGAGTCGCCCGGCAACATCCCCGAACACACTCGGGAGATGGTGATCGACTGGCTGGCGGCCGGCGTCAATCCAGGCTCCGCGACCCTGTTCATCCAGTCCCAGGTGCCGGAGCACGCCGAACTCCATCTGCTGCTCTCCATGATCACCCCGCTGGGCTGGCTGGAACGCGTGCCCACCTACAAGGATCAGCAGGAAAAGTTGCGCGAGCTGGATCTGGCCACCTACGGCTTTCTCGGCTACCCCCTGCTGCAGAGCGCCGACATCCTCATCTATCAGGCGGGTCTGGTCCCGGTAGGAGAGGATCAGATCTCCCACGTGGAGTTGACCCGTGAGGTGGCACGCCGCTTCAACCACCTGTATGGCCGGGAACCCGGCTTCGAGGAGAAGGCGGTCGCCGCCGCCCGCAAGATGGGCAAGAAGAACGCCAAGCTCTACCTCGAACTGCGCAAGCGCTATCAGGAACAGGGAGACCACGAGGCCCTGGAGACCGCACGCGCCCTGCTGGAGACCCAGCAGAACATCTCCCTCGCCGACCGTGAACGGTTGTTCGGCTACCTCAGTGGCGAGGGCAAGGTGATCCTGCCGGAGCCGCAGCCGTTGCTCACCGAATCGGCCAAAATGCCGGGGCTGGACGGACAGAAGATGTCCAAATCCTATGGCAACACCATCGCCCTCAACGATCCCCCCGAGGTGGTGGAGCAGAAACTGCGCACCATGCCCACCGATCCGGCCCGGGTACGCCGTACCGATCCGGGCGAGCCGGGAAAATGTCCGGTCTGGCAGTTGCATCAGGTCTATTCCGACGAGGAAACCCGGCTGTGGGTCCAGGAGGGATGCCGCAGCGCCGGCATCGGCTGCCTGGAGTGCAAACAGCCGGTGATCGAAGCGGTACTGGCCGAGTTGAGGCCGATCCAGGAGCGGGCCGCCGACTACGAGTCCGATCCCGAGGCGATCCAGGCCATCATCCGCGAGGGTTGCGAGACGGCGCGGGACGAGGCGCGCAAGACACTGGACGAAGTACGCCACGCGATGGGACTGATCCACCGCTGATCATGAGCGTGACCGAACGACAACCCCGCGAGACCAAACGTCCCCATCTGGCGCTGGTGAAAGGGGAAGCGGTCGTCGAACTGCCCAGGGATCTCTACATCCCTCCCGATGCCCTGGAGGTATTTCTCGACACCTTCGAGGGACCGCTGGATCTGTTGCTCTATCTGATCAAGCGCCAGAATCTGGACATCCTGGACATCCCTATCGCAGAAATCACCAGCCAGTACATGGAGTACGTGGAGCTGATGAAGGAACTGCGCCTGGAGCTGGCCGGAGAGTATCTGGTGATGGCCGCCATGCTGGCAGAGATCAAGTCGCGCCTGCTGCTTCCTCGCCCCGCCCGGGAGGATGAGGAAGAAAGCGATCCCCGCGCCGAACTGGTGCGCCGTCTTCAGGAGTACGAGCGCTACAAGCAGGCCGCCGAGGATCTGGATGCCCTCCCTCGTCTCGGCCGCGATCTGTACCAGGCGGTGGCCTGGTTTCCCTACCGGGACACCTCCCGGCCCGAACCGGAGGTGAGCCTGGAGGAGATCCTGCGGGCCTTCGCGGAGGTGCTGAAACGGGCCGACATGTATGCGCACCACCACATCGAGCG
Organism: uncultured Chromatiales bacterium; assembly: GCA_964557025.1. GTDB lineage: Bacteria > Pseudomonadota > Gammaproteobacteria > Thiohalospirales > Thiohalospiraceae > DRMK01. Next base: position 4,639 of record CAZKYF010000015.1, on the reverse strand, counting down.
GGAACCCCTGTCGGTGCGGGAGCGGATGTCCCAGGTGCTGGCGGCCGTGGAGAGTGGCCGTTTTCGAGAGTTTCCTTCCCTCTTTCCCGTGGAGGAAGGCCGCGCGGGCGTGGTGGTGACCCTGCTGGCGATCCTGGAACTGCTCAAGAACGACCTCCTGGAAATGGTACAGAACGAACCTTACGGCCCGCTCTATGTCAAGGCAAAGGAGAGCTGTCATGAGTGAAGCGGCCGCCCGGCAGACCGAAGCCTGTTCCGTCACTGCGGAGCAGATCCGCAACATCGTCGAAGCAGCCCTGCTCGCTTCCGGTCAAAACCTGAATATCGACCGCTTGCTGACCCTGTTCGGAGACGAACCCGTCCCGCCCGGGCGGGATCAGATCCGCACCGCACTGTCGGAATTGCAGGAGATGTACCAAGGGCGAGGCATCGAGCTGCGCGAGACTGCCAGCGGTTTCCGTCTCCAGGTCCGGCAGGAGATGGCACCCTGGGTGGGCAAGCTGTGGGAGGAGCGCCCCCAGCGCTACTCCCGTGCCCTGCTGGAGACCCTGGCCATCATCGCCTACCGTCAGCCCATCACCCGGGGCGAGATCGAGGCTATCCGGGGAGTGGCAGTGAGCAGCAACATCATCCGCACCCTGCTGGAACGGGAGTGGATCCGCATCGTGGGACACCGTGACGTGCCCGGCAGACCGGGGCTCTATGCCACCACCCGAAAATTTCTCGACCATTTCAATCTGAAGAGCCTCAACGATCTGCCCACCCTCGCGGAACTGCGCGACCTCGACGAGATCAGCGCGGAACTGGAGCCGAGCGTAGGGGAGAAAGCCCCGGCCGACGCCTCCGATGCGACCGATCCGGACCACCGAGGGAAACCCGACGCCCCCGAATGAGCGAGAAACTGCAGAAGGTCCTGGCCCGCGCCGGGCTCGGCTCCCGCCGCACCATGGAGCAGTGGATCAAGGCCGGGCGCGTCCGCGTCAACGGCGAGATCGCGCAGCTGGGACGACGGGTCGTTCCCGAAGATACCATCCGCGTGGACGGCCGCCTGCTCCCGCCGGAACGACTGGCGCCCCGCCGGATCCGCGTGCTGGCCTACCACAAACCGGTGGGCGAAATCTGCACCCGCCACGATCCGGAAGGCCGACCGACGCTGTTCGAACACCTGCCGCGGCTGCGCAACGGCCGCTGGATCACCGTCGGCCGTCTGGATCTGAACACCAGCGGCCTCCTGTTGCTCACCAACGACGGCGAGCTGGCCAACCGCCTGATGCACCCCTCCTGCGGGATCGAACGGGAGTATGCGGTACGCATCCGGGGCGAAGTGGACAAGGAGGTACTCGAAAGACTGCGCAGCGGCGTGGCGCTGGAGGACGGCCCGGCCCGGTTCGAACAGCTGCGGGACGCCGGGGGCAGCGGCACCAATCACTGGTATCACGTGGTGCTGCGCGAGGGACGCAACCGGGAGGTGCGCCGCCTGTGGGAATCCCAGGGGGTGACCGTCAGCCGCCTCATCCGGGTCCGTTACGGCCCGATCACCCTGCGCCGCGGGCTCCCGCTGGGGCGTTGGGAAGAGCTGGAAGCCGGTCAGGTGAACCAGCTCCTGGAACAGGCCGGCCTGCAGCAACACCGCGCACCGTCGCCGCTCGGCAAGCGCCGACCGCGCAAAACGCCGCGTTCCCCACGCCGCCGATGAAAACGATCTACGAAACCCTGCTCCGCCACTATGGACCACAGCGCTGGTGGCCCGCAGACACCCCGTTCGAGGTGATGATCGGTGCCATCCTCACCCAGAACACCGCCTGGAGCAACGTGGAAAAAGCCATCGCCAACCTGCGCGAACACCATTGCCTGACCCCCGAATCGATCCTCGCCGCACCGACGGAACGACTGGCCGAATGGATCCGGCCCTCCGGCTACTTCAACATCAAGGCCAAACGGCTGCAGAACTTCTGCCGTTGGTACTGCTCCCAAGGAGGGTGGAAACCCCTTTCCCTGCGCCCCACCCCGGAACTCCGGCGCGCCCTTCTCTCGGTCAGCGGCATCGGCCCGGAGACCGCCGACGACATCCTGCTCTACGCCTTTGGACGGCCAGTATTCGTCATCGACGCCTACACCCGCCGCCTCTTCGCACGACTGGGGAAGATCGAGGGAAACGAACCCTATGAAACCCTGCGCACCCTGTTCGAGGAAACACTCGGTACCGACGATCCGCAACTGTTCAACGAATACCACGCCCTGATCGTCCGTCACGCCAAAGAGGCATGCAGCAAGCGTCCCAGATGCCACCGCTGTTGCCTGGCAACGGAAAGCCACTGCCCCGAAGGCTCAATCAAATCCGGACAAGAAAACGTTGCAGGCAAGCCACAAAGCCGTGCCGGCTGAAAAACGACCCACTGGCGAATTTGCATCCCCGTGCTAAGCTTGGTTTGACAGTCCGGAAACATCGAACGATAGGGTACGGAAAAAAATCCCTAGGGCGGTAGCATGATGGGGCCCTGCTCCTCTTCACCTGCTGCAACTTGTCGGGCGGACCACCCCCCTTCCTTGCCCCGGTTGTTAGATCCCGTGAGTGCAGTCCACGGCGAAGAAGACCTCCGAGTGGTTCAATCGCCCGTGTCCGACGCAGATACTACAGCGACCGGACTCCAGAAAATACATGGCCGATTGGTGGTTCCCCCAACGTCTGGAGTACAGAAAAATTTTTCTGTATAGCATCCACGAACCAAACGAACAGCCTATTTTCCGCTCCACCTATTCCAACGAACCCGGATGGATGAACCCACACCGAACAGCGGCTGCAACCCGCCCACTTCGGCCAAAGAGACAACTCGAATACCGATCGTCCCGCGGCACATACTGATATAAGCCCAGCTCAACCGATTGTTCACACAAAAAAACAAACAAACCCGGCCGCCTACCCGAACCCTATTGGCGCACGGTTGAACCTCCGCCGCCCTTATGTTAGCGTTGAGCGATATATTTATGAATTGGAGCGATACCCAAACTCGAGTTTCGATACTAGGCAGAAATCATCCGTTAGGTGATAGACAGATTCTGTCTATTACCAATATTTGCCGATTCTGCCTATTACACTGTTATGCTCAAAATGTAATTGCGAACTAAATGGTCCGCAAAATTGCTTCATATCCCAGGGCAAGTCTTGTTGGGCGGGCAGTTCTGATTGAGGATGGAAAGTAAAAAAGTCCACCGTAAATGGCAGGTCCTGGGGGGGAACAGGAATTTTCGGATGAGGATGGCAAGTCTGCAATGAGTGGGGAGGCCATATCAGGCTATGACGTGTAATTGGTATTCCGGCTGAGGATGCCGTGCCTTCGTTTGAGTCTGGAGTAGGCGTCTGGAACAAAGCGGTGGCTTTTTCAAGGCCGCTAATGCATCGGGGCACGGTGCCCTACTGGCTGCCGCAGCATAACAATTCACTTGAGAGGGACGCGGCATAAAACGCCGCGCCCCTCAGTTTTGTCGTTATGCCTAGCGCCGATATTTGGAGTTCGCGAATAAATGAACGAAAAAATACCTGCAATCGCTTATATAGAAGCACAGATTCTACATAGAGCAAGTGCACAAGGTTTTCTGGCATCATCAGTACGTTCCGTTGAAGCCGAATATGGATTACATCAAGGTTCATTGGGAAGTGGAGTATTTCTAGAAACCCGAATTCTCTCTCTACTATACTTACTTATCGTTGTGCCAAAAGAATTCTGGGGCCTAAGCAAGAATCATCCGATATACGGTCAAATTAAAGAGCTATGGTCACTTGAAACGGTAAATATCATCACAGACCAAAGTCATTGGGAAGAGCCTATTTATAGGTTTGTGCATCATCTACGAAATGCAATGGCCCATGCGAATTTTGAATTTAAGAACGGGAATTTTGAGTTTTGGGATCAATACAAGAACAAGCCAGAAACTTACAGGGCTAATTTATCCGTGCAAGTTATGCAGCAATTTTTGGAGGTAGTTGGGGCACGATTGGCAAACCTAAAGAATGAAAGCAAGGCATAACAATCACATGCACTCGGACAGCAAAAAAGCGCCGCTCGTTCCTCTCTCTGCTTTTTGCTGCCGGTGATGTGAAGCGTTATGTGCTTGAACAAACCATTAAATAGCAGGCCTTGACTATAATTACAATGTAGTTATAATAACCATCATGGGTGGGATTCAATTTACATGGGACAAACGGAAAAATACTCTCAATCGAAAGAAGCATGGAATCTCCTTTGAAGAAGCCAAGACTGTTTTCTTTGATGAGTATGCCCGCTTAATCCCTGACCCCGATCACTCGGAAAAGGAAGAACGGTATATTCTTCTGGGATATAGCGCCCATCTAAGGATATTGGTGGTGTCTCATTGCTATAGAGAGGAAGGGCAGATTATCAGGATCATTTCTGCCCGGAAGGCCAATAAGTTTGAGCGAAAGCAGTATGAAGGTATGCGCCATGAGAGATAACTATGATTTTTCTAAATCCATTCAAAATCCCTATGCCAAGCGACTGAAGAAACAAATAACCATTCGCCTTGATGAGGATACGATAGAGTACTTTAAGGACTTGGCGGAAGAGAAAGGGATTCCCTATCAGAGTTTAATCAACCTGTATTTGCGAGATTGCGCGGAGAG
>CAZKYF010000014.1:0-175399 GCA_964557025.1 uncultured Chromatiales bacterium | reverse complement strand
TTCAGTTTGATTTCAGCTTGATGCATTACACTTTGCCTGGTCAATGAAAATAGTGGATGGGTTTGAGATGGGCCGATATATCGGGTGAAGGGATTGTGATTTCGACGGGGCCGTTTCGGCACCGGCTGGATTCCGGCTTGTGTTTGAGGAGGGGGCTTCCATCGGCCTGTCGATCCATCCGAGGGTGAAATCTGCCAGGGGTGAAGGTGATGAGTATAGAGCGTGATGAACAGATCAAGGTATGGGATCCGGTGGTGCGCCTGTTTCACTGGAGTTTGGTGATCAGTTTCTTCGTGACCTATCTGAGCGGTGAAGAGGCGCTGGAGGTCCATATCTACGGTGGATATTTCATCGCCGCCTTGCTGGTGGTGCGTGTGGTGTGGGGATTCATCGGAACCCCCCACGCCCGGTTCTCCGATTTTCTCTACCCTCCGAAAGAGACCGCCGCCTATCTGAAATCGCTCGCCTCCGGTCATCCCAGGCGTTATCTGGGGCACAATCCGGCAGGCGGGGTGATGGTGTTCCTGTTGTTGATCGTGCTGGGTCTGACCACCGTCACGGGGCTGTTTCTCGATACGAAGGGGGAAGGGGTTGCCCGCATGGATCCGGGGTTGGTTTCGGTGGCCGTTGCCGATGAAGAGCACGACGGTTGGGATGACGAAGATGAAGAAGATGGGCACGAGGAGGAAGGGATGCTCGAAGAGCTGCATGAGTTTCTCGGAGAGTTGGCACTGTTTCTGGTCTTTTTCCATATCGCCGGGGTGCTGGTGAGCAGCCGTTTGCACCACGAAAATCTGGTACGGGCGATGATAACCGGGAAAAAGCCGGTGGAACCCCGTGAGTGACGGTTCTGTCACGCTGCTGGAGATGAACCGGCAGTGGCGGCCTTTCAGGCGATGCCCCCTTCGTTGTAGAATGGAGGCATAACGACAATTTCAGCCTTCCCCGGATTTGCCGATAGTTACCCTGTTGCATTGCCCAGAGAGGCTTTTGTGTCCCTTTCAGGGTAACCGGCTCGTGGATCTTTGTAATTGACTGAATCAAGAAGAACAAACGTACTCTTCCCATGAATGCCTTCGCCGATCGCTCTCCAAGGATCACGCTGTTTCTGCCTTCCATCGGTTGCGGGGGAGCGGAACGGGTGACGGTCAATCTCGCAGGGGGGATGGTGGCCAGGGGGATCGACGTGGATCTGGTGTTCGTGACCTCGGATGATCCTCCATTGCTGACCGATATTCCCGAAGGGGTGCGTTTGGTCGATCTGGAGGCAGGTCGGGTGGCGGCCAGTCTGCCGGGCTTGATTCGCTATCTACGCCGTGAGCGCCCGGTGGCATTGCTTTCCGCGTTGGAGCACACCAACGTGATTGCGTTGCTGGCCGCCCGGCTGGCGCGGGTAGATACGCGGGTGGTGGTCAGTGTGCATACCACCGTCAGCCGGGCGATCGAGGATTCCACCCTGTTTCGATCGCGACTGTTTCCGCAGTTGATGCGCTGGTTCTACCCTTGGGCCAGTCGGGTAGTGGCGGTGTCGGAAGCGGCCCGGACGGACCTGCTGGCGGTCGCCGGCCTGAAACCGGAAAGCATCGAGGTGATCAACAACCCGGTGGTTACCCCGCGGTTGTTCGAGAAGGCCAGGGAGCCGGTGGATCACCCTTGGTTTGCAGAGGAAGAACCGCCGGTGATCCTTGGGGTGGGACGGCTGGTGACGGCGAAGAATTTTCCCTTGCTGCTGCGGGCCTTCGCCCGGGTGCGGGAGCGCTGCCCGGCACGACTGGTGATTCTGGGAGACGGCGATCAGCGCGGGATGCTGGAGTCCCTGGCGGTGGAACTGGGGATCGGTGAGCATCTGGTGATGCCGGGGTTCGTGGACAACCCCTATGCCTATATGGCACGGGCGAAGGTTTTCGTGCTCTCCTCCCGTTTCGAGGGGCTTCCCACGGTGCTGATCGAGGCGCTGGCGCTGGGCCTCCCCGTGGTTTCCACCGACTGTCCGAGTGGTCCGTCGGAGATCCTGCAACAGGGGCGCTGGGGCACCCTGGTGCCGGTGGATGATGAACAGGCGCTGGCGGAGGGCATCCTGCAAGCGTTGCAGGGAGTGCCTCGGTGCTCGGAGATGAGGGCGGGCTGGCAACCCTATGAGCTGGACCGGATCGTGGACCGCTACCTTACTCTGCTGGTCGGTGAGGAGGCGTAGGATGGCGCGGGTTTTCGTTCTGGGCAGCTTTGCCGATTCCCTGATCCTGTTTCGCGGCCGTCTGCTGGAGGAGATGGTCCGCAGTGGACACGAGGTATTCGCCTGTGCACCGGATGCCTCTGAAAAGGTGCGCCAGGCGCTCGGCGAGCTTGGGGTCACCTATCTCGATGTTCCCCTGCATCGTACCGGAATGAACCCTTTCAAGGATCTGCAGACGTTTGTCGCCCTGTTTCGGCTCTTCCGGGAGATCCGGCCGGAACTGGTGTTGAGCTATACTATCAAGCCGGTGCTCTATGGCTCGCTTGCGGCAAAGGCCGCGGGGATACCACGGCGCTACTCCATGATCGAGGGACTTGGTTTCACCTTCATGGGGAGCGGGTTGAGGAGTCGCCTGCTGGGGGTGATCACCCGCCGCATGTACCGCATCGCGTTGCGTTTCAACCAAAGGGTTTTTTTTCTCAATCCGGACAATCTTCAGGTGTTTCTGGATCAGCAGTTGTTGCGGAACGGCTCGCAGGCGGTGATGCTCAATGGCATCGGCGTGGATCTGGCTCGTTTCGCTCCGGCTCCGTTGCCGGAGCGACCCTCCTTCCTGCTCATCGCCCGATTGCTGGGCGACAAGGGGGTCAGGGAGTATGCGGCCGCTGCCCGCCGGGTACGGCAGAGGTATCCGGAGGTTCCGTTCCGTCTGGTAGGCTGGCTGGATCGGGACAATCCGGATACCATTTCAGAGTCCGAGTTGAAGGCTTGGGTCGAGGCCGGTGACGTGGAGTTCCTCGGGCGGCTCGAGGATGTGAGGCCGGCCATCCGGGATAGCGCCGTCTATGTATTGCCTTCCTACCATGAGGGAACCCCGGTGAGCGTCATGGAGTCCATGGCCATGGGACGGCCCATCATCACCTCCGATGCCCCAGGATGCCGGGAGACGGTGCGTGATGGTGAGAACGGTTTCCTGGTTCCACCCGGCAATGTGGATGCGCTGGTGTCGGCCATGGAATATCTCATCGAGCATCCCAAGGAACGAGCCCGGTTCGGGCAAGCCAGCCGCTGCATTGCCGAAGAGAAATTTGACGTACACAAGGTGAACGAGGTGATGATGCAGGCGATGGAGTTGAAGGCATGAGAGGGATCGCGCAGCGGCGTGTCTTTCTGTTCTCCTGGATGATGACCTTGGGATGGACGGCGTTGTTGACCTATTTGCTGTTGAAGCCGGGTACTGCGGGGGTAATAGGGGGGAGCGGCTTCATGGATGCCTTCTTCCGTTCCGACTTTTCGTGGACCGATATCGTGGAGGCATTGGCGCATGTAGGGATGTTCGGCAGCCTGACCCTGGCCTGGGTGTGGACGCTGGCGTTCCATTTTCCGGCGCGCTATGCTGCGGTGATGACCGTGATCATCGTGGCGTCGTTGGGGATGGTCACTGAATTGGGGCAGTTCTTCGTCGCCAGGGGGGCACTGGCGCTCGACCTGGCAGCCAATTTCACCGGTATCGCCCTCTCCGTCGCCGGTTTGAGGCTTCTTGCCGAGAGGCCGCTCTTTGGAAGGAAGTGAAGGGGGGAGCTCCTGTCATGGATGTGGAACAAACCATACCGGCGTTGCGCGAGCGCTTGCAGAGGTGGCGGGATTCGAAATCCCGTATCGCCCTGGTGCCGACGATGGGGAATCTGCACGCCGGGCATCTGGCGCTGGTGGAGCGCGCCAGGGAGCTGGCCGATCGAGTGGTGGTGACCATTTTCGTCAATCCCACCCAGTTCGGGGCCGGTGAGGATTTCTCTTCCTATCCCCGTACCCTGCAGAGAGATCGGGCATTGCTGGAGAGAGCGGGGACCGATCTGCTGTTTACCCCTGAAGTGGAGACGTTGTATCCCGGAGGGACGGAGGAGACCACCTACGTGGAGGTCCCCGGGTTGTCGGATCTCCTGTGTGGTGCCTCCCGGCCAGGCCATTTCCGGGGTGTGGCCACGGTGGTCAGCAAACTGTTTCTCACCGTCCAACCGGATGTCGCGCTGTTTGGTGAAAAGGATTATCAGCAGCTGTTGATAATCCGGCGAATGGTTCGTGATCTCTGTTTCCCCATCGAGATCGTCGGGGTGCCCACCGTACGAGACGCAGACGGTCTGGCCTTGAGTTCCCGCAACGGCTATTTGACACCGGAACAGCGTCGAAAGGCCTCTCGGCTCTACCACTCGCTGGTCCGCTGCAAGGAGCGCATCCGGGCGGGGGAACGGGATTATGCATTGCTGACGACCCGGGCCATGGAAGAGCTGCGTGATGCCGGCTTTCAGCCAGACTATTTCGAGATCCGCAGGGCGGCCGATCTGGCGGAGCCTGGCTCCGGTGACCATCATCTCGTCATCCTGGCCGCTGCCCGCCTGGGCGAAGCCCGGTTGATTGATAATATCACTTTGTCGTTATAGATCAGATTATTAGCTCCCCTTGCAAGGAATTGTTCAGTAACCTTGGCCATTGAAAAAAAGTGCCAATCCTTCCATAATAGGCTGTTCTGACCATCTCCGGATGGGATATTCCTTGCTACTAAAGAGGATCGACTATGCAATCCACCATGCTCAAATGTAAATTGCACCGTGTCAGGGTGACTCATGTCGAGCTGGAGTACGAGGGATCGTGCGCTATCGATAGCAGGCTGTTGGACAGCGCGGGCATTCAGGAGTATGAGCAGATTCATATCTACAATGTCTCCAACGGGGAGCGTTTCGTGACCTATGCAATCCGGGCAGAAGAGGGCAGCGGGATTATCTCGGTCAATGGTGGGGCGGCGCGTCGGGCCGCGCGGGGCGATATTGTAGTGATATGCGCCTATACGAGCCTGAGCCAGCAGGAACTGGCGGGATTCAAGCCGACGCTGGTTTATGTGGATGAGGCCAACCGGATCACCCGCATCAAGAACAGCATTCCGGTCCAAGCGGCCTGAGTTGGTTAGGTGCCCGGACAAGCCGTTGAAAAGCCTGCCCGGAGAAACAGGCAGGCTTTGTACCTTCAGTCAGAGCCGGGCATCCACCTGTTCTTTGGGCAGCACGTATTTGACATCATAGAGTACACAGTGCTCTTTCCCCAAGGCCCGGATCCCTTCTATTCCCATCTCCTTGAACTGCTGATGGCCAACGGCCAGGATGATGGCATCATAGCGGTTTGATGGGGGTTCTCCGTCGAGCACGGTAATACCGTATTCCTCTTGTGCCTCTTTGGGATCCACCCAGGGGTCATAGACATCTACCTCTGCATGGTAATTGTGGAATTCGTCGATGATATCCACCACACGGGTATTGCGCAGGTCAGGACAGTTCTCCTTGAAGGCTAGCCCAAGCACGAGGATATTGGCACCCGCCACGTGGATCCTGCGTTGCGTCAACAGCTTGACCGTACATTCCGCGACATAGGCGCCCATGTTGTCGTTGATCCGCCGTCCGGCCAGGATCATTTCCGGGTGATAACCAATCTCCTGTGCCTTGTGGGTCAGGTAATAGGGGTCTACCCCAATACAGTGCCCCCCTACCAGGCCGGGGCGAAAAGGAAGGAAGTTCCATTTGGTTCCGGCAGCCTCCAGTACCTCTTCTGTATCGATGCCCAGACGGTTGAAGATCAGAGCCAACTCGTTGATCAGGGCGATATTGACGTCGCGCTGGGTATTCTCGATCACCTTGGCGGCTTCCGCCACGCGAATGCTGCTCGCCTTGTGTGTACCGGCGGCGATCACTTGCTGATAAAGGGCATCGACGAAGTCAGCTACTTCTGGTGTGGATCCCGAAGTGACTTTCAGGATGTTGGTGACGCGATGTTCCTTGTCACCCGGGTTGATCCGCTCCGGACTGTAACCGGCATAGAAATCCTCGTTGTAGGTCAGGCCTGAGATTGCCTCAACCAATGGAATACAGACCTCCTCTGTTGCTCCCGGATAGACTGTGGACTCATAGATCACCACATCCCCCTTGCCAATGACCTGTCCCACCGCTTTGCTGGCCTCTTCCAGGGGTGTCAGATCCGGACGCTTGAAACGATCAATAGGGGTGGGGACGGTAACGATATAGACGTTACAATCTTTCAGATCATCCACTTTGTCCGTGTAGGTGATATGGGTGGCTTGTGCCAAGTCCTCCGGCTCTACCTCCAGAGTGCTGTCATGCCCTTTACGTAACTCTGCTACCCGATCCCCCCGAATGTCAAAACCGACAACAGGCAGCTGTTTGCCAAACTCCACCGCCAGCGGCAGTCCCACATACCCCAGTCCAATAATCCCTATTCTGCATTTGTCGATAGTCAGCACGGCTTTTGTCCCTTGAATTATTGTTGATTTGAGATGAAAAGCCTGATTGTGTCCAAGAACCGGAAGTAGTGCAACCCTTTCAGTGCAGGGATCGGCTGTCAGAAATTTTGACGCTTTGAATGCGTCACTATTTTGTCTGGATAGAGGATGTGAAAGCATCATGAAGAATTTTGCTTACTGGTGTAAGTACTTGATCAATGACTAATTCATGATATGGCACAAAATCTTTTGCGCTTGTGTTGGATAAGCGGTGGCGGTTTTTGCAAAGTATTTGAATGTCAAGGTTCTTTACACTCGCCTGTAAAGTATCTTTGAATTGTTTATAAAAAGTTAATTATTTCAATAGCAAAGCAAATATGGCATCGCAATTGCAAATATCAAGGCAGCCGCGAGTTATCCGCGGCAAAGAATCCCTGGGGGGGGATGATACGAGGTACGACTGCTGTGCTTCGTTTAACTTTTCCGGAAGCGGCGGGAGCTGCTTCCGGTTTTCTTTTTTGTGGCACTCCAAATTTTCACGACGTGAGCTGTCATTGTTCATAATGTCGGATTTGTGACTCTCGTCACATTGTGTGTCACAAAACAAGATTCTCCTGCAAAATTAACTGCCAATTTCACCCGTTCGAAAAAAAACGTTAGTATTAAAAGGGTCGCGAGCGAGGAAGCCTTGGCTTTAGCGGCAAGATGTTTTCTCTATATTTCGATGGTAGAAAGATTCCGGTCGATATCCGGGATGGGTTCAAAGGATAGAGAAAGCAGGGGTTTAGGGAAAGAATATCAGCTAAGGATGGAATAACAAGTTAGATGATACGCCTGTTTCGTCACTATGTACCGGTTTCTCTGGTTGTATTGGCCCTTTCAGAATTTCTGATATTTTTTCTGGCCATTTATTTGGGAGTTGAAATCCGTTTCAAGGGCACGACGATCTTCGTTGAGCCCTTGTTTCCAAAGGCACTGTTGTTTGCCGGGGTGATGCTGGGAGCCATGACCTCCATGGGGTTGTACTGGCGTAGTTCCCAGATGGAGATGGCAAAGATTCTACATCAGCTCTTTCTCGGTTTCTCCCTCGGTATCATTATAATGTTGATCCTTTTCTATGCCTTTCCGGCTGTATTCATTGGTCGGGGAGCATTTGCGATCACCTTGGCCGTGGCATTCTTGGGGGTACTGAGCAGCCGCATGATCCACTATTATTTTGCGGATCATGATGTGTTGAAAAAACGACTGCTCGTCCTGGGGACAGGTGAGCGTGCTTCAATGCTGGAGCAGGAGCTGGGGCGGGGGGAGGCGGCGCCTGGCTTCAAGATAGTCGGGTTTGTTCAGACACCGGGGCAGCCGGTCCAGGTAAATGCAAATCAGGTGATTTTGGCCCATGCGTCATTGATGGATGCGGTGGAGCAACACCAGGCGCAGGAGATTGTTGTGGCGCTGGATGAACGGAGGGAGCATTTTCCCTTGCGCGAGATGCTGGCATGCAAGATGAACGGGGTGGAGATTACCGATGTCACCAATTTTCTCGAGCAGCGTACCGGAAAGATCCGTTTGGACACCATTCATCCCAGTACTTTTATCTTCGCTGATGGATATTCCCACGCGGTCGTTGCTTCGTATGGCAAGCGGATATTTGATATCGGTGTCAGTCTCATGTTGCTCTCCGTAAGCTGGCCGGTCATGGTCGTAACGGCTTTGGCAATCTTTTTGGAGTGTGGAAGGGAAGGGACAATTCTCTACCGGCAACAGCGGGTGGGCAAGGATGGGAAGACCTTTGATGTACTCAAATTCCGCAGTATGCGTATGGATGCGGAGAAAGAGGGTAAGGCGCAATGGGCAGCCGAGGATGACGATCGCGTGACACGGGTGGGGCGTGTGATCCGTAAATATCGAATCGATGAGCTCCCACAGCTGCTCAATGTCCTGAAAGGGGATATGAGTTTTGTGGGCCCTCGTCCTGAGAGACCCCATTTTGTTAAGGAGCTGTCCGCAAAAATACCTTACTATGGGTTGCGGCATAAGGTTAAGCCGGGGATCACCGGCTGGGCACAGATCTGTTATCCTTACGGCTCCTCAGAGCAGGACGCGCTCGAGAAACTCCAGTATGATCTGTACTATATTAAAAATTACAGCTTGTGGTTTGACTTTTTAATCATGGCTCAAACCGTCTATGCCGTGCTTTCCGGAAGGGGGGGGCGTTGAGCTGGTACGGCAAAAGAAGGGCGGGTACCTGCTGTTAGCGGGATACGCAGAGTCACCGGTGAGCCTCCCCACCGTGGCTTTCGCCACCTGACGGAACGTTCGACAGGTCGCGTGGAACAAGGGGGAATACCTGCATTATGAACCTGGGGGTTATCAGCTATTCGCTGGCTGTCTCCTCATCGCTGGTGCTTGCGTTACTGCTACTGACTACCTGGCGAGGACGGTTGTTTGGTAGCTTGCTGCTGCTCGCTGTGGTGATGACCTCCCTCTGGGCCATTTCAGCCGCTTGGCTGGCGGGATTTGGATCAACGCCCGCGGGAGTGGCGTACCGCCTGTTTGAAGCATTGCGCTACATGGCGTGGTACGGATTGCTGTTGAGCCTGTTGGCCCCGTTTGAGGGGGCAAAGAGAGGGTTGCGTCGGGCGGCTCCTGTGGTTCTCCTTTTTCCTCTGCTGGTCCTGCTGTTCTATCTTTCCTCGGACTGGATTATCGACCATATCCCGTTTTCCATCGGGGCTGACATTCGTATCGTTGGCCATGTGGCCATGGCCGTCATCGGGATGGTGCTCGTTGAGCAGATCTTCCGCAATACACACGAAGAGCAGCTGTGGCGGGTGAAACATCTTCTGCTTGGGGTAAGCGCGGTATTCATTTATGACTTCATTCTCTATTCCGATGCGCTGTTGTTCAATCGCATTGATGGGGGGATGTGGGATGCCAGGGGGTTTATCAATGCGTTGTTGATCCCGATGCTGGCGGTCTCAGTAGCACGAAACCCGGATTGGTCGGGGGATGTGTTTGTCTCCCGAAAGGCGGTCTTTTTCACCACATCTTTGCTGGTGGCCGGAATCTACCTGGTAGTGACGGCGCTGGTGGGCTACTACATCCGGGACTATGGGGGGAGCTGGGGACGGGCACTGCAAATTACCTTTCTTTTCTCGTCACTGGTCCTGTTGGTGTTGTTGCTGCTCTCCCGGCAAGCGCGGGCCTGGCTGAAGGTCTTTCTCGGCAGAAACTTTTTTCAGTATCAATATGACTACCGGGATGAGTGGCTGAGACTGATTCAGACCATGGCCCTCGACAAGACGGGGCTGGGGCTCAAGGTACGTGCGGTGAAAGCGCTGGCGGATGTGGTCGATAGTGCAGGGGGGATGCTATGGACCAGGACCGAGTCGGGACGCTTCCGGCACAATACCAGTTGGAATCTTCCGGAACAGGTGACCGAGACGGTCCAACCCGAGTCCCCCTTGATCCGTTTTCTGGAGGAGAACCGGGAGGTGCTTGAGCTGGATGAATATGCCCGCAAACCCGAGTTCTATCCTGGACTGGAGCTTCCGGCATGGCTGCAAGAGGTCAAATATCCTTGGTTGATTGTTCCCTTGATCCTGAATGATGAGCTGATCGGTTTTATCGTATTGGTCAAACCCCGTGCTCCGCACAAGCTCAACTGGGAGGAGCATGACCTTTTGAAGACTGCGGGAATGCAGATTGCCAGCTATGTCGCTTTCCTGGAGACCTCAGAGGCGCTTATGGATGCCCGTCAGTTCGAGGCCTTCAACCGCATTTCCTCCTATGTCGTGCATGATCTAAAGAATGTCAGCGCTCAGCTTTCGCTCGTGGTTGCCAATGCTGAGCGGCACAAGAACAATCCCGCCTTTATCGAGGATGCGGTTAATACGGTTGCCAATGCTGTGGCGAGGATGGACCGGGTATTGGCTCAACTGCGCAAGCGGGAGAGCGACGAGAGTCCCAAAAGTGTTGTGCGCGTCTGTGAGGTGCTGCGGGAGGTGATTTCCATTCGTACCGTCAGCCAGCCCGTACCGGAGCTGAAGGAGTGCGATCCGGACCTCTATCTGTTTATCGAACGGGAGCGGTTGGTGAACATTCTGTGTCATCTGGTGAACAATGCTCAGGAGGCGGCCGGGGAAGAGGGGGAGGTCACATTGTTTGCCAAGGCTGAAAAGAGCGACATCGTCATCGAAATCAAAGATAATGGATGCGGGATGGACGAACGGTTTATTCGCGAACGGCTTTTCCGCCCTTTCGATACCACTAAAGGAAATGCCGGCATGGGGATTGGGGTGTACGAGAGCCGTGAGTTTATTTGGTCTCAGGGGGGGGAGCTGACGGTGCAAAGCCGTACCGGGCCTGATTCCGCGACCACCTTCAAGGTGAAGCTTCCGCGGTATAGGCATGTCCGGTCCCCAGATGAAAACAATAAGATTAGGGAGGCGGTCAATTGAACAGCGAACAGAGAAAGCTGCTCATCGTGGAAGATGATCCCGGTTTGCAGAGTCAGCTACGCTGGTGTTTTGAGGGATATCAGGTTGTTATTGCGGGGGATAAAGAATCTGCGCTGGCGGAATTGCGTCGGCATGAGCCGCCGGTGGTGACGCTGGATCTGGGGCTTCCTCCGGATCCCGCCAATGTCAGTGTAGGGCTTGAAACCTTGCAGGAGATCCTGAAGATTGCGCCACACACCAAGGTAATTGTGGTGACCGGCAATGAAGACCATGAGAATGCCGTAAAATCCGTTGCCTTGGGTGCCTATGATTTCTACCAGAAACCCATCGATGCCCAGTTGCTTGAACTGATTGTCGATCGTGCCCATCGACTCTATGCACTGGAGCAGGAAAATCGGCGTTTGGCGGCGCAGCAGGGCCATTCCGCGCTTGCCGGGATCATCGCTGCCAGTCCCGAGATGGAAAAGGTGTGTCGAGTGGTGGAGAAGGTGGCCCCTACCGATGCCACGACCCTGATCCTTGGGGAGAGCGGCACCGGCAAGGAGCTGTTTGCCCGAGCGCTCCATGAGCTTAGCTCACGGGCAAAAGAACGGTTCGTTGCCATCAACTGTGCAGCTATTCCAGATACGCTGCTGGAGAGTGAACTGTTTGGCTATGAAAAGGGGGCATTCACCGGTGCTGCCAAACAGACCAAGGGCAAGATCGAATGCGCCAACGGTGGCACCTTGTTTTTGGATGAAATCGGTGATCTGCCCGCTCCACTGCAGGCCAAGCTGCTTCGTTTCCTGCAGGAGCGGGTGATTGAGCGGGTGGGAGGAAGAGAGGAGATTCCCATCGATGTGCGGGTGGTATGCGCAACTCACCAGAATCTCAACAGCCTGATTGAAGAGGGGCAGTTTCGTCAGGATCTCTATTTCCGGATTAGTGAGATCTGCCTGGAGATCCCTCCGTTACGGGCGCGGCAAGGGGATATCGTCACCATTGGACGTGCCTTTTTGCATCGGCAGGCCCAACAGCAGGGGCGGTCGTTGCGTGGTTTCAGCGAAGATGCCATAGCTGCGATGAACGCCTATTCTTGGCCTGGCAATGTTCGAGAGTTGGAGAATCGGGTGAAACGTGCCGTCATCATGGCCGAGGGGGCGCAGGTGACTGCTGAAGATTTGGAACTTCCCGTCCCTGATGGTGAAACGTCGGTCTGTACCTTGCGTCAGGCACGCGAAGAGGCGGAGCGGCGGGTTATCCGCCAAGCTCTTGCATTGGCCGACGGCAACATGTCTCGCACGGCTGAGATTCTCGGGATCACCCGACCGACCCTTTACTCGGTGCTGGAAAAATATCAAATGCGGGAGTAACTTTCTGAAACGGTTGCCATGCAGTAAAATCCCCAACCTTGTTCGTTCAATCTGACCCTTGAGGGGGATTTATGTTACGGCTGCATGGTGCTCCTGCTCTCTCCGACTTTCGTCTGCAAAAGACACTCTCTGCAGTGCAGGACCGGATTCCCGCCGTTACCTATCTTTGGGCGGAATTTGTCCATTTCATCGATCTGGAGTGTCGCCTTGATGAGAGCGAACAAGCATTGCTTGAGCGTCTGCTCGATTATGGTCCGCCCCGGCGGAAACCGCCGCAAGGGGAGCTGTTACTGGTGGTTCCCCGTTTTGGCACCATCTCTCCTTGGTCCAGCAAAGCTACCGACATTGCCCACAATTGTGGATTGAAGAGTGTTCGACGAATAGAGCGCGGGATTGCCTGGTATTTCGTCGGCAAGGATGGTGGGACATTGGAAGAGGGGATGCTGGACCGCGCCTCTTCACTGATTCATGACCGCATGACCGAGGTGGTTCTTGCTAACCTGGACGAAGCAGAAGGATTGTTTCTTCAGAGCGAACCAGCGCCACTGGGCACTGTGGATATCCTTGGTGGGGGACGGCGTGCGCTCGAGCTTGCTAATCGGGAGCTTGGCCTTGCCTTGGCGGATGACGAAATCGATTATCTGCTGGAAAACTTTCGTCTGCTTAAACGTAATCCCACCGACGTGGAGTTGATGATGTTCGCCCAGGCCAACTCCGAGCACTGCCGCCACAAAATCTTCAATGCCGATTGGGTCATCGATGGAGAACCCCAGCAGCATTCCCTGTTCGACATGATCCGTAACACCTATCGGGCACATCCGGAAGGGATCCTCTCGGCTTATTCGGATAATTCAGCAGTTATTGAAGGTTTCGAAGGGAGGCGGTTCTTTGCCGATCCCGGTTCGCTTTCGTATGGCTTCCGGGAGGAGCCCATCCATATTCTGATGAAGGTGGAAACCCATAACCATCCCACTGCTATCTCTCCTTTCCCTGGCGCCGCCACTGGCTCGGGAGGCGAGATTCGAGACGAAGGGGCAACCGGACGAGGCGCCAAGCCAAAGGCTGGACTGACCGGTTTTTCCGTATCCAATCTTCATTTGCCGCAAGCAACCATGCCATGGGAACAACCTTACGGCAAGCCGGAGCGGATTGCGTCAGCGCTGGAAATCATGCTGGAGGCGCCTATTGGTGCCGCAGCATTCAACAATGAATTCGGTCGGCCGGCAATTTGCGGTTATTTCCGGACCTATGAGGCACGGGTTCCCGGCCCTGAGGGGGAGGAAGTACGCGGTTATCACAAACCCATCATGTTGGCTGGTGGGGTGGGAAATATCCGTGCGGGACAGGTGGAAAAGAGAGATATCCCACCAGGGGCACAGCTTATCGTATTGGGTGGCCCGGCGATGTTGATCGGACTGGGAGGTGGGGCGGCTTCCAGCATGGCCAGCGGAGAGAGTGTGGAAGAGCTGGATTTTGCTTCCGTACAGCGAGGCAATCCGGAAATGCAGCGACGCTGCCAGGAGGTGATCGATCGGTGTTGGCAGCTGGGCGAGAAGAACCCCATTATCTCTATTCATGACGTGGGGGCGGGAGGACTTTCCAATGCCATGCCGGAGCTGGTCAATGACAGCGCACGAGGTGCTCGTATCGAGCTGCGTACCATCCCCAGTGACGAGCCGGGTATGTCGCCTCTGGAGATCTGGTGTAACGAGGCCCAGGAACGGTATGTCTTGGCAGTCGCAAACGGGGATCTGGAGCGCTTCATCGCCATCTGTGAGCGGGAGCGTTGCCCCTGGGCGGTAATTGGTGAGGCCACGGAAGAGCGACGGTTGATCGTAGGGGACGGCTATTTCGACAATACTCCAATCGACATTCCTATGGAGGTGTTACTGGGTAAGCCCCCGAAGATGTTGCGCGAAGTACATCATCGGCCATTTCACAAACGAGATTTCTGTACTGATGGAATCGATATCCGGGATGCCGCTTATCGCATTTTGCGGCTTCCTGCCGTAGCCGACAAACGATTCCTGATTACCATAGGTGACCGGAGTGTGGGTGGTTTGGTGGCGCGGGATCAAATGGTTGGACCATGGCAGATCCCCGTGGCGGATGTGGCAGTGACGGCCAGCGCTTTTCATGGCTACCATGGGGAGGCGATGGCGGTAGGTGAACGAACCCCTTTGGCGATCTTGCATCATGCCGCTGCAGCACGGATGGCAGTGGGAGAGGCGCTGACCAATCTGGCGGCTGCCAGGGTGGAAAGGTTGGAAGACGTAGTGCTGTCTGCCAACTGGATGGCGGCTGCAGGGCATCCTGGCGAGGATGCGGGTTTGTATGATGCCGTAAAGGCGGTAGGGATGGAACTCTGTCCGCAGCTGGGAATAGCCATTCCGGTAGGCAAGGATTCCCTGTCCATGAAAACGGTATGGGAGCGGGATGGTGAGCAATGCAGCGTAACCGCGCCCCTTTCCCTGATTATCTCTGCCTTCGCCCGGGTGCAGGATGTTGGTGCCACCCTTACTCCCCAGCTGCGCCCCGATATTGGCGGGGAGCTGATCCTGATTGATCTGGGCAGAGGGCAGAACAGACTGGGCGCATCTGCACTGACCCAAGTATTTGGCGAGGTGGGTCACCATGCTCCGGACTTGGACGATCCCCAACAGTTCAGACATTTTTTTGAAACCCTTCAGCTACTCAATAAACGGGGACTGATTGTGGCCTATCACGATCGCTCTGATGGGGGGCTGTTCGCCACTGTGGCGGAGATGGCCTTCGCTGGGCACTGTGGGGTAGATGTGGTCCTGGATGAGCTGGATGAGGATCCAGTGGCAGCCTTGTTCAGTGAAGAGCTGGGAGCGGTGATCCAGGTACGGCATACCGATACCGATGAAGTGCTGGCCTGGCTGCATGATGCAGGGTTGGGCAGGTACTCCTTCCTGATTGGCCGTTTCAATGGGGATGACTGCATCCGTTTCAGTCATAGGGGCGTTCCGGTGCTGGAGGAGCATCGCAGGGATCTGCAGCGTGCTTGGGCGCAGACCAGTTTCCATATGCAATTCTTGCGTGATAATCCGGAATGCGCTCGTCAGGAATATGACCAGTTGCTGGATACGGAGGACCCAGGTTTGTTCGCCAGGCTCAGTTTTGACCTGGACGAAAACGTGGCGGCCCCCTACATTGCCAAGGGGAGACGGCCGCGCGTGGCCATCCTGCGCGAGCAGGGGGTAAACGGGCACGTGGAGATGGCTGCGGCCTTTCATTATGCCGGTTTTGAGGCGATGGATGTCCACATGAGCGATATCATCGGCGGCACCGTTACGCTAGATGGCTTTACCGGTCTGGTGGCATGTGGTGGTTTCTCTTTCGGGGATGTGCTGGGGGCCGGACAGGGGTGGGCGAAATCCATCCTGTTCAACAGCCAGGTGCGAGATCAGTTTGCTGCTTTCTTTCAGCGTGAAGACAGCTTTGGACTTGGTGTTTGCAACGGTTGCCAGATGATGTCCGGCCTTCGGGAGCTGATTCCAGGCAGCGATCATTGGCCTCGTTTTCAGCGCAACCTCTCTGAGCAGTTTGAAGCGCGGTTGGTGATGGTGGAAATCCTTGATTCTCCATCCCTCTTCTTGCGAGGAATGGAGGGCTCGAAACTGCCCATCGTTGTTGCCCATGGAGAGGGGCGTGCCGAGTTCAGTGCCCCGGATGCTCCGGCTCGCCTGTTGAGGGAAAGGTTGGTTTCCTTGCGATACGTGGACAACCGGGGTGAACCCACCGAGTGCTACCCAGCCAATCCCAACGGGTCCCCGCTTGGGATCACCGGCCTTACCACCACCGATGGCCGATTCACCATCATGATGCCCCATCCCGAACGGCTTTTCCGTACCATCCAGTATTCATGGGCCCCCGAGGAGTGGGGGGAAGAAGGCCCATGGCTACGAATGTTTCAAAATGCTCGCCGGTGGGTCGGCTGATGATCCTGCCGTCAAGGCAGCTCCTTCGCTCCCAATGTGGAGATCTTCTCCCGTTTGGTGCTGTTGAGATGGGCACGATATTGCCGGGTCACCGGGTAAGGCGTGATGTAGGGTTCCGCCGCGTTTCGGATCAAAGGCGTGTCGAGGGGGGCCAAGGTGTCCGGATCGATGGGAAGTGATGCATTCTCCGTGTCGAGGAGGTTCCCTTCACCTTGTACATGGGGAATGATGCCCGAGCCATAACATTCGGCGACGGCGGTCGGCATTTGCCAGGAACGGGTCATCCAATTACGCCCGAAACGGATCGTGCCACCATTGGTCTCATTGAGACAGAAATGTGCGGATTCGCCATTTTCCCCGGAAAAGTAAATGATGTTGTTGACCAGTTCGACGGTCTCTTTTGCTGGAGAGGATGCATCACGGTTGCCGAGATAGAACAGGCGGAAGCGCCATGCATCACTACGGTCCTGTTGGATGAAAAGGGTATTGCTGTAGAAATAGAGCGTTCCGGCCCGAGAAAGAGTGGGATCGTTGTCGCTTCCGTAATGGATGATGTTGTTTGCTTGCGTTCGGCTTCCTTTGTGTTTGAAGAAATTACCATAGACGTAGGTGCGGCGGTACAATCGATCGGCCTCCTTGACCTTGGCCAGCCGTTGCGGATCGATATCGGGGCAGTTGTTTTCCGACGCACATCCTAGTTCGCGAAGATATTCGTCGAGAATATACCATGCGGCGGCGTCTTCTACTTCCACCAGATCGAGCATACGTGCACTGCCGGAGTCGAACCAGTTGTACCGGATGACTGAACCGGCAACCCGTTCTTTCAAGGAGACGCCATCGGAACCTTGGGCATTGGGTCCGAACCGATTGAACTGATAGATGACACCAATAGCCTGGATGTAAACTCCATGCTCCAGGTAACTCCCGGGTTGTCCATTGTCATGGATGTAGTTGCCTTCGATGAGTAGATTACGGGTCAGGCTGGCCTCGTTATAACCTTGTGACATGGTGAAAATTCCATTACCACAATTTTCCAGCTCGTTATCACGTATGACGATATTGTCACCGGCCTGAATCCGAATACAGGCAGCACCATCTTCATAATGAGCACTATTGCCGTTGAGCCGGGTATAGCGAAACTCGTTCCGGGCATTGCGGATGTGGAGTCCTTCGATGACGATATCGTGCACCTTGGTTTCATAGTCCCGATGCCAGAGCATCACCATGGCCAGGCCCTCCATGGGGGCATAGCTGCCGTAGGCATTTCGATCGTCCGGATCATTGATTGCTCCATCACCATCCAGAATCGGACGTTCTCCCCGGGGGCCTGGAACACCACAGAGGCGAATGGGGTGATTCTTCGAACCGCTGGTGCGGAGTACGATTTTTTCGCGATAAGGCTGAGCTCGATAATGGATTCGTACGGTATCCCCGGGACCCAATGAATCCCAAGGGACGTCGGCCAGCCTGGAATAGGGCTGGCCGGGTCCAACGGCATAATCGTTACCATTGCCCGATGGCCGGCAATCCCCGCTTGATACGACCGTATCGTCGTCCAGGATGGTTCCGGTGCTTTCATCCTTGTCCAAGAGTACATTCACTGGGTTGGTCAGCTTTAGTTTGAATGTTTCATTTCCTTCCGGCAAAGTGTCGCCAAAGATGGTTACGGTGATGAAACCGGAAGTTTCGCCCGCCGCCAACGAGAAAGTACCGCTGGTAGCCTCGTAGTCGATCCCCGGGGTTGCGGTACCCCCCGTAGTGGCATAGTCGATATGAATCTCTTTGTCCGAAGGATGGCTCAGGTGGACCTCGAATCGAGCCAGTCGTGTGCTCCCGTTTCCTTCGCGAATGGACACCGTGCTGATAGTTGCGTGAGGAAGAGGTGGTGCGTCATCGTTACGAATGGTACCGATCACCTGCTCGGTTTCCAGGGTGACATCGACGGGGTTTGAAAGCAAGAGAGTGAATGTTTCGTCTTTTTCCACTTCGGTGTCGCCAATGATGGTAACCTGGATGAGCGCGGAACGACTGCCTGCGGGGATGGTGAGCGTTCCGCTGCTGCTTCGGTAGTCGACGCCTGCTGTAGCACTTCCGTCACGGGTGCGGTAGGCCACCGAGACGGTGCGGCGGGTGGCCCGATCCAGTGAAACGGTAAAGCTCAGGGTTTGTTCACCTTCGTCTCCCTCCTCCACAGAAGCAGGGGAAAGTGTGAGCCGTGGAGGAGGCGGCGGTGTATCATCGTTGTGGATCGTGCCGTATGCCTCCTTTGTCGCCAACCGAGCATTGACTGGGTCGGCGAGCACGACCTTGAATCGTTCATCATCTTCGGGTTCGGTGTCACCCAGGATGACCACCTCAATGGTTTTGCGGATTTCGCCTTTCGCAAAGGTGATTTTGCCATTGGTGGCCCGGTAATCGTTTCCTTCCTTCGCCGTGTCGTCGATGGTCGTGAAGCGCACCGTGACCGGTTTGACCGGTGCTCTGTCCAGTGAGACGTTAAAGGAAAGGATATCGGTCCCGTCATTTCCCTCATTGATTTCGGCCGGAGTGATATGGATTTTCGGCAGCGTGGGAGGAGGAGATGCATCGTCGTTCTGGATGATTCCGACTGCGCGAGATCTTTCGAGCTCCGCGTTGACCGGGTTGCGCAGGATTACCTTGAAGCGCTCGTCTGGTTCGACCTTGTCGTCTCCTAGGATGGAAATCTCCAAGGTTGCCGAGGTCTCCTCTGGTGGAAAAGTAATCTGCCCCGTTCTGCCTTGGTAGTCGGAGCCCGCCTCGGCTGTATCGTCAACAGTGGTGTATTCCACGGTAACGGGATTTCGAGAAACACGGTTTAGAGAAAGTGTGAATTGCAAGCCATGTATTCCGGTATTCCCCTCGTTTGCCGAGGCGTCTGTGATGCTGAGCCGAGGTAGCGGCTGCGGCGGTGCAGGAGTGGGTGCAGGAGCGGGTGCAGGAGCGGGTGCAGGAGCGGGTGCAGGAGCGGGTGCAGGAGCGGGTTGTTCCCTGGTGCCGGGTGACGGGTCGTCATCGACGATAGTCCCCTTGATTTGGGGCTGGTTCAGCGAGGCATTAAATGGGTTGCTCAGGTGCAGAATCAGGTGTTCATCCGCTTCATCGTTCTCGTCTCCCAGCACCGGGATGCGGATTTCGGCTGTACGCTTTCCGGGGGGGAAGGCGATGGTCCCTTGTACTGGTTGGTAATCTAGACCAGCTGTCGCGGTACCATCTCCGGTGGTGTAATCAAAGTGAACTTCGGAGGAGGAAGATGCGCTCAGCTCGACGGAGAAGACGAGCTCCGTGAGCCCTCGATCTCCTTCCGGGGTCGATGCAGGGTCTACGTTGATTGCGGGAGGGGCGGTGGGTGAAGCCGCGAGTTGTGTGACCCGCGGCGCCACATTTTCCTCCTGGCAGGCAGTCAGCAGAACGGCTGACAAGAACACCTCGCCAATCCGGCGACCGAATGATTTACTGTTCATGGTGAATAAACCGCGATTCTTTCCTTATGACTATCGCCGGCAACTTTCTCTATCGGATTTTTTCGGCATTCCCATGGATGGCACTTTTGTCTCTTCTTTCAAACGTCCGTGTTTTTTATCAATTTTATTATAGGGTTATGATGTTCCGGGTTCTGTGATGGGGATCCCAATTATCGAAGATGGGGGATTTTCGTCTATGGAATGAAAAATGGTACAGGATCTCCATACAATCTTGCTTTAAGTCAAGGAAATTTTTTTTGACTGGGTTAGATTTACATGGCTTTGGGCCGTTATTGGATCGGTATTTTTCCAAGAAGAAACAAACAGGGAGTTCCTTATGAATAAATCGAACCATTTTTTCCCCCTTCCCCTTTTATTGGCTGTGGTGACGATTTTCTTCGCCGGTGGCGTTTTTGCCATCAGTAAACAGGAGATGGGAACCGTCATTAACCTGGCGGGCAAGCAGCGGATGCTGACCCAGAAGATGAGCAAGGAGATCCTGCTGATTGCCAAGGGTATCGATGTGGAAGCCAACAAGGCCGCCCTGAAGAAAACGGCGGACCTGTTTGACAAGACCTTAAAGGGCTTGATCAATGGTGATGCTGATCTTGGGTTGCCGAAGACCACCGACGAGGCAATCCTTGCCCAGCTGAAAAAGGTGTCCGCCTTGTGGGAGGAGTTCAAGCCCAATGTAGAGGCTGCGTTGAACGGCAAGCTCGATCAAGGGGTGTTGAAGAAGGTGGCGGCGCAGAATCTGCCCCTGTTGAAGGAAATGAATAAGGCGGTGCAGATGTATGCGAAGGCGAGCGGTTCTGATCTGGATCCCGCCATGGCTACCACCATCAATCTCGCTGGCAAGCAGCGTATGTTGACCCAGAAGATGACCAAGGAGCTGCTGTTGGTGGCGAATGGGATAGATGTGGATGCCAACAAGGCCAATCTGCAGAAAACGGTTGCGCTGTTCGAGAGAACTCTGAAGGGGCTGTTCGATGGCGACAGCGAGCTAGGCCTGCCGGGAACCAAGGATCCTGCCATTCGCAAACAGCTGGAAGTGGTTCAGGGGTTGTGGGCTGAGTACAAACCGGTGCTCGACAAGGTAGACACCTCGCCGGAAGGGTTGGCAAAGGCTGCCAAACTTAATCTCCCACTCTTGAAGGAGATGAACAAGGCAGTAAAAATGTACGAACAATCAGTGAAATAGCGCAGGGGGAGACATGTTTCGCCCCGGCGGGTCGTCGAGTGGCCCGCCGGGGCGCTTGTTTACTCCTTTTCCCCGAGAAGGCGATCGATTCGTTCTCCCAGCTGATCAAATATCAGGAAGGTTTCGGTCAGAAGGTTGTCTTTCTCGCCTGCCAGCTCGGCCGCTTTCAGCTCTCTCAACCGGGCTATTTTCTGTTCGATATCTGCATGTCGGCCACGAAGAAAATCCAGTTCCTCTCGGGCCTTGTCACGGATTGCCGCATCTTTGTTTTCTTGTTGTTTCTCGAGTTTCTCGATGGAGCCTTTTAGCTCAATCAGACGGCTTTCCAGCAGGTCTAGAGCTTCCTCGAAGTCCAGCTCTTTGAATTCATGCAGATTCATGGATCGATTCTCCTTGTAAATTCGTGGATAGTATAAAACATGATGAGGATGGCAGCGGAAAATTACAAGTAATGTGCAGGTTTTGCTGGCAATGAGTGGAAGGGTCGCCTATAATGACCACTGCTGCAGATTTTGTGATTGGTGCTCCCGGCAGTTCACTTCCGTGTAACTCCCAGATTCTCCTGATTTCATTACCTGTAAGCAATACACCCATTGTTCAAAATCAAGTTAGGTAACAAATTTATGGCTACAGGTACTGTCAAGTGGTTCAACGAATCCAAGGGTTTCGGTTTTATTTCGCAGGATGATGGTGGGGCGGATGTCTTCGTGCATTTCAGCGCCATTCAGGATTCGGGATTCAAGACCCTTAGCGAGGGTCAGGCCGTGACCTTCGAAGTTGAGAACGGCCCCAAAGGTCCTCAGGCAACAAGCGTTACGGCCGTCTGAGTCCGAGCTTGTCGGACCAACCGATAAGAAGGACCCCGCTCAGGCGGGGTTCTTTGTTTTGGGAGGCTCTAAAGCCCCGTTCCCGGGAATGTTGGTTTTAAGGCTGGGATTGTTCACTATGGAGCGGTGAATCCGCTCTGTAGGCTGGGCCAATTCTGTGATACAGATAGACCGGGATTCCGGTTTAGTGTCGTTGATGAGAGTTTATAGAATATAGGAAGTTGAGTTGAAGAAATTATTTATCGGAAACCTGCCAGCCAACACCAGTGAGCAGGATTTGCAGACGCTGTTTTCCGAGTACGGCAGGGTGCGTTCGGCAGAACTGGTGACAGATGTCTTTTCCGGGCAATGCAAAGGGTTCGGTTTTATCGAGATGGAGGGCCATGAGGCACGTGCCGCCATTGCTGGTTTGAACGGGAAGCAATTCAATGGCAAGCCACTCCGAGTCAATTTCGAATCGCCACGGCCGCGACGTCGGCGGCGGTAAATTCTGGGCGTCTCGGCTGTGAGAGTAGAGCTATTGCTCCGACGAAAACAACCATGATTTCACCATTGTATCTTCAGCTTGCAGCAAAACGATACAATACGTTTTGGCTTGGTTTTTCAGCAGAGTTCACTGGTGCTTCGCCCTCCAACATCACGAAACGGTATTTTTCGCGGCGCCTGCCAGTAGCTGGTCCAGATGGATGGCGTTGGTGGGATGGGGGATGGTGTCACAGCTCCAGATCTGTCTGACACCGGCGCTGTGCAACCGCTCCAAAGCGTCGCCGAGGAACAAGGCATGGGTGACCAGCACCGAAATGCTGGCGGGTTGGTGAGGCCGGAGCGCCTTCGCTGTCGTTTCCAGGGTGCGCCCGGTGCTGGCTACATCGTCCACGAGGACGATATGGCGTCCGTCGAAACCGTTTCTGGGCAGGGTGATGCGTACGTTCCGATCA
The DNA here is from genome assembly GCA_964557025.1 of uncultured Chromatiales bacterium. Taxonomy (GTDB): domain Bacteria; phylum Pseudomonadota; class Gammaproteobacteria; order Thiohalospirales; family Thiohalospiraceae; genus DRMK01. Next base: position 152,722 of record CAZKYF010000014.1, on the reverse strand, counting down.
CCAAGCCGCTCTTTTCGTGCCACGCAGTAATCCAGGTGGTTGTGCCGGGCGATGGCGGCCACCCATTGCACCGATTCTTCATCGGGCCCCAGCAGTAGCGGTTTCTCCACCGCTTTCACCAGCCAAGCAGACATGGGCTCGGTAGCGGTCAGCGCTATGGCATGTTTTACGGGTACCGCTTGCTGCAGATGGTGGACCCGGTGCAGGTGGGGGTCTACGGTAATGACCCCGTCGAATCGTTCTGCCAGCAGTTCTCCGATGATACGCTGACTGATGGCCTCTCCGGGATGGAAAGCCTTGTCCTGTCGCATATAGCAGAGATAGGGTGCTACCAGGATGAGTTGTTTTGCCCCCAAACGACGGGCGGTGGCGGCGGCTAGCACCAGCTCGATGAGTTTGTCGTTGGGCTGGTGCAGGCTGCGGCAGAACAACACCGATTCCGGCAGTTTCACTGGCAGCCGGATCCGGCTCTCTCCATCTGGGAAGTGGTGAATTTCTATGTCAGCGGCAGGAAGGCCTGCTGCCTCTGCCATTCTTCGGGCCGGTTCCCGGTATTCTGGGAAGCAGAGTACCAGAGGTTTGCTCATCGATTCTCTCCGATTTGGTATCCGTTTGCCTGGTGGGCGGCTTCCCGGGCGAATTGGAAATCGGCGGGAAACTCTGCGTAGATGGTGTAGAGTGGTTCACCTTGCTCCACCGGGTCCCCTATCTTCTTATGCAGGTCGACGCCGGCTCCCTTGTCCATAGGTGCGCCGGCCAGTCGGGCGATGCGGGCCATCTGTTGGTTGTCGATGGCAGCCACTCGGCCGTTGCATGACGCCGTTATCTGGTGGCGGAGATGACCCAGTTTCTCCTGCGTACTGTTCCTGCCCTGTGCCTCGATGATCGCCTCCATCTTTTCCAGCGCCCGACCAGAATCCAGGATGTCTCGGGCGATGACATAACCTTGCCCTCCCCGGACATCGGGGTCGAACTCCAGGATTCGTCCTGCCAGTCGCAAGGATTTCTCTCGCAGATCGGAGGGAGCTTCGGGCTGATTGTTGAGCACTTGCATCACGTCCCGGATCTCAAGTACCGGGCCGATACCACGTCCGACCGGCTGCCGACCATCGGTCAGGATTACCTCGAGATGAAGCCCGAGACGATCTCCCACGTATTCAAACAGTTTGCGCAGGCGTAGGGCGGTGGCGCCGCTGCGCACCTTTGCGGTGGGTCCCACCGGAATGTCGATGAGCAGGTGGGTGGAGCCGGCTGCCACCTTCTTGGATAGGATTGAGGCGGTCATCTGGCCGGCGGAGTCGAGAGAGAGCGGTCGCTCCACGGCGATCAAGATATCATCCACCGGTGCCAGCCGGGCAGTACCGCCCCAGGCCAGGCAGGCGCGTTCCCTGCGCACGATTTCATGGAGCCGGTCCATATCCAGTTTGACCCGGGCCAGCACCTCCATGGTGTCTGCCGTACCGGCAGGGGAGGTGATGGCACGGCTTGAGGTCTTTGGAATTAACATGCCATGAGCGGCGACGATGGGAACCACTAACAGGGTGGTGCGGTTGCCGGGGATGCCGCCAATACAGTGTTTGTCCGCCACCAGGGATTCACCCCATTTGAGGCGTTCACCGGTTTCAATCATGGAACGGGTCAAATGAAGCACTTCTTCCCGCTCCATACCGGTCTCCGCGCAGGCTACCAGGAATGCGGCCATCTCGATCTTGGAATAACGGTTGGCAACGATATCCCGGGCAACACCCAGGTAGTCGTCATAGCTGAGAGTCTCTCCGGCGATCTTGCGATGGACTGCCTCGAGGGAGGCAGGAGGTCTGGCATGAGTGATTCGTACGGAGGCTCCTTCTTCCAACCCCAGCTGGAGGAAGGCTTGCTCGCATAGCCCTAGTTCGCCCGGCTTTAGCAGTGAGTCGTCGTCCACGACATTCAGCACTGCGATGACGGGAATGCCATCGACAGCCCTATGGATCTCTATCTTGCTTAGTGCCTGAAATCCCTCAGTACGGTAGATAGGACATTCGCGATGGAGGTAGGCGACGTTCTCTTTGTGGGTATCGATGGCTACGTGACGGAGTTTCAGTGTTTTCATGTTCGTTGCTCGGTGTTCGGATGGTTGTAACGGCCCTTTTCCAACCCAATAAGTAGAACATAGAGGAAAACGATGTGAACCACCAGTGTGGTGAGGGAAAAAGCATGGCTAAACGTTTCACGGGAGAGACGCGGCGCGTGAAATCCACCGATGATTATGCTCGACAGCATGTGGAAGATACCCTGCAGGATTTGCGTGTAGATCCGCAGAAAGGGTTGAGCAGTGACGAGGTGGCCCGGCGGCTGGAGCGGTTTGGATACAATGAGATCGAGGAAAAGGAGGAGCCGCTTTGGCACCGGATTTTTCGCCGTTTCTGGGGACCAATCCCCTGGATGATTGAGATTGCGGCCATTCTCTCTGCGGTGGTTCAAAAGTGGGAAGATTTCGTCATTATCACCATCATGTTGCTGGTAAATGCTGGACTGGATTTCTTCCAGGAACACAGGGCGCTCAATGCCCTGAAGGCGCTCAAGCAACGGTTGGCTACCGAGACCATTGTTTTGCGTGATGGTCGTTTCCACACTGTACCAGCGCGTGAACTGGTACCAGGCGATATCGTCAAGCTCAAGATTGGAGACATCGTGCCGGCGGACGTTCAGCTGATGGAAGGGGACTATCTGCTGGTGGATCAGTCGATACTGACCGGAGAGTCTCTGCCGGTGAGCAAAAAAGTCAATGAGGTGGCTTATGCCAACACCATCGTCAAGCAAGGAGAAATGCTGGTGGTGGTAGTCAATACCGGGGTCAACACCAATTTCCATTCGGTGGTGGCGTTGGTGGCCGAGGCTGGCCTTGAGGAACGCAGCCACTTCCAGAAGATGGTGATTCAGATTGGTAACTATCTGATCGTTATCACCCTTGTGCTGGTGGTGCTGATCGTGATGGTGGCGTTGTTCCGTAATGAGGCATTTATCGAGATCGCCCGTTTTGCCATGGTGCTCACCGTGGCCGCCATTCCGGTAGCACTGCCGGCGGTGCTCTCGGTAACCATGGCGGTGGGAGCGGTCAATCTGGCGCGACGCAAGGCGATTGTCAGTCGGCTGACTGCCATTGAAGAGCTGGCCGGGGTGGATGTCTTTTGCTCCGACAAGACCGGAACGCTTACCAAAAACGAGATGAGGGTGGCTTCACCCCTGCTGCTGGGTGGCCATCAAGAGCGAGAGCTATTTTTGATCGCGGCGCTCGCTTCCAGGCTGGAGAACCGCGATCCCATCGAGCTACCCATCTTCCATTACATCGATGAGCATTTTCCCGATCTGGATTGGCGTTCTTACCGGCAGATGGAATTTGCCCCATTCGATCCCGTACGAAAACGCACCGAGGCGGTTGTCGAGAAGGAGGGAGAGCGATTTGTTGCGGTCAAGGGAGCAGCCCAGGTGCTGATTGAGATGGCGGAGTTGCCCGAACGGGAGGCGGTGAATGTTCGGCAGATGGTGGATCTCCTTGCCTCCAAAGGATATCGCACTCTGGCAGTGGGCCGACAGGAAAACGGCAGGCCTCTCGAGCTCATCGGTTTGATCCCCCTCTACGATCCTCCCCGCGAGGACTCCCGTGAGGTGATTGCGGAGATGCGTGAGCACGGCGTCAAGGTAAAGATGGTGACCGGGGACAACACCGCCATCGCCCGGGAGATCGGTCGCCTGCTGGGCCTGAAACCGCGTACCATGAACTCCAGTCAACTTTCGGGCAGTGCAGGGAATGAACTGCTTGCGCTCTCCGAGGTACTGGCGGCTGCCATCTATCAGCGGCTCAAGCCAGAGGTGAGCCAGAAAGAGGCCAAGGCATTTGCCAAGGAGGTAATGGAGAGCGTCGAGGATATGTACGATACCAGCTTGCTGGAACGGGAGTTCCTCCATACTCACGAATCGGCCATCATCGAGATGATCGAAGAGGTGGACATCTTTGCGGAAGTGGTACCGGAGGACAAGTACCGTATCGTCGATACCTTGCAGAAAGGGGGGCATATGGTAGCGATGACGGGTGACGGGGTGAACGATGCCCCTGCGCTACGCAAGGCAGATTGCGGTATTGCGGTTTCCAATGCTACCGATGCGGCACGGGCAGCGGCGGATATCATCCTCACGGCACCCGGCCTGGCTGTAATCAACGAGGCGGTAAAGCAGGCGCGTATCACCTTTGAGCGGATGAAAAGCTATGCCATCTTTCGCATTGCCGAGACCATCCGCATCATCCTGTTCATGGCATTGAGCATCGTAGTGTTTGATTTCTATCCACTGACGGCACTGATGATCATTCTGTTGGCGTTGCTTAATGATATTCCAATCCTAGCCATTGCTTATGACCATACCAAGGTGGATCGGCGACCGGTCCGCTGGAAAATGCCAGAGTTACTGACCGTGGCAACGGTGCTGGGAATTACCGGTGTAATCTCCTCGTTTCTGCTGTTTTACTTCCTGGAGCAGATGGCCTTTCCAGAGGATGTGATCCAGACTCTGCTCTTTCTCAAACTTATTGTGGCGGGGCATAGCACGCTCTATATCACTCGAGTAGATGGCTGGTTCTGGCAGCGGCCTTTCCCCGCACCGCTGTTGTTCTTCGCCACCCTTGGTACCGAGATTCTGGGTACGCTGATTGCGGTCTATGGTTTTCTCGTTACCCCCATTGGTTGGGAATATGCGGGATGGATATGGGCCTATGCGCTTGCCTGGTTCCTGTTCAATGACGCAGTGAAACTGGCCACCTATCGATTCCTGCGTCGCAGGGATGTGGCGTTGATGTGATCTGCGTGGCGAACGGGAAAGGAGCATAATAGAGTTAGAGCAGGTTTGTGAAGCAAATGGCGAACATCTGGAGAAGGAGTCAATGGTCATGTCAGAGAATAATGGTGAACAGAAGTTGCAGGAGTTGCGTAAGGCGGTGCAGGAAGCCGTAGAGCGGGGAGAGGAGATCCAGACGGCGGTTCGCGATATCACTCTAAAGGCGCTGAGTGAAGGACGGTTGGATCGGGAACGGATCAATGCCGTTGCCGAAGCGGTAATGGAAGGGGCCGGTGATGCAGTTGCGCGGGAGAGCGAACAGTTGAAGAGAGGGTTGAGCGAGGCGGCTGAGGGACTCGAACAGGCATTGATCAAGACGGCGGATGCCCTGCGCCTGGCTATCGAAGAAGCAGCAGGCCGGATGAGCGAGTTTAGCGCCCGGGAGTTGAAGCGGTCGTTGGAGGACCTGGACAGTCTTGAAGATATCTTCATCGGTACTATCCAGCGGACGGCGAAGAGCAGCGCAGAGGCTGTCAGGACCATCGCCGGAGATCTGGCCACCCACGCCCGAAACAGCGGCACCAGCATTGGTGAGCATGTGGCAGAGAGTCTGGAAAAGTTGCAGAACCAATTGCGGGAAGTGGGCGCTGAGACCGCAGAGACGGGGGAAGAGATGGCTAATCGCGTCGGCCAAATTGCGCGCGGTATCTTGGCCGGTATCGGTGAGGTTCTTCTCTCGGTGGCGGAGAGGAAGAAGAGCGACAATTCCTGATGCTGTGGGATGCGTTGGGGGCAGCCCGGGATTTGGGGCGCCTCCATAATATCGCTTCAGTTCTGATCCGTCACGGGATGGGAGAACTGGTTCATCGGCTGGGTATTGGCAGACTGCTGGAGCAGGCAGGCCGGATACTGCACTGGAAAGAAGGCGGTGAATTTAACGAGGTTACGGCACCCGAGCGGCTCTGTGCCGTACTCCAGGAGTTGGGTCCTACTTTCATCAAGCTGGGACAGTTGATGGCTACTCGGGTAGACCTTTTCCCTCCGGAGTGGATCGAGGAGTTTGAAAAGTTGCAGGACGCCGTTCCTGCCGTACCCTTCGAGGAACTGCGCTCTCAACTAGAGGAGGATCTTGGCCAGCCACCGGAAGAGATCTTTCGCCATCTTGAGCAGGAGGCACTGGCGGCCGCCTCCATTGCCCAGGTGCATCGCGCCGAGCTGCCTGACGGTACTCCGGTAGTGCTCAAGGTCCGCCGTCCTGGCATTGAAGAGACGGTGCGGGCCGATCTAAGCTTGCTGGCCCGCTTTGCCGAGATTGCCGAGGCGGAGATTCCGGAACTGCGGCGCTATCATCCGGTGGAGATGGTGCGGCAATTTAGTCGTTCCCTGCGTCGGGAACTCAACCTGGAGAACGAGTCCCGAGCAGCGGAGCGGGTGGCGGCGAATTTCGCCGATCAGGAAGCGATCGTCATCCCCAGAATCTACTGGCAATGGACCTGCAAGCGGCTCAACGTCCAGGAGTACATCGATGGTATCCCGGCGCGGGAGATCGAGGCCATCGAAGCGGCAGGGCTGGATCGTTCCCTGTTGGCGCGGCGTGGTGTCGATGCCATGCTACAGATGACATTGGTGGATGGTTTTTTCCACGCCGATCCCCATCAGGGGAATCTTTTCTATCTATCTGATAACCGGATTGCTTTCATCGATTTCGGCATGGTGGGCACGCTTTCGCCGCGGCGTCGAGAGCAAGTGGCCGATCTGCTCTATGGATTGATGATGCGCGAAACCGACCATGTAGTCGATGTACTGCAGGAGTGGACTGGGGGATTTAATGCTATCGATACCGATCGGCTCGGTGATGATCTAGAGGCGTTCCTCGATTCCTACCACGGGTTGGCGCTGAAGCAGCTGGATTTCAGCGTCATGCTAACAGATTTGATGGCGCTGTTTCGTGACTACCAGCTCGATCTGCCACCGGACCTTGCCATGTTGCTGAAGGCCTATGTTTCCTTGGATGGTTTGGGAAGGAAGCTGGATCCCGATTTCAATATCGTGGTGGAGATCTCCCCATTCCTGCAGCGGCTAATGACCAAGCGGTACCTCCCCTCCAGCCTGCTCAAACAGGGCTGGGACAATCTCTCCAGTAGCCTGGAGCTGCTTACCGGCTTGCCCCGGGATCTTCGCCGTCTACTGCGCATGGCGAGGCGTGGTGCGTTGCAGGTTCATGTGGATGTTACCCGCCTCGATCACTTTGGCCATCAGCTGGATCGAGCTGCCAGTCGTATTTCGGTAGGGATGGTGACCGCTGCCTTTATCATCGGTACCTCCATTGTAATGACGGCTCCGGACAGTGGCCCCACGGTCATGGGCTACTCTCTGTTTGTACTACTGGGGGTCATCGGCGCTTGTCTCGGGGGGATCTGGCTGTGGCTCTCCATTTGGCGGGGCAGGCGGGACTGAGCAAAAAGGTTCTTTCTCCTTGAAAAATGGAAAGGCCGAATCCATGTAGGGAGATAATGGCTCCTTGATCCGGAGCAAGTGACAGAGGCGGCGTATCATGACCATTCTTGCTGCGGTTTTTGATGATCCTCGACGTGCCCAAGAGGTGGCCGGTCAGCTGATCGAAAAAGATTTCCCTATGGACCAGATCTCCATTCTGCGTCGTGCTGGAGGACAGGGTGACGACTTTCTTGGTATCTCCTACGAAAATGAACGGGAACGCCTCAAGTTCTGGGGCGAACAGGGTGCATTGTGGGGAGGGCTGGCTGGGCTTCTGGCCGGTGCCATGGGGCTGTTTTTGGTTCCAGGGATCGGACCTCTGTTGGTGCTGGGTCCGTTCGTGGATATCATCGCTGGTGCGGTGGCAGGAAGCGGGATGGCAACAGGGGCAGCATTAGTGACCCGCTTGACCAATGCCTTACGCCGGATGGGAATCCCCGAAGAGGATCTGGCCTATCTCCACCAGGCCATTATGGATGGGAAGACATTATTGCTGCTTCAATACGGAAAACGGGATGCTATCGATTGGCGCCATGCTGTTGGATGGGGTGGAGCGGAGTCGGTGCGGGTATTTCAGGAATAGGCAATGTTTTGTCTGGACAAGGGTCGTTTCCGTAACTATACATTTTAGACTGATTGGTTATATTCCAATTGACAGATGTCTCGATGGCTGGCTAACCGGAGAGGAGAGCGATGGACAAACAACTGGCAGTCGGGTGGCAGCCACCTTTGGCGCAAATGGTCATGACACGGATTGCGCTACACTCCCGAGTTGAAAAGATGCGAGCCGAATCGAAGGGCTGGCATGAAGAGCACAAGCTGTGGAAGCGAGATATCGTCGGTTGGTTGAAGACTCAACGCCGTATTGAAGCGCTTCTGTATCAACTTGAGCGGGAGTTGCCAGATTATCGTGAGGTTGCAGCCCATCTGTCCGATGTGATCGAGGATCATGAGGTACGGCTTCAGGAGCATGACAAGCTGCTCTCCCGCTATCTGGAACAGAAAGAACGTGATGCGACGGAATGGAGCAAACTGGAAAAAGAGCATGAACGGCAGGCTGAGTTGCACGCCGAAGTCCAGGAGGAGCATGATGCCTTTCGTAGCGCCTACATAGGCGCAATGAAACGGGTAGAACGGCTGGTGAAACGGTTGCAGGCGCTCTGTTCCAGCTCTTGAGGATCTCACTCCTTCCTAGAATCTCTTCTCATTCTCCATTCCAGTGACGGCATTGCCACCGGATCGATGCCAGAGGAGTACGTTTCCCATTCCCTCTGGATTGTAACCCTGGTTACAGATTCTGTCTCGTCGGTACCCCACCATATCCGATATGGTGTGGGTAACAATCGACCTGTAAATATCTGAGGATATCGTCATGAGCAAAACGAATCTTATCCTGAATCTTCCATTGGTTTTCCTTCTGATGTTGGCCAGCGCAACCGCCGTAGCCGCTCCTGCCGAAGGGGTCAGTGATGCTGAGATTGCCCACTGGGTGAAAAACGCCCTTCGTAACGATGTGAGGGTGGATGTCTCCGGTATCGATGTCCTGGTCAAGGACGGATTCGTGACGCTTTCCGGGGAGGTGAATAGTTTGGCAGAGAAGGAGTACGCCGGTATTGATGCCAGAAAGATAAGAGGCGTTGTTGGGGTAATCAACGGTTTACAGATAAACCCTGCTTTATATTCCGATAACGACATCTGCCACATGGTGAGAAGACGTATTCTCAATAGTGCCATCCTCGGGGAGGACAACCAGATAGTGGTACGTTGTAGCAATGGTAAGGTCATGCTTTCTGGTGAAGTCTCTTCTTGGTCAGAGAGGGATGAGGCCACGCTTCTTGCCAGCGAAGTGGAGGGGGTAACCGAAGTGGAGAATCAGATTTTGCTGAGAGATTCTTCCCAACGTGATGATAAAACCCTGAAAGAACAAGCAACGACGTTACTCAGGCTGGATGCCTATCTCACCGGGTTGCCAATTACGGTAAGGGTGGAAAGTGGCGTAGTAATGTTGTCTGGTTCGGTTCGCAGTCTGTATGAAAGAAATCGAGCTGGTCAGCGGATAGCAATAATGGGTGTAAAGCAGGTAATAAATAATCTCCAGATTGATCCGGTTTTGAGCCATGAGGCGCCTGAACCGGCTGTGGCCAACAGCGATGAGGAGTTGAAATTGGCAGTGGAGACCATGCTCAAGCTGGACAGCCGGATCGATTATAGAGGAATTTCTGTGGCAGCCGAGTCAGGTCACGTGGAGTTGAATGGTATTGTGATCAATGCCTATGAAAAAAGGATTGCTGAACAGGATGCAAAAGATGTCTCCGGAGTCGCTTGGGTAACCAATAATGTAGTGGTTCGCGTTCCGAAACGGGATGATCGTTTTATCCGTGATGACGTGGTATTCAATCTGCATTCAGACCATTCGCTGGTGGGAACGGCTATTGTTGCTAGAGTGAATCGTGGTGTGGTCACGTTGGCTGGTCAGGTACACAATTGGTATCAGAAGACCCGTGCAGAAGAGATCTCCGAGAGGATAAAAGGAGTGAAGAAGGTGATCAACCACCTACGAGTTTATCGGGCGAACACCAAACCTGATCGTGAGCTGGAAAAGGAAATAAGTAAGCGGCTGAAATGGAACTGGGTAACATGGTGGGTTCATGACAAAATCAAGGTCAAGGTCGTCAACGGGGTAGCAATTTTGACAGGTAACGTGGATACCTGGTCAGAGAGGACGGAAGCCGCACGTGTTGCCTTCCAAACCAAGGGTATATGGGAAGTAGAAAACCGTATCGCCGTTGACGGTTTTACCTATCGCTGGGATAAGTGGTACAAAAATGTCCCCGATGTCTATGATCCTTACTATGAGCCTGATCATGGTGCCTATCATGGGTTGTTTAGCGAACGCTGGTGGTAGCCGACTTCGTTTTAAGTAGTGTTCAAAAAAGTGATGAAAAGCCCGCAAAAGATGCGGGCCTCCACTCTGAACAGAAAAGACAAGTAAGGAAGCCCATGCCGTCCATTCCTTTCTCGGATTTAGAAAGCACCATGAGGCGATTGAGAAGATCTCCTTTGTTTTCCTCGCTGACGGATGAACTTCTTAGAGATATGCTCGGGCATTTTAGAAGAGAAACCTGGAGGAAGGGGCGTTGTTCTCTTGGCTTGGAGATAGAACAGAGATTCTATGTGATTCTCTCTGGTCGATTAAAAATGGGAAGAATCAATCCGGAAACAGGACGGATGGTCACCCTGTTTCTTCTGAAGCCCGGTGACGTCTTCGATGTCATCAGTCTATTGGATGGAAATCATCATCATATCTCAATTGAAGCAATTGATGATCTGGAACTGCTTTCGGCGAGTGTAGAAGAGGTACGCCAATGGATTCAGCTGCATCCCGAATTCAATCGGGGATTTCTGCCCTATTTAGGCAGGCAGATGCGTTTGCTGGCAGATCTTGCCGGTGATCTGGCGCTCCATGATACCGAGACTCGGTTGGCACGCCTGATATTGCGACATATCAATGCGGAAGGATCAGGCAATCAATTAAATTTGATTCATGATCTTTCTCATGAGTCGCTGGCAGAGATGATTGGAACGGTTCGGGTCGTGGTGAATAGACAATTGCAGCATTGGCAACGGGAAGGGGTGGTTATTGCAAAGAGAGGGAGGCTAGAGATCCAGGAGATCGAATCGTTGCTCAAAAAGGCAATGCATAAGTTAAACTTGAAAGCTCACGGATCATGGCAAAAGAATTGATCTTTTTTGCTGGCTGCGGCTTGTGTGACAGAAAATGGAATGGCTGAACAAACGGTGAGCAATACTTGAGCCGGCTCTGTGAATCCATTTGTCATATCACTCAAATAGGATATTCAAGCATAAGTAAAACAGAGGCTGTCAGGAAGAAAATAATCATTTTCTAGGGTGCTCAATAATCCCGTCAGTGTATATAACTTATTTGCAGAATGTGGATCGGTTGCCGAGTCGGTTGATTTTTGTAGATCCTGACTGTTTGAGTGGATTCCATAAATGGCAGCGGGAGATGACTCCAGGGGTGAGATGATGGAAACAAATAGCTGTATCGCGGTCTATCGGAATCGTGACAGACTGAATAGTTCAGTTCTGGCGCTAGTGAGGAATTATGACGGAAAAAGGAAAATTTCTGTTATTGGGGAGGCAACAAAGGAAGACGGTAATCGTCTGTCCGGTATCTATTCGGTTGAGAAGCGAGTACAGGTTTTAGAGGCAGAGGTGCCATTTTGGAAGTTTCTGGCTGAGCATTTGGAGGGGGGAATGGCATGGATAGTGAGACCTCATTCGTACGTAATGGTTGGGGCATTGGTTCCCATTCTGGAAATGGTTATGAAAGAAGAAGGAGGGTCTGACAAAAGCGATACAATTGGAAAGATATTGTCTTTGATTGGCGTGACTTATGGTAGTGTTCTACGTTACAAGAACGCAATTGATTCGGGCGAATGTTTGGTTGTGGTCCATGGTTCCCAGTCGGATGTTGAACGAGCCTATCATCTCTTGCGAGAAACAAAACCGCAAGATATAGCCATTCATCTTGCGTAATGAATCAGAATGGTGCAGGTATCAGTCCGGATAAGATAATTCAATAATCCTGTGTGACGATTCAGGCCATTTCTGCGGAATTTGTATCGATTCTTCATGATGTTGACCAGTCTTGATGAGCATGCAGAGGAGAAAATCTGTTGTTGTGAATTCGGAAGAGCGGCTTACGTTGACGGAAGTCATTGCCATGGGAGTGGGTGGAATGATCGGGGGCGGCATTTTTTCTGTTCTTGGACTTGCCGTTTCCGAGGCAGGCCATGCGGCACCATTGGCTTTTCTCATTGGTGGAGTTATTGCCTATATAACCGGGGCGGCTTACGCTAGCCTCGGTGTTTCATTTTGTTCCGATGGAGGAAGTTTTACCTATCTGGAAAGAGCATTTGATCAGCCAAACGTAGCGGGGATAGGTGGTTGGTTGCTTCTGGCCGGATATATTGGGACCCTGGCGCTGTATGCATATACGTTTGGTATCTACGGAGCGGCATTGCTGAGTGCGGGGGGGCAAGCCAATATGGCTATGCACCATCTGCTGGAGTCTCTAATCTTGCTCGCTTTTCTCGGTATCAATCTCTATGGGGTCAAGGCGAGTGGTACTACAGAGTGGTTGATCGTAACGGTCAAGGTGCTGATACTGCTTCTGTTCGCGGTTATTGGCTTCCTGTACATCGAGCCAAATCACTTTTCTCCCGTTTTCGATCAGGGAGCGCTAGGCGTGGTGCTGGGTGCGGCACTGATATTCGTCGCCTATGAGGGATTTGAACTGATTCCCAATGCGGTGAATGAAATGAAGGAACCTGAGCGAAATCTAGTTCGGGCAATCTTCTGGTCCATTGGGATCACTACCCTGGTTTACGTGCTGGTATCGCTGGTGGCGGTTGGGAATTTGTCTCCAGAAGAGATCCGCAAATATGGAGAGTATGCTCTGGCAGTGTCGGCCAAGCCGTTTTTGGGGGAGGCTGGTTTTTTTCTCATCGGACTGGCAGCGCTTTTCTCTACCGCATCGGCGATCAACGCCACCCTGTTTGGCACGGCCCGACTCGGGATGGTGATGGCAAGGGAGAAGGAACTTCCGACGGCATTTGCTTTCGTGCGCCGGAAAAACCATATCCCTTGGTTTAGCCTTACGGTCATTACCATTTTGACGCTCGTTTTCGTTAATCTGGGAAATTTGACTGTTATTGCCTCCTTTTCCAGTTCCACCTTTTTGCTGATCTTTTTTGCCATTAATCTCTCAGCTTGGAGATTACGCAGAGAGATTGGCATCTTTCCGATTTTCCCCTTGTTGGGGATGTTGTTTACGCTGGCCTCCTGGCTGGCTCTGATATTTTACCTTTGGAAGACGGCGACGGAGTCCCTTTTCTGGATTGGCGCCGGGTATCTGGCAGTGATGGTTGCTGAACTCCTTTTCAGCCAGAGACGAATTCTGTCGCATCCCGTGGTTAATCGAGATGAAGAAGTCGACAGGAAAGATGTAAGAGAAACCGAATGAGGCCAGGAGACTTACAGGAGGTTTTCAGAAGGATTTTCCACAGGCTGGGTATTTCTCGAGTCTTGATACGAGCAGGGTATAAAAAAGCTTGGAAATTCAAACAAAAGGAGCCGTTCATTGTGGCGATGGAAATGACTGCACAATGTGAACGGCGTATGGTTCTCCACTTTGATCAGGCGGTCTGGGGGTCTTGCGAGATAAAGCCTCGGAGACCACTTTCAATGCAGTAAACATGCAATGCCGCCCAGAACGCGTATTATGACACCTCCATATGGCGTGCCAGATGGCTTTGTTTCCCCCTTCGACAGTAGCTATAAATATACCTGATTGTCCTGTTTTTTGTTTGTTTCTTATTGAAATTGGCTCCATTGGTCCAAATAGACAGAGAAAGGGCTGTGCAGTTGGGCTGGCTAAGATTCAAGCCAGTGTTCTTCAGTGCCTTTACCTTTACATTCACAGTCTCGGCTCAAGCCATTGTTGAATGAGAGAATGAAACCATGGAGCTTTTATTGCAAGGAGGTGAACCCAGGAGTTGCCGGTCGTCTTGCTTTTTTGGATGTAATGAGAAATGGATGCCGATAGGAGGAGCGCTGTTTAAAAGAGGGCAAGAGTCGAGCGGGACTTGGCCGTCTGCTTCCGATTACATGACTCCCGGTGAGCTTCTCATCCCGGGGACAACCGATGCGGTTTTGCTGAAGCTGTACGGGGGGACAGAGCCATGAATCCCGTGCGCCGGCTCAAGGAGTTCGGGCAGAGCCCATGGCTGGATGATTTGCGCCGTGGCTTGTTCAGCGGTGGGAGATTTGAACGGTTGATGGAAGAGGATGGTATCTGTGGTATCACCTCCAATCCGACCATTTTGGCCAGGGCGATTGTGGACTCTGATGAATATCGTGAGGTGGTTGCCCGCCTGGGTTCTCGCTTTTGCAAGCCAGAGGAACGCTACGAGGCGCTGGTATTCGAGGAGATCCGCTTGGCCGCCGATCGGCTGATGCCGGCATACCGTGAATCGGATCGGCTGGATGGTTACGTTAGCCTCGAGATTTCGCCTCATCTTGCCTACGATGCTGATCTCTCCATACGTGAGGCGAAACGATTGTGGCGAGCCATCGACCGGCCCAATCTGATGATCAAGATCCCGGCGACCGAACCCGGGCTCAAGGCTATCCGGCAGTTGACCATCTGTGGAATCAATGTCAATGCAACCTTGCTGTTTAGCCCTGTGCGATATGTCCAGGTTGCCGAAGCGTGGCGGGAAGGAATGGCTGAGCGGGTGGCCAGAGGGCTTCCGGTCGAAGGGAAGGCCTCGGTTGCCAGCTTCTTTGTCAGTCGCATTGATACGCTTGCAGATACCTTGCTTGCAGAAAAGCGCAGTGACGATGCCCGGGCCTTGCAGGGGGAGGTGGCAGTGGCAGCGGCAAAGGTGGCCTATCGAGCGTTCAAGCGCTTGAGTGCCACTTCTGCATGGCGGCTGCTTCATGATATGGGAGTGCGGCCACAGCGGCTGCTCTGGGCCAGCACCTCCACCAAAAATCCCCTCTATTCCGATGTCAAATATGTGGATGCCCTGATTGGCCCCCATACAGTGACCACCCTGCCACCGGATACCCTGGAGGCCTACCGTGACCACGGCCGACCGGGCCGGCGGCTGGAAGAAGGGCTCGATGCAGCGGCAGAGATGCTGGAGACGCTGGCGGCATTGGGGATCGATTTTGAGGCGATGGCAGAACGCCTGGAGCGGGAAGGGGTGGCGAAGTTCCAGGATTCCTTTCGTCGGTTGCTGGATGCGTTGACGGAAAGGAGATGAAGCTGTGATGTACCGGATGTGTTCCGCCGACGTTCTCGTATAGGCAGTGAATGGTTGCCATGGAGGGACAAGGCGCCATCTTGACCCTGAATGCCGGTTCTTCCAGCCTGAAGTTCGGGCTGTTCAGCCGGGAAAAGGGGGAGTTGCGGCGTCGTTTCCATGGTGTGTTTCAGGAGACAGGTGACCGGGCATGTTTTGAGGTTCTGGATGCGGGTGGGGTGCGTCTGAAGGAGGTGGTGGAGGTTCGGGGGCATGAGGATGCACTGAATCACTTGCTTGCTTGGTTGGCCGAGAAGGCTGCAGAGTTGCCGGTGGTGGCGGTAGGTCACCGGGTGGTACATGGCGGCCGAGCCTTCCATTCGCCGGTGCGCATCGATTCAGGTGTGCTGGATCTGCTGGAGCGGCTGGTACATCTGGCACCGTTGCATATGCCCCGCAATCTCGCTCTTATCGATGTCCTGATGCGAAGGCATCCGGAATTTCTCCAAGTAGCCTGCTTTGATACCGCTTTTCATCATACGCTCCCATTGCGTGAGCGCTGTTTTGCTTTGCCGCGCAGGTGGTTTGAACGCGGAGTGCAGCGTTACGGATTCCACGGGCTTTCCTATGAATATATCACGTCGGTACTGCCGGGTTATCTCGGTGAAACGGCGGAGGGACGGGTGGTCGTGGCGCATCTGGGGCATGGTGCGAGCCTTTGTGCTCTTTATCGACGTCGTTCTGTGGCTACCACCATGGGGATGACCCCACTGGATGGGATTCCCATGGCCACCCGTCCGGGAGCTCTTGATCCCGGAGTGGCTATCTGGTTGCAACGGGAGGCCGGCTTGACCCTTTCAGGGTTGGAGGAATTGCTCAACCACCACAGCGGTCTACTAGGGCTTTCCGGGATCAGCGGAGATATGCGTCTTCTGCTGGCCGATGAGCGGCCGGAGGCAGCGGAGGCGGTGGATTACTTCGTGCACCACACCCATCGTGCCATTGCCTCCCTTGCTGCTTCGTTAGGTGGGCTGGAAGCGTTGGTGTTCACTGGTGGTATAGGTGAGAACGCTGCTTACATCCGCGAACGTATTTGTCGCGAGGCTGCCTGGCTGGGTGTTACCCTGGATGCTGAGGCCAACAATGAACATCGTTCGCGAATCAGTTTGCCGGACAGTGCCGTTTCGGTGTGGTGTATCCCCACAGATGAGGAGCGGGTGATTGCTCGTCACGTTTATCGCCTTTTGGAAGAGGAAAATTTGTCATGAATCCATCATCTCCCCAAGAGCCATTGTCAGCTGAGGAGCTAGCTCGAATCGATGCCTGGTGGCGTGCTGCCAACTATCTTTCCGTGGGCCAGATTTTTCTCATGGACAATCCGTTGCTTGAGGAACCGCTTCGGCCGGAACATATCAAACCACGCCGCTTGGGACACTGGGGTACCACGCCAGGGTTGAACCTGCTCTATGCTCACATGAACCGGGTCATCCAGCGTGAGGATCTGAATGCCATCTTTGTTACCGGCCCCGGGCATGGTGGACCGGCGTTGGTGGCCAGTACTTGGCTGGAGGGAACCTACAGTGAGCGATATCCGGCCATCTCAAGGGATCGAGAAGGAATGAAACGGCTGTTTCGGCAGTTTTCCTTTCCCGGTGGGGTGCCCAGTCATTGTGCGCCGGAGACCCCTGGTTCTATCCATGAGGGGGGCGAGCTTGGCTATGCCGTGGCTCACGCATTTGGTGCGGTGTTTGATAACCCGGATTTGATCGCTCTCTGTGTGGTGGGAGATGGTGAAGCGGAAACGGGACCATTGGCTACCGCATGGCATTCCAACAAGTTTCTCAACCCGGCTCGTGATGGTGCGGTGCTGCCGGTGTTGCATCTCAATGGCTACAAGATCGCCAATCCCACGGTACTGGCGCGTATCGAGGAGGCTGATTTGGTCAAGCTGTTCGAAGGGTACGGCTATCGTCCCTATCTGGTGAGTGGAGATGAGCCGTTGCAGGTACACCAGCAGCTGGCAGCCACTTTCGACACTGTGTTGGCGGAGATTCATGCTATCCAGTACCGCGCCCGAGAAAAAGGAGACCGCCGTCTGCCCCGTTGGCCGATGATCATCCTGCGGACCCCCAAGGGATGGACTGGCCCGAAGGAGGTGGATGGTCTCAAAGTGGAGGATTACTGGCGTGCCCATCAGGTTCCTATACCTGATGCCGCCACACCGGCTCACCTGGAAATTTTGGAATCATGGATGAAAGGCTACCGACCGGAAGAGCTGTTTGATGAACATGGGGCACCACGACCGGAGATTGCTGCACTGGCACCGGAAGGGGAGCGGCGTATGGGAGCCAACCCGCATGCCAATGGCGGATTGTTACTGAAACCCCTGCGGTTGCCTGATTTCCGTGATTATGCGGTGCCAGTGAAAACACCGGGCGCAGAGCTTGGAGAGGCAACTCGTCGCATGGGGGAATATCTGCGCGACGTGATGAAACTCAATCTTGACACGGCCAACTTTCGTATCATGGGGCCGGATGAGACCGCCTCCAACCGGCTATCAGCGCTGTTTGAAGTCACCGAGCGTGTTTGGATGGCTGATGTCCGAGACTATGACGACCATCTCTCTCCGGACGGCCGGGTGATGGAGATCCTTTCAGAGCATACTTGCCAGGGGTGGCTGGAGGGTTATCTGCTCACCGGGCGACATGGGTTTTTCTCCTGCTACGAGGCCTTTATCCACATAGTGGATTCCATGTTCAATCAGCACGCCAAGTGGCTCAAGGTGTGCAACGAGATCCCGTGGCGGACCGACATTGCCTCCCTCAACATCCTGCTTACCTCGCACGTCTGGCGCCAGGATCATAACGGCTTCTCCCATCAGGATCCGGGTTTCATTGACCATGTGGTGAACAAGAAGGCGGACATTGTGCGGGTCTATCTGCCGCCGGATGCGAACTGTCTGCTTTACGTTACCCAGCAGTGTCTTGCATCGCGCAATCTGGTCAATGTCATCGTTGCGGGCAAGCAGCCCGAACCTCAGTGGCTCGATATGGAGGCGGCCATCAAGCACTGTTCCGCCGGTATCGGTATTTGGGAATGGGCCAGCAATGACCAGGAGGGGAAGCCGGATGTGATCATGGCCTGCTGCGGTGATGTGCCTACCATTGAAACCCTGGCGGCGGTGGAGATCATACGTCGGCATGCCCCTGAATTGCGTATCCGAGTGGTTAATGTGGTGGACCTGATGACCCTCCAGCCGCGCGAAGAGCATCCCCACGGGCTGCCGGCTGCCGAATTTGACGCTTTGTTTGGTACTGATGTGCCAGTGATATTCGCTTTTCACGGCTATCCTTGGCTGATTCACCGGCTCACCTATCGGCGGCGGTTCCATGAACATCTCCATGTGCGAGGCTACAAGGAGGAAGGAACTACCACCACTCCTTTCGATATGGTAGTGCGCAACGACTTGGACCGTTTCCATCTGGTGATGGATGTGGCTGATCGTGTGCCTTCGCTGAAGGATCGGGCTGGCCATCTACGCCAACAGATGCGTGACCGCTTGGTGGAACATCGGGAGTACATAACCACCCACGGAGAGGATATGCCGGAGATCCGGGAATGGCGATGGGGGAAAGGCGTGGAAGGCATTCCATGATTCCATTGGCCTGTCAGGGCGGTATGCCGTACCCAGAGCCGCAGGGATAGTGAGTCGTTCTGGTAGATCCTCTCCCCTTTTCGGTGGGCAACAGTGTGTAACCCTGGTAGCAGTGCATTGTCCGAAAGGGATCTATCCTGAAGCGGTCGGCACGCAACGATACTGGAGGTGATTGGCAATGGAACATCGTTGGGGTAACCGGAAACCCTTGGACAGGGCTGATGTGGAAGTTCGCAAGGAAGGGAGAGCGTTAGGGCATGCCCGGGGTATCGATATCAATCTGGGAGGTATCGGTCTGGAATGCGATTTGGCGTTGCATGCCGGCGAGGTGGTTGAAGTGCAGCTGCCGAAGTGGGAGAGTGCCATTCGTTCCCTGGTAGTGCATGCCGGGAAAAAACGCTGTGGCCTGATGTTCCTTTCCGTGCCGGAAGGTTTTCGCCATCGGGACGAGGGGAAAAAGGTGGGCGATGATGAGTGATCAGCAACCCGACACCAAAGGAGAAGGGCAGGGGCTCAGTTCCGAGGAGGCAGCGAAGCGTCTCCAGCAATATGGCGCCAATACGCTGGAAGAGGGAAGACGCTCGATCTTGTTGCGTTTGCTCGGCTATTTTTGGGGCCCGATTCCGTGGATGATAGAGATTGCGGCCCTCCTTTCTGCTTTGGCCCGGCATTGGGATGATTTCTGGATTATTGTTGCCCTGTTGGTGTTCAATGCGGCGGTTGGTTTTTGGCAGGAATACACCGCCGGTAACGCGGTGGCGGCGCTAAAGAAACAGCTGGCCGTGAAAGCCCGGGTGCTGCGCGATGGTCGCTGGCAAGTGATCGATGCCAAGGAGCTGGTTCCTGGTGATGTGATCCGGATCCGGTTAGGGGATGTAATTCCGGCCGATGTGAAATTACTGAGCGGAACCTATCTCAGCATAGACCAATCGGCACTGACCGGGGAATCCCTGCCGGTTACCCGAAAGATAGGCGAGGTCGCCTTCTCCGGAACGGCGGTCAAACGGGGTGAAGCGGTCGCTGAGGTAACCGCCACCGGTTCCCGGACCCGATTCGGCAAGACCGCGAGGCTGGTGGCACGGGCACATACAGTTTCTCATTTCCAAAAAGCGGTGCTGACCATAGGGGATTACCTGATTTATGTCAGCCTGGCTCTAGTAGCGTTTCTCGTGCTATTCCAGCTGCATCGCAATGCTCCTTGGTTGGAACTGATACAGTTTGCCCTGATTCTCACGGTGGCCTCCATCCCGGTGGCAATGCCGGCGGTACTCTCCATGACCATGGCGGTAGGGGCGGCCGCTCTCTCCCGGCGCAAGGCCATTGTCACGCGGTTGGAGTCCATCGAAGAGATGGCCAGTATGGATCTGCTCTGCTCGGATAAGACCGGTACTCTGACCCAAAATCGGTTGACGTTGGGGGAGATCGTGGTGTTTGGTGATACCCACGAGCAGGGGGTGCTGCTGGCGGCGGCCCTCGCATCCCGGGAAGAAGATCGGGATGCCATTGATGAGGCGATCTTGGCAGGGCTAAAAGAGCCAAAATGGCTGCATGCCTTTCAGCAGATCCATTTCACGCCATTCGATCCGGTGCACAAACGGACCGAGGCCTTGGTGACGGATGGGCATGGTCACACCTTCCGGGTCACCAAGGGAGCACCCCAGGTGATCATGCGAATGTCCGGTCTGACTGAGGCAGAACGGCATCGGGCCCAACGGGCTGTGGATACCCTTGCTGCTCAAGGGTATCGGACACTAGGGGTGGCGCGCCGTGAGCAAGGGAGTCGGGAGTGGCAGTTTTTGGGCATTGTTTCCCTGTTTGATCCACCGAGGAAGGATTCAGCTCGGACCATCGCTCGAGCTCGTGCCTATGGGGTGGGCATCAAGATGATCACGGGGGACAATCTCTCCATTGCCAGACAGATTTCCCGCAAGCTGGGGTTGGGTAACAGGATCCTTCCGGCCAGTGTACTCGGCTTCGGCAAAGCAGCTTCTCCTTTGGCTATCGATGGTGAGCGGGTGGAGCAGGCAGATGGGTTTGCCGAGGTGTTCCCGGAACATAAATTTGCCATTGTCAAGGCGCTGCAAGCACGAGGCCATGTTACTGGCATGACAGGGGACGGAGTCAATGATGCACCGGCACTGAAACAGGCTGATGTGGGGATCGCAGTCAGTGGTGCCACCGATGCGGCCCGCGCTGCGGCTGACCTGGTGCTCACCGCGCCCGGTCTGTCAGTGATTGTCGATGCTATCGAAGAGGCGCGGCGGATCTTTGAGCGTATGAATGCCTACGCTATCTATCGTATTAGCGAGACCATCCGCATCATGTTTTTCGTGGTGTTGACCATGGTCTTCTTTGATTTTTACCCGATTACCGCCATCATGATTATCTTGCTCGCCTTCTTTAACGATGTCCCCATCATGGCCATCGCCTACGACCATACTGGTCTGGACAAACGTCCGGTACGTTGGGAGATGCATCAGGTGATTACGGTGGCTACCGCTATGGGTGTAGTAGGTGTGGTGGGAAGTTTTGGCATGTTGCTGTTAGCCATGGACTGGCTCGAGCTGGATGTAACCCAGATCCAGACCTATATCTTTCTGAAAATGGCGGTCGCAGGCCATCTGGTACTGTTCGTGGCGCGTACCAAGGGATATCTTTGGCAACGCCCTTGGCCGGCACCGATCATGGTCTGGTCGGCGTTGATTACCAAGCTGGCGGCAACCGTATTGGCCGCCTATGGTTTCGGTCTCATCACCCCTATTAGCTGGCCCGAGATTGCCCTTGTTTGGGGATATTCCATTGTCTCAGCGTTGGTGACCGACGTGGTTAAGGTACAAGTCTATCGTCATCTACGGCACGGCGCCAAACGGCATAGGAAATTCCTCATTCAGGTGAGGGAGCCCCTGCATGGTTTTGGTCAGCTGGGCGGTGCGGCTCAGGGCCTGGGGCAGCAGGCGACAGGGGTTTCTTCAGTGGGCGAGAGCACCTCACCCCGCACGCGGTTGGGCCGGTAGGTGGTACACCCCTTCAAGCCGAGATGCCACGCTTCATGGTAGATAGTACGAAACTGTTCGAAAGGGATTGATTCTGGGACGTTGATAGTCTTAGAGATGGCGTTGTCCACAAAGGGTTGGAGGGTGGCCTGCATCGCCAGATGGGCCTGCGGTGGTAGTTGCCGGGCCGAGACAAATGTCTTCGGCAAGGGTGAC
Source organism: uncultured Chromatiales bacterium (assembly GCA_964557025.1). GTDB lineage: Bacteria > Pseudomonadota > Gammaproteobacteria > Thiohalospirales > Thiohalospiraceae > DRMK01. Next base: position 130,718 of record CAZKYF010000014.1, on the reverse strand, counting down.
TGCTTGCCTTTCATCTCCCACCAGTGGCGCAGGGCGTAGTCAGTGAGTTGAAAGTCCAGTTGTTGCTCCCCGTGGATGCGGATTCGGCGCCGGTAATGAAAGTCGAATACAGGTTCAATGCCGCTGGAGATGTTGTTGGCCAGCAGGCTGATAGTGCCGGTAGGTGCGATGGCCAGAAGATGGCTGTTGCGAATCCCGTAGCGGGCGATTTTGTCACGGATTTCGGCCGGTAGCCGCTGGATGAAGGGGCGTGAGAGATAATGTTCCTTCTGCAGAAAAGGGAAAGGCCCTTTTTCCCTGGCCAGATCAACGGATGCATGGTAGGCGGCGTGGCACAAGATCTCCATGACAGAGGCGGCACAGTGGCGTGCGCCCTCGCTATCATAGTGCAACCCCAGCATGATAAGGGTATCGGCAAGCCCGGTGATGCCCAGCCCGATGCGGCGGCTGCCACGGCTTTGCTCCCGTTGCGCGGGGATGGGAAATTGGGAGAGATCGATAACATTGTCCAGCAGGCGGACGGCAAGGGCAGCCGTTTCCCGGATTCCGTCGAGGTCGAGTTTGGCTTCGGGCTCAAAAGGGGCCTGAACAAAATGGGTCAGGTTGATGGAACCGAGGTCACATGCCCCGTACGGGGGGAGCGGGATCTCTCCGCAGGGATTGGTGGCGGAGATCCACTCCCGGTAACCGAGGTTATTGTCCCGATTGATGCGATCGATAAACAGTACGCCGGGCTCTGCGGTGTCGTAAGCAGCCCGGGTGATTCGCTCCCACAATCTCCGAGCCGGCATTTCGTGAAAGATGTGGCAATCTCGGAAAGTCCCTGCCCATTCCTTACGCACTGAACCGGGATGGCGTTTTCGGGTGCCCTCGGGCAGCAGCTCCGCAGGGAAACATAGTGGCCATTTCTCGTCTTTTTCCACCGCCTGCATGAATTCATCGCTGATCAGTACCGACAGGTTGAAATTACGTAATTGTTCCGGTGCCCGTTTCGCCTCGATGAAATGCTCGATGTCGGGATGGTCGCAGCGCAGTGTACCCATCATCGCACCGCGTCGGGCTGCGGTGGATAGCAGGGCGTCGCACATGCTGTCCCAGATCTGCATCAAGGCTACGGGTCCGGGTGCTGCGTCGCTTTCCTCGCTTCCTGGATCTGCCGGTCGGAGGGTGGAGAAGTCGTAACCCACGCCGCCTCCCTGTCGCATGGTGAGTGCGCCCTCTTTCAGGCTGTCAAAAATGGACTCCAGCGAATTGTTGATCTGCCCCATTACGAAGCAGTTGAAAAGAGTAACCTCTCGCCCGGTTCCCGCTCCGGCCAGGATGCGGCCGCCTGGAAGGAAGCGGAAATCGCGCAGTAGAGTGAGAAACTTTGCTTCCCATCGTGCCTGCTGTGAGGGTTCCACCGAAGCGAGTGCGTTGGCTACTCGGTGCCAACTGGTCTCGATGTTTGGTTCTTTCCAGCCGTCGTGACGATAACGATATCGGCTGTCCCAGATTTGTTCGGACAGGGGGAGCTCGAAAGGGCTGGTGATCATTGGCTCACCTGTAACTCTTGGGGAATTCCCGTTTTTGTTACGACATAAGTAATTATAGGAGGTTAGGAGTCCATCGGGCTCGATATGACGGTGGGCCAGGGCCAAGGATGGTGGGGGCTCCCCCTGCTGGCTGCAGCGGGGAGCTGAAAAGCAAGCTAAGATGCAGAAGGAATCCGGAACAGGTGGTCCATCCGATCTAGGCCACAGGGCAGATTTTCGACCCAGTTGATGAATTTGTCGACATTTTCCTTCCCTTGATAGATGGCTCCATGCTGCGGGGCTATGGTCTCAATGTCCAGCTGGCGGACCATGGCGGCCCAGAGTTGGAACACTTTGGCCGAGGGCATATATCGCTGGTGGAACCATTCGATGCGTGGAATGTGGAGATCAAAATCTTCCACGATTCGGTACTCGGTTCCAATGGAGGCACCGAGATCACCGGAGTAGAGGATTTTGGAAACCGGATCGTACACCTGGAAATTACCGGCCGAATGAAGGAAATGGCCGGGAATAATGAGCAGCTCTACGCCTTCCAGGTCGAGTACCATTCCCTCGTCCGGGATGGTGCGTATCCGGTTGAATACCACCCGATCAATACCAAAATGAGCGACGAACCGGGTCCAGAGTTGGGACATCAGTCCCTCTGCTGAGGTCATCATGAACCAGAAATTGGCCGCTGCGACAATATCAGGATCCTGATGAGAGAAGAACAGGTATTTCAGGTTAGGGGGTGCTACGAGCGTGGAGAGTTCGGCAAACACCTTGGAGTGAATCTTGTGACCACCCGGATCTAGCAACATCGCTTTCTTCTTGTGGATGATCACGTGCTGATTGGTCGGGATCATCTCACCGTCAGCGTAGTCCTCAAGCAGAATGTTTTTATGTTCTTCGTTTTCAAACAGTGTGATTTGCGGCATGGGGTCCCCGGATTGTTGTTCAGCAAACAGTTAATGAGTTACAAATTGAGAAATTATAACTTAATGAACTTCTGTGATGCGAGTGATGCTGCTCAAGGGAGATCATAGAAGTCTTCCATCACATCCAGTCCGCAAGGTTGATTTTCCACCCAGTCGATAAACTTGTTGACGTTCTCTTTGCCTTGATAGACCGCGCCGTGCTGCGGTGCGATGGTCTCGATGTCCAGTTTGCGAACCATTTTTGCCCAAAGCTGGTAGACACGTTTGGTCGGCATGTAGCGTCGGTGGAACCCCTCGATGGCTTTGATATGGGACTCAAAATCCTCCACGACACGGTAACCCACACCGATGGAAGCTCCGAGATCGCCCGAGTAAAGGATCTTGGAGATGGGATCGTAGATCTGGAAATTGCCCGCTGAGTGCAGAAAATGGCCCGGGAGTATGGAGAGTTGTACGCCTTCCAGATCCAAGTATTGGCCCCGATCCGGGATGGTCTTGATGCGGTGAAACACCATCCGATCCACTCCAAAATGGGCGACGAAGCGTAACCAGAGTTCGGAAATCAAACCGTCTGCGGGAGTCATCATGAACCAGAAATTGGCTGCTGCGACGATATCCGGATCCTGATGGGAAAAGAAGATATATCTCAGGTCATTGGGCGACAGTTCGGCAGAGAGGTCGGAATAGACCTGTGAGTGGATCTTGTGTCCACCCGGATCCAGCAACATTCCCTTGCCTTTATGGATGAGCAGATGCTGGTTGGCTGGCACCATCTCTCCTTCGGAATGATCTTCAAGCAGGATGTTTTTGTGCTCTTCGTTTTCGAACAAGACGACCTGAGTCATCGTGATTCCCCCCTGGGTCGGTTATTTGGAGACGGTCAAAAAGAGTTCAGGATCGACGCGGGTGTTATTAAGGCTGACGGACCAGTGCAGGTGGGCACCGGTAACGCGGCCTGTCATTCCAACCCTGCCGATGACCTGTCCTTCTACTACTACATCGTCTTTTACCACGTCGATGTGATCCATATGGCAGTACATGGTGATCAGTCCTTGACCGTGGTCAATAAAAACGGTGTTCCCATTGAAGAAATAGTTCCCTGTAGCAATCACTATACCTGCTGCGGGCGCCCGGATCGGGGTCCCCTTGGGTGCGGCGATGTCCAGTCCACTGTGGGGCTTGCGCGGTTCCCCGTTGAAGAAGCGGCGCAATCCAAAGGGGCTGCTCAACGGCCCGTCAACCGGTAATATGAAACCGGTGTCGGGTTGTGCAGTTTCACGCCATTGGGAAAATGCCGCCAATATTTCCTTTTTCTCACTCCGGATACGAGCCAAATCCTCCTTGCTTGGATTTACCATCCGTCGATTCTTGATGGTGAGATGCTGTTCCCGATACTTTTTCTCTTTCACGATGAAAGGGATTCGTCGCTGTTTTCTTCCTTTCACAACTATCAGATGTGTCCCGGGCTTGGCGCTCAAGGGGATACCAATCACCGCGTACCAGTGCATTCCTTTGCGAACAACCATGACTCGCTTGTCTCGGTACCAAGCCTTCGGTGGCAGAGTTTTACCTCCCGGGAGTTCTACAATCGCCACTCCACCTGGCACAGGGGAAGAGCGCGGAAGATCGATCGCCCAAACTGTGCCGGAAAGTAGCAGCCCGTTCAGCAACCAAAAAATTAGCCATCCCTTATTCATCCATCGTCCCCTCCACTCGACAATGGATGCGTCCTTTCGCCAGCCTGGCTTCCACGTGATCCCCAACCGCTACCATGTTGCTGTTGCGTATAATCGTGCCATCCGGCAACCTGCGAACGATGGCGTAGCCTCTCCCCAACACCGCCAACGGGCTGATGGCGTTCAACTGGCGCACCTGTGTCTGCAAGCGCTGACGGCTGCTCTCCAATAGCCGTTCCATCTCTGAATATAGCTGTTTTCGGACAATATCACATTTTGTTAACAATTCCCTGAGACGGTGGGCCGGGGTTTGCCGCTGAAGTCGGGCGGCTTGTCGGTCCAGCCCTGCCTGGTAGTGGCGAAGCTGATGGTTCCAGGCGTTGTGCAGACGCTGTTCCAGCTCGTCAAGCCGTTGGGCGATCTCTTGCAACCGTCTGCCAGGATGCTTGAGTCGGGCACTTTGCCAGCGTAGCCGTTCCTTTGAACGCTGCACTTGGCGGATCGTGGCTTCTCGCAGCCGGATGGTGAGGCGGCTGAGCTGTTGCGACAATTCGGCTTTGTCCGGGCTCAACAGCTCCGCTGCGGCGGACGGGGTTGGAGCTCGGTGATCCGCGACGAAGTCGGCAATGGTGAAATCGATTTCGTGGCCGACTGCGGAGACGATGGGCAGGGGAGATGCGTGAATGGCGCGTGCCACTATCTCTTCATTGAAGGCCCACAGATCCTCCAGCGAACCACCGCCCCGTCCGACGATCAGTACATCACATTCCCGGCGCTTGCCTGCCGTTTCGATCATCGCAGCGATTTGAGAGGCTGCTTCTTTTCCTTGCACCGGCACGGGATAGATGATGATACGGATAGCGGGAAAGCGGCGTCGCAGTACGCTCAGGATGTCCCTAATGGCGGCACCGCCAGGTGAGGTGATGATGCCAATGCAGTGAGGGAGGGAAGGGAGAGGGAGCTTGTGTTCCGGAGCGAACAGACCCTCTTCAGCGAGACGCCGCTTCAGTGCTTCGAAGGCCTGCTGCAATGCGCCGTCGCCAGCCTCTTCCATGTGTTCAATCACTAGCTGATAGTCACCGCGGGGTTCATAGAGGCTGACCCGGGCACGCACCAATACTTGCATGCCGTTTTCGGGGCGGAAGCGTAGATGGATGGCTCGGTTGCGGAACATGGCACCCCGTACCTGTGCTTTGCTGTCCTTTAATGACAGGTAGAGGTGACCAGAGGCGGGACGAGCCAGATTGGATATCTCCCCTTCGATCCAGAGGAGAGGAAAGGCTCCTTCCAGCAACCAGCGGACTTCGCGGTTGAGCTCAGAGACACTGAGGATCTGGCGAAAATCCTCTTCCAGCTTTGGGTTGGTTGCGGTCGTTTCCATTGGGTGAAGTTTACCAGTATGGCGACAGACCGTATAATGCGCCGATTATATTTTGGCCTGAATCCGGAATCCCGCCTATGCGTATTGTTCAGGAAGCGTTGACCTTCGACGATGTTCTGTTGCTCCCTGCCCATTCCAAGGTCATGCCGCGTGAGGTCAGTCTCAAAACCCGCTTGACCCGTAATATTGCGCTCAATATCCCCTTGGTGTCCGCTGCCATGGACACCGTCACCGAAGCGCGTCTGGCTATTGCCCTGGCGCAGGAAGGGGGGATTGGCATCATCCACAAGAATATGAGTATCGATGCACAAGCGGGTGAGATCCGGCGAGTAAAGAAATTTGAGAGCGGAGTGATCAAGGAGCCGATCACCATTACGCCAGAGACCAGCATTCGTGAGGTGCTGGCGCTCACCCGGGCAGAAAATATCTCCGGTGTCCCGGTGGTCAGGGGGGAGGACCTGGTGGGAATTGTTACCAGCCGGGATCTGCGTTTCGTCTCCGAATCTCATTATGACGAGCCGGTGACTACCATCATGACCCCCAAGGAGCGGCTGGTGACGGTACGTGAAGGGGCCGAGCGCGACGAGGTGGTACGCCTGTTACATGCCCACCGGATCGAGAAGATTCTGGTGGTGAACGACAAGTTTCAGCTCCGTGGCATGATTACGGTGAAAGACATCCAGAAGGCGACCGAAAAGCCCAATGCCTGCAAGGATGAGCAGGGCCAGCTGCGCGTGGGTGCGGCGGTGGGGGTGGGTGCTGGCACCGATGAGCGAGTTGAGGCGTTGGTAGCCGCTGGTGTAGATGTGATTGTGGTAGATACCGCTCACGGTCATTCCCAAGGGGTGCTCGATCGGGTGCGCTGGGTGAAGGAGAACTTCCCTCAGGTGGAAGTGATAGGTGGCAATATTGCCACTGGGCAGGCGGCACGGGATCTGGTGGCTGCAGGAGCAGATGGTGTGAAAGTGGGGATTGGTCCGGGTTCTATCTGCACCACTCGCATCGTGGCCGGCGTCGGGGTGCCTCAGATTACTGCGATAAGCAACGTGGCGCAGGCGCTGGAAGGAAGCGGTATTCCGCTTATTGCCGATGGCGGAATCCGCTACTCCGGGGATCTGGCCAAGGCAATCGCCGCGGGTGCCTATGTGGTAATGATTGGCGGGATGTTTGCAGGTACGGAAGAGGCTCCCGGTGAAGTGGAGCTTTTCCAAGGGCGCTCTTACAAGTCATACCGTGGCATGGGGTCCCTAGGAGCGATGGCGGGCCAGGAGGGTTCCAGCGATCGCTATTTTCAGGAAGGTGGAGATGCAGAAAAGCTGGTTCCAGAAGGGATTGAGGGACGCGTACCTTACAAAGGACCGCTACAGCCGGTCATCCACCAGCTGCTGGGCGGTCTCCGCTCCAGCATGGGCTATACCGGGAACGCTACTATCGACAAGATGCGTACCCGTCCGGAGTTTGTGCGGGTCACTGGGGCGGGAATGAAGGAGAGCCATGTCCACGATGTCCAGATCACCAAAGAAGCGCCTAACTACCGGCTTTGATGCATGAGTGCCGATATTCACCGCCACCGTCTGCTGATCCTTGATTTTGGATCCCAGTACACCCAGCTTATCGCCCGCCGGGTGCGGGAGGCGGGTGTCTACTGCGAGATTCATGCGTGTGACATGGGTGATGCAGCGATCCGCGAATTTGCACCACACGGCATTATTCTTTCCGGTGGACCTGAGTCGGTCACTGAGGGAGAGACTCCGCGCGCGGCACAGGTGGTTTTCGAACTCGGGGTGCCGGTGCTCGGAATCTGTTATGGAATGCAGACCATGGCGGCTCAGTTGGGGGGACGTGTAGAAAGCGCTGCCCATCATGAGTACGGCTATGCTCAAGTGCGTGCCCGGGGTCATACACGATTGCTGCGGGACATTGAGGATCATACCAGCCCCGAGGGATATGGTCTGCTGGATGTCTGGATGAGCCATGGCGATCGGGTCGTGGAATTGCCACCGGGATTTCGCTTGATGGCTTCCACCGATGCCGCACCCATCGCCGGGATGGCAGATGAGAAACGCCACTTCTATGGGGTCCAGTTTCATCCCGAGGTAACCCATACCAAACAGGGCGAGCGTATCCTGCGTCGGTTCGTTAACGAGATCTGCGGCTGTCCCCCCTTATGGACACCGGGCAATATTATCGAAGACAGTATTGAACGCATTCGTGAGCAGGTCGGCAGGGATCAGGTATTGCTCGGGCTGTCGGGTGGTGTGGATTCTTCGGTAGTGGCAGCATTGCTGCACCGTGCTATCGGCGATCAGCTCACCTGCGTGTTTGTGGACAATGGCCTGTTACGGCTCGATGAGGGGGAACAGGTGATGACCACCTTTGCCCGCCACATGGGGGTGCGGGTGATCCGGGTGGATGCCGAGCGGCGTTTTCTGGATGCCTTACGAGGGTTCACCGATCCGGAGGAGAAGCGGCGTATCATCGGTCACCTGTTTATTGAGTTGTTCGATGAGGAAGCGGCTCGTCTGGAAGGGGTGAAGTGGCTGGCACAGGGGACGATCTACCCTGATGTAATCGAATCGGCGGGGGCCAAGTCTGGCAAGGCCCACGTGATCAAATCTCATCACAACGTGGGTGGCCTGCCTGCGCATATGAAGCTGAAATTGCTGGAACCGCTTCGAGAGCTGTTCAAGGATGAGGTGCGCAAGCTGGGGTTGGAGCTCGGGTTGCCGTATGACATGGTTTATCGTCACCCTTTCCCGGGACCGGGGCTTGGGGTGCGTATTCTGGGTGAGGTGCGCAAGGAGTATGCTGACCTGCTGCGCCGTGCCGATGCCATCTTTATTGAAGAATTGCGCAAACAGGGGTGGTATGACAAGGTTTCCCAGGCCTTTGCCGTATTCTTGCCGGTTCGTTCCGTAGGAGTCACCGGCGATGGACGTCGCTATGACTATGTAGTGGCCTTGCGGGCTGTCCAGACGGTTGATTTCATGACCGCCCATTGGGCACAGCTGCCCTATGATCTGCTGGCTACTGTATCCACACGTATTATCAATGAGGTCCCGGGTATTTCCAGGGTGACCTATGACATCTCCGGAAAACCTCCCGCCACTATCGAGTGGGAGTGATGATATCGATCGCTACTGGATGGGCCATGCCCTGAGCCTGGCACGGGAAGCCGAACAACGGGGTGAAGTGCCGGTAGGTGCCGTCCTCATACGGGATGGTCAGGTAGTGGGGGAGGGGTGGAATCGTCCAATATCCGACTGCGATCCCACTGCCCATGCAGAGATCATCGCCCTGCGGCAAGCCGCTGTTGCGACGGGCAACTACCGTTTGCCCAATACCACTCTTTATGTGACTCTGGAGCCTTGCGCGATGTGTGCTGGTGCACTGATACATGCCCGGGTGGCACGGGTGGTGTTTGGTGCTTCTGATCCGAAGGGGGGGGCCGCGGGTAGCGTTTTCGATGTGCTGGGAACCGATCGGCTCAATCATCGGGTGATGGTGGAGGGGGGATTGCTTGCGGCAGAATGCGGCGAGCTTTTACGAAGCTTCTTTCGACGCAAGAGAAAAGCCGGTTAAGGCTTTTTAGCCTTCCTCTTTGGCTATTTCTACCGCGGGAGGCATCTCCCGCAGTAAAAAGCGGTAATAATTCCGGATATTTTCGACATATTGCACTGCTTCATCCCCCCGGGCAAAGCCGAAACGGGTTTTTCTGTACCACGCCTTGTCGCGTAAGAGTGGCAGTTTTTTCTTTACATCCATCCACAAATTGGGATTGCCGCCTGTTTGGTGAGTGATTTCACGACCATCCATCAGATGGCCATAGCCGATGTTGTATGCTGCCAATGCCAGCCAGTTACGATCCGGCTCGGTAATCTCTTTTGGCAAACGATCCTTGAGCATACGGATATAGCGGGCTCCCCCTTCGATGCTCTGTACTGGATCAGTCCTTTTTTTTACTCCCATCTGTTTGGCCGTTATCTGTGTCAGCATCATGATGCCCCGTACACCGGTGGGGGAGATGGCGCGGGGATTCCAATGGGATTCCTGATAGGCCATGGCAGCCAGCAGACGCCAGTCTAGCCGATATTTTTTTGCTGCTTCCTGGAACAGCTTCTGATATTTTGGCAGGCGTTCTCGGATGTGCTGCATGAAGGTTGTTGTGGCAACATAGTCGAACTCTTGAATATGACCATAGTAACGCTCCAGAATTTGCTCCAGAATGCCACTATTGTGAATCTCCACGAAAAAGTTGACGGCTTCCCGATACAAGGAGTCGTCCTCATCAATGGGAAACGCCCAACTGACCGGCTGCTTTTCGCTAATGTCAAAAGCGACGCGAAGATGGGGATAGAAGTGACGGCTGAGCGCCAGTTCGTTGGAGTCAGCAACGGTAAACTCAATCTGGCGGGTCTCCACCTTTTTCAGTAGTTCGTCGCTGCTGAATTGTGAACTCTCCTCCCAAGTTAGCTCCGGGTGTTGAGTACGTAACTCCCGGAGCCGCTCAACATGGCTGCTATCGGCGACCACCACCAGCTTGCCATCCCGTAATTCCTTGATGTTCCGTGGTCGGCGGGTGCCTTGTCGATAGACCAGTTGCTGGGTGATGTATTGGTAAGGGGGTGTAAAGCGCAGTTTTTTGTAACGGTTTCGTGTCTGGGTAAGGCCTGCGGCGGCGAAATGGGCCTTTCCTTCTGTCAGTGCAGTGAATATCTCTTCCAAATCGTCGGCGATAATGAATTTGACTTCCACTCCCAAGCGTTCGGCGAACATGTTCACCAGATCGTATTCGAGCCCGGCGGAACCCTCTCCATCTTCATAATAGGTATTGGCAGCGCTACGGCTGATCACAACCAACCGGTTGTTCTGCAGGACCTCTCCAAGTCGGGTAATGTTGTTGCCTGGCAGGAGAAACAGCACACCGGCAAGGATGACTGCGCCGGAAAATGATAGTCTAAGTAGTACACGCATAAGCCAGAAAGGCCACCGTTTCCCTGTTACTGGCCGATAAAGATAGTCTGCAATAGAACAAAAGAATTTTGAAGGCGCAAATCAACGAATTTACCATAATTTATCATCGGTCTGCGATGACGCACTGCTGGCTCTATAAACAGCAGTAAGAGTCTTTGAATGGGAACTCATGTGGTGACTTGTTGTCATTGCGTGAAGCGCGTATCCTATTCCGCTCTCGGAGAGGTACCGAAGCGGTCATACCGGCACCGACTCGAAATCGGTTGGGGGTTTTGACACCCCACGCGGGTTCGAATCCCGCCCTCTCCGCCAGTTTTTGTGGATCCTGAGTCATCCCGTATATTTTGAACCGTGATTAACTCATAACTGACATGTGGACGTCGAGTGCAAGAAAAACATACAGTGTACCGCTCCATTCTCTGCTCGCTATTCTTTGTTCTGCTGATTGTTCCCCTTTCTTCCCTGGCACTTGACGAACTGGATCTTCTTCAGTTCATACAACGGACTTTCGACAACTATCCTGAGCTGTCCTTGGCAGATATCGAGCTGGAGCGAGCCCGCCAAGAGCTGCCGAAGGCGGAAAGCCAGCTTGGCTTCCTGCTGGGAGGAAAGGCGGGTTATTCACGGGATCTCTCGTTCATTGGCACCCCAAGTGATACCTTTACCGCAGGGGGAGAGTTGAGTCGAACGCTGGATAGTGGGGAGCGGATCTTGCTATCTGCCACCTATCGGCGAGAAGACAACAGCGGGGGTGCTGTTTTCCGAGGTTATCCTAATCCGTCCAACAATATCGGCATCGATTTTCAGTTTCGGAAACCGTTGAAAAAGGGAGCTGGAAATCCCGAATATAATCAAAATTTGATTATTGCAGGAAAGCAGGTGGAGATCGCTGTAGCCAATCGCCGCGAGCAGCGGATGAGAGTGGCGCAGCGGGTGATTGATCGCTTTTATGCGGCACTCTTTACCCACTATCGGTTGGAGAGTGGACAAAGGGCCATCGAGCGGGCCTTGCGCCTGAAACGTTACATCGCCAAAAAGGCTGAACTGGGGCTGGCTGAAAGGAAGGACCAGTTGCAGGCGGAAGCAAGATTGCGTACGGAAGAGGCGTCTTATCGCTCCCTTGAGCTGCTACAGAAGCAGCAACGTGTGGCACTCAATCAGCTTCTAGGCAAGCCGTGGGACAATCCCGTTCTGCTATTGGAGGATCTTGAGATGTTTCCTGTCTCAACCTCTGATATTGACGCTTTCCTGGAGGAAGCCATCGCCTACAGCCCTGCCCTGCAAAGGGGAAGGGGGCGTTTGAAGATTGCTGAAGCGACGATTGAGCGACAACGTGACCTGCGCAAGGATCGGCTTGATTTGGTTCTTGCTGCGGGGGTGCGCAATCTGTCGGGTGATACAGGAATCGATTATGTAGACAAGTCCGATCTGGCGGGAGGTGTCTCGCTGGAATTCCAGCGGGCGCTCGATCACCGGGGATTTGATGCAGCACTCTACCAAGCCCAACTGGAACGGGAGCAGATACTCAAGGAGATGGATAATCTGCGTTATCAGCTACGTTATCAAATTGCTGGTTTGGTAGCTGAAATTCAGGAGAATCGTGACGTATTGCACAGTTATCGACAACGCTTGCAGAGCGAGAGGGTGAAATATCAGGAATCGGAACGTCTCTATCGCGACGCGCGTATTGAAACCAGTCTGCTGATTCAGCACGAAGCCGAATTCCAAGTGGCCGAACTGGCGTTTCAGCAACAGCGGGTGGAACTGTTGAAACGCTATGCAACACTGGCGTTGTTGCGGGGCAGGCTAGTGCCATGACATCGTTGATCCGCTTTTTTGTCGAGCGTGGTCTACTGGTTAACCTGATTTCTGTCGGCATTATGCTGTTGGGCCTGTTTGCCGCATATGAGATCAATCGTGAAGCGTTTCCCAACGTCAATCTCGACCAGATCCAGATAGGGATCAGCTATCCAGGTGCAACACCCGAAGAGGTGGAACGTCTGGTGATCACGCCCATCGAACAGGAAATCAAGGCGCTGAATGGCATCGACAAGATGATCTCGGTCTCTTTTCCAGGTTCAGGAACCATTACCCTGGATTTAGATCCCGACGCCAGCAATCGGGATCGCATTACCAGTGATGTGCAGCTTGCGGTGGATCGCGCCGACCTACCTGATGATCTTCCCCGACAGCCTTATGTACTGGAGATTGATGGCACGGTGTTTCCGGTGATCCGTCTGGCCGTTTCTGCACCTGTCTCACCAGTGGAACTGAAACGTCTGGGGGACCGTATTGAACAGGACCTGCTCAATCTGAAAGGGGTTGCGATGGTCCAGCGGCCGGGGGACCGCAAGACGGAATTACGGGTAATAGTCGATCCAGACAAGATGCGCCAGCATCGTGTTTCCATTGCCCAGCTCAGTGATTTGCTGCGCAGTTGGAACATCAATGCGCCGGTGGGTGAGCTGGATACCCCAACGGGTCAGAAAGCGTTGCGTATCGTCGGCGAATTCAAAAACCCGCAGGATGTGGAGAATCTTGTTCTGCGGGCAAACGATCGGGGTGATGCGCTGCACCTCGGTGATATTGCCAATGTCGAGGAAAGTTTGGCAGATGCCCGAATCCTCTACAACGTGAGTGGTGAAAATGCGCTCAGCATGATTGTCCTGAAAAAGACCGAGGCAGACATCATTGAGGTGGTGGATGGTATAAAAACCTATTTGAAGGAGGTGCCGCGGCTTTATGGCGAACAGGTCCATGTGGAGGCGTTTGAGGATTTCTCACGTTTTACCCGGATGCGCCTCGAGGTGTTGACCAACAATGGTGCAGTGGGAATCGTTCTGGTGTTTCTTTCGTTATTCCTGTTTCTGCGGCCTTCAGTTGCCATTACCACTACCTGGGGACTTCCTATCGTCTTTTTTTGCGGCCTCTATATCCTCTATCTCTCCGGCATGACGCTCAACCTGATCTCTATGTTGGGATTTATCATGGTTTTGGGGATGATGGTGGATGATGCCATCATCATTGGGGAAAACATCACTTACCACATGGAAAAAGGGCTGAAGCCGCTAGATGCAGCAGTGAAAGGGGCTATTGAGCTGATTGGTCCGGTAACCACGACGGTTGCAACTACTATCGTCGCTTTTCTGCCGATGCTGTTCATGAGCGGTATTATCGGAAAATTCATCGTTTCGATTCCCGTCGTGGTAATCCTGATGCTGTTCTTATCTTTGCTGGAGTCATTTTTTATCCTCCCTAGCCATGTGGCGCATATTGCACATCCACGCAAGCATCCCAAGGAGCGCGCCTGGATCGTGGCGTTGGAAAATGGCTATGTGAAGCTTTTGAGAGTTGCTATCAAACTTCGTTGGTTGACGGTTATTATCTCCGTTCTGATGCTTGTGGCTGCACTCTGGCTCGCCAAGACGCAGATGTCTTTTCAACTGTTTCCCCCTGCTGGTGTTGACCAATATATCCTGCGTATCACGGCGCCGTCAGGCATCACGCTTGAACAGATGCAAAAACGGCTGCTGGAGGTGGATGGGAAGGTGCGCGCGAGCATCGACCCCAAATACCTGGAGGCAACCATCATTACCACAGGTCAGATTGCATTGGATGCTGGAGATCCTCTGACTCAACGAGGTTCCCGCTATGGGCAGATCCGTGTGCTTTATACCCCTGCCGTCTCCCGTCCGGAGCACGATGCAATGGCTGACATGCATCGGTTGGCGAAATCACTGCCGGCACAATATCCGGATCTGAAGATTGCTTTCACCGAGGTAAAAGGTGGACCTCCCACTGGTCGGCCTCTGGAGGTGGAGATTGCCAGCAAGGAGAACGCAATGGGGGAGGCGGCTGCCCGTCGCCTGATGGCATTTCTTGAGCAGGTGGATGGGGTAACATCGGTAGAAAGTGGTCTGCAGCGGGGAGACGATGAATTGCACGTGGTACTTGATCGAACGTTGGCGGCCTGGGCGGGAGTTAACCTGGCTACGGCAGCAAACCATCTTCGGGCGGCTGTGGATGGATTGGTGGTCACCACATTGCGTCGGGGGACCGAGGAAGTGGATGTTACCATCCACTTTCCAGATTATGGAAAGAAGCAGCTGGAACGTATCCAACAGGTCGAGATTCCCAACCAACATGGTGGATTGGTTCCTCTGGCGAAAATCGCTCGTTTTGAGCAGCATCCTGGTTATTCCACCATTCGCCACAAGGCCGGGGTTCGTATCGTCACGGTGACCGCAAATATCGATACCGATCAACTGACCAGTGTGGAGATCAACAGGTTGGTAAAGGAAAATGAACCGCAGTGGCTGGGTGAAACGAATGGAATGATAACGGTTAATTACGGCGGTGAAGAGGAGAAGAACGAGGAATCGGTACGTGATCTGATGTTTTCGTTTCTGTTTGCTATTGTGGGGATATTCTTCATTCTGGCTATCCAGTTTAACAGTCTTGGTTTTCCACTGATTGTGTTGCTTGCTATCCCCTTTGGTGCTATCGGTATCATCGTCAGTTTTTATCTGCACGATTTGCTCTGGAAGCCGATGCCATTGTCCTTTTTCGCATTGATGGGCATGGTAGCCCTGTCCGGGGTGGTAGTGAACAGTGCGTTGGTATTACTGGTGTTTGTACAGCGAGCGATGGAACGAGGGAATGGGTGGCGTGAAGCCATTATCCAGGCAGGGAGGCGTAGGCTGCGAGCGGTGATTCTTACCGCGGCAACCACGGTATTTGGCCTGCTGCCAACTGCGTATGGATGGGGCGGAATGGATCCGTTTGTTTCTCCAATGGCACTGGCACTTTCCTCCGGGCTTGCATTTGCTACGGTGATTACCCTGCTGGCTATACCGGCGATCTTGGCGGTTTCATTCGATCTGAGGTACCTGATTCATTCCATTGTCCTCTGGGTAAAGGGTTCCGAAAGAACCAGAAAATCATGATCTTTTCTTTACAAGGAATAAAGAGGTTCATCTGGCGTGACCGGGCAGAGAATGCTGGCCGGTTGAGCCAGTATGTTATCTGGTTTTTAAGGTTGCTCTATGTCTTGGGGCGGGACCTGCTGCAGGGGCAGTTGACACTCCGGGCAACGAGCCTTTCCTATACTACACTGCTTTCCCTGGTGCCCTTGCTTGCAGTAAGTTTTTCAGTATTGCACGCTTTTGGCGTCTACAATCTGCTTGAACCTGTATTGCTGCAGTTTTTAGAACCGCTTGGTCCAAAAGGAGCGGAGGTTGGGGAGCGAATTGTCAGCTTTGTGAGCAATATCCGGGTTGGAGTACTGGGTTCTGTAGGGCTGGCCATTCTTTTTTACACCGTAATCAGCCTGGTTAACAAGATTGAAAAATCGTTTAATTTCACCTGGCGGGTAGAAGAAAACCGCAGTCTTGGACGCCGGTTCAGCGATTATCTCAGCGTCATTCTCATTGGACCGGTCCTGATGTTTTCTGCGGTCGGATTGAGTGCATCCTTGATGAGCAACTCCGTCGTACAGCATCTGCTCACTATAGAGCCTTTTGGCAGTGCCCTGTATATCGCCGGAAAAATTATCCCCAAGCTGTTAATCATACTGGCATTTTCCTTTATCTATGTATTTATTCCAAATACCAAGGTCAGACTGGGTGCTGCATTGGGCGGGGCACTTTTGGCAAGTATTCTGTGGCAAATAGCAGGCTGGGGATTTGCTTCATTTGTCGCATCTTCAACAAAATATGCGGCTATCTATTCCAGTTTCGCAATTCTGATCACCTTTTTGATTTGGTTATATCTTAACTGGTTGATTGTCCTGATCGGTGCGCAAGCGGCTTACTATATCCAGAATCCGAGCTCGATTCGCGAAGAACATGTCATGGAAGAGATGAGTGAGGAGTTCAAGGAAAAACTTGCGCTGTTGATCATGGTGCTCATTGCGGAGCATCACCACTATCACAAGCCCCACTGGAGCATGGAACAGCTGGCAGAAGTGCTCGGGGTTGCAGAAAACAGAGTTCAGGATCTGCTTCATTTGCTGGAAAAACAGAAGCTGGTTATCGCCAGTGCGGAACAACCCCCAACCTGGATTCCAGCGCGTGATACGGAGACAATCTCTATTGACGAAGTAATATTTGCCGTTCGTCGTGCTGGAGATCCGGGGGAAAAGATAAAGCTGGAAACCCCTGCCGTTCACCAAGTGGAAACTCTCATCCAATCGATAGATCGACTGCTGGAAAGCCATTTGTCTGCGAAAAGTGTTAAAGAGTTGGCTGTAAATGTCCGTTATAAGGGGAGCGGAGATATTTAGAAAAATCTGAATGAGACGACAGTAATTCCTGAATTAGTCCACAGAATGTGCAAAAACGGGCAAAAAAACCACGTATTGCAAGGCAAACTTTTGCTATGTAATTGAAATTAAAAAAACGGTCGTTATAATCAGTCAGTGTAAACTGTCTTAAATATCTTTAAATAAGTAACATAGGTAACAAAGCGAATGGCGAAGAAAAAGACAATCACTACCAGAAAACGGGCGAGCAAACTGGTTACCTCTGCGAAAAAACTGCTTGAAAAGACACCTGTCAATAAGGATCAGGTTGCAGCTATCAGGGAGCTTTCCAAGTCGGTAAAAGCCTTTGAGCGTTCTGAGGCCGCTGTTCTCAAGGCTCAGGATAAACTGGATGTAACCAAGGAAAAGGCCAGGTCGGCTGCCCAAAACTTCAAGGAAAAGAAGACTGCAGCTGCTAAAAGAGCGGTAGAGCGTGCGCGTGAAGCGGTTGCCAAGGCGGCTGAGGCTCTGTCCGTGATGAAGCAGAAATCCCGGGAGGTTGCAGCTCAGGTGAAGGAAGACATGGCTTCTGTCATGCAGGCGGAGAAGAAGGAGATTGCCAAGAACAAGGCAGTGGCCACCTTTATCGCCCAATGGGAGAAGCGTTATGATCGCATGATGGCGCGCAAGGCGAAGAAGCGGGCAGCGCGTTTGAAGGCGGCCGCTAAAGCCAGAAAGCGGAGTACGACCAAGAAAGCCGAAACTCCCAAGGAAACTGTCTCGACAAAGCGGAGTGGTGCTTCAGTCAAGGCAGCAGCGACTGCCAAAAAGGTAACCAAGACCTCGGGCGCTACGAATAAAACGGCAAAAGCATCGACCCCAAAGAGAAGGGGGCGGACAAAGAAGGTTGCTGCTGCGAAATGATGGATGGCTGTTAGAAAAACAGATTGAGCCGCTCTTATATGGGGCGGCTTTTTTAAAGGGGGGTTGAGTTGCAAATAAACAGCATAGAGGTATATGCCGATCGGCGATCGCTTGCGCGGGGCGCCGCAGAACGGTGGATCATGCTGTATGAAGCGGCCCTTGCGGACAAGGGGATGTTTCACGTGGCGCTGGCGGGCGGAAGCACACCAAGGGAGCTCTATCAGCTTTTATCCCAACCGGAATTTTCCAGCAGGATCAAATGGCAGTATGTCCATATCTATTTTGGAGATGAGCGTTTCGTTCCTCCGGTGCATGAGGAGAGCAACTTCAAAATGGCGAAAGAGGCGCTGCTTGATCACATTCCTATTCCCTCTCCCAATGTACACCGAATCGAAACAGAAGTCGGGAATCCGCAAACAGTGGCGTCAAGATATGAGGCAATTCTGGTCGATAAGCTACCCAAATCGCAGCAGGGGATCCCGCAATTCGATCTAATCTTGCTGGGAATAGGACCGGATGGTCATACAGCGTCACTCTTTCCCGGTACGGATATTCTGCAGCAAAGGGAGCACTTTGTTGCTGCGGTTTATGTGGAGCAGAAAGCTACTTGGCGGATCAGTCTGACTTTTCCCGTTATTAACGCTGCGCGTCATCTGTTGTTCTTGGTTGCAGGGAAAGACAAGCGAGAAATAATTAGAGAGGTTTTATCTTCCAGAGGAGAAGAACCGTCTTTCCCAGTGCAAATGCTGGAGCCCGTAGGAGAACTGGAATTCTATCTGGATGCCGAAGCCGCGGCGGGGCTTGAACGCCCGGTTCCTGTAACAAAATAGTGGAAAAGCCACTATCGGGTTGATTTTGTACGCATCTGTCGTACACTATGGAATCAGCTTTTTGCGCCGATTTGATTCAGCTTGCGGGCGCGTAACAAATTCAGCTAAAGAGAGGAGAGACCTGCTTTAGCGCAAGCTGAGCAGGTTTTTTTGTGCCCGCATATTGATGGCAAGAACGGGGTGTTCTTCCTTCGCCCGTAATAGAGGATCTGAGAACAATGGATAACGAATTTGGATTTGATACCCTTGCTGTACGTGCTGGTCAGCAACGGACCAATGAAAGGGAGCAGGCGGAGCCCATTTTCACTACCTCCAGCTATGTATTTCGCAGCGCGGCTGAGGCGGCTGCCGTATTCTCCGGAGAACAGCCCGGCAATATTTACTCCCGTTTTACCAATCCCACGGTGCGTACTTTTGAGCAGCGCCTGGCAGCCCTTGAAGGAGGGGAGCGTTGTGTAGCTACTGCCTCGGGAATGTCCGCTATTCTTAGTTGCTGTATGGCACTGTTGAATGCAGGGGATCATATCGTTTCTTCGCGAGCTATTTTTGGTTCCATTACAGTGCTGTTCAACGATCATCTGGCCCGTTTTGGCATTGAAACCAGTTTCGTGCCGCCTTCCGATCTATCAGCCTGGGAGCAGGCTATCAAGCCAAATACTCGCATGTTGTTTGTAGAGACTCCCTCTAATCCCACCGCGGAGATTGCTGATATCCGGGCATTGGCGGATCTGGCTCATGCCCGTGATTGCCTGTTGGTGGTGGACAACTGCTTCTGTACCCCGGCTCTGCAGCAGCCTTTGAAACTGGGGGCGGATGTAATCATCCACTCTGCAACCAAATATATTGATGGCCAGGGGCGGGCAGTAGGGGGGGCGGTAATTGGGCGAAGTGAACAGATGGACAAGGTGTTTGGATTTTTGCGTACGGCCGGCCCTTCCATGAGCCCTTTTAATGCCTGGATATTCCTCAAGGGATTGGAGACGCTTCGGCTTCGCATGGAGGCGCACAGCAACAATGCCCTGGCTTTGGCCCGCTGGTTGGAGAACCTTTCTGAAGTCGAACGTGTCTACTATGCTGGTCTGCCATCGCATCCCCAACATCAACTGGCGAAGCGCCAGCAAAGGGCATTTGGCGGTGTGCTGTCCTTTGAGCTGAAGGGGGGCAAAAAAGCGGCATGGCACCTTATCGACAGCACCCGGCTCATCTCGATTACCGCCAACCTGGGTGATACCAAAACTACCATTACCCATCCTGCTACTACGACCCACGGACGTTTGACTCCGGAAGCAAGGGCCAAGGCCGGAATTCGGGAAGGATTGGTGCGCATCGCCGTTGGCCTGGAAGATCTGTCCGATATCAAGGCGGATTTGGAGCGAGGGTTGGGGTAGGGAATCGTCGAAAAGGCTCCTCCGGACATTGTGGTAAGATGGGTGCGATTGTCCAAGCAGGGAATCGCCGATGGGTATCACGGAAACTATCGCACTTTCCATGGGAGCCGCCTGGGCAAGCGGGATCAATCTCTATGCCGCCGTTTTTGTGCTCGGCTATCTGGGTTCCAGTGGACAGATTGTGCTTCCCGCGGAGCTGCAGTTCTTGACCCATCCTCTGGTTTTGGGGGTTGCCGGTGTCATGTATTGTGTGGAGTTCTTTTCTGACAAATGGCCTGGTGTAGATAATCTGTGGGACGCCGTCCATACCTTTATCCGTATTCCTGCCGGGGCTATGCTGGCCGCCAACGGCATGGCAGAGATTGGACCAGCAGCGGAACTGGCAGGTTTGATGTTGGGAGGTGGATTGACCGCGGCTACCCATGCTACAAAGGCGGGTAGCCGGTTGATGATTAACAGTTCCCCAGAGCCGGTTTCCAACTGGACGGTATCGCTCGGAGAGGATGTGGCGGTGTTTACCGGGCTGTGGGGAGCATTGCACTACCCCTGGTTTTTTTTGGTGATGTTGTTCTTTTTCATTGTCCTTATGGTTTGGTTATTGCCCCGTATTGCACAAGGTATTCGTTGGGGGCTTGTCCAATTGCGGCAGCTGTTGCGGTCATCGTCTTCTAGCGGCTGATCCGGAGAATGTCGGTTGACAGGGGAGGGCCTGGGAAGTTGTCCCCTCGCAGGAGGTTGAATGGAAGGTGGGAGTCCCGGGTAGCTGCACCTGTTATGATATCCTGTATCGATTTTGATGCTCAGCGTGGTAATTTGGTAAATGTATGGAGAAGTTATGGGAAGTCATGTAAAAGGGGTTGGCTCGGGGCCGGCAATCGTTGCCAGTGCGCTGCTAGCAGCATTGCTGCTATTCCTCGCCGGTTGTGGGGGAAAGGAGACCGGATCAGCTGCGACGACAGATGAAGGGGTCGCGATGAAGGCGGAGGCGATCGATGATCCCTATCGGCCGGGAGCACCGTTGCCACCCAATCATCCTCCCATTGATATGCTGGATGCTCCACAGGGGGAGATGCCGCCGGACCATCCAACCATGGCGGACGAGGGGAATGGAATGCTGGATTCCCATCCTCCGGAAGTGGTTGCGCAGATGAAAGACATCGAGGTGGTGATCCCCGATAGCGTAAAGGGGAAATGGAAGGCCGTCCAACTGGCTGTTTCTGCGGGTGAGAAGGCAAAGAGTGAGTATACAGTTCCCGTGGGAGGAGAACAGAGTGTGGCTGAGGGGATAGTGGTGACGGTAGATGCTTTCCTGCCTGATTATACCAGTGATTTTGAGAAGGCTACCTCAGCTTCGGATACACTGAATAACCCGGCAGCTCTGGTTCATATGACCAAGAATGGTGAGACTGTAGCCAAGGGCTGGGTGTTCAAGAATTTTCCGGAATTCAACACCTTCAGCAGCAGTGAACTGAAAATCGAGCTGTTGGATGCTAAGCCGGCAGAATAGAGGGAGAGAATGGCGATGAGATTCTTCTGTGTTGTGGCGATTCTGTGGCTCGGAATATCCGCGTCGGCGTATGCTGCCATTGGTGATCCAATGAGGGGCAAGGAGATCTATGCACAGCGTTGTGTGATGTGTCACGGGGAGAATGGTGACGGCAACAATGGCATGGCTGCCAATTTTCGGGAAGAGTGGTACCGGTTTACCAAGTCGGATGAGGAACTGGCCAGCAGTATTCGTGATGGCTTCCAGACCCCGGGTAGACATTATAGCGCCGGTGCCATGCCTCCCCAGTTTCTGACGGATCAGGAGCTGGACGATGTAATCCGCTATCTTCGTGAGACCTTTGGAGACGGGCCGGGATTTCCGGAATAGTTTGCCGAGTAGACCTTTTGGGAAGCATCAAGAAGGCCGGCTGAGGTCAGTCCAGGTACATCCATTCCATGTCGCTGTTTGCCATGGTGATAAACCAGTTATTGGGGTTGGAAAGCAGCGCACGATCGGGACCGTTTTCCGCTGCGGGGATTGCCATGAAGTGAGAACGCAGAGGTAGCGGAATGAAGCCCAGCATCTTCATCTCCTTTTCCCGCAGATGGGGAGAGAGGACGGCACAGTGGAGGTCATTGGCTCCTCCTGTGCGAGCGGCATGGATGACAAGGGCAAGCAAGGCCTTTTGACAGAATGCTGGGCAGAGGAAATCGCTCAACAGGGCAGCTGGGCGGTCTCCCCGCTTTCCAAAGCGAATTACGGCATACCCTTTCAGATCCTCTCCCTCATAATAGTAGTACCGCTGATAATCCGCACGGCTGGGTGCCAAATCGAAACGCCAGCGCAGGTATTTCAGATCCCTTTGTGCCAGGACAGGATAGTCTCTAGAAGCACTCTTCCATACTGCATCTGATCTCTCGTCGAACCGTGTAACGGGCAGCAGGCGGGCCTTCTTGCCACTGGCATATGATTTCCAGATACTCTCGGCCAAACACAATAGTGGATAGCCGGCGATGGCGGCGATGGTTCCCTTTGGGCTTCCTTCGGGAAAGCCGGCTTGAATACCAGCAGTACTGAGTGGACGGGCATAGAGAGGGATGGTTCCCAGATCCAACCATCCGGCACGGCGGTGAGCCTTTTGCGCCGCTTCCGTTATTCCCACCGCGGTGGTTACTTCGTTCTGCTGAACATACAGCTCATTGAGGACCGCACCGATTCCCCGTGCCTGGAGAAGGGGAGAGACCATCAGGTCGATTCCCCATGAAGCACGCCAAACCCGTTCGCCTATCTGGAGCAGATAGGGAATACCCGCCTGTTGCCCCTGGATCTTTCCCTCATTGTCACGATAGATCCAGAACTGGGGAGGGGAATTCCCGTTGTACGGGTTTTCATCAAAAAGCCACCGATGGTGTTCCTCCTGAACCTGGATAGCATTTTCCCCTCCAAAGAGCTCACGTTGGAACCGACGCAATTCTGCGGTGTCTTTCTGCTGCAGCAGATGGATTTGTTTCTTTATCCTCTCTTTGAATCTGCTCATGAGCACCGAAATTCGGTTTGTACATTGATTGTGCTTCCATCAAGAAAAATTCCAATCAGATCGGGCAAGGATACATCCCATCCCGACCTGTCGAATTCCGTTTCGTTCCAATCCCGGTATCAGGTGAATTGCATCCAACCTGTGCCTCAACCCCATTTACCCATCCGGATGGATTTCGGTGATCGGTTCCACCAAGCTGGGTCTGGCATGTAGATAGCGAGTGGTGTTGCGCTTGGCCTCGATATCCGCATAGACCAGTTCAGCCCGTTTCAGGTCGATACCGAGTGCTTCGGCCAACTCTGCTGCCGAGTGGCCATGATTGTGCGCCCATAGCGCCAGGTCCATCTTGTCGTAGGGAAGAGCATAGTAAAATTCATCCTGCCCTTGTGGCAGGCTGTAGGTGTCGGTTGTCGGGGTGGTATTGCAAATCGCCTCGGGTAACCCCATATGCCGGGCCAGGGTGTACACTTGGGTCTTGTATAAGTGGGCGATGGGTTTGATGTCGGCTGAACCATCACCATTTTTAACAAAGAACCCCTGGTCGTACTCGACGCGGTTGGGTGTTCCGATCACGCTGTAATTGAGCCGGTCTGCGTGAAAATACTCGATGGTTTTGCGGATTCGCTGTTTGAAGTTTGTGGCTGCGACAATCTGCAGATATGCTTTGTGGGGGAGACGTTTTTCTAGCAGCTCACCACCCGGGGATTGAACGATCAGGCGGAAATAGTGGAAACCGCCTTTCGCTCCTCCGGAGATGGCGATCTTGCTTTTCCATTCTTTCTGGTAGTCGGGAAACAGGCTACGAATGGCTTCATCGCGCCAGTGATAGCATCCGATTGCTTCAAGGGTGGGGGAGAGATCCGTTGCAATATAGTCGAGGCCCAGATGCTCGGCCAGCATACCGGCCAGGCTGGAGCTGCTATCGGAAGAGTCCTGTTCCGGAAGAAGAAGTGCCTGTACCTTGTCTGCGCCGAATGCCATGGTACAAAGGGCAGCGGATACTGAGCTGTCGATACCGCCCGACATGGCAATGACGGCACCGCGGCGACGATACTTTTGATTGTACTGCCGCAATGCATTGCAGATCTTGTCTATCTCCTTGTCGCAATCGAACTCGAAGACATGGCTCCCCAGAGTTGCTGATGAAGGCATGGTCCCCCCTTTATGATACTTGGACCTGCGCGGATTTCCGTTCCACGTAAGCAGAGATTCTATTTAATGTGTCGAAATTTTCCGGAGTGATTTCATCATCTTCCACCTGAATCCCGAACTCCTCTTCTAGAAAAGAGACCAGTTCGATAACACCCGTCGAGTCCAAAAGTCCTATCTCCAGAAAAGAAGTATCGTCTCCCAGCTCGATATCGCTCTGCCCCATCAGGAAGTTTTCAGAAATATATGCTTTGACGGCTGTCTTGGCATCTGCCATGGTTGTCGCCCCTCTTGGTTGACTAAATTGGTTGCAAAACCGGGTTTGCCGACCACCCTGCTGCGGTGACCGGGAAATTTATAATATTTTGCTAATGGTATTGTAATGATGTTCCCGTGTGAAGTGCCATTGAACAGAAATACTATGCTATCTGGACCGCCGGTAAAGTGACATTACTGGAAGAGCGGATATACATCTCATCGAGCAACATGGTCGACAGTATTCCGATGAAGGCCATATTGTCGGCAAACCCGATGGCCCGGCCTTTGCTGCATTTGTTCATCAGCCGATCGACCGCACGGCTGTCGAAGTAACCGGCCTGTTTAATCCGCTCCCCGCCCAACAGATAACCAACATATTCGGCGGGTTTTCCGTTTTGGAAAAAGGACTGGCTGTCAGGGGCACGATATGGTTGCTTGTTGCGGCTGCGAATGACCTCCGGGATGATCCCCCTCATCGCCCTCTTGAGCAGGTATTTCTCATTGAGCCCCATAATCTTGTAGCGTAACGGTAACTGGTTGGCGAACTCGATTACCCGGTGGTCCAGAAAGGGGAATCGCCCCTCAATGGAGTTGGCCATGGCTACCCGATCCCCTTGAGAACTGAGCAGATAACCCGACATCAAGGTATGGGCCTCGATGTACTGGTCCCTGTTCAGCGGTTTCCAGTCGTTGATGGTTTCCGGTAGCAGCTTTTCCAGGGCATCATAGGATCGATTCTCCTGCAATGCCTCTTTGACTTCGGGGCTGAAGAATTGCCAGCTGCGTTGTGTGGTGATCCAGCGTGAGGTGTGGCCAAAATAGGGTTTGTGAGACAGCTCCATCCCCTGTTTAAAAAAGTGCTGTGCGTAAGTTCGCGCTGCGATGGGTGAATTTTTCAAGTAGGGATAGAGACGATCCAGGATCAGCGGGCGCATTTTTGAGTCAGGAAACCGGCTCCAGAAGCGGCGGATCTTTGCCTCCTTGAACAGGTCATAACCACCAAGCACCTCATCTGCTCCTTCACCGGTCAATACCACTTTGTAACCTTCTTCGCGTACCTTTGCCGAAAGGATCATCAATGGAGTCGGTGCGGTGCGCAAAATAGGAGATTCCGTATGCCAGATAACCCTGGGAAACAGTTCGCAGATGTCCGATTTTCGGCAGAGAACGTGACTGTGATGAGTGCCAAGGTAATCCACGAGCTCTTTCTGATAGCTGCTCTCGTCGAATTCATCGTCTTCGAACGAAACTGAGAAGGTTCGCAGGGGCACGTCCGTATAATGTTTGATTAGCGAAGTGGTGACCGATGAATCCAAGCCGCCGCTGAGATAAGCACCCACCGGAACGTCGGAGCGTAACCGCAGGCGTACCGAATCAATCAGCAATTCCCTTAGCTCCTCGGCCAGCTCATCGGCAGGTCGTTGGTCTGGGATTTCGGCTGGAAACTCCCAGTCCCAGTAACGTTTCTTGTCTATCCGGCCATTTTCCACAATCATCAGGTGGCCCGGCGGGAGGGCTTCAACTCCATCAAAGATGCAATGGGAAGGAAGGGGAGCCCAATAGGTGAAGATCTCTCCCAACACATTGATGTCCAGACTCTTGCGTAGTGCCGGATGTGCAAACAGTGCCTTGACCTCGGAAGCGAAATAGATCCGGCCGCCGGTGAGTGAATAGAACAGTGGTCGGATGCCGGTACGATCACGGGCCAGTACCAAGCGTTGCCGCCTTTTGTCCCAGAGTGCGATGGCGAACTGGCCATTCAGGTGTTCTACAAACCGATCTCCATGCTGTTCATATAAATGGACAATCACTTCGGTGTCTGAACGGGTGTAGAATCGATGACCGAGCGGTTCAAGTACCTGACGTAGCTCGATATAGTTGAAGATCTCTCCATTGAAGACCACCTGGATGGAGTCATCCTCGTTGTGGATTGGCTGATCTCCCCCTTCGAGATCGATGATACTCAGCCGTGAGTGGGCCAGACCCGTGCGCTCGTCCGAATAGAAGCCGTAGCCGTCGGGTCCCCGGTGATACAGCCGAGTGATCATTGGCTCCAGTTCTTCTTGCGAAGGAGGGGGCAGCTTATGAAGGTTGTGTATACCTGCTATTCCACACATGAATTGGTTGCCGTCCAGATGCCAGGGATTGCCTCTAGTCCGAAATTCCGCAAAGGGGGTGTAGGTTTGTATTATTGTTTTTTTTGGATTGGTACTGCCGCGTAATGCTATATGAACTGTCCATGGCGCGCAACAGCCCGATGAGGAGTTGGCTGGTTTTTTCCAGCCAGGGGGAGACGGTGCAGGAGGCGCCAGAGAGCTCGGCAGCCTCCGCTGTTGTGTTCCATCGGTTTGAACCAGCCATCTCCTCGGGAGCTTTGGCCTTTGCAGCCGGGCCGTTGCAGTCCGTTTTTACGGTGCGTAATAGCTGGATTGGATCGGCAGGTTTCTATTCCCCTGGTGAAAAGGTGTTACGCCAGTAATGATCTTCGTTGTCGAAGATGCGCTGGCAGTCCTTGGGTCCCCAGGTGCCGGCGGCATAGGTATGGATGAAGTCCCGTTCCGTCGACCAGGCCTGGATGATGGGATCCACCACTTTCCAGGCGGTGCAGATCTCGTCATAACGCAGAAAGAGGGACTGATCCCCCTCCATCACATCCAGCAGCAGCGCCTCATAGGCATCGATCTGATAGCTGCTGAGGCCGCAGTAGCTGGCATCGAGCTGCGTGGTATGAGAGCGAATCTCCAGCCCTGGCTCTTTTACCTGTAACTCGATCCGCAGACACTCCTGGGGCTGGATGCTGAGCAGGATCCAGTTGGGTTCCAGCTTTTCGATGCTGGTTTTGCGAAACAGTTGCTGAGGCGGGTTCTTGAAACGGATGGCGATCACTGAGCTGTTACGAGCCATGCGTTTTCCGGTACGCAGATAGAAAGGTACGCCACGCCAGCGCCAGTTGTCGATATAGAGTTTTAGCGATGCGTAGGTCTCAGTGGTGCTGTTTTCGGGGATTCCTTCCTCCTCCAGGTAGCCGGAGACCTCTTTGCCATCTACCATCCCCCGAGCATATTGAGCCCTGAAAGCATGGGCGTTGACGGCGTTGCGCGGGATAGGACGGATGGATTTGAGCGCCTTCACTTTTTCGTCGCGCAGCGATTCTGCATCCAGGTAAGCGGGCGGTTCCATAGCCACGAGCGCCAGCATTTGCAGCAGGTGGCTCTGAACCATGTCCCGTAGGGCGCCCGCACCGTCATAGTAATGGGCGCGTCCGGCGATTCCCAGGCTTTCGGAGTGGGTGATCTGGACATGGTCGATATAGTTACGGTTCCACAACGGTTCCAGCATCAGGTTTGCAAAACGGAACACCAGCACGTTCTGCACCATCGCCTTGCCCAGGTAGTGATCGATTCGATAGATCTGTTGCTCAGAGAAGTGACGATGCAGGCAGCTGTCCAGGATCTGCGCACTCTCCAGGTCATAACCAAAGGGTTTCTCCACCACCAGCCGGCGCCAGCCCCCTTTCTCTTCGTTGAGACCCGCGGCAGCCAGATTGCGCGCGGTGGCCTTGTAATCGGCGGGGCTGATTGCCATGTAAAAGGCGATGTTTCTGGGAAGATCGGGGTTTGCCTCGATCATCTCGGCCAGGTGCCGGAATGACTCGACATCGCTTAGGTCGCCGTTACAGAAATGGAGACGTCGGCTCAGGCGCTCGAACACTTCTTGGTCGAACTCTCCTCGGACGCGGGGTTCGAGGATCTCCCTCACCTGTCGGCTCCACTCCTCTCGACTCCAGTCTCGGCGCCCAAAGCCCAGGATGGCCATTCCCTCCGGCAACCGGCCAGCCTGCTCCAGGTGGTAGAGTGCTGGTAGCAATTTCACTCGGGCCAGGTTTCCCGTAGCCCCGAAAATTACGAAGGTACAGGGCTCCATCATGACGATTTGTCCTTGGTCTCAACAAAATGGCCGCCAAAGGCGTTACGCATCATCGACAACACCCGGTTGCCATAGCCATAGTCATCCTGGCTGGTGAAACGCATCTGCAGTGCAAGAGTCAGGACCGGTGCGGCAACCCCTTGATCCACCGATTCCATGACGGTCCAACGCCCCTCGCCAGAATCGGCCACGTAAGGCTCGATTTCCGTGAGCTCCTGATCTTTTTGCATAAAGTCAGCGGTGAGATCCAGCAACCAGCTTCGGACCACCGAGCCATGTCGCCATAGCTCCGTGATTTGCGCCAGATCCAGAGAGAACTCTTCCTTGCCGCGCAACAGGGCAAATCCTTCGGCATAGGCCTGCATCATGCCGTACTCAATGCCGTTATGGATCATTTTGGTGAAGTGCCCCGCACCCACCGGTCCCACGTGGGCCCATCCCCGATCCGGTGCAGGAGCCAAAGTCTTCAGGACCGGTTCCACTGCAGCAACATCATCCTTCGTGCCGCCAACCATTAAACAGTAGCCTTCCTTTAAGCCCCAGATGCCGCCGGAGGTACCGGAATCCACATAGCCGATACCATGCTCGGCCATCTTTGCGGCGCGGCGCTGGGTATCGTGATAGTTGGAGTTGCCTCCTTCAACCACAACATCTCCTTTACTCAGCAATGGGATGAGTTCATCAAGGGTGTGCTCCGTCGGCTCACCACTGGGTAGCATCAGCCACACCACCTTGGGAGAGGGAAGCTGTTGCACTGCGTCGGACAGGCTGTCGGCGGGAATCATGCCTTCCTCCTGTGCAAGCTGCTCGATAATCGGGCGGGAACGGTTGAAGCCCACCACTTCGATACCTCCTCGACAGAGACGACGTGCCATGTTGGCGCCCATCTTGCCTAGACCGATCAGTGCGATTTTCATATTTTCATAACTCCTTATTTGATAAAATTTCCGTGGTGTCGTGACCCCGGAATCCTTTTACTCTTCGGCCAGTTGGATTCAATGTTTAGAGCCAATATTCTCTGAGCATGGCGGGAGAATGGTTGCTTTCCATGAGACCCTGTCCTAAAGAATATTAGCAATTCTTCGATATTGCGATATTTCGAATAAGAAAATTGAGGAGTTGTTGTATGAAGATGCAAGAGGTTCGCAAGATTGCGAAAGAGTGGGGTGTCAAGACTTCCCGGATGAGCAAGGCGGAGATTATTCGCCAGATTCAGCGTAGTGAGGGGAATTTCCCCTGTTTCGGAACAGCGGTGGCTGGCGCCTGTGACCAGCCGGGGTGTTTGTGGCGGGAAGAGTGCCTGGGCGGTTCCAAAAAGAAAGGTTGAGTACCGCCCGTTCAGCCCCTTTCGGACTCCGCCTTTTCTGAAAGGGTTTGCTGGTAAAGCTCCAGATAACTGCGTGCGCTGCGGCGCCAGGAAAAGTCCTGGCGCATACCCTGCTGCTGTAATGGGCGCCAGTAGCCCTCCTGTTGTTGGTAAAGTAAAACTGCGCGTTTGACCGCTTCCATGAAGGTGGCGTCGTCTGGGCGGTCGAATACGATGCCGGTGGCGGTTCCGTTTTGCAGTGTTGCGGGTGTGGTATCCACCACCGTATCTGCCAGGCCGCCTACTCGATGAACGACTGGAGGGGTTCCGTAACGCAGGCTATACATCTGGTTCAGTCCGCAAGGCTCAAAGCGAGATGGCATCAGAAAGATGTCGGCACCCGCTTCGATACGGTGGGCCAACTGCTCGTCAAAACCGATGTGTACGGCAATGTCGTCACAGTGATCTCGGGCAAGTCGTTGCAGAGCTTCTTCATAGCGTTTTTCTCCGCTCCCCAAAAAGATAATCTGTGCAGGTAATTCCCTTAGCCGAGGAAGGATCTCCAGCAGCAGGTCGATCCCTTTCTGTTCCACCAATCTGCCGATGAAGGCCAGCAGAGGGCGGTTTCCCTTGGATGGCAGGCCGGATTCCCGCAGCAAAGCCAGCTTGTTTTTCCGCTTTCCTTCCAGGTTGCGGATCGAATAGTTTTCGACCAGTGCCGGATCCCTGGCAGGATTCCACCCCTTGTCGATCCCGTTGAGGATTCCGCTGAGGCGATTCCGCCGGTAACGCAACAGCCCGTCCAGGCCGCAGCCGAACTCCGGGGTTTGGATCTCTTTGGCATAGGTGGGGCTGACCGTGTTGATACGATCGGCGAATACCAATCCTCCCTTGATGAATGAGAGCTGACCATAGAACTCCAGTGCATGGGGAGACCAGAAGGCCCAAGGGAGATTCAGGGTAGGGAAGACACTCTCCGGAAACAGGCCCTGGTAGGCCAGGTTGTGAATGGTGAACAGGGTGGCGGGACGCTCGGACTGTCGAGAGAGGAGGGCAGGAACCAGCCCGGTCTGCCAGTCGTTGCAGTGCACCAGATCGGGTTGCCAGTTCAGGCCTGCCTGATCCAGGGCCAGGGCACAGATGGCGTGGCAGAAGAGCGCGAAACGCTCCGCATTGTCGGGCCAAGGAAGCCCGTTGGGACCTTGATAGGGGTTTCCGGGACGATCAAAATAGGGGGGACACTCCACCAGCCACACCTTGAGACGACTTCCCGGCAGCGATCGTTCTAGAATCTTTACCCGCCCGGAAGGGAGAGTTAGACGGGCAATGGTTCGGATTTTTCCATCCCGTAGCAGAATCTCCCGATAGGCCGGCAGTACCAAGCGGATGTCCTGTTGCAACGCCTTGAGTGCCGGGGGCAGACAGCCAGAGACATCTCCCAGGCCTCCGGTCTTGATCAGTGGATAGGCCTCGCTGGAGGCAAACAGTATTTTATGTGAGTGTTGGTTGCTTTTTTTTGTCATCAGTATTCGTTTAGCACCGGCAGAGCGTACGGAGTTCATCCTCCGCTTGCCTCGGGTTAAGCTGAGATCAACGTTGGATGTTCAAGCCAGTCGAAGTATCAGCCCGGCTAGCGGCGGCAATACCAACTCGATGGAGTGAGGTTGCCCCATCCAAGGAATCGGTTCGCTGTTTACGCCTCCCCCGTTGCCGATATTGCTGCCGCCGTAATGAGCGGAGTCAGAGTTTACCAGCTCTCTGTAATAGCCTGGTGTCGGGACGCCGATACGATAGTTGTGACGGACCACCGGAGTAAAATTGAGTACGACCACCACGAAGCCATGGTCATCCTTGCGCAGATAGCTGAGTACCGACTGATCGGAGTCATGGCAGTCCAGCCACTCGAATCCCTGTTGTTCGAACTCGTAACGGTGCAGGGGAGGGACGTCACGGTAACAGTGGTTCAGATCGGCAATCAGTTTTTTAACTCCCTGGTGAAGCGGAAAATCGAGTACATACCAGTCTAGGGATTGGGCGAAATTCCATTCTACCCCTTGGCCAAATTCGTTCCCCATGAACAGCAGTTTCTTGCCGGGATAACTGTACATGTAGGTGTAAAGCAGGCGCAGGTTGGCAAAACGCTGCCACTCATCGCCCGGCATCTTGTTGAGCATCGAACCCTTTCCATGCACTACCTCGTCATGGGAAAAGGGGAGCATGAAGTTTTCAGTAAAGGCGTATAGTAAACCGAAGGTGAGCTGATCGTGATGGTAGTGGCGATGGATGGGATCCTTGCTCATGTACTGCAAGGTGTCGTGCATCCAGCCCATGTTCCATTTCATGGAGAAACCTAGGCCACCGAGCCAGACCGGGCGGCTCACTTGTGGCCAGGAAGTGGATTCCTCGGCGATTACTAATGCGCCTGGATGTTGGCCGTGAATAACGGTATTGAGTTCGCGCAGGAACTCCAGTGCCTCGAGGTTTTCATTGCCCCCGTAGATGTTGGGGAGCCAGTCCCCCTCTTCCCGTGAGTAGTCCAGGTAGAGCATGGAGGCGACGGCATCCACCCGGAGGCCATCGATATGGAACTCCTCCAGCCAATACATGGCGCTCGCCAGTAGAAAGTTTTTTACTTCGTTGCGGCCGTAGTTGTAGATCAGGGTGCCCCAGTCTCGGTGCTCTCCCCGGCGAGGGTCTTCGTGTTCGTAAAGCGCCGTGCCATCGAAGCGGGCGATGGCATGGGCATCTTTGGGAAAGTGGGCTGGCACCCAGTCGAGGAGGACCCCGATACCGTGCTGGTGGCAGTAATCCACGAAGAAACGAAATTCGTCAGGTGTGCCGAAGCGGCTGGTGGGAGCGAAATAACCGGTGGTTTGATAACCCCAGGAGGCATCCAGCGGATGTTCGGTAACTGGAAGCAGCTCGATATGGGTGAAGCCGAGCTCGCGGACATAGTCCACCAGCTGGATTGCCACCTCCCGGTAGTTGAGAAAATCACCCTCGCCGTTCCGCCGCCAGGAGCCCAGGTGTACCTCATACACCGCCATCGGAGTGTGCTGCCAGTCTGCCTCAGCGCGCTGCCGGAGCCAGTCTGCATCCTGCCATAAGTAGGGCTCTTCCTTCCGTATCAATGCTGCGGTGTTAGGGCGCAGCTCGAACTGTTGACCATAGGGGTCGCTTTTTACCAACACCTCACCGCTATCGCGATTGCGAATCTCGAATTTGTAGAGCATCCCCGGTTCTAATCCGGGAATGAACAGCTCCCACACTCCGCTAGCGCCATGTACGGCCATCGGGTGGCGCCGACCATCCCACTGGTTGAAATCTCCCACCACGCTGACCCGTTCGGCATTGGGTGCCCAGGTAGCAAAGCGCACTCCTCTGACGCCTTCCACCGTGACAGGATGGGCGCCAAGGATGTTGTAGATATGCCAATGTCTTCCCTCGCCGAAAAGGTGCAGATCGAACTCGGAGATCTGCGGCGGGAACTGATAGGGATCGAGGGTGATATGTTCTTCTCCTTTTCCATCTGTCCAGTGGAGCTGATAGGGGATATCAACGGTTCCGGCCGGTCCGCTCCACTCGAACAGATCGGTCTCCTTGATACGTTTCAGTGTCGGTCCGTTTTTTCCGATACGTACCGAAGACGCGCCGATCAGATAGACCCGCACCGTTTCCCGTTCGCCCTGGATGTGGTGGCCAAGGATGGAGAAGGGATCATGATGGCGGGCTTCAATGATCTTTAATAAGCTCGGCTCCAATGCTATTGTATTGTTTCGTTTTCGGGGGTCGTCCACAACAGAATTCCTCCTCATGAGGGTAACAAGATTAACACGGATTGAGGCATGGACTCGACCACTGACCAGTTGCCGGAGTGACTGGGGCCGCAAAACGTTTCATCGGGGAGGGGGGGAATGTGTAACGTCCGGGGTTATAACAGCCAGGAGATTGCGTAATGCAATTCAACCGCCAGCAGTCACGTTTTGTCAGTCGTCTCACCAGTAACACGCTTGCCCTGATCCTTGCGGGAGGAAGGGGATCCCGGCTCAAGCATCTCACCATGTGGCGGGCAAAGCCCGCAGTGCCGTTTGCCGGCAAGTTTCGTATCATCGACTTTCCATTGTCCAACTGTATCAATTCGGGGATCAGGCGTATCGGGGTGCTGACCCAGTATAAAGCGCACTCCCTGATTCGCCATATCCGGCAGGGGTGGGGGTCGTTGCGTGGTGACTTCGGAGAGTTTGTAGAGCTGTTACCGGCACAGCAGCGGATCGAGGCGTCTTGGTATGCCGGTACCGCAGATGCAGTTTATCAAAACCTGGATATCCTACGCCGCCATAATCCCGATCACGTGTTGATTCTTGCAGGGGACCATATTTACAAGATGGATTACGGTCCCATGCTGGCTTTTCATGTGGAGCAAGAGGCCGATATCACTGTCGGGTGCATCGAAGTGCCGCTTGCGGAGGCAAGCGCCTTTGGTGTCATGGGTATTGATGAAGAGAGCCGTATTGTGACATTCGAGGAGAAACCAGCCAATCCAACGCCCAAGCCCGGTACTGAAGATGTGGCGTTGGTCTCCATGGGAATCTATATTTTCAACACCGATTTTCTCTTCGAGCAGCTGATCAAGGATGCGGATACCCCTGGCTCTAGCCGGGATTTCGGCAAGGATATCATTCCCAAGCTACTTGGCACCTATCGGGTGTTTGCCTATCCTTTTGCCGATTCCTCCACTGGAGGGCAAAGCTACTGGCGTGATGTAGGAACGGTGGATAGCTATTGGAAGGCCAATTTGGAGCTGATCAGCGTGACTCCCGAGCTAAACCTCTATGACAAGGATTGGCCCATCTGGACCTACCAACGCCAGGTTCCGCCAGCAAAATTTGTCTTTGACGACGAGGATCGCCGTGGAATGGCGGTGGATTCGATTACCTCAGGAGGATGTATCATATCGGGTGCGACGGTACGCCGTTCGCTGCTTTTCTCCAATGTGGTGGTGGAGTCCTGGTCCTACATCGAAGACTCCGTTATCCTGCCCGATGTGAGCATTGGAAAGAATTGCCGCATTCGCAAGGCCATCATCGATAAAAACTGCATCATCCCCGACGGTATGGTCATCGGGGAGAATCGGGAGGAGGATGAAAGGCGTTTTTATGTCAGTGAAGGAGGGGTGGTGCTGGTGATCCCCGAAATGTTGGGACAACAGGTCCATTATGTTCGCTAGGCGGATACCGGCATAGTGCTTCACGAAAATCTTACCGACAGGCGGCGCGCAGGACTGCTGCTTCATATCACTTCACTTCCCGGCGGTGTCGGAAACGGCGATCTGGGTGCAGAGGCCTATCGTTTCATCGAATTTTTGTCTGCCAGTGCCTTTTCGGTATGGCAGGTGTTGCCGTTGGGACCCACCCATGACGACGGCTCACCCTACCAGTGCTTGTCGGTTCATGCGGGAAATCCGTTGTTGATCAGTCTGGAATGGTTGCAGGGAAGGGGGTGGCTTGAGCTCCCTGAAAAGGGAGATGCGGTTTCTGCTGCCCGCTATCGTCTCTCATGCCTGGAACAGGCGTGGGAGGGGTTTCAGCAGCGGGCTTCCCAGGAGGAGAGGGAACAGCTCGAGGCATTCGTCGCCCGGCATGCCGACTGGCTCGACGATTTCTCCCTTTATATGGCATTGCGTGAGGAACAGGGTGGGAAGGCGTGGTCCCAGTGGCCGGAGCCGCTGCGTGATCGGGAGACGGCTGCGCTTGACGAAGCGCGAAGCCGTTTGGGGAAGCAGATCGATACGGTCCGGTTTCAGCAGTATCTGTTTTTTCAACAATGGCATGAGTTGCGGGCTTATGCCCAGCAACACGGTGTTTTGCTGTTTGGGGATATGCCCATTTTCGTTGCCTATGATAGCGCGGAGGTATGGGCTCATCGGGAATATTTCACTGTTGACGAGCACGGTCATGCGTTGACTGTTGCCGGAGTTCCTCCCGATTACTTCTCCGCTACCGGCCAACTTTGGGGAAACCCTCTCTATCGCTGGGATCGGATGCAAGCGGACGGCTTCCAGTGGTGGATCGGACGTATGCGTACCCAGCTCGAGTTGTTTGATTTCGTACGAATCGACCACTTCCGTGGTTTTGAGGCCTGCTGGGAGATCCCCGGAGGAGCGAAAACCGCAATCGAGGGACGTTGGGTCAAGGTGCCTGGTGAAGCGTTGCTGAAGGCACTTTACGATGCTTTCCATGCGCTGCCGTTGGTGGCCGAGGATCTGGGAGTGATTACCCCAGAGGTTGAGGCCCTGCGGAATCGGTTTGGATTGCCGGGAATGAAGATCCTGCAGTTTGCCTTTGGGGGGGATGCTACCAATCCCTATCTTCCTCACAACCATGAGAAGCGGTCGGTGGTCTACACCGGTACCCATGACAACGATACCACGCTCGGCTGGTATCGTGCATTGGGCGAAGGAGAGAAGGCGCATCTTCTGGATTATCTCGGTTGTCCGGGGGAAGAGATGCCTTGGCCGCTGATTCGGGCCACATTGGCTTCGGTAGCCTGTCTTGCCATGTTGCCTATGCAGGATGTCCTCGAGCTTGGGAGTGAGCACCGCATGAACACGCCGGGAACAACGGAGGGAAACTGGCGGTGGCGTTTCCAGTGGGAACAGGTGGATGCTGATCTCTCCTCACGTCTTTCACACATCTCCCGGCTTTATGGCCGCAGCTGAGTCACGTACGTTACGCCGGATTCGGGTATTGCCGAGGCAGCAGAAACCCTCCGGAAGGGAGCAAACCCCTTTCGAACCTCCGTATCGGAAGCCAGAACAGCAGCTTTCCATCATCCTTCCATTACCCAACAATGCAGGTAATCCTCTTCCCACCTTGTTGACCACGCAATCTGCGCGTGCCGCTGGCCATGAAGTAGTAGTGGTACATGATAGATTACCTCGTAAAATCATCGAGCTAATCGAGGGGCTTGTGGATCAGACAGTGGAGGGAGCCTGTTCGCTGGCGGGACAGATGAATCTCGGCGTTCGCCATGCCTGGGGAGAACAACTGTTGTTTCTTCATGTTGGCTGTCTGCTTCCCGAGCAGGCGGATCAGCAGATTCTGGGCGCATTGGCAGAAGGAAGCTCTCAATGGGGATGCTTCTCTGTGCGCTTCTCGGGTAATCGCCTTTATTCCTGGTTTGCCGGATTGCCTGTCAACTGGCGTTCCCGTCTGCGTGGTGTTGCGATCAGAGAGCAGGGGCTTTTCCTGCGCCGTTCTCTATTCGAGCGGGTGGGTGGTTTTCCTGGTGAGAGCCCCCGAGAGACCGAGGCCATCAGCAAGGTCCTTAAACGAAGCGGCCCTCCACTGGTTCTGCAAACGATAATGGAGATCGCGCCTGGTGGGACGGCAGTTACCCGCTTCTGAGACCGGTCATCGCCGTGGAGAAAGGGGATGTACCAAACGGTGGTTGGGACATGTCTTATTACTGTCAACCCTTGGAGGCTGGAGCGTAGCGGTCGCACTCCTTGGTGTCCTGACGCCCGCTTTGGCCGATACGGGCTGGCCGTCCCCTCTGCCTTCTTCTCTGACGGTCGAACTGCTGGGGGATGACAGCGGCCAGCAGGATATCTATCTAAGCCTGGACCAGGCACTTCCTTCCCGGCTACGGCTCTGGCTGGCGGGTGGCGTGTTACGGGGTGGAGAAAATGTTGCCGACACTACGTCATTGGGGATTGGACTGGGCTCTGATCCGGAAAGAGATTTTTCCGTAGCGGTTCGCTTTCAGCTTCGTGAGCAGAAAGATGCCTTTCGAACAGAACAGGTTGGCGTGGATTTTGTTTTGTTTCGGGATCTCTGGATGTTTTCGTTTGCGCCCGATTTTCGTTCCATCACACTGTTCACCGCGGACCAGGTACGGCGCTGGCGGGATATAACAGAAATAGATCTGGATAGTCAGGGGATCGAGTTGGGGATCGGATATTTCGGTTTTTCACAGTGGGGATTGATGTTGTCCCATCGTATTGAGGATTACAGTGAGGACCTTACCCGTATCGAACGCTATCCCAGGTTGGCGGAGCTGTTGTTTTCCCAAGGCGCACTCAATATGGCGTGGGGACTCGACCGTAGCCAAACCCGGTTTGGAATCACCTACTATGTTCCCCGTTCTCCCCTGGCTCTGGGAACTCGACTCGGTTCAAGCCTCTCTGCTGTTAACGAAGACACATATCTGACAGCAGCCGGCCTTGTCGAGTGGGATATCGATTCCACCTGGGGAGTATCCCTCGAGATTGGGGGGGCTGACTCGGAATTCGGCTATCTGAGCCGCTATCTCAGCGCAACGATTCGCTACGCATGGTGATCAAGGGGATTGACAGGCAGTTCCTCCAATCTGTTCATTGCCCTGTATGCCGCTGATGGTGACATAGTCTCCATTTTCTATGCCGCCAGCAATCAGGTTGATTCCATCCACGGTCAGCTGGACCCTGTCCGCATCGATCGATACTGCTTGGACATCGACGTAAACGTTGCTGGTCAAGCTGTAGGCTATGGCAATGATGTTGGATCCGTTGATCGCAAAGGTTAGCGCATAGATGTCGGTTATTTCATCTTGGGTTCCCCTGGCGAGGGCGCCTTTGAATAGTGTTCCCTGGGTACTACCTTCCGGGAGTTCTGCCATCTCTCTGTTGCCGGATGCATTACCTGAGTCTGTCAGCAGACGACCGGAGGAAGTGAGCTTTCCTTGCCAGCGGGTGAGAGTGTTCTGTGGGTAGATATCTACCGAAAAGGTTCCGGCTGCGTCAGCAAAAAAGTTGCCATTCATCTGAAAAGAAGCACCGTTCGTTGCCCTGAGGGTCCCGATGATTCCCCCGTTACTGGTATCCACCAAGGCTATCCACTCACCATCGTAGCCGGCGGGATCGGTAAAGGTGCCACTGAATGCTCCTCCATAGGCGCAGTAGATGGTTTGCTCCAAATGATATCTGGCCTCACTGGCAGAAGGGAGGGTGACTGTGCGCCCTTCGACACTGCCAGCGGCATCAAGCAGTGCGCCGACCTCGGTTGCAAAATCTGCGGCAGAGAAGTCGACTTCCCCCCACTCTGCAGCGGCAGTTTTCAAATCCGAAGAGAGGTTGATTCCATTGCGGGGGTTGTCATCGCCATCCAAGGCAAGAAGGAAGCGGGCAATGTTTTGTACAGCTGGCGTACTGCTGCTACCGTTGGTGATGAGGTTGACTGGCGTAATGATTGGTTGTCCTTTTGCCGTCCCCAGGATTACACCGCCAATGGAGAAGGTGACGGTTTCCCCTTCCCGATAAGAGAAGCGCCCCGCCCCGTCGGTCGTTCCGGTTTGGGTAGCTGTTCGGTAGTCCAGGTTGGTTACTACACTATCGAGAAACTGCCCACTGTATGTGGTTTCTTCTGTCCCCTCTTCGGGCCCAAATAGCGGAATATCGTTGCCGTCACACCCCATGAGCAGGAGCGCAATGGTCAGTATAAGGCAGTACAGCCTTGTCATGCTTGATTTCATGAAAAAGTCGCCTTTTCTGTCTCAAGTGTGGAGCGTACCACTGGCTGTGGCCCGGTCACAACATCCTCTTTGGTCGATTATCTCAGAGTATTGTATAGTATGCGCGGCTATTCAAATGTATCTCCCCTGCAACGGGCGGGTGCAGAATGCGCCAAAAATGGAAAACAACGACTCAGGAGTGACAATTAGATGAACAAGAGAGTGCTGCATACATTGCCCGCTATGGTCTTGGCGGCCGTTTCTTTCGGTACGGCGGTGGCTGCTGACGTGGACAGTCGAACCTACCTTATTCCGGCTATCTCCTATATCGGTGCTGATGAGGACCGGTTGGCTGACGATAATGGCGGATTGCAGCTTGGTTTTGGTAAGGCGGTCAGCGAACGCTGGAACATGGAGTTTAGCCTTGTTGGTGATGTCTTGGAGCAAACCGACACTGACAACAAGTATGAGCAGGCGGGTGTTCTGATCGATGGTCTGTTTTTCTTTACCCGCAGTCCCGCGTTTGCCCCATATTTGGTTATCGGTGCCGGAGCCATGAATACCGCCTTTGCCGGGGATAACAATAATACCAATCCGATGGCAAACGTTGGTTTCGGTTTTTTCCGCCAGCTGACCCAGGGTGGTACTCAGCTGCGTCTTGATGCGCGCTATCGTGTGGATGAGGACGATCGAACCGTCCCGGGAGGAGAATCCCATGAGCGATTTGAAGACGTTGTAGTGAATCTGGGATTGGCGATTCCTTTCGGTACGCTACCCCAGCCCGAGCCTGAGCCGGCCCCTGAGCCGGAGGTGGCTCCAGCACCGGCGCCTGTGCCAGCGCCCGTGGTGGTAGATACGGATGGGGATGGTGTGCCGGATGACAAGGATTCTTGTGCTGGAACCGCTGTTGGTGCAAAGGTTGATGAGCGGGGCTGTGAGCTGGACAGCGATGGAGATGGTGTAGTGGACAGTAAGGACCAGTGTCCAAACACCGCGGCAGGTATCAAGGTGGACACCAAGGGGTGTGAGATCCCCGAAATGGTGATTTTGCAC
This sequence comes from uncultured Chromatiales bacterium, assembly GCA_964557025.1. Lineage (GTDB taxonomy): Bacteria > Pseudomonadota > Gammaproteobacteria > Thiohalospirales > Thiohalospiraceae > DRMK01. The sequence continues at coordinate 90,644 of CAZKYF010000014.1, read as the reverse complement.
GGCGTCAATTTTGCGAGCGGTTCTGACCGGTTGTTGCCGGAATCTCTTGCGATTCTTGACGAAGTAGCGGCTACGCTACGCAAGTATCCCAATATGGTGGTTGAGGTGGCAGGCTACACCGATAATACCGGCTCACGGGCCTTCAACGAACGGCTTTCCTATCGACGGGCCAAGGCGGTTCGCAGCTATTTGATAACTAAGGGTGTGATAGCAGAAAATCTGATTGCGAAGGGATATGGCCCGGCCAATCCGGTGGCCAGCAACAGCACCCCGCAGGGGCGGGCTGAAAACCGTCGTGTGGAGCTGCATATCCTCAAGAAATAGACGTTCGATATCATACTGACCGTTGAAACCACGGCAGCGTCTGTTGCCGTGGTTTTTTTTATTGTTATGAAGAACCATAGGCAGGGGGAAGGCCTATTGAAAGGATCCAACCCCGGTGTATCACGGATTTTTTGGGCTTTACACCCTTGGAGGGCTTTATTAAGGCTCAAGATGAAGTGCCGCCAATGTTGTCTATAACGTGGTGATTGGAGAAAACAGAAGCTGAGATACGGGGAAGGGCAGGAAGGGATTCTTGGTGTGGTGAACCCGGATTCAAGAAAATTATTGCTTGGCCTCTATGCGGCAGCCTTGCGCTCGGTTGATGGTCAAATAGTGGTGAGGGATTATTTGCAGCGCCGCCCCATGCATGAAGAGGTGTATCTGGTTGCCATCGGCAAGGCTGCTGCCAGCATGGCAAGGGGAGCACAGGAGGCTCTTGGTCCACAGGTTGTTCAGGGCCTGGTCATTACAAAGAAAGGATACGCAGAGGAGGGGCTACCTTTTGGGTGCATTCAGTCGGATCACCCTGTCCCTGATGAAAACAGCCTTGAAGCCGGAAAGCGGCTGTTGGCCTTTATCGACACCGCTCCACCAAGTGCTTTTTTTCTCTTCTTGATATCGGGTGGGACCTCTTCGCTGGTGGAAAGTCTTCCGGAAGGATTCGATCTGAAGATGTTGCGCGAGATGAATCGGTGGCTGCTGGCGTCGGGTTTGGATATCGGCATGATGAATATGGTTCGTAAGCGATTCTCATGTCTTAAGGGGGGACGTTTGGCCGAGCGCCTGCAGGGTCGTTCTACACTGAACCTGATGATTTCCGATGTGGTGGATGACGATCCTGCTGTTATTGGTTCCGGCCTGCTGGCACCTAGCATTGATGATGGGTCTCTTCTCTTTGAACGGCTTCCTGTTTGGCTGCGGGAGAAAGCCGATCTGGCGCCTTCCCCGCCTTCTACAGAGGCGTCATGTTTTGATTCCATTGAGAACCAGATCGTCGCCAATTGCCAAATGGCGATACAGGGCGCAGCGGAAGCAGGAAAGGCTGCGGGTTTGGACGTTTATTCCCATTCCCATCTGTTTCAGGGGGATGTTTTACAGTTGGCGCACCATTTTGCCCAGGAAGTGCAGCAAGGGCCGCCGGGACTGTATGTCTGGGGAGGGGAAAGTACGATAAAGCTGCCTCCTTTCCCTGGAAGGGGAGGAAGGAACCAGAGCCTCGCCCTGGCCGCTGCTCGATTTCTGGCGGGGGATGATTCTGTTCTGTTATTGGTGGCAGGAACAGATGGAACGGATGGGCCTACCAGGGATGCAGGTGCGTTGGTGGATGGGGGCACTATCGCACGGGGTAGTCAGCAGGGAATGGATGCGGTAGAGAGGTTGGTCCATGCGGATGCCGGGAGCTTCCTCGAGGCAAGCGGGGATCTCATCCGCACGGGCCCGACAGGAACCAATGTTATGGATCTGGTATTGGCCTTGAAAGATAAATGATCAAGGCAAACGAAATCCCCGCTTTGCCCGGAAAGGCGTTACAGTAAATCCCTGAATACCACACCTATATTGTTACCGGAGATGGCTGGGTTGGCTCCGGAAACCCGATTTACGCTATTCATATAGCCGATGCTTGCGCCTCGAGGCGTTGGCATGGAAGTACTTAAAACGGAAAATGGCGTCCATACCATGACAGTTGGCGCAAAGATCCACGTTGCGGGGATCCCGCAGGAAGCTATTGCGAACATCTCCTTCCATATTCCTGCCTGGGCCAGGCCGAGGTCTGATATCACTCCATTTGTGCGGATTGTGGCAGGTGGGACAAGTTATTACCCCGGATCGCGCTTCATGTCCCTGGTCATCGAAGACCGGGCGATGGCCTTTCTTACCCTTCGTCGGTTGACCGCCTCGCATGCTGATCCCGCGAATTTCAACGGGGTGAGTGATGTGGGGTGGAAGCTTGTTGCCTGCAAATTTTCCTTTGTCATGACAGCTTCGACAGAGTTGTTCCTGCGGATTTTTACCCGGCCCTAGTTTGCGCGCCCACAAGCGTAGCCGGTTGGGGGCATTATGAACCATGTGACATTGGCCACAGATGCCGGTCTTGTCGACGGTATCGCCCGCGGCGTTGGGCTGATTTGGGCCGGTTACATTGAGATCGTGATCGGTCCCTTTGATGAAGCGTTTATCAGTGTGGCATTCCACGCAAAGGTTTTCTCCTGGAGCTGCTGGGATCCGCAGGAAACTGTTTTGTCCATTTCCTTCCACATCAGGGAAAGCGCCTTCCAGATCAGCCGGGTCACGGGGATTCCACTGGTGCGGATTATGACAAGTGCCACAGCTGACACGTCCTTGACCATAACCCAGCTTGCCGCTTCGGCTGAACAAGGGGAGATCGGGCTCTGGGTTATAGACAAGGCGCCCAATGTCGACGCCCACTGGATGAAAGTTTTCTCCAGTGAGCTTGTTTTCGGCGATTCCACCTTTCTGGTGGCAGTCCCTGCACATCTTTTCAATGGTGTCGTTGCCCGGCCCGAATTTCCTTGCCCAAAGGTTAGGGCCGGTTCCTTCATGGGGCTTATGGCAATCGCCACACAATCCGCCCCCGCTGGTCTTGCCCGCATGCTCTGGCGAAGAGATGCGCAGATTATGCTTGGAATAGGCTACCATGGATTTGTCTACATGACAGTTTGTGCACAGAGTGGCCTTCCTGTCGAAAGGAATACGCAGGAAACTGCCTTTCCCATCCCCTTCTGCCAAAGGATCGGGGCGCTGAGCAGGTGGCAGCGTGGACCAGTTGTGGGGATCATGGCAGGTGGTGCAAACTACCTGTCCCCCCTTGGATACCCGGTTTCCATATCTGTCATAGAGGGGAAGGGGGATCAACGGATCTTTTAGATAAAGCTTTTCATCGACCGCCTTCCACTTCGTGCCGGTGGCAGAGATGCCCACCTTCTCGATGGAAACCCCGATAGGATGGGTGTGTTTTTTGCTGATCACCTTTTTCTTGGCCACTCCCTTGGGATTGTGGCAGCTCAGGCACATCGCCGTGATCCGGTTTTCTCCTTTTTTTAGTTCCCAGGCCCACATTCGAGGGCCGTTCCCGAAATGAGGCTTATGGCAGGCGGTGCAAAGTCCCGTGTCTGGTTCCAGCAACAGTCCTTTCTTGGACATGATGGCAGCATCATGTTTGGTTCCGTCCACCCCTTTTTTGTTTCTGTGGCAAGTGGTGCACAGCTCGTGCTTGTCGACTGCCAACAGTTTCTTGTCCGCAGCGCCGTGTATACGGTGGCAGGATTGGCATATCACCTTGTTATGGCGTCTCCCGCCAAATTTGGATCCAGCCTCGCGCAATTCTTCAGGAACCTTCCCAACCCTTTCGATGTTTTTGAACATCGGGTGGTTGCCCTCTTTTGTGCCGGTGGCCCGGTCGATATGGCAAGCGAGACAGAGACTGGAATTGACATTCTTGACGCGCAGAAAAACGGGGGAGAACTTCTCCTTTTCCCAATCCACCCCATGAGCACTGTGACAGGTACCACAGTAAATCTTCCCTTCCTCGTTCATCGGGAAGACGGTTTTCCCATCAAGGGTTGGGATCTCGATCTCTTTTGGTGGTTTGATACCTACCGGATGAAAATGTTCACGCTTCGCCCAAGCAAAGCGCGAGTCAAGGACGAATCCATCATGGCAGGAGAAGCACATGCGTTCGGTACTGACGACATCTTGCTTTCCAGTATCGACCACCGGCTTTGGATCGTAGGGAATCAAGGTTGCTGCGCCCTTGCGTGTGAAATCGGTCAGCCACATGACATGGCAAATGGAGCATTCCCTATTGGGGGAGATATCACGGCTGGCCAGAGCTACCCCACTGGATAGTAAAAACAGCAGCGCAAGGAGAAGAGCCGGTAGTATGGACCTGGTCAGCCAGGGAGCAGAGTGAGACAGGCGTTCTATCTTCATGGCAGGCGGTAAACAGACACCTTGTGTTTCAGCATTTCTGTAACATACATACGATTGCCAGAGTCAATTGCCAACCCGGCCGGGGTAGTGAATTTCTGGATCTTGCCTTTGTTGCCCAAGACGTAGGCAAAACGATAGGGTGCGTTGAATACTTGAATGAGATCCATGTAGCTGTCGGTTACGTAGCTCCTTCCCTGGCTATCCAAGGCAATCCCTTTGGGCCGGAACATCTGTCCGGGAGAAACGCCCCATTCGCCAATATTGAAACGGAATCTCCCTGATAGTTCGAACACCTGCACTCGGGTGTTTAATACATCCACCACATAGACTAGGCCATTACGAATAAGCAAGGTCCCCGGGTAGCGGAATTGTCCGTCACTGGTTCCTTCCCCCCCCCACGCCTTCAGCAACTTTCCGGACCGGTTGAATACCATCACCTTGTGATTGGTGTTGCCTGTGACATAGATGTTTCCTTTGGGAGAAACGGCCACGTCTATAGGTTTTACTAGATTGCCTCCCTCTCTCACTTGGAAACCAAACCGGAACCGTCCTCCGTCATCAAAGACCTGGATTCGTTTGTTACCCGCATCTGCAACATAGAGCAGTCCGGCCTGATCAAAGCCGATACCAATAGGATCACGCAGTTTGCCTTGTGTTGACCCTTTACCTGAAATGGTAGAAAGGGGGTTACCGTTTGAACTGAAAACAGCAATCTGATTATTTCCGCTGTCCACCACGTAGATGCGGCCTTTCCGATCGATAGCGACATCCGTGGGTAGCAAAAGGGTGCCTGAGCTGCTATCCGTTATGTCGAAAAGATGTTTGACCGCCTTGGTGGGAATACTTGCCGCCTGGCTGGAAGGGCAGAGCAGCAATATTGCCGCCAATGAGAAAAGATACCTTGCAAGCGATAAACCCATGCTCGTTCCGGTTGCCTATTCCTGGACAAAAAACAGGCGCAACGACGAGCAAGGCCGCTGCGCCTGTATATTGTATCCTTTATTGAAGATTATTGCTGCTTGTCATAGGTTTTACGCCACCAAGCACGTGGATCGTCAAGCAACTCTTCGTCTATTTCAGGTGCTGGCCTCTCTTTGCCCAACAGAATTTCCTGCTCTTCCTTGGTCATTCCGCCTCGGAATATGGTGGGGATGTAGAATTCCTTGTACTTCTGTACGAGCCCTACAATGTTCAGGTTGGTGAGCGCCGTGACCCGTTTGTCAGAGAAGCCAAGCTCCCGAAACGGAATATAGCTTTCTGTCTCCGGCGCATGGCAACGTGTGCAAAAACGGCCCACTGGATTGACCAGCGCATGGAACATCTTTTTGATGGCTCCTTGCTGTTGGGTAGTCAGATTACCGCGAACCGCGATGAATTCCCTCGCTTCATCACTGTCTTCCGTAATCTCCAGCAGCTCTTCCCGCCCATCTGGAGTTCTCCGGTAAGGTACGATCTTGGAGAAGTAGTCATCCGTTTTGATCAGTTCACCGGTAACAGGGTCTGTATCGGTGCCAAATGGCTTACCGGTGGTTGGAATTCCTGAGTAGTTCAGCCACTTGAGTACCAGTTGCTTTTCAGGGATCTTTTTACTGTCGGTGTGACAAGTCATGCAACCTATGAACTGGGTGTGCATGTTGAGCAAGGTGCGGACCATGGGTTTCTTGGCGTGGGGGAACTCGCCATGACAGTAATAGCAAACCGGCTGCTTACCTTTCGAATAGGGCGCTTCTTCAGGAGAATTGTGGAAATGGCGCAGCCGCTCCGCCCTTGCCTCTTTGTCTACTTTGCTGAGGAATGTCTGCTCCTCCTTTTTTCCATAGGTAAAAAGGCCTTTGGTAAGGTTGTAGCTAATGATGACCAACAGGCTTCCGATGATGAACCAAAGAAAGAAAGAGACCATCCAGGCCCACACAGGATGGCCATGACGTATGCCGGAAACACTGAACAGATCGTCAGTCTCCGGGCCGGGTATCTTCGCTTTGTGGTCGATGATGATGAGCACCGCAATGGCGAAAAACACAAACAACACCACAGCGAGCCCTATGAATATTGCATCGAGTTCTACTGTCTGATTCATAACAAACCTTCTCGTATATGCTTGAGATTCAGCCTCTGGTCAGTATCAAGCTAATGGCGAAGATACCGAATGCGATCCAGAAGATGATGAAGACCAGTGAGGCATAAGCGATAATCTTTTGTCCGGTTGTCAGCGGACGCATCATCTGCCTGGTTCCTCAGCCAAGGCTCCCTCTTCTGGGGTATTCATCGAAATAGTTTTGCGATACTCCTCGAATACCCGGTTGCGAACGGGCTCTGAAACGGCCAAGCCTCGTTTGATCAGGTTTTCGCGCATGTACTGGCGTTCCTCTGGAAGCTCCACTAAATTGCGAAGATACTCGATGAAGTGTTCTTCAATCTGATGTTCCCGGGTTAACTTCCCAGTCAGATAGGTCCATTGCATGGGGAAGCGCCCGGGCGCCAAGTGCACGTTGTACCAGTGCCAGAAGGCGATGACCAGCAATGCCAGCAGTGCCTCATGGGGATGGGAAAGACGCATCATCTCTTGCCAGTGCGAGGCGTATTCGGTCGGCAGAATGCTGTTCCAAAACTCGGGGAACAGGAAGCTGGAGCCAGATACCACCATCACCGTATTACCAAAAGCAGCGGCGAAATAGTGGATTTTCTGCTTGTACATGAATTTGTCCATATCAGGGCGATTGGCTCTCTTGCCCGCAAAATAAGCCATATCTGCCGAAAAATCCCGGGCATCCTTCATCAAGGGAATAATGGTTTGCCGGATGTCGAACTTACCGGCCGAGATCTTTCGCATGGTTCCTAAAAGCAGTGTTAGCCCGTGATATACCATCGCAACCACAAAGATAAGTGCAAGGGTGCGATGAATGACGCGCGTTACTTCCAGCCCTCCCAACACACTGTTCAGTGGAATTGCCCAGAAGGCCTCATTGTAGTGGATAGGAAGACCGGTAAATGCGAGTAGCAGAAATGTCGTAAAGGTTATCAGGTGCTGGATACGGATGTGGACCGAGTAGCGGTGCAGATCTCCAACCGGATTGGAGTCCACATTCTGGTAGATCAGCTTCTTGTCATCGGGCATCATCGCCACCAGCTCCTCGAGCTCTTGACAAACCTCTGCTGATATCTTGTTTTGGCGCATACTCGTCTCGAGTACGGCACTTGCATCTCTGGACAGTTTCATTCGGCTATTGTCCTCATGATTTCGGGGTATAAATCCAGTTTGGCACGATCTACTGCAACTTCTTCTTTCTGCGCCTGCTCCGTGCGCGACGCCAGCTGGTACCGTTTTTCAGTATCCAGTTCGCGCCGTCACGCATACGGCCAAAGGTTTCGAACATGGCCATGCCCACGAGTCCAAACAGGGCAAGATCCCCAACTATGCCGTAGATGATCTCGGCATAGTAGTTGAATTTGTTGTCTTCCTTATGGTGAGTGGGGTGGGGATCGATAGCGGCGTAATTCTCGTCGGCCGTCTTGTGACATTGGCGACAGGTCTCCACCCGGTTAGCCTTATTGGTAGGCGCTCGTGCATCCCGGGAAGGAAAGAGTTCATGCACGCTCATATAGTAATTCTTGGGAGACGCGTGACAGTTCAGGCAGTTGGCAGCGTCAGTATAGCCATACTTGGTTACCTTGCCGTGGAAACTGTTTTGGTAAGCGACAGCGGCGTAAGGGAATTTGCGGCCAAGTTCTCTCCCTTCTTTCGCCGCCAGCCTCAGTCGTCTCTCGATGAACTCCTCATCGGCGTGACAGGAGGAGCAGAGCTCGACAATCTCCTGAGACGAGCGTTTCACCTCACGGATGCGGCGGCTGGTGTGGTTGTACCATTTGGTGGCGAATGCCTCATCCTCATGACAGACCACGCAGCGGTCCACAATCTCTTTGGGTGGAGCTTTTTCCGCTTCGTTGTACAGCGGATTCGTATGACAGGTAATGCAGTAGGGTTTGTCGGCATCGGGACCTGTTGCCAGCTTTTCTCGACCATGCACACTCTCCTTGTAGGTATTGTAGATGGGCGCATGACTGAAAGGCTCTCCAGTGGAGGGGTTTTCTATGGAGTGGCATTCGCTGTCACACCTCACCCCTTCCTTGACAGGCTTGTGCGGCAACTCCTTGATATAGCTGTGGCAATCTCGGCAAGGGACGTTGCGATGCACAGTTCGAGAGAATACGTCGGGCATCACATAATAGGATTTCTGTATTCCCTCTTCGGTAACCCGCCCCATCTTGGGGTATTTGTGACACATCAAGCAGGATTCATCATCCTCGAAGGCGGATGAAAGTGCAGGCAGAAACAAGACAACCCCAAACAGCGCGGCAATCAACCGAGTAATGTTCATACTGTGTGCCCTTGTTTTTTGATCGTTGCTGATCCCGACCAACGAGTGGCCCTCAAGTTGAGGGACGGATCTGTTTCAGCAAGGTTAAATTTCAGCTGACGGCATATTTATACCACAAAGCCTATGTGAAAAAAATATAGTTTTTGAAGATAAGTCTCTGAAATCACGCACAAAAAATGCGTGTATCGGATTATCGTCGGAGGCGGGGAGATAAGCAGTGGCTTCCTTAACCGATGTTGATTTACACAGATTTAAAGCAGGTTTTTTCTGCGGGAATTCTTGGGCCACAACATTTCTCACTGGTTCAATCTGTTATGGTTGGTGTGGAAAGAGAACCAAGAGGTTGAGATATGCAAATCCCTTAATTCTTATGTGTTTTTTGGCAATATATCCATACTGGTGTTGTGGTTGAATCCGTGTCGGTTTGGTGTCACAATCCAGCACAATATCAGGGGGAATTGTCGCGTTGCAGCGAACTTGCGGGCGACAAGGGCCCATCCGTCAGGTAATCGAGATAACTTTTTTTGCAAATTTTTGACGAGAGCGATGTTTGACTGCTGTAGCCAGAGACGGGAGAACAGTTGTTGAAAAACATAATTCTATTCTTGGGGTTCACCTTGCTTGCTGTAGCGGGTGGGGTGGGTGGCAAGGTGCATGCGGCTGATGAATTGAACTGCGTGCTATGTCATAAACACCGTGGATTGAGCAGGGTGGATGAAAACGGGGATTTCCGCCTCTTTTATATCAATGAAAAGATGTTCAAAAAGGGGCCACACAGCCGCTTGAAATGCATCGACTGCCATCGTGATATCGAGGAGATCCCTCACAAGCCGGCCAAAAAAGTGGATTGCACGGTCGAATGTCATTTGGAAGAACCTTCCAGCAAGCAGAACTTCTCGCATAAACCGGTTTCAGAGATTCTCTCCAAGAGTATCCACAGCCGATATGATGAAAATGGGAACCTGAAGGAGATGGCGTCCAAGTATCCTGAAGACTTCCCCAGCTGCAAGGATTGCCATGACAATCCCTTGTATCGTCCGCTTTCATTCTTCAAAGGCGAGGCGGCTGGTATTTCCAGGAGAGGGCTGAGTCGCTGCAGGACTTGCCATACAAAAGGGGAGTTTGCGGAGACCTTTTACGCCCATGTCACCTCAAGATTGCAAAAGATGAGGAGTCCAAAAGAGATAGTGGGTATCTGTGCAAAGTGTCACGGGGATCCAGCGTTCCAGGAGCGCCACGATCTTGATGCTGTGGTGACCTCTTATATGGAAACTTTTCATGGCAAGGCTGTGCACTTTGGGTCTGAAGAGACCCCTGATTGTATAGATTGCCACGTGGTTTCCGGTGAGAGCGTCCACTTTATCGAGGGACGAGAATCGCCTACCTCGGCAATCGCTGAAGGAAATATTGCTACCACATGCAGAACTGCCGAATGTCATGCTGATGCAGGTGAAAACATTGCCGGTTTTCAGGTGCACGTGACCTACGATAAGGAGAAATATCCTCTTCAGCACTACATGCTCAAATTCTTTACAGCTCTGATGGCGGCCGTGCTTTACTTCTTCGTCGTCATTATCTTCCTGGAGTTGTTGAGACGGTTGTTTCCCAACTTTTCTTTCATCAAGTCATCCGATGCGGATGAGCGTGGGCACTGAGGGAGGCGTGTAGTATGAAATATCCCAGAATAGCTTACCGCAATGGCAAACGGTATTTTTACCGCTTCTCCCTGGTTCAGCGGATTCAACATATTGTTCTGTTTACAACGGTCATTACATTGTCATTGACCGGTTTTCCGCTGCGCTATTACGACAAGCCATGGGCAGAGCCACTGTACAATTTCATGGGGGGCATTGAAGTTGCGCCCTGGATCCACCGTATTGCCGGATCCATCCTCTTGGGGCTTTTTGTCTTTCATACCGGCTATTGGATCTATCTTTTTTTCAAGAATCGCATCGGCCGTCTCAAGCGTGAAAACCAGCTGACCTTCCGTAATGCGGTACGTGAATTTTTCTCACAGGAGATGATCCCCAATGCAAAGGATGGACGGGATTTGATCGATATGTTCAAGTATCTCCTATACTTTACCAACCGTCCTCCGCGCTATGACCGGATGTCATGGAAAGAAAAATTCGATTACTTTGCTCCTTACTGGGGTATTCCCATTCTGGGGCCGGCTGGGGTTGCGCTCTGGTTCCGCGATGAGATTACACATTATGTCCCGGGTATCGTATTGAATGCTTTCTACATCATGCATACCGACGAGGCGTTGCTGGCAGCACTGTTCCTGTTCTTTGTCCACTGGTACAACGTGCACTATTCACCGGAGAAATTCCCCTTGGGAACGGTTTTCCTCACTGGCTATCTCTCCGAGTCAGACATGATCCATGAGCATTATGCTGAATATGTCAAGATCATGAAGGAAGAGGGACTCGAACACGAAATCAAACCTCAGATACACTGAGAGGGCGGAGAATACGAATGCTTGGGGCAATAAGAAAAGTTATCTATATCCTGTATACCCTCGCCTTGATGGCGTTCACAATCTGGTATGCCAATTTCATATATCCTATTATCTTCGCCCACAGTGACTCAAAACATGAGGAAGTGGTTGCGGAGCAGGAGACCGGAAAGACCGAAGAGGAGCTGATGTTTGAAAAGTTCCTGAGGGAACAGGGTGAAACGGCTACCACCGATCTAGGGTATATGGTTATCAAGGAGCAGTATGTGAAAGGCCATTTCCATCATGTGGGAATGACCATCGAGCCGGATACCAGCAATGTTTGTATCAAATGTCATGGCGCTGTTCCTCATGACAAGGCCAAAGCCATTCGGGCCTTTTTGAATATGCATGCTTTCTTCCTGGCGTGTGAGGTCTGTCACATACCTCCTCCAGAGGGGCAGCCCAAGTGGGATTTCCGCTGGTACGACAAGAAGACCGGACAACCCATTGCCAACCCGCCGGGCCTTGTCACTACAGAGATAGACAAATATGGAAATTACGGGGCGAAAATCGCCCCAGGGGTCGATAAAAATGGGGCATTCCGTTTTATCAATACCAAAAAGGAACGGGATTTCGTCGATGAATACTTGAAAAAGAAGGATCTGCTAGGGGAAACCGAGCAGTCCAAGATGAAAAAGGTTATCCATCGAAAAGTGGCAGAGGAACCCATTCTGTGTGAGAAATGTCATACGGATGATAGGAAACCCTATCTGCCGTTCGCGGAGTTAGGGTACCCCCCTCGCCGCATCAGTGCTCTGACCAGCACAGAAGTGGTTGGAATGGTCAAGAAATATCAAAAGTTCTATATTCCCAAGTTCCTGCTGCAGGAAGAGAAGGTTAACAATGAGCAAGGAGGGGAAGACAAACCGGAAACTGGAGCCGCTACAGGCATATAGGCCGGGGCGGGCTAGCTGATAGTTATTGAAAACGGGCCTTTTTACATAGAGGCCCGTTTTTTCGTCTGCAGGGAAATTTTTCTCCGTCCCTTCTTCTATAAGCATCCGCCGCTCAGAATTTATCTTCCAGCAACCACCATCTCAACAGCTATCCATCCTTGCCATCCTGAGCCCAACCTGACCTCTGGTTTCGTAATAACGCCCTTGAAGCCAGTGAAGCGTAGAAAAAGGTGGGTATAGCGGCATGAAGTTGCCGCTGTTTTCAAGCACGGTGCCTCAAATTTCCCTCAATAGGCTGAATAGTCATGCCATTTTTGATGGTGGCGTAACGTTTGCATATTCTCTTGATGAGGATTTCTGGACGAGTGAGACATGCATATAAATAAGTTCTTGCGAGGCTTCTGTTATTTGCTACTGTTGCTGCTGCTGATGTGTGGGCAAGCGTATGCTGAGCGGGTTAAAGATATTGCCTCTGTCGCTGGAGTCCGTAGCAACCAGCTGATCGGCTACGGGTTAGTGGTTGGATTGAACGGCACAGGGGATCAGACCAGCCAAGCACCGTTTACTGCCCAAAGTCTGAAGTCGATGATGTCGCAATTTGGAATAACCTTGCCACCTAACCAGACCTTGCAACTGAAGAATGTGGCAGCGGTGAGTGTGCATGCCGATCTGCCCCCTTTTTCCAAACCGGGACAGACCATCGACGTGACGGTCTCTTCTATTGGTAACGCCAAGAGTCTGCGCGGTGGCACGCTGCTGATGACTCCTTTGCGAGGTGCAGATGGAAACATCTATGCAATTGCGCAGGGCAATCTAGTGGTCGGAGGGTTGGGGGTTGCCGGTCAGGATGGCTCCCGGATCACTATCAATATTCCGAGTGCGGGACGAATCCCTAACGGGGCGACGGTGGAGCGAGAGGTTCCTACCGGTTTCGCCCGAGGGAGTGCGCTGATCTTCAATCTTCACCGACCAGATTTCACCACGGCGCATCGTCTGGCCAAGGCGATTAATGAAACCATGGGTCCGGGAACGGCCGTCGCGCAGGATGCAACTTCAGTAAGGGTGAGTGCCCCTTTGGATGCAGGCCAGCGGGTCTCTTATCTGGCGGTGCTGGAAAATATCCAGGTTACTCCTGATGAGGCAGCGGCCAAGGTAATCATCAATTCGCGCACAGGGACGGTGGTGATTGGCAAGAATGTACGTCTAAAGCCGGCTGCAATTTCCCATGGTAACTTGATCGTCACCATCCGGGAGAATCCACAGGTCAGTCAGCCGGGAGCATTGTCGGGCGGGAAAACGGTGATAACTCCTTCATCCCAGATAGAAGTGAATCAGGAGGGAAAACGGATGTTCCTGTTTGATCCCGGTGTTTCCCTCGATTCACTGGTCGAGGCAGTCAACAAGGTGGGGGCTGCGCCAGGCGATTTGGTGGCAATCCTCGAGGGGTTGCGAAGTGCTGGCTCACTTCAGGCTGAACTGATCGTGATCTAGGTGGATGCCGTGACGATGACCTCACCGCATTTCTATGCTGATCTGCAAGGACTTTCGCGGTTACGCAGTCTGACGCGACAGGATTCTGCCAAGGCGCTGGATACGGTCTCACAGCAATTTGAAGCACTTTTCCTGCAGATGATGTTGAAAAGCGTGCGCGACAGTAGCTTTGGCGATCCCTTGTTCGACAGTCGGCAGTTGGATTTCTATCGTGATATGCACAATGAGCAGCTGGCGGTGGAATTGGCACGCGGCGGGGGTGTTGGTATTGCCGACATGTTAGTGGAGCAACTGGGACGGGCATTGCCTTCCACCATGGAAAGAGGGGACGCTTCCGGGACGTTTCCGGTGCCGCAGCGGCTACCGATACACGTGCCACCTGCTTTTGCGGCGGGTGAGCAGCCAGAGGAAGTTTTGCCCGACAGGGATCCTCCACGCTTTGAGTCCCCTGCCGCCTTTGTTGGATATCTGTGGCCCAGTGCCCAGCAGGCAGCGGCGGAGCTCGGGGTTTCCCCCCAGCTTTTGCTGGCGCAGGCAGCGCTCGAGACCGGCTGGGGTAAGAAGATCATTCAGCAGGCACCTGGAGTCAGCAGCCACAACCTGTTCAATATCAAAGCCGATCGGCGTTGGAAAGGGGAGCGGACCGGCGTTGACACCTTGGAGTATGTGGATGGTCAGATGGTCAAACAGCGTGCTGCATTTCGGGTTTATGACAATTATGCTGAGAGCTTTGCCGATTATGTAAGATTCTTGCGCAGTAATCCTCGTTATGGTGATGCACTTCGGAATCGTATGGATGACCGGGCCTTTGTAACGGCGTTGCACCAGGCGGGCTATGCTACCGATCCGGAATATTCCACCAAGATCCTGCGTATTCTCGGTAGTCAGACCCTTTCTACTGCAGTGGATGCAATAAAGTTTTCCCACTCCAAGCCGATATCTTCATATGAAGTTGCGCTCGCAGGAGATGAAAGATGAGTAACCCCTTGAATATTGGCATTTCTGGTCTTCTTGCAGCACAGCGATCTCTTACGGTTACCAGCAATAACGTCAGTAATGCCAACACGGAAGGTTACTCCCGTCAGCGTGCGGAGATCGCCAATCGGCAGCCGGTGTATGCCCCGGGGGGGTATCTAGGGACTGGATCCGACGTAATCAATGTCCAGCGAGTCTACGACTCTTTTGTCAACGGGCAGGTGGTGGCTAACACCACCCGGGCAAGCTATCTTGAGGTTTCTTACAATTATGCCTCCCAAATGGATAACCTGCTCGCCGATCCTCAAGCTGGTTTGACTCCTGCACTGCAAGATTTCTTTGCTGCCGCCCAGGGAGTAGCCAACGATCCTACCTCCATCCCGGCGCGGCAAGTGATGCTGACCTCAGCAGAGAGTCTCGCCAACCGCTTTGATGTGATGTCACGGCGCATGAGCGATCTGCGTGATAACGTCAATATCGAGGTCAGCAATATCATCCCGGAAGTCAACAGCCTGGCGAAGGAAATCGCCTCGCTGAACATGGCCATCTCCCGATCTCCCGGCATCTATGGTGGGCGTATGCCCAATGACTTGATGGACAAGCGGGACCAGCTGATATTGCAGCTCTCGCAGTATGTCGATGTGCAAACCGTGGAACAGAGCAACTTTGCTGTTAACGTCTATATCGGTAAGGGGCAAGCCTTGGTCACCGATACAGAGGCTTATGAGCTGAGTGTTATTCCGAATCCCTATGATTCCAGCCAGATGGATGTCGGTTATGCCAGCGGTGCGACGACGGTTAACATTACTTCCCTGCTCAGTGGTGGGCGGTTGGGGGGATTGCTGGATCAACGCAAGGAGATCCTCGATCCAAGCGAAAATGCGTTGGGGCGAATCGCTGTTTCCTTGAGTACGATCTTCAATGCCCAGCACCGTTTGGGGATGGATCTCAATTCCGAGTTAGGGGGTGATTTCTTTGCCGTAGGTGCTTCTGAGGTGCTGGCTAGTTCCGGTAATGCTTCCTCCGCTAGTATTACGGCCACTATCACCGATCCCAACCTGTTGAGTAACAGTGACTACAGGCTGAGCTTTGACGGTACCAATTACACCTTGACACGGTTATCGGATGGCCAGGGAGAGGGGCCCATAACCACCTTTCCCTACACCTCGGCCGACGGTTTTACCATCGATATCGCTTCGGGAACGCCAGCGGCCGGGGACTCCTTTCTGATTCGGCCCACGCGGAGTATGGCGCGCTCTTTGGAGGTGTTGATTACCGACACGGCGAAGGTGGCAGCCGCCTCTCCGGTACGAGTGGAGGCGGATCTGGGAAACATCGGCAGCGGACAGGTAGCGCTGAGCAGCGTTTCCGATACCACCGGGGCAGAGTTTACCACCAGCGCTGGTATGTTGACGCCTCCATTGCTTGTTGAATTCGATGCCACCGTACCCAACCAGTATCGTGTCTACGACAACACAGTGCCGGGTTCCCCGGTGCTGGTCTCTGGTCCCAACACCTACGACCCCACCAGCGGCATGGATGTGGTGGCGGACAACGGATTAGGATATGGCTACGAGGTGCGTATCGATGGAGAGCCAGGACTTGGGGACCGTTTTATTGTTGATTACAACGCCCAGGGAATCAGCGACAACAGTAACATGCTCGCCCTTGCCGAGCTGCAGACCACCAACAGCATGTTAGGGGGAACAGCCAGTTTTCTTGATGCCTATGCGGGAATCATCACCGACATTGGCACCAAGACCCATCAGGCTGATATTGCGAATCAGGCGCAGCAGACATTGCTGCGTCAGGCAGTGAACGCCCGTGAAGCAATATCCGGCGTAAACCTGGATGAAGAGGCCGCCAACATGATGCGCTTCCAGCAGGCCTATCAGGCGTCTGCGCAGGTGATCAGCACAGCACAGAGCATGTTCGATGCCCTGCTCGGCGCAGTAAGGAGGTAGTGAGATGAGAGTGTCCACACGCCAGGTCCAGATGACGGCGATCAACGGAATTCTCGATCGGCAGAACAAATTAAGTAAAACCCAGCAGCAGCTGGCTACCGGCAAACGGGTCCTCACCCCCGCTGATGACCCAGTGGCCGCAACCCGTATTCACTCATTTCGCGAGTCCATCGATATCTTGGAACAATATCAGTCCAATGCCGATCAGGTGAAAAATCGCCTCAGTTCGGAAGAAGGAATCGTCAAAGGGGTGGTGGACACGCTGCAGCGTGTCCGTGAATTGGCCGTCAAAGGGGCCAACGGTTCTCTTTCCCAGCTGGATCGGCGCTCCATTGCAAAGGAGGTGTATACTCGGCTGGAGGCACTGCTTGGCATGGCCAATTCCATGGATGCCAACGGGGAGTATATCTTTGGCGGGAATCGGGGAGGGACTCCGCCCTTCGTCACCTCGGGAGGTAATTTCCTGTATAACGGCGATGATGGTCAGCGGAAGCTGCAGATTGGCCCGGACTTTTTCGTTACTAACGGCGATGCCGGTTCCGATGTGTTCATGCGGATCAAGAATGGCAACAAGATATTCGTTACGGAATACAATCCTGCCAACACGGGTAGTGCGACCATTGATGCAGGGCGGGTGGAGGATATCTCCGCCTATACCAGCCACGACTATACCATTTCTTTTCCAGCGGCTGGCCAGGTGTTGGTTACCGATGACACTTTGGGTACCCCTGTTGCGGGTTTCCCGCAAGCCTATACGGCGGGTGACGAGCTCGTGTTTGATGGTGTGGCCGTTACAATTAGCGGGGAGCCAACCGTAGGGGTGGATAGCTTTACCGTCAAGCCCTCCAGCAGCCAGGACATCTTTACCACGGTAAAGCGTCTTGCCGATGCACTCAATCTGTCGTCCGGGGTGGCATCGGACAAGATCAAAGCGGATATGGAGATCACGCGCTCCATTGGTGAGCTGGACAATGCACTGGAGCATTTTCTCAACGTTTCCGCCAGCATCGGTAGCCGGCTGAACAGCGTGGAAAGCCAAGTATTCATGAATGAGGATTCCCTGTTGAGTCTCAACGAAGTGATGTCCAGTCTTGAGGATCTTGACTATGCCGAAGCGATTGGCAGACTTAATCTCCAGATGGTGGGAATGGAGGCTGCGCAACAGGTCTATCTGAAGACTCAGGGTCTTTCCCTGTTCGAGTTTATGAGATAATCTTCTCGCGAAAACAGAGAGTCAAAGATAGGGATTTGTCTTTCTCTCCTCCCCGAACGTAGACATCGGGCCATGGCCTGGGATGAACTGGATTTTATCTCCCAATGGTAACAACTTCTCATGGATGGAATTTAGAAGGGTCGCATGATCTCCACGAGGGAAATCTGTGCGTCCGATGGACCCTCTGAACAGAACGTCTCCCACCAGCGCCAGCTTTTCCCCGCGGTGGAAAAAAACCACGTGCCCTGGTGTATGTCCGGGGCAGTGGAGGACCTCCAGAGATTGCTCTCCAAACCGGATTTGGTCTCCCTGTTCTAGCCAGCGGTCTGGTGTCAATGGTTTTGCTGGAGGAAATCCGTAGATCTCACATTGTTGCGGTAGCGATTCCAGCAGGAATTGATCCTCCCTGTGGGGTCCTTCCACCGGTATGGAGAGCAGCTCTGCCAGCTCGCCGGCTCCCCCGATGTGATCGAAGTGTCCGTGGGTGAGCAGGATTCGCTCTATTCTCACTCCTCTTTCTCTCGCTGCAGCGATGATGCGTTCTATCTCCCCGCCGGGATCGACCACCACTGCCCGTTCCGTTGCTTCACAGCAAAGCAACGTGCAGTTCTGTTCGAGGGGGGTTACCGGGATGATGAAATACTGCACTTGGAGCTCCTGGCGGGAGTACGGTCCGGACAGATTACCAATCAGGTGGTAAGATGTGCCTTTATGAGTTCGGCAAGTTCACGTTCCAATAGCTGTTCGTCACCCAGGTTCAAGGCAATCAGCTTGCGCAAGCGAGCGGCGCTCTGTACATCCATCTTTTGAAAACAGAGGCCAAACAGTTGCTCGTCGATATGCGCTATTCGGCCATTGACGCTGATGGAAGGGCCACCTCGTTCCAGAGCGATCTCGACTCGACACTCACTGTCGACGGTATCATCCCAGTTGCCGGGCCGCAACATCAACAGGCCCCGCAGGGAGATGTCGACCAGGTCACCGTGCCAAATCCCCTTGTTGTTGGAGAGAATAACCCTCGCTGCAAAGGGTACACGAGTAAAACGTCTTCGTTCCGTATCGTTTTTGTTGGGACTCATGGGATCTTGGCTTCCTGTTGCTTGTTATTGATTTGGCGACAATATATGCACTTGGCCATCCAGTATCGATTTGCGTCAACGCATCAGATATCCCAAGCATGCGCTGGCCAAGCGTTACAGCAAATGCCCCAAGCACTGGATGCAACATATTGTTACCGGGTTAATATTTGTCCAGAATCAAGCCTTTCAATGTTAGCATGTCCTTACACTGTCGAAAATAGGTATGACCTCTGTTGATCTTCAGATGATGCAGAGAGCTTTGCGATTGGCGGAACGGGGGCTCTATACCACCGATCCCAATCCCAGAGTGGGTTGCGTCATTGTAAAAGAGGGAACGATTGTCGGTGAGGGGTGGCATCAGCGTGCGGGTGATCCCCATGCGGAGATTCACGCCCTGCGTCAAGCGGGGGAACAGGCGCACGGAGCCACTTTGTATGTCACATTGGAACCCTGTTGTCATTACGGGAAAACTCCTCCATGCAGTGTAGCGGTACAAAAAGCAGGAATTGTGCGCGTAGTTGCCGCCATGGAGGATCCCAATCCCCTGGTTGCGGGACAGGGGTTGGCGAGGTTGCGCAGTGCGGGGATTGAAGTGGAGTCTGGATTGTTGCAGGAGCAAGCGGAGCGACTGAATCCCGGCTTTGTCAGCCGTATGTTCCGGGGACGGCCGTGGGTGCGTTGCAAGCTGGCGATGAGCTTGGACGGTCGCACGGCGATGGCCTCGGGGGAGAGCCGATGGATTACCGGTCCAGCGGCACGGGAGGATGTACAATGGTTGCGTGCCCGTAGCTCCGCCATCATGACGGGTATCGGTACCGTGCTGGCTGACGATCCGTCGTTGAACGTCCGGCTCGCCGGGGAGTTTCGTCAGCCGATAAGGGTGGTGCTCGATCAGCGGTTGCGGATCCCAGCTCAGGCCCGTCTGCTTTCGCTGCCGGGACAAGTGATCCTGTTTACCGGGGAAACGGTGCCGAAGCAACGGATCGAATCTTTGGCTGCTCTGGGACCGGAGATTATTCCGGTGCCGGTTACCGACCAGGGACTGGATCTTCAAGTAGTGATGAAGCATTTGGCGCGACGGGAGATCAACGAGGTGATGCTGGAAGCCGGGGCCACCTTGAGCGGGGCGATGTTGCAGGCGGGGCTGGTTGATGAGCTGGTGATTTACGTTGCCCCGCACCTGATGGGGTCAGGGGCGAAGGGCCTGTTCGAGCTTCCGGGGCTGGAGCGCATGAAACAGCGGATCGAGGTGGTGATTCGAGAGATACGGTCGGTGGGCGAGGATTGGCGAATCGTTGCTTCGCCTGCCCAACGCGAGGCTGGCAATTGATTTATAACATTAGGTTGTTATTTTAAGTTTATGTTTTCAGGGATTATTGAGGCGGTTGGTAGAATAGCAGTTCGTGAATCACGAGGTGCCGATGTGCGTCTGCAGGTTGCTGCAGAAGAGCTGGATCTGTCGGACGTGAGGATCGGTGACAGTATTGCAGTCAGTGGGGTATGCCTTACGGTAACCGCCATGGAACGCGAGGGTATTTTCCATGCCGATGTCTCTGCAGAGACACTGGCCCGGACGGTGCTGGGGGAGAAGCCGGTTGGCGCGGCTGTGAATCTGGAAAAGGCACTGACCCTCTCCAGTCGTCTGGGTGGTCATTTGGTAACCGGCCACGTGGATGGAGTAGGTGAAGTGGTGGAGCGTCGGGAGGCGGGGTGTTCGGTTAGGTTCCGGGTGAGAGCCCCCGATCCATTGGCGAAGTATATTGCGCAAAAAGGATCCATTTGCGTGGATGGTGTCAGTCTGACCGTAAACCGGGTGGAAGGGGCGGAATTTGAGCTGAATATCGTACCTCATTCGCTGCAGAAAACCACTTTGGGGGAGTATCGCCCTGGCTGTCGGGTCAACCTTGAGGTTGATATAATCGCCCGTTACCTTGAACGGCTGCTGCTGGGGGAACGGGCAGCATCAATGGGAAGCAACGGAGTGACCATCGAGAAACTGGCAGCGGCAGGCATGCTCAAAGGCGGCCCATAAGATTTGATGCAACTGAACAGCATAGAAGAGATTATTGAGGATATCCGTCAAGGCCGGATGGTCATCATCATGGATGATGAAGATCGGGAAAATGAGGGAGACCTGGTGATGGCGGCTACCTGGATAAGACCCGAGGATATCAATTTCATGGCCCGTTACGGGCGAGGCCTGATCTGTCTGACTTTGACGCCTGCCCGTTGCAAGCAGCTGAATCTGCCGTTAATGGTGCGGGACAACAATGAGAAACACGGTACCAACTTTACCCTTTCCATAGAGGCGGCCAAGGGCGTATCCACAGGTATTTCGGCGGCTGACCGGGCGATGACCGTTCGGGCGGCAGTGGCCCCGGACGCTCGACCGGAAGATCTGGTTCGCCCCGGACACATCTTCCCGTTGATGGCCCAACCTGGCGGAGTCTTGACACGTGCGGGACACACCGAAGCGGGATGTGATCTGGCGCGCTTGGCCGGATTCGAACCGGCGGCGGTGATTGTTGAGGTGCTCAACGAGGATGGCAGCATGGCACGGCGTCCCGATCTGGAACGGTTCGCTGCCGAACACCAACTCAAGATTGGTACTATCGCCGATCTCATCAAGTACCGGTTGGAAAATGAACAGACGGTTGAACGGGTCGGGGAGTGCAGAATGCCCACCGCGTATGGGGAATTCAGGCTTCGGCTCTACCAGGACCGGATAGACAGTCGGTTGCACATGGCGTTGCTTAAAGGCGAGATCGATTCCAGTCGACCCGTTCTGGTGCGGGTACACATGCTGGACAGTCTGTGCGATCCTTTTGCAGGCCGTCGTGATGTGGGAAGTTGGGCGCTGGATGACGCGCTGCGCTATGTGGATCGCGAGGGCAATGGCGTGGTGGTGATCCTCCGTCAGGATGAACCGGAAACGGAGATGGTGCGGCGGATACGCAACTATCAATTGGAAGACGGGGGAGTGGCCCCGGCCAAGGGTGCCGAAGGCGCGGAGTTGCGCACCTATGGTATCGGAGCCCAGATCCTGCTGGATCTTGGGGTGCGCAAGATGCGGGTGATGAGTGCGCCAAAACATCTGCATGCCCTTTCCGGTTTCGGGCTTGAGATAACCGAATACATTCAGGACAGTGGGGAACGCGAATGAACATAAAGACAATTGAGGGCAACCTCACCGCAGAAGGAACCCGGTTCGGGCTGGTGGTGAGCCGCTTCAACAGCTTCATCGTCGACAGCCTGCAGGCGGGCGCCATAGATACTTTGCTGCGACACGGTGCCACAGAGGGCAATATTGAAGTGGTGAAGGTCCCTGGTGCCCATGAGATCCCCCTGGCCGCACAACGGATGGCAGAGAGTGGGCGATACGATGCCATCATTGCCCTTGGGGCGGTGATCCGGGGTGCCACTCCCCATTTCGACTATGTGGCTGGTGAGTGTGCCAAGGGGTTGGCCACGGTGGGTCAGCGCACCGGTGTCCCGGTGGCGTTTGGCGTGCTAACGGTGGATACCATAGAACAGGCTATCGAGCGGGCAGGAACCAAGGCGGGTAACAAGGGAGGGGAAGCAGCACTCTCCGCCATCGAGATGGTAAATCTGCTGAGGCAGCTGGACCAGTAAATGAGCAAGAAACGTAGCAGGGCGCGTAGCCGTGCGATTCAGGCCATCTATCAGTGGCAGATGACTGGCCAGGAGATCGGTGAGATCTGTGAACAGTTCATCGCCGAGCATCCGATGGATGGGGTGGATGTGGACTATTTCCGGGAGCTGGTTCATGGCGTGGTCACGCAACACTATGCCCTGGATGACCAGCTCACACCATTCCTGGATCGGGATCTGCAAGCGGTAGATCCCGTGGAGCGGGCCATCCTGCGTTTGGGGGCCTACGAATTGGTTCGACGTCCTGAGATTCCCTACCGTGTGATTATCAATGAGGCGGTTGAGCTGGCCAAGTCGTTTGGAGGCGAGGCGGGGCATAAGTATGTGAACGGAATCCTGGACAAGGTGGCGCTCAAGGTGCGCAATCAAGAGGTGTCAATGAGCCGAAAGGAAAAAGGGGGATAGGGCATCCCCCTTTTGACGGATCTCGTGGCAGAGCGGTGTGCTTGTGGCCTCAGGGTAGCTCGATAGCACCGAGGTCGTCGGCCGATAGGCGAGACTCTATTGAATGATCCGCAAGGTGCTGTTTTTTGACACTGAACTTTTTTTTCAGCTCTGACGGTAGCGGTTGTGCCTGGCTACGGATGGATGGAGTATCCATGGGTTGCAGCGTGTTCAGGTCCACCGGGGCAGGTTCCCCCGAGGTATCAGGAAGATTGTCCATTCCCCGGATGGTGGGGCGGAGTGCGTATTGATAGCATTCGGTCTCGGTTTCCGTCCCGCGCCAAGTCTCTGATACCCAGTTGATCCCCAGCTCAATGGTACCGCTGTCGCGCCCGAAACAGAGGTGACTGGGCAGGGCCCCCGGGGTTTCCGCCGCATGATAGATGATGTTGTTGAAGGCTCGGACAGTTTCCTGGGCTGGAATTCCTCTATCCTCGTCATAAGGATACATGTCGAACAGCCGAATTCGCCAGCTGTCGTCGCGATCATTGAGCAGGACGAGAGTATTGTTATAGAAGTAGAGCGTTCCCTTGCGGGCATATTCGGGATCGTTGTCCCAGCCGTAATGGATCAGATTGGAGGCCGGTGTCTCACTGCCTGAGTGGCGAATGAGATTTCCGTACACGTAGGTCTTTCGATAGGCAGCCTCCGCCGCCCGAACCTTCGCCAGGCGATCGGCATCGACTGGTTCTCCGTTGTCGGCGGCCCATGTCCTGTATGCTGCCTCGAGGTACCACGGGGCAGCATCTTCCACTTCAACCAGATCCAGTACTCGTGTACTGCCACTGTCAAACCAGTTGTAGCGGATGATAGAACCGGCTACGCGCTCTTTCAGGGTTGCGCCCTCGGCGCCGGGCGCATTGGCGCCGAAGTGGTTGTACTGATAGATGACGCCAATAGCTTGGATATAGACTCCGTGCTCCAGATAGCTGCCGGGTTGGCCGTTGCCATGAATGTAATTTCCTTCAATCAGCAGATTGCGGGTGAGGGAGGCTTCGTTGTACTCCTGTGACATGGTGAAAATGCCGTTGCCACAGTTTTCCAGCTCATTATTGCGGATAACGATGTTATCCCCCGCCTGGATTCGGATGCAGGCAGCGCCATTCTCATAGCGTGCACTGCTTCCGTTCATCCGCGTATAACGGAAGCTGTTCTTGGCATTGCGGATGTGCAATCCGTCGATAAGGATATTGTGGACCTTGAGATCATAATCCCGATTCCACAACAGGATCATCGCCAATCCTTCCATCGGCCGATAAGTGCCGTAGGCATCCTTGTCGTCGGGATCGTTTGTGGCGCCATCACCATCCAGCACAGGACGCTCGCCGTCGGGCCCGGTTACCCCGCACACCCGGATGGGATTTTCGGGGCTTCCATCTCTGCTGATGATAATCTTCTCCCGGTAAGGCTCTTTTCGGTAATGGATGCGCACCGTGTCACCTGGCCCAAGAGAATCCCAGGGAACGTCGGAAAGGTTGGCATAGGGTTGCCCCGGTCCAACTGGATAGTCATTGCCCGACCCGCTGGGCAGACACGCCCCTGTATTGGTGAACAGTTCTTCTTGACCGGCTTTCTCATCTTCTCCTGGACCGTTGTCCCTTTCTTCTGTAACTGGAGGATCGAGTTCGTCGGTCAGGCCGGAGAGTGAAGAGGTTCCATTCTGGCATCCACTGGTGGCGAGCAACAGCAAAAACAGAACCGGAGCGTAGGAGAAGACAGTTTCTTTCATGACCATAATTGGATCGTTCGAATCAGGGCAGCATCGGTTTGGTTGGTTTACTTTACTGGTAAACGGCACATCTCCACCGTGAAGGTGGTCTCACTCCCGGATCGTTGTTGATGCTCGGATTTGTGCACTTCCGAAGTCCTGGATGGGACGTCTGATTACCGGGTTGGTCGTTATTCCTGGAATACTATCGGCGGTATCGGTTGGTCTCCTTTAGATGTTCGGCAAAAAGATTTGTTACAACGCAAAACCCGGAGCTCACGGCAGCTCTATTGCCCCCAGGGTATTCTGGGTGGGGCGTGGTGCTCCTTTTCGATCCTTCACATATTGGTATTTGACCGGATGGGTGTTGAGAAGCGCTGCGGGAAGGGGTTGTATCTCATGGATGGCCGGGTTCTCTTTTGGCATCAGTGTCTCGAGATTGACGGGAGATTCCATGCCAGTGGTCTCCAGGAGATTTTCGGTGCCGCTGATGGTGGGGCTAGTGTCATGGTCATAACATTCAGAGATGGTGTCGGTATCGTTCCAGCCGGGGGAGACCCAGTTTCGTCCCAGGTGGATATCGCCGCTGTCTCGCCCGAAACAGAGATAACTTGGTGCTGCTCCTGGCGTCTCGCTGGCCACGTAGACGATGTTGTTGAATGCTTCGACCCGTTCTTTACCCGGAGTTTCGTCATAGGGATAAATATCGAACAATCGCAAGCGCCAGGACTCGTTCCGATCGTTGAGCAATACCAGTGTGTTGTTGTAGAAATAGAGCGTTCCCCTGCGAGACAGGGTGGGATCGTTGTCATACCCGTAATGGATGAGGTTGGAGGCGGGGGAGGTGCTGCCCACGTGGCGGATTAGGTTGCCATAAACATAACTTTTGCGATAGCGCTTCTCGGTGGCCCTGACCTCTGCCAGGCGCTTCGGATCAGGTGCCATACCTTCCAGGCTCTCCAGATAGGCCTGCTCGATGAACCAGGGGGCGCTATCCTCCACTTCCACCAGATCCAGCACCCGTGTCCCTCCTTCGAACCAGTTATACCGGACTACGGTGCCGGCACTGCGATCCTTCAGGTTTACCCCTTCCGCCCCCGGGGTGTTGGGGCCCAAACGGTTGAACTGATAGGTGACCCCGATGGCCTGAATATAGAGGTTGTGCTCCAGATAGCTTTCTGGCTGTCCGTTGTCGTGGAGATAATTTCCCTCGATGAGGAGGTTGCGGGTCAGTGCGGCTTCGTTGTAACTCTGGGACATTGTGAAAATGCCATTCCCACAGTGCGCTATTTCGTTGTTTCTGATTATCACGTTGTCAGCTGCCTGGATGCGGATACAGGCTGCCCCTTTGGCGTAACGTCGTTTCTCTCCCCGACTGTTCAAGAAGTGATACTCGTCCCTGGCATGCTGGAGAACGAGGCCCTCTATGACGATGTTCGCTGGCTTTTCAGAGTAGTTTCCGGAGATGATGATCAGCCCCAGGCCCTGAAAGTTGTCGTGGTCGCGTGCAAAGTAGTTTTCCAGGTGGTTTAGTCCGGAGGGAGTGCCAGCTCCTTGTCCGCTGATGATCGGTCGTTTGCCGTTTTCGCCGGGAACGCCACAGATGCGGATGGGTTGCTCGTGAGTTCCCCGTCCGCTGATCAGCAGTTTCTCCCGATATGGGGTTTCCCTCCAATGGATCCGGACGGTGTCTCCAGGGCCGAGGGATGACCAGGGGATTTTGGAGAGGTCGGTGTAATTTTGCCCGGGGCCCACGGGATAATCCGTACCACTGCCTTCATGGACACATGGTCTCGCCGGTCTCCCCTGTTTGTCCAGGGTGACGGCGAACCGCATCCTGTTTTTTCCTTCGTTGTCTTTGATAACCTCTCCGTTGGCGGGGGTGTGGTCTGGTTTCTGGCGAAAGGGGTGATTTCCGCAGCCGGTGACGACCAAAAGAAAAAAAACCGCCAGCAGACAGGCGGATCTCGTTTGCAGGGCAACGTTGCCAGTCAGTACTGGAGGAAGTGTGACGGGGTCCTGTTCCATGGCGGATTATCCTAAAACCCGTAGTCTAGTTACGGGGTAGCGATCAATTATACAGTTTTTCCGGATTCCGGCGGGAATGAGGAAGATTTTTGCAAGGCAACATCGATCCCGATGGTGGCGAGCTCTTCCCATTCCATGCCCTGAAAGGGGGGCGCCAGCTTCAATTGCTTGAGAAAAGGGATGCTGTCACGGTCGATGTGGCGTCGGCACTCCAGGCAATGGAATCCGCTTTTCCGGAATAGGTCCAGGAACTGGTTTGCCCTCAATCGGTTGAGATGTTTAAGGGAGTGGTTAAACCAGCGGTTCCAGTGTTGTTCCGAATATTTCAGATACTCGAGGTGGTTGCGCCCCGAACCGATGGGGGCATATTCGTCAGACATCCGGATGCGATGCAGGGCGAATCCTCCCGGTTTGAGGATGCGCCATGACTCGGAGAGGACAGCGGGAAGACTCTCCTTGGGGATGCACTGAAGTACCAGATTACTGATTACCAGATCGATCTCTCCATCATTGAAAGGAAGGCTTGCGGTATCCATAGGGGCACGATACCTTCCACCCAGAACCCGTAATGCCTCGTCCAGTCCCTCTGTTTTCTCAATCCGGCGCAACCGGGATTTGAATTCGAAGTGGGATATTCCTGCCGCACTGGCAAGACCTGCGCCCTTTTCATTTTCGATGATGTTACGGGTTTTGATGAACAGGTCATCGGCAGCGAGCCGGGAGACGTCGAAGGTTTCCACCCGTGAACCAGCCAGTGCAAACCCCAGTGGTACAGCCGGGATCCAGCCGGTTCCCAGTTCTACGACGCGAAGCTGATGCATCGGATTGCACCAAAAGTGGGCCATCTTCAATAGTGTGGCGGCATTTTCAAAGCGGGTTGACGTGGAGACATCAGCAAGCTCCCCAAAACGCCGTAAGACCTCCTGATACAATTTGTGCCCGCCCGGAAGATGGGCGAGAGAATAACTGATGCCCCACTTGACCCACCATTTCATCGTTGTCTCAATCGCCTGCGTATCTTTTGGTCCAACCCTGTTTTGGTTAGCAGGGAAAACAGTAAGAAATATAACCGTGAGAGAGTAAGCTGTCCTTGTGCGGCCAAGCGTATCCTGGATAGTTTTGGAACGATGTAGGTATTGGTGGCTTCATAACTGAAGTTACCAAAAATCTGCTTGTAGATGTTCTCGCCATAGCCAAAATCAAGGATCTCTGGGCGATTATGGGAGTGTAGATCCTCGATCATAAGATAGGTCAGGACGGTGCCGGGACTCAGTTTTCCCCATGTCCGATCATAACCAATATATTCATAATAATATCTATTTTGATATTGATAACCAATGATATACGCGACCGGTTCCCCATCGCAATAGAGCAGATAGGAACGCAACCATCCAAGATTTGCAATTCCCTTGTGGTAGGCTATGTTGCCTTTGCTGTAATGGTGATAAGTACCATAGATGCGCCTCTGCCAACATTTTTCATAGATCTGATCCACCGCCTTGAAAAAGCCTTCCACCTGATCCGGTTTCTCAATCTTTTCCATGTACAAATTACCATTTGCAGCTTCTTCGATAAGACGCAGGTTTCGCTTGAGGTTGTAACGTCGTTTTTTCCGGAATGTTGCCAGATACTCGGCGAAATTGTTCTTGGTTCGTAGTCCTCTGACCACGTTTTTCTTGCTGCTTTCTGGATAGACCGTGAATCCTGGCAAGGGATCGTCCAAAGTATAGAAAGGGGAGTCATGCGAAAGGCTTTCCAGATATATCAGATTGAACTCTTTTTGGCGCCTCTTAAGCTCATCCGCAAGTGCCTTGAGACATCCCTGTAAATCTGCCTTCCGGGAAAATATTATTCTTGTTCCGTGAAGTTTATATTCCTGAACAGGAAGCTTGAGCAGTGTGACCGTTCCTATCCCGAGCCTGAACTCGTCCTGCATCAAGGAGAATGGCGCAATACATTGTAATATATTGTTTTTTCTTATAAAAAATATCCTGGGCTGCATCTCCTTTCGGAGATGGGATATGAGTAGGTGGATATTGTCAGGATGGTGATGAAATTCATGAGAGTCTGAATCATTGAGAAGCTCCTGCCACTCATCCCGAAAGGAGAGCAGCTCATCTCCTGATTCCAATATATCGACGGTATACATTGCAGAATTTTATCTTAATGAAGCATGGTGTTATCTCCAATACCGGTGATGCGGCGTTGTCTGACAGTAAAATCATCTGGATCGATGATTTTTCTTGGAGATCGATGACAAAAAATGATGGGCATAGATGCCCGAAGGAAAGGATCTGGAAAACAGTTTGCTCCATCTATCCATGATGACTATCCTGATGCTTCCTTTTTTAACTTAAGATATATGGTAAATGCGCCGTATCATATATCAGCACCATTTTTGTTTCCAGGGCGTTACTCACGATCACAGATCAAGATAATAGTCATGAGGAAAACTTGTCGCATAATAATATTACTAGAATTGAATGTTGTTTTTTGGTAAATCGCAACATTTTATTTGCCAGAGCTTGCGACTAAGCCTCTATTATATTATAAATAGCAATCCAGCTTGAATTTGTATTGTTTCTCAAAGGGAATCGAGAGAATGGACAAGGATGTGGGTCATGTTGTTTACTGACAGTTCCTCTGCAGGTTTTCCTGTTAATCCCCACCTTCACCACTCAGAGAATCCTTCCATTTCGGGCAGGTAGCAATGCCAGCCACTATGTACAGCTGCCTGCAGATATTGCGGCTTGGTTTGTTGTAAGTCCCGGGGCGTCCAAGAGGTGAGTCTCATTCGACAATCTGTCAAGGCGTGCTGTACGACGCTGTTGCCCAAAGGAATGCTTATCTGCCAGGGTCCCGGCCGGAATGTTCAGCAAGGGGTGGTATCTGAGATTGAAGTTGCCCTGACTTTTGATGATGGCCCCTGTCCAGAGACGACCCCGGTCCTGCTGGATTTTCTGAAAGAAAAAGGGATTACCGCCACTTTTTTTGTTATTGGAGAGAAAGCAGCTCGCTATCGAGAGATTATTCAACAAATTGCCGCATCGGGTCATGAGTTGGGAAATCATTCCTATACCCACTCGGAACCCCGGGAAACCGGCACAAAGCGTTTTCTCGATGAGATAAGGAAGACACGGGATCTGCTTGAAGAGATCACTGGGCGGCCATGTCGATGGGTGCGACCGCCGAAAGGTGAGCTCTCCATTGGAAAGCAACTGGGGCTGTGGCGTGAAGGGATGACAACGGTGCTATGGAGTGTGGATCCAAGGGATTATCTGATGAGTTCAGCGATGCAAGCCAAGGCATGGGGCTCGTCCTATCAGCCCGCAACGGGTGATATTCTGCTGTTGCATGATAATCATCCTTGGGCTCTGGATGTTGTACGGGCCATTGCCGAAACGGGATCTTCCCGGGGAAATATCCGCTTTGTGAGGCTCGCCCGATGGGTGTAGTGGCAAATCTCAATGTCGGTCAGGTACCGCGGCAGAAGAAAGGGCGGGTTCTTTTCATCTGCTATCTGTTTCCTCCGGTCGGCGGAGCCGGTGTGCAACGGCCGGTCAAGTTCATCAAATATCTTCACCGGCTAGGTTGGGAGATCACGGTGTTGACTGTAGCCAATCCGTCGGTTCCGGTGTTTGATCAGAGCCTGATGGCGGATGTGCCATCGGATACGGTGGTTTGCAGAGCACCGACGTTGGAGCCAGATTACCGATATAAAGCAAAAATTGCGGGGAAAAACGGAATCGCTGGAACGACGGATTTGCCTGAGGAGGGAGGTTTTCATTCCCTGATGCAGATGATGAAAAAAGTGATTCGGAGTCTGGGGGGGATGTTATTGCAACCGGATCCACAGGTGTTATGGCTTCCAGGGGCCAGCAGGGAAGCACTGCGTCTGTTGCGGGAAAAGCCTCACGATCTCATATTCGCTACGGCTCCACCTTACTCCAGCCTGTTGCTGGGAAGCTGGCTCAAAAATAAGACTGGCCTGCCTCTTATACTCGACTATCGCGATGAATGGGATCTCAGTAGTGCCTATCGCGAAAACAGTCGGCGAGATCAGATATCGTTGCTTGTGCAGAACAGGATGCAGCGGAATATATTACGGAATGCCGATGGGTTTGTGGCCACCACAAAGGCCAGTGTCAGGCAGATCGCGGAACGGGCGAGGGAATTCAGGGCACAGCTTTCCGGGATCTGTATCTACAATGGATTTGATGCATCTGATTTTGAAAAAATCGATGAAACGAGGAAGGTTAGGAAAGAAAATGACAGGGTACGCATCGTCTATACGGGAACGCTGTGGAACCTTACCAGTGTTGAACCATTGGTCAAGGCGTTAGAGCATCTTTCTCTTATATCTCCGCTGCTTATGAACAAGCTGGAGCTGATCTTTGCAGGAAGAAAGATGTCTCATCAGATCAGACTCCTGGATCGTTTGGCGTCCACAGGATGTCGGGTGGATGTGAAGGACTATTGCGACCATGAAACCGCCATTTCCCTGATGAGCTCTGCGGATGTTCTCTGTCTGTTGTTGAGTGACGTTGAAGGGGCAGAACGCGTGGCTCCGGCCAAGCTATTCGAGTATCTCGCCATGCGCAAAGAGATCCTGGCCATAGCGCCGTATGGTGAAACCGCTGCTATCGTCAAACGTTATTTTCCTGGCAACCATTTCACGGGTGGGGACATTGCCGGAATTGCTGGGTGGATAGAAAACCGGATTCGTGCCGCTGATAAAAAGGGGGGGATGATGGGCGCCCAAAGGTCTGATGACATCTCGGAATTCAGCCGTGAACATCAGGCCAGACAGCTAAGTGACTACTTCTCCCGCTTTGTACATCAGGAGGCCGGGCTTGCAGGGACGGGGAAAAGTTCCCGAAAGGAAAAAGCAGGTGGCACCGTTCGTGCCAAGAAGCAGCGCTACCTATGCCGATGATTCCTTTTCAATGGCGGAAAAATAGTCAAAAGTTCTACGCATTCCCTCTGCTGTCGGTATGCGTTGGCGCCAGCCGATCGACTTGATCTTGCTGTTGTCGAACCGGTTTCCCTTCCACAGGTTTGCGCTTTTGTATGGGGTAAATATTGCCGGCAGCTGTCCTTTGGAATATCCATGATACCACTCTACCCCTTTTGAAATTAGCTGCAGCAAGGGGTAAGGGATTGGCAGGGGATGCAATCTTTTCACCTCTCTTTGATAGGCGCGAAGGTAGGAACGGGAGGAGGGTAGATCGTCATCATGAACGTTGTAGATGGATACACCGGATACGGGGTGTTCTGCAGCAGTAATGATGGCGTCGGCGCAATTTTCCACGTAGCTCAGTGGAAGGATGTTACTACCTCCCAAGTGCAAGAATATGCTGCCAAGCTGCAATCCAACCCTCCCGGAGAGTGCACTTCCATGGGGGCCGTAAATTACTCCCGGTCTCAATATTATCAGCGGGAATCCATGCCGTTGTTGGTATTCCAGCAATAGCTTTTCCTGATACCATTTGACAAATGCATAGGGATCCCGCCTCTCCGGGTGATTCTCCAGCGGGGTTTCCTCGGTGATGGTATAGCCTTTCGGGAGATGGGCAACGCCATAGACCGAGAATGAACTGATATGGACAAGTGGTATGGTAGGGTTTTCTGTAACAATGGCTTCCAACAGGTTTTTGCTGGCCACCACTGTATTGAGAAACATATCTGCAGGTGCGCCGCCCAGGGAAGCAGCTAGATGATAGACGATATCTACACCTTTAACCGCGCCCAGGGGATCTTCATGGGAATTCAGTGTGCCTGTGTAATATTCGATTTGCGCGCTGGGAAATCTCTCTTTGAGGAGATCAAGCCGTGCCCTGTTGCTTCCTTCGCGCACAAAGCAGCGAATCTCTTTTACACCTGTTTCCAACAGACGCTTCACCAGCGCAGAGCCAAGAAATCCATTTGATCCGGTTACCAGTACCTTCATGAGGGTTCTTCCAGGTGGTTCAGTTGCCGGAAAATCTCCTCCATCATCCAGCTCAGTCGGAGGATGTCACGATAGGGAATCGGTGGGTCAGTGTCGTGGAGAATGCTGTGGTAGAAACGGGAGATGAGCTCGTTCATGCCGGCAAAGAAATGAAAATCGGAGCGCAGAAAACGGCCAACATTTCTCCACCCTTGCCTGCGATACTGCTTTGCCATGTTGAATGCGGGCAGCAGTCGACCCAGGGCACTGGGCAAGGTAGGCTCCTGCTCCAGTACCAGGGTTCTAGCCACGAAATCGACGTGGGCGATATTTCTCGTGCCGTAGAGGCGCAGAAAATGTGCCATCGGTTTTATATGAGAAGAAAAAGTTGCGTAGGCAGAGGTTGACTCTCCTTGAATCATGATCCTCAGCTCGTCCGGCATGGAATCCCTCGCGTCGCCAAAACGCACGGTCCGCCGTATCTCTCCGTGGGCAACGATCATGGGTCTCTCATCATCGATGAATTCGACCACTTTGTTCAGCAGATGATCAATATTGTTGTGAAACAATTTTCCTGGGAGTTGATGGACCCAATGCTTTCCGTCTCCGAGGATGGCTTTTCCAAAAGGACCTGATAGGTTATATCCATAAAAGCTCTCCACATGTACTGGAGCGCCGATAATCTCCTGCTCAACCAGTTCGCGAAGTGCCAGCGCGGGCGGATCGAAGTAGTAGATATGACCAATGGTCAGTTTTTTTCGTTTCTCTTCCACATATCGAATCAGCCTTGTTGTCTCTTGGTAGTGCGGAGTTAACGGTTTTTCCACATAGACATGACATCCGGAATCGATGGCCTGTAATGCCAAGGGGAGGTGGGAGTGAGGCGGTGTGGTGATATGGACCACATCCGGACGCTCTTTTTCAAGCAGTTCCT
The DNA here is from genome assembly GCA_964557025.1 of uncultured Chromatiales bacterium. GTDB lineage: Bacteria > Pseudomonadota > Gammaproteobacteria > Thiohalospirales > Thiohalospiraceae > DRMK01. Next base: position 57,160 of record CAZKYF010000014.1, on the reverse strand, counting down.
CAAAATGCTCATAGTGTTGAGCCACCCCGTGGCGTAAAGCGGCTTGCTCTGCCATCAAGGGTTCCCGATCGCAGAGTGCGACCAGCTCGGCAGATTTCAATTTCTGGATTTCGCTGATGTGTCCATCGGCGATCTGACCACAGCCGACAATGGCAACCCTTAGCCTTTGATTCATTTCTCTTGATGTCCAGTACCTGGGAACCGTTACTTGATCTGTTTCCGACGTGAGGTTTCCATCTTACCCTCTTTGGAGGAACTCCATATAGGCGGATCGATAAATAGCAGCCGTTTTCCTGACACTATATTGTTTCTGAACCAGGAGGCGGCCATTTTGCCCAAGCCTTTGCCGTTTATCCGGGCTCCTTGCCAGCATTTCCAGTGCGGCATTCAAGCGTGATTGATCATTCACTGGAACCAGTATCCCGTTATTGCCATCATCTATCAGTTCCGGTAATCCACCGACTGCGGTAACTACCACCGGTTTTTCTGCTGCCCATGCCTCCAGCAGTGCCATGGGCATCCCTTCAGAATCGCTGGTGAGCGCAAAGATATTCATGAGATTCAGATAGGGAAGGGGATCCAGTTGGAAGCCGACAAAATGAACCCGGTTACGGAGACCCATCTGTTCCGACATGTTTGTTAGTGCTTCAAGACGGGGGCCTTCACCTACCAATATTAGATGAGCATCGATGCCACGCCCATTCAGATCGGCGGCAGCCTGAAGGAGTCGCTCCTGGCGCTTTATCCCAACCAGCCTTCCAACTGTGCCGATCACGATACTTTGTGCATCAATCCCGAGGGCCTTGCGCAACTTTGGATTGGCCTTGAGTATTTTTGAATCGGGAATCGGGATTCCGTTGAACTGAATGGCTGGTTGCTTTGAATAGACGCGGGTTCGGCAGAGGTTGTCCGCTATATCCCGGGATACGCTATAGAGTTTGTGAGCGGTGCCAAAGGCGATCGAGGCAATCAGCCATTGCCTCCATCTTTCATAATCATGATTACCGTGTTCGGTGTGAAAGATAGCAGGGATACGCAGGGTTCGGGCCAAGCTTCCTGCGTAAAGGGCCGCCCCCATTTGGTGGCAATGGATCACATCAGGAGCGATCTCCCGAAGCAATCGCCAAAGACGAATCGCCTCAGAGAGGCGCATGAGGCCAGGTTTTCGAAGAAGTGTAATGACATTCGCACCGGTTTTCCGTACCTCATCGGCCAGTTTCCCTGGTTTATCCAGGCACAGCACGGTGATCTCGTCCCCGTATCGGATACCCTCCCGGCAAAGATGCAGAACCAATCGCTCAAGTCCACCGCAATCCAGCGAGAGCACGGCATGTATGATTTTTAGCCTGGCTTTATCATTGGCCATGCGCCCATTCCTTTGGTCTTTTGCCAATTCCCCTATTGAATCGTTTCTATTATCTCATAGTCGAAAGATTCCGACAAAAGCGTGGCACCCATTGCCAAGCAGGTTCAGAGGATTTTTGCCATACGGGTTTTCTGCTATAGTTTGAAAGGGAATGACCCGCCGTCAAGCAGCTGCATGGGCCGCGAGAAAAGCTTTGCTATTCAACATTTTCGCGGAAAGCAATGTGGATGTTGGCCATTTCGTTGAAGGATTGCTGAACAACCACACAGGGAGGTCGTGGTATGGAACATTCGTTGAAATCCCTCGGGGAAGAGAAATCGGTATCTCGGATTGGTTCCCCTTCCAACATGCAAACGCCAGCCGGTGATACTGCGCAGCCGAAAAGGTCTGTCTGGTCTTCACCTGATGCTGAGTTGTCGCATGACACGGAACACCGTGATTTGGGGCAGCAGCACCAGCCTGTTGTGGCACCGGCTCGTTCGTCACGATATCGTATCAGAGCTGCGGATCCCTTGGATGCAAGGGACCGTGCCGCCATCGTACGTCTATGGGTGGAAAATCTTCCACACATCTCGCCATCGATCTGTGCGGAGCGTTTTGAATGGCTGTATCGGGACAATCCGCTTGGTCCCACTCATACCTGGCTGGCGTTTGATAACGGTAGCGGTGACGTGGTCGGGTGTGCCTCGGTTCTGCCCCGGCAAGTGGTTGTTGAGGGAGAGTTGTTCCATGCCGGCCTGGCGATCGATTTTTCCATCGATAGAAGACATCGTTCCTATGGTGTTGCCATTCAACTGCAGCGAGCTGTCTCAGAGCAGATCTGGGAACATGGCATCCGGTTTGTCTTCGCCTTTCCTAATAGCCCATCCAGGGGTGTTTTCCGGAGGGTCGGGTATCAGACGATAGGAAAATGCTGGCGAGGTGCACGACTGATTCGATCTTTTGGAAAATTGCGCCAGCATCTGCGTCCCATTTCGCTGGCCGCTACCGTAGGTGCAGGGATAGATGTGGTTCTATTGTTACAGAACCGTATCGCGCTTCGTTCCGGGGAGGAGGGAATTACGGCTGGCTTGGTGGATAGCTTGGATGAGCGGTGGGAGCGGTTCTGGGAAAAAAGTCAGCCTTCGATCTGCTTCGGTGGGGTTTGTGATCGAGAACATCTTCTATGGTATTACCGTCAGCCGGGGGCCTTTCATCACTTTTATGGCCTATTTGATGCGTCGGAAGAGTTGTTGGGTTACCTCTCCTTTCTACGTCACGGGGATGTCCTGGTAATCAGCGACATTCGGGTCAGGGAGAGGCGTTGGCTGAAACCGTTACTGGATCGGTTCTGGCAAGAGATGCGGCAGGAGGGCGCTTTAGTCATCAATCTTGGTGTTGTAGGTTCTGAAGAGATGATTACGCTCTTTCATCAGGCAGGTTTTGTCAGCAGGCCGTGCGAAGGCTGGGCGGGTCTGCTGCAAAGCCCCGATCTGGAGATTGATTTGCTGGAGATCCTGAGAGACAGGGAGAAGGCGTGGTGTCTGGCCGATGTCGATCTCGATCTTTAGGGTTGGAGAGGGTATCCAATGGTTTTTGGTAACCTTGATTAGAGTTTTGGATGGAAACGGTTGGCAGGCTCGGGGTCTGTTTCATCCACCTTTCTTTCTCAGTTCCATCAGGTGAAGAAGCTCGGTGCGGCATAGAACCCAAGCGAGGGAGAGATAGATGGCCGCGCCGACGGTGATTTCAACCGCCAGCAATGCAGGCAAAGGCAGGATTCCTGTCCCGGATTGCTGAATGGTACGGATAGCGATAAACATGACCAGGGCGGGCAGGAGGGGTCTGAGCACGGTCTCCATGAATGGAAAGGCTGGAAGCCTGAGATGGCGAATAGCGCGGTATGAAGTGATGAGATAGCTGATTGGGATGCCGATTAGCCAAGCCCAGCACATCCCCGCAATCCCTCCATAAAGAGCGCCCACATAAAGAGTAGGGGTCATGATCGCCAAGGTAATCAACCAGTTTTTCAATGCATCCATGGGCCGGCCACTGGCCTCGAATGCAGGATCCATCAGTTCTTGAGATGCCCGAAAAGGCAGCATCAGCGGCACCAGGCTGGCGGGCAGGATGACTGCCAGCCATTTGTCCCCCAACAGCAGTGGGACCAGGGTTGGAGCTGTAGCTGCAAAACCAAAGAATACCGGGAAGGCGGTTACCATGATCAGTCCGTTGGCTTTCAAGACATAGGGGGCCAGCTTTCCTTCTCCATGGTGGAGTTTGGCATACGCGGGAAAGGCTACCTGCTTGACCAGTGGAACCAGTTTGTTCATGGGAATATAGGAGAGCTGCAGGGCGACAGCATAGATCCCTAATGTTTCCGTGTTCCACAACCGGCCGCCGATTAAGGTATCCACACTGACCAGGAGGAACCAGGCCAGAAAAGTAAGTGTCTTGGTTGCCCCGAAGGCCATCAGATGCAGGGATTCCCCGAAACGGAATTGCGGAAGGAGCCAGACGGGATGAGCGATGAACTTGAGACCCGCCCGGAGCAGCAATTCGCTGAGGTGGCCAAACACCAGGCTCCAGACACCGTACCCAGCGAGCGCTAATGCCAGGGTTACCAATGCCGACAAGGTGGCTGCTGCCAACTCGATCAGGGACAGACTTTTGAAACGCATCTCCCGTTCGAGCATTGCTGTGGGTAAGGTTTCGATTACTACAGTGAAAAATCCGATAATGAGGGCATACAGTACTGGTATGACCCGCTCTTCCTGATAGAAAGCGGCGATTGAAGGAGCCAGCAGTACTACCAGCAGGGCAAGCGCAAAATTGACCACAACCAACAGGCCCAGAATTTGTCGCATTTGGGTGGAGGTAAAACTGCGTATCTGGATCAAAGCGGATGCCAATCCCGCTCCACTGAACAGGGCGAAGAAGTACATCACCACGTCCGCCATGGCGTAGATACCGTAATCTTCCGGCATCAGCAGGCGGATGACGATAAAAGTGACGCCCCAACGTAATAGCTGGGCCAACAGTTTGGTAATGGTCAACCACTTCAGGGAGTGTATGACCTTGGCAGTAACGTCCATTCAGGATGCCCTGCTGTTTGCAGGGGGTTTAAGGATAAAGTTCCGGTATTTACCGGGGTTGCCGCTCATGCCTGCTTCGGCAGCCTTCACAATGTTGTACATCTCTCTGGCCGTCACGTAATGGAGCTGGTAGCTTTGGCCATCGTTGTATCGTTCCTCAAGATAACTGAACATGCGGTCCACTGGTTCACCTAGCAAGCAGTCCATGTCCCGTTCTTGCGTGCCGTGGGTGTAGACCTTGATAAACAGCCACTCAGGCCGTCCCCGGACATGGATCCCGGCCTTTACCCATAGATCCACCCGGTCTGGTGTGGGTGGATAGACACTGCGGATATCCCCGTTTTCGATGTGAGGAAGAATCCCCCATTTGCGGTTTTTCCAGTTCAGCATCAGGGGACCCTGGATGATCATCAGATCGCCCCAAGGTTTTCCTCCGACCTCTACATCTCGCCCATCGTCATGGGATTTCGGTGCGTGGGGGTCATCCTTTGCATAATAGATAGAGTTGATCTTCCGTGTTTGGGCGCTGCTGGGAGCTGATGGGAGAGTGAAATCAGCGTAGCAGCCTTCTTCCTTGAGGACGATCAGTTCATTGTTGACCCCGCAGTTGCTGCCGTCGGCAAGGGAGTTGTCCAATGCCCAGTTACCGTGGATAAATCCCCAGGCTGGTTTATCGCTGTTTGGGAATGTGCTCATTGCACCATGTTTTTTTTGTAAGAGCTCAGTAAAACGGCTGAGCTTTTTTCGCAATTCGGCTTCCGTATCATTGTGATGATGGAGGTGTATCTCCAGCTCACCGAGTCCTAGCCGACAAAGCTGGGATATCGCCTCGATATGCTCCGGACGGTACTCCTCTTCGGGATAGAAGAAGGTGTGCTTGGGATGATGGCCATCGGCATCCGTGTGTCTGCACGCCAAAACCGGATACTCGTCGATCCAGCGCTGGACCCTTTTCTTTTCCTGATCGTAGGGTACTCCAAGCCACATGGGTTCATAGTGATCGACAAAACAGAACAGGATGTGAGTTGTTCCGTCGACATTGGGGCGCCGGGAGCGCCTCAGGTAGGAACCTATCCACAGATGTATCTGTCGCTTGTGCATCTCTCTAAAAAGCAGGGTACCAGCTCCAAGGATGAGCAGAGACCCGATGAGGATGAGTGTATTAGCGAGATTGAGCTGATTTGTCATGAAATAACATCCTTATTATCGAAATGGATTCACATCCTATCTTCCTGCCGCTAGCGGAACGGCATCCGCCAAGGGACCCTTGTTATCGGTTTGGCAAGCAGGTCATGCGGTCAGCATGAGTACCTTTGTGACAAGATATAACAGAACAATTGATATGACGGAGATCATCGCATACTGACCAAAATGGGCAAAGAAACCTTGCGCCGGCAGTTCCGGATGGCGTTGGCGTGCTCCCAGGTAGTGGCCCACAGCCATTGCACACAGGACGAACAATACCACCACGTAAGTGCGGCTGAGAAAAAAAGCACTGGTTGCAAAGCCGATAAAGGAAAAATAGAGCACGTTGGCGATGGTGCTCTCTTCCTTACTGACTTTGGGTATTGCTTCCTCTTTTGCAATCTCCTTGTCTCCTTCTTCTTCATCGTCGCTGTACAGGGATACCAGATCTTCCAGTTCATTCTGCCTTGGAGGTGGAGGGGTACGAAGATAGCGTATCATCATCAGGCAGGAGAGCAGAAACGAGAACCAAAGGATGTAGCCGATGATTCCCAGCTCCGCGAGTGCCAATACAAAAGAGTTATGCGCCGTGAGGAAGTGATGCTCGGTGAATCGGTCAAATCCCACCCCGAAAAGGGGGCTGGATTTCAGCATCTGGAAACCTTCATACCAGGCCTCGATGCGTCCATGGGCAGATTCTTCACTGGCGCTGATGGTATCGATCCGGCTGGACATGGAGAGGATGACCGGGATGATCGCCGCTCCAAATATCATGGTCTTTACTACGCCATGGTGGCGCCACAAATAGAGAGCCGCCAATACCGCCGTTGCCAGCGTGGTGCCGCGAGAGTTCGTCAGGACGATGCCATACAAAATAGTACCGATCAGGAGTGCCAACAGAATCTTCAGCAGGGTACTTCGGTAATGAAAAAACAGATAAAACGCCATCGGTAGTGAACAAACAAGCAGTAGCCCAACGTCGTTGGGATCATTGAAGATGCCGATGTAGCGCATCCTTCCCTGAAGCGGGACTTCCCCGGTCCATCCGACCCCACTGAATTTTTGTTGAATACCATGAGCGGCCATCATCGCTGCTCCGGCCACAAATATCCACATGGTATGGCGTTGGCGCTCAGGCGTGGTAACTGTACTGGAGACGAGAAGATACAGGATATAGATGGGAACCAGTTTTCCCGCCGCGGGTGCCATTCCCCCGACCCAGCCCGATAGTGCGACCGAGAGGATGGTGTAGCCGAACAGCAGGGTAAGTGCAAGAAGTTGCGGCCCATCGACCTGTTTCTGCTCCGACAATATCCAGGCGAACAAGGCGATGGCCATCATCAGAGGGAGAAGAGGTATTCCCTCCAGGACAGCCACGAACTCCTGGGGGCGGACGAACACCATCGACAGATAGAGGAGGGTGAGCAGAAAGGCCGTCCTGGCTTGAACTTTTTGCATTTATCGTAATTGTTCAGTGAAGCGTACTTTGTCAATCCAGAGACAATATTTATCGGATTTGGTCATGGCAAGCCGATAGCAGGCTTGCGACCGCCCATATATCGAAAAACCCCAATCGAGCAGGGTTACAAACATGGCCTCGTCAGGTACTGTGGTACTTGCCTATTTCACAATATAGCTGCTTGGTGCTGCGCAGCCTTTGCAATTTGTATTTATGCCGTCCCCGAATGCCATGTCTGTAAGCTCTCTGTCTCCGGGTTGACGATCCCCAAATAGATTTAACGATCCGTTGTCGGCATACCAGTATAAACGTAGAGCTTGCTATGGAAAACCACACCACCTAAAATAGAATTCAATATGAGGGATATTGGGAAGAGTGGTAGGTGGCAACGGATGCTGAAATTCCGGGTGGTTTCTTATTGTGCACAGGCAATACTGATTTTTATTACTATATTACTGTCTGCTTGCGCATCCTCTCCAAAGGTGACTCCTCCTCAACCGCCTGATACGCAGTCGGTTGCCCCCTATCGGATTGGAATAGACGATGTCATCGCTGTATCCGTATGGAGAAATGCCGAGCTCTCCGTGACAGGTCCGGTGCGCCCGGACGGCATGATAACCATGCCGATCATCGGCGATGTACGGGCTGGGGGGAAGACGCCGGAAGAGGTGGCTGCGACTATCCGGGAAAAGTTGAGTGAATATATTCGTGAGCCTCAGGTGGCGGTCAGTGTGGTTCAGCTGGTCAGCCATACCTATTTGACCCGTGTAAGGGTGACAGGAGCCGTTCTTCGTCCTATCTCTATCCCCCATCGTCCCGGGATGACGGTGCTCGATGCGATTCTGGAGGCTGGTGGAGTGACAGAATTTGCGGCGCCAGATCGCACCACCCTGTACAGGAAGCAGGATGGAAAATCCCAGGCATTCCCCGTTCGTTTGAAGAGGATTCTGTACCGTGGTGAGGTGGATACCAATTATGAATTGATGCCTGGTGACATCATAGCGGTTCCGGAGCGACGTTTCTGATGTTTATCGGAGAGCGCCGATGAATATCGAACAGTGGTTTTATCTCATACGCAGTGAGATCCGTATCAACAAGGGCAAGCTGGTGTTTCTGTTTGCCTTTATATCACTGTTTTTTCTTGTTGCAGGAATCTATTGGCCGAAGAAATATGAATCGTCCACTACCATTCTGGCGAGTGAGCAAAATATTATAGCGCCGTTGATGGAGGGGACTGCGGTGGCCACTGGCGTTCAATCATTGGCCGGGAATGCACGCGAGATAATCCTCAACCGGAGGGTGCTGGAAAAGGTGATGGCCTATGCCGGGTGGCCTATCTCCAACATGACCCCTCTCCAGATAGAAATAGCTGCGGAGGAGGTATCGAAACGTACTCGGGTGGAGAGTGTTGGTGTTGGCCTTCTGCGCATCAGTTATACCGATCCGGATCCTAAACGGGCATTCAAAACGGCGCAACATTTTGCTGCCTTGTTTATCGAAGAGAGCCTCAAGGCCAAGCGCAACGAAAGTCGGGCTGCATTCGAGTTTGTCGACAGCCAAGTCAAACTGTATCACAAAAAACTGCTCGATGCAGAAACGCGTCTGAAGCAGTTCCGCAGTCAGAATGCAGATGCTCGTCCCGGTTCGCAAGCCGATGTCGAGGCCCGTATTGCACAATTGAGACAGCAGCTGGAGCAGACAAGACTCCAGCTGGGTGAAGCGCGGGAGCGTGAAAATGTATTGCTCAAACAATTAACGGGTGAGGCGGCATTTTCCGAGCAACTGACCAAAGAGTTTCAGTACCGGCAACGAATTGCAGAGCTGCAGGAACAACGTGATAACTTGTTGCTGAATTTCAAGCCGAATCATCCTGATGTAGTTCGTTTGAACTACCAGATTCAGGAAATGGAAGAGTTGGTTGAAGAAGAGGCCGCCAAGCGCAAGAAAATCGTTGCGGCTCTTCGAAAAGGGAAAGACAGTCAGGAAACGGCCTCAATTCAACGTAATCCCTTGTATCAGCAGTTACGTCGCCAACTTTCGGATACGCGAACGGAGATTGCTGCGCTGGAGACGCGTATGCGCATCACGGATGGCTTTCTTCAGGAGGCTTTGGCCCGTAGCATTCGTATAAGCGAATTTGAGGCGGAGCTGGCAGAGCTGATGCGGGATTATGAGGTCAATCGGACATTGTATTCAGACCTGCTGCGAAGAAGGGAGAATGCGCGGGTATCCATGAGTATGGATGAGAAGGGGCAGGGTCTTTCTTTCAAGATCCAGGAGCCTGCGGTGTTGCCGCTGAAACCTTCGGGGTTAAGGCTGCTTCATTTCATGATTGCGGGATTGATTTTGGGGGTAGGCATTCCCTTGGCGATGATTGCCGCGATTATCCAGATCGATCCCAGAGTCAGGCAGTATGCTGTGTTACAGCAAGAGCTAAAGCTACGTGTCCTTGGTGTGATTCCCACGTTGTATACTCCGAAGGGGCGGGCAGTAGGGCGGTTGGTTAATGCTGCCTTGATGCTGGTGGTCATCGTGGTCATCTCTGCCTATGGCTATGTGGGTTATTTGCGTTACGCCCAGGCTGCTTGAATTATGGCGAGCCCAGAGTCAAGGTAGAAAATCATATGGATGACCAGGTGAAAAGGGAGATTGCAAGCCGGGAGGTGGGTAGCAACGTTGCACAGCGCTTGGCATCGGCAAGAGAGATTGCCAGGATGCGCGAACCCTCCCTCAAATCGCCGGAGCAGCTTAGTTCACGAAAGATCATACATCCCGGTATGAGTGACAGGAAGGCCCTAAACGCATTTCGAGGCCTTCGGACAAAGTTGTTTGGAATGAATCAGGGGGACGGTTTTGTAGTGATGATTTCACCAGTGTCCCCGGAAAGTGGTGGCACCTTTACCTCTTCAAATCTGGCTGCTGCGATTGCCTTGGACGAGACGAAGACGGCACTACTTGTTGACTGCAATATCCGTAATCCGGTCCTCCATGAGCTGCTGGATGTGGAAGTAGAGTCAGGGCTGACCGATTACATCGAAGATCCCGAAAACACATCGGTAGAGCAGCTGATCTGTCCAACCGGTATTCCACGTCTGCGGCTGGTGCCGGCAGGGCAGCCACACGAATCCGCTTCAGACTACTACACCTCCGTACATATGGAGGCCTTTCTCGACGAAGTGCGTACACGCTACCGTGAGCGTTTTGTGCTGATTGACGCGCCTTCGCTAAAAGAGTCTCCCGATGCGCGGATACTGGCTGATCTGAGTGATACGGTCATCCTTTGTGTCGGATATGGAAAATGCACCCGAAGGCAAATCGCCGAGGTAGCTGCAGAAGTCGGCAGGGAGAAATTGGCCGGAGTGGTTTTTTCAGAAGGGAAATGACGGAATATTTGCATGAGCTACCGTGCTGTATTGCCGGTAATGGGATTGTTGCTGGTGATACCACCTGCGCAAGGAGGACAGTGGCATTACTCCATTGAGTATGAGCCTAGCTATTCCAGTAACATTGCCCGCACGGCGGAAAATGAACGGGAGGAGTTTGTTCATGCCTGGCGGGTCGGGCTTCGCTATGACGATCGCAGCGCTGTGGTAGAGGGAATGGTTAACCTTGATGTGGAGCACCTTTCATATACAAATGGTGTTTTCAGGGATCAGAACCGGAGTTACCTTAATGCCGATCTTACGTGGTCGCTGGTCCGGGATCGGTTATTTTGGGTGATTGAAGATACGTTATCCAATGAACCAGTCATGAGCCGTCAGGTCTGGGTTCCCGGAAATATCCAGCAGACCAACCTGCTGTCCACTGGTCCGCGCTTGAGCTATCGTTTTGATAACGGGATTCACTTGGTTGCCGATCTCCGTTACATCAACTCCTATGCAGAGATAACAGATGAATTCAACAGTAATCGGTTGTATCTGGCAGGCAGCGTGGCGCAGGACCTTTCAGTACAAACGGAAATCTCTGCCAATTTGGCGTGGACCGGGGTGGATTTCGATAATCGCGAGGCGGATGATTATCGGCGACTGGATATATTTGCGGCTTGGGACTGGCAACAGGGCCACACAGGGATACGTTTTGAACTTGGAGGAACCCGGATCAACTTTAGCTTTGCAGATCAAGCCTCCGGTCCGCTTTTTCGTCTGACTGGTAATAGGCAGATCTCGTCGGTGAGTCGGCTGAAGGTGGCACTTGGCCATGCCTTTTCTGATGCTGCACAGCAAATAACTGGTGACACACGGGCCACGCCGATAAGCAGTAACATAATCTCGTCCCAGGTCTATACCGTCAGTGAAGTTGAGACGAGCTATCGTACAGAATGGGTTAGTTCCGCAATCGAGGCCACGATAAACTACCAGAGGCAGAATTTTCTGGACAGCTCCGATCTGGATCAAAATCTCTCCAATATGCGCCTTGTGTGGAGTAAGGGATTTGGTGCCTCTGTTAGCATGGAGGCCGGGATCTCTCTTTCACGCACCATTTATGAGCTCGACAAGAGAAAGGACAGTGTTGTTTCTCCATTCGTGGGGTTTCACTTTCGGAGAACGTCGCGTCTCGATTACCGTCTTGGTGTGGACTGGGAGGAAAGGGAGAGCACCACCGACAGCGCCGAATATAGTGAGTTACAGGTTTATGCCGCCGTTCGGTATCAGCACTGATATCTGATCCGTTTTTTGTTGACATCATGAACAGCAGCGACAGGCCTAACTATCATCTTTGTTACCGGGTCCTAGGGCTGAAAGCGGGATGCCGGTGGGAGCAAGCGCGTCGCCATTACAAGCTGTTGTCGCAACGCTGCCACCCCGATCGCTATCCCAATGATTCCCATGCGCGTTCTGCGGCAGAAAAGAAACAGCGGGCCATCAATTTTGCCATGCGGATGATCACGGACTATTACAAGAGGTATGGCCGCATGCCCATCCAGGATCGTCCAAGATTGCGTCAACCCGATGCTCCTGTGGAGAATAATCCGGTCGGGGAGAAAGAGGAGGTGGCAACTGTACCAGTCCGTCAAGGGAAGATGAGTGGCCGTTGGTTTATGCTGGCATTTGTCCTGTTTCAGATGTTTTTCCTGTGGTGGATATGGTCGGGGAAAAAGGACCCCAAGATGATGCCTGAACCTTCAGTGGTTGGTATGAAACCATCGGCGACTGTAGGAAATGAGTATCGAAAGAGGCTTCGGTTTGGCTTTGGCGATCCACCGGAGATGGTTCGTCTCGTTCAGGGGGAGCCTACGGTGGTTAAAGGGGATAAGTGGCATTACGGAAACTCCATTGTTTATTTCAAGAATGGTCGCGTGGCGGGCTGGGTGAACCATCGGGATAATCCACTCAAGGCTGATTCCGAGCGCTATTTTTCAGGCGAAAAGTTTATTCGAATCGGGTCCACCCGTAGCGAGGTTGCCAGGATACAGGGAGAACCCCTCTTCAGAGGGGAGTCGAGGTGGGATTATGGGCCTTCCTATATCGAGTTTCAGGGAGACAAGGTTTCTGGATGGCATAGTTCTCCTCTTCGTCCACTTCGAGTAAAAAAAAGTTGGGAGTAAGCAGAGTGCAATTGCTTTGCTAGCAAATGGACGGGTTTGATTTTCCAGGAAGGAAGGACGTTATGATTGATGGAGATATCGAAAACAGGGTAGTACAAACACTTCCCTGGGTTCTGCAACTGGCCTATTCCATGCAGAAAAATGGGATCAGGGGTGGATATTTTCTGGAAGCGGTGGCGCGTTCCAAAGGATGGTTGAATGTCTTGGTTCGAAGAGAGTTGTCTCGAGGCGTGAAGGTCGATATTCCTGCCTATGAGGATTCCTATGATCTTGACGATGTTTCCAATTATGAGCGTGAGTTGATCGAACTGCTCGGCAGCCATCTTTCCGGAAAGGACGAACCGCTTCTTTTGCTGGATTGTGGAGCTGATCTGGGGCTATTTGCCGCGCTTCTGGTTTCGTCCTGTGAAAGGATTCAAAAGGTGATTGCTTTTGAGCCCAATCGCCGGTCTTTCCGTTTGCTGGAGCACAACCTCAATATGCTTCCGATGGAGGCGGAGGCAAGGAATGCGGCAGTGGCAGATTTCAATGGGAAAGGGAAACTGAAATATCCGCCTCATGACCTTCATGATCATGCTGCCTTCATTGTGTCTTCGGAGTGCGGGGATATTCCGGTGGTTAAATTGGATGATCTCGGGTTGCCACGAAATTACCACATTGTTCTAAAGATCGATGTGGAAGGGGGAGAGCTCGCCGTGATTCGTGGAGCAATGGAGACACTCTCGTCAAGTCCTGGATTTACCGTAGTATTTGAGGCCCATCGGGATCAAGTGAGGAGGACCGGTATCGAACCGATGGAGATCGTTTCCCTGCTTCAGACGATTCGGCCCTGCCAGATAAAGGTGGCTGAGGAGCCGGATATTCGTCTGGATATGTCTCGGCCATTCTTTGAGCAGCTACAGGGGCGAATCTATAACATCTGTGCATTTTCTTCCTAGGATCTCCCCCGCATGCTTCGGATCCTGCTTTCAACGGTGATATTTCCCAATCGCTTCGAGGTTAACAGGGGAATCTACATCAAGAGGCTTGTCTCTGAGCTGGCGTTCCAGGCCCGGCTATCCATCGTTGTGCCAGTTCCCTATGTTCCATCATTTCTGAGACGCTCCGGGCGTGGCTTCTATGCGGAGCTTGGGCGCAAGGAGCAGCTGGATGGATTGGAGGTTAACTATCCCCGCTTTGTTGTTATTCCAAAAGTGTTTCGCTTTCTTCATGGTCCTTTTTTGTTTCTTTCGGTCTACCGGTTCTATCGAAGACTGGTGCAGAGAGAGCGGCCTCAGATCTTGTTGGGGTTCTGGACTTTTCCGGATGGTTTTGCCAACGTGCTGATGGCCAGGATTTTCGGGTTGCCGGTAGTCATCGGTTGTCTGGGCAGCGATGTCAATCAGCTTACCAAGCCTAGGATACAGAGGGCGTTGATAGGCTGGACGTTACGCAACTGTGATCAGGTAATTGCTGTCAGTGCGGCATTGAAAGAAGAGATCGTGATGCGGCTGGGTGTGGTTCCTGAGCGTGTGACAGTGATGCCCAACGGTATCGAGCCGGGAAGGTTTGTTCCCCGTGACCGGGATGAGATGCGAAGGAAACTGGGACTGGATCCCATGGCCAGGATTGCTATCTGCGTGGCACGTTTGGAGCCTGTAAAGGGGGTCGATATGTTGATCCGCGCCTTTTGCAGGATTCCGGATGAAAGGTGCCAGTTGATGGTGATTGGTGACGGAACGGAGATGGAGTCATTGAAAGGTTTGATCGAGCAAGCTGGTGCGGGAGAACGAATCCGCTTGCTTGGTGCCAAACCGCACGGGGAGATCCCCGATTGGATCAACGCCGCCGATCTGTTGGTACTCTCCAGCCGTACCGAAGGATGGCCCAACGTCCTGATGGAGGCCTTCTCCTGTGGGAAGCCAGTGGCTGCCTTCCGGGTTGGCGGGGTGCCGGAGATTGTCAACGATCCAGCACTGGGTATCCTGGTGGATGCCGGGGATGTAGAAGGGCTCTCCCGTGCTATCAAGGAAGGGCTGCAGCGCTCATGGGATGCCACGTTGATTCGCCGCCGTGTCCAGGGGCGGAGCTGGGCCGTGGTTGCCGAGGAGTTGCATCAGATACTGCAGCAGGTTCTGGAACGGCGCAGTTCTGCGCCGCTTTCCTGAAAATTGTCAGTGGGCGATGCGTGGCCAATAGCTGTCCAGCTTGAATTCCGGGCTGTGGGGCTGGGTATGGCATTGCCGGCAGATCTTCTCCTTGGACCAGCTTGCGTGCGGAGTCGGTTCTTTGCCTTTCGCTTCCATATGTTTTCTGCCGGGACCGTGGCATGATTCACATTGTACATCCATCAGGTGTATAGTCAGGCGCGAATCGATGTATCCTCCGGGTTGTTCAAATCCCACTGTATGGCAAGTGATACAGTCCGGGTCGAACGATTTGCCGACCTCTTCCAACCGCGAAAAGGCTTGGGCATGTGGAGTGTTGCGCCACTCGTCATACGCTTTCTGGTGACATTCTTGACAAGCGTCTGCACCAGTAAAAGGGCTTTGCCCTGCCTGTAGTCTTTTTTTTCGCTCCACACTGGCTAGGTAGGCCGCCTTGACCTTGGCATTATACTCTTCGTACCACTCCTTCAGGAAAGGCGCATCAGGGACGCTCTCAGGTAGTGGAATCACTTCATGCTTCCAGTCATCGATGTCGCCCCCTTTGTCGATTTTTAGATCCAGGCGGCCCAGCCGCATCCCTCTGGAACCTGGTTGCAGCACCAGGGTTTTTCCTTCTTGCGAGGGTTCTCCATATTCTTCATAGGCCGATTTGGTGATCAAGATATCTACATGCGCCAGATTAAACAGTGTCTTTGCCTGTTCCAGAGTCAATGTGGTACTCAGTATGGTGAGCATTCCTTGAGTGTCGGCCTTGGTCAGCGCAGTTCGTAGTGGTGAGGGATCATCACTGACAGTCTGGTGTGCCCCTTTCATCTGTCGGAAAGGGGACTCTTCCGGCGTCAACCAGGCAAAGAAGGCCATCCTGACAGTACCATGCTTGATTTGACGTTGATGAGGGAAGCGTTTTCCGCTCCAGTTACTGGCGGTCCACGGAAGAGGTGCTTTGTCGAGAAAGGTCACGCCATAACTCAGATCCCGCCATTGCAAGCCGATGGCATCATAATTCATAGCAGCCAGCCCCTTGAGAATATATTCACTTTTCAGTTGATCTCTCGGGGATGCATTGGCAAGTACTCCTCCAGAGGAGAGGAGGAACAACTCTGGCTGCTGCTTGCGCAGTTCTGCTATCTTGCTGGCGCGCCGCAGGATCCCCCCTAGGTCACCCGCTTCGGAACAGCCGCACGGCTCCAGCTCTCCATCGAGATTCCCGGAATAGAGCAAGGTCACCGGTGTGATTGATTCGGCCGCCTCCAGTGGTGGTTTGCCGCAGGCGGCAAGAAGTCCCATCAGCAGGGTGGCGGCAATAACGAATGAAAATCTATGCATAATCGATCCTGATTTTTGCGAGTGACGATACTGGAGATAGAGCCTGCCCGGGAATGCACTCAGTGACAAGGGCAATATACAAAAGGTTCCCCACCAGTAACACACACTGAAGCGGCGCCTTTACACCGGTTCCGTTTGATTTTACAATGTCCGGCTTATGTTGTCCGGCTTGCCACAAAACGTGGATCTCTATCGCTTGGCCGCGGCGCGGGAGACTTTTGAGGGACGGCTCAAGCAGTCGCAGTTCAGGCGCCTGGTTTCCGTTGCCCACGACACAGAGCGCTGGGTCGATATCGCCCTTCGTTTCGGTACAGAAGATGGCATTCACTATTTGCGTGGCGGTCTGAAAAGTAAGTTTACCGTGGTATGTCAACGCTGCCTGGAGCCCATGGAGGTGGCTGTTGATGCTTCGCTCGCTTTTGGATTTGTGCGAAACCAGGAGGAGGAGGCACGACTGCCGGAGGCCTTTGAGCCCCTGTGGGTTGAGCAGACAGAGATGGATCTGATGTCCATCATTGAGGACGAGTTGCTACTGGCCTTGCCGCTGGTAGCGATGCATCCACCGGCACAGTGCCCGGCTTGGATTGAGCCTGAGGCAGTAGGTGAGCAGGCGGAAAGCGACAGAACGAACCCTTTTTCTGTGTTGGCTGCCTTGACGCGTGACAAACATTGACAAAGCTTTGAGGAGTAACAGGCCATGGCTGTACAGAAAAGCAAGAAAACCCCTTCCCGACGCGGTATGCGCCGAGCGCATGACGCATTGAAACAACCGACGCTATCCACTGATCCCGTCAGTGGGGAGACCCACCTGCGCCACCATGTCACGCCGGACGGGTTTTACCGCGGGCGCAAGGTGATTGGCTCCAGTGACGAATAATCAGGCTGCGTAACGCACTTCCTCCGGCTTGGCGGGGTTGAGAGTGCGTAACGGGTCACAAACAGACACGCCCCTGTGATGGGGCGTGTCTGTTTGGGGAATCAGAAATTCAGATGAAGGGGATGACACAAGGTTAGATGGGACAGAACTGTACAGTTGCCGTGGACGCGATGGGAGGGGATTTTGGGCCTTCTGTGACCGTCCCCGCGGCTCTTGAGCTCCTTGGCAAGATGAAAACCCTCCGCATCCTGTTGGTCGGAGATCAAAGCGTGCTGGAACAGGCGCTGGAACAGCACGATACGTCACACAACGAGCGGTTGCAGATTGTTCACGCATCGCAGAAAGTGGAGATGACCGATCTTCCCTCCCATGCCCTGCGCAACAAGAAAGACTCTTCCATGCGTGTCGCCATCAACCTGGTCAAGGAGGGGACCGCCCAGGCCTGTGTCAGCGCAGGCAACACCGGTGCTTTGATGGCAACCGCCCGTTTCGTACTCAAAACTCTGCCAGGGGTGGACCGGCCGGCTATCTGTACGGCTCTCCCTACCATGAAAGGGCATGTGCATGTGCTCGACCTCGGCGCCAATGTAGATCTGAGCCCGGAACACCTTTTCCAGTTCGCGGTGATGGGTTCTGAGCTGACCAGTGCAGTAGATGGAACCTCTGCCCCTGCTGTGGGTCTGCTCAACATCGGTGAGGAGGAGATCAAAGGTAATGAGGCTGTTAAGGAAGCCGGGCGCTTGCTTGCCGACAGCGGTCTGAATTACATCGGGTTTGTCGAAGGTGATGACATATTCAAAGGGACCGCCGATGTGGTAGTGTGTGACGGTTTTGTCGGCAACGTGATGCTCAAAAGCACGGAGGGTGTTGTCAAGCTGATAACCCATTTTATGCGCCAAGAGTTCCAGCGTAATATCTTTACCCGTCTTGCCGCCTTGGCGGCCATGCCGGTGATACGCCGATTGCGTGCCAGGCTGGACCACCGCGCCTACAACGGCGCCAGTCTGCTGGGACTGCGTCATATCGTGATCAAGAGTCATGGCAGTGCTGACTGTTTTTCCTTCACCAATGCCATCCGTGAGGCGGTTCTGGAGGTGGAGAAAGGGGTGCCTGGAAAGATTGCCGCCCGCCTGGAGACATTATTGGTAAATCCCTCTGCGGAACAACAAGGACAAATGCGTTGAACTATTCGCACATCATTGGCACCGGCAGCTATCTGCCAGAAAAGATCCTCACCAATCATGATTTGGAAAAGATGGTGGATACCTCCGACGAATGGATCACCGAGCGTACCGGGATCAAGGAACGCCGCATTGCCGCAGAGGGAGAGACGACCTGTGACCTGGCCGAACATGCGGCAAGAGAGGCGATTGACGCGGCTGGCATAAACAAGGATCACATCGATCTAATCATCGTGGCAACTACCACTCCCGACCGGATCTTTCCCAGCACCGCCTGTTTGCTGCAGGAGCGATTGAACATCCATGGTTGTCCCGCCTTTGATATTCAGGCGGTGTGCACCGGTTTTGTCTATGCGCTCGGCGTGGCCGACAAGTTTTTGCGCAGTGGCAGTACCCGCTATGCCTTGGTTATCGGTGCGGAGACCTTGTCACGTATCACCGATTGGAGCGATCGTGGAACTTGCGTGTTGTTTGGGGATGGGGCCGGTGCGATGGTGCTGGAGGTGAGTGACAAGCCCGGAGTTCTCTCCACCCATCTGCATGCCGATGGTTTCTACAAGGATCTGCTCACTGTCCCAACGGGCATTTCCCAGGGGTGTGCAGATATCGAAGATGGTCGTGGCTACATAAAAATGCGAGGCAACGAAGTGTTCAAGATGGCGGTCAATACCCTGGGGCGTATCGTCGATGAGACCCTTTCTGCCAATGGTATGGAGAAGAGTGATATCGACTGGTTGGTTCCTCACCAGGCAAATATTCGCATCATCTCCGCCACGGCGAAGAAACTGAAGATGCCCATGGACCGGGTTGTGGTCACGGTGGACCGGCATGGGAATACGTCGGCTGCCTCCATTCCCCTGGCGTTTGACGAAGCGGTACGTGACGGGCGGATCAAACGAGGCGATACGGTGATGCTGGAGGCCTTTGGCGGGGGGTTCACCTGGGGCTCTGCACTGTTGAGATACTGATTGTTGTAACAGGGATAATATACCAATGTCATTGGCTTTCGTGTTTCCAGGTCAAGGATCCCAATCGGTAGGCATGCTTGCCGAGTTGGGGGAGAAGTACTCCGTGGTGAGGGAGACCTTTGCACAGGCATCCGAAGTGCTGGCATTCGATTTATGGGAACTAGTGCAACAGGGTCCCGAAGCGGAGCTTAACGATACCGCCAATACCCAGCCTGCCATGCTTGCGGCAGGGGTTGCGATCTGGCGGCTCTGGCAGGAGATGGGCGGTGAGAGGCCTGTCCTCATGGCCGGGCACAGCCTTGGAGAATACACCGCCCTAGTGAGTGCCGGTGCACTCGATTTCCAGGAGGCGGTGGGCCTGGTGCGGGATCGCGGACGTTATATGCAGGAGGCGGTTGGACCGGGTGAAGGAGCAATGGCCGCCATCTTGGGGCTGGATGATGAGACGGTGATCGCTCTTTGCAAGCAGGCTGCCAGAGGAGAGGCGGTAGCGGCGGTCAATTTCAATTCTCCCGGTCAGGTGGTGATTGCCGGGACCTCTGCTGCTGTGGAGCGTGCCGTCGCGCTGGCCAAGGAAGAGGGGGCCAAACGGGCCATTGTGTTGCCGGTCAGCGTTCCCTCTCATTGCGAGTTGATGGGAGACGCTGCCAAGCGTCTGGAGAAGCGGCTGGATGAAGTGACCTTGCGTTCTCCTGCAATTCCGGTGATCAACAATGTCGATGTGAGAGAGGAGCAAACCCCGACAGCCATCCGGAGTGCGCTGGTCCGTCAGCTATACAGCCCGGTACGCTGGGTAGAGATTGTCCGTTATTTGTCGGCCCAGGGGGTTGATCGCCTGGTGGAATGTGGCCCAGGCAAAGTGCTGGCGGGCCTGAATCGGCGTATTGATCGGGGAATGACGGTTTTTCCTGTTTTCGATGAAGGTAGTTTGCAAAATGCTATTGAAAGATGAGGTTGCATTGGTAACCGGGGCCACACGGGGCATCGGCAAGGCGATTGCCGAGGCGTTGGGTAGGGAAGGTGCCATGGTAGTGGGAACCGCCACCAGTGAAGCGGGTGCGAAGCGCATCAGCGATAACATTTCGGCTGGCGGGATGAGTGGCCGGGGAATGGTTATGGATGTCACGGATCAGGACTCTATCGACGGGGTGCTGGCAGAGATGAAGGAGTCTTTTGGCATGCCTACCATCCTGGTCAACAACGCCGGTATCACCCGGGATAACCTGCTGATGCGGATGAAGGACGAGGAATGGCAGGCGATCATCGATACCAATCTCAGCTCTGTTTTTCGCCTTTCCCGGGCCTGTTTGCGTAGCATGAGCCGAGCGCGCAAGGGACGCATCATCAACATTGCCTCGGTAGTCGGGGCCATGGGTAATGCCGGGCAGACCAACTATGCGGCCGCGAAGGCGGGTATCATGGGGTTCACCAAGGCGCTCGCGCGGGAAACGGGCGCGAGGGGTATCACGGTGAATACCGTGGCTCCCGGTTTCATCGATACCGATATGACTCGTGGGCTGGCAGAAGAACACAAGCAGGCGCTGTTGAAACAGATCCCGCTCAACCGCCTGGGGCAGGCGGAGGAGATTGCTGCCACAGTGCTGTTTCTCGCTTCACCGGGAGCTGCCTACATCACTGGGGAGACCCTGCATGTCAACGGTGGCATGTATATGGCCTAGTCGCTGCCCTAGACATATGTCATGGACTCTGTTTTGCTTGGCTGGTATCTGGCAAAAGTTTGCAATACAATACCCCGCGCAGCGCTAGTCAGGCTGCCTGGATAATATATCTAAGAGGATAAATTCGTATGAGCACTATCGAAGATCGCGTCAAGAAGATCGTCGCAGAGCAGCTTGGGGTTAAGGAAGAGGAGGTGACGGAAAACGCCTCTTTTGTAGACGACCTGGGCGCAGACTCACTCGATACCGTTGAGCTGGTGATGGCGTTGGAGGAGGAGTTCGATACCGAGATTCCCGACGAAGAGGCCGAAAATATCACCACTGTCCAACAGGCCATTGACTACGTTAAGGCACACCAGGCCTGATTCCCTCGTGTTCACGGCCGCAGCGCCACCTGAGTGGCAGTTGCGGCCTTTTGCGTTCATGCGCGAGGTAAAAGGGACATAGAGCAGGAGGATCACCGAACTTGTCAAAACGGCGCGTTGTGGTAACCGGACTTGGCATGGTTTCCCCCATGGGTCTGGATGTGGCAACCTCATGGGAGAACATTCTGGCCGGCAACAGCGGGATCGAGACCATTACCCATTTCGATACCACACCGTTTTCCACCCGCTTCGGTGGCACGGTAAAAGGGTTCGATGTAACTCGCTATATGCCGGCCAAAGAAGCGCGCAAGATGGATACCTTCATTCACTATGGTATCGCGGCAGCCGAAGAGGCGCTCAAGGACTCAGGGCTCGAAATCTCTGAGGAGAATGCGGAGCGGATTGGGGTCGCCATTGGCTCCGGGATCGGTGGTTTGCCGGGAATTGAAAAGGGTCATGCGGCCTATATGAAGGGCGGGCCACGCAAGATATCTCCCTTTTTCGTCCCTGCCAACATCATCAACATGATCTCTGGTCATGTCTCCATACGGTACGGCCTCAAGGGCCCTAATATCGCCTTGGTCACCGCTTGTGCGACGGGGACCCACTCCATCGGCGATGCAGCTCGTATCATCGAGTATGGGGATGCCGATGTGATGCTTGCCGGCGGCAGTGAGATGGCGACTTCTCCTTGCGGTCTGGGTGGTTTTGGCGCTGCCCGGGCGCTCTCGACCCGCAATGAGGATCCGGCCGCCGCTAGCCGTCCGTGGGATCAGGATCGGGACGGTTTCGTTCTTAGTGACGGTGCCGGGGTAGTGGTGCTGGAGGAGTACGAGCATGCGCGCAGGCGGGGTGCTCCCATCTACGCCGAAGTCGCAGGCTACGGGATGAGCGGGGATGCTTACCACATGACGGCGCCTTCCGAAGGTGGGGAGGGGGCAAAACGCTGCATGCAGGCGGCGATGCGTAATGCGGGTATCCGCCCGGAACAAGTGGATTACATCAATGCCCACGGGACGTCGACCCCCGCTGGGGATGTCGCGGAGACCTTGGCCGCCAAGGCGGCCTTCGGGGAGCATGCCCATAAACTGGCGATGAGCTCCACCAAGTCGATGACCGGCCACCTGCTGGGTGCCGCTGGCGGGATCGAAGCGATCTTCGCCATCCTCGCCATTCGGGATCAAGTGGCTCCCCCCACCATCAATCTGGACAGCCCCGATCCCGAATGTGACCTGGATTATGTTCCCCATACCGCCCGGGAGATGAAGATAGAGGTTGCTCTTTCCAATTCATTTGGTTTTGGCGGTACCAATGGAACCCTGATTTTCCGCAAGATTTGATCCCGGCAGCCGTAGCTGCCGATCACCCATGGACAGAAATTCCCAGGTGGCACCCCCTATCGTCCGCATGCTTGATTGCTATGGGGACCTGTTGTCCCTGCACGAGTCCTATCCACAACGCTACCCCTTTTTGCTGGAGAGCTGCGCCAACGGCCCCGAGCATGCCCGTTATGACATCCTGTTTGCTTTTCCCGGACGACGTCTCGTGCTGGATGCCGGGGAGTTGAAGGGTGGAGCAGCGCGAGGCGCCGATTTCCTGGATGCCCTGGATGGATGGTGGAGACAAGAAGCCATACCGCAGGGAACGGGAATCGATCGGCCCCCTTTCCAGGGGGGGTGGTTCCTCTTTCTGGGGTACGAGCTGGCGGCACAGATCGAGGGCCATTTGCAGCTACCCTCGCCGCGGGAACCATTACCCACCGCCTTTGCCACCCGCATTCCCGCCGCCGTCATCCGGGATCACCGCAAGCGCCGAACTCTGTTGGTGGCAGAAGCAGCCCACGCCGCCCTGCTGGATGAGATGGCGGTCGATCTGGAGCGGGCTTGTTCCTCTTCCGGTAAGGGCTGGCGCCCGGTGAATGTGATGGAAGAAGCTCCGGAATCCTATCTGCGTGCAGTAGAGCGCGCCAAGCGTTATGTGATTGACGGGGATATCTTCCAGGCCAACCTGTCGCGCCTCTGGAGCAGCGATATGACTGCACAAGATCCCGTGGCACTCTATCGTCGTTTGCGACACCACAATCCGGCCCCTTTTTCCGGTCTGGCGTGCTTTGAGGAAGGGGCTGTCATCAGCTCCTCTCCCGAACGTCTGGTTGCGGTGCGGGATGGCTGGGTGGAGACCAGACCCATTGCCGGCACCCGTCCCCGCGATGCCGAACGGCGTCGCGATCGGGCATACTCCAATGAACTGTTGGCCCATCCAAAGGAGCGTGCTGAGCATGTAATGCTCATCGATCTTGAGCGTAACGACCTCGGCAGGATTTCTGTTCCCGGCAGTGTTGAAGTGAATGAGCTGATGGTACTGGAGAGTTTCGCCCACGTGCACCATATCGTCTCCAATGTGCGTGGCAGGTTGCGTGCCGACGTCACGCCGGGCGAGGTAATACGGGCGGTATTCCCCGGGGGTACCATCACTGGTTGTCCGAAGGTGCGCTGCATGGAGATCATCGCTGAGCTGGAAGGGGTGGGACGCGGAGCATATACTGGCTCCATGGGTTATCTCAACCGGGATGGCAGTCTGGATTTGAACATCCTGATCCGCACCTTGGTGATGGCCAATGGTGTGCTGGCTTTTCGTGCCGGTGCTGGTATCGTTGCTGATTCGGTGGCGGAACGGGAGCTGGAGGAGACTCGAGCCAAGGCCCGGGGATTGTTGTTGGCGCTGGGGTGTCATCATGAATGAAACCCTGATCAATGGTGTTCCTGCCGCTTCCCTCCCCATTACCGATCGTGCCATTCATTACGGGGACGGCCTGTTCGAGACGCTTGCCTTGCGGCGGGGAAGGATTGAATTCTGGGAGGAGCACATGGAGCGTCTGAGCCGAGGGTGTAAGGCGATGGGATTTCCCGCCCCAGATCTTGCCGTGCTGGCCGATGAAGCGGCTCGCCTGAAGGAAGGCACAGAGGAGGGGATACTGAAGATCATTCTCAGCCGTGGCAGTGGCAGCAGGGGTTACCGTCCGCCAGAACATCCCATTCCGTGTCGGATCCTTGCCTTGTACCCCTGGCCCGATTGGCCGGACGGCTATGCCACCCAGGGGATCGAAGCAAGGGTCTGTACCACCCCTCTGGGGTGTAATCCCCGACTGGCAAGGATCAAACATCTCAACCGGCTGGAGCAGGTGTTGGCGCGTAACGAATGGCAGGATCCGGCGATTGCCGAAGGCGTGATGCTGGACGACGGGGGGCGGCTGGTGGAGGGTACCATGAGCAACCTCTTTCTGGTGCAGGATGAACGGCTGCTGACGCCCGATTTGTCACGATGCGGGGTTGCTGGCATCATGCGCCAGAAGGTCATGGAGAGTGCGCAGCGGCTGGGTATTGATTGCGATGTCGTCCCCCTTGGGCTGCGGGATCTGGAGAATGCTGAAGCGGCTTTCTTCACCAACAGTCTTATCGGCATTTGGCCGATACGGCGCATCGAAGGGAAAGAATTTACCGTTCCGCAGGAGATGATTTCGAAAATACAGATGGATATCGAACATATCCGATCCAGCTGCTCATCATGAAATGGAACAAGATTATCGGCTTGCTGCTCATCCTGTGCAGCTTTTTGGGGGGATGGCTATGGATGGAGTGGCGTAGTTTCAATGAGGCTCCTCTGGATACAGGGGGCGAGGAGCTGTTGTTTACCGTGAAGCCAGGGGAGAGCATGAGCTCAATAGCGCACCGCTTGGCTGAGCAACGCGTGATTGAGAATGCCGCCCTCCTGAGTTGGATGGCTCGCATCAAGGGACTTGCTTCCCGCATACAGGCGGGTGAGTATCTCATCCCACCGGGAATTACCGCGTCGGAGCTGCTGGAACGGCTGGTGGCCGGAGAGGTGACCCGCTACAGCCTAACCCTGGTAGAGGGGTGGAATTTTTCACAGATGCTTGCTGCCATCCACCGCAATCCGGCGCTGGATCACACCTTGAAAGGGCTTGGAAACGATGAGATTATGGCCCGTCTCGGTCATTCCGGTGTTCATCCGGAAGGGCGCTTTTTCCCCGATACCTATCATTTCTCCCGCGGAATGAGTGATCGTGAGATCCTGCAAAGGGCCTATCGGACGATGGAGCGGGTGCTGGAGGAGGAGTGGCAGAATCGTGCCGAGGGATTGCCCTACCGAAATCCCTATGAGGCTCTGATCATGGCATCCATTATCGAAAAGGAGACCGGTCGTCCGGAAGAGCGCAGAGCCATTGCCGGAGTATTTGTCCGTCGCCTTGAAAAGGGGATGCTGTTGCAGACGGATCCCACCATTATCTATGGTTTGGGAGGTCGCTTCGACGGCAATCTGCGTCGCAGCCATTTGAAGGATGAGCAAAATCCTTACAACACCTATCGCCACAAGGGGCTTCCACCAACCCCCATCGCCATGCCCGGGCGGGAGGCGATCCACGCCGCACTTCACCCTGACAGCGGCAAGACCCTCTACTTCGTTTCCAAGGGAGATGGCAGCCACCATTTTTCGGTAACCCTGGAGGAACATAACCGGGCAGTACGGAAGTATCAGCTGAAAAGGGGCGGTAGCACGAAATGAGGGGCCGCTTCATAACCATTGAGGGGTGTGAAGGGGCTGGGAAGTCGAGCAACCTCGATTTTGTCCGCCGCTATTTGGAAGAGCGCGGTCTGAAGCTGGTGGTGACCAGAGAGCCTGGTGGAACGCCGCTGGGAGAGGCGATCCGCGGGTTGTTGTTGGACCGGTGCAACAAGGCAATGGCCGATGACACCGAACTGCTGCTGATGTTTGCAGCCCGTGCCCAGCATCTCGCCGAGGTGATCCGTCCGGCGTTGGCAAGAGGAAAGTGGGTTCTCTGTGACCGTTTTACGGATGCCACTTATGCTTACCAAGGAGGGGGGAGAGGGATCCCCTGGGAGCGGATTGCGATCCTGGAACAGTGGGTGCAACAGGGATTGCAACCAGATCTCACCTTGCTGCTGGATATCCCGGTCCGGGAAGGATTGGCGCGAGCGGAAAGGCGCAGTGCACCGGACCGCTTCGAGAGTGAACGGTTCGCTTTTTTCGAGCGAGTCAGGGCGGCCTATCTGGAGCAGGCTCGCCGTTATCCGGAGCGCTACCGGGTCATCGATGCCTCGCAGCCACTGGATCAGGTGCAACGTTCGCTTGCGGAGACATTGCAGGAATGGCTGGTGGAGCGATGAGCGGTGTCATCTACCCGTGGCAGCAGATGCGGTGGAAGCAGATCAACCGTTTGCGCAGGGAAGGGCGCCTGCCTCATGCCATGTTGCTTTTCGGCATGCCTGGAACGGGCAAGGAGCGGTTTGCCAAGGCTTTAGCCCAAGCCCAATTGTGCCGATACAGGGACAGTAAGGGCTTTGCCTGTGGCCAGTGTGATGCTTGCCGGCAATACCGTGGGGGGACGCATCCCGATTTTCTCCGGATTTGTCCGGAGAAAGAAGGCAAGCCGATATCCGTGGATCAGGCGCGGGCGGTGGGTGAGTTCCTGACCCTGAAGAGCCATCATGATGTCGGCAGGGTGGTCCTGTTGACACCGGCTGAAACGATGAACACAGCAGCTGCCAACAGCCTGTTGAAGACGCTGGAGGAGCCACCGCCGGAAAGTCTGTTGATCCTGGTAACCAGCAACCCGGGTATGCTGCTTGCAACCATTCGCAGCCGTTGCCAGCAGTTCGGTTTCGTTCCCGACAGGGAGGTTGCCAGCCGCTGGCTACATGAGCAGCTGGCGGGAGACGACAGGGAAGATCTGTTGCTGAATCTCGCCGGCGGTGCGCCGCTACGGGCGCTCCGGCTTAAGGAAGAGGGGCTGTTTGAGCTGCGCATGCAATTGCTGGAGGATTTCGAGCGGATTGCAAATGGGCGAAGTGATCCGGTGGCCGTGGCTCAGCGATGGTTGAGGCAGGAACAGCTTGCAGAGGCCTTGTTCTGGCTCGGTAGCTGGATAGCGGACATGGTGCGACTGAAGCATGCACGGCAGCCTCCGTGGCTGGTGAACCGGGATGTAACAGAGCATCTGCGGATGCTTGCTGAATGTTGCGACAGCCGACAGCTGCTCAGGTTTCATGAGCGGGTGATGGAGGCTGCCGGGCAACTGCATCGACAGCTTAATCCGCAGCTGTTACTGGAAGAGCTGCTCATCGTTTGGGCCCGTATGGCTCGCTCGTATGAGAACCCTAGCTGAATGAGGATGTAACCTCGATGGTCAAATCGAATATCTATACCGTTCGTATCAAGGACAAAAACCAGCTGTATGCCAGCTATATGCCCTTCATCACCAATGGAGGGCTGTTTATTCCCACCACCCGACCACACCAGTTTGGGGATGAGGTTTTCGTTATGCTCAATCTGCCGGAGAACATCGAGACCATGCCCGTGGTGGGGCATGTAGTCTGGATCACCCCTGAAGGTGCCAGTGGGAACCGTCCTGCCGGGATCGGGATCCAGTTTCTGGAACTGGAGGGCAAGCCCCTGCGGGCCAAGATAGAGACGTTGCTCGCCGGTGCCCTGAAGAGCGAACGTCCTACCTATACCATGTAACCCTGTCACTCACTCACCGGCTTGCTTGTCGATGCAGCGGTTGCGTATCGGCCTGCAGGGGGTGTATCTGCGATTATTACATGCCAGGAGAGAGAGGCGCCTTGACGGATGCCGGCCAGGGGAAATGTTACAATCCCGGATGGCGTGAGCCTTGTTCCTGAACGTTTGAAATCGATACATCAAATGCGACCTTTGCTTACTGATTCCCATTGTCATCTGGATCGCCTGTCGGCGGATCTGGATGAGGTGCTGGCCGAGGCCAATGAGGCAGGTGTCGGTTGTTTCCTTTGCGTTTCCATCAATATGGAGAATGTGGAAAGGGTGATTGCCATCGCCCGGGAGTATCCCTCCGTATATGCCTCAGTGGGTGTTCATCCCAACGAGAAAGAGGGGCCGGAACCTGCGGCGGAGGAGCTCTCCGCGCTGGCGGAGGCGCCCAGGGTGGTTGCCATTGGCGAGACCGGGCTGGATTACTTCCATGGGAAGGGGGAGCTGGAGTGGCAGAGGGAGCGTTTCCGGCGTCATATTGCAGTGGCAAAGGCCTGTGGAAAGCCGCTGATTGTGCACATGCGAGATTCAGCGCGGGACACGCTTTCGATACTGAAGGAAGAGGGGGCCGCAGAGGTGGGAGGGGTGATGCATTGCTTTACCGGTGACTGGCAAACGGCGGCAGAAGCAATGGAGATGGGGTTTTACATCTCCTTTTCCGGCATCGTCACATTCAAGAACGCCGATGCGCTACGAGAGGTGGCGGTACGGGTACCGGAACAGCGGCTGTTGATAGAAACCGATTCTCCCTATCTCGCTCCTGTACCGTACCGCGGCAAGCCCAATCGTCCCGCTTATGTTCGTCTGGTGGCCGAGCGCCTGGCAGAGCTGCGCCACATCCCCTTGGAGCAGCTTGCTGAACAGACCACCAAAAACTTCCACCAATTGTTTCAAACAAATCGCGTTGCGGTTGTCCCTTAACGGTTCGGTTGGTTGGCAGCATCTCTTCAGAACCGATTGATTCGGCGGGTTGTTTCTGCTTTTTCGTTCCTCTGTATTCCAACTGTCAAATATCCGTCTTTTTGGCGACTTGAAGAAATGGTTGAAACCATGCCACGACTCTGAAATACTTTCGCTGTCCACGCCACGGAGTGGCGACCATAGGGGTGGTGTGGCGTAATTGAGAGTGAACCAGGGGCCAACACCTGGAGATGATCTCAATAGTTTTCCCCCAGCATTATCGAGGAGCCCTTTCCCAACGGTGAGAGGGATGTAAACCGCGTGGCTGAATTGTGACCGGTTTCGATCCTCTATGCCACGAACCCGTAGTAGTGTGTCCCGGGGAAAGGGAAATACCGGGCTGATTGAATCTTGATGACGGTTTTTCCGGTGGTTGCCCACTATTCGATAGGCAGTGAAGAGTATGCATAAATCACGATGTGGCGGTTGGTGCTTGGCGGCTGTACTGATGGCCATAATGTTGTCGTTCTCCGGGTGTTATGGTGGTTCATCCCATTTACCTGACGATTCCCGTCCGCCGGCAGTGGACGAGTCCGGTGAGAGGAATCCATCCGAATTGCCAGCCGATGGGCAGGAAAGGGGTGGAGATTCGGCCAACGATAAGCCATCTGAACAATCTCCCGCGGATGGGAGCGGGGATTCCAGCGGTGACGGATCGTCATCCGGCCAACCTTTCAACCCTGTGGGTGATGGGGATTCGAGCCCACCTCCAACGACGATAACCACTCTACGTTTCAGTTACACCCCAAGTGATGCCATCTTTCCCAACCCGGAGCGGGGCTTTTTCGGTGTCTCTACGCTGTTGACCGCTCGCGTGGAGAAGGGGGATTTTGACGATGATATGCTGAATGGCAGGACCCTGACCAATAGTGCTATTGAGCTGGATGAGTACCGAAACAGCGATCTGCCGGAGTCGCTGTTGAACAATTTGAAAGCCGGCCTGGATTCCCTTCGTCGCAGCAAGGGGATCAAGGCAATTTTGCGCTTCAGATACAACGATGGTTTCGGTTATCCAGATGCGCCCAAGGAAATAATACTGAGACATATCAGTCAGTTGAAGCCTATATTTCAGGAGTATCATGATGTCATTGCGTTTCTTCCCGCAGGTTTTATCGGCTCTTGGGGGGAATGGCACCACTCTACCAATGGTTTGATAAATCCGGTGGATATGCGGGATATCTTGGCGGCGCTGCTTGACGCGCTTCCACGGTCGCGGATGGTACAGATCCGCTACCCTTTCAGGAAAAAGGTGATCTTTGGTGATGAAGAGGTGACGGCACAGACAGCCTTTTCCGATCGGATGGTTGCCCGCATCGGACACCACAATGATTGTTTTTTGGCATTGGCGACCGCGGATGAAGGCTACCTCCCCAATAATGATGCCTCGGAGGCCGAGATCCGGTTGATGAAGGAATATGTCCGTCGAGAAGCGTTGTATACGCCAGTGGGTGGTGAGACCTGTGAAATGGGGCGGAGGGATGAAGGTCTCTCCGAAATGGAATACCTGCGCTGGAGCTACATCAATGACGTTTTTTTTGGGCCCTTGCTCGAGTACTGGAAAAGTACCGGTGCCTATCCGATTATGCAGCGCAAGCTGGGCTACCGTTTTGTGCTCACCGAAGCGCGGATAACCAGCGGTGCCAAAGCGGGTGACGTCATTGATGTGCAACTGGAATTACGCAATGAGGGCTGGGCGAATCCCTACAATCCACGGCCGGTCTACCTGGTGCTTGAAGGTTCGAACGATCGCCGGGAAATAGAGCTGAAAGATGCCGATCCCCGCTGGTGGCAACCGGGCAGGGCGGTGACGTTGACCGATCGGCTGAAGCTGCCAAGGGACCTGGTTGGGGGAGAGTACAGGGTTGCCCTGTGGTTGCCGGATGAATCGCCCCATTTGCGGGACAATCCCTGGTTTTCCGTCCGTTTTGCCAACGAAAGGGTGTGGGATGCAGCGAGGGGCTATAACGTGCTCGGCAGGATCCATATCCATCCCGCCGATTGATGGGCATAGACGTGGAAGGCCGGTTCAGCGGCCGCGTCCCAGCAGGGAGCCCAACACCCCCCGGATAAGCTGTCGTCCTACCTGGCTGCCGATGGCGCGGGCTGCGCTTTTCAGAAAAGACTCCATCACGGTCTGGCGCCCGCGGGCTGGTTTGCGTTCCGTTTGCTGTTGCTCCTGGATGGCGGCCTGTTCTGCCCGCGCCTTGAGAATTTCGTAAGCGGATTCCCTGTCGATCTCTTTTTCATAGACACCATAGACCAGTGAACGAGCCATCAATGCTTTTCGCTGAGCGGAGGTGATGGGACCGATCTGGCTCCGGGGTGGGCAGATCAGGGTACGCTGTACCATGCCAGGGCGTCCTTTCTCGTCCAGCGTGGAGACCAGTGCCTCTCCCACTCCCAGATCGGTGATTGCCTGTAATGTGTCTAGCTCTGGATTGCTGCGGAAGCTCTGGGCTGCGACACGCACCGCTTTCTGCTCACGGGGGGTATAGGCGCGCAAGGCGTGCTGGATCCGGTTTCCCAACTGCGCCAGTATGGTTTCCGGAATGTCCAGCGGATTTTGGGTGACGAAGTAGACTCCAACCCCTTTGGAGCGGATCAGACGGACCACCTGTTCCACCTTTTCCAGCAGGGCCTCGGGGGCATCGTCGAAGATCAGATGCGCCTCGTCGAAAAAGAGCACGAGACGGGGTTTTTCTGCATCTCCCACCTCGGGCAGCTGTTCGAATAGTTCGGCCAGCAACCAGAGCAGGAAGGTGGCATACACCTGAGGCGTGTTGAATAGCCGGTCCGCCGCCAGCAGGTTCATGATGCCACGCCCCTTTTCATCGATCTGCATCAGATCGCCCAGGTTGAGGGCAGGCTCACCAAACAGCCGATCGCCCCCCTGATCCTCAAGGCTGATCAGTCGACGCTGGATGGCCCCGACGGAGGCGGGGGAGACGTTGCCATAGAGGGTGCGGAACTCGCGGGCGTTCTCGGCCACATACTGAAGAGTGGCACGCAGGTCCTTGATGTCCAGCAGTAGCCAGCCGTTCTCGTCTGCTACCCGAAAGACCAGCGCCAGCACCCCTTGTTGGGTTTCGTTGAGATTCAATAACCGGGCAAGCAGCAGCGGACCCATCTCGGAAATGGTGGTGCGTGTGGGATGGCCTTCCTCACCGAATACATCCCAGAGGGTGACCGGCGAAGCACTGAACGAAAAATCATCAAGGCCAATCCGTTCGATGCGCTCACTGATCTTCGGGTGTGGTCTGCCTGGCTGGCTGATCCCGGACAGATCTCCCTTGATGTCGGTCATGAATACCGGGACTCCGATCCGGCTGAAATTCTCGGCCAGTACCTGCAGGGTGACCGTCTTTCCGGTGCCGGTTGCACCGGCAATGAAACCGTGGCGGTTTGCCATTCGGGGCAGGAGATAGACGGGCTTTTGCGCCTTGCCGATCAGAAGGGGTTCCATTCTTGTCGCCTCTGGTTAACGAAATTATGACATAACTCAATAACTGATCATCTAAACCGGGGGGCGCCGGTTGCAGAAATCCAAATGATACACCATCCTTATTTGTACCGCTTTTGTGTGTACCACAGAAGGGGTAAATGGATAGACTCCTGCATGCCCCTAAAGCATGCAGTCAGCCAGTATGAAAGGAATGTTCCAAGAGGCTGGGATCCTCTGATGATTGATAATATGGGGACGATGACATGGTCGATAAAAACATAGAGTTTATTCAGCGAATAGGATCGACAGCGATAGAGGCGTTGTCGAAAGCGGGTATCACCAGTATCGATAAGCTGTTAGATGTGTGCCACACCAAGGAGGCGCGCATGACTCTGGCGGAGCGCATTGGCTTGAGTGAATCGGTGCTTCTGAACTGGGTGAATATGTCAGATCTGTTTCGCGTCAACGGGATTACCGGTGATTTCGCGGAACTTCTGCTGGCAGCCGATGTGGATACCGTCCAAGAGCTGGCCGAAGAAGAAGCGGAAACGCTTTGCAGGAAAATGAGGGAAGTGAACGCCGAGATGAGCCTCAATCTTCCCGTTCCGGAGGTGACCACTGTAGCAACCTGGATCATGCAGGCCAAGACGCTGCCTCCAATCATTACCCACTGACCCTCCGTTTGTTCTACAATGGAGCTGGCTGTAATGGTCAGCTCCTGATCCATCATCATCCAAGGAAAAAACCTGTGACCGGCTGCGATCTGCCGTCGCGGGTTGATATGGCGTTTTCATGAAAGAGTCTGTTCAATGCTGGGCGGTGGTTCCCGCGGCCGGTACCGGTACTCGTATGGGAGCGGACATCCCCAAGCAGTACCTGCCTTTGTGTGGCAAGCCGGTGATCGAGCATACGCTGGGACGCCTGGCGGCGGTGGAAGCGGTAACCGGCGTGGTAGTGGCTGTTGCTGAAGGCGACCCCAGATGGTCCTCTCTCCGATTGGGTTTCAATAAACCCTTGATTCGGGTGAATGGTGGTGCGGAGCGGTGTCATTCGGTCTTGAATGCCCTTGATGAATTGATCTTTCGAGGCGAAGAGGGAGGGTGGGTGCTGGTCCATGATGCGGCGCGTCCTTGTGTGCGGGTGGCGGATATCAAGCGGTTGATTTCTGCGGTGCGTGAATGGCCGGATGGTGGACTGTTGGGAGCCCCGGTGAGCGATACCGTTAAGCGGGCGGATGGTGAAGGCAGGGTGCTGTCCACCGTGGATCGGGAAGGACTGTGGCGTGCCCTCACACCCCAAATGTTTCCTCTTCAACGGTTGCACGCTGCACTGAGTGACGCCGTTTCTCGGCGACTGCTGGTGACCGATGAGGCATCCGCCATAGAGCTGGCAGGGGGAGTACCACGCATGGTCGAAGGGTGTGCCGACAACATTAAGATCACTCGGCCCGCTGATCTGGCTATGGCAGAATTCTTTCTTAGGCAGCAGGAGAATGCACCGTGCGTATAGGTCATGGTTTTGATGTGCATCGTTTTGGACCTGGTGATCATCTGATTGTCGGGGGGGTAAAGATCCCCTATGACTACGGTCTGCAAGCGCACTCCGATGGTGATGTCTTGATTCATGCCCTCAGTGATGCCTTGCTGGGCGCGGCCGCACTCGGCGATATCGGCCGACACTTTCCAGACGACAGCAGTGAATTCAAGGATATCGATAGCCGTGTCCTGCTGCGTCGTGTCATGGCGCAATTGAAAGAAAGGGGGCTGGCACCTGCGAGTGTCGACATCACCTTGGTGATCCAGGCCCCCAAGATGGCACCTTACATCGAATTGATGCGCCGCAACCTGGCCCAGGATCTGTGTCTGGATATGGGGCGAGTCAACGTTAAGGCAACCACCACTGAGCGTCTTGGATTCACCGGCCGAGGGGAAGGGGTTGCCTGTCATGCGGTGGTGTTGCTTGTGGAAGATGGAGAGTAGTGCTTTACCCTGGGCCTGGGGTGGTCCGGTAGCCTCCGCCGTGCTGAGGAGCTGTGCGGAAGACTTTCAGGTAGAGGAGGAGCTAGGGTTTTCTCCCGACGGAGAAGGGCAACATCTCTTGCTTCGGATCCGAAAACGGGACACCAATACCCAGTGGGTGGCGCGCCAGATAGCCCATGTCGCGGGGGTTCCATCCAGGGCGGTGGGATATGCGGGGCTGAAGGACCGTCATGCCGAGACCAGCCAGTGGTTCAGTGTCGATCTGGCCGGAAGATCTGAACCGGATTGGAGTGCTCTCGACAGCGAAACCCTCAGTGTTCTGGAAAAGGTGCGCCACCGGAAAAAGTTGCGTCGGGGGACGTTGAAAGGAAACCGGTTTACCTTGACATTGCGGCAGTTATACGGAGATCGGGCCTCTGTCGAGGAGCGCTTGCGGCAGATCCGGGAGAAGGGGGTTCCCAACTATTTTGGAGAGCAGCGTTTTGGGCACAAAGGGACCAACCTGCAGCGTGCGCTCGCGCTATTCAGGGGAGAGCTCCGGGTGCGGGACCGTCATCTGCGGGGGTTGTACCTTTCTGCTGCCCGCTCGTTACTCTTCAACCGGGTACTGGCGGTACGGGTGAGCAAAGGGTGCTGGCAGACAGCGCTGCCCGGAGAGGCGTTGATACTGGCAGGCAGTCGCAGCTTTTTCACCTTGGAGGAATTTTCCGCAGAGATTCGGCGGAGGCTCTCGGAAGGAGACCTGTTGCCGAGTGGACCGCTGTGGGGGAAAGGAACGCTTCCCTCCAAGGATGATGCAAGGGCCCTGGAAGAGGGGGCGTTGCAGGAGTTCGAAATCTGGCTCAAGGGACTGGAGTCCGCCGGTCTGAAGCAAGAGCGGCGCGCACTTTGCCTGAATCCTGAACGGTTTTCTTGGGAGTGGCTCAGCGACGAAGATGTGCGTTTGCGGTTTTTCCTGCCTGCTGGTGGATATGCCACCACGGTATTGCGTGAACTGGTCCACTCCCGTACATGAAACTTGGCTTTGTTCCTGCCAAGGGGTAAACTTCCCGCTTCAACGATTTTCCCTGCGGGAGAGAGTGGCCTCGTCAGGTCACCGCCGAAGGCGCAACTCGCCCGGAATCGCTCAGGCAAAAGGACTGTAGGGAGAGGTTGACTCTGGAGAGAGGCGCGAATGAGCGCCCACCGAAGGGGCTGAAGCTCTCAGGTTACCGGACAGAGGGGCGGCTGTGGAAAATTTCTGCAGCCGCTTTTTTTTGTACCTGGAAAAACCGAATCCCGTAATCCCGTATCTATGGCTCGTTCACTGAACCCTGTTACTCCGGTATTTGACCACTCCACTGAACCCAACGTCGCTCGGATGCCGTCATGGATTCGGGGATCGCTTGCCGTTGAGCCTCGTTACGGGGAGACGGCACTTCGCTTGCATAGCAACCAGTTGCATACAGTCTGCGAGGAAGCTCGCTGTCCCAACCGGGGGGAGTGTTGGAGCCGGGGCACCGCCACCTTCCTGCTGTTGGGAGATGTCTGTACCCGGGCTTGCGGGTTCTGCGCGGTGAAGACCGGCCGGCCTGCCCGCGTGGATGAGCAGGAAGCAATGCAGGTGGCAGATGTTGTCGATGCACTGGGGTTGCGCTACGTGGTACTTACCTCGGTAAACCGCGATGACCTGCCGGATGGCGGCGCGGCACAGTTTGCCCGGGTGCTGGCGGAGTTGCGGCGTCGTAATTCCCGGGTCGGTTTGGAGATTCTCACCCCCGACTTCCGTCGTTGTCAGGAGGTGGCCGTGGAAAGGATCGTGGCGGCTGTGGGCGTTGGTGAGGAGAGCAGGGGAGTCGAGCTGGTATGGGGCCACAACGTGGAGACGGTGCCCCGGCTCTATAAACGGGTACGCAAGGGAGCCTGCTACTCGCGTTCGCTGGCGTTGCTGGAGCGGGTTGCTGGTATAAGGGGAGTGGAGGCCAAGTCGTCACTGATGCTGGGGCTTGGAGAGCGGCACGGTGAGGTGATTCAGGTGATGCGGGATCTAAGGGCAGCGGGAGTGACCCGTCTCTCCCTGGGACAATACCTGCGTCCCAGCCGCTATCACCTGCCGGTAAGAGACTATCTCACTCCGGAGCAGTTCTCCGACTATGAAAAAGAAGCGAGGGCACTGGGATTCACCTGGGTCAAGGCGGGTGCCATGGTGCGTTCATCCTATCACGCAGAAACAGAACAATAATCATGAGTTTGAGAACGGTACTTTATGAACAGCATCTCTCCATGGGGGGGCGGATGGTGGATTTCAGCGGCTGGAAAATGCCGCTCCATTACGGCTCCCAGATCGAGGAGCACCGAGGTGTTCGAAAAGCAGTGGGGATGTTCGACGTTTCTCATATGATGATCGTCGATCTCAGCGGTCCGCGGGTACGGGATTTCATGCGTTTTCTGCTGGCTAACGATGTGGGCACGGAGCCCAGGCCGGGTCGGGCCGTCTACTCTTGCATGCTCAATGAGCAGGGTGGCGTGATCGACGATCTCATTGTCTACGATCGAGCGGACGACGGGTTCCGAATGGTGGTCAATGCCGCTACGCGAGACAAGGACCTGGCCTGGATTGATCGGCATGCTGAGGTCTGGAATGTGACGGTTCAGGCCAGGGTAGATCTGGCAATGATTGCGGTGCAGGGTCCCGAGGCGCGGAAGTGTGTGCTACAGATTCTACTGGAGAGGGTGCCCTCGGCAGCCACGCTGAGACCCTTTCAGGCTGCCTGGGAGAATGATCTGTTCATTTCCCGAACCGGCTATACCGGTGAAGACGGATTCGAGATCATCCTGCCCGAAGGCGAGGCGGTAGCTCTATGGCAAACGCTACACCGGATCGGCGTGCCCCCTTGCGGGCTGGGTGCCCGCGATACCTTGCGCTTGGAGGCGGGAATGAATCTCTACGGGGCGGATATGGATGAGAGCCACACCCCCCTGGAGTCCGGTTTGGGCTGGACCGTGGCGTGGGAGCCACCTGAGCGGGAGTTTATCGGTCGCGCCGCCCTTGAGGCCCAGCGTTCCATTGGTGCCACCCGTGAGCTGACTGGGTTGGTACTGGAGGAGCGGGGGATGCTGCGTAATGGGCAACGGGTAGTGTGCGGGGAGCAGGGTGAAGGAGAAGTGACCAGCGGCAGTTTCTCTCCTGTCCTTGGAAAGGCCATCGCCCTGGCACGGCTTCCCTCGGCAGTGGAGGGTGTATGCCAGGTGGAGATACGGGGTAAACTGGTGCGCGCCCGGATTGTGAAACCACCTTTCGTACGTCATGGCCAATCATGTTTGCAAGGGGAGTTCAACCAATGAGCAACGTACCTGAAGAGCTACTGTACACCAAGACCCATGAGTGGGTGAGACAGAATGAGGATGGCACGGTGACCGTCGGCATCACCGACCATGCGCAGGATCTGCTGGGAGATATGGTTTATGTGGAGCTGCCCGAGCCGGGTAATTCACTGGCGGTAGGTGATGAATGTATGGTGGTGGAGTCGGTGAAGGCTGCCTCCGACATCTACTGCCCATTGAGTGGAGAGGTGGTAGAGGTCAACATTGCTCTTGCCGATACGCCGGAGCTGATCAACCAGGATCCTTATGGCGAAGGATGGTTGTTCACGCTCCAGCCTGCCGAAGGGGGCGAACGGGAGGAGCTGATGGAGGCAGATGCCTACCAGGAGCTGATCGAGTCCGAGTCCTGAGCATGCCTTTCATTCCCCATACTCCGGAAGAGGTCCGGGAGATGCTGGAGGTGATCGGGGTGGAACGGATCGAGGATCTGTTTTCCGAGATCCCCACCGAGCTGCGCTCGTCGATCACCAGCAAAAAGATCCCGCCCGCCATGAACGAGATGGAGATCGGCCGCTTGATGCGTGAACGGGCTGCCCGGGATGGCAATCCGCTCTGTTTCATTGGAGCAGGGGCCTACGAACACCATATCCCGGCTGCGGTTTGGGAACTTGCCACCCGTGGCGAGTACTACACCGCCTATACCCCTTATCAGGCGGAAGCCAGTCAGGGGACACTGCAGTTGCTCTACGAGTTCCAGACCATGATGGCGAGTCTCACCGGCATGGAACTCTCCAATGCCTCGCTCTATGATGGCGCCTCAGCCCTTGCTGAAGCGGTGTTGATGGCGGTGCGCGCCAACCGAAAGTCAAAATCAAGACGAGTGCTGATGCCGTTGACGGTCCATCCTGTTTACCGGAAGGTGGTGCGCACCATCGTGCGTCATCAGGGAATCGAGTTGGTGGAGCTGCCCTACTGTACCGCGTGCGGAAATATCGTGCCAGATTCCCTGGCTTCGTTGTCGGGGGGAGATTTCACCGCTCTGGTGGTGCCGCAACCCAACTTTTTTGGCGTATTGGAAGAGGTGGATCAACTTGCCGACTGGGCGCACGCCAATGGAGTACTCGTCATCGGGCTGATTAATCCCACCGCCGCAGCGGTGCTGGCCCCTCCGGGTGAATGGGGGGAGCAGGGGGCGGATATCGCCTGCGGTGAGGGACAACCTTTGGGGATTCCGCTGGCATCGGGCGGACCCTATTTCGGATTTCTCTGCTGCCGGGAGCAGCTGGTGCGCCAGATGCCGGGGCGAATCGTGGGGCGCACCGTGGACCTCGACGGAAAACCCGGTTATACCCTTACCTTGCAGGCTCGGGAGCAGCATATACGCCGATCCAAGGCAACTTCCAATATCTGTACCAATCAGGGATTGATGACCACTGCGGCCACCATCTATCTGTCCCTGCTCGGGCCTGAAGGATTGGAACGGGTAGCTGCTGCTTGCCATGACAACACGCGGCAGTTGCTGGAGAAGCTTACCGCTATCGAGGGGGTAG
Organism: uncultured Chromatiales bacterium; assembly: GCA_964557025.1. Taxonomy (GTDB): domain Bacteria; phylum Pseudomonadota; class Gammaproteobacteria; order Thiohalospirales; family Thiohalospiraceae; genus DRMK01. Next base: position 18,145 of record CAZKYF010000014.1, on the reverse strand, counting down.
AGTTGCAGTTCGACGGAGAGTTTTTCCATGAGGCGGTTCTGCGTTTTGATGTGCCTGTGGAGCCGTTGCTGAAGCGATTGGCTCGGCAGCAGTTACTGGCAGGATATCCCATTGCAGAGGAGTATCCAGAGCTGGGTGACGCCCTGCTGGTATGTTGCACCGAGACCAAGAGTGAGGCAGACCGGGAACGGTTCGCCGGGCTGCTTCGGGAAGCAATGGCAGAGATGAGGGGTTCCTGATGCTGATATTCGAACGTTCCAGCAAGAACCGGCGCAATCCTGTGCAGTCACCCCGCAGTGAAGCAGTGGCCACAGGGATCCCGGAGCGGTTCCGGCGTCGGAGTCGTCCATTGCTTCCCGAGGTGTCGGAGTTACAGGTGGTGCGCCATTACACCCGTCTCTCACAACAGAACTACGCCATCGATACCCATTTTTATCCCCTTGGCTCCTGCACCATGAAGTACAACCCCAGGGGTTGTAATACCCTCACCTCATTGCCCGGTTTTCTGGCGCGTCATCCCATGGCTCCTGTAGAAAGTCACGGGCAGGGGGTGCTGGCTTGCCTGTTCGAGCTACAGGAGATGCTGAAGGAACTCACTGGGATGCAAGGGGTTTCCCTGACCCCGATGGCGGGGGCCCAGGGGGAGTTTGCCGGGGTGGCAATGATTCGCGCCTACCACGAATCTCGGGGAGATACGATGCGTACCGAGGTGCTGGTGCCGGATGCGGCGCACGGTACCAATCCGGCCACCGCGATCATGTGCGGCTATCGGGTGCGGGAGATTCCCACTGATGCGGAAGGGGATGTGGATATTGAGGCATTGCGTCAGGCGGTGGGGCCTCAAACTGCGGGGATCATGCTCACCAATCCTTCCACGTTGGGGGTATTCGAGCGCCGGATCCGAGAGATTGCCGATATTGTGCATGAGGCGGGGGGGTTGCTCTATTATGATGGCGCAAATCTGAACGCCATCCTCGGCAAGGTGAGGCCGGGGGACATGGGTTTTGATGTGGTCCATCTCAACCTGCACAAGACCTTTGCCACACCCCACGGTGGCGGAGGCCCAGGCGCCGGGCCGGTAGGGGTGGGGGAACGTTTGTTGCCCTTTCTGCCGATCCCCATGGTGGGTCAAAACGAGAACGGCTATTTCTGGCTTACGGAAGAGGCGTGCCCGCAAACTATCGGACGGCTGTCTGCTCATATGGGCAATACGGGAATCCTGTTGCGCGCCTACGTCTATATGCGCATGCTGGGAACCCAGGGGATGGGGCGGATTGCGGAGTATGCCACCCTGAATGCCAACTATCTGATGAAACGGCTCTCGGAGAGTGGCTTCGAGGTGGCCTTTCCAGGGCGGCGCGCCTCTCACGAGTTCATTCTCACTTTGAGGCACGAGGCGAAGCAGTACGGTGTCAATGCAATGGATTTTGCCAAGCGCTTGCTGGATTACGGGTACCATGCCCCCACAACCTATTTCCCGCTGCTGGTGCCCGAATGTTTCCTCATCGAGCCCACAGAGACCGAGGACAAGGCTACCTTGGATGGGTTCGTGGAAGCGATGTGCGCCATTCGTCGGGAAGCACAGAGCGAGCCGGAAAGGCTCAAGAAGGCCCCACACACCTTGCCGGTCAGAAGGCTGGACGACGCACGTGCGGCGCGCCAGCTGGATGCGGTTTGGAAGGGGTGAGATGGACGATCCTCCCATCAACAAGCCGGATCATCGCGGCCTCCTCCACGTACTCAGGGCCTTTCAATATTCGATACAGGGTCTGCGTGCCGCCTTCCGTTATGAAGAGGCGTTTCGCCTGGAGCTCCTGGCCTGTCTTTTCATGATCCCTGCAGGCATCTGGCTGGGGCGTAGTGCCGTTGAGTATGCGCTGCTGTTTGGCAGTCTGATGTTGGTCCTGATTGTCGAATTGCTGAACTCTGCAGTGGAGGCGATCGTGGACCGGATCGGCGTCGAACACCATGCGCTTTCCGGTCGTGCCAAGGATATCGGCTCTGCTGCGGTGTTTCTCAGTCTTTTCTACGTAGCGATCATCTGGGGGACGCTGCTGATCGGCCGCTTATTGGAGTAACCTCTGCGTGCGGACAGCTTCCGCTGCCGCTCAAAGGTGAAGGCCGCACTCCGTCTTGGGGCAGTCTACCCAGCGGCCGTCCCGGTCCTGGCCCGGCACGGTACAGGGAACGCACCCGATGGATGAATACCCTTTGGCAACCAGGGGGTGGAAGGGAAGTTTGTGTTCGGCGATGTAGTCGTCGCGCTCCTGTTTGGTCATGTCGATTAGCGGATAGAAGCGGATGATCCCGTTGCGCTCCACAAAGATATCCAGCGTCGCACGATGCTCCGTCTGCCAGCGCATCAGGCTGGAGACCCACACATCGTAATTGGCCTTGATCTCATCGAAAGGCTCGATCTTGTTGATGGTGCAGCAAAAGTCCGGGTCTGTTTCGTAGATCTTCTCCTTCTCGGTGAACTCGTGCTTCCATGCCTCCGCCTTCACATCGACCACATCCAGGTCATATAGCTCGGTGAGTTTTTTCTTGTACGCCAGGGTTTCCGGGAAATGAAATCCGGTATCGATAAAATGCACCTTTTGTTTGATGGGTGCCAACCGAGAGAAGAGATGCAAAAAGAAGGCTGAGGTGGCTGCGAAGGATGAGGTCAGCATCACCTTCTCTGGATCAAAATCCAGATAGAGCCGCCGGATGCGTTCCTCGATACTCAAATCACGATATTGCTGATTTAATTCCGCGATGCGGGCAGCATTGTCTGTGGAGGATGTAGAACCCTTACTCATAAGATAAATTTAATATACTCTTTCCTTCGCTAATTGGACTCTATACTCTATACCTTTCTCCGTAGCGGGTAAATTTATTTTATGACAGCGGAAAACGAGAAGAAGTTTCCACTTTTGGTTGGTGATGTGGGAGGGACCAATGCCCGTTTCGGAATGATCCGGGAGATGGGCGACCGGCCCCGCTCCATCAGGGTGTATCCGTGCGCCGAGTATGCCACACTCAGTGAGGCGATCGAGGCCTATCTCTCTAGTATCGAGGAAGAACGGCCGATGCAGGCCGCGATCGCGGTAGCAACGGCGGTGACCAGTGACTGGGTGCAAATGACCAACCACGTTTGGCATTTCTCCATTGAAGAGACCCGTCGGGCATTGGGACTGCAGCGGTTGGTGGTGTTGAATGATTTTACTGCACTGGCAATGGCCTTGCCCAAGCTGGGCGAAGAGGAGCGTCGGAAAATCGGTGGGGGAGACCCTGTCGGGGGAAAGCCGCTGGCTCTGTTGGGACCAGGTACTGGCCTGGGTGTGTCCGGCCTGATCCCGGCAAAGGCCGGCTGGATTCCTCTGGAAGGAGAGGGGGGGCATGTCTCTTTCTCCCCGGTTACCGAACAGGAGATCGAGATCCTGCGAATCCTTTCCCGGCGTTTCGAGCATGTCTCAGCCGAGCGGCTGCTGTCAGGCCCGGGATTGGTAAATCTTTACCGGGCGCATGCGCAGCTGGAGGGTGTGGAGGCGCTTCCCTGTCTCCCTGAAGAGATCACCAGCCGGGGAACAAAAGGGAGCTGCGTACTTTGCAGCGCGGCGCTGGAAAGCTTTTGTGCGATACTGGGAACCGTTGCCGGCAATCTGGCGCTTACTCTGGGCGCCCGTGGCGGGTTGTATATCGGTGGCGGTATCGTTCCTCGCCTTGGGGGCTACTTCGAATCCTCTCCGTTCCGCCGTCGTTTTGAGAGCAAAGGCCGTTTCTCCTCCTATCTGGCGGCGATCCCCTCCTACGTCATTGTGGCAAAATATCCCGCTTTGACCGGCGCTGCCGCCTATTTGCTTGAGCGGGGTGGAGGAGTGAACCGATGAGTCGGAGAAGAGGGGCTGTATTGCCCGGCAGACCCTATCCACTGGGAGCTACTTGGGATGGCCACGGCGTGAACTTCGCCCTTTTTTCGGCCCATGCCGAAAAAGTGGAGCTTTGCCTTTTCGATGAAACCGGGCGCCGGGAGCTGGAGCGGATTGTCTTGCCCGAGCAAACCCACCAGGTCTGGCACGTCTATCTGCCGGATGCGGGGCCGGGGACACTTTATGGCTATCGGGTCTACGGTCCCTATGAGCCGGAACGGGGACATCGCTTCAATCATCACAAACTGCTGCTGGATCCTTACGCCAGGCAGCTGTATGGAAATTTCCGCTGGATTGAAGCCCACTACGGTTATCGGTTCGGCAGTTCACGAGAAGATCTCTCATTCGACAAGCGGGACAATGCGCAGGCCATGCCCAAGTGCCGGGTTGTGGATCCTGCTTTTACCTGGGACGGGGACCTCCCGCCGGCGATCCCCTGGTCACAGACGGTGATATATGAAACCCACGTAAGGGGATTTACCATTCTGCATGAAGGAGTGCCGGTGGCAGAGCGTGGAACCTTTGCAGGAATGGGGCACCGGGAGATTATCGCCTATCTGAAGGCGCTGGGTATCACCGCGGTGGAGCTGATGCCGGTACATGCCTTCCTGGATGAACATTTTTTGGTGAAAAGGGGGCTGCGCAACTACTGGGGCTACAACACACTGAACTTCTTTTCTCCGGAACTGCGTTATCTGAGCCGACCGGATCTTGCGGAGTTCAAAACCATGGTGCGTCGTCTGCACGATGCCGGTATCGAGGTGATACTGGATGTGGTCTACAATCACACTGCGGAAGGCAACCAACTCGGGCCGACGCTCTGTTTCAGGGGCATCGATAATGCCTCATATTACTGGCTGAATCAGGACAATCCCCGTTATTACGTCAATGATACCGGAGTGGGTAACACGCTTAATCTGACCCACCCACGGGTTCTGCAGCTGGTGATGGACAGTCTGCGATATTGGGTGACGGAGATGCATGTGGATGGTTTCCGCTTTGACCTGGCGGTGACGCTGGGGCGTGAGCGGCATGGTTTCGACCCGCACGGCGGATTCTTTGATGCTGTACAGCAGGATCCCGTGCTTTCTCAGGTGAAGCTGATTGCCGAGCCGTGGGATGTTGGTCCGGGCGGTTACCAGCTAGGGAATTTTCCGGTTGGCTGGGCGGAGTGGAACGATCATTTCCGGGATACCATCAGGCGTTTTTGGCGGGGAGACAAAGGGGTCCTTCCCGATCTCGGTCGCCGCTTGCTCGGCTCGGCCGACCTGTTCGAGAAGGATGGGCGCAAGCCGTGGGCAAGCGTCAACTTTGTTGCCTGCCATGACGGTTTTACCTTGGCCGATACCGTCAGCTATAACGAAAGACACAATGAGGCCAATGGGGAAAACAACCAGGATGGCCATCACGAAAATTTCAGTTACAACTACGGCATGGAAGGGCCGACTGACGATCCGAAGATTGTCACGTTACGACGGCGTCAGCGTCGCAACATGCTGGCCAATGTTTTATTTGCCCAGGGCACCCCGATGTTGCTGGCGGGAGATGAATTTGGCCGTACCCAGCGGGGCAACAACAACGCCTATTGTCAGGACAACCGGATCAATTGGATAGACTGGGCAGCCATTCCCAAAGAGGAACAGGAGTTTGTCGATTACGTGCGCCACTTGATTGCTCTACGTCGAAATCACCCGGTGCTGCGACGCGATCATTTTCTGCATGGCCGGCAGCGTTCCAAACGTACCGGATTACGGAATATCGAATGGCTGGATCCCAGAGGAGGGGAGATGACCGGCGAACGCTGGCACGATCCCGATCTTCACTGTGTCGGGATGCTGCTATCAGGGGATGCGCTGGAAAGCCCGCTGCCGCGGCTCTCTCTGGAGCTGGATGATACGTTGTTGATTATCTGGAATGCGCACAAAGAATCGGTCCGGTTCCGATTGCCCGAGATAGAGACCGGTGCCGAGCCTTATTGGATCTATCTCCTGGATACGGCGGATTCCCATCGGCTTCTGGATGAGAAAGAGGTATTGACCGGGGAATCGGTTGAGCTTCAGGCGTGCAGCACCATATTGTTGACTCTGTGCAGCGGTGGTGATTGCCGGCACCGCTTTTCCTCCCGTTGAGCTCTCGTTGCCACAGGTATGCCGAAAGTCTCGCGGGCTTCAATTTTCCGTAACGGTTAGAGAATAAAAAAAAGCTCCGTGCATCCAATCAGGTAGGGGGGGATGAGGAAGGGGCACGGAGCTTATGAAACTTTGAGGTTAGAAATTCTTATATAATCATATATTAGATTGTGACAGAGGTCAACAATTTGTTTTCAACTGTCAGCTACAATTCACTATTGGTTTGACTCTAAGACAGAGTATAACCCTTTCCCTAGTGCAACGCCAAGTCGTTCCGCAAATCGGTCCAGATAACTCGGGCGAATAGTATAGTCCACAATCTCTTCTGCTCCAACCACCTCCCGAGCTACATAGCTGGTGCTTCCCAGGGCGTCTACCAGGCCAAGGGCCATTCCCTCTTCGCCGGTCCAGATCAGGCCGCTGAATATTTCCGGATTCTCCTTCAGTCGATCCCCCCTTCCGGTACGAACCGCTTCTATAAACTGGTTATGGATATTATCAAGCATCTTTTTTACATGCTCTACCTCCTTGGGGTTAAGGGGTGAAAAGGGGTCCAGTAGACTTTTGCTTTCACCGGAGGTCAGTAGCCGTCGCTGGATACCCAATTTCTTCATCGCTTCGGTGAATCCGAACGAAGATAGACCAAATGGATTCATGGTGACGCCGATGGAGCCGACGATGCTAGCCTTGTCGGCATAGATTCGATCTGCGGCGGCAGCAATATAATATCCACCCGATGCCCCCATATCACTGATCACTGCATAAAGGGGGATTTGGGGATAGCGCTGGCGCAAACGGCGGATTTCGTCATAGACATAGCCTGCCTGAACCGGGCTTCCCCCGGGGCTGTTGATGCGTACGATAACCCCCGCAGTGTGTCTGTTTGAGAAGGCATTACGCAACGCAGTGATGATACTGTCCGCATTGGCTTGGGCATTCTCGTCAATGACCCCCTGGATCTCCACCAATGCAGTATGTTTGCCCACGCTGGGCTCTATCTCTCCCCACTCTTGGGAGAAAAACAGAAACAGGAACAGGGCCAGGTAAGCAAATCCCACCAGTTTGAAGAAGATGCTCCATCGGCGGGCACGACGCTGCTCATTGAGCGCAGCGAAGGCCAGCCGTCTGAGCAGATCCCGCTCCCAATTCTGAGAAGGTGTTTCCTCGGTTGCGGGGCGAGGTTCGTTTGGTTGCTCCATTTCGATCCACCTTGACTAGATGTTGGTCTCAAATGAGGAACTAGCTGCTCGGTTCCGGCTCTTCATTGGTGAGGATTTTCCCAACCTTTGAAAGTGTCGGAGCCACTAGCCAGTCGCGCAATTCGGTGATGCTGTCGATACAGGCGATGGGGGCGTATTGTAACAGGCGCTCCCGAGGGTGAACGCCGTAGGTTACCGCAACCCCGGCGACGTTTGCATTTTGCGCCATCTGCAGATCATATTCGGTATCGCCGATCATCAGCGCGTGCTCGGGTCCCATCCCCAGCTCATCGAGGAGCTGATGCAGCATTAGGGGATTGGGTTTGGAAGCGGTATCACTGGCACAGCGGGTAGCGAGGAATAGTTCTTCCAATCCGCTCTCCCTGAGCACTTTCTCCAGCCCTGCCCGGCCCTTGCCGGTGGCAATCGCCAGCCAGTATCCTCTCTCCCGAAGCTCCTCCAACATTGAACGGACACCCGGAAACAAGGGAGAAGGGGTGGTGTCTGCCACCAGGAAATGGTGACGATACCGTTCCACCAGCTGCCGGTGCGTGACGGAGTGTTGATCAGGAAACAGGGTCCGAACCGCCTCTTCCAGTCCCAGTCCGATGATGTTGCGAATGGCCGTTTTACCACGGCTGGGAAGCTCCAGATCCTTGCATGCGGCCTCCATGCAGGCCACGATGCGGGCTTCTGAATCCATCAGGGTCCCGTCCCAGTCGAAGATCAACAATTGGTAACGCATCTTTCCCTCAGTTTTTGTCAAGGTTCTTCAATACCGATTCCAGCTCTTCCGGCAGTGGGGCGTGAAATTCCGTGGGTATCGTCTCAACCCCGTTTCGAAAGCGGAGCCTCTGGGCGTGCAGGAAAAGCCGTGATAATCCCTGTTCCCGCATCTGTCTGTTAAAGCTTGCAGAACCATACTTTTCATCCCCCGCAATGGGGTGTCCGATATGGGCCGCATGGACCCTGATCTGGTGTGTGCGTCCGGTAAGCAAGGTGACCTCTACCAGCGTGGCCCGTGGATAGCAGTGTACCGGCTTGAAGCATGTTACCGCCGCTTTACCTTGGGCCTCCACACGAACGATGCGTTCACCGGATGCCAGCATGTTTTTGCGTAAAGGGGCTTCCACCCGTTTATCACCCCCCCGCCACTTGCCTTTCACTAGTGCAAGATATTGCTTGTCGACCCTGTTGCTGCGTAACAGTTCATGCAGTGTGCGCAAGACACTGCGCTTCTTGGCAATCATCAGACAGCCTGAGGTGTCTCTGTCCAGGCGGTGGACCAGCTCCAGGTAGCGGGCATCCGGACGCATCGTTCGCAGGGTTTCGATGATTCCGTGGCTGAGTCCACTTCCTCCGTGCACAGCCATCCCGGAAGGCTTGTTGAGCACCAGTAGTCCGGTATCTTCATAGAGAATGGAATCTGTCAGCCGTTTCTGTAATAGGGGAAGTACCGGTCCGGTTTTCGGCTGTGGTTCGGCTACCCGAATCGGGGGAATACGGAGAATGTCTCCTTCTCTGAGTCGATAACTTGGACGAATCCGTCCCTTGTTGATACGCACCTCCCCTTTGCGCAAGATGCGGTAGATGCGACTCTTGGGCACGCCCTTGAGTGTATTGATAAGAAAGTTATCAATTCTCTGGCCTTCGCTTTCTTTGTCGATCGTTACCTGCCGGGGACGGGAAAAATCGATGTCATACACGGTCATCTGCCAATGATATCAGTTTATTAGATGATTGCTGTAGTTAAAGTGAGCTGTTATAATTCTACGCTACTGTCATGTATGATGGTCGAGAACATCATGGATGGCCAAGGTTTTCGTTGGCGTCCGGCAAGGTCCGGAGGTCGGAGGAGTTACCCTAATAGCAGGTTGAACACGATTGCGTTTGAGTGCCGGATTCGGGGTCGAGCGTGAGCGGTTCAAATTTCTGTCAGTCAACTCCCGAGGGCTTTTTTCGCTCGGCCCGTTCATGAGCGATCCAGCAGTGCACGCTCCCGTTGTGACAAACCGGTTGAGCTGAGCTGGTCAGGGCTTGACGCAAAGAATTCCTGCCTCGGCGCGGGGGTTCGATGAAAGATACATCTTCGATTTACATGGCAGCACGGCGGTATTCATTGCTCCGGTTGCCATACCTGGGTTGGTTCTGTGGAGAAGGCAGAAGAGGCGGTTTTTTGCCGCTGCTCCAGCTGCGACCATAAGAGCGAAGGAAGAATTCGCTCCACAGTATAACAGACCATTCCACTGGCTCTTTAAATCGATCGCCGTGGAAAATCTCAGGGTCGCAAGGGCCTTGGCAGAGCGCTCCCGTGATTTGCCTGGTGAGCGGGGGGCGTGCTGAGAAAAACAAGTATGAAGAGAATGTTGTTCAACGCAACTCAACCAGAGGAGTTGCGTGTAGCGCTGGTGGATGGCCAGCGTCTTTACGATCTGGATATCGAAACCACAACTCGCGAACAGAAAAAGTCCAATATCTACAAAGGCAAGATCACCCGAATCGAACCCAGCCTGGAGGCTGCATTTGTCGATTACGGGGCTGAGCGCCACGGCTTCCTGCCGCTGAAGGAGATTTCCCGCAGCTATTTTTCTTCCCTTCCTGAAGGAGGGGGACGCGTGCAGATCAAAGAGGTTATAAAAGAGGGGCAGGAGCTGATAGTCCAGGTGGACAAGGAGGAGCGCGGCAACAAGGGTGCTGCGCTGACCACATTTATCAGTCTCGCCGGCCGTTATCTGGTTCTCATGCCCAACAATCCGCGTGCCGGTGGCGTTTCCCGGCGCATAGAGGGTGAGACCCGCAACGAGCTTCGCCAGATCCTGAGCGAATTGATTGTCCCGGATGATATGGGATTGATCGTACGTACCGCGGGGGTTGGCAAGAGTGTCGAAGAGTTGCAGTGGGATCTCGACTATTTGGTGAATCTATGGCACTCCATAGAAAAGGCCGGCAAGGAGCGCCCCGCTCCTTTCCTGATCTACCAGGAAAGCAATGTCATCATCCGTGCGATTCGGGACTACATGCGCCCGGATATTGCCGAGATCCTTATCGATGAAGCCCAGATCTACGAACAGGCCCGGGAGTTTGTGCAGCAGGTGATGCCTCACAACCTGCACAAGGTAAAACTCTATCAGGATCCGGTACCGCTGTTCAGCCGCTACCGGGTGGAGAGCCAAATCGAGTCGGCATTTCAACGCGAAGTGCGGCTTCCGTCGGGAGGATCGATCGTGATCGACCATACCGAAGCACTGGTTTCTATCGATATCAACTCGGCCAGGGCAACCAAAGGGGGAGATATCGAGGAGACTGCGCTGAACACCAACCTGGAAGCGGCCGAGGAGATTGCCAGGCAGTTGCGGCTGCGCGATCTGGGCGGGCTTGTGGTGATCGATTTCATCGACATGAATTCGAGCCGAAACCAGAGGGAGGTGGAGGGGCGTCTCAAGGAGTCCCTAAAGATGGATCGGGCTCGGGTACAGGTAGGCCGGATCTCCCGTTTTGGATTGCTGGAGATGTCCCGTCAGCGCCTGCGCCCTTCGCTGGGGGAATCCAGTCAGGTGGTTTGTCCACAATGTCGTGGTCAGGGCACTATCCGGAGTGTGGAGTCCCTCTCCCTCTCCATCCTGAGGATCGTCGAAGAAGAGGCGATGAAGGAGAAGACCGGCCGTGTCATTGCCCAGCTTCCCGTGGAGGTGGCGACTTTCCTCCTCAACGAGAAGCGGCAGATCATCAGTGGTATTGAGGAGCGCTTGGGCATTTCCGTCACCTTGATACCCAACGAGCATCTCGTGGTTCCTCACTATGAGGTCACCCGCTTGCGGGTTGATGAGGCGCAACAGGTCACTGGAGGGAAGGCAAGCTATCAGCTGGCAGAGAAGGGGGATGCCAAGGCACGCCTGTCCGAGACCATTGCTTCCTTCCAGGCGCCCACCGTGGAGCAACCTGCCGTCAAGGCGGTGGTTCCGCCGGCGTTAAGACAGCGAGAGACCAGTGTACAACACGCGGAGGGAGGCAAGCCCGGTCCTATCAAACGCCTCTTTTCCCTGTTGACCAGTGTGATCTCCGATGAAGTGTCAGAAAGCGCTCAACCAGAGCCCAAACAGGAGGAGTCCCGGGGTTCAGGGCGCAGCCAGGCCAAACGCCGGAACTCGGGATCCCGTAGCCGCCGTGACTCAGGACGCAATGGGCGGAAAAACGGAGGGGAGCGGAAAAAGCAGGCTGAGAAGGAATCTGCTGTATCGAAGACTGCAACAAGTGAAGAGGCGGTCAAGGATAAAGATAAGGAAACGGAACAGGCGCAGCAGAAGAGTGGCCGTTCTTCTCGCGGTGGGCGACGAGGCGGGCGCCGTCGTCGTTCGGCCGCGGCCGCTGCTCAGGAGAACCGGTTGGAAAAAAATGGCAGCTCCAATCAGCCAAGCCAGTCAATAGCGGCCGAGAAACCGGCTCAAGCTCGGTCCACGGCGGCATCACCCGCCACGGGGTCGGAGAAAGAGTCTGCTCCGTCAGTAAAGCGGGTGCTGGAGGCGCTACCGAATCCAAACCCTGTTGATGGAAAATCTTCCGATGCCGTGGCTCATGACAAGGACAAAGGGAGAAAGGTTTCTGCCCCGCAGTCGCGTGACACCGCCACTGGCAAACAAGGTTCCGTGGCCTCGGAGGCGGCACCGTCCCCGGATGAAGGCAAAAAGGTGCAGAGGGATAATGACGTCCCGTCCGCCATAGCGAAACAGGAAGGAGGAGTCGCGGAGAAGCAGGAGAGCGGAAAGGCAAAGAGGCTGTCCACCAAAGATGAGAAACCTGACACCGGAAGTGAAAAGGAGATCGGTGGTGAGAATGCTGTTTCTCCAAAAAAACCCAGCGAAAAATCGGGTGGTACGGTTGCTGGTGGGGAGGCGTCCCGTAAAGGAACTGAAAGAAGGGCAAAGAGAGCAGCCCGGCCGAAGGCCCGAACCCGTTTGGCAAAGTCCGACAAGGAGTCTGTGACCACTCAACAAACGGAACAAGCTCCGCCGAAAGCCCTTCCAAGTCCAGAGAGTGGCCAGGTTTCTCTGGCTGAAGATACGGCGAAAAAGAGCGTGGCAAAGATGGGTGCCAAATCATCCGTTACTTCTGTCAAAACGGTACCGAAGGAGAAGAATGAGGCAGAGAATCAGCAACCGGTTCCCCATGCCGAGTCGGCCGATGTATCGAGTGGGGGACAGAAGTGATCTCTATCAGAGTGATCTTCCCGAGAGGACGATTTCGATCGATGATATTCCCGTCAAAATATTGACGATAAATGTGAACCTATTTTGCTTGATCTCACCTGGATCCGCTGATAAAGTGTGGGTAATTGAGCAAGTGCTAAAATAAAGTTTATTCCGAACTGGCCGAATTAGCAGACCTCAACTGTTTTTGCCATTATCTGTTTGAGGTTCGTGCAGCGAGAAGAGCCACAGTAAAAGTTCGGAATCTGTCGCCAGGTCCCTGGATGATGGGCGCCGGCGGTTTCTGGTATTACATAGATTCCGTGGGATAAAATGCCGAAAGATTCGGTGGGATGGTAGTGCCGGCATCGTAGTGAGTGAACGGTGCGGGATTGTCCTGTTCGGATGTTCGGTCGTTTCTTGGAACTCTAACACAAACGTGAACTAAAAGTGGATTACGAAGAAGAAGAGAGCGGCAAGAGTCTACAGGATTATCTGGATATTTGGCAACGCCGGAAATGGCCGATGTTGCTGATTATGGCTGGCGTTTTCTTGCTGGCCGTGGCAATAGCGCTGATATTGCCTCCTGTTTATCGCTCCACCGCCACCATTCTCATTGAAGATCAGGATATCCCGAGGGAGCTGGTTCAATCTACGGTAACCAGTTATGCCGCGCAGCGTATAGAGATCATCAACCGGGAGGTGATGACCCGTTCCAATCTGCTCAAGCTTATCGATCGGCATAACCTGTATGCGGATCAGCGGGGGCGAGTACCGGTGGAAACCATCATCGGAAAGATGCGCAAGGCCATAAATCTGGAGATGCTCAGTGCGGAAGTGATCGATCCTCGTAGCGGGCGTCCTACCGAGGCCACCATCGCCTTCACGCTCTCTTTCGATGCGGGCAAGCCGGATGTTGCCCAGCGGGTAGCCAATGATCTGGTGTCGCTCTATCTCTCAGAGAATATCAAACGCCGTACCCGGAAGGCAGCCGAAACCACCGAGTTTCTCGCATCCGAGGATGAGCGATTGAGAAAGGAGTTGGCGGAAATCGAGGCGAAGATTGCCGATTTCAAGGCGCGACATTCCACCGCCCTGCCTGAGTTTTCCCAGATGAATATCCAGCTGGCTGAACGAACCCGACAAGAGATCTCGGATATCGATCGGCAACTCCGTTCCCTCAAGGAGCGGCAGTATTATCTGGAAGGGCAACTGGCGGTGGTCAAACCAAGCGCGCCTATCGTTTCTACCGATGGCCGCATGGTGCTGGATGACAGCGAGCGGTTACGCATGCTGCGTAGTGAGTATGCACGGGTTTCTGCAAAATATGGTTCCAATCATCCAGATGTCAAAAGGCTACGCAGGGAGATAGCCGCCCTTGAGCAAAAAGGGACAGGTTTGAGTGGAAGGGATCCCAGGGAAGATGAGCTGCAGCGTCTGCAGGCGGAGTATACCGAGGCGCGTAACAAATATTCCGAGCAACATCCGGATGTTATCAAGCTCAAGCGACGTATCGCCAATCTCAAGGCCGATCTGGAGCGATCTCCGCCTGTGAGACAAGGCGGTACCTGGGGGGGGGATACCGGCCCGGTAAATAATCCTGCTTTTATTGCTCTCCAGTCCCAACTCAAGGCGGTCAACAGTGAGATTTCCTCCCTGCAGCTGCAACGGCGAGAGCTGAAAGCGCAGCTCGCCAATTATGAGAAGAGCCTGGCGCTTTCACCAGAGGTAGAGCGTGAATACACCAATCTGTTGCGTGACAAGGAGAACATTGTTCACCGTTTGCAAGAGATTGCACAAAAACTGATGGATGCCAGGCTTTCCCAGGATCTCGAAAAAGAGGCCAAGGCGGAGCGTTTTACACTGCTCGAGCCGGCATTGCTCCCGGAGAAACCGATCAAACCCAACCGGCTGGCCATTGTTTTTCTGGGTTTGGTGTTTGCGGTTGCGGCAAGCGTGGGTTACGCTGCCATAGCGGAGACCATAAACAAGGGGGTGTTTGGGCGCCATCACCTCGCCACCATTTTGAAAGAGCCACCGCTGGCGGTGATCCCTTATATCGAAACCGAGGAGGATCTCCAGCACCAGCGCAGGATCAGGATCGTAATGGCCAGTTCAGCGGCAATTGGGATGGTGTTGCTCATTGCGGCGATACACTATTTCTGGAGGCCGTTGGATGTTCTATGGTTTTCGGCGATGCGCAATATCGGGATGTAGCTCTGAAGAAGGGGGAAAGATAATTGAGTACCGAACATATCGAGCGGTTGGTGAAAGAGGCGCTACAGGGTGAGTCCAGTCCTCCTCCAGCCAAGACAAAGAAGAATGACAAGGTACACCAGGAGGCTCCCCCGCTCGTGACCCAGGGACACAAGCGATCGCGTGCAACAGGAAAACAGAAGAGATCGACTTCTCTCGTCTACACGCAGACCAAGGTGGTCAAGGTGCCCGCCGAGACGTTGCGGAAGAACCGGGTTCTCGCCGGATCGCCGGAGGAGCCCTGGGTCAACGCCTACAAGCTTCTTCGTACCCGCGTGCTACATCGACTGCGGGAAATGGACAATGCCAACACCTTGGCGATCACCAGCCCCGCTCCGGGGGCGGGCAAGAGCCTGACCTCGATCAATCTCGCCCTCAGTATCGCCCTTGAGGTGAACAAGACAGTATTGCTGGTGGATGCCGATTTGCGTCGTCCCTCCCTGCACACCTACCTGGGATTGAAACCAAAATATGGGTTGAGTGACTATCTCACCCGCGGGATTCCCCTCGAAAAGATGTTGATCAACCCGGGAATAGGTCGTTTCGTGGTGCTTCCTGCCGGAAGACAGCGAAGCGATTCCGCGGAGCTGCTTACATCTCCGCGAATGGAAAAGCTGGTCAAGGAGCTCAAGCAGCGTTATCACTCGCGTTATATCATCTATGATCTTCCGCCCATGTTGGCGGTAGCCGATGTATTGGCTTTTGCGCCCTATGTCGATGCGACGATGCTTGTGGTGGAGGAGGGCAAGAGCAGGGAAGAGGACATCGCTCATTCCTGCGAATTGTTGCAGAAGATGAATTTTATTGGTGCAGTGCTAAACAAATCCCGCGAGAGAACGAAAGGTTACTATAGTTACTACAGCTATTGATTCGGGACCACCTTTGGCCCGATGAGGCCTGAGCGGATGATAAAACGATAACAGGAGGGAGCACCGGAGGCGATCGTTCCAAGCGGCTGGAGATCGCAGGTTTGCCATTGTTCTCTTGATATATTTCAAGATATTTATCTGATTCTTCGGGACGCGCTATCGAAGAGTATCCAATTCAGGGCCGCCTGTTCTTTTTCTACGAAGAGAGACGATAACCTCCGACTTTGAGACGGAGGGGAAAAGCCATGAAATATTTTCTAATCCTGTTCGTCTCGGTCATGGTGAGCATCATTGTTATTCCCATCATGATGCGCCTGGCACCAAGATTAGGGATGATAGATTATCCCGACGAACGTCGTGTCCATGTGACGCCGACTCCCAGAGTGGGTGGGTGGGGGATCGTTCTCGGGATGATGGTTCCGGTTCTTATCTGGCTTCCCGTCTCCTCGACGGTTTTTTGGTATCTTTTTGGCGCAGTTACTCTGCTGCTGTTTGGTTCCCTGGACGATCGCCATCATCTTTCACCAAGGATCAAGTTTGCCGGGCAGCTGTTGGCCATCACTCCGCTGGCCCTTTGGGGGGGGATGGAGATCACCACTCTTCCAATCATTGGCGACTCATTTCAGTTACCCAGTTATCTGGCCATTCCTTTCGCCATTTTCGCCGTCACCGGGATGACCAACGCCCTGAACACCTCAGACGGTCTGGATGGTCTGGCGGGGGGAGAGGCGCTCTTGTCACTGGGGGCCATCGGTCTGCTCGCTTATCTCGATGGTGGGCATGAGGTGGCGATCATCGCGGTGGCGGTGGTTGGCGGTATCCTGGGTTTCCTTCGTTATAACACGCACCCGGCCAATGTGTTCATGGGGGATGCAGGGAGCCAGTTCATCGGCTTTACCATGGGATTTCTGGTCATCATGCTCACCCAGAACCCGGAGACAGAGATCCATCCCGCAGCAGTCCTGCTACTGCTAGGATTACCCATTGCCGATCTTCTGGTGGTGATGATCCGGCGCCGCCGTCGGGGTGCCAGCATGTTTGAGCCCTCCAAGGATCACTTCCACCATCTGATACTCAATCTAGGCTTCTCCCAGCGGGGATCCGTTGGCATCATGTACCTGCTGCAAACCCTCTTTGTGTTCATGGGAGGGATGCTGGCTTACACCAATGACCTGGTCATTCTGGTGGTCTATGTGCTGTTGTGTGTTGGTCTGGTGGTGACGCTTCGGCGGATCTATCTTTCGGGTTGGCGCAAGACGGGGAGCTGGCAGCGCAAGATAGCGGAACGGCGGGTCAGGGAGCGCAGGGCAACCGATCTGGCGTACCGCCCCCCGGGTGTGCTCGTTTGGCTTCCCCGGCGGATGATTGAGTTCGGGGTCCCGGTCTATCTGGTAGTGGCGAGCCTGGCCTTTGAAGTGGTGCCGTACGACATCGGGATTCTGGCTGCAGTGGTGTTCGTGGCCATGTTGGCGGAACTCATCTTCAATGAGACCCCGCACTCGTTGCCACACCGTTTTTTCGTCTATGCCGTTGCCGCTACGGTGGTCTTCCTCCAGGTGACCTATCCGCCGGTTCGCGGGGTCTGGGCCAGAGTGGCGGACATCGGTTTCTTCATCGTGCTGGCCATCGGGCTGGTGACCGCGATGATATATTCCCCACGACGGCGGAAGATCGAATTTTCGACCACGACAATGGACTATCTGCTGGTCTTTGCTGGTATCTCTCTGGCGATCCTCTCCCAGACTCCCATGGGCGGGTACGCCAATATCGCCCTTCTGTTCTATCTGGGGATCCTCTTTTACGGCTGTGAATTCATCAATATCGAGAAACGGGATCGGTGGAACGAACTTGCGATTGGCTCCATGGTGAGTGCCGCGATCCTTGGGGTCAAGGGGTTGTTCATCGGGGGTTGATGCGATACATCGCATCCTCCGTTTGGAATTTCAGTTTCGGGCGGGTTTGGTAAGGATATCGATCAAGCGCTCTTCACCGTCGTACAGTTCCAGCCGTAGCGGCATCTTGCCCAATGCATGGGTAGCGCATGAAAGGCAGGGATCGTAGGCCCGGATTGCCACTTCGATGTGATTCAACAGCTCTGGCGTCAGCTTTCGGCCGTTCAGATAACGGGCCGCCACGTCTCGAATTGCCTCGTTCATTGCCCGGTTGTTGCTGGTAGTGGAGACGATCAAATTGGCCTTCTCCACCACCCCTTGCCGGTTGACCCGGTAGTGGTGAAACAGCGTTCCCCGCGGTGCCTCGATTACGCCGATCCCCTCCCGGCCTGGCCGGGTTCCCGGGGTGCAGACCTCACTGTCCAGCAGCTCACGGTCTTGAAGGAGTTCCTGGATGGCTTCAGCGCAGTGCAGCGCCTCTATCATGCGCGTCCAGTGGTAGGCCAGTGAGGCATGGACCGGAGAACCCCCGGCCTGCCGGAAGAATTCCTGGCGTGCCGCCTCCGCCAGAGGGGTTCCTATGCGATCACAATTATTGATTCGAGCAAGCGGTCCCACTCGATACCATCCCTTTTCGTTGCCGAGAGAGCGCAGATAAGGGAACTTCATATAGGACCAGGGCTTCACCTCCTCTCGCAGATATTGA
>CAZKYF010000013.1:0-8333 GCA_964557025.1 uncultured Chromatiales bacterium | reverse complement strand
TGTCACCGCATCATCGGCCGCCACCGGCGGATGATTCACCGGGTTGACCGTGATCTGGACCGTGGCCTGGTCTTCACCGCCGTTGCCATCGCTCACCGTGTAGCTGAAGCTGTCGCTGCCATCGAAACCGGCCGGTGGGGTGTAGGTAAAGGTGCCGTCCCCGTTGTTGACCACCGTTCCACCCTGTGCCGACTGGCTGTCCGCACCGCTGATGCTCAGCGCGTCGCCATCCGGATCGGTGTCGTTGGCCAGCACGTTGCCGGTGGTCACCGGGGTGTCCTCATCGGTAATGACCGTATCATCAACGGCTTGGGGTGGCGAGTTCGCCTTGATAAGCGTCGTCTCGCTATCCGTATTGTCTGCACTATCGGCATCAACTTCATTCGAACTCACCGTCGCAGTGTTGGTGACGCTGCCGGCACTATCTGCGACTACGGTGATCGTTACCGAGGCAGTTCCTCCATTCTTGCTCACGCTTCCCAGAGCACAGGTTACCGTTTGGCCATTTTGGGCACAGCCAGCATCGTCAGAGACGTAGCTGACACCAGCCGGGAGCGTATCGGTAAGGGTAACACCGCTTGCATCACGACCACTGTTGTTGGTAACCAGGAGTGTGTAAGCAAAAGTGTCACCCACCCGCACCGGATCAGCATCATCCTGTTTGACCAATGCCAGATCAACGGGAGACTCCAGCTCGAAGAGATAGGCTGCCCCAGCGTTCTTTTCAGCCCGCCCGGTTCCCGCATCGGCTCCAAACGCCCCGGCCAGAAGTACGGTCGCGGTGGAATCAATGGCTACCGACATACCGAACTTGCTGCCGACTTTCCCGTCTGGATCGGTGATCTTCCCTTGCTCCGTCCAGGTACCCCCGGAGCGGGTAAAGAGATAAAAGGCATCGGCAGCATCGTCCGAAAAGTGAGAAGCCCCGATTATGGCGGTGTTCCCCGCCAAATCGACGGCATAGCCGAAATTATCCAACGCTTTGGCATCGGATGCCGTTAGTTTGGCCTGCTGAACCCAGCTGCTGCCCGTGTCCACAAAGAGATAGGCCGAACCCGATTTGGAACCTCCATCATCATCCCCGTTGGCACCGATCAGAATGGTGTCGCCATCCACTGCCACGCTGCCGCCAAAAAAATCATTGGTCTGGCCATCATCGGCGATCAACATGGCATCATGGGCTACATTCTTCCAACCACCGGCTGGCTTCCGATAAACATAGGCCGCCCCTTTCGATCCATCCTGTCCGAAGGCTCCAACAACGATGGTCTGCCCGTCAAAATCCAGGATGCTACCGAAGGAGTCGCTACCATTCAGACCCGAAACACTCAGGGTGGCTTTCGGGCTCCAATTGGTGCCACTTCCCTGGTAGACGAAAACCTCTCCGGGAACAAGGGCATCATCTTTTCCGGGAGCCCCTACCACCAGCGTATCCCCTTTCAAAGAGACGGCACTACCAAAGCCCCGATCCGCAGCAGCCGTAGGCGCCTTCAGCTTGACCGTCTCGTTCATCGCTGCCGGCCAGCCTCCGGCGGGCTTGACATAAACGTAGACCGCACCGGCATCCGTTCCATTTTCGTTGTCATCCAATGCCGAACCGAGCACGATGGTGTCACCGCTGATGGCCAACGAGATACCCAGAAAATCACCGTTTTCGCCATCCACTCCGTCAGAGGCGGTTAGCTTGGCCACCTGCTGCCAGCCGCCGTTGATCCGCTCATACACGTAGGCTGCACCCAGGTTGTCATAATCCGCAAAAGCGGAGACGACCGCAGTGTCTCCATCGGCGGCAACAGCCCAACCGAAACCGGAGTCCTTGAAGGCATCATCTGCGATCAATTTTGTCTGGGACAAAACTGGAATTGCAGCACTCGATGTTGCAGATACCACAAGAAGGAAAAACAGAGACAATAAGGCAAGGCATAAAATGCGAAAATTATTCATTTACGGTTCTCCTGTAAAATGCTCCTTTTCAAAAAAACGAGTCCCTTAGGTGAAATAAATTTACTTATTCTTATATTTTGTTTTTGTTGGCTTATCCCATTGGTACACCATGAATTTCCACCCCTTCCTGAAAAGTAGTACACGAGCGAGGGGGTGTCCACATTTTGAAATTTAATTTGTTAAAAAAATGAAAAAGTTATCGCTGCATTTCCCGCGCAACAAAAAACCCCTGCCCCGTTTTTACCCAAAAGAACCGGGCAAAACGGAGCAAGGGGTATGTGATACAAATAAAATAACCTAGTGCGACATATCGATGGGATAAAGAGATTTTCTCCTCAATGTAACACCGGCCGCCAGCAGGCACAGAAGCAGCCAGATGCTCAGCGATCCACCGCCTCCACCTCCGCCACCGTTGTCATCTCCTCCCGAAGGTTGCTTCTGGATAGTGGTCTGTTCGCTATCCGAATTGTCTGCACCGTTGGCGTCGATTTCCTCTGCGCTGACCACCGCAGTATTGGTAACACTGCCAGCAGCATCAGCACGCACCTGAATAGTAACCTGAGCGGTTCCTCCCCCTTTACCCACCGTTCCCAGGTTACAATTCACCACTTGCCCGGATACGGAACAGTCACCATCATCGGACAGGTAGCTGACACCAGTCGGCAAGGTATCGGTCACGGTTACGTTGGTTGCATCATCGTCACCGTTATTGGTAACCAATAACGTATAGGTCACCTTATCCCCCACTTGTACCGGATCGGTATCATCCTGTTTCACCAAGGCCAAATCGATTGGCGCCGCAAGCTCGAAAAGGTAAGCGGCACCTGCTCCCTTCTCCGCTTGGCTATTCCCGACATCTGCACCTATCGCCCCTGCCAACACGCCCCGTCCATCATTTTGGAGTGCAACCGAAAGACCAAATTTGCTGTTCTTCTTGTTATCGGGATCGGTCAGTTTTCCCTGTTCCTTCCATTCACCACCCAAGCGGTTAAAGATATAAACCGCATCTGCCACTTCATCTTTCGGATGCGAGGCGCCAATCACGGCGGTATTGCCCTTCAAATCGACGGCATAGCCAAAATTCCCGACCGGATGGGCATCGGAGGCTACCAGTTTCTGGCGCTGACTCCATGTGCCATTGTTGTTCTCGAATACATACACCGCTCCCGTTTTGGCAAGACCGCCTTCATCAACCCCGTTTGCTCCTGCCAGAATGACATTTCCGTCTACTGCGACACTTCCCCCCAGGAAATCATTGACCTGGGCATCATCAGCCACCAACACAGCATCCGGCGCCTTGTCACTCCATCCGCCGGCAGGCGTTTGGTAGACATAGATCGCACCTTTCAGCTGATCCTTTCCAAATGCACCAACCGCAAGCGTCTGACCATCAAAATCCAGCGCGGCGCCATAGGAGTCACTGCCATTCAGGCCATCCACACGCAGCGTGGCCTTCGGGTTCCAACTGGTATCGTTCCTCTGGAAGACAAAAACCTCACCTGGCGTCAGGGAAGAATCTTTTCCGGGAGAGCCAACTATCAAAGTGTTTCCCTTCAGGGCAACGGCACTGCCGAAACCGCGATCGGCTCCCTCCGAAGGGGCAATCAGCTTGGTCGTTTCGGTCATCGCTGCGGGCCAGCCCCCTTCCGGCTTCACATAAATATAGACCGCACCGGCATCCACTCCATTTTCGTTGTTATCCAGCGCAGCACCCAAAACGATGGTATCGCCACTGACGGCCGCTGAAATTCCCAGAAAATCTCCATTGTTACCATCCACGCCATCGGACGCAGTCAGTTTTGCCACCTGCTGCCAACCGCTGCCAGTCCGCTCATAGACGTAGGCTGCGCCCAGATTGTCATAGTCGGCAAACGCGGAAACGACGGCGGTGTCCCCATCCATGGCCACGGCCCAGCCGAAACCCGAATCCTTAAACGCATCGTTGGCGACCAGCTTGGTCTGGGATGCAATTGAAATTGCACCAAAAGCGACCATTGAGGGGAACAATGAAAATAGCAATAAAAATAGATATAAATATCGACGATTATTCATAAAGCGGCTCTCCTGACAGAAAAACAAACAATCCTTGCTCCCAATGTCCCTCTACGGCGTCTTTTTTTGTCTTTTCTTCGGCGCCCGTTATTTGTACTGGCTCTAACCTGCATCGTCAAAAATAGTACATGGCAATATAAACATCCAGCTTTTTACTGGGGGATTTGTCAAAAAAGATTAAATTGGCTACCTTCCTGCATGTCGCGTCACAGAATATATTGCACAGATTCTTGAAGCGGCCTTGTTTTTCGGCGTAACAAGCACCAGATAAGTATTGTTGACAAGCTGGGCGCCGGTACGAGGTTACGCGAACAAGGTATCTGCACAGAGTCCTCGTGACACCGAAGCAAGGGATGAGGAGCATAGCGATGGGTAGCGCAAGCGGTTCGGTGACGAAGCAAGACACGGCTGATATTTTAGCACGTTACGAGTCCGACCCCTTCCTTCTCCTGCCCATCCTGCAAGAGTTCCAGGACCGCTTCCATTTCGTTCCACCCCAGGCCAAAGAGGCGATTGCAAGACACCTTTCTCTTCCGCTCAGCCATGTTGAGGGGGTCGTTGGTTTCTACCATTTCCTCAGCGATGAGCCCCGTGGAGAGTATGAGATCCTGCTGAGTGATTGCATCATCGATCATTTCCGCGGCCGGGAATCTATCCGGCAGAGGCTTTGTGACCAGTTCTCCACAAGGACAGAAAGCGCACAAGCCGATGCCCGGGTCAGCATCCGGCAAACCGCATGCACCGGCCTGTGCGATCAGGGCCCCGCTGCCTTGGTCAATGGCTACGCCATCGCCGCCCTGGATGTCCAGCGGGTGGAGCAGATGGTTGCACTGATCCGGTGCCACATCCCGGTAAATCAGTGGCCCGAAACCCTGTTCCAGATCGAGAGCAACATTCGCCTGCCGGGCCCCTTGCTGTATGCCGACCTGGTGCCCGGGAAAGCTCTGGAGCGCGCCTTTCAGGAAACGCCGGAAGCGCTGCTGACCCGTCTGGAACGTTCCGGGCTTCGAGGCCGCGGCGGCGCCGGCTTCCCCACCGGCATGAAATGGCGTCTGTGTCGGGAAACTCCGGGGGAACACTATCTGGTCTGCAACGCAGACGAAGGAGAACCAGGAACCTTCAAGGACCGGGAGCTGTTGCGCCACCATGCCCATGCCGTACTGGAAGGCATGACCCTGGGAGCCTGGGTAACCGGTGCAGCGGAAGGATATCTCTACCTTCGGGGAGAATACCGATTTTTGAGGCCGGTGCTGGAGCAGACCCTCAGGGAGCGACGGAAAGCGGGGCTGCTTGGCGAGGATATTGGCGGGATGAAAGGGTTTGATTTCGACATCACCATCCGGCTCGGTGCTGGCGCCTATATCTGCGGGGAGGAGTCTGCGCTGCTCGAGTCCCTGCAGGGCAATCGCCCAAGACCCCGTAACCGTCCTCCTTTTCCGGTTACCCACGGGCTCCGCGGCCAACCCACTTTGGTAAACAATGTGGAAACCTTCGCCGCCGTCACCTTTATCGCTCTTCATGGCAGCGAGTGGTTGAGGAACGACGGCACTGAAACCTCCCCGGGTAGCAAGCTGCTCAGCATAAGCGGTGACTGTTCCCGGCCGGGGATCTATGAGTTCCCCTTCGGCACATCCATCCACGAGATCCTCGACACTTGCGGTGCCCAATCACCCATGGGGGTCCAGGTCGGCGGACCTTCCGGAAACTTCATTACGCCAAGGGAGTTCACGCGCCGTTTGGCCTTTGATGATCTCTCCACCGGCGGTTCGTTCATGATATTCAACGGCGAAAGGGATCTGCTGGAGGTGATAGAGAACTTCACCCGCTTCTTTGCCCGGGAGAGCTGCGGTTTCTGCACTCCCTGCCGCGTGGGTACCAGCCTGCAGGAGCGGCTGATAAAGGACCTGCGGCAGGGAAAGATGCGCAAGGAGGAGCTGCCGACGCTACAGCAACTGGGACGGATTATGGCAACTGCCAGCCATTGCGGATTAGGCAAGACGGCCGCCAATCCGGTGATGACTACACTGGAGAAGGCACCACAGTATTACCAGCGGGCTTTCGTGCAAACGGGATCCGGGACCACCGCTCAACCGTGTCCGATGGAGAATCCGGAATGAGCAAAAAGACAAGATTGGTCATCGATGGTCAGTCGGTCCCCTTCTGCGAAGGACAGACCATCATGGAGGCAGCACTGCTGGCCGGAATCTATATCCCTCATCTCTGTTATCACCCTTTGCTCCAGCCTCACGGCAGCTGCCGCCTTTGCATCGTGGAGATTGAGGGGAAGATCTTGCCGGCATGTACCACCCCGGCCACGTCCGGATTGGAGGTGGCAAATGACACCGAGCTGCTCAATCAGAAGCGGCGCACCCTGCTGCAGCTACTGTTCGTGGAAGGCAACCATTGCTGCCCGAGCTGTGAGAAGAGCGGCGATTGCGAGCTGCAAGCGATGGGCTATTGGTTGAGGATGCTCGATTCCCCTTTTCCTCGGTTTTTTCCAAGACGGAAACTGGATGCATCCCATCCAGAGGTGCTTCTGGATCGGGATCGCTGTATCTTCTGCGAACGCTGCGTTCGGGCCAGCCGGGAGCTCGACGGCAAGGAGGTGTTCGCCCTCGGCGGGCGGGGTATCCACACCCGACTGATAGTCAATGCGCCCAGTGGATTGCTGGGCGACACCAATCTGGCATCCTCCGACCATGCAGCCCGCATCTGCCCCACTGGGGCGCTGTCGGTTCGGAAGACCGCCTTTCACACCCCCATCGGTGCACGTAGCTATGATCGAGAAACCCTGGCGAAGGTAACCATCAGGCGTGCCGCCAAGCTGCTGAACGGGAAAGAGAGAAATGGCTGACAAAATCCGCATTGCCACCACTTCCCTGGCAGGTTGTTTCGGCTGTCACATGTCCTTTCTGGACATCGATGAGCGGCTCATGGAACTGGCAGAGATCATCCACCTGGACCGCTCACCATTGACCGACGCTAAACAGCTGCATCGTTGCCGGATAGGCCTGATCGAAGGCGGCGTGGGCAATGAAGAGAACCTCCAGCTATTGCGGGAGTTCCGCAGCTGTTGCGACATCCTGGTGGCGGTAGGGGCCTGCGCCGTCAACGGAGGGATCCCGGCGCTGCGCAACCGCTATGATCTGGGTGACTGTCTGCGAGAGGTCTACCTGGAGGGAATGGGAATAGAGAACCCGCAAATCCCGAACGATCCGGAGCTTCCCCGGCCTCTCTCCCAAATCCGGCCTCTCCATGAATGGGTGAGGGTGGACTACTCGCTGCCGGGCTGTCCCCCTTGCGCCGATTCGATTTGGCTCTTGCTGGGAGACCTGCTCGCTGGCCGTGAACCCCGTCTTCCCATCGAACTGATTCGCTATGACTGAATCCAGGGAGACTACAACCGAAAGGGGATTACGCCGGGTCTGCATCGACCCGCTGAGCCGTGTGGAAGGTCATGGAAAGGTGACCCTGTTGCTGGATGACAGCGATCGGGTGGTGGAGGCACGGCTGCACATCACCGAGTTCCGCGGCTTCGAAAAGTTTATCCAGGGCCGTCCCATCGAAGAGGTGCCGATCCTGGTACAGCGCCTTTGCGGCATCTGTCCCGTCAGTCACCTGCTGGCGGCGACAAAAGCGCTGGATCAGCTGGCAGGAGTGGAACAAATCCCGCCGGCTGCAGAAAAACAGCGCCGTCTGTTGCACTATGGCCAGGTACTGCAATCCCATGCCCTGCACTTTTTCTATCTGGCAGCACCGGATCTGCTATTCGGTTTTGACAGCGAGGCCGAACGGCGGAATGTGATGGCCTTGATAGAACAGCATCGGGAGATCGCACTCAACGGGATCCGCATTCGCAAGTATGGGCAGCATATCATCCGGACCATCACCGGCAAGCGGATCCATGGAACCGGTCCCATACCTGGGGGCATGAACAAGCCATTGGGGCGTTCCGAGCGAGATCTCCTGCTGAAGGAGCTGGAACCGATCATTCCGTGGTGTCAACAGGCGGTAGCACTGATCAAGGGAATCTACCTGGAAAATCCGGAATATCAGAACCGCTTCGCCATCATACCTTCCAATTTTCTCAGCCTGGTGGGCCAAGCCGGTGAGCACGAGCTTTATCATGGAACCCTGCGTGCCAGGGATGTCAGTGGACAACCCATCTTCGACCAACTGGATTACCGCGAATATGGTCAATATCTGCGAGAGGAGGTGAAGCCCTGGTCCTATATGAAGTTCCCTTATCTGCGCTCTCTCGGCAACGAAAAGGGATGGTATCGAGTGGGACCGCTTGCTCGAATCAATAATTGTGATCGCATAGGAACCCCTCTGGC
>CAZKYF010000012.1:0-2732 GCA_964557025.1 uncultured Chromatiales bacterium | reverse complement strand
CTCCGGCTCAGTGGACCGCTCCCGCTCGGCACAGCTCTCGAACGGCTATGCCGCCATGAATGTACTGGTAGACAGCGATGAAACCGTGCTGAACCAGTTCAACGCCACCATGGGCACCACTGTGGTGATCGACAGCTCCGGCATCATCCGCATGAACGAGGATTACAAGGACGGCTCGAAGCTGTACCAGACCCTGGAGGCGTTGCCGTGAGACCGATGCTGATCAGCCTGCTCTTCCTCGCGACACTCACCGCCGCAGCCTCGGAAAGCGATCCCGGTGAGACACTTTACCGATCCCGCTGCGGACTCTGCCATCAGCTCCCGGATCCCGGCATGCTCACCGCCAAACAGTGGCGCATCGTGCTGGAAACCATGCAGAAAAGGATGGGGCACATCGAGATGCCCCCGCTGTCGAAAAACGAGCGGGAGCAGATCCTGGACTATCTGGGCCGGCACGCCAGGAAGCGATAAAAACGAGGCCAACCTTTTGGAGTGCTGAATTCTCAATACCGACTCCTTTTTATGGGGGGATTTGCAAGCATCTCTCGCACCTTTAACAGGTTGTTCAGTACCCCGAACAATAGCACCGTAACCTCAATGCCGCTTGAGTTGTCCATTCCTTGCCCCCATTTTCCCTAGCAGGTTGCTGAAAAATCTTCATCGGTACACCCGTTCCCATCCACGCCTTTTGCGGCAAGGAGGTCCACATGAAAATCACCCTGAGCGTCATCAAGGCCGACATCGGCTCTATCGGCGGACACATCTGTCCTTCGCAACAACTACTGAAAACGGTGGGTAACCATATCGAGCAGGCCGCCGGGGATCTGATCATCGATCACTATCTGAGCTTCACCGGCGACGACATCGCCATCCTCATGACCCATACCCACGGACCGGGCCACGACGAGGTCCACAAGCTGGCCTGGGACGCCTTCCTGGCCGGAACCGAGACCGCCCGCGCACAAGGGCTCTATGGCGCTGGGCAGGATCTGCTCAAGGAGTCCTTCTCCGGCAACGTGAAGGGGATGGGTCCGGCAGTGGCGGAGCTGGAATTCGAGGAGCGGCCCAACGAGCCGTTCCTGTTCTTCGCCGCCGACAAGACCGATCCGGGTGCCTACAATCTGCCGCTCTATCTCGGTTTCGCCGACCCCATGAACACGCCGGGGCTGATCCTCGCCCCCGGAATGGCCAAAGGGTTCCGCTTCGTGGTCATGGACGTGAGCCATACCGAAGGAGATCGCGTCATCGAGCTCAACACCCCCGAGGATCTCTACGATCTGGCCGCCCTGCTCCGGGATCCGGAGCGCTACGTGATCGAGTCGGTCTGGTCCCGGGATACCGGTGAACAGGCGGTGGCTGCCTCCACCTCCCGGTTGCACAACATCGCCGGCAAGTACACCGGCAAGGACGACCCGGTAATGCTGGTGCGGGTGCAAAAGATGTTCCCCGCCACCGGCGAGATCCTGGCCCCCTACGCCATCGGCCACTTCGTCGCCGGCGGCATGCGCGGCTCGCACCAGATGCCCCTGATGCCGGTGGGTCTCGATTCCGGGATCAGCTACTTCGACGGGCCGCCGGTGGTGAGCTGCGCCGCGTTCGCCATGCATGAAGGCAAACTCACCGAGGCAGTGGACGCCTTCGCCCATCCGTTCTGGGACAAGGTCCGCGACCGTGTCGCCGACAAGGCGGTGGAGATGCGCCGGCAGGGCTTCGTGGGCGCCGCCATGCTGCCCATGTCGGAGCTGGAATACACCGGCATCATGGAAACGCTGGAGGCCCTGCAGCCCCGGTTCACGGTTCGCGGATGATCCGCTCCTTCCGTATCGGCACCTCCGGCTGGGCCTATGCCCACTGGAGGGGGCCCTTTTATCCACTGGATCTGCCCGACAGCCGACTGCTCGAATACTACTGCCGCCACTTCCGCAGCGTCGAGATCAACAGCTCCTTCTACCACCTGCCGGGCAAACACGCCGTGGATCAGTGGCACGACACAACGCCGGATGATTTTCTGTTCACCGTCAAGGCGAGCCGCTACATCACCCACATGAAAAAACTGAAGGATCCACAACGAAGCGTCGCCACCTTTTTCGAACGCATCACCCTCTTGCGTGAAAAGCTGGGCCCGATCCTGTTCCAGCTGCCACCCCGCTGGCACTCCAATCCGCGCCGCCTGGAACATTTCCTGAAGGTTTTGGATCCCCGGTACCGCTACGCCTTCGAATTCCGTGACCCGAGCTGGATCAACGATGAAATCCTGGCGCTGCTCGAACAGTTCAAGATTGCGTTCTGCATCTACGAACTGGCCGGCTACCAGTCACCGCTGCATGTGACCACCGACTTCGTCTATATCCGCCTGCACGGCCCTGCAGGAGCCTACCAGGGCTGTTATGACCATCGGACTCTGGAGGGGTGGGCCACGCGGATAACCATGTGGGCGGGGCAAGGACGAACCATCTATTGTTACTTCGACAACGACGAAGCCGGTTACGCGGTGACCAACGCCCGGGACCTGGAAATCCTCGTTGAACGGCGTCTCAATACATAGTTTCCGGGTTGGGCTTTACCCGGGTCCTTCTTCTTGAAATCGAGGATTCGAATCCATTTTTCACAATCCCATTGAAAAAGGCCCCTAAACGGGGCCCTTTTCAATGGAATGGCGGAGAGAGAGGGATGATTCGGGCTTTGCCCTCACCCCTTCGGGGCCGCCGTCGCTGCGCGACGACGTTCTGCGC
>CAZKYF010000011.1:0-9182 GCA_964557025.1 uncultured Chromatiales bacterium | reverse complement strand
CAGACCGATCCATCTGGTTATCGACGGACACCCTGTACATCGAAGCGCCAAGGTCAAACGTTTCGTCGAAGAGACCAACGGCAGGATGACCCTTCATTTCCTGCCACCGTACTCGCCGGAACTGAATCCGATCGAGCAGGTGTGGAATCATGCCAAGAAACATCAGGTGGGCAAGCAGCCCATTACCGGCCCGGATCAGATGAAGCGCCTGGTATTGTCTGCGCTGCGACGCATTCAAAAACTCAAGAACCTGGTGGAGTCTTTTTACCGGCATCCGGATTGCCGGTATATTCTGGCTTGAGTTGGGTTCAGACTATTTTGCACGTTTTAGTATTAGTGCTACTTCGTTATTGTCTGATCAAAGGAAAGGCTCAGACATTATTGGAGCACCGGCCTTCCATATTGATAATTTCAAGTGTCAATTTTCGAGTACGCTAGGTGTGGTGATATTTAGTTCTTCATCTGTTCCTTTTGGTATTCAAAAGGGGGTTTACAGGTTCCGGTTTTCCCAATGTGGGTTGTGAGGGATGAGAGATTGATGGCACTGTTCTATTCATCGTGCGATGTTTTTCTAGCACCGTTAAAGGATAATATAAATGGTTACCTATTTGACAAGGGAGATCAGAAAGATCTTATAGAATCGGCCCTCAGGTTGGTCACCGATGACCTGAAGCTTGCGGAGATGGGATTGTGCTCACGCCGCCTAGCCGAGGAAAAATTTTCTCTACAGGACAGGCTGAGCTATATCGTGCGTTAATGGAAAATCGTACAGGTATGTGTTGATGATATTCCAGCGGCAATCAAAAAGTAATCTGGCGCACCGAACAGAACAACTTAAGGGATTTCTTTCTGGTGTTGAATGTGTTGGTAACCATATTAACGGCGATGGACTGAGATTTTCAATAGTAATGCCGTCGTATAATCAGGCAAAGTATATTGAAAGGAGCATACTCTCAGTTCTTGGTCAGGGATATGGGAATCTTGAGTTAATTGTTATCGATGGTGGCTCAACAGACGGCACAGTAGAAGTAATTAAAAGATACGAAAAATTTATTACATATTGGCATAGTGGCCCTGATCGAGGGCAAAGTGATGCGCTTAACCACGGTTTTTCAAAAGCTACCGGTGATGTATTTGGTTGGCTGAATTCCGACGATCTATATTTTCCATCTGCGATTAAGAGAGTCCATAACGTTTTTTGCTCTGGCAGGAGGCCGTCCGTTGTCTATGGTGACTGGTTGAGTATAGACGCCTATGATCGTGTTTTCAGTGAGAACTATTCTTTTGACTTTAGTCTCGGTCAGTTTATATACGAAGGGTTTCATCTTAATTCGCAAGCGATGTTCTGGACTCGGGAGGCGCATCAAAGATTTGGAGAGTTTGATGTTCGGCTTCACAGAACCATGGATTATGATCTTATTGTGCGTTTAGGTTTGAATGAAGGTGAAAAGTCATTTTATAGAATTCCATATCCATTAGCCTGTTTTCGCCGGCACGAGGAGCAGAAAACACGTGAACATGAGAAAAACTCTGAGCTAGGTTTTGATCCTATGGTGTTGAGTGAGCATAAATATATCGCCACCAAATCTGGTTTTCCAGACAAATTCACAAGAATCGGAGAAATCAAGCGCCTTGCATACAGACTCAGACGTGCCTATTGGTACATGAAACGTGGAGGAATTGGTTATAGGTACTAATAACGGATGTTCAACTGAATTATTCTCCCCCCTTGTTCTTATGCTTAATGTTATCCAAGTAGTCCCCGCCATAGCAAATGAAGCCAGCGGGCCGAGTTATTCGGTTGTGCGTTTGTGTGAGTCGGTTATCGAGCAGGGTGAGAATGTATCCCTAACTGCGTTGGACTGGGCTCCGTTTGCATTGCTTCCATCTTTTTTAAAAACCTTCCCGCTTGGAGTGGGGCCGCGCCGTCTGGGTCGCTCGCCTGCCATGAGGCGTTGGCTTGAAGAGCAGGCTCGGTCCGGTGAAGCCAATATTCTGCACAATCATAGTTTATGGATGTTGCCAAATCTTTATTCTGCTCTGGCTGTGAAAGGGACCGACTGTAAGCTGGTGGTATCTCCCAGAGGTACTCTGTCAGACTGGGCGCTCAATAATTCGAGATGGCGCAAGCGACTGTTGTGGCCTTGGCTTGTCCGCCCCGTCATGCAGGAAGCATCCATGTTTCATGCTACAGCGGAGTCTGAATATGAGGATATTCGTCGGTTGGGTTACCGCCAGCCGGTTGCTGTAATTCCCAACGGGATTGATATTCCGGAAGCCAAAGTAGCTGAGAAGGAATCGGATAAAAGGCTGTTGTTGTTTCTCGGTCGTATTCACAAGGTTAAAGGAGTGCCTAATCTGCTCCGGGCATGGAGCTATGTGGAAAGCAAATTTACAGATTGGGAGTTGGTTGTTGCCGGCCCTGATAATGGGGGGCATTTGGAGGAGATGCAGGGGCTGGCGCAGGAATTGGGGTTGGAACGCTGCCGGTTTGTCGGTGCGTTATATGGTGCTGAAAAGGCGCGCGCCTACGCACGGGCTGAGCTTTACGTTCTTCCAACGTACTCGGAGAATTTTGGTATGACGGTGGCTGAGGCGCTGGCGTCGGGTACCCCGGCTATTGTAACCAAAGGAGCGCCGTGGCAAGGATTGGAGTCGGAAGGTGCTGGCTGGTGGATCGATATTGGTGTTGAGCCTCTGGAGGCTTGTCTGAGGCAGGCGCTAGCTTGTTCGCGGGAGGAGCTTCAGCAGAAAGGTTTGCGGGGGCGTCAGTGGATGATACGCGAATACTCTTGGGCGCATATTGGCCGGCAAATGATGGAGAGCTACCATTGGTTGTTGAACGGGGGCGAGCGTCCGGAATGGATTATTGTTGATTAGGTTGAGATCATTGTGACAGAACAGGAACAACAGGATAGGCGTTGCCCCCTTTGTGGGCATCGGTCGTTTCAATCGTACCGGTGGGGGCTTTTGCGATGTGAGGACTGCGGCTTGGTGCTCTCTCCATTGATTTGGCAACGGCATATCAATGACGAGATGGAAGAGGAGTGGTTCGGGGAGAGCTACGTCGCGGATGATTCAGTTTGGGTTCGCTTATTCGAGTCCTGGAACAATCGAAGGACCTTGAGAAGGTTATCCTCAGTAAAGCTTTCAGGTAAGCGCTTGCTGGAAATCGGCGTGGGCAGTGGCAGCTTTCTCAAGGCAGCACAGGAACGAGGATTTGATGTCGCGGGCTGTGATCTGTCTGTGCCGATTTGCCAACAGGTGGAGTCACGCCACGGTATTCAAATGCATTGTGGCCCGTTGGATGATTTGCCAGAGAATGAGATGTTCGATGTAGTGGTTCTAAATCATGTATTGGAGCATGTAGAGGAACCGCTGGCTTTTCTCGGTGAAATAGAGAAACGGCTGACGCCTGGCGGTATTGTACACATTGCCGTTCCGAATATTGAGTGCTCGGAGGCAGCCCTGTCCGGGTGGACGAGTTATGAACCTTACCACCTTTCCTATTTTTCAACGGCAACACTAGACCGCGCAGTCTCGGCAGTTGGGTTGAAAGTGGAGAGTATGCGCACGCACGAGTCGTTTTCCGGATGGTTTCTCGCGGTCCTTCGGACGGTGATCGGCGTAAACAAGAAAGAAGGCGCCATTACACGTCCAGCAGTAATGTCTTTCAATGCAGTTATCGCTCGCTCGCAACGTTCCAACTTCATCGAGCATGCTTATCGTGTTGCCATGGTTCTTGTTGGGGGGGGCTTTGGCCTGTTCGCCGAATTCAGGCGATATTGGGGAAAGGCGATGAGGCGATCTGCCTGGCACGGAAGAGAGAGGATAAGAAACAACGAGATGCTAGCTGATGGTTGTGTCTGAGGTGGTGACGAGTAAGAGTGGTTGGCGGGGTGGCACTGCTCCCGTCGCCGTCATCATGATCAGCCTCAATGAGGCGCACAATATGGAGGCGGTGCTGGAGAACCTCAAAGGCTGGGCGCAGGAAGTGTTTCTTGTCGATAGCTACAGTCAGGATGAGACTGTAGATATCGCATTACGCTATGGAGTGCATGTGGTGCAGCGCCGCTTTCGCGGGTTTGGTGATCAGTGGAATTTTGCATTGCGTGAGCTGCCGATTACCGCTCCCTGGACCATGAAGCTGGATCCCGATGAGCGGTTGACGGATGAGTTGAAAATAAATCTGTCGAAGGCGATTCAGCAAGATGATTGCGATGCCATCGAGATTGAACGTCGTCTTTGGTTTATGGGACGTGTTTTGTCGGTGCGTCAGGCGCTGATTCGGTTGTGGCGGACGGGAAGTTGTCGTTTCAGTGAGGTGGCAGTCAATGAGCATCCGGTTGTTGAAGGGAAAGTTTCCCGGGTGGAGGGTATTCTGGAGCATCACGATAGCCCTGATCTCGACCATTGGCTGGAAAAACAGAATCGTTATACCACTGCTGAGGCGATTACGGCTTTCCGGGGCGATGCCTTGGCCGATGAGCCCAGGGTTTTCGGCACGGCCTTGCAGCGCCGTATGTGGCTCAAGAAACATTTCTACCGTGTTCCCTTTCGCTACTTGGCGCTTTTTCTCTACCACTGGCTTTGGCAGGGTGCTTGGCGTGCCGGGTGGGTGGGGTTTGCCTGGGCGCATTTGAGAGTCTGCGTAATGCTTCTGAGAGAATACAAGCGAAAGGAGATGGAGATCACCGGTCGCTTGCCGGTAAAACGCTATTACGGGGTGGGGCAGCCGGATGAACGGGTGCGACAGTATGAGTGATGGCAGGAGAAGTGCAGCATTATAGGGTATTCCGATACGTTTTCCGGCGGGGATAGCGTGCGGGCCTAAAGGCTCTATCGCATCGAGGCCCGGATGATTCCGGGCTTTTTGTTGATGGGTCCACTCAGATAGG
Organism: uncultured Chromatiales bacterium; assembly: GCA_964557025.1. Taxonomy (GTDB): domain Bacteria; phylum Pseudomonadota; class Gammaproteobacteria; order Thiohalospirales; family Thiohalospiraceae; genus DRMK01. Next base: position 4,284 of record CAZKYF010000011.1, on the reverse strand, counting down.
TCTGGCCCATGCCCGCTTGTCGATTCTGGATCTGTCACCTCTTGGGCATCAGCCGATGGTCAGCCCGGATGGGCAGGTGGTGCTGGTCTTCAACGGTGAGATCTACAATTTTCGCGAACTGCGCGCCGATCTGGAGGCGGAGGGGCGCCGGTTTCAAGGCCAGTCGGATACGGAGGTGTTGTTGCATCTCTATCTTGCCGAGGGGAGCGAGATGCTATCTCGGCTCAATGGCATTTTCGCCTTTGCGTTGTGGGATGGCCGGGATGAAACGCTGCTGCTTGTCCGGGATGGATTGGGGGTAAAGCCGCTTTACTACTCCGCCACGGATGATGGCGTGGCGTTTGCCAGTGAGATCAAGGCGCTGGTGCAGTTGTTGCCGGAGCGCAGCATGCTGGATGTGGAGGCGTTGCACCGCTATCTCAGTTTTCTCTGGTGTCCCGGTGACGGGACGCCGTTGAAGGGTGTGCGCAAGCTGCCGCCGGATGAAGCGATGGTGGTGCGAGAGGGGCGTATTGCAAGGCGTTGGCAGTGGTATCGGCTCCCGTCGATTGGTAATTGCGTTGCCGATCTGGGCCGTGCGGAATCGGTTGAAGGAACGTGCGCCCTTTTGCGTCAGGCAGTACAGCGGCAGATGGTGGCCGATGTACCAGTGGGGGCCTTTCTTTCTGGTGGGCTGGATTCCAGCGCTGTGGTGGCCTTTGCCTGCGAGCAGAATCCGGATATTCGCTGCTTTACCATCCAGGCGCAAGGGGGGCTGGATGTGGGGGATGCGGAAGATCTGCCTTATGCCCGGCGGGTGGCCGAACATCTGGGGGTTTCTCTGGATGTAGTGGAGATTGATTCTCAACGGATGGCTGCGGATATTGAAAATATGGTCTATATGCTGGATGAGCCGCTGGCCGATCCCGCGCCGCTCAATGTGCTCTACATTTGTGAACTGGCGCGCAAGCAGGGGATGAAGGTGCTGCTCTCCGGTGCGGGCGGGGATGATCTTTTCACCGGTTATCGGCGTCATCTGGCGGTGCAGTACGAGCGGTTGTGGGCGTGGTTGCCGGGTTCCGTGCGGTCCCTGTTGACGGTCGCTTCCAAACTGCCGGATCAACGCAGTGCACTGGGTCGCCGTATGGGGCGGCTGTTTGCGCACGCCTCCGAGAATGGTGATACGCGACTGGCGGGGTTGTTTGCCTGGGCTTCCGAATCTCATCTGCGTTCCCTGTACAGTCGGGATTTCCTGGCGGAACTGGGCGAAACCCGCGCCAACGAACCCTTGCTCAGTCTATTGGCCGAAATGCCGGAGGACGCATCCCGGCTGCGCAAGATATTGGCATTGGAGCAGCGATTTTTCCTCGCTGATCACAATTTGACCTATACCGACAAGATGTCGATGGCGGCGGGGGTGGAGGTACGGGTTCCCTTCCTCGACCCTGACCTGGTGGAATTCAGCGCCCGCATCCCGGATCGATTCAAGCAGCGAGGGCGGGAGGGTAAATGGGTGTTGAAAAAGGCTCTGGAACCCTATCTTCCCCACGATGTGATCTACCGTCCCAAGACCGGTTTTGGCGCGCCATTGCGGCGCTGGATGCGGCATGAGCTGCGCGAGCTGCTGGGGGACTATCTTTCAGTGGACAGCCTGCGCCGGGGGGGGTTGTTCAAACCCGATGCGGTGCAGCGGCTGATTGCGGACAACGACGCCGGACGGGTGGATGCGGCTTATACCCTGTTGTCGGTGTTGTGTATCGAGATCTGGTGCCGGGGGTTTGTGGACGGCGTGTAGGAGTAGGTATGGTGTGTTATTGCAGTGATGAGTTGTCACTGCGAGCGCAGCGAAGCAATTTCCCTGAGCGGAGCAGGGGGTCAGGGGATCGCCACGCTGTGTTCATGGTGACAGGGTGTTTCTTGGTGGGAGATCACCATTATATTTTGCTAAGCAGTACATAGGGAATCTTGAATAATGAAACAAATCTTGCAAAACCTCGCCAACGGTGAGACCTCTCTGGTCGAGGTGCCTTGCCCCAAGGTATCGGCGGGGCATCTGCTCATCCGTACCACGAGGACGCTGGTTTCTGCCGGCACCGAGCGGATGCTGGTGGATTTCGGCAAGGCCAATCTGATTGACAAGGCGCGGCAGCAGCCGGACAAGGTGCGGCAGGTGCTGGACAAGATGCGTACCGACGGGGTGATGCCGACGCTGGAGGCGGTGCGTAACAAGCTGGATCAGCCGTTACCGCTGGGTTACTGCAACGTGGGTCGGGTGCTGGAAGCAGGTAAGGGTGTGGACGGGTTCACGCCGGGGGAGCGAGTGGTGTCGAACGGCAAGCACGCCGAGGTGGTGTGCGTACCGAAAAATCTGTGTGCCAGGATTCCCGATGAAGTGAGTGATGAGGAGGCGGCCTTCACCGTTATCGGTGCCATCGCGCTGCAGGGAATCCGGCTGGTGGCTCCGACGCTGGGGGAGCGGGTGGTGGTCACCGGGCTTGGATTGATCGGGCTGATGACGGTTCAGTTGTTGCGCGCCCACGGTTGCAATGTGCTGGGAATCGATCTGGATCCGGCAAAGCTGGAGCTTGCCGAGCGTTTTGGTGCAAAGACGGTGAATGCCGGTAATGCAGATGTGGAGGCGGCCGCCGAAGCGTTCAGCAAAGGGCAGGGGGTGGATGCGGTGATCGTGACTGCCTCCACCAAATCCTCCACGCCCATCAGTCAGGCGGCGCACATGTGTCGCAAGCGGGGGCGTATTGTGCTGGTCGGGGTCACAGGGCTCGAGCTTTCGCGTGCCGATTTTTATGAGAAGGAACTGACGTTCCAGGTCTCCTGTTCCTACGGGCCCGGACGCTACGATCCGGAGTATGAAGACAAGGGGCATGATTACCCCATCGGTTACGTGCGCTGGACGGAGCAGCGTAATTTCGAGGCGGTGCTCGACATGATGGCCCAGGGGCGACTGGATGTGAAGCCGCTCATTTCCCACCGCTTTGTGCTCGACGATGCAGAGAAGGCCTATGAGGTGGTGGGAGGAACGGAACCATCCCTGGGTATCATTCTGGAGTATCCGGCTGCCGACAAAGCCGATGACGAAGTATTGCTGCAGCGGTGTATCCGGCTCGTTCCGCCCACGGTGCGCAAGAGCATCGGTGCCCCCCGGGTCGCCTTTATCGGTGCGGGAAACTATGCCACTGCTGTTCTGATCCCGGCGTTTCGTGAAGCGGGGGCGGTTTTGGGGTGTGTGGTCTCGGCGTCGGGCGTGAGCTCGGTGCATGCCGGGCGCAAGTACGGATTCGAGAGTGCCGCCAGTGATGTGGATGCGGTCCTCGCCGACGAGGCGATCGATGCGGTGGTGATCACCACCCGCCACGACAGCCATGCCCGGTTTGTGTTGGAGGCGCTGGAGGCGGGCAAGCATGTCTTCGTGGAGAAGCCGTTGTGTCTGACCCTGGAGGAGCTGGAGGCAATCGAACATGCATGGCGGGCACAGGCCGGGAAGGGTGACGCGCCGCTGTTGATGGTGGGTTTCAACCGCCGTTTCGCGCCGCAAGTGGTGAAGATGAAGGAGCTTCTCTCGGCGTCGCAAGGGCCCAAATCGTTTATCATGACGGTCAATGCCGGGGCCATTCCAGCCGAGCACTGGACGCAGGACCGGGAGGTGGGTGGCGGGCGTATCATTGGCGAAGCATGCCATTTCGTGGATCTGTTGCGCCACCTGGCCGGTGCTCCAATCAGCGAGTGGCAGCAGACGGCGATGGCAAGTCCGACGCAGGATACGGTAACCCTGTCACTCTCGTTCGCCGATGGTTCCATCGGTACGGTCCACTATTTCGCCAACGGCAGCAAGAAATTTCCCAAAGAGCGGCTGGAGGTTTTTTCCGGGGGAGGAATCCTGCAGCTGGATAATTTCCGCAAACTCACCGGATTCGGTTGGCCCGGTTTTCGAAGCATGAAGCTCACCCGTCAGGACAAAGGACAAGCCGGGTGTGCGGCGGCTTTTATCAAAGCCATCAAGGAAGGTGGTACCGCACCGATTCCGTTCGATGAAATTATCGAGAGCAGCCGCATCTCGATTCTGTTCAATAATGACAACCAAGGGGATGAAGACCGATGAGTGCTCTTGTCGACATCATCGCCGGGGCGCGACCCAACTTCATGAAGATTGCGCCGATTATTCGGGCCTTGCAGGAGCGCAAGGCGCACGGTTCGGTTCTTGACTGGCGGCTGGTGCACACTGGTCAACACTACGATCCCCGCATGTCCGGGGATTTTTTCAAGCAGCTCGGGATTCCGGAGCCGGAT
>CAZKYF010000010.1:0-101326 GCA_964557025.1 uncultured Chromatiales bacterium | reverse complement strand
GTTTGCTTATCATGAGCAGATCGCCTCGGAGTTGAATTTGGATTTCTATTTTGCCCACCCTTATTCCTCCTGGGAACGGGGGGCGAACGAGAACGCCAATGGCCTTATTCGGCAGTACTTTCCCAAGTGTCGTGACTTTTCTGATATTACCAATAAGGAGATCAAGGCTGTCATGGATAAACTAAACAATCGTCCCCGGAAATGCCTTGGCATGAAAACACCTAATCAGGTATTTTTCGGGATAAACCCACCGGTTGCGCTAGCAAGTTGAATTCGCGAGGAAATACAACCCGTGTAAATAACCAAGATCAATAAGGATGGAGCCCGATGGAAGAATATATGCCGATAATCCTGTTCATCTGCCTGGTAGGCATACTGTGGCTGGTAGGGACATACAACAACTTCATAAAACGGCGCAATATGATCGAGGAGCAGTGGAGCGGTATCGACGTTGCCTTGAAGAGGCGCCATAATCTTATCCCAAGCCTTATCAAGGCAGTAAAGGGTTATGGAAAACATGAGTCGGAGCTGTTACAGAAAACTACGGAGCAGCGGACCGAAGGAAATACCGTAACACAACGTGCGGTCAGCGAAAGCGAAATCTCCCGGACACTGAACAATCTGTTGGCGGTTGCCGAACAGTACCCTGATCTCAAGGCAAGCCATAACTTCCTGGCGCTCCAGCACAGTCTCAACGAGATCGAGAAGGAGGTGCAGCAAGCCCGGCAGCGCTATAATGCTGCAGTACGAAAATACAATACCTTAGTTGAATCGTTTCCCAGCAACATCATGGCAAGAATATTCAGCTTCAAACCATACAACTATTTCACCCTTGAGCTCGCAACCCAGCGTGAGCTTCCCGATGTTGATTTTTGACACCCTGTATCAATGAAGGAGCTTGTAAATGGCAAATCCTGACAAATTTCCCACATCCTTGGTTGCCGGTATCGCCGTTACCCTGGCAGTGACCGCCTATCTTGTGCTGCCGACCCTGGGTGGAGGCCCGGAAGTGGACATGAGTGACCAAGCGGTACTGGAGCGAATCAAACCAATTGGCAACGTCACGACGACAGAGGCCAAGCCAGCACCAGCAGCGGAAGCAAAGAAAGAGGAGAGTCCCGCACCGGCAGAAAAATCCGGGCAAACGGAGTCCGCTGACTCAGAAACCAAAGCCGCATCTGCAGCTCGCTCTGGCGAGCAGATATTCAACACAGCCTGTACCGCCTGTCATTCTACTGGAGCTGCAGGCGCTCCCAAGCTGGGTGACAAGGAGGCATGGGCCCCACGGATCGCCGCAGGTATGGACGCTCTGATGAATTCAGCAATCAACGGCAAAAAATCCATGCCACCCCGCGGGACCTGCGCAGACTGCTCTGATGAAGAGTTGAAGCACGCCGTGGAATATATGGTCTCAAAAAGCCAATAAGGAAAAGTGCTGGACCAGCGCCCCGCCGGCTCTCAGTGAGGGCGCTGGATCACTGTGATTACCGTTCTGTGCTTTGAAGGTAAAGAGATGGGGTGGACGATGGGACTCGAACCCACGACGACCGGATCCACAATCCGGGGCTCTACCAGCTGAGCTACGCCCACCATGACGGTGAAAATGAAATGTCGCCCCATGGGCGACTGATATGGCACGCCCGGCAGGACTCGAACCTGCTACCCTCGGCTTAGAAGGCCGATGCTCTATCCAGATGAGCTACGGGCGCATGAAACCCCGCACCAGGGATTCTATCACAAGCCTTGCCTTGACGTACTTTGCAGATCTCTAAGGACCCGCTCGCAAAACCGAAGCCGCTTTCGCTCTTGCGCTCCGGGATTTTGGTCGGGGCAGAGAGATTCGAACTCCCGACATCCTGCTCCCAAAGCAGGCGCGCTACCAGACTGCGCTATGCCCCGAATTATCTCGATACTATTTGTGCAAGCCGCAAAATAATACGCGTCCCCGGGGTATGCGTCAACCGTTCGGCTCGTACCCCAAGTTCGGCGCCAACCAGCGTTCTGCTTCTGCCAGTGACACCCCTTTGCGCCGGGCATAGTCCTCCACTTGATCTCGATTGATCTTTCCCACTGCGAAATATTTTGCCTGTGGATGAGAAAAGCAGAACCCGCTCACCGCCGCCGCTGGCCACATTGCATAGTGTTCCGTAAGCCGGATACCCGTCCGCTGCTCTATCTGCAACAGTTTCCACAGCGTCTCTTTCTCGGTATGCTCTGGACAAGCGGGATAGCCGGGCGCAGGCCGGATCCCTCGGTATTTTTCTTCTATCAATGCATCGTTGTTCAACTGCTCATCTGGGGCGTAACCCCAAATTTCCTTGCGGATCTTTTCGTGCAGCAATTCGGCAAAGGCTTCAGCCAATCGATCAGCAAGCGACTTTAGTAAGATAGCGCGATAGTCATCGTGAGCCGCCTCAAACTCCGCCACCTTTTCATCCAGACCATGACCAGCGGTAACGGCGAACAACCCCAGCCAATCCTTTTTGCCGGATTCCAGCGGCGCCACAAAATCGGCCAGACAAAGATTGGGACGACCCGGAGGTCGTTGCTGTTGCTGCCGCAAGAAATGGAAAGTAGCCAGCCGCTTGGTGCGTGTCTCATCTGCAAACACAGCCACGTCATCGTCATCTACACTGTTGGCCGGCAGCACGGCAGCAATGGCATTGGCGCGCAGCCATCCCTCCTCCAGGATTTTCTCGAGCATGACCCCGGCATCAGTGAACAACTTACGCGCCTCTTCTCCCTTCTTCTCATCTTCCAGGATATGAGGATAGACCCCTTTCATCTCCCAAGCATAGAAGAAAGGGGTCCAATCGATGTAACGACTGATCTCCCGCAGATCATAATCTTCCCACACCTGCACCCCCTTTTGCCTCGGTTCTGGAGGCTGATACCCCTTCCAGTCGAGGGAGAGCCTGTTGGCTCTGGCCTGCTTCAAAGTGAGCCAGCGGGTCTGCGCTCGACGCCCGGCATGTTGCTCACGAACCCGCTCATATTCCTGCTTCAGTTCATGGACAAACGAGACCCTTAGTTCATCAGAGATGAGGCTCTGTACCACCCCTACGGCGCGGGAAGCGTCCTTGACCCAGACCACGGGGCCATCATAACCGGGATCGATCTTGACCGCCGTATGTGCCTTGGAGGTGGTGGCTCCGCCAATGATCAACGGAATCTCGAACCCCTCCCGCTGCATCTCCTTGGCAATGTGAGCCATCTCTTCCAGGGAAGGGGTGATGAGGCCGGAGAGGCCAATCACGTCCACTTGATGCTCTCGGGCCTTCTGTAAAATAGTCTCCGCCGGCACCATCACCCCGAGATCGATCACCTCAAAGTTATTGCACTGCAACACCACACCGACGATATTCTTGCCGATATCGTGCACATCCCCCTTTACTGTAGCCATCAGCACCCTGGCAGCCGCCTGGCTATCACCAGCCTTCTCTGCCTCGATATAAGGGATCAGCCATGCCACCGCCTTCTTCATCACCCGTGCACTTTTCACTACCTGGGGCAGAAACATCTTGCCCTCACCGAACAGGTCCCCCACGGTGTTCATTCCTTGCATCAACGGGCCTTCAATTACCTGGATGGGGCGCTCAAACTGCTGACGGGCCTCTTCCGTATCCTCCTCGATGTACTGCTCAATCCCCTTGATCAAGGCATGCTCAAGCCGTTTTTCCACCGGCCATTCCCGCCATGCAAGATCCTCTTTTCTTGCTGCACCACTACCATCCCCCTTGTATTTGTCGGCAATCTCCAGCAGCCGCTCGGTGGCATCGGGACGACGGTTGAGCACCACATCCTCCACCCGCTCCCGCAACTCTTCAGGAAGATCGTCGTAGACCGCCAGCTGCGCCGCATTGACAATTCCCATATCCATTCCAGCCCGAATGGCATGATAGAGAAACACCGAGTGAATCGCCTCACGCACCGGATTATTGCCACGGAAGGAAAAGGAGACATTGGAAACCCCACCAGAAACAAGGGCATGAGGCAAGGTCTGCTTGATCTCACGGGTAGCCTCGATGAAATCCACCGCGTAATTGTCATGTTCTGGAATGCCAGTGGCCACCGCAAAGATATTGGGATCGAAGATGATATCCTCCGGTGGAAATCCGACTTGCTCGGTAAGAATCCGATAGGAACGACGGCAAATCTCCACTTTCCGCTCTCGAGTGTCCGCCTGCCCCTCTTCATCGAACGCCATCACTACCACTGCTGCGCCGAGAGAGCGAATCTTACGGGCATGCTCAATGAATGGCTGCTCACCCTCTTTCAGCGAGATGGAGTTAACGATCCCCTTACCCTGAATACACTTGAGTCCCGCTTCGATGATCGGCCATTTGGAGGAGTCCACCATTACCGGTACTCTGGCAATGTCCGGCTCTGAAGCGATCAGATTGAGGAAGGTGACCATCGCCCTCTCTCCATCCAGCATCGCCTCATCCATGTTGATATCGATAATCTGGGCGCCATTCTCCACCTGTTCACGGCAAACATCCAGCGCCTCATCATAATTCTCCTCCAGGATCAGTCGCTTGAAGCGCGCTGATCCGGTGACATTGGCCCGCTCGCCCACATTGACAAACAGAGTGTCAGGCCCGATGTTAAGCGGCTCCAGCCCAGACAGGCGACACTCTTTTTCGATCGCGGGCAGCGACCGGGGAGCATGCGGGCTAATCGCCTCCACGATGGCACGGATGTGCTCTGGCGTGGTACCGCAACAACCTCCGATAATGTTCAGAAAGCCGCTTGCCGCCCACTCCCCGATCTCGGCCGCCATCTCCTCAGGAGATTCATCATATTCCCCGAACTCATTGGGGAGACCGGCGTTGGGATGAGCACTGACGAAGGTCTCACAAACCCGGGCAAGCTCTTCCACATATTGACGCAGCTCCTTTGCTCCCAGTGCACAATTGAGACCGATACTGAGTGGTTCCGCATGACGCAGGGAGTTATAGAACGCCTCGGTAGTCTGACCGGAGAGGGTACGGCCGCTGGCATCGGTGATGGTTCCCGAGATCATCACCGGAAGGCGCATCCCCTGCTCGTTGAAATAGCGCTCGATGGCAAACAGGGCTGCCTTGGCGTTGAGGGTATCGAATACCGTCTCCACCAGCAGCAGGTCCACGCCCCCTTCCACTAGCCCGTGAACCGCTTCACTGTATGCGGTGGCCAGTTCGTCGAAGGTGATATTACGAAAGCCCGGGTTGTTCACATCCGGAGAAATAGAGCAGGTCCGCCCCGTGGGACCCAGCACACCGGCAACGAACCGGGGGCGTGCCGGATCCCGCGCTGTCATGGCGTCCGCTGCCTCCCGAGCCAGCCGCGCTGCCGCGCGGTTGATCTCCTCCACCAAGGGTTCCAGCTGGTAATCCGCCATGGAGACGGAGGTGGCATTAAAGGTATTGGTTTCAATGATATCAGCACCGGCTTCCAGGTAGGCAGTGTGGATCTCGCGGATGATCTCCGGTCGGGTCAGCACCAACAGATCGTTATTACCCTTCACCTCCACCGGATGATCGGCGAAACGCTCACCACGGTAGTCAGCCTCTTCCAGCCCATAGCGCTGAATCATGGTGCCCATGGCACCGTCCAGGATGAGGATACGCTCTTTGAGCAATTCAGTAACAGTTTTCATGCGCAGATTCTATCACACAGGTAGAGCCCGCCCCGGCAAAGAGGATAAACTGGATAGATGGCAACGAACGCTCCTGTTCAATCCAACCAAGGAACCGCCCGTGCCCGAGTTGTCATGAGCATGTTGCGGCTGCTGGCGCTCCTGCCGCTGCGCTGGAATCATGCCGTCGGCGCCTTTATCGGAAAAATGGCCTGGTGGCTGCCGACCCGCGCCAAACGGATCACGCTGCTCAACCTCGAGCACTGTTATCCAGAGCTTTCTCCATCCCTACAGCGTCACCTGGCGCGGCGCAGCCTAGTGGAAACAGGAAAAACAGCCACGGAAATCGGACCCCTCTGGTGCTGGCCAGAATGGCGCATTCGACGGCTGGTTCACCAGGTCAGTGGGCTCCATCACTTGCGGGAGGGGCTCAACAGGGGAAAAGGGGTGATTCTGGCCATTCCCCACCTGGGCGCCTGGGAAATGGTCGGGCTCTATTGTTCCCTGCATCACCCAGTTACCGCTCTTTACCGTCCTCCCCGCCAACAGGGGATGGAGCCGATTACCCGGACCGGCCGGGAACGGTTCGGCGCCCGTTTGGTTCCCACCGATGCCCGCGGAGTCCGAGCCTTATACAATGCCTTGAAAGAGGGGGAAGTGGTCTGCATCCTGCCCGACCAGGTCCCTTCCGCGGGTCAAGGGGTTTTCGCTCCCTTCTTCGGGATCCCAGCCAAGACCATGACCCTGCTGCCACGACTCGTCGGGAATCTGGGCAGCAGCGTAATCTTTTGCTACGCAGAACGGCTTCCTGCCGGCCTGGGTTATCACATCCATTTCCTGCCCGCCTCGGGGAAAATCGCTGACAGGAACCCAGAAGTTTCGGCGACCGCCCTGAACGCCGGAATCGAGCAATGTGTTCGCTCCCGGCCGGAACAATATCAGTGGAGCTACAAACGATTCCGCCGACAGCCGGCAGGAAAACCGAAGTTTTACCGGTAGGGAGAGGGTGCACCGTTTGGACGGGTCTTGAATAGCCGGAGGGACCACATGTACTGCTCTGGATGCTGGCGGATCATCGCCTCCAGCTCGCGATTCATGCGCTCGGTGTCGGCCACCGTATCCCCACTTGGGAAATCCCGCAAAGGAGGCGAGAGGGAGAACAGGTAGCGCCCCTCTTCTGGCAGATACCAGGTCACACACGGAATCACCGCTGCGCCGGTGATCCGCGCCAGGCGCCCCAGGGCAGTGATAGTAGCGGTCGGCACTCCAAAAAAAGGCGCAAAGATCCACTCGCCGCTTTTCACATGGCTCAGATCCTCATCGGGGAGATAGTAAAATGCCCTCCCTTTTTTCAATGCCCGGATTACCGGCCGCAAGCCATCACGGCGCAGAAACAGACGGCCCCGATAACGGGTCCGACCTTTACTCATCAACCACTCAACAACCGGATTCCTCACTGGTTTGATCATGCCCACAGTGGCGATTTGCCGGGTGACAGCGGTAGCACCAAAGTCGAGGGCGACGGTGTGGCAAGTCAACAGGATCACGGAGCACCCCTCTTCCTGACATCGATGCAGATGCTCCATCCCTTCTATCTTCACCATTTTCTCCAATCGGCTGGAACTTCCCCACCACAGTACTCCATAATCCAGGGAACTCTGAGCCAAGTGGTGAAAATAATCCCGCGCCATGCGTTCCCGTTCCACCTTACCGAGTCCGGGAAAACAGAGCTCAAGATTCACCATGACAATACCCCTGCGGCGACGGTTGAACCGATAGATGAGATCCCCAAGATGACGTCCGATACTCGCCCTGACCCTCCAGGGAAGCCAGCCGATAGACCACAACACGCCCAGCATCACCCAGGTAGCCCAGTAACGGGGGGACAGAAAAGCGCAGGAAAAACGCGGGGAATATGCGGAATTGTTCCGGTAACTCAATGCAATTCGCTCAACAAGCGTTCCATCATCTGTTCCGCCTGCCGAAGATACCCTCCTCCAAACAGATTCAGGTGATTGAGAATGTGATAGAGATTGTATAGCTGTCGACGCACGGAATACCCATCATCCAAGTGCCAAACCGCATTGTAAGCAGCATAGAAATCGGCCGGAAAACCGCCAAACAGTTCGGTCATGGCGATATCCGTCTCTCGATCGCCATAATAGACTGCGGGATCGAAGATAACCGGCTGTCCTGAAAGGGTTACCGCCTGATTGCCCGCCCAGAGATCTCCATGCAAAAGGGAAGGCGACGGAGCATAGGAAGAAAACAGGAGAGGAAAACACTCCATCAGCCGTTCCCCTCTTTCCTGCAATTTACCGGTATAGCCTTTTTTCGCAGCCAGCCGTAATTGATAACCCAGCCGGCGCTCCCGCCAGAATGCCACCCAATCTGCAGAGGGCGTATTATCCTGGGGGGAGGAGCCAATAGTATTGTTCCGCTTCCATCCATACTCGCTCCAGGTATGACGATGCATTTCGGCCAACTCTTCTCCCAGACGCGAGAAAGCAGAATCCCTTTTCAATGGCAGGTATTCCAGAACCAGATAGGCAAATCCCCCGGCAGTACCCCAGCAGACGGGAGCCGGCGCCTTGACTGTCGTAGTTGCAATGATTTCCTGCAGCCCTTCGGCTTCCGCCACAAACATCTCCTCCCTGGAGGAGTCGTTTGTTTTAACAAAATAACACCGACCATCCCGCCCTGAGATATGCCAGGCATCATTGATACAGCCACCCCCAACCGTAGAGTACTCATCAATACGGAACGGCTCTCCAGTAATATCAGCAATGCACCCTGCAACCCGATCCCAGTCCATACCTCATCACTTTTTCAACGGAACCGTTCCTAGCGTTGGGATTCCGAAAGTACCTTCAAGCTGGGCGGCATCCGCTTGACAGAAAGATTGTCACGAACAAAAGTACGATAAGGCAGGTCCCCAACGTAACGCACCATTGCCAGATAGGTCACGACGAAGGTAAACAGGGTGCTGGCGAAATATCCTCCACCATAGAATGGAAAACCCATATTAAGGCTGATAAAGGTGAATACTATATTGGTCAGCAGGAAAATCCCTTGCAGCACCATCACCAAACGACGGAAATCAAAGTAGGTGAGGATAATAAACTGCATCACCAGCAACACGTGGAAGAAGGCCCCGAGAACACCAAAACGGAACATGCCAATCTGACTGTAACTGAAACCGAGTATCTCGTACAGGCGGGGCGAGAGAAGCAGCAGTACAATAACAATCCCCCCTTGCAGCACAATCATGCTGCGCAGACCATCGGTAAGACTCGAAGTGATTCGTCCCAGGTTTTCCTGAATCCTCTCAAAGTTGACGTGCTTTTTGATATCCCGGTAAAAACGGAGATATTGCATAAAAAAATTGGTTTCGACGCTGATTACAAACATTGCCAACCCGGGAATAATGGAGAGATAAGCAAGGAACATGGCGGCGTCATAATCTGGATAAGAGGGCATGCCAGGAATGATCATCTCCCGCTCCGGCGCATAGAGCCACATGATCCACTTATCCACCCAGATAGCCAGGTTATAGAACAGTCCAGCCAGGGCCAGCTCCCAGTAGCGACGGAAATATCTGACAAATCCGAACGGCTCCCGGGCATCGGCGGTATATTCAGAGAATATGTAGGCGATCAACCCGAACATAATCACCGCCAGACCGATAGAGAACCCCATCAGCATCCCGGCCAGCGAATAGGTTCCGGCAAACAACCAAGCCAGCAGCAGTGACAGTATTAAACCAACCAGAAAGGTGGTAGAGATAACATGGTATGCCTTGAGTGCCGTGAGGTAGACAGCAATCACCCATAACCCGGCAACCAAAAAATAGTTGACAACCGCCGCGATACGGACCAACGGTTCAAGTTCAACATACCATAGATAAAAGATCCCAACTAACGGGAACTGGGTTACATACACCAACACCAACGATCCCAGCAACATCCCTGGCACCTTATCCAGTATCCGCTCTCGATCTCTGCCCTTCTCATCGGATTCATCCCCAGCAGCGAAAACCAAATCCGCCAGATAACGGGTCACCACCATAAAAACGGGGGCTGTAAAAGCCAATGAAAAGGCAAAATTATAGATAATGATGAGTCGAAACTCGGCGACGGTCTGATAGCCAGCAACATCGCTCATCCAGATGATCAGAAACAGTGAAACAATCGTCAGAATCCAGGGACCGGCCGTCACCCAGGTAGAATAGAAAAAACCCGCGAGGATGCCGACCAAATCATCCCGATGCACCAGTTTGCGCAGATTGAAACCAACTCCAGCCATCAGCTTGCCTCCTCAAGGGCTGCTTCGTCAAAGCGATTCCGATATTGCTCATACAGCTCTCGATAGGTTTGATCGAAATCGGCCTTGTTGTAGTAACGCTGTATCCGTTCACGGATACCGTCACTGCATCGCTGGTACCAGAAAGGATCAGTGAGCAATCGTTCCACGGCCTGTGCCGTTGCTGCCGGGTTGGACAGGGGAGTTATCGCACCCCCCGGCGGCGGAGGATTGGCATCGTGATGATCCGACAATAGAATCTCCTGACACGCTCCCACATTGGTGGCCACTACCGGAATCCCCGCTGCTCCGGCCTCAAGGATAACCAACGGCTGCCCTTCACTGATACTGGTGAGCACCAGCACATCGATACGCCCCAAGTATTCCTCCAGGCGCACTTGCCCAGTAAAGGTAATGATGTTTTCCAGTCCCAAATGTTCTACCATCTGGAAACACTCCTGGAAATACTGTTCCTCTTCGTCGGTCGAGCCCATGATCAATGCCCGCAGATCCGGTAAATTCTCCTGTAAAATGGCGCAAGAGCGGATAAAGGTCTTTACGTCCTTGATCTGAACCACCCGGCCTATGAGCGCAATGGTGGGCGGTCGGGGCCCCGGCTCCCGGCGTATCGCTGCATAATGTTCCACATCCACGCCGTTGGGAATCACGACCATCTTCTCCCGCTGGGCACCATCCATCAGCTGGAAGGTCTGGTTTCCTTCAAAAAGCGTGATGATCTTGTCAGCCGCACTGTAACAGCAGCGCGAATAAGCGGTGAAGGCACGAACCCACATCTCACTTAACTGGTGAGGCAGGCGATGGACGCTCAGGCTATCTTCCTCCATCTCATGGAACCAGTTGGCCATCGCGATCTCGATGCGCCGCTCGTTGGTATAGATACCGTGTTCGGTCAACAGCACTGGACAACCTGTCTCCAATCCAGCTCTGGCGGCAAACAGACCGGCATATCCAGTAGAGGGCGAATGATAGATGCGAGCGCGGGGCATCTCGGCGAGCAACACAGAATAAATACCGCCAAACAGCGCTCGCCATGACCAAAAGTAGTCCAAGAACGAGGTTTCGGGGTGCGTTTCATTATACATCCGCACCAGTAACTCCCATGCATAACGCGAATCAAGCAGGATGTTTGCTCCAATCCGTCCCATATGAGGGGAGAGGATTGCCCGCACCTCATCCAGATCTTCAAGTCCCCCGTCGGTGAGGAGTCGCAATAGCGGTTCTTCAAGGCGTGCCAACAGCTGTTTTTCTCCAGACAAACGCAGATCTCCCTTGGGAATTCGCTGTAATACGATCTGCGTTGTACCGATGACGTTCTCCGGCAGCTCATAACGATGGGTCAGATCGGCGTCTGGGGCAACAAGAAACACCAGGTGAAAGGTCAGATGAGACTGTGCCTTGATCAGCTCATGGGTCCAGGATGAGACCCCGCCGGAAACGAATGGGTAGCTCCCTTCCAGAATAATGCAGACATCCGCTTGCGTTCCGGTATTTTCCATCTATATCTCCTCAAGCCTGCCTGTCATCAGCCCACTTTCAATAACGCCGCAGGTTTCTCTATTACAATCCACTTTGAGAAATCTCTTTACCGGACCAAAGGTGTATAGCATCGGCGACCCTTGGTTGCTGCTGGATCGATCCCTCGGAAAAAACACTCTGATTCTCCCGCAACAATTTACGCAATTCCCCATAACGGCCCAGTTTGTAAAGACATTCGGCATACCAAAGTAGAAGCTGAGGCTCCCCTTCCCGATACTGCAACGCTTGCTGAAGCAGCTTCGCCGCCTCTTTGACCTCTCCGGTTCGTATCAATAAACGCCCCAATGCATAGGTTGCCGGGTAATTGTCGGGCTGGAGCTGGATAACCCGACGATAGATCTGCTTCGCCTTTTCTCGGTTGGCCTCCTCACGATCTTCTTCGAGCAAGCCAGTAAAGGCATGGTCATCATAAAGGCGCGCCTGCTGAAGAAGGACATCCACGTCGTCGGGTGATTCGGCCGCTGCCCTGTCCATATTGATAGCTGCCTCAAGAAAACGGTTTTCGATGCGTGTTATCGCTGAAGCGGCCATGACACGAATCGAATTGTCGGGATCCACCAACGCACTTCGCAGCGCTGGCGCAAAATCCGGCCGGAAATGTTTACTCATCAATACAATGGCATCCCGCTTCTGCTGCAACGTTCCGTTGGCAAGAATGTCACGAAAGGAGTCCGGAATCGCGGGCCCTTTGAGGCGACTATGCGCCTCAAGGAAGTCGGCCAGTTCGCTGATCTTGTCCGGCTTGTCTTTGGGAAACAGCCCCAGGTACCAGTCTTCAAAACTGGTAGTGGTTTTCCGATACCAGGCATGCAGCGCTATGGTCAGCAATGTACCCACAACACCGATGGGACCGAAGGCCGCCGTCGCAACCAGAAACAGATTGGCGGTACGGCGTTTCACCCCACCTGGACAACGAAATATCTTCTGCTGCCAGAAATAGAGCAAAGATACCAGCAGCACATGAAGCAAGACGGCTATCCAAACCGAAAGCGTCCCGACTGCTGTGACGAATAGAAGCAGCAACTCCAAAACGAGAGTGAACAGAAGAACCACCACAAATTGCAGCTGGCAAGAAGAAATCCGTCGTCCCGACTGCTGCTGCGGTAGCCTGCCGATATATTTGCTTTTTACTGTTGGTGCGACCATGGTTTACCATCTACCCCTGTCCGGCAGTGAGTCATTCGGGCGTATGCAAATCCTGAATCCTCACTGCCCAGGATGCTCCTTTCAACTTCCCGCCCAATTCATCCTGAAGGGCAGCCAGCAGACGCTCTTCCACGATTCGCGCATTTCGCGTCGGCGTGGCTGGCAAGATGATAGTGAATTCCCTGCCATTGTTACGCCGATCAAATGCCAGATCCGTGGATCTGAGTACCTGCTTAACGGCATTGCTCAAGGCCAGCGGAGCCTGGGAACGCAGATCTTTTGGCAACTCATCATAATTTTGTAACGAAATATCGATCTGTGCCAAAGCAAAGTTGTGTCGCCGCGCCAGGGAGGTAAGGAATGCAGTCTGCCGTGCATAATAATTGGAAGAGAGGAATAGACCACTATCATCAACGACACTGTTCTCCTTGGCAAAGTGGAAACGTTTGGCATTTCCATACACAGTGCCGATCCATTCACATACCACTTCAAAATTCTTGATAGTAGTCCAGCCAAGCTCGATGAAATCCAGCTCCTCGATCTTGAGCATGCCGATCACTTCGCCGGTATCCGCATTGATCAGCGGTCCAGCCAGCACCCCCTGCTGATCCAGGATGGGCTCGTCATGTTCATTGGAAACGCTCAGGATTCGCTGACGGGTGACCACTTCTTGAAACAGAGGATGCTCAGCACCAATAACCCGTAGATACTCATCCTTGCCAGTCCAACCGGTGTGGACCGCCGCCTCCAGTACATCTTGGCTCAAAATGAAAACGGAGGATTTGCGCGGATTCATCACTGCCCGCACCATATCCATGATGCTAAACAGAACCTTCCCGGAATCCAGCTGTTCAAGCGATTTGACTGCCTGATGCATTGAAATCACGGTACGCATCTGACCAGCTACCCGCACCTCCAGGTCCTCCCGGATCTCTTGCTGGCGTCGGTAAGCATCGGCGATAACCCGCTCCTTCTCCCGTGCCTCTTTCAGCTGCTGACGCAGTTGATCCCGCTCCCTCACATGGCGCATCCGCAACTCCCCAAGCAACACCGCGGCAATGAACCACATCAGGGGGTGACGTACTATGCTGTACAGGTAGTCATAAAGGTCCTGATTCAACGTTTGCTCGGGAATCCCTCCAGCCAACAGCACAACAGTGGATGCCAACGCAGCAAGCACCCCTTCCGCAGTACCGTACTGCACCGTTACCAGCAGCACGATCAGCCAGAACGGATGAGGCGAAACCGACCAGAAGGAATCGGCGTCAAAAACAAATCTATCCAGAATGATAGCCACCAGGAAGAAAAGTCCAATTTCCAGAAGCGCCGAACGCCTCACTCCCAGAATCCGGACCGGCTTGTGTTCCCACTCCTTTTCCCCCCCTTCAAGGGAGCTCCCCGAGAGTGTGGAGCGCTGAAGCATTTCCGTTTTCATTGTTCGCCTTCCGTCATCATCTGTTCTGACAGTCTCTGCACCAAGCGCATCACCATGCGTTGCGCTGCCTCAGTAACGCTATCTCGCCCCAGATAGGCACTACCCGCCTCGGAAGCACTGGCTGCCCAGAGGACCGTCCCGTCTGTCCGAATCAAACGAAGATCGATGCCAACCACCGGCTGCTTGCGAAAACCGTACCGGTAACCATATTCAGTAACGAACCCCAACAATACGGCATCGACACCCGCCGCTCGGGCCATTGCAACCGGCTCATCGGGAATCGGACCATCACTACCGCTTTCCAACCGTGGAGATTCCCGGACATCAAACACTCCCTCCTTACGAAGCTCGGTAGCCATCAATCTCGCCAAGGCGAGGCCTGCATTAGGATGAACCGTAAGATTCCGGAACGGGATGACGAGCACGCTCATCTGTCGCTGAGGAGACGGAGAGTCACTGATATAATCCCGCTCCAAATGGGAACCGGTAGAACAGCCGATCATCCCAAACAGCACAATCCCGAGCAGAGAAAGAGGAAAAAGAATGATTCGAAGATCCTTCTTTAGCATCCCGATCATGCTCCGCCTCCTGTTTCCTTACCCTCCGCAACCTCTCCGGACATGGTCGGCTGTGATCCGGGCATCTCTAAAGATTGTTCCACACAACGCAGATCATTGGAGGTCATCATCCCCAATTCCTTCGCCAACAGATCAACCATCCGCTGCGCGACCTGATTGAGGCTCTCCCGACGAAACAGCCCCTTTCCGCTAACGCTGCGGCTAGCCGCCCAAACCACCTTTCCATCACAGCTACGAACGAGACGAACACTCAGTCCCACCACCGGTTCCTCACGCAAACCATGTTGATAATGAAACTCCGTCACGCTGCCCAACAACGCTGCATCCGCGCCTAGTTTATGGGCCAGCTGCTGAATCTCTGGCATTGTGGATGGAAGCTTCTCACTATTAACATCTTTGTCTGCGCCACCCGGCACCCATTTGGGTTCCTCCCGGATATTGAATGATTTCTGCCGATAGAGCGCTGTGGCCATCAACCGGGTCAATATCTCCCCGGCATTGGGATGCTCACTCAGGTTTTCAAACGGGAGCACCGCTATCAGTGGGGCATGGGGGGAAAGTACGCGGGATTGTAGATCATCTCTTTCAAGCCCTCGATTAACCCCACATGCGGAGAGAAAAGGGAGAAGCGCCAACACCAACCAGAATGAATTGAAACGCTTACCACCACGTTTTATTTCCATCATCACTCTTTTATCCTTTGTCATAATTTAGTAACCAGCGGCCTTAACAGGCTGAAAAAAATCATCGCGCGACACCGCCCAGCACCAAAAACGGTTTCAGAATATTCATTACCCGGCTAATAAACCCCGCTCTTTCTTCACGGAAATCCCTCTCTCCATCCCCGGATCAACCGAGCGACTCCCGTTTGCATCCGGCGGCATTTCCTGACTCGAAGCTTGTCAACAGCCTGTCAACACTCCCTGTAGCTGGAAAAGGTCGCCCTTTCCTCAACATTTCTATCAAAAACGCCACAAAAGGTATCCACCCGCACGGGAGTACCGGGCATACTCGCCACGATAAGGGCCAGCACTGTGAATGAACTTCAAACCCGCTTCGAATCCAAGCCAGGGCTCATAGGCCAGCGTGGCAGCCACATAGGGTCCCCCGGCATCATTCCTCGGATCGTAGCGGACTCCCGCACCTGCATCGTAGCGCAAATAATCGCTCAACCGGTCGAACCAAAGAACGTCCACAGTATGCACCTGTCGGGACACCACAGGCAGCGGATGGTAAGCCACCCCTGCTTGGTACCTCGTATCCACCGAGGTTCGCTCTTCCAGATCCAACTGATAACCAATGCTTAAACGAGGTGCCACCTCCTGCAGCAACAGGCGCATCCCGAGCATGATTCCATAGCTGGCCGCGACGCTGTTGTCATCCTTGACCCCATAATTTCGCACCGAAGCCGAGATATAGGTGGAAAGAGCCTCTTCGACAGGTCGCCGCCAACCATCTTTCGCTGGCCGTTCCCAACCCACTGTCAACCGGTCAACAGTACCTCCATCAACGACACCCTCCACATACTCCCACGCAGGAGCGTGATAGTCGGCATCCACCCAGATCCTCGCCAGATCCAATCGCTGCGAATATTCGGCCCTGAATCCCACTGCATTCTCATTGCCACCGGAAACAGAGAAACGAGCCTTGGCCGCCCAATCGAAATACCGTTGCACAAATAATTGAAAATAATCCCTCTCACCCCGAAAAGGACCAAGCGCACCCTCTATACGGCGCAGCTCGTTGTCGCGTATCGAGCGATGCTCATAGAGAAAACCCAGCTGAGTCCGATCTCCCAACGGGCTCTCCCCGGACAACTGTTTGATGTATTGCCAATCGGCGTCATGCAGCTGCTGCCAATCCATGTCCAGGCGCACCCGGGGACCATACTCATACAACAGACCTGCCTTGGCAGAAATCCCCGGAGCATCCCGGTACCCCATCTCCAGCGCCTGATTGTAATAGGCCACTGCTTGCTGCCATTGCCCAAGACGGGCCTCAATCGCGGCCATATCCGGCAACAATTCTGCTTTGTCGGGATATTGCTCGTGAAGGTCAGCCAGCTTGCGGCGCGCTGCAAACAGTTCCCCGGAATCAGCCAGCCAAAGAGCCTTCAAACGCGCCAACCGCAATGCCGTTGCTTCACGTTGCCGAGGCGGATGTGTCTGCTTTGCCGGCTTCAATGCCTCTTCAGGTCGAGAGATCAGCTCCACAGAAATGTGAGTCTCATCCTCCGCCTTCACTTGAAACTGGACACTTCGAGCGGCATGAAACAGCAAACTGTCATAACCAATGGTACCCCAATCGATCCATCCATCAGTTCGGGTATTGATATCATCGATCAACGAAGGAGGCAGCGCCCTGGAAAAACGCAGCACCAACTCTCTTCCGTCTATGTCGTGCAATACGCTTACCGGTTCATTCCATACGAAAATCAACCGCAACCGATCATCATGCGGTTCAATCTGCAATTTAACGTTCCCTTCGGCATTAAGTAACTGAAAGGGGAACAGCATCACCACCAATATGAGCACCCGCTGCAGCTGCATCATATCGACCCCCTCTCCACAGCCAGAACTTCACCTGCCTGATCGACGTCCCCAATTTCCAGCAGTACCGTAGCGAAGTCAGCTCTCAGCTCCTGATTCTCTGGGTACGCATTCATCAGCTCTCGGAACGCCAGCAATGCCCTATCATGCTCCCCAACCCGGTATAGACTCTGGGCTCGTACGACGCCCTTGCGCAAATCCAGCTCCGACTCCTCATCCAACATACGGATCACGCGCCGATAATGGGGAATCGCCAATAGCGTTTTGTTTCTTTGAGTTAACAGCTCCGCATAAAAATAGTTGGCTTCAAAATCGCCTTCGCTATACCTAAGGTAACGGCCGAGCATTTCATAGGCGTCATCCCATCGCTCTTCCTGATAAGCAAGCAACCCTAGTCGACGCAACATCTCCGGATCATCAGGCGCAAATTTCAGCAAACGCCGGCTAGCCTCCAGCGCCAAATCGGTAAATCCGACCTGATCCGCCCGACGAATGTAACGTCGCAACTGTTCTGCATCGTGACTCTCCGCTATAGCTCGGGTCAGCACCAACCGCAGGCGGGGATAGTCTTCCTCTCGTTGCAGGATATCCATCTGGAATTCCACCGGTTCACCACTATAGCCAAGCGCGACCAGATCCCGCTGCCCCATTTTGAGCACCTGTTCTGTGGCACCGATATCCAGCAAACGTTCCAGCCATGCCAACCGTTCTTCTCCCTCAGCCCTCCTTGCTCGTTCCTCCAGCCATTGCACCCCGAACGGCTCGGGGCGAGGTCCCCAGATATAAAGTAGCTGGCTGACATCGGCACTCTTTGCCGGCTCATTGGCGGCCAGGTCCATGAATATCCGTTCTGCAACCAGCTTGTCCCCCAACTCAAGAGCACGATAGGCCAGCTCCCGTTTCTCTCTCCCGTCCAAACCCGGCTCTCTTAACCTCTGACGCAACAAGGCAAGCAGCTCTTTCCTCCGACCCGCCTTCTTCAAGGCCGCCTCGTAACGGTATACAATCCCCTTGCGCTCTCGCTCCGCCAGATCGGAACGAGCCAGCTGCTGACGCCAGAAGGCAAGCAATTCCTCTTGGCGATTCTCTTTGCGCAGCAGTGATTCATAGCGGTAGGTAAAGGCCTCCCGCTCCTTGGGTGTTAGCCCTTCCCGTTCAATCTGCTCACGTAGATAAGTCAGTAATGTCTGCCAGCGGCCATTGTCGCGTAATGCTGCCTCATAACGCTCCCCAAATTCACGACGAAGCTGTTCATCCAAATCAGGGCGCTGCAGCTGCTGACGCAAGAAGGCCAGCCTCTTCTCCTCTCGCCCTAACTTGCGCAGCGTCTCTTCGTACCGGTAGCTAATCTCCCGTTTCGTTTTATTACTCAGATCGGTTCGAAGCAATTGCTGATCCCAGAAGGCAAACAGCTCCGCGTATCGCCCCGCACCAGCCAACGCCTGTTCGTAATAGACAGTCCACCTGCCCCCCCGATCACCATATCCCTGCAGATAGGTGAGGGCATCCTCGTACTGACCCAGATCCAAGAAAAGGCTTACGAGGAACTCCCTGGCCCGCAGGTTGAACGCATTGGGAAATTTCCGGGCCATGCGGCGAAGAAAATCGGCCGCCTCTACCATTTCTCCTTCGGCAGCCAGCAGATAAGCCAGATCGAGATAATCACTGGGTTTCGCCTCGTAGTCCTCAACGATTCGTTTGAGAACCTCGATCTGCTGGCGATAACGGCCCTCGGCATTGTAAAGCTGGGAGAGATGGCGCAGCGCATCCTCGGAAGGCTGTGCTTCAGCCCTCTTCTCCAGGCTACCCAGATAGTCGTGAGGACGCTGGGTCTGTTGATAATATTTGCTGAGTCGAAGCCGCGCCTCCAAATTATCCGGATTTTTCTCGACAAACCCTTCCATCAGTTCAACAGCCTTGCCCATTTCTCCGTAGATGAGATAAAGATCGGAAAGGGGCAGAACCACGTTGGCCGAGACATCCCCTTTGGCAAGCAAATTCTCATATTCTGCTCGCGCAGCTGTGTATTGTTGATTCTTGTAATGCATCAACGCCAATTCCGACGGACGCGGGTAAACCAGATAGCCTCCCAGCAATCCCAGTGCAACCACCAGCGCAACGATAGCATGCGCATTCCTCATTTAAGCCGTCTCCTGCCGGTAATCGATCCGGATCTGCACCACCTGATATCCCTCCACGGGCGGTAGTGCAAACCGTAACTCCTCTGTATCGTCCACATCTATTATCTGGTGCTCAATCTCGTTACCCTCGTGAAAAACCGTGAGCTGGTACTGGCCGGCTTGAGGAACCCTCCATGTCATCCGACCTGCTCCAAAACCGCGCGTCCTGAAGCCAAAGTAGCCAGGCTCTCGCTCCATTCCCCACACCTGCCAGTTTGAGGAAATCAAATAGGGAACAGTCGAACGCGGTTCGCCAGCAGTGTCTTCATAGTCGCGCAACGCGATAACCGCATTGGAAACCGATTTGTCCAGTGTCACGTAAAGGGAACCCTGATAGTGATACTGCCCCACTACTCCCTGAGAGCGTTGAAAATCAACTGCGGAAAACAGCGCCCGATCAAAACGCAGCGTCTGTAACGCGCCCCTTGCCCCAACTCGCCACTGCCGATCACCCGTTTTCTGGATTTGTGTACCGAAAAAACCCTCCACGATTGCCGCATAGTGGCTGGTGGTCAATGGAATAATCTGCTGGCTGCGAGCGTAATCCAGGTTTGCACGTACTGCATTGAGACTAGCAAGCTTCTCCCCTGAATACATGTGATAATAGATCCCCATCGGTTTGACACGGATGGGGGTCTCTGTATTCTTTAAAGTCCGAATCAGATGATGATAACCGAAAAACTGTTCAGACCACTGATCGGTATAGATATTTTCGTTACTGTTCGACGCATAGACCTGCAACTCCCCTCCAATCTGCTGACCCAATGGAGAAACCCACCCGTACGAGGGATATTTCCGATCCAGACGAGTATCGCCACCATTAATGTTATAAAGCCCTAGCTTGCGTGTAGCCGCAATAGCCGCAGGAAAAGGATTGGTATCCCCCGACCACTGATAGATCACTGCGCGCTTTTCTGGTGGAAGTAATGCATTGATAAAATTGACGGCCCCTTCAATCTCCAGGTCGAGGCTGAATGGCTTTACCGCATAAGCGCGAGGTGTCACGTAACCCGTCTTATAATAATAGTCACTCTTCTCTCCGCTGGGTTCTCTGACCCTAAGTAACTTTGCTTTTCCTCCATCCCACGGCTTGGCATACAACTTGAGAAAGGGACGTTCCTTTTCAGGATCGCCATCGGCGAAGAAACTCCAGTCATAAGGGTGACTATAAGTGTGGACCCCTACCTCTACTTGCGGCAAAGCAAAAATCTCGCGGGCCACTTGCAAACTTCTGGGACTTCCGTGCCAAGCCGGATCAAGATCTCCGGCTATCGGTGCGACCGTGACCGGTAGTCCGGCATAGGCCTCAATAATCTCTCGCTTGACAATCTCCGCCGAGAGTATGCCTTTGTTTCGATAAGGGTGGATTTCGGTAAGGTTATTCCAACCATCACCGTCGATGTGACTGAAAAAGATACGCCGTCCCGCCAACGTGGTGGTATCCGGCTTGGGCAGATCGTCGGTGGCCAGGGCACGGCGGAAAAATTCAAAAGGGTTCAGATACCATTGAATCGTGTCAGTCGCCTCATTGTGGAAATAGGCATAGCCCGAGGCAACCCATCCCCCTTTCCGGGTAACCACCACCAGATCGGCATCCGTCGCCGGATCATTCGCCCGGCGCACCTTGAGATAGGAATCACCCTCGCCTTCCTTGACAATCAATCGCTCATACCCTGGTAACACTCCGCCCACCTTGCGCTCGAAATCCACTATCCGAGGATCCCGGAATATAACCTTCGTTCGATAGGTAAAAGGAACCCACTCGTTACCACTACGCAATCCCAGTCTTTCCCAAAAAAGATCAACCGCCCTCTCTTGCTCCACGGATACCCGGTCCGGGTCCGGCTCGCCAAAACCACCCACAACGACCAATCGTTTGCCATTGTCAAGAATTTCCCCGGCCCACTGGATGAAAGGACGAGGATCATCCATTTCCAGAGCCTCCCATACCAACACTCCTCGTAGATCCGGAATGCTCTCCACAGGAGGCAAAGGCCGATTGATATCGTGGTAACGAACCTTCAGCCCTAGATGATTGAGAGGCATTTCCGCAAGGCGATGAATCACCGTGAGCCTGGGCTCAGTGACCGACTTGCCGTCATACAGTGCCAGCACGGTTCGGGGAACGAGTTCCGCACATAGTGGTCGGAGTGGTACCACAAATCCCACGATGAGCAACCAGGAAATGAAGAGAGGCTTCGTCAGGGTCATCATAGTTGCGGTTCCGGGACGATGCGGTCCAGTGCCACCGTTGCCACATAGGGCTTAAAGCCATTGGCCCGCTGTACCCGATAAATGGCGGCGATCCCTTCCCGATCCTGTGGCTCCCAATAGTCCAGCGTGAACACCTCAAGCGAAGAATTGCGCCTCATCGCGTCTTTCAGATAGCGCAACTGCTGCTCGTAGAGCGCCTGCGGCACCCGCTTGTATGATTTGCTCTTGAAATCGTAGTCCGCATACACCGACTCTCCCAGCACGATATCGATATCCCTTGCTACCTGGGGGAGGATCTCATAGGCACGATTCAACATGATCTTGATACCGGGATAGTGCTTACGGATAGTCCTCACCAACCGGACCGCTGCTTTGCTCATTCCTTGATAGCGGTCGGGTTGCTGTTTCTCCAAATGCAACGGAGTATCAAGCGTATCAAGAAATACTCCATCAAAGCCTTGATGCAACAGGGCTGGAATCAGCTCATAAATAACTTGTTCAGTCCAGCGTCGCTTGCGGATATCGATACCGAAGCTTCCCTTCCAGTTGGGATTCTCCTCCAGTAATAATCCGCTGTCAGCCAACCCCCTGAAATGATGGCGATACTCTTCCGCCTCCCCCAGACTGAGATAACCCAGCAACGTCTTTCCACGCTCCGCCAAAGGTTCCAGTTCCGGGCGATGATCGCTATCGAGAACCAGCAGCGAATAGTCCCCGAAATCCTGTAACGATGCCTTATTCGAATAATAGGCCAACCACCGCCCCTCCCCTTTCCCATCGGCGTTCATCGCCCAGACGGAGGATTGCACGACAAAACACAGGATTGTTGAAATCAAAAGTCTGATAAACATTTCCCTGTAGTCACCGGAAGCAGGCCCGAAAGCATCTCTGTCGGACAAATAAAACCGGTTAGTTATTTTCTCTCGGACGCACATTCCTGCGGTGTCCCCTTGGTGCACTCGACGGCATCCTTCCGTTACTTTTGCACAGCACCAGACATCCCCCGGCGAAAAAACAGCAGATATTTTTTCTGCTGTGCTTTGTCAAACTGTCAGAGTAGCCTTTTTACTGAATATTAAAAGCCAATGCAGCATCGTCATTTTTTTGACGTCGCCATAATTCCGACGCCGATTGTTGTAATTATATTGTCGAAAAAGCTTTTTTTACAATTAGTTTTGTGTTTTTGATACCACATGACCTTCCTGATTTATAAGGAAATAGTTGTTTTCTGATTAACATCCCCTTCAATCTCCATAACAGTCAGGAAAATCAGCACTTTTTATACACATTCGAGCCGCTGGCCCGTTTTTCTTCTTTCTTTGCGGCGGAACCTTTATCCCCCCTGTTCACATATCCGTTTAATCTACTTCAACTCCTTGATTTAGCGATAAACGGTACAGACAGACATCACTCCTTACACGCAGAAACCGTCTTGATTTAACGAACGCTGCAACATGTCACGCCCGGCTTATTCACACAGTTATCCACAAATTGCGAAATTCAGCTCCTTTTGTTCCATAGCAACAAAAGGTTAATTCGATATTTGAACAATCATTGTTTTATATACGACGCAACTCTATACATTGCATATATTATCTTAACTTAAGCGTCGCGGTTTAGCGACATCCGATTTTCTCTTTCAACCGGTTTCATTACACTGGAGTCATGACTCATCCCCCGATTTTACGTATCGCAGTCCCCTCTCCGCTGCGCCGCTGCTTTGATTACCTGCCATTGGAGAGAAAAGGGACCCTACCGCAAGTGGGGGTTCGTATTCGGGTTCCGTTTGGAAAACGCACTGTCACCGGTATATTGCTGGCAAGGGTAGAGCGAAGCGAAGTGCCCCCGGAACGATTGAAGCCCATTATCGAAGTTCTGGACGAGAAACCATTGTTTCCCCCCGATCTCCTGGAGCTGCTCAACTGGGCAAGCCGATATTATCACCACCCAATCGGGGAGGTATTCTTGGGGAACTTGCCCCGGCCTTTACGTGAGGGCAAGCCCGCTACTCTCCCAAAGCAATTCTTATGGCGACTCACGGAGCAAGGGAAGGCTGTAAAGCCTGAACAGATATTACAAGCACCCCTTCAATCTGCATTGATCCAACTGCTGCACCGGGAAGAAGAACTCACTGCGGAGGCAATCGGGAAACAGTACGAAAACTGGCGACCGGCGATGAAACGGCTTCTGGAAAGAGGCTGGGTAGAACGCCTGGAGACCCCCTTCCGTCCGCTGGAATCTGAGACCTCCCCGCTTGAAAAAGAGAACCCACCATCGCTCAATCCCGCACAGCTGACCGCGGTAAACACTGTAATGAAAGCTGCAGGGAGTTTCTCCGTCTCCTTGCTTGACGGTGTGACAAGCAGTGGCAAGACAGAGGTCTATCTGCAGATCATCAAGCAAATCCTCTCCAGGGAAGAGCAGGCATTGGTGCTAGTACCGGAGATCGGTCTTACCCCACAACTGGTGGCTCGTTTCAGACAGCGCCTCGGCCGATCCATCGCCCTGATGCATTCCGGTCTCTCTTCCCAGGAACGACTAACCGCCTGGCTGAGCGCCCGGAACGGCGAAGCGGCAGTCATCATTGGTACCCGTTCTGCCCTGTTTGCACCGATGAAACGGCTGGGAATCATCATCGTTGATGAAGAACACGACAGTTCGTTGAAACAGCAAGAGGGGTTTCGCTACTCTGCCCGCGACCTGGCCATCGTCCGGGCCCGCAATACAAACATCCCAGTCGTGTTGGGCAGCGCCACCCCTTCCCTGGAGAGTCTGTACAACGCCTTGCGAGGACACTACCATCACCTCTCCCTGCCCAAACGGGCAGGAGGTGCACGACCTCCCCGGTTCCAGCTGGTAGATCTGCGCCGCCAGCCCCTGGAGGAGGGATTGTCTCCACAGCTACTTGCCACCATCGAGGAACATCTTCAGGCAAAAGGGCAGATTCTACTGTTTCTCAACCGACGCGGTTACGCGCCTACCCTGCTTTGCCACGAGTGCGGATGGGTAGGCCGGTGCCGGCGTTGTGACGCCCACCTCACCTTTCATCAGCAGGAACAGCGATTGCGTTGCCACCACTGTGGAGCAGAGCGGCCGGTGCAACGGCACTGTCCGGATTGCGGCAGCATCGATCTCCTCCCGCTGGGGACCGGAACCGAACGCGTTGAACAGCTGCTACTTGAGCGCTTTCCACACGTCGGCATCACCCGCCTCGATCGTGACACCACCCGCCGGAAAGGTAGCATGCAAAGCTTGCTGGAAGAGGTCAGAGAGGGTCGCACCCGCATCCTGATCGGCACGCAGATGCTCGCCAAGGGGCATCATTTTCCCAATGTCACTCTAGTAGGGGTTCTCGACACTGATCAGGGACTGTTCAGCCCCGATTTCCGGGCAGCTGAACGCATGAGCCAGCTCATCATCCAGGTGGCAGGACGTGCCGGAAGAGCGGATAAACCCGGCCTTGTATTAATCCAGACCCACCACCCAGAGCACCCCTTGTTGCAGCAATTGACAACCCGCGGCTACCATCATTTCGCCAAGACCGCGCTTGAAGAGCGCCGTCTGGCAGAACTTCCCCCCTACACTTTCATGGCCCTGCTCAGGGCAGAGGCACCCGCATCAGAGCAGGCGCTGGAATTTCTTCACCAGGCACAGGGATTGGCCCGCCCGCTTTGTCCGCAGGAGGTTGACCTGTTGGGGCCGGTACCTGCGCCGATGGAACGGCGGGCGGGACGATACCGAGCACAGCTGCTGCTGCAATCACCTAAACGTTCTTCCCTCCACCGACTCCTCGACCGCTGGATCCCCGAATTGGAAAAACTGAAGAGCGGCCGCAGGGTTCGCTGGTCCTTGGATGTGGATCCCATTGACCTGTTCTGATTGCTCCACGAATCGCCTGACCGTGATTGAGTTGTCCTCGCTGAGCGGGGATAATGATCGTTTCTGGCATTGAATTCGCAAAATCGATGAAACACCACCTACAACAACAGATTGCCGGCGCCGTTGCCACCCTGCAAAAGGAAAAGTTGCTCCCTGCAGAAATCCAGTTCGATATCCGTATCGAAAACAGCCGGGATCCCCGCCATGGCGACTACGCCTGCAACATTGCGCTGACCCTGGCGAAGGCTGCGGGCCGCAAACCGCGTGAACTGGCCGAGGCGCTGGTCTCTGCCCTTCCCGACTCTCCACTGGTGGAAAAGGTGGAAATTGCCGGACCAGGATTCATTAATTTCTTCATGACCGCCGCGGCGTTCCAAAACGTGGTGAAAGCGGTTCTCGAAGCAGGTGAGGCCTATGGTCGTTCCACCATCGGCAACGACAAAAAGGTGCAGGTGGAATTCGTCTCGGCCAACCCCACCGGCCCGCTGCATGTGGGACATGGGCGGGGTGCCGCCTATGGCGCCGCAGTCGCCGATCTGCTGGCTGCCGCCGGCTTCCAAGTACACCGGGAATATTATGTGAATGATGCCGGACGGCAGATGGATATCCTTGCCACCAGCGTCTGGCTGCGCTATCTGGAAAACTGTGGTGAGCAAATTGATTTTCCTTGCAACGGTTACCGGGGAGACTACATCCGGGAAATCGCCAGAAAACTCCAACAACGCTACGGAAACCATTTTTGCCGCAACACCATCGCACTGTTCGCCAACCTCCCTCCCGACGAACCCGCAGGAGGGGATAAGGAGAAGCATATCGACGCCCTCATTCAGTGCGCCCGGGAATCGTTGGGCAAGGATGATTACGAACGGATCTTCCAGGTTGCCCTGGATCACATCGTGAGCGACATCCGCCAGGATCTGGAGGAGTTCGGAGTGGTTTACGAGGAGTGGTTCTCCGAGCGCTCCCTAACCACCTCGGGTGCTGTACAGAAAGTGATCGATCAACTGAAGGAGGCTGGCCACCTTTACAAGAAAGGGGGAGCACTCTGGTTCCGCTCCTCTGCCTTCGGGGACGAAAAGGACCGAGTGGTGGTGCGTGAAAATGGTCAGCCCACCTATTTCGCATCAGACATCGCCTATCACGCGGACAAAATGGAGCGCGGCTTTGAAAGGGTGATCGACATCTGGGGCGCGGATCACCACGGCTATGTACCACGCATCCGAGCGGCCCTTCGTGCACTGGGATACGACGGCGAGCGGCTCGACGTCCTATTGGTCCAGTTTGCCATTCTCTACCGCAACGGCCAGCGTGTACAAATGTCAACCCGATCCGGTTCCTTTGTTACACTGCGGCAACTGCGGGAAGAGGTGGGCAACGACGCAGCCCGCTTTTTCTATGTGATGCGAAAATGTGAACAGCACATGGATTTCGATCTGGAGCTAGCCAAGTCCCAGAGTAATGACAATCCAGTCTACTACGTACAGTATGCTCACGCCCGTATCTGCAGCGTCATGCGCCAACTGGAGGAGAAACAGCTGAGCTATGACCAACCTGCCGGCTTCGCCCAGCTGCATCTGCTCACAGAGTCCCACGAAGAACGGCTGTTACGCAGTCTCACCCATTATCCAGAGATTGTGGAAACAGCGGCACTGAGTTATGAACCTCATCTGCTGACCCATTATTTGCGGGAGCTGGCTACCGATTTTCATACCTATTACAATGCCCACCAGTTTCTGGTGGAGAGTACAGGGCTGCGCGATGCGCGCCTCTCCCTGATTCTTGCGGTACGCCAGGTGATTGCCAACGGACTGGGACTGCTCGGGGTTTCTGCCCCGGATAGCATGTAAACGGAATGGCTAGACACGCCACGCCACGCAACAAGAAACAAGCGACAGCCCCTGGCTGGGCCTGGCTGTTGGCCGGCTTGGCGGTAGGATTGTTTGTCGCCTTTCTGGTCTACCTTCAGGGACAAAATGAGCCGACACACAAACTGACACCTATCCCGACACAAAACGAAACAGGCCCGGCGCAGCCGGTGCGACCGAGTGAGCCCGAGACAGAAAAGCCGTCTCCAAAACGCCGATTCGATTTCTATACCATTCTGCCGGAAATGGAGATCCCGGTCCCCGAGCCGGATCCTCCAAAACCGGCTTCAACCAGGACTACGCCTCACAACAGCCCCCCCTCGGTCAGAATGGAAAAGAAACCTGTCGAGCCGGGTAGCGCCTATGTATTGCAACTAGGCTCATTCCGCAATCGCACCGATGCCGATCGCCTGAAGGCGAAGATCGCCATGCTAGGCTTTGAACCCCATATTCAGACAGTGAACATCAACGGCAACAACTGGTATCGGGTGCGCGTCGGCCCTTATAGTAACTCGATCCGCATTGCGGAAGTGAGACACCGGTTGCACGAGACCGGCTTCGACGCCATCCTGCTGAAACTGAAGGAGTAACAACTTGTGGCCCTCTTGAACAGGAAATTGGTTACGAGCGGCATCCTTTTGCTGGCCATTGCTGGCAATGTGTTCGCCGACGCCGTATACATCAACGGCCAGCTTGCGCTATTCAGACCATCCGGTGCCACAGCAGGCTATACCGCCGTAGCGGCGGTGGGGATACCGGTTCCCGAACGCCGAGGAATGTTTCTGGAGGCAGAACTCGCCACTACGCTGGTGGATGCCAAGCGAAATGGGCAGAAGATGAACTATACAGGGCTGGGAGGATACGGGGTCTACCAGCGCATGATCGATGAACGGTTTGCTGTACATCTCAAAGCCGGGTTGCTCTATCAATACAGTGAAAGAGAGGAAAACGATCCGGAGAACGGTGCAGGAATCGTCTTTGCGCTCGGTGGAACCATCCACCAAAGCCGCGAACTGAGCTACCTTATCGAATTGTCTTCGGTGCAGGGAACCCTGGATCTCACCGCTCTCTCGCTAGGTATCCGCTACCGTTTCCGCTAAAGATTGTATGCCTCACCCGGTTATCGCCACCGGACAACAATCGCTGGCTTCGGCGGTCACTCAAGATAGGTATATCCCGATAACCCCTGTTCCAGCTCTCTCAAATACCGCTGACGCCTTTCCCCTCCAATATCCGCAACGTCAAGCTTGCGCCGGTAGCTAGCCAGCAAGGCTTTGGCCTCAAACCCCACCTGTCCCAGCACTGCTCCAACATCGTCACCCTTTTCTATTGCCAGGAGCTGATAGTTCCCATCCTCTTGAAATACCACTTCGACCGTATTGGTCGTACCAAACAGATTGTGCATGTCTCCCAAGGTCTCCTGATAGGCACCTACCAGGAAAAAGCCAAGCCGATAGCATTCCCCCTCCCGAAGAACATGCAGTGGCAATGTGCTCTCCAATCCATTGCGTTGCACATAGAGATCGATCCTCCCGTCCGAATCGCAGGTGATATCCTGCAGAACAGCGCGGCGAGATGGTATTTCATCGAGCCGCTGTAGTGGCACAACCGGGAATACCTGATCGATGGCCCAGATGTCGGGCAGCGACTGGAACAACGACAGATTGCAAAAATATTTGTCGGCCAGCCTTTCATTCAATTCATCCAGCACGTCCCGGTGGGAGCGTGAACCACTGTCCAGACGGGCTTGGACAAGCCGGCAGATAGCAAAATAAAGTCGCTCGGCACGGGCCCACTGCTCAAGCGTGAGCAGACCGTGGGTATACATGGCCTTGGCTTCCGAGCGACCGTGCTGGGCATCATGATACGACTCCAGAAGAGAACGCTCACCCTCCCCTTCCTCTTGCAGCATGGCCAGATTCTGCGCCAGCGACTCGACAATCGCAGGTTCCCCTTCACACCGGGAGAGATCGGGCAACTCTTCAGGGATCCGTTCCACGGCAACCACATCGGTGATCAAAACGGCGTGATGGGCGGTAAGTGCTCGACCGGATTCAGTGATCACGTGGGGATGGGGCAGTCCCTGTTCTATGCAGATCCGGGAGAGCGCATGTACGATATTGTTGGCGTATTCCTGGATGGAGTAATTCATGGAGCAAAAACTACGTGTCCGGCCACCCTCGTAGTCCACCCCTAGTCCCCCGCCCACATCCACCATCTCAATGGGCACACCGAGGCGACGCAACTCGGCATAGTAACGCGCCCCTTCGTCAATACCGCGCTGAATATCGCGGATATTGGGGATCTGGGAACCCAGATGGAAGTGCATCAGCCGCAAGGCATCCACCATCGCCACGCTGCGCAACCTCTTCAGTACCTGCAGCAGCTGCGCAGCCGAAAGTCCGAACTTGGACTTCTCTCCGCCAGTATTCTGCCATTTTCCGCCACCAATGGAGGCCAATCGCACCCGTACTCCAAGCAGAGGCTCGATCCCCAACCGCTGAGCCTCTTCCAGCACCAGTTCCAATTCGGAAGGCTTTTCAATGACGATGTAGACCCGCTGCACCATCTGGCGACCAATCAGGGCCAGACGGATATATTCTCGGTCCTTGTAGCCATTACAAATCACAATGGCGTCGTCACGTGATACCGCCAGGATCGCCATCAACTCCGGCTTGCTCCCTGCTTCCAGACCAACCCCGTCCTCACCTGCGGCCAGAATCGCCTCCACTACACGGCGCTGTTGATTGACCTTGATGGGATAGACCGCCGTAAATCCGCCCCTGAAACCCTCCCCCTCCATCGCTGCGGTAAAGGCTTCGCGTAGAGTCCTCACCCGATGTCGAAGGATGTCGTCAAAGCGGAGCAGGACTGGCAGCGATACACCTTCCTGTTCCAGCCTCACAGCCAAATCATGGAGATCGATCGCTCTATCCGATCCCCCCTCGGGATGGACAAGCAGATGTCCTTGCTTGCCTATATCGAAATATCCCCCCCCCCAATGGCGGATGTTGTATAACTCCCGGGCCTGTCGAATGGTCCACTCACCCATACTGATCCCGGAGAAAGTTCCACCGAAGGAAACAATCACATCGCCGTGATAACCGATAGAGGAGAAACATGGGGAGGCGGACTAACCCAGGGTACGCTGAATGTGGACCGCGGTGACATAGTCCATGGTATTGCGATGCAAGACAAACCAAGCGGAGAGCTGCTCCCTTACATACTCTCGCGCTGCCTCGTATTCACCCTCATCAAGTTGACTCTGGACCTCTTCAAGCTCCTTGAGCACCCGCTCGTGCTCAGCCTTGTGAACCTCCATGATCGGAAAAGCAGAACGCTCCATCATCCGCTCCTCCTCGGCAAAATGCTCTCGACTGTGCTTCATCAGTCTGGCAAACAGATCTCGGAACCTCGCTTCGGGAGCCGTTGACAATGCATTGAGCAAATCGACAAACTCGTGGTGCGCGTTATCGATGGCAGGCACTCCCACCACCAGCTCTTCCGTCCACTCTACCAGCGGCATCTTCCTCTCCCCAAAACAAGAAACAGAAAAACTCCTACCACCTTCCAGGTAGGGTTTAACCAACCATTTCGTAGTATATACCGATTCCAAGCCAGCCGGTCCATAACAACCTTTCAGTGAAATCAGCGGCTCTCGGTTGAATACCTTCCCGGCCGTGATTGCCTGAGACCGATGTTGGTCCTGCAAAACCCCGGTTGACCCACGGGATTCATATACCAAAACACACCTCGCATCCAACCCTCTGGCGATCCATTTAGCCTTGCAATACTCACGTTGCTGCGAGTAAGATGCTGCAAAAAAACAACCAATCGGGACGCTCTCCCAATGACACAATCAAAGCGGGTGTTTTCACCCTGGCTGCTGCCGTTGGCTGCACTTCTATTCTTTGTCAGCAACACCGTTGCCAGTGAACCGGCGATTCCCACCGACAAAGCGTTGCATGCCTCGTTTTCCTTGGTGATCAGCATGGCCGCCTACGACTTCTATCGCAAAAATACCTCACTCACCGACAATCAGGCCCGGCTGGCTGCCCTTGCCTCCACATTGGCCATCGGTGCTGCCAAGGAGATTAGCGATGAAGAATTCGACTGGGGTGACATGGCGGCCAATGGTCTCGGGGCCAGCGTCGGGATCATGATCCGGTTCTGACTGCCTCCAGCGCCCGGAGGAAAACCCGATTCTCTTCCGGCGCTCCCACTGTCACCCGCAGGCAATCACGCAACACCCCTCCCGTGGAGTCCAAATTCTTGATCAGAATGCGTCGATCGAGAAGTCTTTGAAAGATCACTCCCGCCTTTCCGTTGGGGGTGCGGAACAGGATGAAATTGGCACGGCTGGGAAAAGGTTGAATCCCCTCCATTGCCGCCAGCTCCTCCGCCAACCACTTCCGCTGGGTGCGGATTTGTGCCGCCTGAGTCTCCAGTCGTTCCCTGTTTCGCAAGGCGAATTCAGCGCTAGCCTGTGTTAAGGTATTGATGTTATAGGGCAACCGTACCTTATCGACTTCCCGA
Source organism: uncultured Chromatiales bacterium (assembly GCA_964557025.1). Classification (GTDB taxonomy): domain Bacteria; phylum Pseudomonadota; class Gammaproteobacteria; order Thiohalospirales; family Thiohalospiraceae; genus DRMK01. Next base: position 69,465 of record CAZKYF010000010.1, on the reverse strand, counting down.
ATCCAGGATTCGGCACCCGCCAACATCCCGAGCCGCAGCCCGGCGAGCCCCTGTTTAGAAAGGGTTCGCATCACCAGTAAATTGGGATACTCGCCGAGAGCATCCATGAAGCTGGCCTCCGCAAAGGCATGATAAGCTTCATCCACCACCACCACGCCAGGCGCTGCCTCGATGATTTGCCGCATCACCCGTTCATCGAACAGATTTCCGGTGGGATTGTTGGGATAGGCGAGAAAAATAACCGCTGGCCGATGCTGCTCTATCGACTCCAGCATGGCGGGACCATCCAGAGAAAAATCCTCCCGCAACGGAACCCCCACATACCTCATCCCCACGAACGTGGCGATCATCCGGTACATGACAAAGCCCGGTTCCGGGGCCATCACGCAACGCGACGAACCAGAAACCACCATCATGATCATCTGGATCAGCTCGTCGGACCCATTGCCCAGCAAGAGAGCGGCACCTTCAGGCACCCCCATCGCTTCGCGCAGGACCGGGATGAGTTTCCGTGCGCCCGGATCAGGATATCGATTCAACGTGACATCACGCAGAGCATCGAACCAGGCCTGCCGCAGCTCCCCTGGCCATGGCCAAGGATTCTCCATGGCATCCAGCTTGACAAACCCCGTGTCATCGGGAACCGAATAGGCTGTCAACTCCCGAATTTCTGGACGTATCAAGCGGGCAACCTGCTGTTCCACGTTCTCTTTACTCACTTGACCCGGTACTCTGCCGAACGGGCATGAGCGGAAAGCCCTTCACCCCGGGCGAGCGTCGAGGCTGTCAGACCCAGCACCGCCGCACCCTGCGGGGAACATTGGATAAGGCTGCTTCGCTTCTGGAAATCATACACCCCGAGAGGCGAAGAGAAACGAGCTGTCCTCGAGGTAGGCAGTACATGATTAGGCCCTGCACAGTAGTCACCGATAGCCTCCGCGGTATAGCGTCCCAGGAAGATGGCACCGGCATGCCGGATGCGGCGCGCCATCTCCAGCGGCTCCGCCACAGAGAGCTCCAGGTGTTCTGGAGCGACGTGATTGGCCACTGCCACCGCTTCATCCAGATCCCGTACCTGAATCAGAGCCCCCCGGCTGGTCAACGAGCGACGGATGATCTCCGCCCGTTCCATCTCCGGCAGCAATCGATCGATACTGGCCGCCACCTGGTCCAGGAACACCTTGTCAGGACTCACCAGGATCGCCTGGGCATCCTCGTCATGCTCCGCCTGAGAAAATAGGTCCATGGCGATCCAATCGGGGGGTGTCTCGCCATCACACACCACCAGAATCTCAGAAGGACCGGCGATCATGTCGATCCCCACACTGCCGAATACCATTCCCTTGGCAGTGGCCACATAGATATTGCCGGGGCCGACGATCTTGTCCACCTGGGGGATGGTTTCGGTCCCATAGGCAAGGGCTGCCACCGCTTGCGCTCCACCGATGGCAAAAACCCGGTCCACCCCTGCCACGGCAGCAGCAGCGAGCACTAGCTCATTGACCACCCCCTCCGGGGTAGGCACCACCATAACCAACTCCCCCACCCCGGCCACTTTGGCAGGAAGGGCGTTCATCAATACCGATGACGGATAGGCCGCTTTGCCGCCAGGAACATAGAGTCCCACCCGTTCCAACGGAGTAACCTGCTGCCCCAAAAGGGTCCCATCAGGTTCCCGATAACTCCAAGAGTCCTGAAGCTGGCGCATGTGATAGTCACGGATCCTCCTGGCAGCCAGCTTGAGTGCCTGGCATTGCTCCTCGGGAATATCACGCAGCGCCTGCTCCAACCGTGCGAGTGGTATTTCCAGTGCTGCCATGGAGTCCACTTCCAGCCGATCGAAACGGTTGGTATACTCGATCACCGCAGCATCCCCTCGTTCCCGAACCTGATGCAGGATCTCGCGTACCACCTGGTTGATGTTTTCATCGGAAACCCCTTCCCAGGCCAGCAACTGATCCAGCCGCTCCCAGAAATCGGGCTCCTCCGTAGTGAGATGTCTGATATCAACCATGGCTTGTCACCGCCTCTTCGATACACGCAATAAAATCGCCCACCATCCGGTGTTTCATCTTCATCGATGCCCGGTTGACAATCAGCCGCGAGCTGATATCAGCGATGTGTTCCTTGGGTTCCAGACCATTGGCCTGCAGAGTATTTCCAGTATCCACCACATCTACGATGCGATCTGCCAGCCCCACCAATGGCGCCAGCTCCATGGAACCATACAGTTTTATGATCTCCACTTGCTGCCCGTTACGAGCGAAATGGCGCCGGGTACTCTGCACAAATTTAGTTGCCACTCGCATGCGACCGGAAATGGGCCGTTCTTTCACAGGACCGGCAACCATCAGTTTGCAACGAGCGATTCGCAGATCCAGCGGTTCGTACAACCCCTCCCCCCCATGCTCCATCAGCACATCCTTGCCGGCCACTCCCAGATCGGCACCTCCATACTGCACATAAGTAGGCACGTCCGATGCGCGCACGATGATCAATCGGATATCGTCTCGATTAGTGGAAAGGATCAGCTTCCGGCTGCTTTCCGGATCCTCCAGCGGCCGGATACCGGCATGGGCAAGTAGCGGCAAAGTCTCCTTGAAAATGCGCCCTTTAGAGAGAGCGATGGTCAACGACTGCATTTCTTCAGATATCCCCTTCCGGCACCCGGCGAATAGTGGCCCCGAGCTGGGCCAATTTCTCCTCAATACATTCGTAGCCTCGATCGATATGGTAAATACGGTCCACCACCGTATGCCCCTCTGCTACCAGTCCTGCCAATAGCAGGCTGGCGGAAGCACGCAAATCGGTGGCCATCACCGGTGCACCGGTAAGGCTTTCCACACCGGAGATGAACGCAGTGTTACCCTCCACCCGGATATTGGCGCCCATACGCTGCATCTCCTGAACATGCATGAAACGATTCTCGAACACGGTTTCGGTAATAGTGGCCGCCCCCTCGGCGATACTGTTGAGAGCGGTGAACTGCGCCTGCATATCGGTGGGGAAGGCAGGATAAGGAGCCGTGTGCAGGTTGACGGCACGAGGCCTGCGGCCTTTCATATCCAGTGCAATCCAATCGGGCCCGGAAGTCACCTCCGCTCCCGCCTCGACCAGCTTGGCGAGTACCGCCTCAAGCAGATCCGGAGAGGTGTCATTAAGACGGATCCGACCTCCCGTGATAGCCGCCGCCACCAGATAGGTACCGGTCTCTATGCGATCCGGCAACACACTATAGGTGATCCCGTTGAGCTGCTCTACCCCTTCGACGATGATGGTATCGGTACCCGCCCCTTCGATACGCGCTCCCATGGCATTCAGGCAGTCCGCCAGATCCACCACCTCCGGCTCGCGCGCCGCATTCTCGATGGTAGTGACACCGTCTGCCAGTGCCGCCGCCATCATCAAGTTCTCGGTGCCGGTGACGGTGACCATGTCCAGCACCAGCTTTGCGCCCCTTAGGCGCCCTCCAGGGATGTGAGCGTTGATGTAGCCCTTATCCACTGAAATCTCGGCCCCCATCGCCTGTAGCCCTTTGATATGCAGATCCACCGGGCGGGAGCCAATGGCACACCCCCCCGGCAAAGAGACCTCGGCCCGGCCAAACCGGGCTAACAGCGGCCCTAGCACCAGAATGGAAGCGCGCATCGTCTTAACCAGCTCATAAGGAGCATGGAAACGCTTGATGGTGGATGTATCCACCTCAATATTCAATTTTTCATCCACCACCAGGGTAACCCCCATATTGCCCAGGAGTTCCATAGTGGTAGTAATATCCCGCAGATGCGGCACATTACATACAGTGGTCGGTCCGTCAGCCAGCAATGTGGCAGCAATGATGGGAAGAGCAGCATTCTTGGCGCCGGAGATACGAATCTCCCCGTCAAGCCTGGCACCCCCCGTTACAATCAGTTTATCCATTCAGAAAAAGAATCAATATCCATGCATTGAAAAAGGCGGAACAACAGCACCGCCCGCAAAAAACTGGAGAATCAAGGCTTGATACACTACAGAACTTCGACCCTGTTGGCCGACAACAGCCTCCCGCTGACAGGATTCAGGGCAAGCTAGCAACCAGAAAAACCATCGTACTCCATCCTGGCCTCGAAGCTGCCAAGAGTCTCCTCGAGGCCAGTGACCAACCCAGCCTTGCTGTTCTCCCAGTCGGTTACCTGGATCCTCACCAACCACCCCTTTCCATAGGGATCTTCGTTGATCAGCCCCGGCGCCACCGCCAACCGATCGTTGACCGCGACAATCTCACCATCCACAGGAACCTTTATCGGCCCAACCCAGTCCCGGGTCTCAACGGTGGCGCAAGACTTCTCTTTTTTGACGGTCTTGCCCACCGTGCGCAAGGTGCACGAAACCACCTCTCCAAGCAGTTCCACCGCATACGAGGTAAGCCCAACGGTAACTTGGCCATCCCCTTCTTCTCTCAACCAAATGTTGTTATCCACATCATAATACAGGTGCTCGGGTATCTCGCACCCCCGGATCTGCCCCATTCTTTCCCTCCACTACAAATTGCCCGAACGACGACCCACCATCTTGCGCGGCGCCTGCTACTTCTTTCTCAACAGATAGTAAAACTTACCACCTTCTTCCCGAGTCTCCAACAGCTCATGTCCCGTCTGTCTGGCAAAAACGGGAAAATCCCGTGCCGATCCGGGATCGGTGGCAATCACCCGCAGTACCTGGCCCGACCGCATGGCAGCCAACGTTTTTTTTGCGCGCAGGATCGGCAACGGACAGTTGAGACCGGACGTGTCCACTTCTTGATCGATATCATACATTGCCATACCACTTCCGATAACCGGACTCTTGCCGGGAAACCCAAATCGTTGGCGCTACTCTAACAAGGTAACCAGCACAAATACAGGGGGAACTTACCGTCGGCTTTGCTGCCCCAATGGGTAACCCGGTTTTTCTGATATACTTTTTCATTCAACCCCATGCCACGACGAATCCTTATTTCGCTACCTCTGATACTCAGTCTGCTCATTACGCCGTTACATGGCCACGCGCTATACGATCAGCTACCCGAAATGGGAGACAGCACCGGCAATATACTTTCCCAAGAGGAGGAACAGCGCATCGGTGCGGAGTTCATGCGCAATATCCGCCACAGCATCCCCTTACTGGATGACCCGGAAATCAACGAGTATCTCCAAGATCTCGGGGGACGCCTGGTCTCCCACAGCGATGGGGCGATGCGCCCTTTCTCCTTTTTCATCATCCAGGATTCTCGGATCAATGCTTTCGCAGCACCCGGAGGCTACATTGGTATCAATTCCGGCCTGATTCTGCATACCAGCAACGAGAGTGAGCTAGCAGCAGTGCTGGCACATGAGATCGCCCACGTCACCCAGCGTCATTTGGCCAGGGCCAGCGAAGCGGCAAGCAACATGAGCCTGCCGGTTGCTGCAGCAATCATCGCCGCAATGATTCTTGGAGGACAGGATCCCGAGCTGGCCCAAGCGGCTATCACGGCTGCAATGGCTGGCAGTACCCAACGAATGATCAATTTCACCCGCCTCAACGAAGAGGAGGCTGATCGTGTTGGAATGCAGATCCTTACCGAAGCAGGGTTCGATCCCAGTGGCATGCCTTCATTTTTCAACAAATTACTGACAGCTAGCCGTGTGAACAAAGATATTCTGCCAGAATTTCTCAGGACCCATCCTGTTACCCTCTCCCGGATTGCCGATTCGCGCAACCGGGCCGCCAGTTACAAACCCTCGAAACGAGGAGACAGCCCCCGTTATCTGCTGATTCGGGCCAAGATACGGGTGATGCTCAGTAAGAGCGCTGATGAGGCCATACGCTATTTTGCCCACCGGACCGATAACGCTGGCCGGTATGGTTACGCATTGGCATTGCATCGCAAGGGGGAGAATGGCAAGGCTCGACAGCTTTTGTTGGCATTGATCGAGGAGGAACCAGAGCTCATCGCTTACCAATATGCCCTGGCCAGACTTGAGGCGGAAATGGGCAATCTCGACAAAGCACTGGGTATCTATGAGCGCAATCTGCGCCTGTACCCGCTGAACACACCACTAACCATGCAATATGTCTTTACGCTGCTGCAAGCGGACCAACCAGCAAAGGCACGGGAGGTCATGCACCGTTACTTGGCCGCCAGACCCACCACTCCAGCCCTCTTCCGGCTGCTGGCCCAGGTAGAGCAGAAAGCAGGATTCCCAGTCGCATCCTACCGTGCGATGGCTGAATATTATTTTTCCGAAGGGCTCACACTAGAGGCGATTCGACAACTTGAGCAGGCCCTGCAGTCGGAACACATCACATCCTATGAAACCGCTGGTATCGAAGCTCGTCTGAAGCAGTTCAAGGAGCTGGCCAGGATGGAGGCGGCATCACACAAGCAACCCAAAGGAAAGGAGAAACGAAGATAACATGCCTGAAGGACCGGAAATCCGCCGAGCAGCAGATTCCATAGCAGCGGCGATAAAGGGGAAAGGTGTTGAACAGCTCTTTTTCGCCTTCAAATCCCTTAAAAGGTATGAGCCGTTGTTGATCGGAACCACCGTCCTGGAAATCAGCACCTTTGGTAAGGCCATGCTCACCCGTTTCAGCAACGGGCTTAACATATATACTCACAATCAGCTATACGGTCGCTGGCACTGTTGCAAAAGAGGGGATTTTCCCGACATCCGACGCCAGCTCCGGCTGGCAATCCACACGGCTGACCATTCCGCCTTGCTCTACAGCGCCTCAGATATCTGCGTACTGAAGGATGAAGAGATAGCCAAACACCCGTTTATCAAAAAACTCGGCCCGGATCTGCTCGCCCCACAGACAAGAAGCGAGGAGATCCTCGAGCGGCTGGAGGAAAAACGCTTCCGAAACCGCCAATTGGGTGGATTGCTTACTGATCAGTCGTTCGTTGCCGGACTCGGCAACTATCTCCGTTGTGAAATCCTCTTCGTGTGCCGGCTCTCTCCGCGGCTTCGGCCTGTCGATTTGGAACAGGACAGAAAGGAGGAGCTTGCCTTGGCAATGCTGGAACTCCCCCGCCAATCCTATCAAACCGGCGGTATCACTAACCACCTCTTGCGGGCCACTCAGATGATGGAGGCAGGCAAAAGCTTTGAAGATGCCCGCTTCTGGGTGTTTCGCCGCGAAGGCAAACCCTGCTATCGCTGCAAGACGGCCATCCTCCGCTCAAGCCAGGGCGGCCAGGTTACCTACTTGTGCCCCACCTGCCAGGGATAAACCGGGAGACAGGCTAATCAGTCTTTTTCATCTCCTCCAGAATCTTCACGGCGCTATCCACCAGGCGAGGGCAAATATCATCGAATAACCCTTTCTCACGGGCCTGCCGGTAACCATCAGGAGTACCGATATCACAATCCAGCAGTTCGCGACACTCCAAGGAACCGTTCTCTTCCTGAAAACGGTTGAGAAATTCCCTTACCAGATAATAGGTCTCTTCCTTGGCTGCTACGTCGTTCACCGATACCGGGCCCTTTTTCAGACCAATAACCAGGATGGCCCCTGTAACAGCGCCACAGGTGTGGGCCGTGCGACCCATACCGCCTCCCAGACCAGTTGCCAGCTTCAACGCCAGATCCCTGTCCAGTCCTTCCTCTTCCCCATAGACCGAGAGGATGGCCTGGGAGCACAGGAAACCGTCACAAAAACTGGATACCGCCTCTTCACTCTTGGTCATTGCGTATCCCCCTTATGAGTTCAACAATGCCGCTATCTTTTTACGATCCGGTCGCAAGACCACCCCTTTCTCGGTAACTATAGCATCGATCAGCTCCGCTGGTGTGACATCAAAGGAGGGATTCCATGCCTCGGATCCGGCGGCTGCAACCAGCTCCCCCCCCAGCTCCAGAACTTCCTGTTGCGGACGTTGCTCAATGGGGATGGCCCCCCCCTCCAGCGTCTCTGGATCGATGGTGGAGGTCGGCGCTACCACCATGAATTTCACCCCGTGACGTCTGGCTGCCACCGCAGTACTGTAGGTGCCTATCTTATTAGCGGTGTCCCCATTGGCAGCAATCCGATCCGCACCAACAATCACCCAGTCAATCTTTCGCTGTACCATCAGCCAGGCCGCTGCACCATCCACCAGCAAGGTCACTGGGATCCCATCCTGTATCAACTCCCAGGCCGTGAGACGCGCCCCCTGCAACCAAGGCCGCGTTTCATCCGCGTAGACCTCCCGGACACGGCCAGTGGCATAGGCTGTCCGAATTACACCCAGTGCGGTACCGAACCCACCGGTGGCCAGAGAACCGGTATTACAATGGGTGAGTACACCACAAGGGCCCTCGATGAGTGCCGCCCCGAACTCTCCCATACGGCGGTTGGCGGCGATATCTTCTTCATGTATATGGATCGCTTCCCGCAGCAACCGGCTCTCCGGACCGCCTTCGAGATGTTCCATGACCCGGCGCATCCGCTGCAGCGCCCAATGCAAATTGACCGCCGTAGGACGAGCTGCCTCCAGGCGCTGGAGATCAGATTCCATCGATTGCCGCCAGGCCGCAGGATCCGCAGCGAAAGCGGCACGGGCAGCCAGAACCGCCCCGTAGGCTGCGGTCACACCGATGGCTGGAGCGCCCCTCACCACCATTCCACGGATAGCATCAGCCACTGCGGGCGCGGTCTCGAAAGAACAGTAATGCTGCCGGTGGGGCAGTAGACGCTGGTCCAGCAGGTAGAGCTTGTCGTCACGCCACTCAATGGCGCGCACGGTATCATGGCGATGATTCATTGAATAAACAGGGGCTCGATGGATAAATGGAAAAATGGCGGAGGGTCAGGGATTCGAACCCTGGATGGGCGTGAACCCATGCCGGTTTTCAAGACCGGTGCTTTCAACCACTCAGCCAACCCTCCGATGCGGAGAATAAGGCTACCTAAACGGAAACAAAAATGCCAGTACCCCGTTTTTTTCAACCGACCACTTGAAAATGAAACGGTTTCAACCGATAGTTGAGCCACACACATCGCCCGTTGCCAGGTTCAATGCAGACATGCTTGAACCAACCCATTTTCAGAGTGTCTCACACGGTAAAGATTCCGAGAGAGGAGGACCGAATGTTAACCAACCGTTCCATAGCAACAGCCCGCGAAGGGGTTCTGGCTTCCAACAAGCTGATCCGAAACACCTATCTGCTACTCTCGATGACCTTGCTGTTTAGCGCCCTGACGGCCGGGATATCGGTGATGATGAACCTGCCGCCCATGGGATTGCTCATCACCCTGGGAGGATATTTCGGTTTGCTATTCCTAACCACCAAGTTCAGCAACAGTGCTCTGGGATTGCTGTTCGTCTTCGCACTGACCGGGTTCATGGGGCTGACACTTGGTCCCCTGATCAACGCCTATCTGGGTCTGCCCAACGGTGGCCAGATTGTCGCAATGGCGATGGGTGGTACAGCCGTCATCTTCCTGGGCCTGTCAGCTTACGCCATCACCACCCGCAAGGACTTTAGTTTCATGGGTGGATTCCTGATGGTAGGGATCCTCGTGGCATTCCTGGCCGGATTGGCGGCCTTCTTTTTCTCCATGCCGGGACTTTCGCTGGCGGTCTCTGCCATGTTTGTATTGTTGATGTCGGGCCTGATCCTCTATCAGACCAGCGAGATCGTGAACGGGGGAGAGACCAATTACATCCTTGCCACCATCACCCTGTTTGTCTCCATCTATAACCTGTTCACCAGCCTGTTGCAGCTGTTGGCAGCATTCAGTGGAGAAGAGTAAAAAGGGAATGATTCACCACTCTTTCCAAACAGCAAAACCCCGCTGAATGCGGGGTTTTTATTGCCCCGACCAAAGATAACCGTGACACACATCCTGCCACAGCCCAGAACAATAAGAAATTAGTAACTTATTGCTTTAACAAGGGTTTGTTATACTGAATTGATTGCGACGAAATAAGGGCCCGATCGCTCGTCCATCGCCAGCAAAAGAATCACCATGTCCAACAATCTGCAGGGAAAAGCACTTCTTCTCGTTCTTTTTTTGCTGTTCGCTCCATTTTCCTCATTAGCCGCCGATCTGCAACTCATTCTGGTAAACAAGGTCACTGGCGAGCCGGTAGAGGACGCTACAGTAGTGATTGAGAATAGCCGAGGACAACATGGCCTCAGCGATGAGCGGGGCATGATCCGTTTTGGGGGGCTGAAATATCCTATCCGGTTGAAAATTCTAGCTGCAGGCTATGCACCGGTGCGGTTCCCGTTGCATCCGAGAAAACGGGTGGTGAAGGTATTGCTTACACCACTGGCAGTAGAGGCTGAGGGCCTAGAGGTGGTTGCCGACCGGATTCCGGAGAAAACCTCAAAGGTCACCCTTTCCCACCAGGAAATCACCCAGGCACCTGGTGGACAAGGAGATGCGCTGAAGGTCATCCAGTCTTTACCGGGCGTGGTAACTGTCAACGGTAACAGCGGGATGATGTATATCCGTGGCAGCAACCCGGAGGAAAACGGCGTCTGGATCAACACCCTACCGGTGGGATATCTTTATCATTGGGGGGGGTTGCGCTCCACGCTCAATCCCGCGCTGATCAAGGACTTCAACCTGTTCCTGGGGGGTTACCCCGTGGAATATATGGATCGCTTGGGAGGAATGCTGGACATCCGTTTGCGTCCGCCACGCAAGGATCGACTCCACCAGCGCTATCACATCGGTACATTCGAATCATCGCTTTTGATCGAAGGTCCTCTGGGAAAGGCAAACAGCAGCGATGGTTTCTATCTGGCGGCACGACGCAGCTATATTGATCTCCTCACCTCTCCAGATGCGTTCAACACCGCACTGGGGAATGCAGACCGCGACGATGATCAGGTGATCACCGTTCCCCGTTTTTATGATGCCCAGGCCCTTTGGCAGCACGATTTACCCAATGGTGCAGTACAACTGCAATACTTTGCCGCAGGAGATGAGCTCAAGCTGGACAATCGTACCGCCGCAAACGCCGATCCGGAGTTGGTGGGGGAGCTCAGCCAGGACTCTTCCTACCAGACGGCGGGACTCACCTGGCAGCAACAATGGAACAACCGATGGAGCAGCCGGGTGGCGCTCTCATTGGGGGAACAGAGGGACAGTATCTCTCTCGGCACCAATATGGAAACCGGTTTACCCTATTTCGCTGAGAGCGTCATTCGTACTACCCGGCTGCAACCCGAACTAATCTGGCAGAACAAGGGTGGTTCCATCCTCACCGGCGGGATTGAGCTTACTCAGGTGGAGGCTCCAGTGAATCTTTACATCCCGATCCCTCCTACGGAAGATGAACCCTATTACGACTTCACCGGCGCAGAAAAGTACCAAAAACATTCGACGCTGCATGCCAACGGCCAGGCATTGTTCCTTAAACAGCGGACAGCCTGGAGCGATCGGTTTCACACTACCCTGGGAATACGCCACAGCCGCATCAGAGGTACCGCAGGAATCGACATGTCAGGGACGGCACCGCGGCTGACGGCAGAATACCGGTTCAATGAACGGACATTGTTCACGGCAAGCTGGGGACTATATTTCCAGATGCCTAGCGGTGAGAAACTAATTGAAGGATTCAGTAATCCCGATCTGACATTTATGGAGGCGGAACATCGGATTCTAGGTATCCAGTATCAACCGAAGCCATTGTGGTCGCTCCAAGTCGAAGCCTATCACAAGCCATTGAACGACCTGGTGGTCAGGATACCTGACGCCCCGCCGGGGAGAAACTATCTCAATCGGGGGCGAGGCGAGGCCTACGGTATCGATCTGCTAATCCGGCGTCGGGCGGGGAAACGAAGGATGGGCTGGCTCAGCTATTCCTGGGGGCGTTCACTGCGTACCAATGAACTCACTGGCGAAGAGTATCCGTCATCGGGCGACCAGCCTCACACCCTAACACTGGTCTGGAAACAGCCGATGCCGGGTTTCGCTCACCGCTGGGAGTGGGGAATCAAGCTGCAGGCGGCCTCCGGCAAGCCTTACACTCCTGTCACAGGCCGCTATCAGGAAAATCTGCCAGACGGCACCAAGCGTTGGCGCCCCATCCATGGCAAAATAAACAGCGCTCGGCTACCCGATTATTTCAGTCTAGATTTGCGTTTCGATCGTAGAGTACCCATGAGCGGATGGGATCTGGGTTTTTATCTGGAGCTGCAAAACATCACACAACATGAAAACGTCATCCGGTATGATTTCGGTAACAGCTATCAATACTATCAGCAACCCAAGAAGGTGACGGGGCTCCCCTTTCTCCCCTACTTCGGGGTAACAGTAACATTCTGAAACGACGAGTAACGCATCGTGACATGCAACTTGGGCAACGGGTCCCACATTCATTCGCCAAGAAACGAGACAGGAATAAAATATGGCCACTCCACGACGGAACCCGTTAGCCCGTTCCAGAAACGATACGGGATGGCTTTTTCACATCCACATGTCGGGCGGGCATTGAAAATCTACACAAATAATATCACCGACCCAACAAGGAGGAGTAAGCACTAAAATGCTGGAAAGCTTTTTGAGCCTAATGGAACGAGGCGGCCCGGTGATGTGGGTAATCTTCGTAGTGGCCTGGGTTGCCTTCATCATGCTGGTGGAGCGCACCATTCAGATTCAACTCTGGATCCGGCGGGCTATTCAGGATCAACAAGGGCTGGAGAAAAATCCATCCTATCAACCACACCACCCTGTAGGACGCAACACCAGCCCAATTGCAATGATACTCCACCAGCTCAACTGGAAGGAGATCCACGATCGTTCCGATCTTGCCAAACAGCTCAACATTCAGCTGGCAGAGCTGATGCCGAAACTAGAAGGCACCCTGCCCACCGTTGCCATCCTCGGCTCATTGCTCCCCATGTTGGGTCTGCTAGGGACGGTGATCGGCATGATCGATGTGTTTGACGTCATTGCACGCCACGGTACCGGGGATCCCATGCAGATGGCGCACGGTATTTCACAGGCCCTGCTTACTACTGCCAGTGGGCTAATCTGCGCCATTCCAGTGATCTTTCTGCACCATTTGCTGGTTCGACGGCTCAACCTACTGATGGCCCTTACCGAGCAGAGCATGCTGGTGCTCTATAACCGCCATGGCTGATGGACGAAGATTCAGAAAACCGGAGGAGCTCCCCATGAATGGTTTTCACCGCACTTCACCTATCGAGATCCCGAAACTCCGGGCAGGCAAACCAGAGATCAGTATGGCTCCCCTCATCGACGTGGTGTTCCTGTTATTGATCTTTTTTGTGGCCACAACCATCTTCCCCCATAACCGTGGCCTGGTGATCGAACGAGCAACGGCTAACAGTGCAGAAACCCTGTCCGGCAAGCAACCACTGGAGTTCGCGGTAGACAAGGAGGGGAACATTCACTACCAGAATCGGAGGATAACACTGAACGAGGTTTCGATAGTGGTAAACGACAAAGTGGCTCGCGATCCTGACAGCCGCGTTCTTCTGGAGGTAGACCGTCGCGCCCCCACTGAAACCTTGATCCGGGTGATGGATGCAAGCAAGCGAGCGGGAGCCCGACAGATCGCCCTCATCACCGATATCTCTCCGGACCACTAATCCATGACAAAAGCAGGAGGCTCATCAGACAGCTGGAACCTCTGGCTAATCGCCATTCTAACGGGTGCTGTTATCAACCTGCTCCTGTTCGGTGCATTGAGTAGCCTCGGAAACAGGGAAAACCCGCCGCCGTCCCCTCGAGTCATTGCCTTGACCCTGGACTTTGCAAAAAAGACGATCCAGCCTGTCATCACGGCTCCCAAACCAGAGACGGCCAAACCCCGGACCAAAAAGGTACGGAAGCAAAGCCCTCGTAGACTTCCTCGTCCACAACGGACACCTGTTCGGCGAACCGATGCCAAAACCGAGACCGAGGAAGCGCCGCAAGAGGCCGTTTCACCCCCCGCCTCAGTATCATCACCTGACCTCCCACAACCGGCACCACAACAAGTTCTACCGGAACCGGTCCCTGTATACCGGCTTTCCGGTCTTCCCCGCTTCATCCATCAGGAGAAACCGGCCTACCCTCCCCACCTGCGCCAACAGGGAAAGGAGGCCACGGTAAAGCTGGAAATCTATATAGATGCCACCGGCAAGGTCAGGAATATCAGGGTATTGAAATCAGCCGGCACCGATTTCGATCAGGCTGCCATTGCTGCAATCCGTGCCTCCACCTTCGCCCCTGGAAACGTAGCGGGCAAACCGGTCCCGGTTTTGATGCGACTACCGATCCGCTTCAGGCTCCGTTAATTACGGGGCATTTATCTGCCGCTTCAGCTGTTCCAGACGAGGGTCATCCTTCTTGATCTTCACCAGCTTCGCCTCACCCGTGTCCACCCCCAGATAGGAGGAGGCTGCCAGCGCCAGAGCGGGCATCAATGCACGTAGATCATTGCTTCGCGTCGTGGTGGAAGCGGTGGTCTTCCACAGCGTTTTCATTTCCTTCGGGGACTTGCCGGGTTCGTAGCGCTTGGCCTCCAGGACAACGAAGCTGGTGTAGAGGGTATAGCTGCGGGTATCCACATCCACTCCAACCATGCGCCGGTAGACCGGCGTAGTCACAGTGCTGGTGGTCCGGGAAAGCTGGCCTCCCCCTTCTTCCTTGGTCTCTACATAGATGATGGTGTCCCCGCCAAACCAGTCGTAGATAGGAGTAGAGGTGGTGTAATAGACGGTCCTGCCAGGACTGACACCGTAACTGAAATAGATGGCGAGTGCGACGTCTCCTGCCTCACTCTCCACATATCCCTGCTGCTTCAGCGAGGCCTTGAAATAGCGGCTGAATTCTTGGAAATAGAGGTCGTCCAGAGATACATTATCCATTCCGCTGAACCAGCGATAGTGCTTGTCGGCAACGGGTTCCTTCGCAGCAATTGCATCCACCTTCACCGGAATCGTAGAGCTACAACCGGCCAGCAGCGCCACCATCAGCAGTGTGACGACAGTCAGGGTACGTTTCACGGGTCCTGTCCTCCTCATGAACCTTCTCCCCGTAGAGACCATACCAGCCGGTTACGAGTTCAGTTTCTTGCGTAGTAGCTCATTCAATTGAGCCGGATTTGCCTTGCCCTGAGTAGCCTTCATCACCTGCCCCACGAAAAACCCGATCAGCTTCTCCTTGCCAGCCCGGTACTGCTCCACCTGTTGGGGGTTGGCCGCCAGCACTTTGTCGATAGCCTTTTCGATGGCACTACTATCGGTGATCTGTTTCAACCCCCGCTTCTCAATGATGGCATCGGGGTCCCCTTCTCCCTCCCACATCGCCTCGAACACCTGCTTGGCAATCTTGCCGGAGATGGTATTGTCAGCGATACGCTGGATAAGGCGTCCCAACATCTCGGCATTCACGGGGCAGGCTACAATCTCCAGGTTGTCCCGGTTGAGCGCTGCAGAGAAATCTCCCATCACCCAGTTGGCCGCCAGCTTCGCCTCACCGCCGGAGTACTTCTCCACCGCCTCGTAGAAATCAGCCAGCTCCCGGCTGGCGGTAAGGACCGAAGCGTCGTAGGCCGTCAAGCCGTATTCATACATGAAACGCTCCCGCTTGGCATCGGGCAGCTCCGGTAGCGTAGCCTGTATCTCATCGAGCCATCCCTCGTCCAGTTCCAAAGGAAGGAGATCCGGATCGGGGAAGTAGCGGTAGTCCATCGCCTCTTCTTTACTGCGCATGGGGCGTGTCTCTCCCTTGGCGGCATCGTAAAGGCGGGTCTCTTGCACCACCTTCCCCCCTTCCTCAAGCAATTCGATCTGTCGCTCGATCTCGTAATCGATGGCCCGTTCCACGAAGCGGAAAGAATTTATATTTTTGATCTCGGTGCGAGTGCCGAAGCGGCTCTCCCCCTTGGGCCGCACCGAGACATTGGCGTCGCAACGGAAAGAACCCTCCTGCATATTCCCGTCACAGATCTCGAGATAACGCACCAGCATGTGGAGCTTCTTCATGTAGGCCACTGCTTCTTTGGCAGAACGGAGATCCGGTTCCGACACGATCTCCAGCAGGGGTGTCCCGGCACGGTTGAGGTCGATGCCCGTCATGCCGTGGAAATCTTCGTGCAAAGATTTACCGGCATCCTCCTCCAGATGAGCACGGGTGATTCCAATCACCTTTGTGCTGCCATCTTCCAGTTCGATAGAAAGCCGCCCCTTGCCCACGATGGGAAGCTCATACTGGCTGATCTGGTAACCTTTGGGGAGATCGGGATAAAAATAGTTCTTACGGGCAAACACCGAGCGACGGGCAATCTCCGCCTCCACCGCCAAGCCGAACATACAGGCCATGCGCACTGCCTCTCCGTTGAGCACCGGCAACACCCCTGGGAATCCCAGGTCTACGGCGCAGGCCTGAGTATTGGGCTCTGCTCCATAGGCGGTGGAAGCTCCCGAGAAGATCTTACTCTTGGTGGCGAGCTGGGCATGGATTTCCAGCCCGATGACTGCTTCCCATTCCATAGTGAACCCCTCTACTCCGCAAACTGTTCCGGTACACGCAGATGCCAGTCGGTCACCTGCTGAAATCGGTGGGCCACATTGAGCAGACGGGCCTCATCGAAATGATTACCAATAATCTGCAGTCCCACAGGGCGACGTCCCACGAACCCTACAGGAATCGACATACCCGGCAAGCCGGCCAGATTCACCGCAATGGTGTAGATATCTGACAAATACATAGCCACCGGATCGCTGCTTTTTTCTCCCAGATTGAAGGCTACTGTCGGCGAAGTGGGCCCCATGATCACATCCACCTCATTGAAAGCATTGATGAAATCATCGCGAATCAGGTGCCGAACCCGCTGCGCTTTCAGATAATAAGCATCGTAGTAACCGGCCGACAACGCATAGGTACCGATCATGATGCGTCGCTTCACCTCTGCTCCAAACCCTTCACCACGGGAGCGCTTGTAGAGGTCCTCCAGGTCAACCGGATTCTCACAGCGATAACCGAAGCGCACCCCGTCATAGCGAGACAGGTTGGAAGAACATTCCGCCGGCGCGATGACATAATAGGTAGGCACCGCCAGAGCGGTATTCGGCAGGGAAACCTCCCTTACCTGGGCACCGAGCCGTTTGTATTCGTCGATGGCGGCGTCGATGATCCGGGCCACATCGTTATCCAGCCCCTCAGAGAAATATTCCTTCGGCAGGCCAATCTTCAACCCTTCGAGTGGGTGCTGAAGCGCCTCGGTATAATCGGGTACCGGCTGATCTGCACTGGTGGAGTCCCGCTCATCGAAACCCGCGATGACGTTGAGCAGCAACGCGGCATCCTCGGCGGTTTGCGCCATCACCCCACCTTGATCGAGGCTGGAGGCAAAGGCGATCATTCCCCATCGCGATACCCTGCCATAGGTCGGCTTGAGTCCGGTGATCCCACACAAGGCAGCAGGTTGTCGGATGGATCCACCTGTATCGGTACCTGTAGCCACTGGAGTCAGGCGAGCGGCCACCGCTGCCGCTGACCCACCAGAGGAACCGCCTGGTACCGCATCCAGATCCCAGGGATTGCGCACTGGACCATAGAAACTGGTCTCGTTGGAGGAGCCCATGGCGAACTCATCCATATTGGTCTTCCCCAGCATCACCATGCCTGCTGCATTGCAACGTTCCACCACGCCGGCATCGTAAGGGGCAACAAAGTTATCCAGCATCCGGGAACCACAACTGGTCTTGATGCCATCCGTACAGAAAATATCCTTCTGTGCCAGCGGAACACCGGTCAGCGTCACCGCATCCCCGGCAGCTATCGCCCGATCCGCCGCCTCTGCCTGGCGCAATGCATGCTCTGCAGAGACCGTGATATAGCTGTTGAGCTGCTCATCGTGACGGGAAATCCGCTCAAGATAGTGTCGGGTCAACTCGACACTGGAAAACTCCCCAGCCTTCAGGCCAGCGGCCAGTTCGGCAATCGTCTTGTTATGCATTGTCTTGCAATCCTTTCCTCGAGATCTTGGTCACCCAGGTGCGCGGCATGGGGGATCCCCGCCATCGGACAAGGTTTACTCAATAACCTTGGGTACTAGATAGAGCCCAGCCTCCACCTGGGGGGCAATCTTCTGGTATTTTTCACGTTGGTCAGATTCAGTGACCTCATCAGGGCGCAACCGCTGGGCCATCTCCAGAGGATGGGCCATGGGCACCACGGTCTCCGTATCCACTTGGTTCATCTGCTCCACTAACTCAAGGATTCCGGACAGATGCCGGGTATAGAGCGGGATATCCTCCTCCTCTATCTGGAGCCTCGCCAAATGGGCGATCTTTTCAACATCTGCTTTTTCCAAAGACATGACCATCACTCCCGAAACCACCACCGCTCCACCGTTGATCCTCGACGGTGCCAGCAGCGCTTTTCTGAAACGGTACAAATTATCACAGATATCTCCTTGCCCCAAATCCGTTCCATTGATAAAGTTGATGATTTACTAAATCGTGAATGTATCGATCCGGTCAAAACAAGGATTATCGCGAGCCTTTTCAGACCACTGAACGAGGATTTAGCGCTAGCCCTACAGATATCAGCCATTCAACCGATAGAAATGGATCATCAAATATCTGCTGGGAAAGGAGTGGCGGCTGGATTGCTGAAAAGTCCCAAGAACTGTGAAAGAAACCAAATCCGGCGTAAGATGCTATTTACATTCGCATCCCCTTGTCTTCCGGTTTCTTGGTGCGGCATCCCACTATGGGAATTCTTTTTTCAGCGGTCGGCTGAATGCCCGCTGTAGAATGTCATCATCAACGAGCGATATCAACACAGGTAGAGAAACAGAATTATGTTCGGATTCGGACGCTTGCGGGGACTCTTTTCCAATGATATCTCCATCGATCTCGGTACCGCCAATACCCTGGTCTATGTACTGAATAAAGGTATCGTGCTTAACGAACCTTCCGTAGTTGCCATTCGCCAGGATCGTGGGCCCGGCGGCCCAAAGGCCATCGCCGCAGTGGGGCACGAGGCCAAGATGATGCTGGGGCGGACACCGGGTAACATCGTCGCCATTCGCCCAATGAAGGATGGGGTAATTGCAGACTTCACCATTACCGAGAAGATGCTTCAGCACTTCATACGTAAGGTACACGAGACCCGCTTTCTCAAACCCAGCCCGCGGGTCCTGATCTGCGTGCCGTGCGGCGCCACCCAAGTGGAACGACGTGCCATCCGGGAATCCGCCATGGGGGCTGGTGCCAGGGAGGTCTATCTCATCGAAGAACCCATGGCAGCAGCAGTGGGGGCTGGAATGCCTATCAACGAGGCACGGGGCTCGATGGTGCTGGATATTGGTGGTGGCACCACCGAAATTGCGGTGCTTTCTCTCAATGGCATTGTATTTTCCACCTCGGTCCGCGTAGGTGGCGATCGCTTTGACGAAGCCATTATCAATTATGTGCGACGCAAATACGGTAGCCTCATCGGTGAGGCCACCGCAGAGCGAATCAAGCAGGAGATCGGTACTGCTTTTCCATCCGATGAGGTTCAGGAGATGGAGGTACGGGGCAGAAATCTGGCTGAAGGAATTCCCCGCTCCATTACCGTCAACAGCACCGAGGTGCTGGAGGCACTGGAAGAACCGTTGAAGAATATCGTCTCTGCCGTAAAGACCGTTCTGGAGCAAACCCCACCCGAGCTGGGGGCAGACATTGCCGAGCGGGGTATGGTATTAACCGGGGGCGGTGCCCTGCTGCGTGATTTCGACCGACTGCTGATGGAAGAGACTGGTTTGCCGGTCGTTATCGCCGACGATCCCCTCACGTGCGTCGCCCGAGGGGGGGGACGCGTACTGGAAATGGTGGATCAACACGGTATGGACCTTTTCTCACTGGATTGAGATAAGATGAATGAGGCCGCTGGTGGCCAGGTAACAGTTTCCGTCGACTTCCGTGCAAGAGAGAATGCAGGGAAACTTTCCCCGTTCAAACTGTTGGGATAGTTTTTTTCAGCTGGTTATCCGGGATGCAACGGATACACTATAATAATTTGACGAGGAACCTGGCAGATTGGTTTGCGATGTACTAATCAAGTATCGAAGAGCGCGTTGCCGTCTCCACCAGCAGGACAACAGCGGTATCCAGGAGGCTTGAAATAAAAACGCTATTCGCTCGCGGGCCATCCACCACCACACGGCTGATCTTTTTTGTCCTTCTGTCCATCGCCATCATGACAATGGACCATCGCTGGCATTATCTCGATACGGTGCGCAGTGCCATGTCACTGGTGGTTTATCCCTTGCAGCTGGTGGTGGATCTTTCCACTACACCGCTACGCTCTATCTCAAACTACTTTTCCTCGAGGACGGCACTGCTTGAGCAGGTTGAAACATTGCGCACCCGGCAAACGTTACTCGATGCCCAGTTACAGCGCATGGTTACCCTCGAGGCAGAGAACAGACGCCTGCGCCGCCTGCTGCACTCTTCCCGGGAGACTCGACAGAAAACCCAGGTGGCGGAGATCATCGCTGTTGATCTCGACCCTTTCAGTCGCCAAGTAGTGATTAACAAAGGAAGCAGCGACGATGTATTTCCAGGCCAGCCTTTGCTCGATGCCAATGGTGTGATGGGGCAAGTGGTCCATGTAGGCCCCTTCTCCAGCACAGCACTGCTGATCACCGCCCCTAGTCATGCCACCCCGGTACAGGTCAACCGTAACGGCCTGCGCGCCATCGCCATGGGAACCGGGGCACCAAACCGATTGGATCTCCCATTCATTCCCAACAATGCAGACATCCGCGTGGGAGATATCTTGGTCACCTCAGGGCTGGGTGGCCGTTTTCCACCAGGCCATCCGGTCGCCACCATTAGCCGGGTGGAGAACCTTCCTTCTCGTCCTTACGCCCGGGTGGAAGCAACGCCAACCGCCAACCTGGACGGAATCCGGGAGGTGCTCCTTGTCTGGACCACATCAGTCTCACCCTCTCCCGAAGGGATTACTGGAACAACGGAAGCGACCGGGCAAAACAGGCCTGTCCCATGATGCCCACCCATCCCTACAGCTGGCTGATAATCATCACCACCTTTGTGGTCGCACTGGCTGTCACCCTTTTCCCGGTCCCGGTAATGTTGGATCCCCTTCGCCCGGACTGGGTAGCATTGGTACTTATCTACTGGATCATCGCTCTTCCTCACCGGGTTGGCGTAGGGACCGCCTGGCTGGCCGGGATATTCCAGGATGCAGCTACCGGAACGCTACTGGGCCAACAGGCCATGGGGCTCGCGGTAGTGGCCTACCTGGTTCTACTATTGCACCAGAGGATACGCAACTATCCGGTCTGGCAACAGGCCATTATCGTGATGATCTTCATCGCTCTGTTCCGCGTCATTGGGGCGTGGGTTCTGGGGGTCATCGGCCGCCCGGCAGACTTCTCCTACTGGCTTCCCGCCGTCACCAGCATGCTGGCATGGCCCTTGGTGTTTCTGCTGCTTCGCCATATCCGGCGCCGCTATCATGTGGTATGAAAAAGAAGGTTTTGAAGCCTCGGTAACAAACAACGAGGTATTCTGCGACCCGGCCGGCGACAGGGAGGAGGCATTCCGGTGAAACGGTCCAATGGAGCTTGCAGAGATGCAGCGATTCACGATTACCGTGATACCCGTATCTTCACCGTCCGCGCCATTTCCGCCTTGATCATCGTTTTTCTGATGACCCTTGTTTTGGTGGCGCGGCTGGTCTATCTGCAAGTATTGTCCCATGAACACTTCACCACCCTGTCACAGAAAAACCGGGTCACCATCTATCCCGTCCCTCCTATCCGCGGCCTGATCTACGATCGCAATGGAGTGGTATTGGCAGAGAATATCCCCACTTTTCATCTTGAGCTGACGCCGGAGCGGATCGACAATATCGAAGCCACCATTCGGGAGTTACAGAAACTGATCACCATCACGGAGGAGGATGTCCTCCGCTTCCGCCGTGAACAGAAAAGAAAACGCCCTTTCAGCAGCATCCCGTTACGGTTTCGCCTCACCGACGAGGAGGTAGCGATTTTTGCGGTCAACCGCCATCGCTTTCCGGGAGTCGAAATCAAGGCAGGTCTGACCCGCCACTATCCATTGGGAGCATTGATGGCGCATGTAGTGGGATATGTCGGCCGCATCAGTGAGGCGGATTTGGGCCGCATTGACACCACCAATTACCGCGGAACCACCCATATCGGCAAGATTGGCATCGAACGCAGTTATGAATCCCTCCTGCACGGCCTGGTGGGATATCAGCGCGTAGAAACCGATGTACTGGGGCGACAGCTCCGTATCCTAGACCAAACACCTCCGGTATCAGGCCAGAATCTCCATCTCTCCATTGACGCCCATCTTCAGCAGGTAGCGGTAGATGCTTTCGAGGAAGAAAACGGCGCATTGGTGGCGATGGACCCAAATAATGGTGAAATTCTGGCCTTGGTCAGCATGCCCAGTTTTAACCCCAACTCATTCGTTTCCGGAATTGGTGCCAAAGAGTACCAGGCGCTGAGGAGTTCACTCGATCGTCCCCTTTTCAACCGTGCCATCAAGGGACAATATCCACCAGGCTCAACTGTCAAACCATTTATCGGCCTTGCCGGACTGGAGCTTGGAAAGGTAGGCAAGGATACCGCCATTTTCTGCCGCGGGATCTATTTCCCAGAGTTCCATAGCCAGCGGCCATACCGGGACTGGAAGCGCATCGGCCATGGCTATACCAATCTCGAAAAATCTATCGTTGAATCCTGCGACGTCTATTACTATGAATTGGCCTACCGCCTGGGTATCGATCGCATATCGACTTTTCTGGCGAGATTCGGCTTCGGCGCCCCAACTGGAATCAACCTTCCCGGTGAGGCCAAGGGGATCCTGCCATCTCGAGAATGGAAAAGGCGTAACCGTCAGCAGCCCTGGTATCCCGGGGAGACACTGATTACGGGCATCGGCCAGGGCTACATGCTGACCACACCGTTACAATTGGCCGTGGCCACCGCAACACTGGCAACAGAGGGGAGACATTTACGACCACGCCTGGTACAGGCTGTCGAAACTGTGAACGATGGCCGCAAAAATCCTCAGCAAACCGAGGTTATAAACCGAATATCCATCATCGACCCGCTTAACTGGAACACTGTCAAGCATGCTATGGGCCAGGTGATACACGGTCCTCACGGCACAGCACGTCGAATTGCCCAGAGCAACTATCGAATTGCCGGAAAAACAGGCACATCGCAGGTTTTTGGCTTGAAAAAAGATGAAGAATATGATGCCGACAAACTAGAAAAGAAGCTGCGCGATCACGCCCTGTTCATCGCCTTTGCACCTGAGGAAAAACCTCGTATCGTGGTCGCTGTCATCGTGGAAAACGGCGGCAGCGGCGGAGCAGTGGCCGCTCCCGTAGCCGGCAAGGTGATTCAGGCATTCATGCAGAGGGAGGAAAAATGAGCCGGCTCCAACCCGAATCCTATGGCGCCCCTGCAACACTGGTAACAAGCACCACACCTCACGGGGGCCGATTGGCCCGGCGCCTGCACATCGACCTGCCGCTAATGGTGGGACTGTTGTTCTTGTCCGGCATAGGGCTGGTAGTATTATACAGTGCCGGCGAACAGAACCCGGATCTGGTTATTCGACAGATAACCCGCCTCGGGATCGGTTTTGCCGTGGCCTTGGCAGTGGCCCAGATCCCGCCACGAAGCTTTCAACATTGGGCCCCCTGGCTTTATGGTCTGGGATTGATGTTGCTGATTGCGGTGCTAATCTTGGGAGAGGTGGGAAAAGGGGCCCAACGATGGCTTAACTTCGGGTTGTTCCGATTTCAGCCCTCTGAACTGATGAAAATCGCTGTTCCCATGATGGCAGCGCAATACTTGGCCGGATTTCATTTTCCTCCTCGGCCGCGTACCATCGCCTTTGCCGCTTTACTCATCATTGCCCCAGTGCTGCTAATCGTAAAACAGCCTGATTTGGGAACCTCCTTGCTGATCGCCAGCGCTGGAGGTTTTGTACTTCTGCTCTCTGGCATCCCCAAGCGGCTCATCTTTTCGGTGATCGGTCTGCTTACTTTGGCCATGCCAGTAATCTGGCATCTGATGCACGATTATCAGCGGCAACGGGTGCTGACCTTCTTCAACCCGGAAGCAGATCCCTTGGGGGCCGGCTACCATATCATTCAATCCAAAATTGCCATTGGCTCCGGCGGATGGTTTGGAAAGGGATGGCTGAATGGAACCCAAGCCTACCTCGATTTCCTGCCCGAAAGCTCCACAGATTTCATCTTCGCCGTACTTGGGGAGGAATTCGGTCTGACCGGAATCTTGGTGTTACTGGCAGGCTATCTGTTCGTGGTCTGGCGGGGCATGATCATCGCCATCCAGGCACAAGACTGTTTTTCCCGGCTATTGGCTGGCAGTTTGACCCTGACCTTTTTCATCTATTTTTTTGTCAATATTGGTATGGTCACCGGGCTGTTGCCGGTGGTTGGACTACCGCTACCCCTGATTAGCTATGGAGGAAGTTCACTGGTCACGATGATGGCTGCATTTGGAATCCTGATGTCCATTCAGACCCATCGTAAGCTGGTAGCCAGCTGACAATTAAATCCGCTAGGAAAAGGAAACCTCTGCACCTTCTTGACAAGACCATGGCCGGCACAGACATGAATGTGTTTTAATATCTGCACCCTCTGATAAAGAAGACAATTTTTACGATAACGGGAAAATGGACCTGCGGCATCTGCTAAAACCTGAGACATCAAGGTGGATCCATGCCGGTTCCGAACCCACAGGAAATAGTCTGACGAGCCAACCACCCATGAAAGAAAAGCTGGTTTCTTTGCTGAGAAGAACTCTCGTTGTGGCTGCCATACTGGCAGTTCCTGGCGCATCATGCGCCAAAAATCTGGAAGAGAATCCACAACTGCTCAGTTTTATCAATAAAATGGTAGAGCAGCACCGTTTCAATGGAGATCGCCTCAAGCGATTATTCAAGCAGGTGGAAATCCGCCCCGATATCATTGCGGCAATCAGCAAACCGGCAGAGGCCAAACCGTGGTACCAATATCGTCCTATCTTCCTCACCGAGAAACGGATCGAAGGTGGGGTAGATTTCTGGAACCAACATGCAGAGACCTTGGCGCGGGCAGAACGGGAGTTTGGCATCCCGCCGGAAATCGTGGTGGCCATCCTGGGTGTAGAGACCCGTTACGGCCAATATACCGGCAAGTACCGGGTAATCGACGCCCTCTCTACCCTGGCATTCGAGTATCCGCCCCGTAGCCGATTCTTTACCAGCGAGCTGGAGCACTACCTGCTGATGACCCGGGAAGAGCAAATCGATCCGCTGAGTCTGACGGGTTCATACGCAGGAGCCATGGGAATTCCCCAGTTTATCTCCAGCAGCTATCGTAGTTATGCAGTTGATTTCGATGGTGACGGCCACCGCAACCTCTGGAACAACCCGGTGGATGCCATCGGTAGTGTGGCCAACTATTTCAAGCGCCATGGATGGAAAAGGAACGGGCCGGTCACGATACAGACCCGGGTCTCCGGTAACGGCTACCATGCGTTGGTCAAGAAGGGAATCAAACCCAACATGCCATTGAGTGAGTTTGCCAAATTCGGCGTCCAGGTCCCCGACCAACTCGATACCTCCCAGCCAGCCAGCTTGGTGGAACTGGAAACCGAAGGAATCCCGGAATTCTGGATCGGTTTACATAATTTCTACGTGATAACCCGCTATAATCACAGCCCGCTCTACGCGATGGCGGTCTATCAACTGAGCAACGAGATACTCAAACGCCGGGAACGGAAATAGACGGAGACAGCCATGCCTGACATGGAAGATAGGAACAATACCTGGAACCGATCCTTGCTGATGCTCTCCATCGGACTGTTGGGGGCATGCAGCACCCTGGAACAGGATCGCGCACCCCAAGGCGGAATTGACCCTTCCGCAATCCCCGACGCGGTTCCCAGGGTGGAACAGCGCAGTCGTTACGGTAATCCAGACTCGTACGAAGTCAACGGGGAACGTTATTATGTACTCGAAGATCACCAGGGATACATTGAACGAGGGACTGCCTCCTGGTATGGAGAAAAGTTCCACGGGCGGCGTACCTCCAGCGGTGAACCCTACGACATGTATGCCATGACTGCCGCACACCGAACCCTGCCCCTTCCGACCTACGTCCGGGTCACCAATCTGGACAACGGTCGTTCAGTGATTGTCAAAGTAAACGACCGTGGTCCTTTTCACGGGAATCGCCTGATCGACCTCTCCTACGCCGCAGCGGCCAAACTGGATATGCTGAAGAAAGGAACCGCGCCGGTGGAAGTCCGGGCCATTGACCCCGGTACTCATGAAACTGTCAGCCAGCTCGATACGACAACCGCCGATAAGGCGGTAACAGCCGGCTCGATGATGACGACGCAACTACCGGTCAACGGAACATTTCAGGAACAAAGTGGTCCGTTCTATGTTCAGACAGGTGCCTTCAGCGATCGGCGCAACGCCGAGATGTTACGGTCGGCGCTCTCCGAGAGCGGAGCCGGTGATGTCCATATCGTGCGAAGCACCACTATCGATGGCCGGATCCTCTACAAGGTACGGGTTGGCCCTTTGGCGGACCGTGAGAATGCCCTCCGCCTCAAGCAGCGGCTGGCCGCTTCCGGAATCTCTTCTCCCCATGTGGTTACCGAATGATCGATTAGCTTGTCGAGGAACACTTTGAACAATATGCAGACATTGATAAATATCTCGCGTCGCCTTTTTCTGTTGGTCGCTCTACTCTGCCTGACCACCACACTCATCCATGCCGAAGCACTCATGCCATCCCCGCCCAAAGTGGCAGCCAAGAGCTATGTATTGATGGATTTCGACAGCGGGCAATTTCTGATCGAGAAAGATCCGGACCAACGCATGGATCCAGCCAGTCTCACCAAGATCATGACCGCCTATGTGGTATTCAACGAGCTGGAAAACGGTAACATCGCCCTGGACGACAAGGTACACATCAGTGAGAAGGCATGGCGCACCGAAGGCTCACGAATGTTCGTGGAGGTGAACACCGAGGTGCCGGTCAGGGAACTTCTGAAAGGGATGGTCATCCAGTCCGGCAACGATGCCAGTGTCGCCCTGGCGGAGCATGTAGCGGGAAGCGAGGAGGCCTTTGCCTCGTTGATGAACAAGCATGCCCGACGACTGGGGATGAAGAACACCCATTTCGTCAATGCCACCGGCCTACCGGACAAGGAGCACTACACCACCGCCCGCGACCTTGCCCTTCTCGCGCAGGCGCTGATCCGGGATTTTCCGGAATTCTACAAACTGAACTCTCAGAAAGAGTACCGCTACAACGGAATCACCCAGTACAACCGAAACAAACTGCTATGGCGGGACCCTCATGTGGACGGTGTCAAGACCGGCCATACCAAGGCGGCGGGCTACTGCCTGGTGGCATCCGCCAAGCGGGACGACATGCGCTTGATCTCGGTGGTGATGAACACCATCAGCGAAAAAGCCCGAGCCGCCGAAAGCCAGAAACTGCTCAAGTATGGATTCCGCTTTTTCAGTACCCATCGCCTCTATGAAGCGGGAAAGCCCCTGACCCGACTGCCGGTGTGGAAAGGAGAACGCAGTGAACTACCGGTCGGCATCACGGAGCCCCTCTATGTCACCATTCCCCGTGGCCAATACGATGCCCTCAAGGCGGTGATGAACGTGGATGAAACCATCGTTGCACCGGTGGAAAAAGGACAGAGCTTTGGGACGGTAGACATTTCATTGGATGGCAAGGCAATTGCGCAACGTCCCCTCATCGCACTCGAGGCAATCCCGGAAGGTGGTGTTTTCACTCGATTGAAAGACACTGTGCTGATGCTCATCCAGTGATGGAACAAGAGATCGCCTATCTCAACGGGAAATTCCTCCCGATCTCCGAGGCAAGGGTGCCCGTACTGGACCGGGGATTCATCTTCGGTGATGGCGTCTACGAAGTGATCCCCTGTTATGGCGGACACCTGCTCCGTCTGGATGAACATCTACAGCGGTTGCAACAGAGCCTGGATGGAATCCGGCTCGCCAATCCGCTGAGCATGGAAGAGTGGAAGGGGATACTTCGCCACCTGGTGGAGCACAACCCCGCAGAGGATCAGTCACTCTATCTGCAGATCACGCGCGGCGTCGCCGGACGAGACCATGGCTTTCCCGAAGAGACATCACCAACGGTGTTCGCCATGAGCAAGCCCCTGCAGTCCCCCTCACCCTCGCTGCTGAGGCAAGGAGCACGGGCCATCACCCTCCCGGACATCCGCTGGGACTGCTGCCACATCAAGGCCATCTCCCTGCTGCCCAACGTTCTGCTGCGCCAGCAGGCCCTGGAGGCGGGCGCAGACGAGGCCATCCTGCTACGGGACGGCGAAGCGACCGAAGGAGCGGCCAGCAACCTGTTCATCGTCAAGGATGGACTCCTCCTCACCCCCCCCAAGGACAACCGGCTGCTGCCGGGCATCACCCGCGATCTGGTGGTGGAACTGGCCCGCAACACGGGGATTCCCCACCAGGAGCGAGCGATTTCCGAGACCGACCTGCGCACCGCCGACGAGATCTGGTTGACCAGCTCCACCAAGGAGATCCTTCCGGTCACCCGTCTGGACGGAAAGCCGGTGGGGAAAGGGCGACCGGGAGAGGTTTGGAAGCAAATGTATCAGCAATATCAGCAGTACAAACAGCGGCTGCGGGAGGGGAGCGAGGAAACAGCAGGGGCACCGGCATGAACACCGACCAATCTTCTGCTCTCTCTTTCCCCTGCGACTTCCCCATCAAGGTGATGGGAGAGCACAGCGACCGCTTCGAGGCATCGGTCACCACCATCATCGAGCGGCATACCCGCGAAGACGAACGGATCTCTCTCAGCAGGCGCAACAGCAAAGGGGGAAGGTACACCGCCATCACCATCGTCATAAGGGCAAACAGCCGCGAACAGCTGGATGCCATCTATCGGGAGCTGACCGATTGCGACTTGGTGTTGATGGCATTATGACCTCCCTTCCGCCACTCCAGGGACCCCGTCCCCCCCTGGTGATCCGGCATCTCGGTGTTCGACCTTACCAGGAGGTGTGGCAAGAGATGCAAACCTTCACCGCTCGGCGCACCACTGACACGCCGGACGAACTTTGGCTGCTTCAGCATCCGCCGGTATTCACTCTCGGTACCGGCGGCAAGACTCACCATATCCATGATGCCGGGGAAATCCCGGTGATCCGCAGCGATCGGGGGGGACAAGTCACCTATCACGGGCCGGGGCAGCTGGTGGCCTATTTGCTGCTCGACCTGAAACGACGACGCCTCGGGGTCCGGCAGCTGGTGACAGCGATGGAGCAGAGCGTCATCCGTCTGCTCGCGGAACAGAACATCTCCGCTGAAAGCCGTCTCGATGCACCGGGTGTCTATGTGGAAGGTGCCAAGATCGCCGCCGTGGGACTGCGTATCCGGCGCGGCCGCTGCTATCACGGCCTGGCCCTCAACGTGGAGATGGATCTCTCCCCTTTCGAGCGCATCGACCCATGCGGCCATGAAGGCTTGGCGCCAACCAGCCTGGCCGCTCTCGGCGTGCCGCTCACCCTCACCGAAGTGGCGTTCCGTCTCCCCGACTATATAATGCAGCAATTACAGCAAGTATCGGGAGAAACAAGATGAATACATCCAACGAGGAACCTCTCCACATCGCCTACTTCACCGATGTACTGTGTGTCTGGGCCTATACTGCGCAGATTCGGCTCGATGAGCTGAAACAGCGCTTCGGCCCGCAGATCCGCATCACCTATCACTTCATCCCCATCTTCGGCTGCGTAGAGGAACGAATCGGCAAGATGTGGCAGGACAAGGGAGGCTTCGAAGGACTGGGCCGGCATGTGGTCGAAATATGCAAGGGATTTCCCCACGTGGAAGTCGCACCGGAACTTTGGAGCAAGAACATTCCCAAGAGCTCGGCCAATGCCCACCTTTACCTGAAAGCAGTGGAATTACTGGAGAGGGAAGGGATCATCAGCGCCAAGCCGGTAACCGACTTTGACGGCCGCACTCTTTATGAGGAAGCCATCTGGCGACTGCGCGTTGCCTTTTTCCGCGACATGGAGGATGTGAGCAGCGCACACTGCCAGGCTTCTCTGGCGGAATCGCTAGGCATCCCCCGAGATCCACTACTAAAGCGGCTGCACGACGGTTCGGCCATGGCCGCCATGTGCGCCGACTTGCGGCTGAGAGACGAGCTCAAGGTGGAGGGAAGCCCTACCTACATCTTCAACGAAGGACGCCAGAAGCTGTACGGCAACGTGGGTTACAAGATCCTCGAGGCCAACATCCGCGAATTGCTGGAGCGACCCGAAGGTCTGGCGAGCTGGTGCTAAGGGAGACACCACCGGGTTCTTTTTTCCGATGAGTGGCTGCTGCGATCAGGGGTGTACCCTGGAACACCTGCGGAAGCGGCAGCGCGGAACACTGCGTGCCGTGTTGGCCATCAACGCCGTCATGTTCCTGGTGATCGCGGCCGCCGCAATGGCCAGCCGCTCTACCGCCCTGCTGGTGGACAGCCTGGACAATCTGGGCGATGCACTCACCTATGGCTTGAGCCTCTACGTGGTGACACGAAGCCACACCGCCAAGGCCCGCGTGGCCCTGTTCAAGGGGCTCCTGATCCTGCTTGCCGCATTGGCGGTGATGGGACAGATTCTTTATCGATTGCTGGTTCCCACGGTTCCCATCTTCGAGCTGATGGGCTTGTTCAGCATCCTGGGCCTGGCAGCCAATCTAATCTGTCTGTCGCTCCTGTGGCGGCACCGCCAAGAGGATATCAACATGAGCTCGGTGTGGGAGTGTTCTCGCAACGATATCGCTTCCAACCTCTCCGTTTTCGCAGCAGCCGGAGCGGTCTGGGCAACCGGCTCCGGCTGGCCGGATATCGTGGTGGCCCTGGGCCTTTGTGCACTGTTGCTGCGATCCGCACTCCGGGTCATCAGCGCTGCCTGGAAAGCCCTGTAGCGCACCCGACACACACCGCCCCTTCTCCACAGGGGATGGGGCCGGCATCCGCGCCCTCCATTTCCGTTGGAACCCCGGCAGCATGGCTGCCGGTATTACCGACGGGATCGGCCGACTCACCACCGACGATACATGTCAATGCAGGGAGAACGGGATCCGCCGCCCCGTGGACTCCCTGGAGAGAGGATGGTGGGGAGGCGAGGCAACCACCACCGTGTGGTTCACGGTGGAAGAAAGTACCGACGAATCACAAAACGACGCCCCCCCTGCTCCTTCTTCTGGCAGGAGCACGACGGTGCCACCGTGGGTTACTCCTGGCGCTGCTCTTCCCTGCCCTCCGCGCCGGCCGACGGCGCCTCAGGACGATGAAAACAGACGTGCCAGGTCCGCCTCATGGAGGACCACACGAAACGACCGCCGGATCCCCTCCGGCAGGGCATCCAGCTGCGTCAACACCCGCTGCAGTTCATCACCGGATGGTGATTGGTTCATCGTCCTGGCGGCATGTCGGGCCAGCAACGTGATGAACCGGTCTTCATCCACCGCACCATCCTCCACCAGTGCGGACAACAGCGCCGGGATCAGCTCTTCCACCTCGCATCCGCCCAACATCCTGGGCAGTTGCCGGATCAGGATGGTTTCCGGTCCGGTCGGACTCCACTCCACACCGGCTCGCCGCAGCAGCGGGACACAACGCTCCACTGCCTGCCGCATCCCTTCATCCAGCCTCACCGCCACCGGCACCAGCAACGGGCGGGAAGGTACCCCTTGCGGCCAGGTATCGCGCAGCCTCTGCTCAAACAATCTTTCACGCCCTTTTTGCAGATCGATCACGCTTGGCTGCCCACTGTACATCGCCAGCAAATAACGGCCATGCAGCAGTTCCACCACGCGGCCCGAAGGTCCGCTGCTCCGCGCCGGCTCCGGGGGCGTTTTCGCCGGTGCATACAATCTTCGATAGACGGCGACCTGCTCCTCCACCTTGGCCGCTCCTGAAAGGGGCGAGGTCTTCCCCCAAGACGCACCCTTCAAATGCGTGGCAACAGACGATACCGGGGAACGCGACCCAGCCTCTGGAGCCGTCCATATCTCCCGTGGCACACCGCCGTCCAGGGCCTTCTGCAACCCGCTCACCAGAAAATCGTGCACCAGACGCGCCTCCCGGAACCTCACCTCATGCTTGGTGGGATGAACGTTGACGTCCACCTGGGCCGGTTCCACCTCCAGAAACAGCACATATGCCGGATGCCGTCCCGGATGGATTCGCTCCTGATAGACCTGGCGAACGGCATGATTGACCAGTCGATCGCGAATGATGCGGCCATTGAGATAGAAATATTGCAGATTGGTCTGACTGCGGGAAAAGTCGGGAGTGGTCAACCAGCCCCGCAGACGCAATCCCGATGCCTCGATATCGGTGTACACGGCATGGCGCAAAAACGTTTTTCCACAGAGCTGCCGCAAGCGTCGCTCTTCGCCTTCCCGCGTTTCCGACGCCTGCAACCGATGGAGCACCCGTGTCCCGCGATGCAGCGAGAAGGCGACATCGAAGCGGCTCAGCGCGATACGCTTGAACACCTCCTCCAAATGCACCTGTTCGGTCCGCTCACTGCGCAAGAAACGCCGCCTGGCTGGGGTATTGAAAAAGAGATCGCGCACCTCCACCGTGGTACCCGGCGGATGGGGTTGCGGACGGATTTCCTCCTGCACGTCACTGCCGGCCACCTCGATACCCCAGCCGCTCTCATCCATCCCTGTCCTCGACACCAGTCGGCAGCGGGACACCGACGCAATGCTGGCCAACGCTTCTCCCCGAAATCCCATGCTGTTCACCCTTTCCAGATCCGCCAACCGCTCGATCTTGCTGGTGGCATGACGACTCAGGGCGAGTACCAGATCGTCACGGTGAATCCCGCAGCCGTCGTCCTGAACGCGGATCAGGCGGCTCCCTCCTCCTTCGAACGTTACCCGGATCCGGGCGGCTCCGGCATCCAGACTGTTCTCCAGCAACTCCTTGAGCACCGAAGCCGGACGTTCGACCACCTCTCCAGCTGCAATCTGGTTGGCCAAGCGGGGAGGAAGATGATGTATTCGCGGAAAATGCGCCATGGTATGACAGGATACCGCACCGAAAGGACTAGATGGTGAAATATGGAACTCCCCGAAAGAGAGTACAAACTCGCAAGAAGGGTCCTAACCCCGCCCCTCAAGCACATCAGGAATTAGCAGCACATCCCCCACTCTCAGCAGATCGCCCTCCAATCCATTGCTGCGCCTGAGTTCCTCCATATCCACCCGATACCGCCGAGCAATGGTCGAGATAGTATCCCCCCGTCGGATGACATACCGCTTACCCTCGCGGCGCAACGCCAGATAGGTTCCGGGTGGAGGATACTTCTCGAAATAGGCGCGCACCCCTCTTAGAATCGCCTGCGCCAGCTTTTTCTGATGGGTCCGGTTCTTTAATTTCCGCTCCTCTTCCGGATTTGAGATGAAGGCGGTCTCCACCAATACCGAAGGGATGTCCGGGGACTTGAGTACTGCAAAGCCGGCTTGCTCCACATGGGACTTGTGCAGCCGGTTCACCTTCCCCAAACGCTGCAGAATCTTTGCAGCCACCTTGGTACTCGCCTCGATGGTGGCGGTCTGGGACAGATCCAGCAATACCCGAACCAACTGATCGTCCTTGTTGCCCAAACTGACGCCACCAATGAGATCCGCCGCATTTTCTTTCTCCGCCAGCCAGCGCGCAGCCTCACTGCTGGCCCCCTTCAGCGAGAGCGTGTACACCGATGAACCTCGAGCCTGACGGTTCTTGAACGAATCCGCATGGATGGAGATAAAAAGATCAGCCTTGTGTTCACGGGCTTTTTGAATACGTTTTCGAAGCCCGATGTAATAGTCACCATCACGGATCAACACAGCACGCATGCCCGATTGTTTGTCTACCAGACCTTTCAGCTCGCGCGCAATGGCGAGGACTACATCCTTCTCTCGGGTCTTGCCTTGCCCTATCGCACCTGGATCCCCGCCCCCGTGACCAGCATCGATAGCAACCACAATATCCCTCCCTCGTGGCCGAGATGCGACCTTTGTGCGCACGGGAGCCGGACGACTGGCGGTAATCTTCCTGGTGGCGGATGATTTACCCCCTTGCACCTTACCCCGTGCAATCAAATCCACCGCCAGCCGGTGCCCATACTTTCCGCTGGGCCTCATCAGATAACCGTTGGTTTCCAGGGGGCGGCTCAGATCCAGTACGATGCGCAGCCCGCCCCCTTTCCGGGGTGCGGTACGGATCCCTTTCAGCCAGCCGTTGGAAGATTTAATACCGGGACGAAACACTCCCGCCTTGGCATTGCTCAGATCGATCACCACTCGCTCAGGTTTGCCAAGCCGGAACAGCTCGTACTTCAAGGGAGAACTGAGATCGAACACCACCTGTAGCTTATTTGGGGAAGACCACAAACGCGCACCATCCACCCGTACTGGTCCGGCCTCTGCAACCAGTGACAGCAACACCAAGGAGATGGCGACGAAAAACCTCATTGTTCCAAAGATTACCCCCTTCCGCCCCACTACAAATGGGTAAATTGTTTTCTATTTTATATGGCTACGAGTGGTAATTATAGTTCATTCTCTTCTATTGACAGGAGCCGGTCAAGGGGAGAATAGAGCGCAATCCACTGACATCGGCAATTTTCAGCATCTGTTCAGGAACATTGCAAAATTCGATCCGGATATTACGCCGCCTGGCTTGGCGCACCCAACAGACCAGCAGGGCAAGCCCGGCACTGTCAGCCCTCGGAACCCCTGCCAGATCAACGCGCAACAGCCGATCCTCCTCAATAGACTCGAAAACCTCCTTGCTCCTTTCCAGCAACCCAGGTACGCTGACGAAGCTCAGTTCGCCACACACCTGCCAGCGGCCATCCACCATTCTGTCAATATAGGCACCACTGCTCAATGGGCGGAAACCTTCTCGTTGTGTTCCGCAAGTCGGGTAATCAATGCATCCAGCCCCTTCTTGCGGATCTCTTCGGCAAAGGAGCTTCTATAGTTGGCCACCAGACTGACCCCTTCCACCAAAACATCATAAGCCTTCCATCCTTGTTTGCCGCGGAACATCCGATACTCGATACGCACTGGAGGAGCACCGCGTCGAATCACATCGGTGCGCACCGTTACCCGCTTTGCACCCGGTTTCATGCGCACAGGGGGATAACGGAACTGGTCATCGACGAACTCCAGTAAAGAAGTGGCGTAGGTCTTGACTAGCAGAGTCCGGAATTCATTCTCGAACCTGCGACGCTGTTCCGGCGTCGCCTGACGCCAGTATTTACCCAATACCCAGCGAGAAATACGCGTGAAATCAAAATGAGGAATGACAATCTCGTTGACAAGCTCATAAATCCGCTCTGGATGCTTCTCCAGTTGCTCCCGTTGCTCCCGGAGAATGGAGAGCATCCGTTCCGACGTGCTTTTTACCAAAGAATAGGGATCACTGCCCCTTTCTTCCACGGCTCCTGCAGGTACCAGAAGCAATACCAACATGAAAAATAGGATAATCCGCTTCACCTACTCGTCACTCCCCTTGGACCGATTGAACAAAAACTGCCCAATCAACTTTTCCAACACCAGTGCGGACTGAGTGATCTCGATCCGGTCCCCGTCCTTGAGAGATTCTTCCTCCCCACCTGGTTCCAGACCGACGTAGTTCTCACCCAACAATCCATCGGTGAGGATGCTGGCCGAGGTATCCAGCGGTAACCGATCGTACTGTGCCTCGATTCGCATGGTCACAATGGCCTGGAACGTGTCCTCATCAAAATGGATATCGCTGACCCGCCCGATCCTCACACCGGCAATACGCACCGGAGCGCGCACCGTCAAACCACCAATATTCTCAAACGCGGCACTAATCTCATAACCTTTGTTATCGATATAGCTGGTAATATTGCTGACTCGCATGGCTAGCATCAGCAACGCTGCAAAGCCTAACGCCACAAACAACCCAACCCAGATTTCCAAGGTCTTAGAACGCCTCATCCATTATCTCCGAACATCAATGCGGTCAGGATAAAATCCAGACCCAGTACAGCCAGCGAGCTATTCACCACTGTCCGGGTTGTGGCACGCGCTACCCCTTCTGAGGTGGGAAGAGCATCAAACCCTTCAAACACGGCAATCCACGTGACAACGATGCCAAACACGATACTCTTGATTACCCCATTGACCACATCGTCGAACAGATCCACATTTGCTTGCATCTGGGACCAGTAGGCGTTGCTATCCACACCTAACAGGCCGGTAGCCACTACAAAGCCACCACTGATACCAATGG
Source organism: uncultured Chromatiales bacterium (assembly GCA_964557025.1). GTDB lineage: Bacteria > Pseudomonadota > Gammaproteobacteria > Thiohalospirales > Thiohalospiraceae > DRMK01. The sequence continues at coordinate 33,141 of CAZKYF010000010.1, read as the reverse complement.
CACTGAACATGGCGGCGAGCATTGGCATGGCAAATACCCCTCCAGCAAACCGCGGAGCAATGATCCGTCGCAGCGGATCCACCGCCATCATCTCCATGCTGGAAAGCTGCTCGGTGGCCTTCATCAATCCGATCTCCGCAGCCAATGCTGAACCAGCACGACCAGCGAATAACAGCGCGGTTACCACAGGCCCCAACTCGCGAACCAGGCTGAGCGCCACCACTGGCCCAAGTGACTGCTCCGCCCCGAAATTCACCATGGTGTTGTAAAGCTGCAACGCCAACACCATTCCCACAAAGAGCCCCGCCACCAAGATGATGGGCAGAGAGAGCACGCCAATGGCGAATATCTGTTGAACCACCAACCCAGGCCGTGCTAGAAGCTCCGGCAAACCAACGGCCACACGAAGGATAAAGAGGTGGCTGCGCCCCAGGCGTTCCAGGCGCTCCAGAGCCCACATTCCGAGTTGTTGCAGCGTGGCGATCATTGGCACCCCGAACTACCGCTCATGACACAGGAAACTCCAGCAGCTCCTGGGCAAAATCAGGTGCCGGATAGTGGAACGGTACCGGTCCATCAGGTAGCCCTTCAAGAAATTGCCGAGTCCATTCGGAGCCGGACTGGCGCAGCCGCTTCGGCGTACCATGCTCTATCACCTTGCCCTCCGAGAGCAGATAGAGGTAGTCAGCGATATCCGCAGTCTCATTCACATCGTGCGAAACAATAATGGTGGTCATTCCCAGCGCATCGTTCAGCTCTCGGATCAGTTTTACCAGCACCCCCATGGAGATGGGATCCTGACCAGAAAAAGGCTCATCATACATCATCAACATGGGATCCAAAGCAATCGCCCGTGCCAACGCGACACGACGTGCCATTCCTCCGGAGAGCGCCGATGGCATCAACTCACGGGCGCCTCGCAGTCCCACCGCCTGCAGCTTGATCAACACCAGATCACGGATCATGATCTCCGGCAGTGCAGTGTGCTCCCGCAACGGGAAGGCAACGTTATCAAACACATTCAGGTCCGTAAGGAGCGCCCCGCTTTGAAACAGCATTCCCATTCGCTTGCGCAGCTCGAACAACTTTCGGCGCGGAAGATCTGGCACACTTGCACCATCCACCCGAATGGTTCCCCCGAGTGGACGCTCCTGTCCACCGATCAACCGTAGCAAGGTGGTTTTCCCTGTACCGCTGGGCCCCATGATGGCCGTTACTTTCCCCCGCTGGATGTCTATATCGACTCCATCGAAAATGGTCCGCCCAGAATACCCGAACCGCAACCCCCGAATCTCCACCAGCGGTGTTTCGTCAAACATGCCTCGAACCATCAGCAAACATTGGAAATAGAATCCGGCATTGTACGCAGTTAGCCGGCACGTTCAAATAACCACTGGCTGGCAACCCGTAAATTTGGATAGAATGCTTCCCTTTCATTAGCTTGATACAGGTTGTTGTTGCAAAAAGTGTACATTTCCCAGTCCCGCCATCTTGCAGCCTTCGTGGCACTGATCCTTCTGTTATCTCTGGCTGGCTGTGCCACTTCTCCGGATAACCATGAAACCCGCGATCCCCTCGAGCGCTACAACCGGGTCATGTATGCATTCAATGAAAAGGTCGATACCTATGCCTTGAAACCGCTCGCCAAAGGTTATCAGGCTGTCACACCCGCCTTCGTGGACAGGGGGGTCACCAACTTTTTCAACAATCTGGATGACGTCACTAACCTGATCAACAATCTATTGCAACTCAAGCCCGCCGCCGCTCTATCTGATTTGGGCCGGATTACCATCAACAGCTCGCTTGGACTGTTTGGGCTAGTGGACGTGGCCACCGCATTCCAGCTGGAAAAACATGATGAGGACTTCGGACAGACACTGGGCTATTGGGGAGTATCCTCGGGTCCCTACCTGGTACTTCCCTTCTGGGGGCCCAGCACCGTTCGCGATACCTTCGGGCTAGGCGGTGACTACTTTACTGAGCCTTACACCTATATTGAGGATCAACGCACCCGTTACGCGCTTTTTTCCCTGGAAGCTATCGATACTCGTGCCGATCTGCTCGCTGCCAGCCGCATCCTCGAGCGATCCACCTTTGATCCTTATGCCTTCCTGCGGGATGCCTATCTTCAGCAGCGCAGAAACCAGATCTTCGACGGCAATCCACCACTGGAGATGGATGAAGAGTTCCTTTTCGATGACGAATTTGATGAATGGGGCAATGAATAACCGATGCTGACGCCCTCTCTTGCTGTCTTTGCCGGATTCGCACTCCTGGTATGGAGTGCAGACCGCTTCGTCATCGGCGCCGCTGCCACTGCCCGTAACATGGGAGTTTCTCCATTGGTAATCGGCCTCACCATCGTCGGTTTCGGTACTTCTGCTCCGGAGATGCTCATCTCAGCCATCTCCGCATGGGATGAAAACCCCGGGGTTGCAGTGGGCAATGCCTTGGGTTCCAACATAACCAACATGGGGCTGGTCCTGGGAGCGACCGCACTGGTGAAACCGCTGACTGTCCACTCCGGTACGCTTCAGCGGGAGTATCCCATGATGTTCATCGCCATGATTCTCGCCTTGGCATTGATCATGGATGGCACCCTGGGGGCAATGGACGGCATTTTGCTGGGCGCAGGACTCTGCCTGGTGATGTACTGGATGGCACGGATGGGAAAACGGGAACAGGATGGTCTGGATCCCATGGCGGCGGAATTCGAGGCCGAACTCCCTCCAGCGATGAGCACGGTAAAGGCCTTGACGTGGCTGACCATCGGCCTGGTGATTTTGCTGCTCAGCTCCAGGATGGTGGTATGGGGTGCCGTGGATATCGCCCGTCACTTCGGGGTCAGTGATCTGATTATCGGTCTTACAGTGATTGCTATCGGCACCAGCCTCCCGGAGCTTGCCGCTTCAGTGGTAAGTGCATTGAAAGGAGAGCATGATATTGCTATCGGCAATGTCATCGGCTCTAATATATTCAATATACTGGGGGTGTTGGGAATCTCCGGCATTATTTTTCCCCACGCCGTCGATCCGGATGTCCTGAGTCGCGACTTTCCGGTAATGATCGGGCTGGCCATCGCCCTGTTTGCCATGGCGTATGGGTTCCGCCGGCCGGGCTCATTGAGCCGCATCGAGGGAGTATTGCTGTTGGCCGCCTACGTCGGCTATCTAACGATGCTCGGGTTTGCCACCACGGCCCAGGCATGAGAAATGCCCCCGTTTTTCCCGTCGATCAAGGAGAAAACCATGCAGACCGAGGTGTTCAAGGTCCAGAATGTCAAATGTGGCGGATGCGTCAAGGCCATCGAAAACGGCCTGAATATCCTACCGGAAGTAAGTGAAGTCATCGTCAGCATCGATGAGGGGCAGGTCATCATCCGCGGCGAAGCCCTTGATCGACAACAACTGGCCGACAAACTGGCCGAACTGGGTTATCCTGAAGCGAAAGCCGAATGAACGCCGAAAGGCTCCAGAAACTGGGGTGTGCCGTGCTGGAGGTGGAGGCACAGGCGATCCAAAACCTGATCCCCCGCATCGATCATCAATTCGTCCAAGCCTGCCAATACATGCTGGAATGCAAAGGGCGCATCGTGGTCACCGGGATGGGAAAGTCGGGCCACGTGGGCAGCAAGATAGCTGCTACCCTGGCCAGTACCGGCAGTCCCGCTTTTTTCGTTCACCCCGGGGAGGCCAGTCATGGAGATCTCGGGATGTTTACGGCACAGGACGTAGTTCTGGCCCTCTCCAACTCTGGAGAAACGGAAGAGCTACTCACCATCCTGCCGCTTCTCAAGCGGCTCCATGTTCCACTGATCACGCTTACCGGCAATCCCAGATCCCGCTTGGCCCGGGCTGCAGACGTTAATATCGACATTAGCGTGCCCCAGGAGGCCTGTCCGCTGGGCCTGGCCCCAACCTCCAGCACCACTGCCACCTTGGCAATGGGCGATGCTCTGGCGATCTCGCTGTTGGAAGCACGCGGCTTCACTGCAGACGACTTTGCTCGCACCCATCCCGCCGGTCGATTGGGACGCCGCCTGTTGCTGCTGATAGCCGATATCATGCACACTGGCGATGAGATTCCCCAGGTTCATGCAGAGGTTCCGCTCAGCGAGGCGCTGGTGGAGATGAGCAACAAACGGCTTGGGTTCGTCACCGTGCTGGACCGGGAGGGTAAAATCGAGGGTATTTTCACCGATGGCGATCTTCGTCGCCTGTTCGAACGTGAACAGGTGGACGTCCACGCCACGCGCATCGGCGATGTGATGATCCCGGGGGGAAAAACCGTTTCCCCCGATATACTCGCGGCAGAAGCGCTACAGATCATGGAAACCAGCAAGATCAACGCCCTGCCCGTGGTGGACAAAACTGGCAGGGTAATCGGAGCATTCAACATGCACGATTTGTTACGCGCCGGCGTGGTCTGAACAGGACAATAGCAGGGGGAAGCTGATGCAGGATATTCTGGATAAAGCAGCCACCATCCGACTGGTGGTATTCGATGTCGATGGAGTACTCACCGACGGCAGCCTTTTTTTGGGCGATGATGGCCAGGAGTACAAGGCCTTTCACTCCCGGGACGGCCACGGCATGAAGATGCTGCAAGCCACCGGCGTGGATATCGCGGTGATCACCGGACGCACTTCTCAAGTGGTCTTGCATCGGATGGATAACCTAGGGATCCGTCACATTTACCAAGGACAGCTGGACAAGTTGCCAGCTTTTGAGGATCTGTTGCAAAAGTTGAAAATCCCTGCCAAACATGCTGCCTATGTGGGAGATGACGTGGTGGATCTACCCGTGATGAGACATGCTGGATTAGCGGTTGCTGTGCAGGATGCCCATCCGCTGGTAAAGAAACATGCCCATTGGTGCACGCCCAATGCCGGAGGCCGAGGAGCCGCTCGGGATCTCTGCGAATTAGTGATGGGCGCACAGGGTACCCTTGATTCCCAGCTGAGTCGCTACCTTGACTAAAGCCATGCCCCCTCTTCAGTCATTCGTCAGCGCCTTCAAGAACCAGCGCACACTCTTGCTTCTCACCCTCACGGTGCTGGCGGGCTTCACGATCTGGCTGCAATGGTACAATCGCTCCTCTCCTCCGGCTATTGAGCCGACTCCAAGCGGCCCCGATTACTATCTGCGAAATTTCACCCTTACTGCCACTGGGGCAGATGGTCTGCCGCGTTACATCATCGATTCGGCATACATGGAGTATATAGCCGGCCAGGAAACCATAACGTTCCTCCGGCCCTCCCTTTTCTTCGATAACGAGAACCAAACCTCCTGGCAGATCCAGGGTGACAAGGCCAGGGTCACCGAGCAAGGGCGCTGGATCATGATGGAAGGGCAGGTTGTACTGAAGCAACGCAACGAAATGCGGAACGAAACCATCCGGCTGGAAACCGCTGATCTGTTGGTACTCCCCGAACAAAAACGGGCAGAGAGCAACAACCCGGTATTACTGACCACCTCCGACGCCATCGTCAAGGCAGTTGGCTTGCGGATGAATCTGCTCCAGGAACGGTTTGAGCTGTTGCATCAAGTGCAGGGAGAGTATCGTGTTCCACCGTCCTAGTCGTTTTGTTGCAAGAGCAAATTGGCGGAGGCAGCATGATGTATTCTTGTCCGTTTGTCCGGAGAAGCGAGGTATAAAATCAAGATGTCGGCACCGCCCGATATGGATTGGTATCCTTCTCGTGACCTTGCTGCTCACCTGGGCAACGGTGAACCATGCCGCGGAACCCATCGGTATCGAAGCGGATCGAGCGATGTTCGACGAACGCACTGGCACCAGCTCCTTCCAGGGAGATGTCCGGCTTCAACGAGGAAACCTCAACATCATCGCAGACAAGATTACCCTTTATCGCAAGGCAGGCCACTTGGAGCGTGCCGTGGCGGAGGGCAAACCGGCGCGATTCACGCAGAAACTGCCCACAGGGGAGACGGTCCACGCCGAAGCGCGGACCATTGAATATTTCACCCTCAGCGAAGAGTTGCGCCTGACCGGCTCTGCAGAGCTACGCCGTGGCAAAAACCAGTTCACAGGAGAGCACATCATCTATCACATCGGAGCCGACAGGGTGGAAGCCAGTGGCAACGGGGAAGGCAAACGGCGGGTACAGGCCATTATCTACCCCGACGAGGGCCCATGACTCCCCAGGCAACCTCCCACTTACTCGTCGCACGTCAACTGGTAAAGCGGTATCGCAACCGCCAGGTGGTGGACGGGTTTTCCCTTGAGATAAGCAGCGGCGAGATTGTTGGGCTACTTGGCCCGAACGGCGCCGGAAAAACCACCAGTTTTTACATGATCGTTGGGCTGATTCCCTGTGATCAGGGGCAGATCATGCTAGACGATCGGGACATCACCGCCTATCCAATGCATATCCGCGCCCGCCTGGGCATCGGCTATCTTCCCCAAGAGGCTTCCGTATTCCGCAAGCTGACAGTGGAAGAGAACATCATGGCCATCCTGGAGACCCGGAAACAGCTGAGCCGGGAGCAGCGCCTGCAGATTCTAGAACAGCTGCTACAGGACTTTCATGTCGCCCATCTGCGCCAGACTATGGGCATCAGCTTGTCGGGGGGCGAACGCCGCCGGGTAGAGATCGCTCGTGCGCTGGCCACCGAACCACGCTTTATTCTTCTTGACGAACCGTTTGCTGGCGTGGATCCCATTTCGGTACTGGATATCCAGGAGATCATCCGTCAACTGAGCGGGCGCGGTATTGGCGTATTGATCACCGACCATAACGTAAGGGAAACCTTGGGCATTTGTGAACGCGCATACATCATCAGCGCAGGCAGGGTAATCGCCAAGGGGCCTCCCGCCGAGCTTCTCGAAAACCGCCAGGTTCGCGAAGTTTATCTAGGAGAAAGTTTTACCTTGTGACCCTTCGAGAAAAGATTTTCTCCATCTTTGGGGAATGAATACAACTCCCCCAGTACGCAAATACGCCCTCATTATTTACCCCAAACTGCCGAAAAATGAACAGAAAAGAGTCAGGGCGCTGGGTCTGCTCCTATTCTCCAACCCGCACGTAGGGTAAAATAGGACCATATGTTTCAAATGATGGGCTAGATGAAACAGACACTACAACTTCGTCTCGGACAACACCTGACCATGACGCCACAGCTTCAGCAGGCCATCCGGCTGCTACAGCTGTCATCGGTTGAGCTGCAGGCGGAGATCCAGCAAGCACTGGAATCCAATGTGATGCTGGAGCGGCAGGACGAAAACAGCGAATCCCCCTCGGTGGAACCGTCCCACGAGCCGGAACAGCAAACATCCCAGACTGAAGCGGGCGTTGAAAGTGGCGACAACGACATGCAGGCGCTGGATATCGATAGCCCCACCGGCGACATTCCGGCCGAACTCCCGGTAGACACCCGCTGGGAGGATGTCTATGAACCGGGATTCACCCCGTCTGGTGGTGCGGTCGACGAGGGAAAGGAGTTTGACTTCCAAGGGAGTACCACCGAGGATCTGGGAGAACATCTGCGCTGGCAGATGCAGATGAGCAACTTTAGCGAAACAGATCAGCTGATTGCCGAAGCAATTATCGACGCCATCAACGAAGATGGTTATTTGACTGCCTCTCTCGACGAGCTCCATCAGATGCTAATCGGAGACCTTCCGGAGCTGGAGCTCGACGAAATCGCCACTGTGTTGCGCCGGATTCAGCATTTTGACCCACCCGGTGTAGGTGCCAGAGACCTCCAGGAAAGTCTGACCCTGCAACTGCAGCAGTTACCTGACGACACCCCTTGGCTCTCCGAGGCAAAGATGATTGTCGAGCGTCATTTCAACCTGCTGGCAAAACGGGACTACACCCAGTTGATGCGCCGTAGTCAACTCGACGAAGAATGCCTGCAGCAGGTCATCCGCCTGATCCAGTCACTCAACCCCCGCCCTGGAGGACACATCTCCAATAGCAGCCCGGAGTACATCGTCCCCGACGTATTCGTCACCAAGGTAAAGGGGCAATGGCGAGTGGAACTCAATCCGGAAAATGCACCTCGCCTGGGCATCAATGCCCACTATGCAAAGATGATTCGTCGAGGCGACAACACTGCCGATAATCTCTGTCTCAAGAACCACTTACAAGAGGCCCGTTGGTTCCTGAAGAGCCTGCAAAGTCGCAACGAAACCCTGCTCAAAGTGGCAAGCACCATTGTTGAGCGTCAGCGGGACTTCCTTGAATATGGTGAAACAGCCATGAAACCCATGGTCCTGCATGATATCGCTGAGGCAGTGGACATGCACGAGTCCACTATCTCACGGGTTACCACCCGTAAATATATCCACACCCCTCGAGGCATCTTCGAGCTGAAATACTTCTTCTCCAGCCATGTGAAGACCAGCGGCGGCGGTGAGGCCTCTTCCACAGCCATTCAGGCTCATATCAAGAATCTGATCCTGGAAGAGGAGCCCAAAAAGCCGCTGAGTGACAGCAAAATTGCCGAGATTCTTTCACAAAGGGGAATCAAGGTGGCTCGACGTACCGTAGCCAAGTATCGGGAAATAATGAACATTCCACCATCCAATGAGCGCAAGCGCCTGGCATGAAGCTATCGATCCGAACAGTAATATCAACCTAGCAGCCAAAAATATTACGACCGGATTGTTTTTTGTAACCTCAACCCTTTCGGAGCAATCACCATGCAACTAAACGTAACCGGACACCATGTCGACCTCACCGAAGCACTGCGCAGTTACGTCGAAGAGAAACTGGGAAAATTGGAGCGCTATTTTGACAAGGTTGGAAACGTCCATGTCATACTCAGCGTGGAAAAAAACCGTCAAAAGGCGGAAGCTACCATGCATGTCAACGGGGCCGACCTTTTTGCCAACGCTGAGGATGAAAACATGTATGCGGCCATCGATGCCCTGAGCGACAAACTTCATCGTCAAATCAGAAAGCACAAGGAAAAAATCACCAACCACCACGCGTGACATCATTGGTTTCAACCCTGCCTTATCGGGAGAGAACACATCTCCCAAGTCTTCGCCCGAGGGAGAAAAGAAGCCACCGTATGTCATGCATTGGCAAACCCTGGCTAACAGCACATCCGAAACCATCCCGCGGCGGCGAGAAAGCAGTGGAGGGAACGGTGAACAATTTTGTCACAAAAACAACACAAAATGAGAATATCGGATATATTAAGCCTTGAGCGGATAGAGACGCACGCCGATGTCGCCAGCAAAAAAAAGGCGTTAGAACTGCTGAGTAGCAAGCTTGCCGAAGGGCAAAAAACGCTCTCCAGCACGCAGATATTTGACAGCCTGCTCGCCCGGGAACGGTTGAGCAGCACCGGGCTCGGCAAGGGTGTTGCTCTCCCCCACGGACGGGCAAAGGACATCGACCGGACATTGTGTGCATTCGTGCAGCTTCGTGAAGGCATTGATTTCGACAGTGTCGACCAGCAACCAGTGGATCTTCTCTGCGGCCTGCTGGTCCCGGAGGAATCCACTGAAGAGCATCTCCAGATCCTTGCATCCCTGGCAGAGATACTCCGTGACGAAGCATTCTGTAAACAGCTCCGGGAAGCCCCATCACGGGAAGCGCTTTACCGGCTGCTAACAGAGTACCATCCTCGCCATCAGGGGAAACAACACCCGACGGATTGAGCCTTCGCCAGATTAGATGTGACAATCCCTACGCTACCGTGACTCCTCAGATTCCGCCGTGAACGGTCACACCGACGTAACAACCACCGCCAACTCCACAATACTCCATGGGGTGTTCATCGAAGTACTGGGACTGGGAGTACTTCTTGAAGGCCGCGCAGGTATCGGTAAAAGCGCCCTGGCATTGGAGCTTATCAATCGAGGACACAGACTGATTGCCGATGACGCACCGGAATTCAGATGTTGCTCTTCTACAACACTCATGGGAAACTGCCCACCTTTGTTGCAGGATTTTGTTGAGGTATTCGGCCTGGGGGTGTTAAATATTCCCGCCATGTTCGGCCCGGGCGCGGTCAAGAAAAACAGCCGGCTTCAGCTTGTTATCTCGTTACTCGATCCCGATGAGTTCGAGCGAAACAAGAGAAAGCCGCTAAAGGCGGCTCTGGAACAACGAACCGTTCTCGGCATAACGATTCCGGTTCTGCATCTTCCCTTTCTGACGGGATGCAGCATGGCGATCATGGTCGAGAATGCGGTACGCAATCATAAGCTGCTTTTGGCCGGATATGACGCCGCAGAGGCGTTCTTGAGCAAACAACGCTCGTTGATGAGATGAAGAGATGAAACTACTGATCGTCAGTGGCATGTCTGGCTCAGGGAAGAGCGTTGCCCTCAATGTGCTGGAGGATCTTGGCTATTATTGCCTTGACAATCTGCCGGTCTCCCTGCTCCCGGCGTTTGCCGAACGGGTTCTGCTCAATCATCAGTCCCGCGTCAACAAAGCGGCCATCGGCATCGACGCCCGCAACCTGACCGGTGATCTGGACTCTTTCCCGGGGATCATCTCGAGCCTGCGGGAGAAAGGAGTAGAGTGTGAGATATTTTTTCTCACCGCCGATGAAGACACCTTGCTGAAACGGTTCAGCGAAACCCGGCGACGCCATCCGTTGACATCCAAAAGTATACCGCTTGCTGATGCCATTAAGCGGGAAGGGGCCTTGCTGGAACCCATTGCTGCCAACGCCGATCTGCGTATTGAAACCAGCCGCACCAATGTCCATCAACTGCGGGATCTGATTGTGACCCGCCTGGAGGACGCTCATCCCGGTACCATGTCGATCCTGTTCGAGTCGTTTGGCTTCAAGAATGGGGTACCCACCGACGCTGACTTCGTATTCGACGTTCGCTGCCTGCCAAATCCTCACTGGCAACCTGCGCTTCGTCCATACAGTGGGCGAGACAAACCGGTAATTGAATTTCTCGAGGCAGAACCGCTGGTCAATCAGATGAGTGACCAGCTCTGTGAATTCATGAATACCTGGATACCCCATTTCGAAGCTGACAATCGCAGCTATATGACCGTAGCCATCGGCTGTACGGGAGGTCAACACCGTTCTGTATATCTTGCGGAACGGCTCGCAGCCCACTTCCGTCGGATCCGCGTCAACGTCCAAGTGCGCCACCGGGAGCTTTCATGAGCATCGGGCTGCTCATCATCACCCACAACCAAATCGGCCAAGCACTGCTGGATGCCGCACTTGGCATGATCGGCGAGCAACCTCTTCAGACAAGGACGGTGGCCGTTACCGCCAGTTCCAATCCGGAACAAACTACCGCAGAGGCACGCAAGCTGCTTGAAGAGCTGGATCAGGGGGAAGGGGTGCTGATCCTGACCGATATGTTCGGATCTACTCCCAGTAATATTGCCGCATCCTTGCTGGACCGGCCGCATATCATGGTGGTTACGGGCATCAATCTGCCCATGCTTATCCGAGTACTCAACTACTCCCATCTGGGACTGGCCGAGCTAGCACAAAAAGCCACCAGTGGCGGCCACGACGGTATCATCTGGAGCAGCTCCAGATAACACAGGAAGAGTCTTGATCAGAAAAGAGATCACCATCATCAACAAGTTGGGGCTCCACGCCAGAGCAGCAGTCAAGTTCGTCAATCTGGCTAAACAGTTCGACGCTGAAATCCAACTGACCGCCAACCATCGCTGTGTCAATGGAAAGAGCATCATGGGCATCATGATGTTGGCCGCATCCCGAGGGACATCAGTGATCATCAGTGCTGAGGGACGGGACGAAACGGAGGCGCTAAATCGGTTGGAACAGCTTATCCTGGAAAGATTTGGCGAGCCGGAATAAATACTTCCACGTTTGCTTTTTCCCGGTTCTCCCCGGAAACTTCCTAAAAATGTTTATCCACGATATGCATCAGCAATCCCTTTGAGGCATCTTCGACCAGTTCAAGCACCCGCTCAAAGCCCTTCATCCCCCCATAGTAGGGATCCGGCACCTCTCGCAACGGCGAATCAGGCAGAAAATCGAGCAACAAACAGAGCTTATGCTCATGCCCTTCGGGACAAAGCTCTTGCAGCTTCATCAGGTTCTCTTCATCCATGGCCACCACATAGTCGAACCGTTGGCAATCATCCGAGGTAACACGACGTGCCTGCAGATCAGAAAGTTCGTACCCTCTCGCACGCGCCACTTGTTGAGCGCGGGGATCTGGCGCCTTGCCAGTGTGATAGGAGTGAGTACCTGCCGAATCCACCTCGATCAGATGCTCGATATCCGCCAACTGGACCAATTTACGAAACACCCCATGGGCGGTAGGAGAACGGCAAATGTTCCCCATACAGACAAACAGGACCTTGATCTTTTTCTTGCTCATGGATTCCCTTGCCAAGGAATGGGAGGTAATCATGCAAAGAGCTCTTCAAGTTTCACCGGCAGTTGGCGGATGCGCTTTCCGGTGGCGGCATGAAGGGCATTGACCACTGCAGGCGCGATAGGCGGAACGCCTGGTTCACCAACCCCTCCCGGCTCCTCTTCACTTGGTACGATATGAACCTCTATCGGTGGGGTTTCACCAATCTTAAGTATGGGAAAATCCCAGTAATTGCTCTGCTCCACACCCCCTTTCCGGATGGTAATGGCACTGGTCAGGGTCGCAGTCAGGCCGAAAATGATACCTCCTTCCATCTGAGCCACTACCATGTCCGGATTGATTACCCGCCCACAATCGATGACACAAACGACACGGTGGATATGGATACCTTGCTCCCGACTCGCGGAGAGCTCCACCACTTGGGCTACATAACTGCCAAAACCAGGATGTGCCGCGATTCCCATAGAATGACCATCAGGAAGCTTCCGCCCCCAGCCCGCCTCATCGGCGGCACGCTCCACCACCGCTTTCAAACGAGGATTGTCTTCCAACAGCTCCAGCCGGTAGGCCAGTGGATCCTTGCCAGCCGCTACCGCCAGTTCATCGATGAACCCCTCAATCACGAACGCATTCCAAGAGTGACTGACCGAGCGCCAAGGTCCCGTAGGTACACCAGTTTCCACCTCCACGGTGTCGGCACCGCTTACCGGAATGCGATAGTAGGGAGAACCGTAAGCGGAGGCCCCTATCGCCAGTTGGTGCCAGGCGACCGGCATCCCTTTATCATCCACCCCGGCGGTCATGCGATGAAGGCTAGCGGGGCGGAAAAAATCGTGACGGATATCCTCCTCCCGCGTCCAGATGAGCTTGATCGGAGCATCCACTGCCTTGGCAATCTGCACTGCTTCGGCTACATAATCACTCTCAAGACGACGACCAAAGCCTCCCCCCAGCAGCGTATTGTGAACACGGACCGATTCAAAGGAGCGTCCCAGCAGCTTTCCCTTCAGGCGCTGCGCCAGGTATTCCATGCGCGACATGGAAAACCGTCCGGCGATGATCTGCGCATCACTGGGACTCTGGCTCGGCACCCACACCTCGCAGATCCCATCATGAATATGGACGGTACAACACATGGGTTCCATGGCAGCATGGGCCTGAAAGGGTAGCCGATACTCCGCTTCATGGCGTCGCACTCCCTCTTTCCAAACAGCGGAGAGACGTTCGTCTGCCTTGCTGGCATGGCTATCCGCCTCTCCAGCAAATAATTGCCATATTCCCTCCGAACTGAGATCGGCATACGTACCGAGATCCCACTGAATGTCCAGCAACTCTGCCCCTTTTTTTGCCGCCCAGAAATGATCGGCGACGACTGCCACTCCGTTGTCGATCTGCACTACCTTGCGTACCCCCGGGGAGGACAATGCCCTTTCGGCATCGACCTTTTGCGCCCTTGCGCCAAAAACGGGAGGGTGCACGATGGTAGCAGTCAACAGATTTGGCAACTGCACGTCGATCCCATAGATGGCCCGGCCGCTCAACGCCTTTTCTCCATCCACTCGGGGAAGTGATTTACCAATGATGCGAAATGCACCGGACTCCTTGAGTGTAATCCGTTCGGGGACCGGCACCCCTGCCGCAGTGGTTGCCAGCTCTCCGTAAACCGCCCGGCGCCCACTCGGCTCATGCACCACCTCACCATTCACGGCCCGGCACTCTCTCACCGGCACACCCCAGCGTTGCGCAGCGGCCGCAAGCAGCATCTCCCGGGCCACAGCGCCTGCGCGGCGGAATCGTTCCCAGCCCTCGCGAACGCTGGTGCTTCCCCCCGTGTACTGCCAGCCATAAACGGCGTTTTCCACCGGCGCCTGCTCCACCCGGACGGCACTCAGCTCCACCTCCAACTCTTCGGCCACGAGCATCGGTAGAGCAGTATGGACACCTTGTCCCATCTCCGCTTCATCCACCAGGACGGTGATTCGATTGTCGGGAGTAATCCTTAACCAGCCATTGGGCTGGAAACCGCCATTGCCACCAGGGGAACCGGCCCGCACGCAAGAGCCCAACGAAAAAGCCAGCAACAGACCCGCCCCCGCAGCCGCAGTAGACGCAAGGAATTCTCGTCGGCCGGGATTGTAGGCAATCCTCATCTTTTTCCTCCCTTGGATAACCGGTGGATGGCCTTGCGGATCCTCGGGTAGGTTCCGCAACGACAAAGCGTACGGGCCAGTATTTCATCGATCTGCGCATCGGTAGGACTCGAGTGTTTTTCCAGCAGCGCTACGGTGGCCATGATCTGGCCCGGCTGGCAATAGCCGCACTGAGAGACCTGTTCCTCAAGCCAAGCCTTTTGCACTGGGTGATCGGCGTTTTCCGACAACCCCTCTATGGTAACCACCTTTCGCCCTTCGACGGCCGATACAGGCACGCTACAGGAAGGAACCAGCTCCCCATCCAAATGGACGTTGCAAGCACCACAGGCACCGACTCCGCAACCGAATTTGGTACCAGTCAAACCCAGCAGATCCCGAAGCACCCATAGCAACGGCATGTCAGGTTCTGCTTCCACCTCTTGCTGTTTTCCATTGATGGTCAATAACCAGCGCGCCATAGTCCTGTCCTCAAAGTCAGATTCTTCGCCCATCCGGTGCCACTTCCGATAATGAACCAACCCCCATACGCTCTGGAGAAATCGGGGCGATACCCTGGGCAGAGGCAAGATTTTCGGTATCTTTCCCTGCAAGCTTTCCCAGAGCCAGCGCCAAGGCCAGCATATAGATCATGGCGGGCTGGTCAAGATTGTTATGGGAAGTCAACGAAGAGAAGGCGTAAAGAATGCACAACACTTTGCCCAGTGGATTGGAATGGCGCCATACCATGATCAACAGACCAAAAAACAGCATCAGCCCCAGCAAGCCGCCATTCGCAGCCATGGCCAAGTACATATTATGAGGTTCGATATGACCCCACTCCATGGTGTATCCGCTGCCATGGCCGATCCAGGGAGCATCCTGGAACGCTCTCCAGGCATACATTGCTATGGCCGCCCTTGAATTTGCGGAGTCGTCGCCGAAAGAGTGCCCTCTTCCCCCCATCCTCTCCAGGGTATCCGGGGTCAGAAACTTGTCCAGACCCACAGAGGTCATGTGGCTCAACAGCGTGCCGGTCAACAGTGCATAAAGAAGAAAACCGGCAAGAGAAGCCACCATGGCAGCGGTGATCTTCTTATACCTGAATTTGATATGGCCGGTGACACTCAGACCAGTAACTCCGAGAGCCCACAATATCCAGCCTGCCCGGCTAAAAGTGAGAATTATTCCCACGCCCACCACTGCACAGAACAGCAGGCGAAGCCTGGCCGGCAGGACAGGAACGGCCCCTACCATGGCCAGCGCCAAGACCTTGGCGGAGATGGTCGGATTACCATAAAGGCCCGCAGCCCTACCGGGTACTATGGACCATGCAGGGGTGAAAAAATCGATGATGTTGAGCACTACGCCCAGAAGCGCGACTCCAACCAATGCCCACTGGGCCATCCGCATGGCCCCTGGCTGGATGAGCAGCAGGAAAAAGGCGGCAAACAGAAAAGCACTCTCGAAATTATAGATAACCGCCTGCGTGGCCATCTCACTGTGGGACGAGTAGATAAAATTGAACGTGGTATAAGTCAGGAAAGCCCACAGCCAGATCAGGAGGGGTCGCGGGAGATCTTTCAATAATGACGCACGCCCCAGCAACACCATTGCTGCCATGGCACCGATGGTAAAGATGTACCAAAAGAGCGGCTTGAACGAGGTCTGACCCGTCTCATAGTAGTGCAAATAAACATTACTACAATAGAGAAAGGTGTTTATCGCCGCCAGCCAGATCCAAATGGCATGTCGCCCCATGTCGTCGTCAAACCTTCATGTGGATCGATAGCTCAACAAAAATGAACGGACTCTCCCTGCAAACCGGCCTCCTGTTTCGGGTATTCATCGAACCGATTCCAGCAACCGATCCCACTGCCCCATCACTTTCTCTACATCAAAGCGGGCTTTTACCTCAGGGGCCCGGGATGCCAATCGCCGACGCACCTCCTTCTCCTTCATCAGACGCTTGATTGCTTCTGCCAGCGCATCCACATCTTCACGGGGAACAAGAACGCCATCCACCCCGTCACGGATGATATCACTCGGCCCGGTAGGACAATCAAAGCTGACGGCAGGCAGCCCGCAGGCCATCGCCTCTACCAGAGCCATGGGAAAACCCTCGAACCGCGAGGATAACACGAACAGTTCCGCCTTTCGCAGCACTTGTGAAGGTCTTTCCAAACGACCGGGCAACAGCACACGTCCTTCCAACCCCAGATTACGCACCTGAGCCTCCAGCCGTTCCCTTTCCTCACCTTCGCCGAGAATAACCAGTGACCAATCATCACTACCGACACGTGCAAAGGCCTCCAGCAACATATCAAACCCCTTGATCGTCACCAGCCGCCCCATAGCAACCACGAAACGCTGCGGAAGCTTGAACGGGAGTGGACTTTCTTCACCCTCCTCCACTACGGCAGGGTTGGGTATGGTATGCAGCAACCGCTCCGGCCAATTCCGTGCGGCAACCCGCCTCAACTCTTCAGTCAACAGCACGATCCCTTTGGCACTACGGTAACAACGCAGCCGCAACATCTCCCATGCGCGATCCAGCGGGGCTTGGCGGGGATCGGTATGCTCAAAGACTATCACTGGAATGGAAAGCCGCCAGCTCGCTAGCAGCAGCATAATGCTCATATGCTCGGAAAAGCCGATAACCACATCCGGTTGTTCTCTGCGCAACGTTTTGCGGAGTGCCGAGATACGCCGCAGATTGCTCCACAGCGCATCCCAAATCCCGCTTGAGGGCCTCTCCAAATCAAACGCCGTACGCATCACGTTGGGATCCAGCCGGTACACATCCCGCTCTTCGGGGGCGAGCGTAATCACCACCACCTGCTTACCTCTTCTTGCCCAATGGTTCGCCATGATAGAGAGCACCCTTTCGGCGCCCCCTCCTCCCAATGACGAGATTCCCATAGCGATCTTCATGAAGCCAGGCGTGAAAAGATAGTGGGATTGATGCGCAGATGACGCCAAACATAACTCAACATGATGACATTCCAGGTCACCATACTGACCACAGTCGCGATCGCCGCCCCATTGATTCCATAAAGCGGTACCAGAACAGCATTCAGGACCACATTGACCAGGGCTGCAATCGCTACTTGGATTGCGTGTTGGTTCTGGTGCCCGGTCATCGGCATCAGGAATCCGCCAGAGCCAGCTACCGATATGAGGACATTCCCCGCCAGCAGGATCAGGAAGGGGGCCATCCCCTCCACAAATTCAGTACCAAACAGTCCTAGCAGGAAATCACCAGACAATGCCATGATCACGCTCACAATCAGCGTAAAACCAAACCTGCCCCAGGCGGCGAGGGTCATCATTCGACGCAGTTTGGCATGCTGCTCACTGTTGAACAGCTCCGAGATCATAGGGGCAACGATGGAATTGAGTGCCTGTTCACCGAACGCAACAATCTCCACGATACGGGTCGCCACCGCATAGATTCCAGCTTCTCTCGCACCGAGCAGGAGTCCCACCATGATGATATCGGCCTGGAACAGTATCATGCGCATGCCGGTGGCAAACAACATTGGAAGCGAAACCTTCATCCATTCACGCCGCTCGTAGCGCGGCTTCGCCTTGGCCACTTCCGGGGGCAGCAGTCTCAGCAACCAGACGGTACCTATGAAGAAGGTCACCAGCCAGGAGAGCAGATTGACGCTCATCGCCTGGGTGGCAGTGAGGGGATGCTGAAGAACCAGATAGAGCATGACCAGCAGCGCCATGATCAACAACTGCTTGAATATGCTTTCCGGAATCCCGGCGCGGATGACATGCTTGAGTGAAACTAGCGCTGTCTGCCGCAGACCGGTCAAGGTCAAGACTGGCAGCAGCACCAGTGCCAACCAGAAGGTGAGCGTCTGCTCTGGACCCAGCTGTTCCTGCAACCACCAGACGATGATTGCACCCACCATGACAATCAGCAGGCTGAGACTGAATACCAAGCGGCTGCTGAAACGCAGAAGCCCATGCAACAGGCCCCACTCTGCCTTGACACGATACGCTGCCACGAAGCGCAAGATAGAGGAACCCAGCCCCAGCTCTGCCACTTGGGCAAGCAGAATGATCCAGGTCAGCGCATAGATATAGATACCATACTGTGTGGCACCCAACAGCCGGGTCAGCAACATCTGGCTGGCAAACAGCAGCCCGGCACCCGCAATCTTCACGGCAAAGGAACCGGTTGCCCCTTTGATCAGGAGCGCAGCCAGTCCCTCCCCTCTCAAGCGCTCCCGTAGCGCCGCTATCGCCTGCATCCGCTACCCACCAGCCTTGCCATCCGAATAGCGATAGGAATATCCATAATACCGGCCGTAGCCATGCCGGGCGCTCACCCTGCTGATGGCGTTGAAAACCGCGCCGCGCAGGTTTACCCCGGCCATCTTGAGACGCTTGATGCTTTGTTCGATCTCGCGCAAAGGGTGCTGCCCATCCTTGAGCACCATCAATGTGGCACCGGCCAGCCTCCCAATGATCGCAGCATCGGTAACCGCCAGTACTGGCGGGGTATCAATAACGACATGATCATAGGAGTCTGAAGCCTCCTCAAGGAAGGTCGCAAACCTCTCATGCAGCAGCAGTTCGGCGGGATTTGGTGGCCGTTTGCCAGTAGAGACAAAATCGAGGTCAGTCACGCCAGTAGCACGAATCACCTCTTCCACCTCCTTGTTTCCGGCGATAAGCTCAGAAAGCCCCCCTTCGCGAGAAAGACCAAATAAGGCATGCAGGCGGCCCTTGCGCATGTCAGCATCCACCAGAAGGACCCTTTTGCCACTGCTTGCCAGGATGGTCGCTAGATTCGCAGCAACGAAGGTCTTTCCCGCCCCCGGTGCCGGACCGGTAATCATGATGATGTTGTTCTTGGCGTCCAGCTGAGCAAAATGGAGCGAAGTCCGCAGGCTACGCATGCTCTCCACCGCCAGGTCATCCGGTTCCACCGTAGCCAGCACCAGATTAACCTTTTCTCCCTTCTTCTGACGGCGATTCAGCTCTCTCTGTTTGTCACTCAACGGCACCGTGGCATAGACCGGCAATCCCAGCTGCTTCTCCACCAGCTCGGGATCCTCTACGCCAGCCTGCATCCGTTTACGAACGACGGCTGCCGCTATAGCAAGCAACAACCCCAGAACAAAACTCATCGCCACGACAAACGCCTTTTTTGGACGCACCGGCTTGAGCGGTGGGACGGCGGGATCGATGACCCGGACATTCCCGACCGTACCCGCCTTGACCACCTTCAGCTCCTGTGCATTGTTCAACAGTGTGGTATAGAGCTGGGAAGCCACCTCGGCATTGCGTGTCAGGCGCAGGATCTCCTGCTGGGTGGTGGGCAGCTTTTTGGTGGTCTCTTCCACCTCAGCCAGTTCAGAGGCCAGGCTTTCGATCTGCGCATCCAGCGCCTGAATGCGCGGATGCTCCTCGGTGAATTTCTTAATCAGCGCCTCGCGCGTTCGTTTCAATTCAGACAGTTCAGATTCAATGGCTACCGCTCGCTGAAGCAGTGATTGGGTCTCCAGCGGCAGGTCAATGGAACCACGTTTGAAACGATAGTTATTCAGCGCCGCCTCAGCAGCCTCCATCTGCTCACGCAATTTGGGAAGCTGCTTCTCCAGGAAGGCTAGAGTCTTTCCGGTTTCGGCCGACTTGCGTTCCACATTCTGACGGACGTAGATGCTGGTCACCTCATTGACGATGTCAGCAATCTTCACTGGATCCGTCCCCTCGAGACTGATACGGATAATGCCCGAATCGGTACCCCGCTCCTCCAGCCGAAGCTGGCTCTTCAACATATCGATAACGTCCAGACGGGGACTATGGCTAACGATGAATTCATCACCGGGATTTGCCTGTAAATCCGAAACGAAGAGTTTGATCTCCCCCCCTCTGCGCAAGGAAGCACTGGCCGGTTCACCCACCCGTCCCTTGAGAATCGTCTTGCCGTCCTCATTCTGCAACCGATAGCGCTCTCCCTTCAGTGTCACTAGCCGGAAGGGTTTTCCCAGATACTTGTCCGGCACTTCAAACGTCTCGATTCGAACTGAGCGCCCACCGCTGAACATCCCTTCGGGGGTGGCATTGATATAGAGCTTGAGGTTGTCGACCACCTGTCCCAGCACCATCCTCGAACCGATGATTTCGAACTCCGAAACGATATCCGACTGCTCTTCGAAGAACCGGGAGATATCGGTCAAGGCGCTGATTCCTTTCGCAGTCCGCTCCACTTGCAGTACCGCATCGGCTTGATAGACCGGTTTTGCAGTCATCACATAGGCAACACCTGCAACAGTAACCAGACCCACGATGACCACTACCAGGAACCAGGATTCGAGGAGTGCCGAAACAACACTGTTGAAATCCAGCTCCTCACGCGGAGGTTCCACATGCTTTTCAATCAAGTCAGAAGACATATCTGTTCATGCTCATTATCAGGCCACTCTGCCCAACCCCTCGGGGCGACCGAAAACAGTATCCCGCAAGCAACACACTCACCAGCGGGATTCATGGCTCGCCTATCGACTAATAGTTCCTGTCCCCAATCGTGGAGTCGATATCCGCGAGATCCCGCAACAGAGTCGCGGTAGGCAACAGATTCTGGATCAGACGGTTCCAGCGTGTAACGCCTGCGGTCGCCACATAGACCACATCTCTTGGTCGGAGCTGGAAATGGTCCCCCAGTACCAGGGCCGCAGGATTCTTGGCATTGAGCTGATACACCTCCGGGCGTTCCGCAGTACCCCGGATGACATAGATACGCGCCGGATTGGAAGTCCTCGGGTTGACACCCCCCACATCACTGATCGCCTCGGAGAGCGTCATTCGTCCTCGTGGAATATAGATGGAAGAAGGATTGACCACCTCTCCCAAGACAAACACCTTGCGCCGATTCCGGTTTGAAACATTCAGGATATCCCCATCCTTTAGAAGGATGTTTCTGGAGATCTCCCCCCGCTGTACGATATCCAGCAGATTGATAGTGTAGTTGACCCCGTCACGGCTCAGGATGACATGACTCCGATCCCCTTCTGGAGTAACACCGCCAGCCCGGGCAATAGCATCCATCACCGTCAATGGCACATCGGTTATGGGCTGAAATCCAGGATTTTCCACCTCCCCCACCACATAGGCCTTTTGGCTACGAAAACCCACCACCTTTACATCTAACTGTGGGTTGGCAATCTGTCTTGACAGTTTCTCGGTCAGAATCTCCCGCACTTCTGCCTGCGTCTTGCCCGCGACATGTACCCTGCCGGCATAGGGATAATAAATGGTGCCGTCCGCGGCAACCCGGTGTCCTTCCGTCTCCGCTGCGCGGAACTGGCCGGCAGGAATGGTCAGCTCAGGGTGGTCCCAGACAGTAATCGAAAGGATATCCCGCGGCCCGATATAATATTCATATCGCTCTTCTTCATTCTCACCGTTGAGCACCTTGAAACCAGCCGGAACGTCCCTGACCCGAGCCCTCTCCTGTTCAGCAATCAGCTTTGCGGTAATAGGGATGATCTCCACTCCCGGCGCCACGGAACCGGTGGACATATTCATCCCCGGTGACATGGCGCAGCCCGTAACCAACAAAGCCATCCCCAATAATAAACTCAGCCTTGCCATCATCGACACGCTACCCCCTAAGCTTTGGTATCCACTCTGATACACCTTGGGAGATCAACGTGAGGGCCTGCTCAAATGCCTTTTCAGGCTGACGATAGGGATCTGGAACATCAAAATCCCCCCATTCCCCCAAACGATAGACTCTCCCCCTCGCGCTGGGCTCATCGGCCTCCAGCGCTTTTTTCTGTGATGTTTCCATGACCAGGATCAGATCGGCCCAGTGAACCAACTTGCTGTCCACCTGCCTGGCGCGATGGCCGGAGATATCGATCCCTTCCCGATGCATCAATTTCTGAGCGATCTCATCGGCGGGATGCCCCACCAGCGCC
Organism: uncultured Chromatiales bacterium; assembly: GCA_964557025.1. Lineage (GTDB taxonomy): Bacteria > Pseudomonadota > Gammaproteobacteria > Thiohalospirales > Thiohalospiraceae > DRMK01. The sequence goes on along the minus strand of CAZKYF010000010.1, from coordinate 10,754 downwards.
CCAAGCCCCGCCGACTGTACCTCAAACTCTCTTTCATCTGCCGGCAACCGCTCCCGAAGCAATGCCTCAGCCATTGGACTGCGACAGATATTTCCAATACATATTACCAGTATATTCTTAAACATAAACAATCATGGCCGGCACCAGAATGACGCCCTACTCTGGCGCATACCTTACGCTGGTCATCTTTGCATTCCCCGGCAACATCGCATATACCGCTGCGCCGCCGTACTTCACAGCAAAAACGTCATCACGCTTCTTCCCTGAGAATCCCCCCGACGTGCCTCTCGGCCTTTTAATGAACAGATCGGTTTTCTGGATGAGTCTCGAGCCACATTCGGTCCTGAATCCCGCACTGCGGTCGGTACTCCTCCACTGCCTCTTCGAGAAGGCTACGCAGCACCTCGGTATTCCGTTCCGCACAAGCCTGCTCAAAGCGTTCGAGGAATTTGAGCAGTTCCGGCCAAGAAAGAAAACCCTCCTCGGCCCGCAGAATGCGAGGATGCTCAGTCTTGGTAACATTGCTTCCAATGAGAAGCTCCTCGGTCAGTTTCTCTCCCGGACGCAGCCCTGTATATTCAATGGCAATATCGCCATTGGGATTGTTCTCATCCCGCACAGAATATCCGCTGACAGCTATCATCTTGCGCGCCAAACTATCGATACGCACCAACTCTCCCATATCGAGGACAAATACCTCTCCACCCGTTCCCATGGCCCCTGCCTGAATCACCAGCTGCGCCGCCTCCGGGATGGTCATGAAGTAACGATACACTTCTGGATGGGTTACGGTAACCGGCCCACCCTGTTCAATCTGTTCCCGAAAAAGGGGGACCACCGAACCTGAAGAACCAAGCACATTTCCGAACCGGACGATATTGAAGCAAGTGACATGGTTGTTACTGGCAAGCCCTTGCAATAACATCTCGGCCATCCGTTTGGTGGCCCCCATCACGCTGGTGGGTCTGACCGCCTTGTCTGTCGAGATCAAGATAAAAGTTGCCACCCCGGCATCAATGGCAGCCTTGGCTGCATAAAGCGTCCCGAAGATATTATTGTGAATCCCGCTGATCAGATTCTGTTCCACCAGGGGAACATGTTTATACGCCGCTGCATGATATACCGTTTGGACCCTGAAAGCGCGGAACACCTCTGTAACGGTCCGTTCATCGGTCACGGTACCCAGGATGGGAACAACCTCTGTATCAGCCAGCTCTTCACGGTGGGAGCGAAGATACGCTCTTAGCTCTCTCTCGATCTGATACAGGGCATACTCGGAGGCTTCATACAACACCAGGCGTGTTGGCTTCAAAACAAGGATCTGCCGCGCCAGCTCTGAGCCGATGGAGCCTCCTGCCCCAGTAACCACCACCGACTTTCCGGTAATACACTCCCCCATGAGTCGTTTATCCGGCTGCACTTGAGCCCGTCCCAGCAGATCCTCGATGTCGATATCCCGCAGATTGTCAACCGAAGCACGTCCCCACACCAGATCAGACAGCGAAGGGACCGTCTGGACACGGACCGGAAAATGCTCGAAGTAGGCAAGCACTTCCTTACGTCGCGCCGGAGATGCCGAAGGAATTGCCAGCAATATCTGTCCGACCCCATATTGCTTGATCAGACTTTCCAGTTTACTGCGGGGAAAGACCTTCAACCCGGCGACTTCACGGTTGTGAAGCTTGCTTTTGTCATCGACAAAAGCGACCGGAAAGATATCCCGTCCCGCCTGCAGCGTCGAGGCCAGCTCAGCGCCCGCCTTACCGGCACCGAAGATGATGGCATAGGCTGGGGGATGCTGCCGGCGCTGAAACCACCAATAGAGATCCCGGGCCAATAACCGGGAGCTCACCAATAGGGTAAAACCGATCAACCAGTAGAGAATGAATACTGAGCGAGGAATCCCTTCATTGCGAATCAGTACCGTCAGAAACACCAACAGCAACACGTGCAGACTTACCGCCTTGCCGATGGTAAACACAGTGGCGCTGCTCACATAGCGCACCACCGTCCGATACATACCAAACTGAAAGAACACCGGAATGGCCAATAACGGCGCCAAGAAAAACAGCCACCAGAATTCATTGATCTCCTCGGGCCAAAAGGAACCAAGGCGCAGACAAAAGGCAAACCACAATGAAAATACCAGTATGCCCACATCCACGCTCATCTTTACCCGGCGCTTCTGGGTGCGCACCAGCTTACGCAGCAGCCTCATCGCGTGGGCACCATAGCGGCTAGAAATCGTCTCTATCGTTCTATGCATTCGGTCTTCAAACAACGAGGGGGAGGCTGCATTTAAGAATAATTTTTTCGCGTATCTTACACACAACCCCAGAGACACTCAACCACAGAGCTGCTCTTATACTGCCTGACAACAATTTTCGATAACGCCGATACCGCTTCCTCTGGTAAACTCTGCACACTTTTTGATTCACCGGCACAAAACGCCGCAAGACCGCCCCCCGGGAAATAGCATGTCAGACAACACTGCGGAAAACATCATCAGTGTGGAAGAGGAATTCAGCGAGGCATTGCGCAGCCGCGCCTACGGCAAGGCCCTGCAGCTGCTCAGTAATATGAACTCCGCCGAAGTGGCCCATCTATTGGAGTCACTGCCTGCCGACGAACGCGAGTTGGCATGGGATCTGGTGCGCACCAAGCTGGAAGGCGATGTTCTCGTTCACGTCAACGACAATCTGCGTGCCGAGCTGATTCGAAAGATGGAGCCCCATGAACTGGTGGCTGCCACCACCGGCCTGGAGACGGACGACCTGGCTGACATCCTGCCGGACATGCCGGACGAGGTGTTCAACAAGGTGCTGCGCTCCATGGACGAGCAGAACCGGTTGCGCCTGGAGTCGGCACTCTCCTACCCCGAGGATTCCGCCGGCGGCTTGATGAATATGGATACCATCACGGTGCGGGCCGACATCACCGTGGATGTCGTACTCCGTTACCTGCGCCGGCACAAAGAATTACCCGAACACACCGACACCCTGATGGTCGTGGATCGGGAAGGGAAATTCATGGGGGTGGTACCACTGACCACATTGTTGACCAGCCCTCCAGAGGCCACCATCGATGAAATCATGCAGCACGATGTGGAGGCCATCCCGGCCGATATGCCCGCCCATGAGGTGGCCAAACTGTTCGAGCTTCATGACTGGGTGAGTGCACCAGTGGTAGATGATAAGGGCTTCCTGCTCGGACGCATCACCATCGATGACGTGGTAGATGTGATCCGGGAAGAAGGGGAACACTCTTTGATGAGCATGGCGGGCCTCCATGAGGAAGAGGATCTGTTCGCCCCTGTAATCCCCAGTGCCCGCCGCCGCGCCCTTTGGCTCGGGATCAACCTGATGACCGCATTCCTCGCCTCCTGGGTCATTGGACTATTCGACGGTACCATCCAGCAGTTGGTGGCACTGGCGGTGCTGATGCCAATCGTCGCCAGCATGGGCGGCATCGCAGGAAGCCAGACCATGACCCTGGTCATCCGCGGTCTGGCGCTGGATCAGGTAGGTGACCACAACGCCCGCAAGCTGCTGCTCAAAGAGACGACAGTGGGTTTGCTCAACAGCTTGGTGTGGGGACTGGTGATCGCCTTGGTGGCCTGGTGGTGGTTCAACGATACCGGCCTGGGTGCCGTAATCGCTGCTGCAATGACCATCAATCTATTGGTGGCTGCAGTAGCCGGGGTGGTTATTCCACTGCTGCTCCGCAAACTGGGTGCAGATCCAGCGCTGGCAGGGGGAGTGGTTCTCACCACGATCACCGATGTAGTCGGCTTCTTCTCCTTCCTTGGATTAGCAAGCCTCTTTCTGGTCCCGCATTAACCCCACAGCTGTTCATCCGGCTGCTCCCTTTTATACCAACCCCCCGTGTAAGAACCCCCGTACCACCAGCGCAAGGAGGACGAACCCGATCCCGAGCAAGGAAAATCCGAGCAGACGGAAAATCCGGACCTTTGTCCTGCTAGGGGGTGGCACCAGATATTTCTCCAGCTCACCGCTCTCCACAAGCCGCTTGTACTCTGCGGGACGCTCTTCCTTAAACTCTTCCAGATCCCAGGTCCCACTGAACATGACGATGTCCAGTGGGAACTTGCCGGGGCGGATATGGTTGTTGAAGAAATGCACCACAAACAAGGTCATCACCGCCAGAAATGCCTCGACGCCATGAGCGATGGTGGCCACATTGAGCACCCACCCTGGCAAAAGGTTACCAATGATATCCGAGAACCAAAGCATCATGCCGGAGATTCCGATCACCAACGCTCCCCAGTAAACCGCCCAGTAATCAAACTTCTCCCAGTAGGTCCAGCGATCGAACTCAGGCTGTTCTCCCTTGCCGAAGAACCATTTGAATTGCCCGACCATGTCCTCCCAGTCCTTTTTACGCGGCAACAGGGAGTCGGGCCCGAACCAATCGAAATCGGGGTTGCGGCGAATGTTGCGAATCACCGCTATCGCATGGCCCATGACCGCCGCCATGAATACCACCGCAGCGAAACGATGGACGGTGGTGAACCGCTCGTGACCGCCTGCCATCTCCACCACCCAGACCGCCCATGGTGAATTGGCATACATCACCGACATCCCGGTGAACACCAAGGTCATCACCGAAAGCGCCACGGCCCAATGATTGAGACGCCACTGCCAAGAGAAACGGCGGAAATGCTTGTCACTTTTCTTGTGTGGCCGTTTCACCCGATAGGGATAACGACGGGAATCCACCACCCGCCACTCGATCACCCTCGACTGGATCTCCCGGTAGAACCAGAGCATGGAATGGAGGTAGAAGAATACCAGCACGAACAACACGATCCCCACCATGATCTTTGCGGTGAGCCACATGTAGGGATACTTTTCGAAATCATGGGTATTGCCATGCACGCGGTACTGGATGAAGTTGGTATTGGCGTCCTCATGGCACTCCCGACACGTGGCCAGCTTGTTCTCGGTGCTGACCAACGAAAGCGGATCGTCGATGGCATGAGTAGCATGGGGCCGGTGACAACTGGCACACTTGGCTGCCTTGTCACTGCCCAGCCAAGCCAAGGCACCATGGGTAGTTGCAAGGTATGACTCCACCTCCAGACGATGACAGTCTCCACAGGACTCGGTGACCAAACGATGAGCGGTCAGTTTCTCTCCGGTGATCCGGTGGGCCGTATGGCAATCGCTGCACGTGGCACTCTCTCCCCGCCATGGCCGCCGCAAATTGGCGCCGTGAACGGAGGTGCGATACGCCTCCAGCTCCGCAATATGGCAGCTCCCGCACAGCTTTGGGGAATTTCCGGGGTATGTCGTGGAACGTGGGTCATCGGAACGATAAACATAATGGGCGGTATGACAAACCTGGCATGCAGCGTTGTCTTCGATGGAAGGATCACCATGAATGGAGCGGCGATATCGCTCTGTGTTGAGGATGGTCTTTTCCCGACTGCTCGAATCTCCTCTCACTCGACGCCCCCGCCGCTGCCCCTTTTCCACCTCCTCTGCCAACCGGACATGACAGGTGACACAATCCACTGCCTCCAGCCCATCATCGCCATGAGGCAGCTCTTCGATATCCGCATGACATCCCACACAAGAGAGCTCCCCATGGACGCTCTGGTGCAACGCACTGGCGTTGATGTCCAACGACCGCATCGGGGAATCCCCGGTCTCTCCGGTGGGTACGGCAAACCCTGTTACCCCGTGACAGTCGAGGCACGCTTCGTCACTCAGCGGTTGGGACTCGGATGCGGCGACGAGAGGAAACAATAGCAACAAGGAGAAAAACAGACGATTGTTCATTGCGGAAGACTCTGACAAGGAATTTGGGCCTGCCGTGTCCTGTTCAACGGAGCACCCCATCCATCCACTGCGAAAACCACCTGCCCGGCGCCACCGCCAGGCAGGTGATGGCGGTTCCCTTCTCTATTTACTCCTTGGATTTCAGTTTGAAACCGTGGTTATCACTGTCAGCAGGCGACCATGACTTGGGTGGCTCCTGCCCCAAAAACCAGCGGTGCATCTCTGAATTGAGCACCTCGTCAAGGGCAGCTTGCACCTTCTGTGCCGCTTCATGCTTGCCATCCTTTTCCGCCTGTTCAGCAATTTCACGGATCTGTGGCACCATCTCGATATAGAAACGGTGAGCCATCTCATAGAATCCTTCCCACTGGACGTAATCCGGGGCCTGCATGGCGGCGCCATGACGGGCACGGCGACCCTCATGATGCCAGAGGTAGAACCAAGTCCACTCCACCTCTTCATCGAACTTGGTCTCCGTGAGCAACCCTTCTGCCTTGAGCAGCTTCATCAGTTTCATGCCCGGCTTGGCGTACTTCTCGTTGTAAAGCTCCACTGCGGCATCCAGCTGCATGTAAAAATTGTCAATCATGCTGCGACCATGACAGGAGGTACAGACATTCTTCATGTCCTTGCGTCGCTCCAGCCAGGGCTTCACCTTCTTGCCAGCCTTGATGGCCTTGGCATCAATTTTGGTGGAGATGGGTGAACGCAGATCCCAGGAGATACGTGACCCGATGTCATGAGTCACGGGCAAATCCTTGGTGGCCGACATGTGGCAAGTGGCACAGGTGGGCGCAGCACTGTAGTCCTCCCCGACGATCCACTTGTCGGAATCCAGATTCATCTTGTCCTTATGGGCCCGGTAGTTGATGCCATGGATAGATTCCTCATAGATCTCCTTCTGCGGATGATCCGGGCCGAGGTGGCAGCGGCCACAGTTCTCGGGCTGGCGCGCCTGAGCCACATCGAAGGTGTGGCGCAGATGGCAGGCGGAGCAGGCACCCTTGGAACCATCCGGATTTATGCGCCCTATGCCGGTATTGGGCCAGGTGGAAGGATCCAGAGAACCGTCCGACTCCACCCGCACGATGGAACCATGGCAACCGGCACACCCCATAGTCACCACCGGTGAGGTGCCATTCAGCAACGGTGCGCCCTGCACCACCTCCGCCAGCACATTGTCCAGAGAGCCCAGGATGTTCCCGGCAGTGGCATGATGGCTGGCATCGAACTCAGCAGCGGCTTTCTCATGGCACTGCCCGCAATCCTTCGGTGAAACGATGATGGAGATAACGTGATCCTTGTGCTTGATGGCATCCTTGTCGGAAGGATCCGCTTTGTGGCACTCATAGCAACCCACATTGGCAGCGTAGTGTTTGGAATCACCCCACATCTGATAAATGCCGGGAGTCTTTTCCCGGTGGCAGGAGACGCATTCTGCACTCTCACGGCTCAAGTTCTTGAACCCTTCCAGTATTTCCACTGGTTTCTCCTCTGCAGGTACTTCCCCACTAAGCACCGCCGGTCTGACCTCCACGCCGGCCTCTCCCGCTGGTGTCATTTGTACAGGCGATGCTGCCGCTCCGTCAGTCACGGTCTGCGAGCCACTTTCTGCAACGGCGAAGGTCACCCCCAGCAGCGCGAGGAGTCCCACGGCTGCTTTCGTTATCCCGTTCGATGATTTTCTGTTCACCCCGTTTCTCCTTGCATAGCCAATAGTCCACATATTCCCGCTGGCAGCCAGTGCAAACATTGGACCATTGTGGAGAAAAAGCGGACACATTCCGCTAGTGAACTGATTAAAAAAGGAATTTGATTTTCAGGCGAATAAAGTGAACGGCACCGACAAAAGAAGCCCGCACCAACACTGTGCAAATACCGAAATCAAAGACAGGAAAAACGATCTTTTTGGTGCAGGATTCGTACTTGGCAGACCGGTGTTCCCTGCAGCAAGGGTCAAAAGGGCCAGATGGCTCCCAAGGTACGGGCCAACCAGCCGGGACGATTGGATTCCGCAATCATGCCGTTACCTCCGTAACTGATGCGAGCATCGGCCAATTTGCTGGAGAGAACCGTGTTGTCCGGACCGATGTCCTGCGGTCGAACGATACCGGCAACCCGAATGTACTCACTGCCCTGATTCAAAGACAGGGTCTTTTCCCCCCGCACCACCAGATAGCCATTGGCCAGCACCTCCACCACACTGACTGTAATATTTCCACTCAGACTATTGCTCTGGGTACTGTCTCCAGCTCCACCAAACTTCCGCTCCGAACCGAAGGCGGCAGCCAGTGTATTGTCCTTGTAGCTGGACAGCGGCATCATGCCCGGCGCATTGAACTGGACTTGAGCTCCAAACAGCGTTGGATTGTCCGCCTTGAACTCATGGCTTTTCGAAGTATTGGTCTTGGCACTCTTGCGGGCCTGTGTTTTCTCTGCGAGCTTGACTGTGAGGATATCCCCCACCCGCCGGGCCCGCGCATCCCGGAATAGAGAAAGTCCCGCGGTGGACTGGAATATGGCCCCCGCGTTCCTTTGGGCGGGCACTGGAACCGGGCGTGCCGGCGCATAGGCAGGATCCCGCTGAACCACCTGTGGTGTACTGCTGCAACCAGCCAATATCGACAATGAAAGCGAGAACAATAGAAACGGCAATTTCATATCAATCACCTACAGGTTCTGTGTGACATATTGAAGCATCTGATCGGTGGTTGAGATGGCCTTGGAGTTCATCTCATAAGCGCGCTGGGTCTCAATCAGGTTTACCAGCTCTTCCACCGCATTGACGTTGGAACCCTCTATACTTCCCTGCAGTACCGTACCCAACCCCTGCTGTCCCGGCGTGCCCACCTGTGGGGCTCCGCTGGCGGCGGTCTCCAGAAAGAGATTTTCACCCACCGGCTCCAGTCCCGCTGGATTGATAAAATCGGCCAGCTGAATCGCACCCACCTGAGTCGGCTGGGCATCCCCCGGCAGCGTAACGGTCACCACCCCATCCACACCGATGGTCACACTCTTGGCATTTTCAGGGATTGCAATCCCTGGCTGGATCAGATAACCGTTGGCGGTCACCAGCTGTCCCTGGGCATCCAGATGGAACGACCCATCACGGGAGTAGGCAATCTGGCCGTCAGGGCGCTGGATCTGAAAAAAACCTCGCCCCTGGATAGCCATATCTAATGAATTACCGGTCTGTACGATGTTACCCTGAGTATGCAGCTTCTCAGTGGCAACGGTACGTACCCCGGTCCCGAGCATCAACCCTGAAGGAAGGGTAGTATCCTGGCTGGTCTGCGCTCCTACTTGCCGCACATTCTGATAGAGCAGATCTTCAAACACCGCCCGCGAACGCTTGAAGCCGGTGGTGCTGACGTTGGCCAGATTGTTGGAAACCACATTGAGCCGGGTCTGCTGTGCATCAAGTCCGCTCTTTGCTACCCATAACGCTGGATTCATTGTTTCACTCCCCCTTAGCTGATCCGCAGCAGTGACTCGGCAGCCTCTGCATTGTCGTTTGCGGTCTTCATCATCTTCACCTGCATCTCATATTGGCGCTGCAGATTGATCATCTCCACCATTGCCTGGACCGGATTGACGTTGCTTCCCTCCAGCGTTCCTTGCTGTACACGCACATTGATATCGGGTGTGGCAAGTCCTCCATCCTTCAAACGCACCAGCCCGTCCTCTCCCTTTTCCAACTCGTCTCGAGGAGGATTGACCAACTTGATACGCCCTACCTCCACCAGCGCCTGTGCCGACTGTCCCACTGGGCGAATGGAGATGGTTCCGTCCCGCCCCACGGTGATGCTTTCAGCCGGCGGTAAGGCAATGGGACCGTTATCACCCATCAGCAGGTGTCCGGTGCCGGTCATCAGCAACCCTCCGGGACCGATGGTGAGATTACCGGCGCGAGTAAGCGCTTCACTGCCGTCAGGCGCCTGCACCGTGAACCACCCCTCCCCATCGATGGCCAGGTCCAGCTCACGGCCGGTATGCTGTAAAGGCCCCGGAGCAAAGTTGATTCCCGGACGTTCGTCCATGGCGTAGACTCGAGTAGGATGGCCGGGGCCAAATACCGGCATACTGCGAAACTGGTTCAGATCCTCCCGAAAGCCGGTGGTGGTGGTATTGGCGAGATTGTTGTTGACGGAACGAAGGGCCAACATGCGCTGCCTCGCACCACTCATTCCCACATAAAGCATCTTGTCCACGGCATTCCTCCTGACTGTACGTACCGAAGGCCCCTTCACCCTCAAAAGGGAGTTTGCAATCGACATGCCAACCTGGGAAGAGACGACGAGAAAAAACGAATACGCAAGAAAATCAATTGGATATCGACAATTGAAGAACGAGCCATTTCAGACTGCGAAGGGGAAGAAGGGCAACACCACCACCACGGCGGCAATCGATTGCCTAGGACAACCAGGACGATATGGATAAACCGTGAAACAGCATTGTCTCTTTACCGGACGGCAAAAAAAAAGCCCGCAGTCTGCCGACCGCGGGCCACTCACTTCCTGGCAAAAATCAGATCCTGAACTGTCCCACCATTCCACGCAGCTCTTCCGCCAGTTTGGCCAGTTTGGAACTGGAAGCGGCGCAAAGTCGGGCATCCTGCTCGGTCTGCTCACTGATCTCGGCTACCGTTGCTACGTTGGAGGTAACTTGATGGGTCATTTCCGACTGGCTTCGGCTTGCTGCCGCAATCTGTTCAATGCGGGCCGAAAGCTCTCCCACCATCTGCACAATCTGCTCCAGCGAAGTACCCGCCTGGTTGGCCATCTCCACACCATGCTCCGCCTCCTTGCGTCCGGTTTCCATGGAGGTAACCGCTGCTTCTGTACCCGACTGGATCACCTTGACCATCTCGGCAATCTCCCGCGTCGCTTCCGTCGTGCGGTTCGCCAACCCTCTTACCTCATCCGCTACCACCGCAAAGCCCCGTCCCTG
>CAZKYF010000009.1:0-96075 GCA_964557025.1 uncultured Chromatiales bacterium | reverse complement strand
TGGTGGAGGCGGCGGGAATCGAACCCGCGTCCGCAGGTACTCCGCCTTTGGCTCTACATGCTTAGCCGAGTCTTTTGGTTTGACCGCCTGCTACCCGACTGGCAGGGAAGGCAGACGGCGAGTCCGGAAAAGATTTTAGCTCATCCACCCCGGACGGGCTTCAGAGCGAGCTTGTGAGAGTCGACCCCCGAATCCGGGTGCACAAGCACAGGCCCGGGTCGGAGGCTGGCTGGTTTAAGCAGCCAGAGCGTAGTTGTCGTCGTTGGCAACTATCTTTGAGTGCAGTTGGATTTACGAGGGAAACTGCGCCTCGGCATGCACCTCCGGTTTCGCTACCCGCGTCGAAGCCAGGTCGCCCCCTTTGGTTAATCGGTAGTAAAGTAGACAGTCTAGACGCTTTGTGAGTTCCCGGCAATCCGAAAAGATGGTCCGGTAAAAAAGTGGAAGGGGAGATGATGGGCCGGGTAATGCCTTTGTCCTCCCTGTCCACGTTCACCCATTCTCCGGGAGATGGGCCGGCAGCATGGTCGGAAAAATGAACAGGCCAGTGCTCAGTGTCATCTTGTGCAGCCATTTCATGGTTTGTACCTCCTCGAATGTTTTGATGAGAGAGGGTGTCCCTACCCTCGAAGGAGATGCTTCCCTTGAAAGGGTGGTGTATCAACCCAATTACTTCCGTGTGAGGAGAGTGTAAAGGAGAAGGGGGAGGCTCTTCTGTGCAAAATTTTGGCCGGAAAAGGTGAATTTTCACCGGAGATTGAGATTGAGAGAGGGCCGGACGAGAACATGACACAAGAGGCCGAGAATCGTTCGAGCGGAGGGAGCGAAATCCGGGCACAATGGCAGCATTTCCCCCACGAAGCGGATGTGGGTGTGCGCGGTATCGGCAGAACGGTGGAGGAGGCGTTCGAACAAGCGGCAATGGCGCTGGTGGCGGTGATCACCGAACCGGCGTCCATCGAACCGGAACGGGTGACAACGATCCGGTGCGAAGCGCCGGACCTCGAGCTTTTGCTGGTGGACTGGCTCAACGCCGTCGTCTTCGAGATGGCATCGAGAAAGATGCTGTTCGGTCGCTTCGAAGTGATCATCCATAAGGGAAAGGTGTTGCGTGGCAAGGCATGGGGGGAGCATGTGGATCGTGAGCGTCATCGGCCGGCGGTGGAGGTGAAGGGGGCCACCTATACCGGCCTGCATGTGGGCCGGGACGAACACGGGCGCTGGATCGCGGAATGTGTGGTGGATGTATGACGAGGTGGGTTCAGGAGAGGGGTTTCGATGGATACTGCGCAGTTTTCCCGACACACCGATTACAGCTGGCATATCGAACCGCAGGGTGAGATGCGGGTCCCGGCGCTCATCTATGGGGATGAGCGGTTGATCCGGGAGATGGATCAGAAGGTGTTCGAGCAGATCACCAACGTGGCGACGCTGCCGGGAATCGTGAAGGCGGCCTATGCCATGCCGGATGCCCACTGGGGATACGGGTTTCCTATCGGGGGTGTTGCGGCCTTCGACCCCGCGCGGGGCGGGGTGGTTTCGGCCGGTGGTGTGGGGTTCGACATCTCGTGCGGTGTCCGTAATCTCTACACCGGTCTCACGGTGACGGACATCCTGCCGATTCAGCAGCGACTCGCCGATATGCTGGCCTACAAGATCCCGGCCGGGGTCGGCAGTACCGGCGCCATTCACCTCTCGCCGACGGAGATGGAGGCGATGCTGAAAGGGGGTGCCCGTTGGGCCGTGGAGCAGGGGTATGGCACCGCGGACGATCTGGCTCACACCGAGGAGCGGGGATGCATGGCGGGAGCAGAGCCGGAGCATGTCTCCGAACAGGCCCGCAAGCGGCAGCGCAGCGAGATGGGCACGCTCGGTTCCGGTAATCACTACTTGGAGATCCAGCAGGTCACCGAAGTGTACGACGAGGTGGTGGCGAAGGCGTTTCGGGTGAAGGAGAACGATGTTCTCGTCAGTATCCACTGCGGTTCCCGTGGCCTGGGTCACCAGATCGGCACCGAATTTCTGAAGAAGATGGTGATTGCGGCGGCCGAGTATGGGATTCATCTCCCCGACCGCGAGTTGGCCTGCGCTCCCATCGACTCCCCGGTGGGGCAGGCGTACCTGGGCGCCATGCGCGCCGCCATCAACTGTGCCCTGGCCAATCGCCAGATCATCACCCATCTGGTGCGGGAGGTGTTTTTGGAACTGCTGCCGCAGGCGACGCTCACGCTGCTCTATGATGTTTCTCACAACACCTGCAAGGTGGAGACGCACGAAGTGGACGGCCGCAAGCGGCAGCTCTATGTGCACCGCAAGGGAGCGACCCGCGCCTTCGGCCCGGGTCATCCCGATCTGCCGGAAGCATTCCGCGATACCGGGCAGCCGGTGCTGATTGGCGGCACCATGGGTACGGCCTCCTATATCCTGGTGGGGACCGAGGCATCGGAGCGGCTCTCGTTCGGTTCCGCCTGCCACGGCGCGGGGCGGGCCATGAGCCGTCACGCGGCGAAGAAGCAGTGGCGCGGCAAGCAGGTGGTTGCCGATCTGGAGCAGCGTGGCATCCTGATCCGCAGCCCTTCCTGGCGGGGAGTGGCGGAGGAAGCCCCCGGCGCCTACAAGGATGTCTCGGCCGTGGTGGAGGCGGCCCACCAGGCGGGGCTTGCCCACAAGGTGGCGCGTCTCGAGCCGCTGGTCTGCATCAAGGGATAGTTTCGTGAGACCGCTCCATCCGGGTCATGCCCCGGCCGAAGCGGGCCAAGGATCTGGGACAGCCGAAGATGCCCATCCACAACGCCGACATCGCTGATATCTTCGACGAGATCGCCGATCTCCTGGAGATCGAAGGGGCCAATCCCTTCCGGGTACGCGCCTACCGCAATGCCGCTCGCACCTTGCGCGGTCTGGGTACCGAGGTGAAGACACTGCTGCAGCGGGGTGAGGATCTGACCCGGTTGCCGGGTATCGGCCAGGATCTGGCGGCCAAGATCGAGGAGATCCTCGAAACCGGCCATGCGGCGATGCTCGACAAGCTGCACAAGCGGCTGCCTCCCGATCTGAGCGAGCTGCTCACCATTCCCGGCCTCGGGCCGAAGCGGGTCAAGGTGCTCTACCACGATCTGGACATCCACACCCTCGAGCAGCTGCATCGCGCCGCCAAGGATGGTCGTCTGCGTGAACTGCCCGGTTTCGGCGCCAAGACCGAGCAGAACATCCTCCATGCGCTGGAGAGCCGCGTGGGGAGCAGCGGGCGGTTCAAGCTGGCGCTGGCCGCCCAGTACGCCGAACCGCTGGTGGCGTACCTGCGTGCCGTCGAAGGGGTGGATCGGGTGGTGATCGCCGGCAGCTACCGCCGCGCCAGGGAGACGGTGGGCGACATCGACATCCTGGTGACCGCCGCCGCGGAGAGTCCGGTGATGGCACGTTTCACCGGCTATGACGAGGTGCGGGAGGTGGTTTCCCAGGGGTCCACCCGGGCGACGGTGATCCTGAAGTGTGGTTTGCAGGTGGATCTCCGCCTGGTGCGCGAGGAGAGCTACGGTGCGGCGCTGCACTATTTCACCGGCAGCAAGGCGCACAACATCGCCGTTCGTACACTGGCCCGCCAGCGCGGGCTCAAGATCAACGAGTATGGCGTGTTCCGTGGCCGCGAGCGGGTGGCAGGGGCTACGGAAGCGTCGGTGTTTCGCTCGGTGGATCTGCCCTGGATCCCTCCCGAGTTGCGGGAGAACCAGGGCGAGATCGAAGCGGCCCGCCGGGGACTGCTGCCGAAACTGGTGGAGCTCGCCGACCTGGAAGGGGACCTCCATGCCCATACCAAGGCCACCGACGGCCACCATACCCTGGAGGAGATGGCGCTCGGTGCGCGGGAGCGGGGGCTTCGCTACCTGGCCATCACCGAACATTCGCGGCGGCTCACCGTGGCCAAGGGGTTGACGCCGGAGCGATTGCTCAAGCAGATGGAGGCGATCGATCGTCTCAACGAGACGCTGGAGGGTATCGTCCTGCTCAAGGGGATCGAGGTGGACATTCTGGAGGATGGACGGCTGGATCTGCCGGATGACGTACTGGGACAGCTGGACCTGGTGGTGGCTGCGGTGCACTCCAAGTTCAACCTGAGTCGCCGCAAGCAGACCGAACGTATCCTGCGCGCCATGGACCGGCCCCATTTCTCCATTCTCGCCCACCCGACCGGACGGCTGATTCAGCAGCGGGAGCCCTATGACGTGGACATGCTGCGTATCATCCGTCACGCCCGCCAGCGGGGGTGCTTCCTGGAGCTCAACGCCCACCCGGAGCGGCTCGACCTGCTGCCCGGTTATTGCCGCGTGGCCAGGGAGGAGGGGGTGCTGGTGAGTATCGACTCGGACGCCCACAGCGTGCTCGATTTCGACAACCTGAAATATGGGGTGGGGCAGGCACGCCGCGGCTGGCTGGAAAAGCAGGATGTGCTCAACACCCGGCCGTTGCCGGAGTTGCGGCGTCTGCTGAAGCGTACCATGTGAGGAAAAGGCGGGTCGCAGAGGAACCCGCCTTTCGTTTCATGCTGGTGAGCGCACCGGATCGGTTCAGGCGGCGCTCACTGTGATCTTGCGCGGCTTCACCTCCTCCCGTTTCGGGATGCGGAGGGTCAATACGCCTTGTACCAGCTCGGCATCGATCTTCGAGGTATCCAGATCCTGGCTCAGCGTGAAGCTGTGCCGGTAACGGCTGGACTGCACCTCCGCGTAGCGCGCCTCCATGTTCTCGGGAACGTCGAGGGATACGGTTCCCTCGATGGTCAGGGAGTCCTTGTCCACCTGGACGTTGAGACTCTCCTTGCTTACTCCGGGAAGATCCGCCTTTACGGTGACCCCTTCGTCGGTTTCATAGACATCCACAGCGGGGCGCAGGATGACCTCCGGTGTTGCGCTTTGCTCGGCCCGGCTCACTTCCTTTCCTTCACCACTGCTCTGTACGATATCTTTTTGTTCACTCATTGCGGTACTACCTCCTCAAGCCTTGACTTCGATACGATGGGGACGTGTCGCCTCCTGCCGTTTCAAGCGGATGTGCAGGATACCGTTCTTGTAAGTCGCCTCCACCTGTTCCGGGTCCACGTCATCGGGGAGGGTAACCACGCGACGGAACTTGCCGTTGAAACGCTCCTGCAGATATTGGCGTGCTCCTTCCGGTGGCGGGTCATTGCGTTCCCCACTGATGGTCAATACGTTCTGTTCGATAGAAATATCGAATTGATCCGGTGCCATACCTGGAGCGAACAGGTACACCTCGACCTCTTCCGGTGTGGCACCCACGTTCAGGGCCGGGAAACCGCCGACACGGCCGGCGCGGATATTGGTCAACCCGGGCCATGTGGTGCTCATCAATGAATCCATCTGTTTCTGTAAACGATCGAACTCTTCCAACAATCCCGAAGGACTGAAAAAGGGTGAACCAAACATTCTGATAGCCTCCTGTTGTACGGTTTTTTTAGGGTTATCGTCTATGTGTGGTCTGGTTCTTGGCTTTTCAAGCAAGAAAGGTTTTTCCGAGCGACAGGGGGTTTATGATAACCTTGACCTTTTGGACAACAGGAGTGCTGGAACCGGTGCGAGTCCGGGTCAAGATCTGCGGTATCACCCGTCCCGAGGATGGCGTGGCGGCTGCCCGGCTGGGGGTGGATGCCGTCGGGCTGGTATTCTATCCGGCCAGTCCGCGCGCCGTAACCATCGCCCAAGGCCGAGCCATCGTCAAACAGCTTCCCCCGTTTGTCACTGTAGTGGGGCTGTTTGTGAATGCTTCGGAACAGATGATTCGGGAGGTGCTGGACGGAGTTCCTCTCGATCTGTTGCAGTTTCATGGCGATGAACCGCCGGAATGTTGCGGTATCTATGGCCGACCTTATGTCAAGGCGCTGGCCATGCGTGAAGACATGGATGTCCAGCGGGAATCTGTTCGGTATGCCGACGCTGCGGGTCTGCTGCTGGATGCCTGGCACCGGGAGCTGCGAGGGGGTAGCGGTGAACGGTTCGACTGGACGCGGATCCCGCGGGATCTGGACAAGCCATTGATTTTGGCGGGAGGGTTGACCCCGGAGAATGTCCAGGCGGCGATGGCACAAGTACAGCCCTACGCGCTGGATGTGAGCAGTGGTGTGGAATCCTCGAAAGGGGTGAAGGATCCACGGCGGATGGCGCGATTCATGCGTAATGTGACTGCCTTCCATTGTGAGCACGGAAGCTGATCTATCGGCCCGGCCGTTGACATGACCCGTTTGGTATATATGCTAAATATGGTATGTGGGAGATATATGAACACAGGCGGCTGGTCAGAAAGCTCGATTCGATTCCAGTGGATGTGCTGAAACGGTACGAAGAATGGAAAGATATCGTCCGTCTCTCCGGACCGCAGGGGCTCAGGCAGATGAAGGGGTTATGTGATGAGTCGTTGAGCGGAAAGTGGAATGGACATCGTTCCTCCCGTCTGAATCTCCAGTACCGGGTTATCTACAGGATTGAGGAAGACAAGGTGTTCGTCCAGGTGGTCGGGTACGCCCCATGATTACCGGAGGAAGCAACATGAAAGATTATCGCAAGGCAAAAAAGACGGTTGAGGTTTCGGTGGGTGAGTCTGTGAGGATTCTCAGGGAGTTCCAGGAGCTCAGCCAGAACGACTTGGCCAGGTTGACGGGTATCCCCCAATCCACCATCTCCGCAATTGAAAATGGCAGGATTCAGCTGGGTGTTGAGCGGGCGAAAGTCCTGGCGAGAGCGCTGCGCTGTCATCCGGCGGTGCTGCTGTTTCCAGGCTGGGATGTTGAACATGAGTCAGCCGCCTAACATTCGTCTCGGGTCCTGCTCTATCGTTGCCTGATTCTGGTGTTTTCAGCGAGTTTCAAACGTTTTACCGATTTGACTGCAATTGATTTTAGCTCAGATTAAATAGATGACTGACATGAACTATGCCGACTTCCCGGATGCGGGCGGTCACTTTGGCCCCTACGGCGGACGCTTCATCGCCGAGACCCTGATGGGGCCGGTGGAGGAGCTGCGCCAGGCCTACGATCGTTATCTGAAAGATCCCGAATTCCTTGCCGAGTTTGACCGCGATTTGCGTCACTACGTGGGGCGTCCCTCTCCGCTGTACCATGCCGAGCGTTGGTCGCAGGAGCTGGGTGGCGCGCGGATCTATCTGAAGCGGGAGGATCTCAATCACACCGGCGCGCACAAGGTGAACAATACCATCGGCCAGGCGCTGTTGGCGAAACGCATGGGCAAGCGGCGGGTGATCGCCGAGACCGGTGCCGGCCAGCATGGAGTGGCCACCGCGACCGTCGCGGCCCGCCTCGGACTCGAATGTGTGGTGTACATGGGCGAGGAGGATATCCGCCGTCAGGCCATCAATGTCTATCGAATGCGTCTGCTGGGTGCCGAGGTGGTGCCGGTGACCTCTGGCTCCCGAACCCTCAAGGATGCTCTCAATGAGGCGATGCGCGACTGGGTGACCACGGTGGATGACACCTTCTATATCATCGGCACCGTGGCCGGGCCGCACCCCTATCCCGCCATGGTGCGGGATTTCCAGGCCATCATCGGTCGTGAGGCCCGGGAGCAGTGCCTGGCGCAGACCGGTCGGCTGCCGGATGCGCTGGTGGCCTGTGTGGGTGGCGGTTCCAATGCCATCGGCCTGTTCCACCCCTTCCTGGAGGATGAGTCGGTGGCCATGTATGGTGTGGAAGCGGCGGGAGAGGGGCTGGAAACCGGCCGCCATGCCGCTCCCTTGTGTGCTGGCAGACCGGGTGTGCTGCATGGCAACCGTACCTATCTGATGGAAGACGACGATGGCCAGATCATCGAGACCCACTCCATCTCCGCCGGACTGGATTACCCTGGCGTAGGTCCCGAACACGCCTGGCTCAAGGATATCGGCCGGGTGCGCTACGTGGCGGTGACCGATCAAGAGGCGCTGGAAGCCTTTCATGCCCTGACGCGCCTGGAGGGAATCATGCCGGCACTGGAGTCCAGTCATGCACTGGCCTATGCGGCGAAACTGGCGCCGGAGATGGCACAGGATACCACCCTGGTGGTCAATCTCTCCGGTCGGGGGGACAAGGATATCCATACCGTTGCTGCGCTGGAGGGGATCGAGGTATGAGCCGGATTGCCGAAAGTTTCGAGGCCTTGCGCCGGCGTGGGCGCAAGGCGCTGGTTCCATTCGTCACGGCGGGAGATCCCGAACCCGGCGTGACCGTTCCGCTGATGCATGCCATGGTGGAGGCCGGCGCCGATCTCATCGAGCTGGGAGTGCCCTTCTCCGATCCGATGGCCGATGGGCCGGCCATCCAGCTGGCCGACGAACGGGCGCTGGCCCACGGTGTGACCCTGCACCAGGTGCTGGAAATGGTGCACCGGTTCCGGGAACGGGACGGGAGTACACCGGTGGTGCTGATGGGTTATCTGAACCCCGTCGAGGCGATGGGTTATGCCAGTTTCGTCAGGGCTGCGTCGAAGGCCGGGGTGGATGGGGTGCTCACCGTGGATCTGCCGCCCGAGGAGGCGGGAGAGTTTCTCCCCCTTTTGCGAGAGGCGCGCATCGATCCCATCTTTCTGCTGGCGCCCACCTCCGATGGGAAGCGCATCGGGAAGGTATGTGCGGCGGCCTCCGGGTTCGTGTATTACGTCTCCATAAAGGGTGTGACCGGTAGCGCCGTGCCGGACATGAGCGAGGTGGAGCAACGGCTGGCCGCCATTCGTGCCGCCACCGATCTGCCGGTGGGGGTGGGTTTCGGGATTCGAGATGCCGATTCGGCCGCCCGTGTGGCCCGATTCGCCGACGCCGTCATCGTGGGCAGCGCGCTGGTGAATAAAATCGCGGAATCGGCTGATCGCCCGGAGGAGATTCCGCAGAAGGTTGCAGCGCTGCTGGGGGAAATGCGCCAGGCGATGGATGATGTATAATCCAAAGTCGCTTCTGATTAGTAGGTAGCAGGTAAGCGCCATGAGCTGGTTCAAAAATCTCCTCCCTGCCACGATTCGTACGGAAGGGGGCAGCAAAAAGTCCATTCCCGAGGGAATCTGGTCCAAATGTCCCCAGTGCGATGTGGTGCTCTATCGGCCCGAGATGGAGCGCAACATCGATGTCTGTCCCAAGTGTGGTCATCACATGCGCATCGGTGCCAGGCGGCGCCTGGACGCCTTTCTCGATCCGGAGGGACGGGAAGAGATCGGTGCCGATCTGGAGCCGGTGGACATTCTCAAGTTCAAGGACAGCAAGAAGTACCGGGATCGGCTCACTCAGGCGCAAAAGGCCACGGGAGAGAAGGATGCGCTGGTGGTGATGCGCGGTACGCTGAAAGGGATGCGGGTGGTGGCCGCGGCATTCGAATTCAAGTTCATGGGCGGTTCCATGGGGTCGGTGGTGGGTGAGCGCTTCGTGCGGGCGGTGGAGGTTTCCCTGCGTGACGAGATCCCGCTGATCTGCTTCTCCGCCAGCGGCGGTGCGCGTATGCAGGAGGCACTCTTCTCCCTGATGCAGATGGCCAAGACCAGTGCCGCTCTGCGCCGTCTCAGTGAGAAGGGGATTCCCTACATCTCGGTGCTCACCGACCCCACCATGGGTGGCGTATCGGCCAGCTTCGCCATGCTGGGGGACATCAATGTCGCCGAGCCGGGCGCCCTGATCGGCTTTGCCGGGCCGCGAGTCATCGAGCAGACGGTGCGTGAGACGCTGCCGAAAGGCTTTCAGCGCAGCGAATTCCTGCTCGACCACGGCGCCATCGACATGATCGTCGATCGGCGCGAGATGCGGGATCGCCTGGCCAACCTGCTTGCCATGCTAACCCATCAGCCAGTCAACGTGCCTAACTCTGCAGAGGTGCCCCAGGAGGTTGTCCCGGCTGAGGAAGAGAAGGGCGAGGAGGCCTCCTAGGCTTTTTCTTTCGGGATTGGTTGGCTACTCCACTCTCTCTCCGGTGCGTTTCGAGACCCTGGCCGAATGGCTCGACTGGCAAGAGCACCTTAATCCGGCCGGGATTGAGCTGGGTTTGGAGCGGGTGCGAGCCGTTCTGGAACAGTTGGGACACTGTCACCCTCCTTACGCCGTTATCACGGTCGGTGGCACCAATGGTAAAGGCTCTTCGGTGGCCCTGCTGGAGTCCATCCTGCTGGCAGGTGGCTATCGGGTCGGTAGTTACACCTCTCCCCATCTGTTGCGTTACAACGAACGTATCCGTATCCAAGGAAACGAGATCGATGATGCCCGGCTGTGCGCTGCATTTGAGCGAGTGGACCAAGCCCGAGGCGAGGTTCCGCTGACTTATTTCGAGTTCGGCACCCTGGCTGCCATCGATCTCTTTTCCCGGGAAGGATTGGATGTGGCAATTCTCGAAGTAGGGTTGGGCGGGCGGCTGGATGCGGTTAACGTGCTGGATCCCGATCTGGCGTTGATTACCAGCGTTGGGATCGACCATCAGGAGTGGCTGGGAAGTGATCGCGAATCCATCGGCCGTGAAAAGGCGGGGATCTTCCGCTCTGGGCGGCCTGCCGTGTGTGGTGATCCCGATCCGCCTGCTTCGTTGCAGGAGGTAGCACAGCAGTTAGGCACTCCTCTTTACCGGGCGGGAATCGACTTCGATTTCCAGGGCTATGCCGACCACTGGTATTGGCAGGGTGCTGGTGTCCGTAGGCGGGAGCTGCCCTGGCCTTCACTGCAAGGGGATTTTCAGTTGCACAATGCGGCGGCGGTGCTGATGGGGCTGCACCTATTGGAATCTCGCCTGCCGCTGGACGAGACGGCGCTACGGCGGGGGCTTGCCAGTGTGTCACTGCCTGGGCGGTTTCAGGTTGTACCAGGGTCGGTGAATCGCATCCTGGATGTGGCGCATAACCCTCAGGCTGCGGCGGTTCTCTCTGAGGCACTAGCGAAGGAGGAGCCGGCGGGGCGTACTCTCGCCGTTGTGGGGATGTTGGCCGACAAGGCTCATGAAGAGGTGTTTCGTGTGCTCGCTCCAGTCATCGATTTCTGGTATCTAGCCGATCTGTTGGTGCCGCGAGGGGCGACGGCGAGACAGCTTCGTCAAGGGCTGGCGAAGGTCCGGGATGAGGCTGAAGTGGATGATTTCCCCTCGGTATCCGCGGCTTATCGCCGGGCAATGGCGGATGCCCGGCCGGGGGATCGGGTTGTGGTGTTTGGGTCATTTCATACGGTGGCGGAGATTCTGCCCGAGACGTTATAATAATTGGCTTGCGGGAACCGCGAGCAAGGGAAAGGCATGGCGAATCAGCCAAGTTCAGAAAATCGTCTCAAACAGCGCCTGGTAGGTGCTATTGTACTGGTCTCCCTGGCGGTGATCTTCATCCCCATGCTGCTAAGCGGCAGGGGCGGGTACGAGCGGCTGATCACTGCCAGCAACATCCCTCCCGAGCCCGAAGCAGGGCGGCGGGTGATCGAGATTCCGCTGCAAGAGGTGCCTCCTCGGCCGGAAAAGAAACCGATAACCACCGTGGTGGTGGATGAATATACCAAGGAACTGCCCAAAAACTTCAAGCCTTCGAAGCCTGAAAAGGGAGCGGAGTCCAAAACGGGGATTTCATCCGATGCTAAGCATGCTCCCGCGAAGGACACTCTAACCGAGCCGCGGAAACCCGTGAGTGAACAGGCTTCTGCCGTGGCACCAAAAACGGATTCTGGAGAACCCCAGGCATGGGTGGTGCAGATGGGTAGCTTTTCTGAACAGGCCAACGCTATGGCCCTGCGGGATCGAATCCGCAGCAAACGTTATCCGGCCTACGTGGAAGCAGTGGATACCTTTCAGGGCACCATCTACCGGGTTCGAGTAGGTCCTGAGCGAACCCGGGCCAAGGCAGAGGCGTTGCAAACCCGGCTGCGCAAGGTTTTCAACCTTAACGGAATGGTCTTTCCGCACAAGGGGAAGGAGCAGTGAACTGGTTTGACTACGGGGTGCTCATCGTCGTCGGGGTGTCGACGCTGATCAGCCTGACCCGTGGGTTCGTCCGGGAAGCACTGGCCCTGGCAGCGTGGGTCGTTTCCATCTGGGTGGCGGTCGGCTTTTCGAAGCCGTTGGCGATTATGCTGGAGCCATTCATCTCTACCCCTTCCATCCGGCTGATTGCTGCGTTTCTGCTGCTGTTCGTAGGCTCGTTGCTAGCGGTCTCGATCGTCAACATGCTGGCGGTGAAACTGGTGAAGAGTACTGGTCTGACCGGCACCGATCGGGCCATCGGTATGCTGTTCGGTATCGTGCGAGGAGTATTTATTGTGGCGATGTTGGTTTTCCTGGCGGGTTTGACGCCGTTGCCGCAGGATGCATGGTGGGAGGAGTCGCTGTTCATGCCCCATTTTCAGGAGCTGGCCAAGTGGTTACATGGTTTCCTTCCTGCCGATGCAGCCCAATATTTCTCGTTTGGCGAAGGAGCGGAATAACCGGTCATGTGCGGAATCATCGGTATCGTTGCCCAGCGGGCGGTCAACCAGTCTTTGTTCGATGGCCTGACGGTGTTGCAGCATCGAGGGCAGGATGCCGCCGGCATCGTTACCTGTGACGATGGCAGGCTGTTTTTGCGCAAGGACAACGGACTGGTGCGGGATGTTTTTCATACCCGGCACATGATCCGCTTGCAAGGCAACATGGGGATTGGCCATGTTCGCTATCCTACCGCGGGCTGTTCCTCGTCCGCCGAGGCTCAACCCTTCTACGTCAATTCGCCGTTCGGCATCACCTTGGCCCACAACGGTAATCTGACCAATGCAGAACAGCTGAAGAAGGAGTTGTTTCAGGAGGATCTGAGGCATATCAACACCGATTCCGATTCAGAGGTGTTGCTGAACGTGTTTGCCCACGAATTGCAGGACTGCGGCAAATTGACCATCCATCCGGAGGATATCTTCGATGCGGTGGCAAGAGTGCACCGGCGGTGCAGGGGTGCCTATGCGGTGGTGGCGATGATCACCGGTTACGGTGTTGTCGGTTTTCGCGATCCCTACGGGATTCGCCCCGTGGTGTTCGGCAAGCGGGAATGCAGAGAGGGTACGGAGTGGATCATCGCTTCGGAGAGCGTCGCTGTGGATGCCCTGGGGTTCGAGCGCGTGCGTGATATTGCTCCCGGTGAGGCGGTATTTATCGATCTGGAAGGGCGTTTTCACTCCAGACAATGTGCCGATAACCCCCTCTATTCTCCCTGTATCTTTGAGCATGTCTATTTTGCCCGGCCCGACTCTTTCATCGACGGGATCTCGGTTTACAAGTCGCGTCTGCGCATGGGTGATATGCTTGCGCGCAAGATTTTGCGGGTGTTTCCCGAACATGACATCGATGTAGTCATTCCCATCCCTGATACGGCGCGAACTTCTGCGCTGCAACTTTCCCATGAACTGGGGCTGAAGTACCGGGAGGGTTTCATCAAGAACCGTTACATCGGTCGCACCTTCATCATGCCGGGACAGAAGCAGCGCAGGAAATCGGTGCGCCAGAAACTGAATGCCATAGATCTGGAATTTCGGGGCAAGAATGTATTGCTGGTGGACGACTCCATTGTGCGAGGGACTACTTCCAAGCAGATTATCCAGATGGCGCGGGATGCTGGCGCGCGAAAAGTCTATTTCGCCTCGGCAGCTCCACCTGTCCGCTATCCAAATGTCTACGGCATCGATATGCCTTCGGTGAACGAACTCATTGGCCACGATCGGGATGAGCGGCAGATTGCTGAGGCTATCGGCGCTGACTGGTTGGTCTATCAGGAACTGGAGGACCTCATCCAGGCGGTGGGCAAGGGTAATCCAGAGATCACCCGCTTTGATACATCCTGTTTCGACGGTAACTACGTAACGGGGGATGTTACCCCCGAATATCTGGCGGAGCTGGAGCGGCAACGCAATGATGAGGCAAAGGCTCAGTGTAACGTTGACGATAACGTTGTGATTGAACTGTATAACAACAAGTAGAAGCCATTCCGCAATTTTGTGAAGGCGTCGAGGATTCGCCTCCATACCTTGTGCTATATTTTAACCTGGTGACAACGCTTATCGCGTTCAGCCGCCACATGCCAGGCTGCGACGAGGCAGTAAAAATACCCCGCTGTGGCAATTTTTGTCGATGCAAGAAGCAGCGGGGCAGCGTATGACACCCTATCTTTATTGATATCAGATATGTCAGGGATTTTGGATACGCGCCAACCCTGTATCGCCGAAACAATCTTTGCCTTGTAGCGCATGATGTTGCAGTGCATGTCTGGGGCCTTGAGAGTGATATGTAGCGTTGCCGGGTTAGAGTGGGGGGAAATGTTGGAGGAAGGGTCATGCGACATGTGGGTTTTGTGCTGTTTCTGTTTGTTTTTCTCCCACTGACAGCTTGCAAGGATGGCTATATTTGGCCTGATCGGCGGGGGGAGAGTGAGACTCCGGAAGCACTTTCCGTCTTTGCAACGGCAGGGGAACTAGAAGAGCATTTAAAGCAGGCCATTCGTGCGCAAGGCGCTCCGGCCGGAAAGGGGGAGGTGATCCTTGAGATGGAGCCCCCGGTTGCGCAGAATGATACAGCTCCCATTGAAGCCCGTAATGGTGACTTCTCCAGCACCAACCTTCAGGAGCTTGGGGTCGATGAGGCGGATCGTCTGAAAAGTGACGGTCGCCATCTCTACGTACTGACCCAGTCGATTCCCGAGATTTTTCCGATGGAGGCAGAGGCCGCTGCGGTCGTGGCTCCGCAGCCAGTGGAATCCCGGCTACGGGTGCTGGAACTGGGGGAGGCACCCCCTTCGGCGAAAGAGATCGCATCAGTAAAGCTACCAGACGGGATGCGCAGCGCGGGCAGTTATCTGTTGAGCCAGGGTGATACGGATTTGCTGGTAGTGTTGGGACGCAGGGAATCCGCCCCCTACGGTACGGCGTGGTTCAGCTCCTGGCTGTGGCGTTCCGGTGAAACCTTGGTGGTACTCTATGACGTCAGCCAGCCGGCGACTCCACGGCAGAGGCATCTACTCTCCTTTGATGGACATCTGGTATCGAGTCGGCGCATCGGTGATACGCTCTACCTGGTGACCCGTCATTACCCCTGGATCAGGGAATATCGGCCGTTGCCTGCGACTCCCGAGGATGAGAGACGGAATGATGAGTTGCTGGAGCAGGCTACACTCGCCGACCTGCTACCTCAGTGGCGAGTGGATGGTGGCGAGCCCCGAATCTATCTGACTTCTGCTAGGCACTGTTATCTTCCTCCCATGGAAGAGGGGCGGCTCAGCGCCGACATAATCAGTGTCATCGCTATCGATTTGCGGAATCCTGACCAGATGCCGGTTGCCCGCTGCCTGGTCGGGCCTACCGAAACCCTTTACATGAGTCAACAATCGCTCTATCTCGCTACTACGCGGTATCCATATGTCATTCAGCGGGATCCGGGGTTACTTCGGGAGGTGGCAATCTATCCTCCAGAGGAGACTACAGAGGTGCACAAATTTGCGCTGACCGACAGCGGTCCGGAATATCGCGGTTCTGCCTCGGTAAAAGGCCATCTGGGTTGGGAACAGGACAAAAAATCTTTCCGAATGGGGGAGCATGAGGGAGCGTTGTTTATCGTTACCTCCCTGGGAAGTAACTGGAGCGGTGATGCCTCTACTCGTCTAGTGGTGCTGAAAGAGCGTACGGATGGGACTCGAGGGCTCAAGGAACTGTCTCATCTCCCCAATGAAAGTCGCCCAGAGCCCATCGGATTGCCCGGAGAGCGTCTGTATGCGGCGCGCTTTCTCGGGAAACGTGGATATCTGGTCACCTTCCGGGTGACCGATCCCCTTTATGTACTGGACCTCTCGGATCCGACCGATCCTTTCATTGCCGGCAGGCTGAAGATTCCGGGGTATTCCGATTATCTGCACCCGGTGAGTGATGGCATGCTGCTCGGGATCGGCAAGGCTGCCATCCCTGATGAACGGGGGGATGGCCGCGGTGCGTGGTATCAGGGGATCAAACTGGCGCTATTCGATGTCAGTGATCCTGAATCTCCAAAAGAGGTGGATACCATCGAGATCGGGGGCCGGGGAACCGATTCCGATGCGCTGCGTGATCACCATGCCGTTACCTGGTTGCCTGCTGATCCGGCTAATGGGCGGCCGGCCCGGCTGGCATTACCTGTCCAGCTGCATGCCGTGACGCCGATGCCGGAGCCGGTGGAACCATGGCACTTCTATCCGTGGACCCATACTGCGCTCTATTTGTTCGATATCCACGATGCTGGCAGTGGGGCCGAAAAACGGAAGCCGGGCATCGTCCCGCGGGGTCAGGTAATAGTAGCTTCGGTGACGGAGGGGGATTCCAGGAGCTACCATCCATTGGGAGATCGGGCCCTGCTCCGTGGGGAGGATGTGCATTATCTGCATGGTGACTGGATCTGGTCAGCGCCATGGGAGAGTCCGGGTTCGGTGATTGGCCCGCAGTAGGCGGCTAAACCGGTCAGTGGTGGTTTGCGTTACCTCCGGAAACTGCGTAGAATTGCGACCCTCGACTGGAAGTGCCGGTGGGTGGATGCTTGCCGGGAAGTTTTTTATCTCCTTGCCTTACCGTAGCTTGACGGGAGGCTGTTTAATCCATAAGGAGTGGTTATGCGTCATTATGAGATCGTGTTTCTGGTCCACCCTGACCAGAGTGAGCAGGTTCCGGCGATGATCGAGCGCTATCGCGCCATCATCGAGGGCGACGGCGGCACTATTCACCGCCTGGAAAACTGGGGTCGCCGGCAGCTTGCCTATCCCATCAATAAAATCCACAAGGCACACTACGTGCTGATGAACATTGAATGTACGGCCAAGGCATTGGAGGAACTAGAAAGTGCTTTCCGCTTCAATGATGCTGTCATTCGTAATCTAATCCTGTCACGAAAAGAGGCCATCACTGAGCCTTCTCCCATGGCGCAGGCCAAGGAGAAAGAGGAGCGAGCAAGCAAGCCGGCGGAGACTCCTCCCAAGCCCGCTGCAGAGGAAGAAAGCTCAAGCTCCCAGACGGAAGCCAGCGAAGCCTAATTGCTGGAAAATCGTCTGGTGCTGACAGGGGTGGTGCGGGAAAAACCGCAGACCCGTTATACACCAGCCGGTATTCCAATTACCTCTTTTTATTTGCAGCACCAATCTATCCAGCAGGAAGCTGGGCTTTCACGGAAGGCGGCGTGTACATTGCCGGTGCTGTTTGCAGGTGAGGAATTTCAGGCCAGGGTGGAGCGGCTGGAAGCGGGAAGCCAAGTGCGTGTTGCCGGATTCGTCAGCAGGGCAAACCATCGTTATGGTGAATGTCGTCTGGTGCTGCATGGGCAACACATTGAGACTATTTGAATGAGGAGTTTATGTCATGAGTCGCTACTTTCGTCGTAAGAGATTCTGCCGTTTTACGGCTGAAGGGGTCAAAGAGATCGATTACAAGGATCTTGCCACGCTGAAGAACTATATCAGCGAAACCGGCAAGATTGTTCCCAGTCGAATTACTGGAACCAAGGCACGTTATCAACGGCAGCTGGCGACGGCCATCAAGCGGGCCCGCTATCTGGCATTGCTACCTTACTGCGATCGCCACTGAGAACGATTGTCCCCCACTGGAAATTTGGGGAGCGGACAGGGCGGTGAACGGATGAGTTTTCCAGCCGGCTATGTGATGCGCAGCCGTACCTCTGCGATACTGATCGCAGCGGTGACGGCGGTGCTCTCTTTGCTGATCCCGCCGGTCAGTTATATCAGCGGGGCGGTGGCCGGTCTGGTAACACTCCGTCACGGAAGCCGTGAAGGATTGATCCTGGTGGCTGTCGCCGGGCTGTTGGTAGCGCTACCGGGACTGGTAACCGGAAACTCGGGGGTGGCGCTCATCTTCAGTGCCGTGGTCTGGATGCCGGTGTGGGTTTTGGCTGTGGTGTTGAGGCAGACGGTTTCTCTTCCCGTTACGATATTGGTTGCTGCCCTGTTCGGGGTGATCTGTGTGGTAGTCATTCATGCGTTGCTAGCGGATCCGGTTGCATGGTGGCGCGAAAAACTGACGGTGTTCCAGCCCATGCTGGAGCAGGGTGGTTGGGCCGCAGCAGATGTAGATACGCTGCTTGGCACCCTGGCCAATGCCATGACCGCAATGCTGGGCGCCGCTGTGATGATTACACCGCTAATCAGCCTGTTTATTGCGCGTTGGTGGCAGGCACAGCTTTATAATCCGGGTGGGTGGCAAAAAGAGTTTCATCAATTGCGGCTGCCGCTCGTTCTGGCTGTGGTATCGGCGGGGATTGTGGCGGGTGCTTGGTTTGCCGGCGGAGCACTGCAGGCTTTTTCGGCGGATTTGCTGATGATCGTGTTGCTGCTCTATTTGTTGCAGGGTCTAAGCGTGATCCACAACCTGGTCCATCGTCACGGGCTGAACGTGGGGTGGTTGGTGGCCCTGTATGTGCTTTTGCTGATTTTGCCGCAGATGGCAATGTTGGTGGCAGGAGTGGGATTTACGGACACCTGGGCAAATTATCGCATCCGCTTTGCCTC
Organism: uncultured Chromatiales bacterium; assembly: GCA_964557025.1. Classification (GTDB taxonomy): domain Bacteria; phylum Pseudomonadota; class Gammaproteobacteria; order Thiohalospirales; family Thiohalospiraceae; genus DRMK01. Next base: position 77,587 of record CAZKYF010000009.1, on the reverse strand, counting down.
CGGCAAGGAGTAGAAAGGATCCCGGCGATGCGGGGTGTCACGAGTGAATGGTTGTCAACTTTTTGAGGTAACGAGATGGAAGTGATTCTTCTGGAAAGAATAGGAAAACTGGGCGACCTGGGTGAGCGGGTTGATGTTAAAGCTGGTTATGGCCGTAATTATCTGATCCCCCAGGGCAAGGCGATCCCAGCAACGCCGGAGAACGTGGCTCGCTTCGAGGCGCAGCGGGCAGAGTTGGAGAAAAAGGCGGCGGAGACCCTGGCCGCGGCGGAGGCTCGTGCTGCCAAGCTGGCGGATCTGTCGGTTACCATTGCTCACCAGGCGGGTGAGGGTGGCAAGCTGTTCGGTTCGGTGAGTACGAGCGATATTGCCGATGCGGTGACCCAGGCGGGGGTAGAGATCAGCCGCAAGGAGGTGCGTCTGCCGGAAGGGCCGTTGCGCATGACTGGTGAATATGAGATTGATATTCAGCTCCATTCGCTGGTGATCCAGCCAATCAAGGTTATAATCGAAGCTGAATAGCTCTCTGCGGAAAAGATGTGAGGAGAGCTGGCAGGAGGTAATATGCCGGATCTCGCCTATCCCATGAACGAGATGGAGGCGGCGGCGGAAGCGCTCAAGGTGCCGCCCCATTCCATCGAGGCCGAACAATCCGTGTTGGGCGGCCTGATGCTGGACAGCAATGCCTGGGATCAGGTGGCCGATCTGCTCCATGAAGAGGACTTCTACCGCCACGATCATCGTCTGATATACAGCGCGATGCAGGAGCTGGCGGAGCGTAACACTCCTTTCGATGCCATTACCCTTTCCGAGCGCCTGGAACAGACTGGGCAGCTGGAAGCAGCAGGTGGATTGGCCTATCTGGGAACCCTGGCAAAGAACACCCCCACGGCTGCCAATATCAAGGCGTATGCTGCCATCGTGCGGGAGCGTTCCATCCTTCGCCAGCTGATCCGAGTGGCCAATGAAATCGGAGAGAGTGCCTTCAATCCCGACGGGCGAGACAGCGCCGAGCTGCTGGATTATGCGGAAAAGCTGGTCTTCGAGATCGCTGAGAAAGGGGCACGCGGGCGGCGGGGGTTTGTCAGCATGCAGGATCTGCTGGGAAGCACCATCGAGAAGATCGAGACTCTTTTCGAACGGGGAGACCCCATCACCGGAATCCCCACCGGCTTTGCCGACTTCGACAAGGCCACTTGTGGATTGCAAAACTCCGACCTCATTATTGTCGCCGGGCGTCCTTCCATGGGCAAGACCACCTTTGCCATGAATATCGCAGAGAATGTGGCCATCAAAAGCAAGATTCCGGTTGCAGTGTTCAGCATGGAGATGCCGGGGGAACAGCTTGCAATGCGCATGATGTCGGCAGTGGGGCGCATTGATCAGCGCAAGCTGCGCACCGGGAACCTGGACGATGATGACTGGCCCCGCATGACTTCGGCTACCGGTTTTCTGCAGGAAGCTCCCATCTATATCGACGATACCCCAGCATTGACCCCCAATGAGGTGCGTACCCGAGCACGGCGTCTCAAGCGGGAATATGGTCTGGGACTGATTGTCATCGATTACCTTCAATTGATGCAGGGCTCTGGTCACAGCCGGGAGAACCGTGCGACCGAAATATCCGAGATCTCCCGAAACCTCAAGGCAATGGCCAAGGAGCTGGATGTACCAGTGATCGCCCTCTCACAGCTTAACCGTTCCCTGGAACAGCGGCCCAACAAGCGGCCGGTGATGTCTGATCTGCGCGAATCGGGGGCTATTGAGCAGGACGCCGACCTGATTGTCTTTATCTACCGGGACGAGGTATATAACGAAGACAGTCCGGATAAGGGAACTGCCGAGATTATCATCGGTAAGCAGCGCAATGGTCCCATAGGAACTATCCGCCTTACCTTCCACGGAAAATATACCCGGTTCGATAATTTCATCCATGACGGCGTCTACGAGACGTCATGAGCCGGCCGGTTACCGCCGAGATCGATAGTGCCGCACTGCACCACAATCTGCGGCGGGTGAGAGAGCTGGCGCCGGATCATCCGGTGGTGGCGATTATCAAGGCGGACGGCTATGGGCACGGGCTGGTCCGGGTGGCGCGGGCCTTGGCAGATGCGGATGCCTTTGGTGTGGCTTGTCTGGAGGAGGCGCTGATACTTCGTGAGGCCGGTTTGAGCCACCCCATCGTGTTGCTGGAGGGTTTTTTCGCTGCTGATGAATTGCCAATTCTCGTCCGCCATAATCTGATTGCCGTCGTTCATCATGAGTGGCAACTGCGTGCCCTGGAACGGGTCAGACTGGCAGGGGCGATTTCCGTATGGCTCAAGGTGGACACTGGTATGCATCGCCTCGGTTTTTCCCCGCACGCCCTCCCCTCTGTGCGGCGCCGCCTGGATGCCTGTCACACCGTGAGGGGGCCGGTGGTACTGATGACCCATCTGGCCAGTGCCGACAACCGGGAGGATCTAACCACACTTCGACAGCTGGCGTTGTTTGAAGAAGCGGGAGGTAACGAACATGAGTGCAGCATCGCCAACTCTGCAGCAATCCTCGGCTGGCCACGGGCGCGGCGTGGCTGGTTGCGGCCGGGCATCATGCTTTACGGCGTTTCTCCCTTCGAGCGCGGGAGTGGAGAGGCGTGCGGGTTGCAGCCAGCAATGACGCTCCGTTCCCGATTGATCGCTGTCAACCGCTACCCGAAAGGAGCTGCTATCGGATATGGTGGCACTTGGCGTTGCCCGGAAGAGATGCCAGTGGGTGTAGTGGCCATCGGATATGGGGATGGCTATCCTCGCCATGCGCCGGCAGGGACTCCTGTCTTGGTCAATGGCAGAACAGTGGCGGTTGTGGGACGGGTCTCCATGGACATGATCACCGTCGATCTCCGTTCCCAGCCAGAAGCGGCCGAGGGGGATCCGGTGGTGCTTTGGGGCAAAGGGTTGCCGGTGGAGACCGTGGCTGAGCGTGCGGGTACCATTGCGTATGAATTACTGTGCGGGGTGGCCCGCAGACGGGTGCACTACGAAGTTGTCCAGGAGGCGAACGATGGCTAAATTCTACGAGAGCTTGACCCCCGAGCTGCAGCACTTCATTGCTGAGCAGAAACTCTTTTTTGTTGCGACGGCGCCGCTGGAGGGCCGCATCAATCTTTCGCCCAAGGGAATGGATACCTTTCGTTGCCTGGATGAGCACACAGTGGGCTATCTGGATGTCACCGGCAGTGGTAACGAGACGGCCGCGCACCTGGAGCAGAACGGGCGTATCACCTTCATGTTCTGCAGCTTTGGGGAGAAACCGCTGATCCTGAAGCTCTATGGCCGGGGCAGGGTAATCCGCCCGCGGGACGAAGGGTGGTCCGAGTGGCACGTTCATTTCCCGACGTTCCCCGGGGAGCGACAGATTATTCTGATGGATTTGCATTCGGCACAGACCTCCTGCGGCTACGGTGTTCCCGTGGTTGAGGGAGGCTTCCGTGAACGGGAGACCTTGAGGAACTGGGCGGAGAAGAAAGGGGAGGCGGGAATCCGACAATATTGGGAGCGAAACAACCAAGTCAGTATCGATGGACTGCCAACCCGTCTGCTCAGTGAATGACGGATGTTTTTCTTCGGTATTCGTAGTGGCTAATGGAAGAGCCGGGCCACTTGAAAGGACTGTCCCGAATTCTGAGCGATGTCTCAATGAAAACGGATTTCATGCCCGGAAAGATCTAAAGCAGATTAGTCCCGCGAGAAGCCTCCATTAAGCTTATGAAGGAGGGTAGTATCCAGACGACCTGAACTTTCTTCCCGCTATGACAGGGTGCTGGAAGGCAGAAATTGAAAGGGGCTCATCGCTTCGGAGAGGGATAGGTTGCTTATGGAGTTGGATGGGTATCCAGCAGATCAAGGTGCTCTTGACGGCGATGAGGATTAGACGGTAAGGGTGGTAGCAGTCGAATGGGTGCCCTTTTGACGTGGAAGATGCCGTTTGCGACAGATGCAGCGGTAATGGGCCGGTGTGCGAGGGATGGCCATGCTCTCCGAGCTTGGTGATGAGAAGTGCAAATGCATCGGGAATCGTGAATTTCGGGAAGGTGTATGAGCTGGTTCCGCGGCGGTTTATCCATGAGTTACTCCGTTCGGGGGGCGTGCTGTTGCGGAATCCCATCCTGGTACAGTGAGTCGTATCATTCTTGCGACTGAAGCAGCATTCGTGTGAGAGAGGTGGCCTTGGCCAGGCAGAAAAGTATCTATAGTTGCAGCGAATGTGGCGCCCAGGCACCCAAATGGGCGGGACAGTGCATCGAATGTGGAGCCTGGAACACCCTGGTGGAGGGGATGGCCATCCCGCCTGAGAAGGGCAGGGGAGGGCGATTCGGCGGATATGCGGGCGTGGCGGCTGCCGAGTCGGTGATCGCTTCGCTGGCTGAGGTACAAGGTGGCTCTGAAGCCCCGCGTATCTCTTGCGGCCTTTCGGAGCTGGATCATGTGTTGGGTGGGGGACTGGTGCCCGGTTCGGTGGTGGTTATCGGTGGGGATCCCGGCATCGGCAAGTCCACGATACTGCTGCAGACCTTGGCCATTCTGGGACAGTCCATCCCGACGCTCTATGTCACCGGAGAGGAGTCTCCGGAACAGATCAGCTTGCGTGCTCGGCGGCTGGAGCTACCCCTTGAGGGGGTAAGGCTACTGACCGAGACGCGGGTGGAGCGGATCATTGAGCTGGCGGGGCGGGAGCGGCCGCGGGTGATGGTGGTTGATTCAATTCAAACCATCTATACCGAACTGCTGCAGTCGGCGCCGGGCTCAGTGGCGCAGCTGCGGGAGAGCGCGGCTCAGCTGGTGCGTTTCGCCAAGCAGGTTGGCATAGCCATCTTTCTGGTGGGGCACGTTACCAAGGAGGGACAGCTGGCTGGTCCGCGGGTCTTGGAGCACATGGTAGATACAGTGCTCTACTTTGAGGGGGAGAGCAGTAGCAATTTCCGCGTGATCCGGGCGGTGAAGAATCGATTCGGAGCGGTGAATGAGCTGGGGGTGTTTGCTATGACCGAACGAGGGCTGCGGGAGGTGAACAATCCCTCGGCAATCTTTCTCTCCCGGCATGAGGAACCGGTGGCGGGGAGCGTTACCATGGTTACTCGGGAAGGAAGCCGGCCGTTGCTGGTGGAGGTCCAGGCGTTGGTGGATGAGAGTCACCTGAGCAATCCGCGCCGGGTGACGCTGGGACTGGAGCACAATCGGTTGGCGATGTCGCTGGCGGTGTTGCATCGTCACGCCGGGGTGGCCACCTACGACCAGGATGTGTTCGTCAACGTGGTGGGTGGTGTGCGGGTCACTGAGACTGCCGCTGATCTGCCGGTTCTGTTGGCAGTACTCTCCAGCCTGCGCAATCGCCCGTTGCCGAGGGATCTCGTTGTCTTTGGCGAGATTGGACTGGCCGGAGAAGTGAGACCGGTGCCCAATGGTCTGGATCGTCTGCGGGAGGCGGCCAGACACGGTTTCGTCCGGGCTATCGTGCCCAAAGCCAATGCGCCGAAAAGGCCCATTGAAGGGTTGGATGTTACGGCGGTGGGCCGGCTCAGCGAAGCGGTGGATTCCTGCTGAACACTGGTTGATTAGAACGGGTGCCGTGATGTTCAGCGAAACCTGAAAGGTTCTTCCCCCTCTGTGGGGGGAAGAAGGAGGTATCTACTGGGTCGCTGCTCCCTGTGGCGGTTTGCGAGGCGGCAGGAGTTCTTCTCTGGCAAGATGGGCGTGGATCTCATGGGCAGCCAGTTTGCTGAGATCCTCTGCACGTTCGATCAGGCGCGTTGTTTCCGGTAGTTTCCCTTCCACCGCTTCGCGCAACATACCGAGCATGCGGCTCTCAGCCACGATGACCACTCGGTCCACCTTTTTCTCTGCAGCTCGCCTGAGGATCTCTGCCCCGGTTTCGTGGGCGAAACGGCGTTCAAGCTCGTCCCTGTGGTGGTCACGGTGATCGTCGTAACCGTGGGCGGGGCCGTCTCCCGGTGCCTTGCCGCGTCCGGACTTCAGATCGCTCCAGAGATCTTTCCCTTTTTCATCGATCTCCGTATTGATGAGGTCCTCCAGCTCCACCAGATTGGGGCTGGATTCAATCTCCGGGAACTCCGCAGGAACCAGTGTGAAAAAACGTGCCCTAGCGCCATCTGCTACCACGACGAGGTAATTGAGCATTCTTCTCCTCCTTTTCAGGGACCGGTGGGATTGCCGGTATTGGGTTAACAGATCTCTGTATGGACAATTGTTTCCTGTCCTCTACAAGCTAATATGAGCACGGGAGTAGTGGAAAACAAGGGTGGAAGAAGGGAGAGTAGAGAATGGAATACCGGGATTTGAGGAAGAAAGAGGCGCGCGGCACATCCCTGTGCCGGAACAAAGGCTTCAGTGTTGCCGCGCGGCTTCAGTAGCAATGAGCTGGCGAAGCGCAGCGTGAGCCTCTGTGTCCTGGTTGCGGAACATGACACCGACCCCGTTCTCGGAACCATGAACAACCAGAGAGGGCAGGCGGTATCGTTTGACACCGGTACTCCCTGGTTTGTCGAAGGTGACTTCGATCAGTGAGTTCCGCTTCAAGGACTTGGAGCCGGTGCGGAGAAACATCCCGCCGGTACTGATGTCCTTGGTCTGACATGTTTCAACCCATGCGCCACGATGATAGATGCCCACGGTCAGTTCAAATTCGTAGCGCCTGCTTCTGCGATGCTCCATATACCCCCTCCTGTTACGGGCAGTCGTTGAGTGGCAAGGCACCTCCGTCATGATGCTTTATGGCAGGCAAGCAGGGTGCCCTTTTCTCCGATGGCCGAAAGCAGTTCGTTATAGGCTTTAGCAAAGGCTGCCACACCCTCTTCTTCAAGACGCTGGGTAATGGCATCCAGATCGATATCAAATTCTTTTACCTGGCTGAGGATATCCTCGGCGTAGTCAATCCCCTGCATAAGGGTGGACTCCGCTTTGCCATGATCCTTGAATGCTTCATAAGTGGCCGGTGGTACCGTGTTGACCGTCTCTGGACCAATCAGTGACTGGACGTAGAGAATGTCACTGTAGTCGGGGTTCTTGGAGCCGGTGCTGGCCCATAGCAGCCGCTGTTTCTGCGCGCCTGCTTTGTGCAACTCCCCGAAGTTGCTATCAGAGAAGAGTTTTTGGTAACGGCGATAGGCAACCTTGGCATTGGCAATGGCCACCTGTCCGAGCAGAGACTCAAGTTTCGTCCGTTCCCAACTGTTGGCGTTGCCACAACGCTCCGCTAGTGCCTTGTCTACGGCAGCGTCCACGCGGCTAACAAAGAAACTGGCAACAGAGGCGATCCTTGCTACTTCGGCGCCTTTTTCGTAGCGTTTCCGGATTCCTCGGATATAAGCCTCGGCCACCTCGATGTAACGTTCCACGGAGAAGAGCAGGGTGGCGTTGACGTTGATTCCAGAGGCGATGAGCTCTTCGATGGCCGGCAACCCGGCTTTGGTTGCCGGAATCTTGATCATCACATTGGGACGGCCAATGCGTGCAAACAGCTCTTTTCCTTCAGCAACGCTGCCGTCAGTGTCATAGGCTAGCAAAGGGGAGACCTCGATGCTGACCAGACCATCCTGTCCATCGGTGCGGTCGTAGACCGGGCGTAGAATGTCTGCTGCCTCCCGAATATCCTCGATGGCAAGGGAAGTAAAATACTCTTCGTAGGAGCGACCAGGAAATTCCCTCCAGAGACGAGCCAGTGAATCATCATAATCGGCGCTCTCTGCCACTGCCTTCTGGAAGATGGCAGGATTGGTGGTGACACCGCGTAGATCGTCTTCCTCAATCAGGCGGTTTAACCCGCCGGAGCTCAGCATGCTACGCTGAATGTTGTCATACCAGATACTTTGACCAAGTGATGGCAGGGCTTTGATAGGGTTGTTTTTCATGCTTTCTCACGCTCCGATTTTGTGATACCTGAAGCCTCAGGCTCATGTCTTTGGATATCGGCAGCGGAGTTTGGTTCTTTAATATTTTTTTGACGAATGCAAAGGAAACAGGTATGACAAAGAAGGGAGTTACAGGAGGCTCAAAGGAAACCCGCTGAAGGGAAGGGGTGGAATGTTCCCTTCAGCGGGTTGTCAGCCGATAGCCGGTGGTTTACTTTGCACCCATTGGGGTAGGAAGGGTGGGGGTAAGATCCAGTTGGGGATCCAGCTTTTGACAGAGCTCGCCAGCCTGCCACATCCAGTTGTCCACCTGCTCTGCCAGTGAGTTGAAGGCCGATTCGTCAAAAGGCCCATCCTTGAGGGAGCGCAGAGTGCCGATGAGCTGTGATAGCTTCTCTCCAAGCTCGTGGCTCTGGTCGGAACCGGTCCTTAGTTGTGCAGCGATCTCCTCCAGCTCGTTGGACCGAGGCTGATCTAGGAGAAACAGCAGGGATTGGCCAACCAGGCGCAGCATTTGCTCTGCACATTCCGTTGCTTCCTGATGTTTCCGTTGCATGATGAAGGCTATCCGGTAGTTCCGTTCATGGGCGGCCTCTGCAAAATTGGCGGCAACCACTCCCTGGTCGGCACCTGCGCATTCGCCACCTCCGAACTGCTCTACCTTGAACTGCTCACTCTCCCCATGATCCCGGGCCAGGAAGTCCAGGTCATCGGGTGTAATCTCTTTCAGATCACTCAACAGGTTGGCGAAGAATTCGGGACCATTACGCCGGCTCCAGGTGAAGAAGCTCTCGTGATCCAAATGTTCCTTTTGGTAAGTCTGGTGCATTCTTCTCACTGCGGTTCCAATCAGCATGGCCGGAATGGTGGGACCTTTGATGCCTAAGGCACCTCCGTCCCGCCCGTCGCCACCAAAATAGATCTGGTAGTGGGGGATCAGACGACCGAGGACGCGTTTTCCTTCTCCGTAGATCCCGATATCCCCTGTCTCGGGTTGGGCACAGCCGTTGTGGCAGCCACTGACCCTCAGGCGCAAATCGGCAGTACCCCCGTTCAGTTTGGGAGCTGCCCCTTTGGAGGCGGTGATGCCGAGTCGGCAGGTGGAAGTGCCGGGACAAGAGACCACATTGTCTCCTGGCTGGGGTTCTCCGAACCCCAGGGTGGCCAGCCTTTCTCGGACCTTTTCCACGTTTTCAGAAGTAAGATGAGCGAGCAGCAGGTTTTGCTCTTGGGCGCAGCGGATATCCTGGATACCGAGTTCGCTGGTATGTTTGGCAATACCGCGCAGCTGTTCGATATTCAATTCTCCTAGCGGGATGCTGACTGGAAAGATGAATCGCCCTTCCTGCTTTTGCTCGATGACTTTTCTCAGATTGATAGGGGGCGCTGGCTGATTCGGATCAGGTTGCACCCATTCCCCCTCGGGTGTCTCTTCACCTTCGAATGCAGCCCGGGTTCGAGCAAGTTCTTCCCGGTACCTTTCCAGAAATCCGTCTTCACCAAAGCGCTCCACCAGGAACTTGAGACGGGACTTGGCGCGTCGCTTCCTGTCTGAATAGCGATTGTGCAGGGCGAGCACCGCTTCGATGGTGGGCAATAGTTCCCTTTCCTCGATAAATTCCTCCAGCACAATGGCGTGGCGAGGCTTGTGTCCCAAGCCACCTCCTGCCAGCACCTTGAAGCCTGGTTCGTCTTCCTTGCGGGTGGCGATGATGCCCATGTCATTGATGATTCCCTGGGCGCAATCCTGCTCGCAGCCTGAGAAACTGAACTTGAATTTGCGTGGCATTGCCTGAGTGAGCGGATTGCGCAGGAACCGGCGCAATGCGGCCTGAACGAACGGGGTGACATCCACGTGTTCCCTGGGGCAGATTCCCGCTAGATGGCACTTGGTGATATTGCGAACGGTATTTCCGCAAGCTTCACGGGTGGTCAGCCCGGCTTCACCCAGTGCCCGCATTACCTTGCCGGTTTCGGCAACCGGCACAAAGTGGAGCTGGATATCCTGCCGGGTAGTAATCTCCGCTTTGTCGTGCCGGGAGTAGCGCTCCACAATATCGGCAATAGCTGCCAGTTGAGCGGGAGTAACCTGTCCTCCGGGCAGCTTGATACGTACCATGTGCAGTCCGGGTTGGCGCTGCCCGTAAATGCCGTGCTGCAGGCGGAAGGCCATGAACCGGTCGGCGTCCATGGTACCGTCCAGGAAGGCCCGCAGTCCTTCTTCGTAACGTGTTATCTCGTCGAAATCGACGACAGTGCTGGTTGGTTGATCCATATAAGTAACTCCGAAACAGGGGCGACCGGATCCCGCATTGTACTACAACAAGCCCTCCGTTGTATGAGGGGAAAATGTCATGTAGCTCGGGGCTGGACTTGATGGTCAGCTGCCGAAACGTTCCTGTACATACCGATCCACTAGCTGTTGGAACTCCCGGGCAATGTTGTCCCCCTTCAGGGTCACGGTTTTTCTGCCATCGACGTATACTGGGGCAACGGGTTGTTCCCCGGTTCCGGGGAGGCTGATACCGATATCAGCGTGCTTGCTTTCGCCGGGGCCGTTAACCACGCATCCCATCACCGCCACGCTCATCTTTTCCACCCCGGGGTAGCGTTGGCGCCAACTGGGCATCTGCCGGCGAATGTGCTGCTGAATCTCTTCGGCCAGTTGCTGGAAGAAAGTGCTGGTGGTGCGTCCGCAACCGGGGCAGGCGATCACGGTGGGGGTGAATGAACGCAGCTCCAGGGCTTGCAGGATCTGCTGGGCGACTACTACCTCCTGGGTTCGCTCGCCGCCTGGTTCCGGCGTGAGTGAGATGCGAATGGTGTCGCCGATACCTTCCTGCAGCAGGACTGCCAAAGCGGCGGTGGAAGCAACGATGCCCTTGGTTCCCATTCCCGCCTCGGTCAGCCCCAAATGTAGGGGATAGTCGCAGCGGGCTGCCAGTTCGCGATAGATGCCAATCAGATCTTGCACACCGCTCATTTTGCAGGAGAGGATGATACGGTCGTGGGGCAGTCCCAGTTCCTCGGCCTTTGCAGCGCTCTCCAGAGCGGAGCGAATCAGGGCTTCGTGCATCACCTCGGTGGGCTCCTTGGGATCCGGCAAATGGGCGTTTTCGTCCATTATGCGGCGCAGCATCTCCTGATCGAGGCTGCCCCAGTTGACCCCGATACGGACCGGTTTGTCGTAACGGCGGGCAAATTCAATCATCGCGGCAAATTGACCGTCCCCCCGTTTTCCACGTCCCACGTTGCCGGGGTTGATGCGGTATTTTGCCAACGAGGCCGCACATGCGGGAAACTCTGTCAGCAGTCGGTCCCCGTTGAAATGGAAATCGCCCACCAGTGGTGTGTCGATACCCAGCCGATCTAGCTCCTCGCGGATTCTGGGTATGCTGGCGGCGGCTTCGGCGTTGTTGACGGTGACCCGCACCAGTTCAGAGCCCGCCTCGGTAAGCTCAACGATTTGCTGGATGGTGGCTTCCACGTCGGCGGTGTCGGTATTTGTCATGGACTGTATCACTACGGGGGCATCCCCACCGACTACCACATGACCGATCCGAACCGGAACGGTGCTGTGACGTTTTCTGGATTGAAAAGGCATGATTTGGATGGATCCCATCAAATTTCTGAGCGGTTATTTTAACCTATTGCCAGTTTCCGGGGGCTGTTTCAGCTGCTCCTCCACTGCATGGAGCTGCTCTTCGGTATTGATGTTGAAGAAGGTGTTCGGGAGATCGGCAAACTCCACGGGGATGCTGTGGTGAAGTTGGTGCCAGCGCCCCACCTTGCGCTCTCCTGAACGAAGATAGTCTTCTATGGCCGGTTTTGCTGCCTTTCGGAACAGGGCGAACACGGGCTGAAGGGAACCATCCCAGCAGGCCACGCTGCAAAGGGCGGAGTTTCCTTTCAAGGCTTCACGGAGCCGCAGGATCAGATCCATCGGAAAAAACGGGGCATCACAGGGGACACTGACGAAATAGCGGCTCTCTACATTCTCCATTACGGTAGCGATCCCGACCAGCGGTCCCCGATGACTGTCGTCCGGATCGGGTATCACAGGTAGCCCGAAACGGCGATATTGCTCCAGATTGCGGTTGGCGTTGATGACGATGTTCTGGACTTGGGGTTGTAGCCGTTTCAGCACGTGTGCCACCATGGGTTGTCCAGCGAGTGGGACCAATCCCTTGTCCCTGCCACCCATCCGGGTAGCCTGTCCTCCAGCCAGGATGACGGCGGTGATGTTGGGCCGGTTTGGCATGGGTTTCTATCAGATACCGGGAGTTTGCCGATCCAGGCGGCGATAGTTGATTGCTTCGGAGAGGTGCGCAGTCCCTATCTGCTCGGCTCCGTCCAAATCGGCGATGGTTCTGGCTACCTTGAGGATGCGGTGATAGGCTCGGGCAGAGAGTCCGAGCCGCTCTATAGCCTGTTCCAGTACATGTCGATCGGTCGGTTGGAGCGCGCACACCTTCTCGACCTCTCGGTTGCCGAGGCGGGCATTGGCAACCCCGCTGCGCTCGATTTGTCTTTGGCGGGCTGCCTCGATTCGCCGACGGACCCGGGCGCTGGTTTCACTTTTCTCTGGCGTTTCCCTGTTTAGCTGGCTCAAGGGCAAGGGAGGAACTTCGATATGCATATCGATGCGATCCAGCAGCGGGCCAGAGAGCTTGCCTCGGTAACGCCGGATCTGATCCGGTGTGCAACGACAGCGTCCGCTGCTGTGTCCCAGATAGCCGCATGGGCAAGGATTCATGGCGGCGATTAGCTGAAACCGGGCAGGGAATTCCGCTTGTCGCGCCGCCCGGGAGATGGTGATCTGTCCTGACTCGATGGGTTCCCTCAGTACCTCCAGTACCCGGCGGTCGAACTCAGGCAGTTCGTCCAGAAACAGGACACCGTTGTGTGCCAGCGAAATCTCTCCCGGCCGGGGTTGACTGCCCCCTCCCACCAAGGCGGCCGCGGATGCTGTATGGTGCGGCGCCCGAAACGGGCGTTGACCCCAATTTTCCATTTTGAAGCCGCTATCACTGATGGAGTGGATGGCAGCAGTTTCCTGGGCCTCCTGTTCGGTCATGGGGGGAAGGATGCCGGGCAGGCGTTTTGCCAGCATGGTTTTTCCTGTGCCGGGAGGGCCGCTCATCAACAAGCTGTGTCCCCCTGCCGCAGCCACCTCCAGCGCCCGCTTGGCCAAATGTTGCCCACGGATCTCGGCGAGATCCTCCACGAAGGTCACTGGAGGGCGGGGGTGTTGCAGTTGATGGGGGGTGAGAGATGCGTTGCCAGTGCAGTGGGCACAGATCTCGAGTAGATGTTCTACGCCCAATACATCCAGTCCTTTCACCAGCGCGGCTTCCTTGACATTCTCTTTGGGGACTACCAGTGTGCGTCCCGAAGCACGTGCCCGCAGTGCTGCAGGTAGAATTCCCCGTACCGGTCGCAGTTCTCCGCTGAGTGCCAGCTCACCGTAAAGCTCATACCGTGTTAACGGTTCAATCGGGATCTGCCCAGAGGCGGCGAGAATACCGAGGGCGATGGGCAGGTCAAAACGACCTCCTTCCTTGGGGAGATCGGCCGGTGCCAGGTTGATGGTGATGCGGCGCATCGGAAATTCGAAATGACTGTTGAGGAGGGCGCCCCGGACGCGGTCTTTGCTCTCTTTGACTGCAGTTTCGGCTAGACCAACGATGTTCAGGGCGGGTAGCCCATTGGAGAGATGGACTTCGATGATTACCTCAGGTGCATCGATGCCGGATTCTCCCCGGCTGAAAGTGGTGGCCAGTGGCATCCTCTCCGTCCCCCGGGTGGAGTGTCAGCTTTCGGAGCGTGGTTTCAGCCGGGCTTCCAGTTCAGCAATCTGCTTCTCCAACTGCTCCAGCTTGGTGCGGCTGCGGGCCAGCAGTTCGCTCTGTACCTCGAATTCTTCGCGGGTCACGAGATCCATACTGCTGAATACACCTTGCATGGCGGCATGCAGGTTTTTCTCCAGATCCCGTTTCAGCTGGCTGTCGCCACCGGGCAGGGATTGCATCACCTGGTGCACGATATTTTCCAGAAAGTCGGTTTTTATCATGATTGGAATTGTACCGGGAAGCGGCCCCGGTTTGTAGCACTCTTTTTCGTTGAAGAGCTTGCTGGGGGTGGAAAGTGGGCTCGGTGCACCGAGTTGGTGCGGCAAGGGCAGGTTGCGTGATATTATCGGGCACCGGGCAATAACGAGGAAAACGATCATGAAATTGATAACGGCGATTATCAAACCTTTCAAGCTGGATGATGTCCGTGAGGCACTCTCCGAGATCGGGGTGCAGGGGATCACGGTCACCGATGTCAAGGGGTTCGGGCGACAGAAGGGCCACACCGAGCTTTATCGTGGGGCGGAGTATGTGGTGGACTTTCTGCCCAAGGTGAAGATCGATGTTGCCATTCCTGACGATATGGCGGACAGCGTGATAAATGCCATTACCCAGTCCGCAAATACCGGCAAGATTGGTGACGGAAAGATCTTTGTCATGAATCTGGAGCAGGCTGTTCGCATTCGAACCGGTGAGACTGGAGAGCAGGCGCTCTAGATTCCGGAAATTTAGGCGAAGGTTACCGTAGTGACCAACAAATCAAGCAGGTGAACAAGAAATGGGATATCAAGATACCCTACGGTGGGCGAGGGTGGTATTGGGGACTCTGTTGTTTCTGCCCGGCGTACTGCTGGCGGATGAGGGAGCCATCAACGGTGCTGACACCGCATGGATCCTGACATCTACGGCGTTAGTGTTGTTCATGACTCTGCCAGGACTGGCCCTTTTCTATGGCGGATTGGTACGGACCCGGAACGTGCTTTCCGTTCTGATGCAGTGTTTTGCCATCGCTGGTGTTTCGTCGATTCTGTGGCTGATGTTCGCATACAGCCTGGCCTTTGGCGAGGGCAATGCCTTTATCGGCGATTTCAGCAAGGTGATGATGGCTGGTGTGGGCCGTGAGACCTTGGTCGGCACCATTCCGGAGTCACTCTTCATGCTGTTCCAGATGACCTTTGCGGTGATCACGCCGGCGCTGATTATCGGTGGTTTTGCCGAGCGGATGAAGTTTTCCGCCATGCTTATCTTCAGCGCGCTCTGGTTGATACTGGTCTACGCTCCCATCACCCACTGGGTCTGGGGCGGTGGTTGGTTAGGTTCGATGGGCCTTTACGATTTTGCAGGAGGCACGGTGGTGCATATCACCGCTGGCGTGGCTGCCCTGGTGGCCGCCATCGTCCTGGGGCCGAGAAAGGGTTTCGGCAGTGCAGCTATCATGCCCCACAATATGACCATGACGGTAACCGGTGCTGGCATGTTGTGGGTTGGCTGGTTCGGTTTCAATGGGGGCAGTGCCCTGGCTGCTGACGGTTCTGCTGCCATGGCGATGCTGGTGACCCATATCTCCGCCGCTACGGGAGCGCTCACCTGGATGTTTATCGAGTGGAAGAAATTTGGCAAGCCCAGTGCACTGGGCACCGTCACCGGTATGGTGGCAGGTCTGGGAACCATCACTCCAGCCTCCGGTTTCGTTGGTCCGGGGGGAGCATTGATCATTGGCCTGCTGGCAGGCTTCGTCTGTTTCAACGCAACCCAATACATCAAGCAAGTGCTCAAGATCGATGATTCGCTTGATGTGTTTCCTGTGCATGGTGTCGGTGGCATGTTGGGAACGGTGCTGGCGGGGGTCTTTTCCTCCATGTCACTGGGGGTGTTCAGCGGCTACGGCTATGCGGACGGCATCGAATCTATGGGAGGGCAGCTCTATGCACAGCTGATCGGTGTCTTCGCCACGGTTGTCTATACTGCCCTGGTTACTTGGGGTGTACTGAAGGTTGCTGATGCCCTGGTTGGCCTGCGGATCAGTGATGAACAGGAGATTGAAGGGCTGGATATCGCTCTCCATGAGGAGCGTGGATACAATCTACAATAGCCTTTCTCCTTACGTCACAAAAAAACCGCGGCCTGGTTCGCGGTTTTTTTGTGCCTCCCCGAGCTCCTGCGCCTGTCCCGAATCCTGACCTGTTCGATCTCGGTGCATACCAAACACCAGATGCACCATGATAGTGCGTGGTTTGTGCCGAGCTCTCCCCTGAAGTGCTTTAAGCTGCTGATTGGATTAGTGTTGCCATTGTTTGGCATGCGCCATGCTCCCCCACTGTCCGTCGATATCAAGACCCTGTTTTATCCGAATCTCTAAGGCTCGTCTGGAAATCAGAGAGAAATGGCTGGAACAGGGATCGAATGATGTAACACAAGATGGCGGGACCCTGGCCGGATTGCAGGTTCCAGCGTGATGAGGAGAAACAGTATATGAAACTAGTAACAGCCATCATCAAACCCTTCAAGCTTGATGATGTTCGGGAGGCGCTTTCGGAGATAGGCGTGCAGGGCATCACGGTGACCGAGGTCAAGGGATTTGGTCGGCAGAAAGGCCACACCGAGCTTTATCGTGGGGCGGAGTATGTGGTGGATTTTCTGCCCAAGGTGAAGATTGACATTGCGGTCAGCGATTCTCTGGTGGATCAGGTGATCGATACCATCACCAAGGCCGCCAACACCGGCAAGATCGGCGACGGCAAGATTTTCGTCCTGGGGCTGGAGCAGGCCGTTCGCATTCGCACCGGTGAGTCCGGTGATGAGGCGCTCTGACAATAATTCACAGCGGAGGGTAGCCAAGTGGATGTAACAAACAGTATTAAAGATTTGAGTTATGCGCTGGATACATTCTATTTTTTGATGTCTGGTGCACTGGTAATGTGGATGGCCGCTGGCTTTGCCATGCTGGAGGCGGGTTTGGTGCGGGCCAAGAACACCGCTGAGATTCTCACCAAGAATATTGCCTTGTTTGCCATCGCCTGCATCATGTACATGCTGGTGGGATATAGCATCATGTATCCGGGGGATGGTAACGGTATCTTTCCAGCACTGGATCTCTCTTTCATGTTTGGTGGTGATAACGATCCTGCAGAAGTACTGGCGCAGGATTTCGCTGCCTGGTATGACGGATCCTATTACTCCGGTATGTCAGACTTTTTCTTCCAGGTGGTGTTCGTGGCCACTGCCATGTCCATTGTTTCTGGTGCCGTGGCGGAGCGCATGAAGCTGTGGAGCTTCCTTGCCTTTGCGGTGGTGATGACCGGTTTCATTTATCCACTTCAGGGTTACTGGAAGTGGGGTGGCGGTTTCCTGGACGGGCTTGGGTTCAGTGATTTTGCCGGTTCGGGTGTAGTGCATTTGTGCGGTGCCACGGCGGCGCTAGCCGGGGTGCTTCTGTTGGGGGCCCGTAAGGGCAAATATGGTCCCAACGGACAAGTGAACGCCATTCCCGGCGCCAACCTGCCGCTGGCGACCCTCGGTACTTTCATCCTCTGGCTGGGCTGGTTCGGCTTCAACGGAGGTTCTGAGCTAATCATCTCCAATGTGGGTGAGGCTAACGCTGTGGCAGCCGTGTTCGTCAATACCAACGCCGCCGCAGCAGGTGGTGTGGTGGCGGCCTTGATCACTGCACGTCTGATGTTCGGCAAGGCGGATCTTACCATGGCGTTGAACGGTGCACTGGCAGGTCTGGTAGCCATCACCGCTGAACCGCTGGCCCCTTCCCCGCTGTGGGCAACCATCGTGGGCATCGTCGGCGGTGTGCTGGTGGTGTTCTCCATTGTCACCATGGACAAGCTGAAGATCGACGACCCGGTGGGCGCCATCTCCGTCCATGGTATCGTCGGCATGTGGGGGTTGCTGGCGGTGCCGATGTCTAACGGTGATGCCAGCTTCGTGGCACAGATCATCGGTCTGGTTACCATCGTGGTGTGGACCTTCGCGGCCAGCTTCGTGACCTGGTTTGTCATCAAGATGATCTGGGGTATCCGCGTCAGTGAGGAGGAGGAGTACGAAGGTGTCGATGTGGGTGAATGCGGCCTGGAGGCCTACCCCGAGTTCACCAACAAGTAGTCTCTTTCTTCACCGTAATCGGTGATATTCGGAAAAACGGGTGCTTTGGCGCCCGTTTTTTTATCGGATTGCCGTGTTACGCTTCGTTCTGATATTTGTTTGCTAATTCATCCAACGGTTCATTCCATTCCTCTTCGTTCATTTCGGTATCGGTGAACAGAGTCTCGCTACTGTCGATCTCGTCGTAGGGCCCCAGCCAGTTTTCTGGTTCGACGGTGGGCTCGATCTCCAGCTGTTCCCAATCGTCCTGGTCGATCTCCTCCAGGGTGCCATCGAAGTATTGGAGCATGATCATCCCGGTATCCTCATCTTTGGCGACCACAACGAACTCCTGCCCTTTATCGAGGTGTCGATACCACTGATCGACCACCGGTTCAGGCTTGTTTTCCATGGTTTCCTCCCGAAGCTCAGAAATTATTGTGGCTTTTGCTATCTTTAACTAAGACCAACGTTAATATTGCAAGGCAAATGGATAGTTCCGAGTCCCGTAATATTGGCGTTTGCCTTGATTTAAGTATATGCGTTAATGACGATCTGTCATGCAAAGCAGAAAGGGACTATAAAATGAACGGTACTTCACATCCGCCCCAGGTCGGCGCCCCTGACCCGGAACTGAAAAATTCTCCCATCGCTGATGAGGAGAGTGACGATTTCGATGTGCTCAAGCAGGAGCTACCCGGGGAACCCTGCTGCTATTTCAACAATGTCAGCTATCCCCACGGTAGTTATGTTTGCAGTGGGGAAACGTTGCTACGCTGTGACTATGGGATCTGGGTGAGGCAGGGCGGTTGCGATCCGGACAATCCTTGATTTGGGTTAAGTGAGGTACAAGCCATGGATCTCCGGGAGTCGCCAGTGGGTGACGAAGTGCAAGTAGTGACCGATGAGGAGCGGTTTCCCCTCTGGTATGAGCACGAGGGGGAAGGTCTGCTGTTTGCCACTGCACTCCATTCCGGGCATTTGCTGCGCCCCGAGGTAGAGCGGCAGATGGCGCTGGACGAGGCTACCCGGTTGCGAGAAGAGGATCCCTACACTGATCAATGGGCAGAGCAAATCGCGCCTAACTGGATCGTTCCTGTGCGCTCCCGTTTTGAAGTGGATCTGAATCGGGACCGGGAAGAGGCGGTTTACCTGTCACCAGGTGATGCCTGGAACCTGAAGGTGTGGAAAAACACCCCTGACCATGTCATGGTGAAGCGGTCACTCGCCGAGCATGATGCTTTTTACCAGGAATTGGAATCCTTTCTGAAACGGATGGAACAGCGTTACGGTCGTTTTGTGGTCTATGATCTGCATGCATACAATCACCGGAGAGCAGGGCCTGATGCACCACCAGCAGATCCCTCTACCCACCCCGATATCAATCTAGGAACCGGCACCATGGATCGTGAGCGTTGGGCGCCGGTGGTGGAGCGGTTTTTACACGATATCCGCAATTATGATTTTCCGGGGCGTCGTCTCACTGTGGGGGAGAATGTGGTATTCAAGGGGCGCTATTTCCCGTGGTGGGTCCATACCCATTTTCCAGAGAGCGGTTGCGTGTTGGCCATTGAGGTGAAGAAGTTTTACATGGATGAATGGACCGGCAGGGCAGATCCCGTGCTTGTGAAGGCGGTGCAAGATGCCATTGCCTCCACCGTCCCCGGGGTGATTGAAGAGCTGAAGCGGCTGTGAACGGGAAGCGGCTATCACCGCTGAAACAGGATTTCGATGAGGAATTCATTGCCTCTGTTGTCGAATCTTTGAAAAAGAACCGCTGGGTTAGACGAAAACTTCCAGGGTGGGGGCGACTCCATATTGATCGTCGTCTTCCTTTCCTCTGTGTTTATCGTCGTCCGGTGGACCGTCCTGATCCGGGAACCAAATCCCTGTTGTTGGGTGAGGCCGCCTATCTGCTGGCCTCCGGCGAAGCGCACCGATATCCTTTGCTCGAAGCTTTGGTCCGGGAGATAGTCACCGTTCAGGGTGAGGCGTTCGGTGCCTTTCTGTTGCTCGAGATCTGGGCAGAAGAGATCCCTCGGGATGAATCATCCGTCTTCCACCTTCTTGCACCAGCCCGGAATGCGCCGGTGGCATTGCTGGAGACGCTTGAGAACAATTTGCTTGGCGTGCGGGTAGATGACAGGTCGTTGCAGGTCACCCTGGATTACCTGGAACGGCGTGCACCACCGGGGATGTCTCCTCTGCTGGATGCCGATACATTGCGGGATGCAAACTGCCTGTTACTCGGTCTTGGCGTGCCGCCGCTTTATCGGGATGCCGATACGGGAACACTTTTCCCTTTCGAGCTGGAACAGTTGCGGCATGATTTAGGGCGGGCGCTGAAGAAGAGTTTCTACGCCTTTGCGCATGGTTACACTCGTCACCGACCAGCGCACTTTTTCGAGCTTGGACGCCGTGCCATGACCTCGGTGGTGCAGGAGACCGACGCAGCATTGGCCGGTATCAGCCGTGATTTTGACCTGTTGTTGCATGTCACCCCTGTCAATGTGCCCGATGCCTGGGAGGCATTTTGCAAAGCAAAATACAACTACCAACCGGAGTTCCATTACCGGCCGCGCCCGTTGCAACCGGCGCGACTCAAGCGAAAGCTTTACCAGATCCCCCTGGAAAGGATCGAAGATCCGACGCTTGCCGCCTTGTTCACTGCCAAACGGGATGAGCTGGATCGCCAGATCACCTTGATCGCCGATCGCGGGACGTCCCGTTTTCTATATGGTAGTCAACAGATCTATGGAGAAGTGGGCGAAGCCGTGCTGAAAGAGGCCCATCAGCTGTTACGGCAGCTGCCGCCAGGAGGTCGCGAGTCCTCTGTTCCACCGATGGATGCAGAAACCTTTGCCTCCCGGGCACGACAGGAATTGGAGCGTTATCGGAAATGCTGCCCAGACTTTGATGCTCGCCTGGAGATACGAAAGGATATCTCAGGGCTGATGGTTTCTCGGGGAAACCTGCTAGTCGGAACTGATACCCGAGTGCCCGTTGCACGGGTGGAAGCGGCTATTGCCCATGAAGTGAGCACCCATGTGCTCACCTGGCACAATGGTGGTCAGCAGCCATTTCGTCAGCTCCAGGTGGGGCTTGCCGGTTATGAAGCGCTGCAAGAAGGGTTGGCTGTGCTTGCCGAGTATCTGGTCGGGGGGCTGGACCGTAACCGACTTCGTCTACTCGCCGGCCGGGTAGCCGCTGTGCATTGCCTCGTGGAAGGTGCTGATTTTGTGGAAACCCATCGTGAGTTGAACAAAGGATGGGGTTTTTCGCCGCGGGCCGCGTTTCTCATCGCCATGCGGGTGTTCCGGGGTGGTGGTTTCACCAAGGACGCTATCTACCTGCGTGGTCTGCTGGAATTGCTGGAATATATTGGCAATGGAGGGGAACTCGAACCGCTGCTAATCGGCAAGTTCGGTCTGGAACATCTACCCTTTATCGAGGAGCTGCGGTGGCGGCGGATCCTTGAGCCACCTCCTCTGCGCCCCCATTATCTGGAGATGGAGGAGGCAAAAGAGCGGTTGGCCCGGTTACGCCAACGGCCTTCGCTTCAGACTCTGATGGAGGAGAGCAGTCGGTGAAACTCGGCATCGTGGTGAATGATATCGCAACGGAGCGGGCGGGTTATACCACCACTCATCTTGCCATGGCCGCCACCAACCTCGGACATGAGGTGTGGTACATGGGAGTAGCGGATTTCGCTTATGACCCGGATGAAAATGCCCATGCGCGAGCGCGAACCGTTCCCCGGCGGCGCTATCGGACCGGTCGCTCTTATCTTACCCAGCTGCGCGGGGAAGAGGCCCAGGCCCGGCGTATTACCCTCGAGGAGTTAGATGTGCTGCTTTTGCGCAACGATCCCGCGGAGGATGCTATCAAGCGTCCTTGGGCTCGTCTTGCTGGTATCAACTTCTCCCGCCTAGCGATGCGCCACGGCGTCATCGTTCTCAATGATCCTGATGGCCTGGCACAGGCGGTAAACAAGATGTATCTGCAATATTTCCCTGAGCAGGCCCGGCCTGCCACGCTTATTACCCGCGATCCGCAAGAGATCAAGGCGTTCCTTCGGAGCCAGGGAGGGTGGGGCGTGCTCAAGCCCCTTTCTGGTTCTGGAGGTCACAATGTATTTCTGGTTCGTCCCGAGGAAGAGGCCAATATCAACCAGATGATTGAGGCGGTATCTGCGGAGGATTACGTGGTGGTACAGGAGTATTTGCGTGAGGCTGCCAATGGTGATATTCGTTTGTTTCTCATGAATGGCGAACCGCTGCGGCACCAAGGGAAATATGCTGCCCTCCGCCGCGCCCGCAAACCCGGTGATGGTGACATGCGCAGCAACATGACCGCTGGTGCCATCTCACACCCTGCCACCATCGACGATGAAATCCTTGAATTGGTGGAGATTGTCCGTCCGAAACTGATTCAGGATGGCATGTTTTTGGTGGGACTGGACATCGTGGGGAACAAGCTTATGGAGATAAATGTCTTTAGCCCTGGAGGCATACTCAGCGCCGAACGCTTTGCTGATGTTCCTTTTTGTCGCTTAATCATCCATGCATTAGAACGAAAAGTGGAACAGATGCGTCGTTACCACCACCGATTGAGCAATCGGGAGATTGCCGTCCTTTGATAGCTGGTTGCGGCTCTATAATTACGATTGAAAGCTAGCTGCGGAGGCCAGGTTGAACCAGGGATCTGGCACTGCGGGCAAAGGGTATCGCTCTGCGGGATAGGTGACCTATATCGATAGTTGTTGCTGTGTCGAGATGAAAATATGGTGAAAAGAGTGGTGGAGCGGGCCTGAGTAATTTTTGTCATGATTGAATACCGGGTCGCGACAGACAGGGATTTCGGGCAAATATGCGCTTTGATCCGGAATGAAGATGAACTTTTTCGGATTTATCCTGGCGGTCATTTCCCATTTACCGTTTCCCAGTTGAGGGAGCTGGCGAGAGAGAGGATGGAACTGACGGTTGCAGATCGGGAAGGGAAAGTGGTTGGATTTGCCAATCTCTACGACAATGGAGAGGGAAAGATTTTTATTGGGAATCTTGTCGTGGATGTGTCCTGCAGAGGCGAAGGAATAGGGAGGGGGTTGGTACAGCATATGTTGGAAAGGGCGTACCGATATCTGGGTTTGGAGGAGGTATGCATTTCAGTATTTGGAGACAATACTCCTGCGTTGCTATTGTATTCGTCGATGGGTTTCAGCCCTTATGATATCGAGGAGAGGACAGACCCTCATGGCGTAAGGACTGCGCTGATTCACATGCAAGCGCGGAGGTGTGAATCCGATGTTGGGGAAGGGAGTCTGAATTAGAGAAACAAACGAGGGAAAACACGATAAAGATCACCGGGGAGTAGTTGCATCCGGGTGAATCGGGGAAGAGCTGCGGGAGCTGGCTGTGTGGTTGAACCGGGAATGCCGGTTGGTCGGCGGCAAAGTTAAATTACTGGAAACCTCTTTTCGGGAGCCGCGGATCGACAGATCAGATCCTGGTTCCGATCAACGGGAGTGCCATCGAGCTGCGCCCGGACGGCCAGTGGCACGCAGTTGCGTTAGCTATGGGCAGAAGGCATCCCGAGGGGAAGAGGGTTGCAGGACAACGATCCGTGAAGGCAGGCTGTTTTAGTCGATTCCTCCCTTGTTGATCAGGAAGGCCGTTTGCGTTTGTTGCGAGGCCAGGCGTTGTTGACAGTGGCCTCTAGAGTTCAAGTGTTGATCCATTCGAGAGATGAGTGAATCCCCTAGACAACATTGGAACGAGATCTTTTCTGCCAAGGAGGATCCGCAACTGGGGTGGTATGAGCGTGATCCATCTCAGACACTGAAGTTTCTCGATTTGATCCCGCAGAGGAAAGGTTTAACGGTTTTTCTCCCCGGTGCGGGGACCTCCACGCTGGTCGACGAGTTGCTGGCCAGAGAATTCAAACTCGTTCTGAATGATATCAGTGACAAGGCTCTGGAAAAACTGAGAAAGAGAATTGGGACAGCCGGTGCGCAGATTTGGCTTCATCACGACATTTCCCGACCGCTTCCGGATACGGTTCCACTGGTCGATCTCTGGATCGATCGAGCGGTACTCCACTTCCTGCTGGAGGAAAGGGCTATTCAGGGATATTTTGCCAATCTGAAGTCGGTGTTGATGCCGGGTGGATATGTGTTGTTGGCAGAGTTTTCCAGGTCGGGTGCCAGCAAATGTGCCGGCCTCGAGCTGCATCGTTACTCCGCCGAAGAGATGATGGAGCGTATGGGTGAAGGATTTGAGCTCATCGGACATGAGGAATACACCTTCGTCAACCCTTTTGGTGAGTTACGTCCTTACATTTATGCGCTGTTCAGAAGGGAGAGCAAGCAGTAACCAGACCCGGATTTGAGGCTTTTTAGGCCCTGTCGTTTCCTCTTGTCGTCAGCAATTCTATAAACTCCCTTGCGGCATTTGAACAGGTACGGCCAATGTGACGGACCACGCCAAGGGTGCGCTCCAGTCGAAGGCCGGCGATCGGGAGGGGGATGAGTCCACCTTCCACCATGGTGTGGGGCAGCAGGCTCCAGCCGAGCCCCACCGATACCATCATCTTGATGGTCTCCAGATAGTTGGTGGAGAGCCCGATGCGCAGTTGGACGCCATGGGGTTCGACCGCCCGTTCCAGCAACTGTCGGGTATAGGTGCCCTGGGCGGGAAGGATGGCGTTGTGATCGGCGAGATCGGGGATTGTCAGTTCGCCCGCCATTGCCAGGGGATGGCCGGGGTTCGCCACGATGCACAACGGATCCGGCCAGACGGGCGTGGTGTGGAGATGTGACACGGGTTCCGGTGGCAGGGTGACGATACCCAGCTCCAGTTCCCCCGACTCCACCGCCCGGCAGGCGGCCTCCGATTCCATGAAATGGAGATCCAGCTCAACCTCGGGATAGCGCGCAGTGAAACGGCGCAGCACGGGCGGCAGGCGGTGCAGTCCGATATGGTGGCTGGTGCCGATGGTGAGGCGTCCCGCCACCCGCCCGCTCAGATCGGCCAGGGCGCGCCGGCTGTCCTCCAGTTCGGCCAGGATTCGTCGGGCACGGGGCAACAGGGTCTCTCCGGCTTCGGTCAGCACCACCCGCCGGCCGATCCGGTCGAACAGCCGGACCCCGAGTCTCTCCTCCAGCCCGGTGACCCGTTTGCTGACGGCGGGCTGGGTGAGGCAGAGCCGCTCCGCGGCCAGTGAGAAGGAGCCGGTGGCGGCGACGGTGGAGAAGGCTTGCAGACTTGGTATATCCATTTTTCATATATTGCATGAAAAATATGAATTTGTGTAATAGCCGGGCGGGCGCTAGACTTTTCCCCACGGCAAGAAGGAGAGCGAGATGGCTGGCAAGACCCTTTACGACAAGCTGTGGGATGCCCATGTGGTGCACACCAACCCGGATGGCACGGCGCTCATCTACATCGATCGTCATCTGGTGCACGAGGTGACCTCACCGCAGGCCTTCGAGGGGTTGCGCCTGGCTGGGCGCAAGCCGTGGCGGGCGGGGAGCGTTCTGGCGACCCCGGATCACAATGTACCCACCGTCGGGCGGGAACGGGGGATCACCGACCCGGTCTCCCGGTTGCAGGTGGAGACGCTGGATCGCAACTGTACGGAGTTCGGCATCACAGAGTTCAGGATGAACGATCGGCGACAGGGGATCGTTCATGTGATCGGGCCGGAGGAGGGGGCGACCCTGCCGGGAATGACGGTGGTGTGCGGTGACTCCCATACCTCCACCCATGGAGCGCTCGGCGCCCTGGCCCACGGTATCGGCACCTCCGAGGTGGAGCATGTGCTGGCCACCCAGTGTCTGTTGCAGAAGAAGTCGAAGAACATGCGGGTGACGGTGGCCGGACGGGTGGGGGACGGTGTCACCGCCAAGGACATCGTGCTGGCCATCATCGGCGAGATCGGCACCGCCGGCGGGACCGGTTACGCCATCGAGTTTGCCGGTGAGGCGATCCGCGCACTTTCCATGGAGGGGCGGATGACGGTATGCAACATGGCCATCGAGGCGGGTGCCCGGGCCGGCATGGTGGCGGTGGACGACAAGACCATCGATTACGTGCGGGGGCGTCCCTTCGCACCCCGGGGCGAGCTGTGGGAGCGGGCGGTGGCCGCCTGGCGTGACCTGCACAGCGATCCCGATGCCCGCTTCGATCGCGAGGTGCACATCGGTGCGGCGGCCATCGCGCCGCAGGTCACCTGGGGTACGTCGCCGGAGATGGTGGTACCGGTGGACGGGGTGGTGCCGGACCCGCAGCAGGAACCCGACCCGGTGAAAAGGGAGGGGATGAAGCGTGCGCTGGCCTACATGGGGCTGGAGCCGGGAACCCCCATCACCGACATCCATCTGGACAAGGTGTTCATCGGATCGTGCACCAACGGCCGTATCGAGGATCTTCGCGCCGCCGCGGCCGTGGTGCGTGGCCGCAAGGTGGCACCCAACATCCGCCAGGCACTGGTGGTACCGGGTTCCGGACTGGTGAAGTCGCAGGCGGAGCAGGAGGGGCTGGATCGGGTATTCATCGAGGCGGGTTTCGAGTGGCGCGATCCCGGTTGCTCCATGTGTCTGGCGATGAATGCCGACCGGCTGGAGCCGGGGGAGCGGTGCGCCTCCACTTCCAACCGCAACTTCGAGGGGCGGCAGGGGCAGGGCGGACGTACCCATCTGGTGAGTCCCGCCATGGCGGCCGCCGCCGCGGTGGCCGGCCGGTTCGTGGATCTGAGACAGGAGTAAGAGATGGAAAAATTCATCACCCTCGACGGGATCGTGGCGCCGCTGGACCGGGCCAACGTGGACACCGACGCCATCATCCCCAAGCAGTTTCTGAAATCCATCCGGCGCACCGGCTTCGGTCCCAACCTGTTCGACGAATGGCGCTACCTGGACCACGGCGAACCGGGGATGGACCACGGCAAGCGGCCGTTGAATCCCGATTTCGTTCTCAATCAGCCCCGCTACCACGGGGCACAGATCCTGCTTGCGCGGGAAAACTTCGGTTGCGGTTCGAGCCGGGAGCATGCCCCCTGGGCGCTGCTGGACTATGGCTTCCGAGTGATCATCGCGCCGAGCTTCGCCGACATCTTTTATAATAACTGCTTCAAGAACGGCATCCTTCCCGTGGTGCTCGACGCAGAGGTGGTGGATCGGCTGTTCCAGGAGGTGGCGGCGCAACCCGGATACCGGTTGAAGGTGGATCTGGAGGCGCAGACGGTGACCACGCCGGCGGGGGGCGTCCATCCCTTCTCCGTCGATCCCTTCCGCAAGCGCTGTCTGCTCGAAGGGCTGGATGACATCGCCCTCACGCTGCAGCATGCCGACGAGATCCGCGCCTACGAGGCACGGCGACGGGAGGAGGCCCCCTGGCTGTTCATGGAGCTGAGCCAATGACCCACAAGTTACTCATCCTTCCCGGCGACGGGATCGGACCGGAGATCGTCGCCGAGGCGGTGAAGCTGCTGGAGGCATTGCAGCGGGAATGCGGCCTCCAGCTTGAGATGGAGCGGGGATTGATCGGCGGGGCCGCCTGTGACGCCACCGGTTCCCCCCTTCCCGAAGAGACCCTGGAACTGGCCCGGGCCGCCGATGCGATACTGCTCGGTGCGGTGGGCGGGCCGAAGTGGGAATCACTGCCGCGGGAGAAACGCCCGGAGCGGGGACTGCTCGGCATCCGAGCCGGGCTCGCCCTGTTTGCCAACCTGCGCCCGGCCATCCTCTATCCCCAGCTCGCCTCCGCCTCCACCCTCAAGCCGGAAGTGGTGTCCGGGCTGGATCTGATGATCGTGCGGGAACTCACCGGTGGCATCTACTTCGGAGAACCGCGCGGCATCCGTACCCTGGAGAGCGGCGAGCGGCAGGGGTACAACACCCTGGTCTATTCCGAGTCGGAGATCCGCCGCATCGGCCGGGTGGCGTTCGAGGCCGCCATGAAGCGCGACCGGAGACTCACCTCGGTGGACAAGGCCAATGTGCTGGAGTGCACCGAGCTTTGGCGCGAGGTGATGACGGAGCTGGCCGCCGAGTACCCCGGGGTGGAGCTGAGCCACATGTACGTGGACAACGCCGCCATGCAGCTGGTGCGTGAGCCGAAACAGTTCGACGTGATGGTGACCACCAACATGTTCGGTGACATCCTCTCCGACGCCGCCGCCATGCTCACCGGCTCCATCGG
This sequence comes from uncultured Chromatiales bacterium, assembly GCA_964557025.1. GTDB lineage: Bacteria > Pseudomonadota > Gammaproteobacteria > Thiohalospirales > Thiohalospiraceae > DRMK01. The sequence continues at coordinate 49,541 of CAZKYF010000009.1, read as the reverse complement.
CATGCTGCCGTCGGCCTCGCTGGACGAGTCGGGCAAGGGGATGTATGAGCCCATTCACGGTTCGGCGCCGGACATCGCCGGACGGGGAATCGCCAATCCGCTGGCCACCCTCCTCTCGGTGGCGATGCTGTTGCGTCACTCCCTGAACGAGGCGGCGCTGGCCCAGCGGGTGGAGGCGGCCGTGGAGCGGGTGCTGGCCCGGGGGTTGCGCACCGCGGATATCCAGGGTGAGGGGTGCCGCAAGGTGAGTACGGCAGAGATGGGAGATGCGGTGGTTGCCGCGTTGTTGGAGCAGAACTGATGAGCAGAACATTCGACGTTGCAGTAGTGGGCGCCACCGGCGCCGTGGGCGAGACCATGATCACCATCCTGGAGCAGCGGGGTTTTCCGGTACGCAATCTCTATCCGCTGGCCAGCCGGCGCTCGGCGGGCAAGACCCTCCGCTTCAAGGGAGAGACGGTCACCATCGGCGATCTGGCGGCGTTCGATTTCTCCAAGGCCCAGATCGGACTCTTCTCCGCCGGCGGCTCGGTTTCGGCAGAGTATGCGCCGAAGGCGGCAGAGGCGGGCTGTGTGGTGATCGACAACACCTCCCACTTCCGCTACGAGGAGGATATCCCGCTGGTGGTGCCCGAGGTGAACCCCCATGCCATCGCGGCCTATCGCAACCGGGGCATCATCGCCAACCCAAACTGCTCCACCATCCAGATGCTGGTGGCGTTGAAGCCCATCTACGATGCCGTGGGCATCGAGCGCATCAACGTCGCCACTTATCAGGCGGTCTCCGGCACCGGCAAGGAGGCCATCGAGGAGCTGGCGACCCAGACCGCCCAGCTGCTCAATGCCAAACCCATCGAGCCGAAGGTCTATCCACGCCAGATCGCCTTCAACGCCCTGCCCCAGATCGATGTCTTCCTCGACAACGGCTACACCAAGGAGGAGATGAAGATGGTGTGGGAGACCCGCAAGATCTTCGAGGACGACACCATCCAGGTGAACCCCACTGCAGTGCGTATCCCCGTTTTCTATGGCCACTCCGAGGCGGTCCATATCGAGACCCGGGACAAGATCACCGCCGATGAGGCCCGTAAACTGCTCTCCGGGGCACCGGGGGTGGTGGTGCTGGACGAGCGCAAGCCGGGCGGCTATCCGACCGCCGTGACCGAAGCGGCGAACCACGATCCGGTCTATGTGGGGCGTATCCGGGAGGACATCTCCCACCCTCGTGGGCTCGATTTGTGGGTTGTAGCTGACAATGTACGTAAAGGAGCTGCGCTAAACAGCATTCAAATAGCGGAAATATTGGCCGATAAGCATTTGTAGGTTATATTAGAAACATTTATTCAATTAATTTGGAACGGATCCTGGTATGAATGCGAAGGTTCTGCGCGGGAAGAGGGGAATGGCTGTGAGGGGAATAACACGGGCGTTGCTGGTTCTGTTTTTGGTGTCGCCGATGTGGGCGTATGCTCTGGGGCTCGGTGAGATCAAGCTGCGTTCAGCGTTGGAAGAGCCATTTGATGCGGAGATTGAGCTCACTTCGGTCTCGAAATCGGTTCTCAAATCCTTGCAGGTCAAATTAGGCTCTAAGGAAGATTTTGCCAGGGTCGGAATCAAACCCGTTGCTGCCGTCAAACTGCTTCGTTTCGAGGTGGTGCAGAAGCCCGATGGGGGCGCAGCCATCCACATTACTACTTCCGAGCCTATTCACGATCCCTATCTTAATTTTTTGGTTGAGGCGAATTGGGGACGGGGTCGGGTCCTGCGTGAATACACCGTATTGCTGGATCCCCCTGAGCTGGCAGGTGAAGAGACTCCCATTATTGAGGCGCCGCCCGTCGCAGCGGCCGAACCCGAGCCTGCTACACCTGCACCATCGGAGGCACTTGACGTAGAACCCCCCCCGGTCTCACCAGCTGTTGTTGAGCCCGAGGTACCAGTTCCTGATCTTCCCGCCGTGGAAGGCGAAGAGCTGATTGAGCCCGAGCCTGAGCTGACTCAAGTGGCCGAACCTGAACCTGAAGCGGTGGTGGAGCCCGAGCCGCTTCCGCCATTGGATGATGAAGCGCTGCTGGCACCGGAGAGTGAGCCGGAGCAGACTGCTGAACCAGAGGTGGTCGAACCCGAGCCGCTCCCGGTACTGGATGATGAGGCATTGATTGACGAGACGGTTGCTGCTGCTGAGGAAGAAGGAGCGACCGAAGTGATGGAGCCTGCACCCGTAGTGACTGCGGAAGAGGGTACCGAGCAGGCTACAGCTGAGACGAAGCCCACCGAGGAAGCTTTCCCGGAGGTCGGAGAAGTAACGGTTGCTACGGCGCCTGTGGAAGAGGCGGCACCGCTATCCTACACCGTAAAGCGTGGAGACACCCTGTGGTCCATTGCACAGCAGATGCGGGGTGATCGTCCCGTCAGTGTCTATCAGGTGATGATGGCGCTTTTCTATAACAATCCCGATGCCTTTTTCAAAGGAAATGTGAACAATCTGAAGGCGGGTTCCATCTTGCGCATTGAGGATGAAGGGGAGCTTTCTGCCATCAGCAATACCACGGCGAAGAGCGAGTTTTGGCAACAGTATCGTGCTTGGCAGGAATACAAGCAGATGCTCGCGAAGAATGTGGTCACTCAGGGAGAAACACCTGAACTTGCCCCTGGTGAGGTTATCAGTGAGAAGACCTATACCGCCGATGAAGTGGCGGAGCTGCCGGAGGCGTCGCGTGCCACTGCCGAGGGTGAAGGTGCACAGCTCAAGCTGGTGAGCCCTGATGAGGTGGAACCGGAGGCGCCTGCTGCGGAAGCAGTGGCGGAAACCGGTAAAGAGAGTGCCGAGCCCTCTGAAGAGAAACCGGCTACAGAGAAACCGGCTACTTCTGCGTCACTGGCGGAGCTGGAGTCTATGCGTGAGAAGGTGCTGGCTGAAATAGAGTCAAGTGAGGCGGGTACAGCACAGAATCAGGCCTTGCGTGAGAAACTGGTGGCGCTGGAGGAGCAGATTGCCAGCCTGCAACGGGTGGTGTCGGTGAAGGACACGGAACTCGCTGCCTTGCAACAAGATATTGCTGAGGAAACCACCCAGCCAGCTGCAGGTTTGGCAGATGAAGTGCCTGCCAAACCGGTGGAGGAAGGGCTGATCGCCAAACTCAACCGTAGCCCTCAATTGATGGGCGTCTTGGGAGGTATCGCTTTGCTCGTGTTGGCTTGGTTGTGGCTGACGATCCGCAATCGGGGCAACAAGGATGATGAAGAACCTGTGGCAGTGGCAGGTGGTGATGCCGCCGCATTGATGGAAGAGGCTTCTGAAGCATTCACCGAAGAGACGGAGGAAGAGCTTCTCTCTCGGGTTGACTCCTATGTCGAAGAAGGGAAGCATGCTGCCGCAGTGGAGCTGCTGACAGAGGCTATTGAGCGGGATCCCGACAACGAAAATTATCGCTATCGGCTGCTGGATCTCCATTACGAGATGAAGAACAGGGAGGGTTTCCAGCGGGAAGCGGAGGAGCTCTACAGTCGGACAGGCGGGATGAACCGGGAGCGATGGGGCAAGGTCGCGGCGATGGGTGCTGCGCTGTTGCCAACTCATGCCCTGTTTGCGGAAAACGAGGTTGGGACAGCGGAAGAGAGTGATGTCGCAGAGGGAGACTTTACCGGCGAAGACGAAGAAGTAACGGCGGGTGATGAGTGGGATGATCTGGACCTCGAGAGTGAGCTTGAAGACGCCGTGGAAGAGAAGGAAGACGAGGGGCATGAGCTTATCGAGGAGGTGCTGGGAGACGATACCGCAGTGGGAGAATTTCCGGAAGAAGAAGGTGACGAAACCTCTGCTGGGAAGAGTTCAGAGTCCTCAGATGACGACTGGGAAGGGTTTGAGTTAGAAGAGGATGAGGAAATCTCCGAGACCTTCCTGCTGGAGGAAGAGATCCTGGACGATAAGCCAGAGGAACAAGAGGTCGACAATGGTATCGAATTCAACCTGACTCAGAGTGCTGTAACAGAGGAGTCTGCTGTCGATCAGGCCGAAGAGTCCGGCGAAGAGCTGTCGATGCCTTCGGGCAGTGGCGAGGTGCTCGAGTTTACCCGTCGTGAAGAAGGGGGTATGGCTGCCAAGGAGCCAGAGTCTTCTGCTGAAGAGACGGACAACGCTCTGGATCTGGATTTTGATATTGAAAGCGAAAGTGAGGAAGAGACGTCCATTGCCGAGTCTGGCGAGGAATTATCGCTCCAGGAGGAGGAAGATGACGAACTGCTCTCGCTGGATGAGGACGAGCACGCTTTTCCCACCTTTAGTGAATATGACGCGATGGCGGAGGATAGCGAGCTTCTTGACGATGTCGACGAAATTGGTACCAAGCTGGATCTTGCCCGGGCCTACATCGACATGGGAGACAAGGAGGCTGCGCGGAGTATGCTTGATGAAGTGAAGCAAGAAGGGGACCCGGCGCAGAAGGAGGAAGCTGATCAGCTTCTTGCCCAACTTGGGGGTTGATCCTCGAAGGTTGGTTGGGGATCTAATCCAGTTGGAAATTGTGCAGCGGCCCTGTGGTTGCTGGAGTGGCACGTGAGGCGTGGGTAAAGCGAGTGCTGGTTGATTCTCGTGGCCGGGATGATATTCTCCGGTAGATGCATCCGGTTATCAAAGTTGTCAGTTTTTTGATCGTTGCGCTGTTCCTGACCCGCGCCCAGCTATATGGGATTGCCATTGGGTCATTGATGGTACTCTGTTTCTGGTTGTGGGGTACCCGGTTTGAGTTGGCGCCGGTGTGGCGTATGTTGAGCCGGATGCGCTGGCTTTTCGTTTCCATTCTGATTACCTATCTCTGGTTTACCCCAGGAACGCCCTTATTGCCTCTTCTGGGGTACTATTCACCAACTGTTGAGGGAATGGCGGGCGGTGGGCTGCGCGTGGCGGCCCTGATGCTTATCGCTGCTCAGGTGGGCGTATTGCTGCAGACCACCTCTCGGGGGGAGCTGGTGGCCGCCATTCGTTGGCTTGCTGCACCGTTGCGCATCCTCGGCCTTGACCGAGATCGTCTTGCCCTGCGTTTGGTTCTGATCCTGGATAGTGTGGAAGAAATCCAGCTTCTGTTACGTCAGAAGATAGTGGAGTTCTCCAATGGGGAGAAAGGAATTTCCCGGATTGCATTTGCAGTGGGCGAGCTGTTTCAAACGGTGACCGACAGAGCAGAAAGCATATCTGCACGTACTATCGAACTGGCGGATTGGAGCCGGCCGCCTGCCCATCAATGGTTTTTGCCTCTGACCCTGTTGCTCCTGTTTGGGGGCGTCTCCTATATCGATATCTGAGATGCGATTGGCGCTGTGTGTCGAATATGACGGCAGTGACTTTGCCGGGTGGCAGTTCCAACCCGGGCAGCGTACCGTGCAGGAAGTAGTGGAGCGGGCACTGTCGAAGGTGGCCGATCACCCGGTGCAGGTTTGTTGCGCCGGGCGGACGGATGCTGGGGTGCATGCTTCAGGGCAGGTAATTCATTTTGATACTACGGCTCGGCGAAGCGAACGCTCTTGGATATTCGGTACCAACGCCAACCTGCCGAAAGAGGTGGTGGTTTTATGGGCAAGAGCGGTGCCGGAGAGGTTTCACGCCCGTTTTAGTGCCATTCGGCGACGCTACCGTTATGTGATATTCAATCGATCCGTTCGGCCCACCTTCCTGGCCAAACGTACCACTTGGGAATATCGCCCACTGGATGAAAGGCGAATGAGAGAGGCCGCCATCAATCTGGTCGGAGAACATGACTTCAATGCCTATCGTGCAACTGCCTGTCAAGCCCATAGCCCGATCAGGACCATCTATTTGCTGGAGGTGAGCCGACAGGGGGAGATGGTATATATCGATATCGAAGCCAACGGGTTTCTTCATCACATGGTACGCAACATCGCGGGGGTGTTGATGACGATTGGCTCGGGCAAACGGCCCCCGGGATGGGCCCGGGAAATACTTGAGAGTCGGGAGCGCAGGTTAGGGGGGGTGACCGCGCCGCCTTTTGGCCTCTATCTGGCACGTGTTACTTATCCAAAAGCGTTCATGCTACCGACAGTTTGCCCAACGCTACCTTCTTATGGTTGAATCCGTGCCTCCTGCCATATTCCTGATGGGTCCCACGGCCTCCGGGAAGACCGAACTTGCGATGCGTTTGGTGGCTGATCTTCCCTGTGAAATCGTGAGCGTGGATTCCGCGCAGGTCTATCGCGGCATGGATATCGGCACTGCCAAGCCGAATAAGGAAATCTTGCAGCGGGTCCCGCACCACCTTATCGATATCTGCGATCCTTCTGATAGCTATTCTGCAGCCCGTTTCCGGGAAGACGCACAGCGGGAGATGACAAAGATCAGCTCTGCCGGAAAGATTCCCTTGCTGGTGGGGGGGACCATGTTATATTTCCGGGCCTTACAGCATGGAGTTTCCGGACTGCCGGGAGCCGATCCCGAGGTGCGACGCAGACTGGAAGAGGAAGCCGTTCGATATGGGTGGGCAGCGTTGCATGCTCGTCTGCAGGAGGTGGATGCCGAGGCAGCGGGGCGTATTCATCCTAACGATCCACAACGGATCCAGCGGGCGCTCGAGGTTTATGAGTTGACGGGGCGCAGCCTGAGTGAACATTTCAGGATGCAGCGGAGGGAAAGCCTTCCCTTTCGTTTGCTCAAAGTGGCTTTGGTACCGAGTGAGAGAACGATGCTTCATAAGCGGATTGAGCAGCGTTTCCACAATATGCTTGAGCAGGGATTTGTCGATGAGGTGAATCGACTATTCACACGTGGTGACCTCTCTCCAGAACTTCCTGCCATGCGTGCGGTCGGATATCGTCAGGTATGGCAATATCTCGCGGGAGAATACGATTACCGTACGATGGTGGAGCGTGCCATTGTTGCCACTAGACAACTAGCAAAGCGGCAGATGACATGGTTGCGCACCGAAAGCCAGGTTTTCTGGTTGGAGTTTCCGGGTGCCGATATCTATCCAGCATTGCTGGAATGGCTAGCGGAGAGAGGGTTGTCGGCAAAGTGAATATGCTATACTGCCAATTTTACAGGGACAGTTGGCACCCAGGGTTATCTCTGGCAGCTGGAGTAATTTTTACCAACTTTATTTGAACATGATAACAAAAAGGAGTACTCGCATGGCTAAAGGCCAAGCATTACAAGATCCTTATTTGAACGCTCTGCGCAAGGAGCGGGTACCGGTTTCTATCTACCTGGTCAACGGGATCAAACTGCAAGGGCAGATTGAGTCGTTTGATCAGTTCGTCGTCCTGCTGAAAAACACTGTCAATCAGATGGTGTACAAGCACGCTATTTCCACCGTGGTTCCTGCGCGAAATGTGCGGTTGCCGGTGGCGCCTTCCGAGGAGGGGGGTGCCATGCCCGGCAACTCCTAAGGCGCTGCGCCTTTGTTCGAGCGGCCTGATGGAGGTGAACGTGCGATACTGGTTCACCTCGACTTTCCTGACGAAGCACAAAGGGAAGGGCTAGCAGAGTTCCGGGAGCTGGTCAGGGCGGCCGGCGCCGAGCCGGTGACGGTAATTACCGGGAGCCGCCGCGTCCCTGATCCTAAATACTTTGTTGGCAAGGGCAAAGCGGAAGAGATTCAGCAAGTCATCAAGGCTGAAGGGAACATTGAGGTTGTGCTTTTCAACCATGCCTTGACCCCAGCCCAAGAGCGCAATCTGGAGCGACTGTTCGGCTGCCGGGTGCTTGACCGTACTACCCTGATTCTCGACATTTTTGCTCAGAGGGCACGTTCCCATGAGGGTAAGCTCCAAGTGGAACTGGCCCAGCTGCGGCATATGTCTACTCGTTTGGTCAGGGGATGGACCCACCTGGAGCGGCAGAAAGGAGGCATCGGGCTACGTGGGCCGGGTGAGACCCAATTGGAGACCGATCGCCGTTTGCTCGCAGAACGAATCAAGCATCTCAAGCGGCGCCTCGAAAAGGTCAGACATCAGCGGGAGCAAGGGCGTCGTTCGCGCCGTCGGGCAGAAGTGGCCACCGTTTCGTTGGTGGGGTATACCAACGCGGGGAAATCCAGCCTGTTCAACAGGCTTACCTGCTCCGAGGTTTATGCGGCAGACCAGCTGTTCGCTACCCTGGATCCCACCCTGAGACAGCTCGAGCTGGGAAACGGTTGCTCCGTGGTACTTGCAGACACTGTGGGCTTCATTCGCCATTTGCCCCATGATCTGGTGGCAGCCTTCCGTTCGACGCTACAGGAGAGCCGCGATGCGCAGCTGTTGCTGCATGTCATTGATGCCAATGATCCCGAGCGCCATGAGAAAACGGCGCAGGTTAATCTGGTGCTGAAAGAGATTGGAGCTGAGCGGGTGCCTCAGATAGAGGTTTATAATAAAATCGATTTGCTGGATAATGTGACGCCCTCACTGGAGCGCGATGAATGTGGTAGGGTGCGGCGAGTGTGGTTATCAGCGGTGAGCGGTGAAGGAATGGGACTGCTGCGCAATGCCATCACGGAGACCCTGTTTGCTGATCGAATACAGATGAGGCTGCGGCTTCTGCCGAAGGAGGGGAAGCTGCGTGCCTTGCTTCACGAATGGGGCGCCGTAATTGAGGAGCGGGTCGATAGCTCTGGATCCTGGCTGGTATTGATCCAGGTGGATGAAAGGCAGAGAGGATTGCTGAAGATGCAGGATGGCTTTGAGAATGTGGAGATTGTTTGATGATACTCTCGGGGCCACGTGTGGCGGCAAGAGAAATCTGCGAGAAGCCGTGTCAATTCAAATCAAATGAGCGGAGTTTGTAATGGCCTGGAATGAACCGGGAGGTTCCAAGGGGAAGGACCCTTGGGGTGGGGGTGGCGAACAGGGCCCGCCCGATCTGGACGAGATCTTCAAGAAACTGCAAGAGAAGTTTGGTGGCCTGTTTGGTGGAGGTCGTGGTGAGGGCGAAGGTGGGGGTGGTGGAATCCCCCAGGCCGGGCCCAAAAGCATTGGTATCGTTGTCGGCGGAATAGTATTGATATGGGCACTGTCCGGTATCTATATCGTCGACGAAGGGTGGCGCGGGGTTGTTACCCAGTTCGGTGCCTATCATCATACTACGGGTCCCGGCCCGCACTGGCATGCCCGGTTCATCCAGCAGGTGGAAAAGGTCAATGTGGATCAGATCCGCAGCGTTGAACTGGGTTTTGATAACACTGGTGAGTCGGTGATGCTGACCCAGGATGAGAACATCATCGAGGTAAAATTCTCTCTCCAGTACAAGGTGAAAGATGCGCGTGACTACCTGTTCAACGTGCGTGATCCCGACGCGGTGCTACGCCAGGCGGCGGAGAGTGCCATTCGCGAAGTAGTGGGTAAGAGTACTTTGGACAAAGTGATCACTACCGGCCGTACCGAGATCGCTGCCAACACCATGAAACTGCTACAACAGATCCTGGATCGTTATCGGGTAGGGCTGGAACTGACCAGTGTCAACATGCAGAAAGCGCAGGCACCCCAGCAAGTACAGGACGCCTTTGCCGATGCAGTCAAAGCGCGGGAGGATGAGCAGCGCCTGAAGAACGAGGCGGAAGCCTACGCCAATGACATCCTTCCCAAGGCCCGCGGTGCTGCGGCGAGGCTGGTGGAGGAGGCCAATGCCTACAAGTCCAAGGTGATTGCGGAGGCCGAGGGTGAGGCCAGTCGTTTTGAAAGCGTGCTGGCAGAGTACAAAAAGGCCCCATTGGTGACCCGTGAGCGTCTCTATATCGATGCTCTGGAATCGGTGTTCCAGAGAAGCAGTACGGTGATGGTGGATGTGCAAGGCAGCAATAATCTGCTTTACTTGCCGTTGGACCAGATCATGAAGCGTCATCAGTCGCTGGGTGGCTTCAATGGAAATGGAATGACTTTGCCATCACCGCCGCTATTGCCTTCTTCCTCCCCTGCTGTCAAAGAGGGTAGTAAACGTATCCGAGACAACCTACGCAGCAGGGAGGTGCGATAATGGGTTCCCTGAAGACTCCATCGTTGATCCTGCTCGTGGCGGCGGGCATCTTGCTCTCCATGTCGGTTTTTACCGTGAACGAACGAGAGTATGCCATCCTGTTCCGCCTCGGCGAGATTACCCGCTCCGATTACGAGCCGGGATTACACTTCAAGATGCCACTCATTAACAACGTCCGTAAATTCGACCGACGTGTGCTGGTGCTCGATGCCCGGCCTGAATTCTTTCTCACTAGTGAGAAAAAGAACGTCAATGTGGATTATTTCGTGGAGTGGCGGATCAAAGACGTGCGTCGCTACTACACCTCTGTTGGTGGCCAGGAGAGTCAGGCCCTGCAACGTCTTTCGCGGATCATCAATGACGGAATGCTGGCCGAGTTTGCCAAGCGAACCATACAGGAGGTGGTCTCCGGTGAGCGGGCAAAGATAATGGATATCGTGCAGAAGATGGCCAACCGCCAGGCAGCAATCTTTGGTGTCGAAGTGGTGGATGTGCGTATCAAGCGTATCGATTTGCCTCCAGAGGTAAGCAATTCGGTTTATCAGCGGATGCGTGCCGAGCGTATGCGGGTTGCAAAAGAGCTGCGTTCCCGGGGGGCTGAGGCCGCGGAACGGATTCGAGCGGACGCTGATCGTCAGCGTACTGTAATTCTTGCCGAGGCCTATCGTGAATCCGAGCAGATCCGGGGTGAAGGGGATGCCAAAGCGGCGGAGATCTATGCCCGGGCCTATCAGAAAGACCCCGAGTTTTACTCTCTGTACCGGAGCCTGGATGCCTATAAGAAAACCTTCCGCGACAAGGATGACATCCTGATCCTGGAACCAGACTCGGAGTTCTTCAAGTATTTCAACAAGGCACAGCCAGCCGAGCAGTAGCCGAGGGGGAGCACGGTATGTGGCAGGATCTGTTGACAGCAGGGGCCTTGGTGCTGGTTATCGAGGGGATCCTGCCCTTTGTCAACCCGCAAGGTTACCGACGCGCCATTTTATCTATGGCGGAGCTGGACGACCGTATGTTGCGTATCGGCGGCCTGCTCAGCATGCTGTTGGGTACTGCGCTGGTTTTCCTGATCCGCAATTGAGTTCCCTCTGATGACATTTCCCGATGAACGCTGGTTGCTGCCCGAAGGCATTGAGGAGCTGTTGCCCCCCCGGGCGGCGCGACTGGAACAGTTGCGCCGTGAGCTGCTGGATCTCTATCGTGGCTGGGGATATGAGCTGGTTGTTCCACCGTTCATCGAGTATCTGGAGACGTTACTCACCGGGACTGGTAATGATCTCGATTTGCAGACCTTCAAACTGACCGATCAGCTTTCGGGCCGGATGATGGGGGTGCGCGCGGATATGACGCCCCAGGTGGCGCGTATAGAGGCCCGATACCTGCGGAAATCTGCTCCTAGCCGGCTCTGCTACATGGGAACAGTGTTGCGTACTCGCCCGGCGGGTATCGGCGGGTCGCGTAGTCCGCTGCAGGTAGGGGTGGAGTTGTATGGTCATGCGGGCGTTGCCAGTGATGTTGAGGTGCTGCGTCTGATGGTGGAGACCCTGACCGTCAGTGGTATTGAGCAGCTACACCTGGATCTCGGCCATGTGGGCATCTTTCGCGCCCTGGCCAGGCAAGCTGAACTCGATCCCCAACAGGAGTCCATTCTGTTTGATGCTCTGCAGCGCAAGGCGAGGCCAGAGATAGAGGAATACTTGGAGGAGCTGAAGCTTCCGGCCTCCCTGTCACAAATGTTTGCCTCCCTTGTTACCCTAAATGGAGGGTTAGAAGTCCTTGAGCTGGCAGGGGAACACCTTCGGGATGGCTCCAACGACCTTCAAGCAGCACTGTTGAGCCTGAAAGCCATCGCTCAGCAGCTGCATGGTCATCTGCCAGATCTCGCGCTTCATTTCGATCTGGCGGAATTGCGTGGCTATCGTTACCACACCGGTGCGGTTTTTGCCGTTTACGTCCCCGGCCACGGCCAGGCAGTGGCCCAGGGAGGGCGATACGATGATATAGGTCGGGTGTTTGGCCGTGCGCGACCGGCTACCGGCTTTAGCACTGATCTCAAGACGCTGGTGATGTTGGGTTCCACTAACAGTGGCACGCCGGAAAAGGGAGGAATTCTTGCACCGGTGGATGCTGAATCAGCAGAATTACGCCAACGAATAAAGCAGTTGCGCGAAACAGGGGAACGGGTGATCGAATATCTGCCGGGACAATCCGGCGATGAGCGGGAGTTGGGTTGTGATCGCAGACTGGTGTATCAGGGAGGGGAATGGCGAGTGATCCCTCTGTAACCCAGCTAGCAAAAGGGGTAGGGCGCAGATATGGGTAACGAGCGGTGTGTGGATTCCATGGGTAAAAATGTTGTGGTGGTAGGCACTCAGTGGGGTGACGAAGGGAAGGGCAAGATCGTCGATCTGCTCACCGATCGCGCGGGCGCCGTGGTGCGTTTTCAGGGGGGGCACAACGCCGGTCATACTTTGGTGATCGACGGAAAAAAAACCGTCCTTCACTTGATCCCGTCAGGGATCCTGCGCGAAGGGGTTCAGTGCCTGATTGGCAATGGCGTGGTACTTTCTCCAGAAGCGCTGCTCGAAGAGCTAGAGATGCTGCGGCAGCGAGATGTTCCGGTTCAAGAGCGACTGCGGATCAGTCCTGCCTGTCCCTTGATCCTGCCATGTCATGTGGCGTTGGATGCCGCCCGAGAGCGGGCTCGGGGAAATGCTGCTATCGGAACTACCGGCCGTGGTATCGGGCCGGCCTATGAGGACAAGGTGGCACGCCGAGGGCTGCGTTTGGAGGACCTGTTCCATCGCAAGCGTTTTGCGGCAAAGCTGGGGGAGCTGCTGGATTATCATAACTTTGTGTTGCAGCATTATTTCCATGCTGATACGGTGGATTTTCAGCAGATCCTGGAGGAGTCCCTGCAAAGGGCGGAAATGTTGCGTCCACTGGTTGCCGATATTCCCGAGCTGCTAGACAGATTGCAACGACAGGGGGAGAGCGTGCTGTTCGAAGGGGCCCAGGGAACCCTGCTGGACATCGATCATGGTACCTATCCCTTCGTGACCTCGTCCACCACCACTGCCAGTGGAGCTGGCAGTGGCAGCGGAGTGGGGCCCTGCAGTCTGGATTATGTACTGGGAATCACCAAAGCTTATACTACGCGGGTTGGTTCCGGGCCATTTCCCACGGAATTGTTCGACGAGATGGGTGAGCACCTGGCCCGCCGTGGGCACGAGTTTGGTTCCACCACCGGCCGGGCTCGACGCACCGGCTGGTTCGATGCTGTGGCGTTGCGCCGCGCCCGTCAGCTCAATAGTCTCACCGGGCTTTGCATCACTAAACTGGATGTGCTGGATGGGCTGGATGTCATTCGGCTTTGCACCGGTTATCGCATCGATGGAGAGGTGCATACCACGCCTCCCGCTGGAGCGGAAGAGTATCTGCAATGTGAACCCATCTATGAGGAGATGTCAGGCTGGCGGGAGTCAACGGTGGGATTGAAGAGCTATGACCGGTTACCCACCAATGCCCGGGCTTATCTGGAGCGGATTCAGGAGCTGGTGGAGGTTCCCATCGACATCGTCTCCACCGGCCCGGAGCGCAGTGAAACCATTGTTCTCCGTCATCCCTTCGATTGAGGCCGCGGCTGATCGAGCTTTTCGATACATCTCAGTGGGGCGGTGAGGATTGCGTCATGCACTGCTTGCACCGCCTTGACGCGATGGAAGCTTTTGCGCCACGCAAGGGCGACCCGTCGGCTTGGGACCGGCTCTTCGAAGCGTTTTACCCGTGTCAGTTGCTGGGTATAGTGTCCCGTGCTGGTTGCCGTGCAAGGCAGGATGGTGACCCCCAGGCCAGATGCTACCATGTGGCGGATGGTCTCCAGCGAGCTGCCAATCTGGGCTCCCTGGGATTCCTCACTGGAGCGGATACAGCCTGGACACACTTCCAGGATCTGATCACGAAAACAGTGACCTGGTCCCAGCATCAGCGGATGTTCGATGGCCAGCTGTCTGGCGCCGATCGCTTTCTTCTCCTTCCATGGATGATCAGCGGGGATCAGAATGACGAAGGGTTCATCGTATACAGGCCAAGTTACGATTCCTGGTTCCTCAAGAGGGAGAGAGAGAATCGCAACGTCTATACTTCCCCGCTTGAGTTTTTCCACCAGACCGGCTGTATAGTCTTCATCCACTTGTAGCGGCATCTGGGGAGCTGCCTCGTGCAACGCCGGTACCAGATGGGGCAACAAGTAAGGGCCGATGGTGAAGATGGCGCCCAGCCGCAACGGGCCACTTAGAGGGTCACTGCCATGAACGGCGATCTGCTTGACTCGCTCTGCTTCTTCCAGGACCCGCTGTGCCTGCTCGACGATGCGTTCACCTGCTGGGGTCGGGGTAATGGGCCCTTTGCCCCGCTCAAAAAGAATTACTCCTAGCTCCTCCTCCAATTTTTTTACCCCCATGCTCAGGGTTGGCTGACTGACGAAGCAGGAGTCGGCGGCACGCCCGAAGTGCTGTTCCCGGGCTACGGCAATGATATAGCGAAGTTCTGTAAGTGTCATAGCTTTATTCTATCGCATATATAAAAACAATTGATTTCAGAAATATTAGAGTATGACGTAATATCTATCGTGACATTTCGATAAACCTAAAGTAAGGAGTCAATCCATGCTTGAAAACCGTGAAGGTAGTCATGTACCCCAAGTAACCTTTCGTGTCCGCCAAGAGGGAGAGTGGCGGGATGTGACCACTGATGACCTGTTCAAAGGTAAGACAGTGGTTGTTTTTTCACTGCCCGGAGCGTTTACCCCTACTTGCTCGGGCAGTCATGTGCCCCGTTTCAATGAGTTGGCAGGAGTTCTCAAGGAAAATGGTGTGGACGACATCATCTGTATGTCGGTCAATGACACTTTCGTCATGAATGAGTGGAAGAAAACCCAGCAGGCGGACAACATCACTTTCATTCCCGATGGCAATGGAGAGTTCACTGAGGGGATGGGGATGCTGGTGGAGAAGAACGACCTGGGATTCGGCAGACGTTCCTGGCGTTACTCCATGTTGGTGAAAGATGGGGTGATCGAGAAGATGTTCATCGAGCCGGAGGTGCCGGGTGATCCGTTTGAGGTCTCTGATGCAGATACCATGCTGGAATATATCAACCCGCATGCCGTCAAGCCGGATGACGTGGTGATCTTCACCCGGGCCGGGTGTCCGTTCTGTGCCAAGGCAAAGGGAATCCTGCGCGAGGCGGGGGTGGAATTCGAGGAGATTCAGCTGGGTAATGGCGTGAGCATCCGTGCGGTGCGTGCAGCTACTGGCAGTGATTCGGTGCCCCAGGTGTTCGTCAATGGGGAGTATCTGGGGGATTCCGCAGCAGTACTGGAGCGCTATGGCAGGAAGGTGGCGTAGCGAAGAGACCGAAAGGTATCGTTTACTGGTAAGATCCAGCGGGAGCCGGAATTCTGAAAAAGAACCCGGCTCCCGCATTTGTTTCTGAAAGGAGGAATCATCTCATCATGTACAGTTTTGCCAGACAGGTTTCCGGTAGCTTTGACGAGGTGTTGGGGAAGGTTACCGAGGCGCTCAAGGCCGAGGGATTCGGAATCATCACAGAGATCGACATACAGAAAACCATGAAAGAGAAGCTGGGGATCGACAAGCGTCCTTACAGGATTCTGGGGGCCTGCAACCCGGCGCTGGCCAACCAGGCACTGGAGGCGGATTCCGACATCGGCCTGTTACTGCCTTGCAACGTCGTGGTGCGAGAGGAAGCTGATGGTTCGGTAACGGTGGCTTTCATGGATCCCGTGGCGGTGCTTAACCTGACCAGTGCCAAGGGCATCGAAGCGCTGGCGAGAGAAGTTCGCTCCCGGCTCGAGCGCGTCCGGGATGCGTTATGAGCAACGCGGTGGTGATGGAGAAGAAACGACGCACTGAATTCAACAAATTGCGCAAACGGCTGCGTCGTCAGGTAGGGCAAGCTATCGAGGATTTCAATATGATCGAGGAGGGAGACCGCATAATGGTCTGTCTCTCCGGGGGAAAGGACTCCTACACCATGCTGGACATCTTGCTCAGTTTGCAGCGTAGTGCGCCAGTGCAATTCGAATTGGTGGCGGTCAATCTGGATCAGAAACAGCCGGGGTTTCCAGCCCATGTACTGCCGGAGTACATGGCGCAGTTGGGGGTTCCTTTCCATGTCATCGAGCAGGACACATATAGTGTTGTAAAGCGCATCGTCCCCGAGGGAAAGACCATGTGCAGTCTCTGTTCACGGTTGCGCCGAGGTTCTCTCTACACTTTCGCGGAACAGAATGGAATGACCAAGATTGCACTCGGCCACCATCGGGATGACATGATTGAAACGCTGTTCCTCAACATGTTTCATGGCAGTCGTCTAAAAGGAATGCCTCCCAAATTGCGCACCGACGATGGCCATCATATCGTGATTCGTCCTCTGGCCTACTGCAGTGAGCGAGACATCGAGGCTTACGCGGCAGCTCGTGAGTTTCCCATCATCCCTTGCACCTTGTGCGGCTCGCAGGAGAACTCGCAACGCCAGGCCATCAAGCAGATGCTGCGTGCTTGGGAGAGGGAAGCACCGGGGCGGTTAGAGAAAATCTTCCGAGCGATGCAAAATGTGGTTCCGTCTCATCTAGCGGACAGAGCATTGTATGATTTTGTTGGTTTGCGGGTGAGGAATGATGAAAAAGGGCACCGATCTGTCGGCTGGTTTCCGCCAGAGGCAGAGGGTTCTTCCAGCCAGTAGCCCAAAACGTGAAGGACGTCCCGTTTCCTTGGTAGAAGATAGCATAGCATGGCTTTTGCAAGAACTTGATATCTTCGATTTAGGTCCCATTCTATAACGTTATAGAAGGCGAGGACTCACAAGGAGGCTGTATGACCCACACCCTCGAGAGTGCACGTGCCGTCGCTCATGCCAATGGGAAGGTATTGCTGCAGAAACCCAATGTGGTGGCAACCGGCGTTGGATACAAATTCACTGCAGGAAAACGGACCGATACACTTTGTGTGGTCTGCTCGGTGGAGAGAAAGCTTGCCTTGTCGGAACTCAAACAGATAGATCGGGTCCCGCCGGAGATAGACGGTCTTCCCACCGATGTGGTGGAGACGGGCCCTATCCGGGCATTACAATCCACCACGGATCGTTTTCGCCCAGCACCTGGAGGGGTGAGTATCGGTCACCGTGACATTACCGCTGGGACGCTCGGCTGCGTCGTATATCGGGACGGGCAACCCTATATCCTTTCCAACAATCATGTGCTTGCCAACAGTAATGCTGCCAGCATTGGTGACCCTGTTTTGCAACCGGGCCCGTACGATGGAGGGCAATTGCCGGATGATCGGATTGCAGTACTCTCCGATTTCATGCCCATCGAATTTGAGGGTGCGCCGAGCGGTTGTGGAATCGCTGGTAATCTGGTGGGTTTTCTAAACAAACTGGCGGAATGGGCTGGTAGCGATACCCGGCTCCAGGCGGTGAGGGCCCAAGCAAAGGCAAACAAGGTGGATGCGGCGATTGCCCGGCCTCTCCAGGACGAGGATTTGAGCCGGGAGATCCTTCATATCGGCCCGATACAAGGCGTCGGGCAAGGTGTTTTGGGTATGGCGATCAAGAAATGTGGGCGAACTACGGGCTTCACCCAGGGAGAGATTCAACAGATCGATGTCACTGTAAAGGTCCAGTATGGGGGTGGCCGAGTGGCTCTGTTTACCGATCAGTTGATGGCAGGGGCGATGAGTCAGGGTGGAGATAGCGGTTCTGCAGTGCTTGATGATTCTGATCGCCTGGTGGGGCTGCTGTTTGCCGGTAGCGATAACAGTACCATCATCAATCGGATAGAGAATGTGTTTTCCGCATTGAATGTCACGCTATGAGAAAGGTCTTCCGGTTCCTGTTGACAGCCCTGGCATTGGCAACGGGTGTGATGACGGGGGCATGTGAAATGGAGAGCTCGATTCAGCAGGTAAAGGCACAGCACGAAGCGGAGCTGATGGCCATCCCCGGGGTGGTATCGGTGGGGATTGGGAAGAACAAAAAAGGGGAATCCGTCATCGTTGTAGGGGTGGAGAAGGAAAAGAAGGAGACTATATCTGCGATTCCCGATGCGCTGGATAACTATCCCGTTGAGGTTCGGGTTTTGGGCAAGATAGTCACCCATTGAAGGAACCGCGGTTGCGAGGCGGTCGTTTTCTAGTCGCATGTTTCGAAAATAAGCAATATGCAGTAATCGAACGGTTTGGGATAGCGTCTTTCCAAAAAGCCGATTCGTCCGAGCGTCAATGACGTCGATTTTGACGTTATCCATCTCTTCTGATTTCACGGAGAAAGCAAAGTGAGCAAAGCTTTCAGAGTCGTTTGTTTCCTTATGTCGTCATTGGCCATTTCCTTTTTCATCCCGCTTCCCGATAGTAGTCGTGCGGCCAGCTTCGGCTCGATGGAAAAGCTGTTGCCTGAAAGTAGCAGCGGTGGCGCCGCTTTCGGCCAAGCGGTGGCCATTAAGGGTGAACTGGCTGTGATAGGGGCTCCTGGAGAGGCCCAAGGTCGGGGTGCCGCCTACCTATTCGAGCATTCCGGTTCGGGATGGCAACTCAAAGCCAGACTGAGTGCTGCTGCGGGTGAAGAAACCGATTTTTTCGGGACCTCGGTAGCGATTGGTGACGGCGTAGTTGCCATTGGGGCTCCCAAGGATGACAACGAGCAGGGCACGGATGCAGGTACAGTCTATCTGTTCGTTGAGCCAGACGAAGGATGGCACGACATGACTCAGACGACCATTTTGTTGCCAAACGATGGAGCGATGGAGCACACCTTTGGCGCGGCACTCTCCTTTGACAGAAACATGTTGGCGGTAGGGGCCCCCGGACCGGAGAAAGGGAATTTCGAGGGAGCCGTTTACCTGTTTGAGGGCGCAGAGACCGTATGGACTCAAAGGGCTAAATTGACTGCTTCTGATGGTCGGAATGGTGACCTGTTCGGATATGCGCTCGACAAGGTAGGCGAATTTCTGCTGGTCGGTGCCTATGGGAAAGGGGAGGGGCGTGGCGCGGCCTATTTGTTCAGGAGACCTGCCAGTGGCTGGACCGATTCGAACGAGGACGAGCTCTTGGAAGTTCATGACGGCAAGCCCGGAGAACGGTTTGGCATTTCGGTCGCACTGGCCGGGACTTGGGCAGTCGTGGGTGCGGATATGGAAGATAGCAAGGGGAGTGGTGCAGGGGCGATCTATCTCTTTTCGGGCCCTGAGTGGAACGGGACCAAGATCGTACCCAGTGATGGTCATCCTGATCAGGGTTTTGGTTATGCTCTAGATGCAACGGGGGACAGGTTGGCTGTCGGGGCATTACTGGACGATGAGCACGGGGAGAAAGCCGGGGCGGTCTATATGTATCAGCGGATTTTCACGGGGTGGAAGTTTCAGGATAAATTGTTCTCACCCGAAGGGGTGGCGGGCGATCGCTTTGGCAGCTCTGTGGCGCTGACTTCCGATTATCTACTCGCAGGGGCCTATTCTGCTGGCGTCGATGGACGCCCGGATGCTGGTTCTGCGCAGTTGGTGAGTTTTGCTGCTGCGCCAGGTAATGAAGGAAAAGCGGATGTTGATGGCGACACGGTGGATGGCAGTGGTGGGGGTGCCCTGGGGTCGGCTCTGCTGTCAGTGGTGGGTATATGGGTATGCCTCATTCAGCGCCGCCTTCGGAAAGGCCAGGCTGTGGCTTGAGTCGAAAGGATAAAGTGAGCTGGCGCGCACTGGCTGGGCTGCGTATAATCAGGCGTTTATCTATTTTCGAGATTGGACAACGGAGTAACCATGGCAGTTGAACGTACTATATCCATCATCAAGCCCGATGCCGTCGCCAAGAATGTTATTGGCGAGATATACAGCCGGTTTGAGAAGGCTGGTCTGAAAATCGTCGCCGCCAAGATGGTACACCTGACCAGGGAGCAAGCCGAGGCGTTTTATGCGGTTCACAAGGAGCGTCCTTTTTTCAGGGACCTGGTCGATTTCATGACCTCTGGTCCGGTGATGGTGCAGGTTCTCGAGGGTGAGAACGCAATTGCCAGGAATCGCGAGGTGATGGGGGCGACCAATCCGGCCGAAGCGGCACCGGGGACTATTCGGGCCGATTTTGCAGAATCCATCGATGAGAATGCGGTACATGGTTCGGATGCCCCGGAAACCGCAGCTGTCGAGATCGATTTCTTTTTCAAACCGGAAGAGATCTGTCCACGCACTCGGTAAGCCGTAATCCGAAATAGTGATGGTTTCCAGGCAGGGGAAAAAGGTCAATCTGTTGGGGATGTCCCGGGACGGGCTGGAAAGGTTTTTTTCCGAGCTAGGCGAGAAGCCTTTTCGCGCAGCCCAGGTGTTGAAGTGGATCCATCAATTCGGCGTAGCCGATTTTTCCGCCATGACCAATATAAGCAAGGCGCTTCGCGAGCGGTTGCAGGAAATAGCGGAAGTCCGCGGACCCGAGGTTATTTCACAACAACGTTCCCGAGACGGCACCTGCAAGTGGCTGCTGAAGGTGGACGGCGACAACAGCATCGAGATGGTGTTTATCCCGGAAAAAGGGAGAGGCACCCTCTGTATTTCTAGTCAGGCAGGGTGTGCGCTGGATTGCACCTTCTGCTCTACCGCCCGGCAAGGTTTCAATCGGAATTTGAATGCGTCCGAGATCATCGGTCAACTTTGGTTGGCCAATCGGGAGTTGGGGCGGGATCCCAAGGGAGAGCGGGTTATCTCCAATGTGGTGTTGATGGGGATGGGTGAGCCATTGCTCAACTTTGACAACGTGGTTGCCGCTATGGATCTGATGATGGACGATCTGGCCTATGGTCTTTCCAAGCGGAGGGTGACCATCAGTACTGCCGGAGTGGTTCCGGCGCTGAGACGTCTCAAAAAGATGAGCGACGCCAGTCTGGCGGTCTCGCTTCACGCACCTGATGACTCCTTGCGCAACGAATTGGTGCCGATCAACAAGAAATATCCCATTGCTCAGTTGCTTGACGCGTGCCGCGCCTATATTGCTGGGGAAGCCAAACGGGCAGTGACCTTCGAATATGTAATGCTGAAGGGAGTCAACGACAGTGAGGAACAAGCAGCACAACTGGCCCGGCTGCTCAGCGGGATCCGCTCCAAGGTGAACCTGATCCCGTTCAATCCATTTCCCGGTAGCCGTTATGCCCGCTCTTCTCCGGAAGCAATCGAGCGGTTCGCCTCGATTCTACAGGAACGAGGTATCGTGACCATCGTGCGGCGTACCAGAGGAGGCGATATCGACGCGGCCTGCGGTCAGTTGGTGGGACGGGTGCGGGATCGAACACGGCGGAGCAATGCCATCCCGATTCGGGAGGCCAGTTGATGCGCTCGATGTTCCTGACTTCGTTGATCTTGGCGCTGCTTTTGCTGGCAAGCTGCGGTAGTGCGCCTCGGCAGGAGACTGACGCATCCGGCACGGCGATAACCACGGCAGCGGAAGCCAATGCAGCGTTGGGTTTGGGATATCTCCGGAAGGGCAACTACGCCGAGGCGCTGCGTAAGCTAAAGAAAGCCCTGAAACAGGATCCCGACTCGGCTCGGGCTCACCACTATATTGCTGAGCTCTACAGTCGCCTGGGGGAGACTGATCTGGCGGACAAACACTTTGCCAGAGCCTTGAAGCTTACTCCGCGTGATGCGTCGCTGCGTAACAATTACGGTGTTTTTCTCTGTACCCAGCAGCGTTTTTCCGAAGCAGAGGAACAGTTTCAGATTGCGATGCGGGATCCCCTCTACCCGGGACGCGCCGAAAGTTATGAAAATGCCGCGCTTTGTGCACTGGATGCTGGCGAGGAGACCAAGGCAGAAAACTATTTTCATGCAGCATTGAAACTTAATCCGCGTCTGCCGAAATCGCTCTTCAAGCTGGCCGAGATCAATTTCCAGAAACAGCGGTATTTGCCGGCACGCGCCTATCTGCAGCGTTATGAGGCAGTTGCTCCGGCGGTCGCGGAGACCCTTTGGCTTGGTTTCCGTATCGAAAAGGCCAAGGGGAATGAGGCCGCTGCAGCGCAATATGGGCGTCGTCTCGAACAATCCTATCCCGATTTTGCCCCCTGGCGGCGATATCAGGAAGAGGGAAAACTCTAGGGGTGTTGCGGATGTCCAGGAATATTCAGGCCGTTCGCGGGATGAACGACGTCCTTCCAGAGGAGACACCTTACTGGCGGTATCTGGAACAGGTATGGCGGAAGATCCTTGCCAGTTACGGCTATCGTGAAATTCGGCTGCCTATTTTGGAAAAGACGGAACTGTTCAAACGTTCCATCGGTGAGGTCACCGATATCGTCGAGAAGGAGATGTACACCTTTATCGATCGCAATGGTGACAGCCTGACCCTTCGTCCCGAAGGAACAGCCGGATGTGTGCGTGCCGGGATCGAGCATGGCTTGCTTTATAACCAGATCCAGCGCCTCTGGTATCAGGGCCCGATGTTCCGTCACGAGCGTCCTCAAAAAGGACGGTACCGACAGTTCCATCAGTTAGGGGTGGAGGCTTTTGGGATGGCGGGACCGGATATTGATGCAGAGCTGATCCTGCTCTCCGCCCGAATCCTCGAGCAGATCGGATTGGCGGATGAAATCGTCTTGCAGATTAACTCCCTAGGCAGCGCGGAGTCCCGCTCCCGTTACCGGGAACTATTGGTGGATTATTTCAGCCATTACAGTGAACGGCTGGATGAGGACAGCCGTCGCCGCTTGCACAGCAATCCGCTGAGAATTCTCGATAGTAAGAATCCACGGATGCAGCCGCTGATTGAGGGAGCACCCAAGCTCTCCGAGCATCTCGATGAGGCATCCAGGGAGCATTTCGAACAGCTGCTTGTCTATCTGGACGAAGCTGGAATCGGATACCAGATCAATCCGCGGCTGGTTCGGGGGCTGGATTACTATAATCGAACGGTGTTCGAATGGGTGACGGATCGATTGGGGGCGCAGGGGACCGTGTGCGCCGGTGGGCGTTTCGATACCTTGGTGAGTCAGTTGGGAGGAAAATCGACACCGGCAGCGGGATTTGCGATGGGGGTTGAGCGGCTGGTGGCGTTGCTGATGGAAGAGGGGAATGATCGTATCCCACAAGAAGGGCCGCAGATCTATCTGGTGGCGGTCGGTGGCGCAGCCGAGCGGATCGGATTGAAGGTGGCGGAGCAGTTGCGAACCGCATTGCCAGAGTTGCGTTTGCAGCTCAATTGTGGAGGAGGCAGTTTCAAGAGCCAGCTCAAGCGGGCGGACAGGAGCGGAGCCGAGCTTGCATTGATTCTGGGGGAAGACGAGGTGGCGCAAGGCAGTATCATGGTCAAGCCCCTGCGTGGCGGGGGGGAGCAACAGCGGGTGGCACTGGAGGAGCTGGCATCCTGGGTGGCTGGTTTCCGATTTGCAGAATAGTTTTCGGAGGTAATCGTGGATCATACAGAAGAGGAGCAGTTAGAGCGACTCAGGGAGTGGTGGAGTAAAAACGGCAAGTTTGTGATCGCCGGCTTGGTGGTAGGACTTGCCATAGTGGTGGGTACCCGCCTGTGGACTGACGCCCGCAACCGGACGGCAGAGGCGGCATCCCAACAATATGAGCAGTTGCTCCAACTGGTGGAGAATGGTAACTCCGGAGAGGCCGAGCAGCTCGCCGGAACGTTGTTCACGCAGTATAGCGGTACACCCTATGCGTCACTTGCCAAACTGGTGCTGGCCAGGCTTAAGGTTGAGCGAGGGGACCTGGCTGCCGCCGCGGCATTGCTGCGCCAAGTGATGGAAGGGGCGGAACAGGATGCCGTTCGGGAGATCGCCAGGATGCGGCTGGCCCGGGTGCTGCTGGCCGATGGTAAGTTGGATTCAGCGTGGTCGCTTATTGAGAAGGCCGGCTCTACTGCTAATCAGGCCGATCTAGAGGTCATCAAAGGAGACATCTACCTTGCCCGAGGGGAGCGTGCCAAGGCGCGAGCGGCCTTTGAACGGGCGCTGACCCTTGGGGGAAGAAACTCACGTTTGTTGCAGATGCGCCTGGATGATCTGGCATTGGTCTCCGACTTGGAACAGCCTGAGGTAACTCCTTGAGTCTGAAAAGGAATCACCGAAAGGTGGAGAGGTATCTGGCCTTCGGACGCCTGTTATGAAGCGATTTGTTCCATACCCTGTTTCCGGAATCTCCGGGTTGCTGCAGATGATGGTTGTGGTATGGCTTGTGGCATTGGTTGGCTGCAGTTCCAGCAATGTGGAGCCGCCGACACCACTTACCGAGTTCGAGCCGGAGCTGGATATAAAGATGGTGTGGAGTACACGGATTGGGCGCGGCGTGGATGAACAGGATCTGCGACTCCGGCCCTATTTGGCTGGAGATACACTTTATGCCAATGATTACAAAGGAACCGTGGCGGCAGTTCGGACCGACGATGGCAGGACGCTTTGGGAGGTAGAGCTTGTCGAAACCCTGACCAGTGGCCCCGGGTATGGTGAGGGCAAAGTGGTGCTTGGTACCGGAGAGGGACAGATTATTGCCCTGGCGGCTGAAGATGGCAAGGAACTTTGGCGTGCTCAGCTTTCCAGCGAGATCCTTGCTCCTCCCGCCATTGGCAGCGGGATGGTGGTAGCCCATACAGTAGATGGTAAGCTGTTTGCACTTTCGGCTAGCGACGGCAAGCAACGCTGGGTCTATGATCGAACCGTACCCACACTTACCTTGCGGGGTACCAGCTCTCCGATAATACTGTCAGACATTGTGGTGGACGGGTTTGCCAGTGGCAAGGTGGCGCTGCTTGCGCTGCAAGATGGCCGAGTGCTGTGGGAAAAAAGCGTAGCCGTTCCGCGAGGACGCTCGGAGCTAGAGCGGATGGTTGACATCGATGGGCCACCCTTGATTCTTGGGAGTGTGCTCTATGTGGTGAGCTATCAGGGCCGGGTGGCCGCTATTGATCTACAGACTGGTCGGGTGCTCTGGAGTCGCCCTATGTCATCTGCCACCGGGCTGATTGCTGATGAGAAAGCTCTTTATCTGACCGATGATCAGGATCGCGTTTGGTCTCTGGATCGCACCAGTGGCGCTCCTTTCTGGCAACAGGATGCCTTGCAACACCGAGTCCTGACTGCACCAGTGCTCCACGGGGAGAGTGTGGTAGTTGCAGATCGGGAAGGATTCATCCACTGGCTCTCACGTGGTGACGGTCACTTCCTCGCTCGTTTCAAGATGGCCGGTGGCGTTCGTATTTCTCCTGTATCCGATGGGGAACGGCTTTACCTTTATGATGATGGTGGCCGATTGAGCTGTCTCGAGGCGGCACCTCACCATTGAGTCGGGAGCCGGGGTCTGGCTGCCTGATGTTTTGTGGTATTCTTCCCAAGTGAAATCCGCAATGAAACCTGTCCTGGCCTTGGTTGGCCGTCCCAATGTGGGTAAATCAACCCTATTCAATCGCTTGACCGAATCCCGTGACGCGTTGGTAGCCGATCAACCGGGTCTGACCCGCGATCGCAAATATGGAGAGGGTCGACTGGGACGGCGTGATTACATCGTAATCGACACTGGCGGGTTGAGTGGTGATTCGGAGGGGATCGACCAACGAATGGCTCACCAGTCATGGCTAGCCGTGCAGGAGGCCAGTGTGGTGCTTTTTCTGGTGGATGCGAGGAGCGGGCTTACCCCGGCGGATGAGGATATCGCAAAACGCCTTCGTCAGGTCGGCAAGCCGGTGTTCCTGGTGGTCAACAAGGCAGAAGGGTTGGAGCCCGCTCTTGCTGTTGCAGAGTTTCACTCCTTGGGTCTTGGCGAGCCCCTGGCGATCGCTGCGGTTCATGGCCAGGGCGTGAAACAGCTCGTCAATGAGGTGTTGCCGTCGGAGCCAGCGGTGCAAGAGGCCGATGAGGCCGAGGAAAAAGGAATTCGCATCGCACTGGTGGGACGCCCCAACGTGGGTAAATCCACTTTGTTGAACCGGATTCTCGGGGAAGAGAGGGTGGTGGTCTATGATATGCCAGGAACCACCCGTGATGCGGTGTTTGTCCCATTTGAACGGGAAGGACAGCGCTATGTTTTTATCGACACTGCAGGGGTAAGACGCCGTAGCCGGGTAAGAGAGGCGGTTGAGAAATTCAGTATCATCAAGACCTTGCAAGCCATTGATGCGGCGCAAGTGGTTATCATGGTGCTGGATGCCCGGGAGGGGATCAGCGAACAGGATGCCCATTTGCTGGGCTATATTGTCGAAACCGGCCGGGCCATTGTCATTGCGGTCAATAAATGGGATCACCTGTCCTCGGAGCAAAGAGAGAAAGTGCGTCGGGAATTGGACTTGAAACTTCCATTTCTGGATTTTGCCCGTGTTCATTTTATCTCGGCTCTGCATGGTACCGGCGTGGGGGACCTGTTTGAGTCGGTACAGCGGGCCTACCGTTCGGCCATGGTACAGATCCCGACCCCTCGACTTACCCGTCTGCTGGAGGATGCAGTGGCGGCACATCCGCCGCCACTGGTGCGAGGGCGGCGGGTGAAGCTGCGTTACGCCCATCAGGGGGGGAAAAATCCACCAGTGATTGTTATTCACGGCAACCAGACCGGAGCAGTGCCCGACAGTTATCGTCGCTATCTTGGTAATCTATTTCGCAAGCAGTTGCGATTGGAAGGGACGCCGTTACGAATTGAGTTCAAGAGCGGGGAAAATCCCTTTGCCGGCCGCCGGAATCGTTTAACCCGCAGGCAACAGGAAAAACGGCGGCGTCTGATGCGGTTCGTAAAGAAAAAGAGGTAGTCATACATGGAAAGACATACTGTTCCGGGTGTCTTGCCGGTGGTTCTGTCGGCCGGAATCCTGGGAATTTTTCCGCTTTCGTCCAGCGCTGGGGTGGGGGTGGTTTCTTCTCATGGCACCGTATTCTATGGTGGGGGAATCAGCGCCAGCTTTGGTACCGTCGATTACGTGGAGCTGTCACCCATGGTCGGTATGTGGTTGGATGAGCGAACCTCGGTCGGGATCTCTCTTCTCTATCGTTACCGCAATGACGATCGTGTGGGAAGCAGTGACGACTATGGCGGTTCCCTGTTTGCCCGTTACCATATTGCTCCCACATTTTATCTGGAGGGGGATTACGAATATCTGGATCATGAATATCGCAGCAATTCTTTCAGCGGACGTCGCCAGTACCACAGTTTTCTAGCTGGCGGAGGAATGAGTACTCCACTGGGAGCAAATACGGCCATGTATCTATCGGCCCTCTATAACTTTAGTTACGAGGAAGATGATTCCCCTTATGGTGATCCCTGGGTGGTTCGTTTCGGAATCAGCGTGGGTTTCTAGGGTGGTGCGTTACATAATGATGGCTAAGGAGGGGTGTTAGCCCCTGTGTAAATCCTCAAATTTCCCTCTCAATGTATGGCAGAGGGGTTGGCTGCGTTGCGGGAGAACCAGTCGATGGCATCCCGTTTCCGGAGCAGTTCGCTGAACTTCCGCGCAGGTACTGGTTTGCAGAAATAATACCCTTGTACCTGGTTGCATCCTTCGTCATGCAAAAAGCTCAATTGTTGCCGGGTCTCCACCCCTTCACCGGTGACCCGCAAACCAAGGCTTTGGGCCATAACGATAATAGCCCGCGTGAGTGCAGCATCCTCTTTGTCGGTGGTGATGTCCCGTACGAAGGTCCTGTCGATCTTCAGGGAGTTGAATGGAAAGTGTTTCAGATAACTTAAAGCCGAGTAGCCCGTCCCAAAATCATCTACGGCCAGGGAGACCTCCATCTGGCTCAGTTCATTGAGGATCTCCGATGCTTCCCCGGACTCTTTGAGCAACAGGTTTTCCGTGATCTCCAGCTCCAGATTGCTTGCGGTGAGGTGGCTTTTTTGCAGGACCCGGGAGACCATCTTAACAAAGTTTTTCTCCCGGAACTGTCGTGAGGAGACATTGATGGCGATGCGGAAAGGGGACTGGAGCTGATCCTGCCACGTCTTTGCCTGGATGCAGGCGGTCTCCATGACCCATTCTCCAAGAGGAACGATGAGCCCCGTCTCTTCTGCCACCGGGATGAACTGTTCTGGAGAGACTTGGCCAAGAGCCGGGTTATGCCAGGAGAGCAGGGCTTCAGCGCCAATCATTCGTTGCTCGATGACATCGATGATTGGTTGATACTGGATAATGAACTCACCCCGCTCTAGCGCCTGGCGTAAATGTGATTCCAGTTCCAGACGATGCACTGCCTGCCGGTTGATGTCGGGAGTGAAATAGCAGTATGTGTTTCTTCCGCTTGCTTTTGCTCGATACATGGCGGCGTCGGCATGTTGCAAGAGGGTATGAGGGTTGTCGCTGTCGTCCGGGTAGGTGGAGAGGCCGATACTGACAGTGAAGAACAGTTCCCTTCCCTCAAGCAGAAAAGGATCGGAAAAACCTGCCAGGATCTTGTGTGCAACCACTTTTGAATCATGTACTGCGGCCAGATCCGGGAGGATGACCAGAAACTCGTCTCCACTCAGGCGGGCTACGGTATCTCCCTCCCTGGTGGCATTTCGTAACCGCTTCGCCGCTTCGATAAGCAGTTGATCACCGGCAGCGTGGCCAAGTGTATCGTTGACGTTCTTGAAATTGTCGAGGTCGATAAACATCACCGCAACGATACGCCCGTTGCGATGCGCCCTTGCAATGGCCTGGGTGAGACGGTCGAAGGCCAGTACACGGTTGGGCAAGCGGGTCAGTGAGTCGAAGTTGGCCTGGTTGAAAAGGCGTTCTTCATATACCTTGCGTACTGTTACATCTTCACAAATGGCCAGGAAATGAGAAATGGTTCCATCCTCGTCCCGAATGGGGGAAATGGCGACATATTCCCAAAATTCCTCCCCGTTTTTCCGTTGATTGGGAAGCTCTCCTCGCCATTCGTTGCCCTGTTCCAATGTTGCCTGGATTTCGACGCGGATGTCGGTTGGAGCATATCCGGCAACGGTTTCCAGTAGATGCTGATGGACTGCCTCCTTGGCCTTGTAACCGGTAATCTGGCTGAATCTTGGATTGACATAGCGGATGTTGCCCTGTGTGTCGGTGATGATCACAGATGCCGGGCTTTGTTCCACTGCCTGGGACAAAATACGCAGTCGTTCTTCCGCTTGCTTGATCTCTGTGACATCGCTGAAATGCTCTACTCTTCCTCCCCGGTAAAGGCCGGTATGGATGGGTTGACTGTGGTACTCGAGCCATCGCCCGCTCTTCCCCTTGCTTTCTTTCAAATGGCATATCATCCGCTTGCCGGGTTGGTTATCTTGGTAAATGGATAGCAGTTTACATCTGAAGTTACAGATGTCCGTGAACAAAGTATTGACTGTATCGCGAAAATCCCTGCCGATGACCTGTTCCCGCCTGATGTGAAAAAAGCGCTCAAAGGAGCGGTTGGTCCAGACTACGTTGAACGTCTTGTCCAGGATCACGATGGCCACACTGGAGTTGTCCAAGACGTCGTTGATCAGCGAACGGTAACGCGCCTCGCTGAGGCGGAGCATTTTTTGTTTTTGCTCCAGTTGACGAACCTTCTCATCCAGTTTCAGGGTGAGGCGCTGTTTATGTATCTCTCCCAGCTTGGAGAAATCTGTTGATGAAGGCCGAGGGACGGGAAGACGGTTCTCTCTGTGTTCTTCAAGGATGGTGGTCACGATACCTAAAAATTCACCGATATCGATTGGTTTTACGATAAAACGAGATGCACCCAAGGTGAGAGCTAGCTCACGATCTTCTGGTTCAGTAAAGGTTGCAGTATAGAACACCAGGGGGATGTGGCTCAGTTGGGGATCTGTTTTGATAATTCGGCAGAGTTCGAACCCATCCATCCCCGGCATCATTACATCGGAAATGACCAGATCCGGTGGCGAGCGGTACATCATACGCAACGCAGACTCCCCGCTTTCCGCGCTGATCGCTTTGTGTCCCATCCCTTCCAGCGCTGTGGTTAGCAGCAGGCTGGAGTTTTCGTCATCCTCGACAATCAATATTTTCATTAATGTGGTTCCCTGATCCTTGTTGTTGCGAGCCACCCGATGATACTGCTCTGGTGTGAGTTCCGGGTTCGTGGTTCAGGCAAAGGGTTATCCTTGGTCCTCCCGTTGCCTCGATCCAGGAGCGGAGTTTGCGTCGAAACCAATTTGCAACGATGCTTTGTTTCCGGATTCTGTATCGACAGAGATGCTCCCCCCTAGCAACTCAGTAATCATCTTCATGGTCAGATAAAGCCGTATTTTGTTGCATTCGACCTTTTGAGCGGCCTCTCTCTTTTTTGTTTTTGGCGCACGGATGAGGTCAGCCAGCGAGTTTTGCCCCTGATCTTGTTTTGAAACAGTGATGAAGATGTTCAGGTGATCGCCACTCTTGTCGGCGGCAATGGTAATATTTTTAGTATCCGTGTATTCTACAACACAGATAAGCAAGTTGATAATGCATTGCTGCAGTTTTTTCTTGTCAGTGTGTATTAATAGTTGATGTGGAACATCAACATCAAGCGACACCTTGCTGAAATGTTGCTGATTGTCTCCGCTCATTTGCATGACGCTCTCTTCGATTGCCGCATTGAGATCGAAGCTTGAGGGGAAGAATCCGGCGCTGCCAGCATCGATTTTTGCGATATCGATAATATCTGTAATCATGGATAGCAGCCTTTTTGCTGCATCTTGGACCCGTTCCAGTTGGTCCCTTTGACGGCTGCTGATCGTTTCCCCGGACACTCCTTGGAGAATGACCCCCGTGAACCCGATGATGGCATTCAGTTGGGTACGGAGTTCGTGGGACATGGCAGCGGTATAGGAGGCTTTGAGCTGTTCCAGGCCTTGGGGGAGGGAGGCGCATGCTGGCTTTTGGTTATCAGGGGGCGTTGCAGAGTGAAATGCCCTCTTGAGGATAACGAAAAACAGACCGGCTCCCCCGACCAAAATAATGAACGACAAGAGCAGGCCGGGAAGGAGCGTAGCGGAGGTGAGTTGCAGCGTGATCAGAGCGACACTCGTCACAGCACCACCCAGAATGATGAGGAACGGGATGAAGATGCGGGTGACTGAATGGGTTTTCATATCAAATGATTATCAAATGTTGATATGTCATTATTTGACAACGGCTGATCGAAATCAATGAAAAAAAGATGCTTCACTATAGAATCGTACGCCTTTAACAGGTTGAGGTAGATGGCGGAGCCGGCACAGACAGAAGCCCTTACCATTGCTTATGAATTGCATGGAAACTGCTACCTGAACATTACCAGTCGTTGCACCCTGCGGTGTGCCTTTTGTCCCAAATTCAATGGGAGCTGGGAGGTAAGGCAGTATGAGTTACGGTTGCGGCGCGAGCCTCCGGTGGATGAGATCATCGCTGCTATAGGGGACCCGGCGCGGTATCGCGAGGTAGTCTTCTGTGGCTTGGGAGAGCCAACCCGCCGTTTGGAGGTTTTGTTTGAGGTCGCCGAGCAGCTTCATGGAGCCGGGACGCGAATCAGGGTCAACACGGATGGGTTGGCAAATCTAGTTCATGGGCGAGACGTAACCCCGGAATTTGCCGGGCGAGTGGATGCTGTCTCTATTTCCATGAATGCCCAGGATGAATCGACCTATAATCGACACTGCCGACCCCGTCATCGAGAGGCCTTCTTTGCCATGTTGGAGTTTTCACGGCGAATCCAGGAACATGTACCCGAGGTGGTGATGACTGCCATTGATGGCCTTCCAGGGGTGGATATCGCCGCTTGTCGTCGTCTTGCGCAAGGAATGGGGGTCTCCTTTCGTCGCCGGGTGTTGGACGTGGTCGGCTGATGGCGCTGTCTGATTACGTGGACACCTTCGGGCAAATGCTTCTTGCTCGCTATGGTGAACGGGTGCACAAGGTGGCCATCGATGCGGGTTTTACCTGTCCTAACCGGGATGGAACGGTTGGAAAAGGGGGATGCAGTTTCTGCAACAACCGTTCGTTCAGTCCAAATGGCCAGGTTGCTGTACCGGTAAATCAGCAGATTGCGGCAGGCCGGGAGGTAATAGCGAAGCGAACCGGAGCACGCCGGTTTTTGGCCTATTTCCAGGCCTATACCAATACCTACGACGGCATTGAAGCACTGCGGGCCCGTTATGATGCGGCGTTGGCCGAGCCCGACGTTATTGGCCTTTCCATTGGGACGCGGCCGGATTGTGTGTCACCAGCGGTGCTGGATCTATTGGCTGGTTATCAGGATCGCGGCTTCGAGGTGTGGCTTGAGCTTGGACTGCAGTCCAGCTTCAATGAGACATTGAAACGGGTCAACCGCGGCCACGGCTTCGCAGAGTATCGGCAAACGCTACGCGCGGCACGTGAGCGGGGGTTGCCGGTCTGCACCCATCTTATTGCGGGATTGCCGGGAGAGGAGGCGTTTCATGTGCGTACTACGCTGCAGCGGGTGCTGGGTGAAGGGGTCGATGGGCTCAAGCTGCATCCGTTGCACGTGGTGAGAGGTACGAGACTGGCAGCCGAGTGGCGGCGCGGGGAGTATACTCCGTTACGTCTCAGGGAATATATAACCCTTGCGGCCGATCTGGTGGAGATGACCCCTCCGGGCGTTGTTTATCACCGGCTTACCGGGACAGCCAAGCCGCCGCTGCTGTTGGCTCCCGATTGGTGCTCATGGAAATGGCGGGTACTCAATGGGATTGAAAATGAACTGGCACGGCGGGGAACCCGGCAAGGTGCAACGGGTAGAGAGAGAGAGGTTGGTAACCAATGACGGCAGAGAGCAACAAGAGAGTGGAGCTGGTTTGTCCGGCGGGTAGTCTACCCGCCCTGAAGGCTGCGGTGGATTGTGGCGCTGATGCGGTTTACATGGGGTTCCGTGATGCCACCAATGCACGAAATTTCCCGGGGCTGAACTTTGATGAAGGTGGGGCGGCCAGGGGGATCCAGTATGCTCATGAGCGGGGAGTCAAGGTGTTGTTGGCTCTTAATACCTTTCCCCAGCCGGACAGTTGGGAACACTGGACGCAGGCGGTGGACCGCGCCGCCAAGCTGGGTGTGGATGCGTTGATTATGGCTGATCCTGGGCTATTGCGTTACGCCGCTACTTCTTATCCTCAACTACGGCTTCATCTTTCAGTACAGGGATCAGCGACTAGCTATGAGGCCATCAATTTCTACCGGCATCAGTTTGGTATTCAGCGCGCGGTTCTCCCACGAGTGCTCTCCTTCGCCCAGGTACGGCGCTTGATCAAGAATACTGATGTGGAGATCGAGGTGTTTGGATTTGGGAGCCTTTGTGTCATGGTGGAGGGGCGTTGCGCACTCTCCTCTTACGTCACAGGAGAGTCTCCCAATACTTGCGGTGCTTGCTCTCCGGCGAAGGCGGTGCGGTGGGAGGAAGATGCGGAAGGTCGTCGTTCCCGTCTGAACGGGGTTCTTATCGACTCTTACAAGCCGGGCGAGAGCGCTGGTTATCCCGTACTATGCAAGGGCCGGTTCGAGGTCAACGGGCGGTTGGACTATGCCATTGAGGAACCGACCAGCCTCAGCCTGTTGGACCATTTGCCAGAGCTGCTCAAGGCGGGTGTCAAGGCCCTCAAAGTAGAAGGACGGCAGCGTAGTCCGGCCTATGTCCGTCAGGTGACAACTGTCATGCGCCGGGCCCTTGATGCCTGTCTTGCTGATCCTGAGGGTTATTCTCCGCAGGCTGCGTGGACCGCGCAGCTCGATCGGGTTGCTGAGGGAAGTACCCATACTTTGGGTGCCTTGGATAGGGCTTGGCAATAGGCTCCGAGTTATCTGGGTGATTGAATCATTATGAAGCTTGCATTGGGACCCATTCTCTATTTATGGTCACGAGATGAAGTGATGGATTTCTATTCCCGGATGGCTGATCTGCCAGTGGATATTGTCTATCTCGGGGAAACGGTCTGTTCCAAGCGCCGTTTTCTCACCCGCTCCGATTGGCTGAAGGTAGCAGAGCGGTTGAGTGCGGCGGGGAAAGAGGTGCTTCTCTCCACCTTGACGCTCATGGAGTCGGAGTCGGAACTCCGCACCATGCGCCGGATTGTCGACAATGGTACCTACCCGGTGGAGGCCAATGATATGGCCGCGGTCAGCGTGGCGTCAGCAGCGGGGATCCCTTTTGTCGCAGGGCCTCATCTCAATACTTACAATCAAGGAACCCTGGAGCTGCTGGCTGGATTGGGCGCCCAACGCTGGGTGATGCCGCTTGAGCTTTCATGGAAGACGTTGGGGCAGATGCAGGACAGACGTCCCGCTGGCCTGGAGACTGAACTGTTTGTTTACGGGCGGATGCCTCTAGCCTTTTCTGCTCGTTGTTTTACCGCCCGTAATCGTGACCTGCCCAAGGATGATTGCCGGCTGTGCTGTGGTGATTATCCCGATGGTTTGCCATTGGGGACCCAAGAAGGGGAGCATTTTTTGACTCTCAATGGAATTCAGACCCAGTCTGGTCGAATGTGTAACCTTTTGACCGAACTGCCCAAGATTGAGGAACTGAAGGTGGATGTGATCCGAATCTCCCCGCATTCCCGCCACTCAGAAGAGGTGATCAGTGCCTTCCATGAGGTCATGAAGGGGGAGACAACGCCAGAGGCGGCTCAGAAAAGGCTGGACGAAATCACCGGGGAGGCCTATTGCAATGGATACTGGTTTGGCGAACCGGGAATGGCGGCTGTCGAGGAGGCTGCAAGGCTGGCATAGGCGTAAGGGGCGCGCCTTCAATTGTCACATAAAAAAACGCAGCACGTCCATGTGCCGCAACAGCAGGAGAACTGCCAGGAAACTTGTATGAGAGAGCAAAACCTTTTACCAGGATAATCTCATCTCTTACTTCAATTTGTTTCGATTACGCTTTTTTAAGTCTGTACCAGTCTTTGCGCCCGCTCCACTAGCGCACTCCGCTCTATACGTTCAATGAGGCTTTGCACATGGGGCGCCCATTTCGGGCCTACTACCTCTTCCAAATGTCTGCCCAAATCAAACTCTAACGCATCCAGCAAATTCTTGATGTAAAGCGCTGCATCGGTATCTCCTTCCAGCTTTAGATCCCGATTGAAGAAAAGGGTATCCGGATCCTCGCTACGGTTTGCCAAGCGCCAGAAGTCGATCAATTTGCCGCTGATGCGAACATCCCATGGGACATGTCTGGAGCTGCGAACCAGCCGGCGGCCCGAAATCCTGATATAAAACCGGTTTCCAGTATCGCTTATGGCAAGACAGATGCGTTTGCCTTCCAGGTAATCCAGCTGCTCTTCCACCTCTTGCCCTCGCATGAGGTGGTTAACAATCGCGATCAGGAGATCGGTATGAAGACTGTCCGGCAGCAGCTTCAATCCTACAACGATGGGCAGACCTCGATTCATCAGAATTTAACTTAAGTAAATCCCCACTAACAATTGCGGTTATATGTTTCCAAATTTGTCCAGTTAATGCATTGATCTATATCAACAGAATGGGACAGATGGAGGAGGATAAAGACAGATCCCGACCAGAAGTCATTTCCTGTCTCTTTTACACCAGTTCAATGTGATAGCGAAGGGCATGGAACATCTTTTTCATCTGTAATCGGAAATATAGTAAGTATATAATACTTCACTTATATTTTTCATTGACAAATTATTTACAATTGGCTGAAACAGTTATCCCTAAAGGCTTTCCCCAATCGGTCGCTATTCTGGGGAGTATTGAAAGTATCTTTTGATGGAGCAAATCCATGGCGACTGGTCTGGGCGAATATATCAACAATTCATCCTTGCGCACAAAGATCCTCTTTCTGGCCGGGTTGCTGATTGTCGGTATTGTTGGAGTGGGTCTGTTAGGTGCCGGGTTTATCCATAACCAAAGCAAGACCACTGAGAAGGCGGTGGCTGAAAGCCAGGCCAGGGTGACCGCAGCAACCCAGGCCCGAGTAGCCATCGTCGAGATGAATGCAGCGGTCAGCACCTTGTTGGCTGCTGATGAGCGCCGGGATATCCGCAAGGCGGCTATCGCCAGTATTCGGGCCTCGTCCCAGCTGGATGAGAACATTCATAATCTGCAGAAGGCGCTTCCAGAGAGTCCGGAGGTGAAGCGTCTGGCAGATCTGCTCAAGGAGTTGAAGCCATATCAACTCAGTATCATCCGTGCCGGCAAAAAGAATAATGATGCAGCGGGGCTGGGCAAGCTAAAGGAGGCCGAATCCCTGCTTACAGAGGTGGAGGAGGTTTCCCAGCAGCTTGTTGACGGGGAAAGGAAAAAGCTAGCGGCCGGTTTGGCTCAGAGCAGGGCGCAGGGCAAACGGATTGTGCTTATGCTGGGGGCATTCGTCCTGGCCAGTATCGTGATTGGCGTGGTGATCAGCCTGTTTGTGGCAGCAAGAATTACGCGCCCGCTAGTGATGATTGAAAAAAGTATGGCCTCGGTAGCAAGCGGTGATCTAACCATTACCCTGGAAGCAGGGGGCAAGGATGAGATGGGTCGCACGGTAAATGCCATATCCAAGATGGTTGGCAAATTGCATGGGATCATCCGCGGCATCATGGCAAGCTCGGGTATGCTGACCAAGGAGAGCCATGAGTTGACCGAAGCAGCGGGAATGATCCAGGACGCCACCCATCACATCCACGAAAATGTCCGACAGATCAAAGAGGAATCCGGCGTTGCCCTGTCCGCCACAAGCGAGGCGATAGAGCACCTTGATGAAGCAGCCGATGAATGCCGCTGTGCGTCGGATACGGCGACCGCCTCGGCTACCGAAATTGTCTCGGCAGTGGAGGATTTTCAGCGTTTTCAGCGGGACATGGAGCAGACGGTTGGTGTCACGCAGAAGCTTGCCGAAGCGGCCGGCCAGATTACCCAGATCACCAACACCATCCGCGGGATATCTGAGCAAACCAATTTGTTGGCCCTCAATGCGGCTATCGAAGCTGCGCGTGCTGGAGAGCAGGGCAGGGGGTTTGCCGTTGTTGCTGACGAGGTCAGAGAGCTTGCCAAGCGGACCAGTGAAGCGACCGATCAAATCGCTGGCTTGATTGAAACCGTATCCAGCAGTGTCAACGTAACGGTAGAGTCTCTGGAGGGAACGGTGAACGATTCCCGAACCAATATCGAGCGGCTGCAGCAGGCGGCCCAGCATATATCGAAGAACAGTGAGCAAGCGCAGCAGTTGTATGAAGGGATGAAGCGGGTGGTGACCATCATGGCTCCCCAGAAAGAGGCCATGGAGCGGATTGCCCAGGCGGTTAGTTCGCTGTTCGACATGGCTGAAGAATCCAGTAACCAGGTTGTCAAGCTGAATGAGCTTTCCAGTGAGCTGAGTGGCGAGGCGACCAAGATGCAGGGGATGATCAAACAGTTCAGGGTTTAGATGTAAGAAATCTACATGAAAAAAGGAGAGGAGTGTTATATGAGACTGAAAGTTGATAGGTCGGCTCGCAAGATTCTGCTGGCTTCGCTGGTTGCTCTGGGGGCCTGCGCGACAACTGCTCAAAGTGGGCAGGAGGAGCGTTTGGTGTTTGAAGCGGGCCATCCCAGTCTGCAATATTGGTTGCTGCCAGATGAACCTCCCTATCCTGAGGACAACAAACCCACTGCAGAGCGGATCGCCCTTGGCAAGCAGTTGTTTTTTGATCCCCGTCTGAGCCGTGACGGTAATATGTCTTGCGCCACCTGTCACAACCCGATGCTTGGTTGGTCTGACGGTTTGCCTACTGCCCGTGGGCATAGGGGGATGTTGTTGCGGCGGGCTTCACCCACTGTGATCAACACCGCCTATAACTCTATTCAAATGTGGGACGGGCGCAAAAAGGATCTGGAGGACCAGGCCATCGGTCCCATGGAGGCCAGTGTGGAGATGAACACCGATTTCGACCGGGTGTTCGACTTTCTGAGAAACAACGAAGGTTACAAGGCCGCTTTTGCTGAAGCATATCCAGGCGAGGAGATTGGCAAAGAGACTATAGCCAAGGCGATTGCCAGCTATGAGCGTACCGTAATCAGTAACGACTCTCCCTTCGATCGCTGGATCAAGGGTGACAAGAGCGCGATGACCGAACAGCAGGTGCGCGGCTTCAAGATCTTTGTCGATCCGAACAAGGGTAATTGTGAGATTTGTCACAGTGCGCCTAACTTCACGGACAATGGATTCCATAATGTAGGACTGGCTTCGGTTGACGGAGGGAAGGGGGATCCCGGGCGGTTTGCTCACAAACCCATCAAGATCTTGAAAGGGGCCTTCAAGACTCCAACGCTACGTGATATTTCACTGACCGCGCCCTATTTCCACGACGGTTCCGCGAAGACATTGATGGATGTTGTAGAGCATTATGTGAAAGGCGGGGAGGTGAAAGAGAATCTTTCGCCCAATATCAAGAAGCTTGATCTGACCCAACAGGAAAAAGAGGATCTGGTCGCCTTCATGGAGGCGCTGACTACGGAGCACGAGCCGGTCACGCTGCCCGTGCTGCCCCTGAAATAGTTGTTATAGAGGATCGCCGGGCATCAGATGATGCCCGGCGATCGGATAGAAACAGGTTTGTGTAGAGGAGAAAACCATGAAGCATAGTAAGTCCCTGTTTGGTACTGCCCTGACCATTCTGTTGATGACAGGCGTGGCTGGTGCTGCCGAATATGAAGTGGTTCAGAAGAACAAGGAATTTACCCCCAAGGAGCTGAATATCAAGGTTGGGGATACGGTGAAATTCACCAACGAAGATAACTTCTTCCACAATGTATTCAGCCTGTCAGATCTCAAGACCTTTGATCTCGGTTCCTATCCCAAAGGAGAGTTCAAGAGTGTCACCTTCGACAAGGCCGGCAAGGTGGAGGTGGAGTGTGCGATTCATCCCAGCATGTTAATGACCATCAATGTGCAGTGACCAGCAGCGAATGGTTATCTTATGAGTCCAATCAAATCAGGGGTGTTGGCCCTGCTCATGCTGCTGGCTCAAGTAGCGGTCGCGGAGGAGGCGAAACAGAGCGAGGCCGAGCCAACGTTGGAGTATGGTGCGCAAGTCTATCAGGCGCGCTGTACGCTCTGCCATGGACGGGAGGGTTACGGCGACGGGATGTTGCCAGTGTCGCTGAAGGGGTATCCCTCTGCCAATTTGCACAAGAATCGATTTGGCAAAGCGCTCGATGAGCTGAGGCTGTCCATCATTTACGGTGGCAGTCTTGGCACCATGAGCGCGGAGATGCCGCCCTGGGGCGACGAGTTGACCTACACTCAGGTGGAGTCGGTCGCCATGTTTACCAAGTTGTTGATTGATGATCCGAAGAGGGCGATGGCACTTGTCCACAGGACCCAAGCAGATCAGCAGCCTTCCCTGAGGTTGGGGCGGGCCATCTTCAAGAACTACTGTAGCCTCTGTCATGGAGAGAACGGAGAGGGAGATGGCAAGATGGCGAAGATCATCAAGGATCCGCCACCGTTTAACCTGACCCTCAGTCGTGCTCCGGATGAATATCTGATGCAGATCATCACAAAAGGGGGAGCTGCCATGGGACGATCGGCACGCATGCCGTCTTGGGGTGAACAGTTCTCCGAGGCGGAGCGACGATCTGTTATCTTGTATATCAAGACGTTACGACGTTAACCGACGTGGTGTATCAAGCCCCCTTCCCGGTGAGGGAAGGAGGCTTTCCTATCTAATGGAATAGGGTAGGCGCAGGAGTTCCAGCCTTGTCTCCGGGGCCGCTTGCAGGGCGATCGGTTCACCGTTTTCCACAGTGGTGATCTCCAGTACAGCAAGGAGCTCATATCCGCCACCTGCGGCGGGTTGGGCATCGACCACCTTTCCGGTCTCCCGGCCCTCGTTTGCGAGTATCAAAGGATTACCGGGTGAGGGCATGGCCATGCTATCTAGTCGGGCACGGTACATGCGCCGCTTCAGTTTGCCCAGATAGCGCACCCTGGCTACTACCTCCTGGCCAGGATAGCATCCCTTGTCAAAACTGATTCCTCCAATGACATCCAGATTGATCATTTGGGGAACAAAGGCCTCAACAGTCTCTGGATGGATGCTGGGGAGTCCGGCCTGGATGTCGAGCAACCGCCATGCGGCTGTTCCCACCGGCTGGGCAGAGGTTTCTGCAGCACACCAGAGCTCCATCAGCCGTCTGGTATCACCTGTCACGATGATGCGTGGCACCGTTCCCGGGATCCGCAGCAGGGTGCATCCCTTCTCTGAAACCACTTCATCGATCCGAGAGGGCGCGGCAGGAAATTGATCGAGAATCAAGGTTTCTGCCTCTGGCCCCGCGACCCCAACCGCTTCGTAGCGGTCGCTCACATCCTCAAGAGTGACCTTGGAAATCAGGACATACTTTTTGAGCCGCTCCATGGTGGCAGGGAGGAGGGTGCGAGGGAGTTGCAGATAGAGAGATCCTTCCATCTGGAAAAGTCGGAAGCAGGCCAGGACGCGCCCCTTGGGGCTGCACCAGGCGGTGAATTGACTGCGATTGTCGCTCACTTCACGAAGATCGTTGGTGAGCTGGTTCTGCAGGAAATTTGCTGCATCGTCGCCACCGACCCGAATCAGACCCAGATGAGAAAGGGGGGTAAAAGCGGTTTGTTCGGTGATGGCTCGGGCGTCTTGCCGATCCGAGGTAAAGGGTTGCACCATGCCATCCTCGATGAGGGCTCCTTTCTCGTTGAGAAAACTCTGCCATTCGCTGTTCATGAGGGGTAGATTGTTCCTCTCCGTTTTTCTCTTCCCGGGTATTAAACTTCCAATGTACCATATTTGAGCAAATTTGCCGGATATTGGTATATCCTGAAATGGTATTTGTAGGCTAGAATAGCGTCGTGCAAGGCAACAACAACCGTCCTATCTTTCTCGATCTTACCCGCATCCGGTTCCCGGTGACCGCGCTGGTCTCCATCGGTCACCGTGTAAGTGGGGTCATGCTGTTTCTTTCCATGCCATGGGTTTTCTACCTGTTCGATCTCTCGTTGCAGGGTCCTGAGGGATTTGCCAGGGCGAGTGCTATTCTGTCGCAGCCGTTCGTCAAGGTACTTTTGATCCCCTACGCCTGGTTTCTTTCCCATCATCTGTTGGCGGGAATCCGGCATCTGCTGCTGGATATGGAGATTGGAGTGGAGCGGGAATCCGCGCGCCTCGGGGCCGTGGCGGTGCTGAGTGTTGGCGCGGTGATGGCGATGGTTGTCGTGGTGGGGATCTGGTGAGAGTCCCCAGCGGTGGTATTCGGACCTGGGAGATACAGCGGCTCAGTGCCGCCTATCTGGCGCTGTTCGTTCTCTGGCTGGCCGGTCATCTGTTTTTCGAACCTCCCACCGACTACTGGCAGTGGTACAACTGGGTCGCGCAGCCACTGGTAAAAAGTGCCTTCCTGCTCTTTTTCATGGCGCTGCTGGTTCATGTCTGGGTGGGGATGCGGGATGTGTTCATGGATTATGTTAGGCCAGTCTGGGCGCGTCTTGTCCTGCGCCTCTCCATGATGATGCTGTTGGCCGGATTGACCGCCTGGATCCTGCAGCTAATGCAGCGGGTAGTGCCGGGATGAAAGGGTTGCGCCGACGCCGCTTCGATGTGCTGGTGATTGGCGCCGGGGGCGGGGGGTTGCGTGCCGCTCTGCAGCTGGCTCGGGTGGAAGCCAGCGTGGCGGTAGTCTCCAAGGTGTTTCCCACACGCTCTCATACCGTGGCGGCGCAGGGAGGGATCAATGCGGCTCTGGCCAACGTCCTGCCAGACGACTGGCATTGGCACATGTATGACACGGTCAAGGGGAGTGATTATCTGGGCGATCAGGATGCCATCGAATACATGTGTCGGGCTGCTTCTCAGCTGGTGATTGAGTTGGAGCATGCGGGTGTGCCCTTTTCGAGGTGCGAGGATGGCAAGATCTACCAGCGTCCTTTTGGCGGACAGAGCCAGAACTTCGGTGGCGAACAGGCGGCCCGCACCTGCGCTGCCGCGGATCGTACCGGTCATGCCATCCTTCACACCCTTTACCAGCAGAACATCCGTGCCCGGACCCATTTCTTTGATGAATATTTTGCCATCGATTTGATAAATGATGACGAAGGCAATTTCCTCGGTGCCGTAGCGCTCGAGATTGCTACGGGAGAGCCTATCGTCATCGAAGCCAGATGTACTCTGCTGGCCACCGGAGGCGCCGCGCAAATCTTCCGCACCAATACCAATGCCCGTATCAATACTGGTGATGGTATGGCGATGGTGTTGCGTGCTGGACTCCCGTTGGAAGATATGGAGTTCTTCCAGTTCCACCCTACTGGCATTGCCGGCAAGGGGATGTTGATTACAGAGGGTGCGCGGGGAGAGGGTGGCTATCTGGTCAATCGGGAGGGGGAACGCTTCATGGAGCGGTATGCTCCCAATGCAAAGGATCTGGCCAGCCGTGATGTGGTTAGCCGTGCCATCGCCACTGAAGTGAGAGAGGGGAGAGGTTGCGGCCCGGAGAAGGACCATGTATTGCTTCGCCTGGACCATCTCGGTGAGGCTGTGGTGGCCAAGCGGCTGCCGGGGATTCGCGAACTGGCCCGCACCTTCCTTCATCTGGATCCAGCGTTCACTCCCATTCCGGTGTTTCCCACTGCCCATTACACCATGGGTGGCATTCCCACGAATCGCGATGGGCAAGTGGTGGTTCCATACTCTCATGGCCCGGAGGAGCCGGTGCCGGGACTCTATGCTGTCGGGGAGTGTGCCTGTGTCTCGGTGCATGGTGCCAACCGGCTGGGTGGGAACTCCCTGTTGGACATCGTGGTATTCGGTCGGGCTGCGGCCAATCACATCGCCGAACATCTGCAGCGCAATCGCTATCATCTTCCTCTCCCTGAGGCGGGTATAGAGCGTGCACTGGCGCGCCTGGCCCGCTGGGATCGGCGTGGGGAAGGGGAATCAGTAGCTGGGTTGCGGCAGGAGTTGCAGCAGACCATGGAGCACTACTGTGGTGTTTTTCGTACCGAAGAGGTGCTTGCCGAAGGGGTGGAGCGGGTGTTGTCACTGGAACGGCGACTGCAAGATGCGACGCTTGGCGATCATAGCCGGATATTTAACACCGCCCGCATTGAGGCGCTGGAGCTGGAGAACATGATGGAGGTGGCTGTAGCCACGGTTTGCGCCGCGCTGGCGCGCAAAGAGAGTCGTGGTGCCCATTCCCGGATTGACTATCCAGAACGGGACGACGAGCAGTGGCTTAAACATAGCCTGTTTTTCAGAGAAGGACGGCGGCTGGACTACAAGCCGGTGCGTACCAAGCCGCTTACCGTGGATTCTTTTCCCCCCAAGCCGAGGGTCTATTGAGCTCGATGGCAACAGGCAGCATGCGTTTTCTCATCTATCGTTACAACCCCGAAGTGGAG
The DNA here is from genome assembly GCA_964557025.1 of uncultured Chromatiales bacterium. Taxonomy (GTDB): domain Bacteria; phylum Pseudomonadota; class Gammaproteobacteria; order Thiohalospirales; family Thiohalospiraceae; genus DRMK01. Next base: position 6,259 of record CAZKYF010000009.1, on the reverse strand, counting down.
GGCGGCCCCTACATGCAGGAGTACCGGCTGGACGACATCCGTCCTGGTATGATGCTGCGTGATGCCCTGTTGTGTATCAAGGCGCAAGACGAGACCCTGGTCTTCCGCCACTCCTGCGGTGAAGGGGTGTGTGGCTCGGATGCCCTCAACATCAACGGGCGGAATGGACTGGGCTGCATTACCCCGTTACAAGGGCTGAAAGAGCCGGTGGAGGTGCGTCCTCTGCCAGGAATGCCGGTGATCCGGGACCTGGTAGTGGATATGAGCCGTTTTTTCGAGCACTATCGTTCTATCAAACCCTACCTGATTGCCCACGATCCGGAACCGGAGGTGGAGCGACTGCAGTCGCCGCAGGAGCGGGATCGGCTGGATGGCCTGTATGAATGTATTCTTTGCGGTTGCTGCAGCACCTTCTGTCCATCTTTCTGGTGGAACCAGGGGCGTTTTCGTGGGCCAGCGGCCTTGTTGCAGGCATATCGATTTCTGGCAGACAGCAGGGATCAGGCTACTGCAGAGCGTCTGAGTGAGCTGGAGGGGCCCTATCGCCTATTTCGTTGCCGTAGCATCATGAACTGTGTAGATGTGTGCCCCAAGGGACTGAATCCGACTCGGGCCATCGGGCGTATCCGGCAGCTGATGCTACGGCACATATTGTAAAACCATGGGGATGATACCAAGAAAGAGGGTGGGGGACCCCCTCCCCCTTTCGGAATGGTTGCTAGAAAAGCTTTTTGGCCATATTCCAAGCTCCTTCGAGGCCCCCGATGGAGTCGAGCAAGGAGCCGCCACTACTGGCATTGTCCACCACTTGGGGAAGGGCATCTGATAGCGCGTCGAGCAGACTCCCCTCATCGCTGCCAAGTTGAGATGCAATCTGGGAGATTTTTTCTCCACCAAACAATTCCATTACTTGATCACCGGATATGGCGTCGTTTTCTCCGTCTCCTAACCAGGACTCCGCAATGGAACCGAGTCCCTTTTCCTGAAGATTGGAGACGAGATTTCCTAAGTCGAGGTTTCCATTTTCATCGGAAAGCAGGTTGCCGAGTGCAGCGGTAATGTCGTCCAGACTGCCGTCACTGTTCCCCAATTTGTCCATGAGCAGCGATGCGCCCAGTTTCAATATGTCCATTATCGATTCTCCTTTGGTTTTTCTGGCCTGGAATACTGTTTCAAGATGGCGTTTGTCTCCGTGTCATGATGGCGGGGCTCCCTTGAAGTATGCGGTCCGGAGCTCGTTCAGGAAACGGAGATTGGTACGATAACTGAAAGATAACGGCCAGTTCGTACGTGAAACCGAATGGAATCACTGTGGTCGATTGTACTATCCCCCCAGGGGGGTGTTCAAATTCAGCACCTAGAACGCTAGGATTCGAAGAAATGGAACAGAGGACAGGAGGCGATGCATCAACCTGGCGGCAACCATGCAAGCCGCATTTTTGGGGCCATGTATGTGCCGTTGTGAGCTGCAGCACATGGGCGGTGGCTGCTTTTGTGCAAAAAGTCATCGCGGTGGTACTGATTTTCTGGTTGATGGTGGTGGTAACGGCCTGCACAGCGCGGTCCTCGGTACCACCAGAGGGGCCCGATGTTGCGCCAAGTGCGGAGATCAGTACTGCGGTATCGAAAGGAGGGACGGCACAACAGACTATCCCGTCTCCGTCAAACTATCGTGCGCAGCAAATGGGGAGTCTGGAGAATCCTGCTTTGCAGGAGGCCAGTGGAATGGCGGCGTCCAGGCATCGACCGGACAGGTTCTGGGTGTTGAATGATGGAGGTGATGCTGCCCGTGTCTATGCCATCGATCCAGCAGGTCGAGATCAGGGGGAAGTGAGGCTTGAAGGAGCACGTAACGAGGATTGGGAGGACATGGCCTCGTTTCGCTGGAAAGGAGAATCCTACCTGCTGATCGCTGATATTGGTGACAATCTAGCCGAAAGGAGTCGCTACTCGCTCTATTACGTCCGTGAACCGCAAGTACCCTATCCGAAAGCGGTGCCGGTGAATCGGGTTCTCGAGTTTATCTATGAAGATGGCCCACGGGATGCAGAAGCCATAGCGGTCGATCTGGCCAGGCAGCGTATTCTCATTCTGAGTAAGCGGGATCGTCCGCCGCGGCTTTACGAGTTACCATTGTTTCCCGAAAGGCCGGGGATACAGGTAGCCCGTTATCTCGGGACGATCCCGCCTTTGCCACAACCCTCGTTCGGAGAGATCCTTGCCAATCCCGTTTTGGGCAAGTTGGGGGATGTGCCGACAGCGATGGATATCTCATCAGATGGCTTGCGATTGGCTGTGATGACTTACCGAAGCATCTTGCTGTTTGAACGTGGTTCAGGAACAGATTGGGAGGAATCTCTTCTCCATCCCCCTAGAGAATTGGCCTCGCACTCGCTGATTCAGGGTGAAGCGCTGGCGTTCGATGCCCTTGGTGAGAGCATCTACTATACGTCCGAGCAGCGTCCGGCGCCACTTTGGCGTCTTGCCCCTGTCTGGTCAGATTCAACCGAGCAGTCTTTGCAACAGCCAGCTGGCACCGATGCCACTGACAAGGAATAGTGCCAGAAAGGTGATTGCATAGCGTCTATAGCGCCGGATCAGTCGGTGCTGGGGTTCTATGGAGAGCAGAAAGGGTAAATTGTTGTTTTCTGGCTTTTCCAGTCGGTGCACGTCGGGTTGGCGCAGGCGCTGCTGGTGGATATTTTCCGCCGCTTTTCGCGCGGCGTGTCGCACCTGCTGCCACTCCTCCAAGTCGATTTCCCCATCACCATTCTTGTCGAAACCAGCGGCGATCAAGGCGTTGCGATCCCTTTTCCACTCAATCAGCAGATCACGTGTGATATCGGAGATGGAGCTTTGCTCTGCTGCGCGGTAGGTTTTGAACCGGCCTATGGCATAAATGGGTTGTCCCGGGAGGATGAAGCGCTCGGAATAGCGGTAATCTTCGCGAAGTAGGCTACCCAGCTTCCCTTCGCCCACCAGGGGTGCTGCCGAGGGCCATGGCGTGGCGCCGTACCAGACCAGTTTCTCAGAGTGGGTGATCTCCGCTCCTTCCGGATCGATGATGCAACGGCCAGTTCCGTCGTTCAGATAGAATGGCTGGGTGCTCGTTCCTTCGTTGATGGTTTTCCACGAGTGATAGCGGATCCCCTTGTGCCGGCGCCACTCTTTTCTCTCTATCTTGAAGTGGTACCAGAGGCAGGCCACATTGGAGAGAGGGGCAACAAGAGGGGACTCTTCGAGCGGCTGACCCGTACCTTCGAGCTCTAAGTATCCCTGGTGTGCAGAGCGGATGCGCGCAGTGGGGACGTCCTCAATGGTTCGAGCCCTGTACCAGTAACGGAAGCTCAGAAAGAACGCTCCCAGTGCGGTGATGCACAGAACCCCCAGTAGGAACCATAGCTGGATCGGTTCCACCGGTGCTATTTCCATTGCTCTGCTTTAGCCAAACAGGGCCTTCATATCCGGGTTGGCTGTCTCCGCTTCGTTAAACTGGAGCAGCATCTTGGGCCGGAAGTTCAGCAGCCGAGCGAGGATGATGTCCGGAAACTGCTCGATCCGGATATTATAATTGTTGACACAGTCGTTGTAGTATTCTCTGCGATCGGCGATGCTGTTTTCCAAAGTGGAGATACGGCTATGGAGCTGCTGAAAACTCTCGTTGGCGCGTAGTTCCGGATAGGCCTCTGCCACCGCGAACAGGTTTCCCAGTCCCAGGCGTAATTGCTGTTCTGCTGCGCCGAGTGCTGCCATGTCTCCCTGTTGCTGTGCTGTCGCTACACTCGTTCGCGCTTGCATTACTTTCTCCAATGTTTCCTGTTCAAAGCCCATGTGTTGCTTGCAGGTTTCCACCAGTTTGGGCAATTCGTCGTGACGTTGTTTCAACAATACCTTGATATTGGACCAGGACTGGGAGACGTTGTGTCTCAGTCGTACAAGGTTGTTGTAGATGACTATGGCATATATGGTAAGCACCACCAATAGTGTCACTACGGAAAGAGAGACGGCGTCCACGATGGATATCCTCCGTATGGAATGTTGAGTACTTCCCGTTATGTCGGCCGGGGAAGGAACGGAGTTTAGCGCTTTGCAACAGGAGAATATGGGAAATAAGGGCCGCTTCGTAGAACGGGTTTTGTACTTGATCCATTGGGGAAAATACAGATATACCCTTCATGTTGTGCCAATGCGGTTTTACGGCCAGGCTGAAAAAGAGGCTGCTGGCCATCATGTAAGGGGTTGCCGATAAGATCGACCCGGTGTCTACACCGGGTCGAAGGGAGACTAATGATGAGATGGCTGGATAAGTGTTTGTAACCGTTCAGGAGACCTTTTTGTAGATTAATCCTGGATGCAGCAGTAGTTCACCTTTCTTTACCTGATCTAACGGACAGCCTTCATCATCACACTCTGCCAGGCGATCGAAGACGTACCGCGTGTCCTGTTCTTCGATAAACTGAAAGATGGGTTTGCCCAGGTGGCTGCCAATGGCTGGCCCGTAGTTACGACGCTTGCTCATGGTTTTTCTCCTTCTCCTCGGGATACGATTACCGGTATATATTCCAGTAGCTATTACCCCCAATATCGTCATTTCGTGTGACGGCTTTAACACTCGGATCACACTGAAAAGCAAGTATGAATTGTTGTGTCAGTATTACAGTGAATTGTGCTCCAATATTTTTTTGGGGAGTATCCAGGTCGGTAAGATGCGTGTATCAACTTTTGAAAGTAGAATGAACCATATATGTAATAATGCAGGTGGAGGTTGTTGCTGACACACTGAAAGCGATGCTGGCAGTTGAGTCAGGGACAAGGGTTCCTGGTTGGGACTGCGGCTGATTTCCATGTTGTAGTCCGAGAGAGAGAGCGAATCATGCACAAACTCATCATCCTTGCCACGGAGAGAAGGGAACAGCTGATCGATATCACCGAGCAGGTGAAGTCTGCAGTGCATGACAGCGGGATTCGTGACGGCCTTGTTCAAGTCTATGCGCAGGGGGCGACGGCCGCGATAATGATTCAGGAAAACTGGGATGAGAGCGTACAGACTGATGTGGTGAATTTGTTGCAAAAACTGATCCCGCGCGGTGTCTGGCTGCATGATCGCCAGGATGGCAATGGAGATGCCCATCTCAAGGCTGGACTGGTAGGGCCCTCGGAGAGCATCCCACTCATCGACGGTGAGCTCGGCCTTTCCACCTGGCAGAACATCTTTTTCTGCGAATTTGATGGTCCGCGCCGGGAGCGACGTGTTCTGTGTACCATTCTTGGTGTGTGACCCCATTCTGCCATTGGATTGCCCCTGCCGGAAGATGATTCTGCAAGATGGAGGTTGGCAGTACCATCATCTTTTCTGTCATGCTCCTTGTTCCACCATTCCTAGTTGATTTCTCCGCTATCATTTCGCTTGACCTTAGTCAAGGCGGTGGGGGTGGGCCATATCTATGATTTCCCACAACGGTGAAGAGGGTTTGTCTGCACGTTGGCGGAAGGTCGTTCCCGGATATGTGGGTTGCCGTGGTCGGCCAATCCATAGAGAAAGGGGAAGTATTCCATCTGTGTTCCCCGCTGGGTTTTTCTGTATGAGACGAGATACACAAGGAGTGAGGGCTATGAAGAAACAGATAGGGAGTGCTTTGCCTCCCATACTTGCGGCTGTATTAGCGGCCGGGATCGCGGGTTCGGTGAGTGCGAAAGGTCTCCAACCGGTGCCCAAGATGACCGAGCAGGAGATGAAGGATGCAACGTTCATCTATTTTGATCGTTGCTCCGGCTGTCATGGTGCATTGAGAAAGGGCGCGACCGGCCCCAACATCACACCTGAAAAGACACTGAAGAAAACCTTGGCCAAGCTGGAGAAGATTATTTACGAGGGAACGGAAGGTGGTATGCCTGGCTGGGGCAAGGACGGCTTCCTCACCAAGGCTCAAACCAAGCTGATGGCCAAGTTTGTCCAGAATAAACCACCGGAGCCTCCCCAGTGGAATCTGAAGGACATGAAGAAGTCCTGGAAAGTTCATGTTCCAGTCGACAAGCGTCCTGCCAAGCCACCCAAGAGCAATTGGCAAAACTATTTTGGTGTCATCCAGCGTGATGCTGGCAAGGTATCCATCATCGACGGTGACACCAAGAAGATCCTTTCCACCGTGGATTCAGGGTTCGCTGTTCATATTCTCCGTTCTTCCGCTTCCGGCAGATACATGTATGCCATCGGGCGTGACGGTCGGGCCAGTATGATCGATCTCTGGGCCGATCCGCC
>CAZKYF010000008.1:0-146393 GCA_964557025.1 uncultured Chromatiales bacterium | reverse complement strand
AGTTTGGCACCTCGATGTCGGCTCATCACATCCTGGGGCTGTAGCCGGTCCCAAGGGTATGGCTGTTCGCCATTTAAAGTGGTACGCGAGCTGGGTTTAGAACGTCGTGAGACAGTTCGGTCCCTATCTGCCGTGGGCGTTTGAGACTTGAGAGGATCTGCTCCTAGTACGAGAGGACCGGAGTGGACGTACCTCTGGTGTTCCGGTTGTCATGCCAATGGCACTGCCGGGTAGCTATGTACGGAAGGGATAACCGCTGAAAGCATCTAAGCGGGAAACCCACCTCAAGATGAGGTCTCACTGGACTTTAAGTCCCTGAAGGGTCGTCGTAGACTACGACGTTGATAGGCTGGGTGTGGAAGCGCAGCAATGCGTGAAGCTAACCAGTACTAATTGCCCGTGAGGCTTGACCATATAACACCCAAACGGTTTGGGTGATATGTGATGCAGGCGTATCCCGACACCTGATTTCCCTATTTCCTGTGTGTACCGCAAGGTACACGAGTGAGCCGGTTTGCCTGGCGGCCATAGCGAGTTGGAACCACCCGATCCCATCCCGAACTCGGAAGTGAAACGGCTCAGCGCCGATGATAGTGTGGGGTCTCCCCATGCGAAAGTAGGTCACCGCCAGGCTTTAATTGTAAAAACCCCGTAAACCATCGGTTTGCGGGGTTTTTTTATGGGTTCGATTCGCCAAAAATATGACGCCGAGGGGGGCAGAAAAAGACTCAGGAGATTAGGAATGGCATATAGTTCGAGATACTCTACAAGGGATGCAATAAAGCGGATTTTCTTGAGCGGACTAATGACCCTCTTTTTCGCATTCGCTGTTTCACTGTCCGCCCAAGCAGAAACCATCAATATCAACAAAGCGGATGTGCAAACGCTTCAGCACTACTTATCGGGAATCGGCAAAGTAAAGGCCAAGGCAATCGTTACTTATCGAAAAAAACATGGCAAATTTAAAACGGTTGAAGATCTGACGAAGGTCCCTGGTATAGGCAAGGCAACCTTGGAAAAGAATCGCAAGCTGATTTCCACTAGTCGTGGAATTTACCGCTTGGATGCCAAAAAAAGCAAAGCCCATAAAGAAGTAAAGCCAAGTAAAACAAAAGGTTAGGTGTCTCCGAAAGAAAGCGGAGAGATATCGCTTGCAGCATTATTTAAAAAAGGAGGACGGAACCCGTCCTCCTTTTTCAATAGCGATCTGTTGGTGTGATGCTGCTTCATCTTTTGATTTGCCATGCGCAAGCGACTAGCCGAATGAACTAGTAAGGGTTTGAGTTTGACTCGGGATTGCTATGATGATTGCCCGAAGCTATGAATGATAGCTATTCCTTGATAAGGGCTTGTGCAAACATGTGTAATAGTGCCGCCGGTAAAGAGGGAATAGACCTTAATGAGTCTTTACCGACGACATCTACTTGGAGCATAGAGTGACTACTGGACGAAGACTTCCTTTATTAAGGCGATCAAGCGAAGCGTACGGGGATCATCAATATGGTAATACACCCGGTTGGCGTCCTTACGGGAGGCAAGGATCCCCTTGTCTCGCAAGATGGCCAAGTGTTGGGAAATATTACTTTGTGAGGTGCCGACCTGTTCAACGATTTCCTGCACACTGATCTCATCCTCTCCCAAGGTGCAGAGGATCTTTAGCCGTAGCGGGTGGGACATTGCCTTAACCGCTCGTGCAGCACGCTCGATGTCCTCGTCAGAGGAGATCAATTTTGAAGAGACTACATTCAAATCTGGCGCGTCTGTTTTTATCATGAAAGGGTTTCCCGTGTGTTTAGCCGATTGATATCGTGCTTTATCCGAGGGTATCCCCCTGTACCCTATGCTTATAAATTAACCGTTATACAGTTATAAACAATACTTTCCGGCCCTCTTTTACATAGTTTTCACACAGATGGTCTAGGGTGTTTCTCACAAAAACGGAACGCCGTGACACAAAAACATCCCTAATCCTGCTATCCTAGGCGTTCCCTGCCTAGCAGGCGGACAATTTTTTGAACAAGTCCAGTATTGCATAAACTATGCCGGGACGTAAAGAGAGAATACGAGCAAAAGAAACCGATGCCGCGAGACAGTAATCACCGCCCCGTTCTCCTGGTCATTCTGGATGGCTGGGGATACAGTGAAAAGACGAAGGACAATGCGATAGCACAAGCCAAAAAGCCGGTATGGGATCGTCTCTGGAACGAATATCCTCATACCCTGATTCGGGCTTCAGGTGCAGAAGTGGGGTTGCCGGCCAACCAGATGGGTAACTCGGAGGTGGGTCATCTTAATTTGGGGGCTGGAAGGGTGGTATATCAGGAATATACGCGGGTCGACCGAGCGATACATACCGGATCCTTTTTCACTAACCGCACGCTGACTGAGCCGGTTGATTTGGCAAAGCGGAAAGGACGGGCAGTGCATATCATGGGGCTGCTTTCTCCAGGAGGCGTCCATAGCCACGAAGACCATATCCACGCTATGGTGGAGTTGGCGATCAAGCGAGGGGCTCCCAAGGTCTATTTGCATGCTTTCCTTGATGGCCGTGATACCGCGCCGAAAAGTGCGGCAGACTCTATCCGTCGGATGGAAGAGAAGTTCCAGGAGCTGGGGAATGGCCGCATCGCCTCCATCGTCGGCCGCTACTATGCAATGGACCGTGATCACCGGTGGCCGCGTATCCAGGCGGCTTATGAGCTGATGACCGAGGGCAAGGCGGTGTATGAGGCTTGTAGCGCCAGTGAAGGTCTGGCGATGGCCTATGCGCGTGGCGAGACAGATGAGTTCGTCAAGCCCACCTGTATTATTCCCCCGGGGGAGGACCGAGTCAGGATCGAGAAAGGGGATGTGATCTTTTTCATGAATTACCGCTCTGATCGTGCGCGGCAGATCACCCGCCCTTTTATCGAGAAGAAATTTGATTGTTTCCCTCGACCGAAGCGGATCAAGCTGGGAGCTTTTGTGACCCTCACCGAATACAGCGCAGATTTCAATGTGCAAGTGGCTTTTCCGCCTGAGCGGTTACACAACACCTTTGGGGAGTATATCGCCGGACACGGCTTGCGGCAGCTACGGATTGCAGAAACCGAAAAATATGCCCATGTCACCTTTTTCTTCAACGGCGGTGAGGAGGAGCCTTATGAAGGGGAAGAGCGGGTTCTGATTCCATCGCCGGATGTTGCTACTTACGATTTACAACCGGAGATGAATGCCTTTGATTTGACCAATCAATTGGTAGAGGCGATTCATACCCGTCGGTTTGATGCCATCATATGTAACTATGCCAATCCGGACATGGTGGGGCATACCGGCAAGCTGGAGCCGACTATTAAGGCTATCGAAGCGCTGGATTGCTGTCTAGAGCGAGTAGTCAATGCCATCCAAGAGGTAGGAGGTGAGGTGCTGATCACTGCGGATCATGGTAATGCGGAGTTGATGCGCAATGAAGAGACCGGCCAGCCTCACACAGCTCACACCCATAATCCGGTACCGTTTATTTATGTAGGAAGACCAGCGGAGATGGAGGTAAACGGTGCGCTGTGCGATGTGGCACCGACCATGCTTTACCTGCTGGGATTAGAGCAACCTCCGGAAATGACCGGGCGGCGTCTCTTTACCCTTGAAGGGTGAATTCCGTCGAGTATAGCAACGGAGGACAGGACTCCTGAAAGGGATGGTTTGCCCAAGAAGGATAAGGATGGATTGGAGTAGAGGGAGGAGGAAGGTCTTCCGCAAGGAGCTGCTGATCGTCGCACTAGCGATATTTTTTCCAATGCTTACTGCAGCCGGATCAAAGGAAGCGGATATACCGAACCAGCGACTTGAGGAGCTGCAAGAAAAGATAGATGTCTTGCAGAAGGGTCTGGGCGGACTGAAAAGCCGCAGCGAAAAAGAGCAGAAACAGCTGCGCGCTGTTGAAATTGAGATTGGCCGGTTGAACCGCGGTTTGCGCCGATTAAAGGCCGAACTGCGCAAGCAGCGAAATCAATTGCAAAAACTGGAGATGCAGAAGCGCAAAATTGAAGCGAAGCTGGAGAAGCAGAAAGGCTTTTTGGAAAGGGAGCTCCGCACCGCCTATATGACCGGACGACAGCCCTACCTGAAATTGCTTCTGAATCAGCAGGAGCCTCAAAAGCTGGGGCGAATTCTGGTTTATTATGATTATTTCCACCGGTCGCGAGCCAAACAGATTCATCTCCTTGGGGAGCATTTGGCAGAGCTCGAGCGGCTCTCTGCAAGGATAGGAAAAGAGCGCTCTACCATTGCTCGGCTGACCGAACAGCGGGAGAAGGAAAAGAAGGCTCTCGAAAAGCGTAAACAGGAGAGGAGAGAGGTGCTGGCTGCGTTGCAGCGCAAGATTGGTAAAGGGACTGCTGAACTGGCTCGCTTGCGGCAGGATGAGATGGAACTGAAGGCATTGATTGGCCGTTTGGAACATGAAGCGAAGCGTTTTCCAGTTCCATCACCGTTTCAGCATGGCAAGGATGGGGGGCGTTTCCTGTGGCCGGTCGAAGGGCCGATCACCGCGACTTTCGGTTCCCCGCGTACCCGGGAGTTGCGCTGGAAAGGGGTGCTGATCGATGCCCCGGAGGGGGCTCCAGTGCAAGCGATAGCAGAGGGAAACGTTATATTTGCTGATTGGTTACGTGGTTATGGTTTGCTGGTCATTATCGACCACGGATCTGGTTATATGAGCTTGTATGGCCATAATCAGAGTTTGCAAAAGGAGGTAGGGGCCAGGGTTAAGGCTGGAGAAGTGATATCTACAGTGGGTAACAGTGGTGGCAATGTGCATAGCGGCCTCTATTTCGAGATTCGCCGCAATGGTCAGCCGGTGGATCCCGCTCGTTGGTGCGTGGCGCGAAAGTAAAGAACTGCAGTATAATGCAATGATCTGACGGCTGGAGAGCGACAAAGCATGAGAGTTAATCGAAACATTATCATTCTGATATTCGGGATTGCGGTCGGCATAATGCTTTCGCTGGGGCACGGGGTGCTGGCCGACCGAAATGAGGCCCAGGGTTCGCTCTCTCTACCGCTGGCAGAACTGCGCACCTTCTCCGAGGTGTTTGGCAAGATCAAGAGTGATTATGTCAAAGAGGTCGATGACAAGACCCTCATTGAGGGGGCGATTCGAGGCATGTTGGCCGATCTCGATCCCCATTCTGCGTATATGGATGCAGAGTCATTCAAGGAGCTGCAGGTAGGGACTACCGGAGAATTTGGTGGTCTTGGTATCGAGGTGGGAATGGAGGATGGTTTTGTCAAGGTTATTGCCCCTATCGATGATACCCCCGCCCAAAGAGCAGGCATCCAACCCGGTGATTTAATCATCCGGCTCGACTCATCCCCGGTGAAGGGGATGACTCTCGGCGAAGCGGTGAAGATTATGCGTGGTAAGCCAGGTACCGATATCACCCTGACCATCGTGCGTGAGGGGGAAGAGAAGCCGCTTACCATCACTATTACTCGTGCCATTATCAAGGTCAAGAGTATCAAGAGCCGGATGCTTGAAGAGGGTTTTGGCTATGTGCGTATCACCCAATTCCAATCGCGCACGGGTAAGGATTTGGTCAAGGCCCTGAAAAAACTGAACAAGGAGAGCGGTGGATTGCTTAAGGGTTTGGTGCTGGATCTGCGTAACAATCCGGGGGGTGTGCTGAATGCTGCAGTGGATGTCTCGGATGCTTTCCTAAGCAAAGGAACCATTGTTTATACCGAAGGACGAATAAAGAATTCAAAGATGCGCTTCAACGCCAGTTCTGGTGATCTTCTGAAAGGCTCCCCGATTGTGGTGTTGATTAATGGCGGTTCTGCTTCTGCCTCAGAGATCGTTGCGGGAGCGCTACAGGATCACAAGCGCGCGGTTATTGTGGGTCAACCCAGCTTTGGTAAGGGATCGGTGCAGACTATTCTGCCGATGCCGGGAGGTACGGCGCTCAAGCTCACCACTGCTCTGTACTATACCCCCTCTGGTCGCTCCATTCAGGCCGAAGGGATTGTCCCGGATATCGAGTTGGAGAGTGTCAAGTTGGCCAAAGCGGAACACAACCTTCGGATGCTGAAAGAGGCCGACCTCGCTGGCCATCTAGAAAACGGCAGTGTTGGTAAGCGTAAGGAAGAGAAGAGCGGCAAAAAGGAGAGCGATAAGGAAGAGACCTTGGCGGAAACTGATTATCCTCTGTTCGAGGCGCTCAATCTCTTGAAAGGGTTATATATTCTGCGGGACTACAATAAATAAACGGAGCAGAAAGATGGCGCGGGTTCTGATCCCTTTGGCAGAAGGGTTCGAAGAGCTTGAGGCGGTTACCGTGATCGATCTATTGCGCCGGGCCCATTTTGAGGTCGTTGGGGCCGGGTTGCAGGATGGGTTGGTCAAGGGGAGCCGCGGGACGGTGGTTCTGCCAGACAGTTCATTGGATGCCATATTGGATGCTTCTTTTGACATGATTGTGCTTCCCGGGGGAATGCCCGGTAGCGATCATTTGAACAGCGATCCGCGTATCAGAGAGCTGCTGCGAAAGATGGATGCTGAGAGAAAATATATTGCGGCGATCTGTGCAGCCCCGAAGGTGCTGGCCTGTGCGGGAATACTGTCGGGCAAGCGGGTGACAGCTTTCCCTGGCGTGCTAGAGCAATTGCCGGCGGCTGCCAACGTTATCCTCCGCTCCGAGGCAGTAGTGCAGGATGGCAACATCATCACCTCCCGTGGGCCAGGCACTGCCATGGATTTTGCGTTGAGGTTGATAGAGATTCTGGGGGGGGAACGCTTGCGAGCCGAAGTGGAAGGTCCGCTGCAGCGGAGCCAAGAAGGGGCATGAAAAGGAAAAGTGCCCTATCCATCGGAAAAGCAGTCAGCAGGTTTCGGGGGGTGCGATATATTTTTCATTGACCCCACGTCCTGTAGTCCTTATACTGCCCGCCCTAGAGTGACAGCCCGAACGATTGGCAGTATCCGTCTTACGGGAGTTTATTACGTCCGGGGCGTATAAAAAGCAGATGACTTTTGCAGCTAAGGTGATGCGCGTCACCGTTCGCAGGGTGTTGGTTATCCAGCTGCTAATCGTGTTGGGAGTTTCGGCGCTCTATCTTGCGGCAGCGGAAGCATATTCAGCCCAGTCTGCCCTCTATGGCGGAATGATTGCGCTCCTGGGGACATGGTTGATGGCTTGGCGGATTACCAAGGCGGCAGAAACCGCGGCGCAAGATACCAACCAAGGTGCATTTGTCATCTATGCCGGTGCAGTTCAGCGGTTTTTGTTGACCCTGGTATTGATGGCCTTGGGGATGGGTACTTTGAAGCTGGCTCCGGTAGCGATCCTTGTCGGGTACGCCACGGCGCAGCTGGCCTACACCTTTAATAAGGTGGATACACGATTAAAAACGTAATCTCTGGAGCAAAAGAGTGAGTGGAGAAGCACAAAGTCCTGCAGAGTATATACAGCACCACCTGGTTAACTGGTGCATTGGCGACTGTGATCCGGTCACCCATCAGGCCGCTGGTTTCTGGGCCTTTCATGTAGACACCTTGCTGTTTGGCTGGTTGCTTGCCGGACTGATGGCGTGGGCCGCTTTTGCGTTGGGGCGGCAGCTGACCACCGGCACGCCCGGGACGCTACAGAATGTCATTGAGAGTGTGGTGGAGTTTGTCCAGACGCAGGTCAGAGACATTTTTCCCGGTAGCAACCCATTGATTGGCCCGCTGGCTATTACCATTTTCGTCTGGGTGTTTTTGATGAATGCCATGGATCTGGTTCCAGTGGACCTGCTGCCATTGATGGCCCGGGCGGTGGGGATCGAGTATCTCAAGGTGGTGCCAACCACTGACTTGGGGACCACCTTTGCTCTGGCGCTGAGCGTCTTCGCCCTTATCATCTACTACAACATCAAGATCAAGGGGCCGGTGGGGTATCTGAAACAGTTTCTGTTTCATCCTTTCGGAAAATATCTTATCCCGGTAAACATTGTCATGACCACCATTGAGGAAGTGGCAAAACCGGTCAGCCTGGCTCTCCGTTTGTTTGGTAACATGTTTGCGGGTGAGCTGATCTTCATGCTGATTGCACTGCTCTCATTTGCTTGGTACATGCTGCCGGCGCAAGTGGCATTGGGAAGTTTGTGGGCTATTTTCCACATCCTGATCATTTCGCTGCAGGCGTTTATTTTCATGCTGTTGACTATCGTCTATCTCGGGATGGCGCATACATCGGATGAAGAGCACTGATTTTTGTTGGGCCTTTTATTTTTTACGCTGTTCTACACTAAGGAGACCTCTAGATGAATGCTGAAGTACTTGCTTCCGTTTACGCTTCAACCGCTATCGGCGTCGGTATCATTCTTGCCGCCGCTGGGCTGGGTTCCGCCCTCGGTTGGGGACTGATCTGCTCCAAGTTCTTGGAAGGTATTGCTCGCCAGCCAGAGATGCGCCCTCAGCTGATGGGTCAGATGCTGTTCACCGGTGGTCTGATGGAAGCATTCCCGATGATCATTCTGGGTATGGCCATGTGGTTCGTGTTTGCAAACCCGTTTGCAGATGCCGTTAAGGCAGTAATGGGTGGTTGATAGTAAAAACAACCAAAGCTCACGATATACGAACCGTAAGGAGTCTATAAGGTGAATATAACAGCCACATTAATCGGCCAGATCCTTACCTTTGCGGTACTGGTGTGGTTCATCCAGCGCTACCTCTGGGAGCCACTGACTACGGCCTTGGCCGATCGCCAGAAAAAGATCGCCGATGGCTTGGCCGCCGCCGAGCGGGGTGAACACGAGCAAGAGCTGGCTCGCAAGCGCGCGGCGGAAAAGATCGCCGAAGCCAAGCAGCAGGCGGCGGAGATCGTTGCCCAGGCGCAAAAACGAGCTTCCGAGATAGTTGAGGAAGCCAAAGAGAACGCTCGCGCCGAGGGTGAGCGTTTGCTGGCGGCGGCAAATGCCGAGATCGAACAGGAGGCCAACCGGGCCAAGGAGCAGCTGCGTTCGCAGGTGGTTACCCTGGCGGTTGCAGGGGCGGAGCGGGTTCTCAAGAAGGAGGTCGACGCCAAGGCCCACGAGAAGCTGCTTGCCGATCTGGTTGCCCAGATATAGATAAGGTGGTTTAACACTTATGGCTGAAAAGACCACGATTGCCCGGCCCTATGCAGAAGCGGTGTTCAAGCTGGCACAGCAGCAGAACGACCTCAAAGGATGGTCTGAAAGGTTGCGGCTGTGCGCGGCGGTAGCCGCCAATCCCGAGGTTGGAGCACTGATTGGAAATCCCAAGGTCGACAGCGAACAGCTGGCCGGACTGTTTTATGATCTATGTGGCGAGAAGCTGGATGAATACGGAAAGAAGTTTATCGCCACCCTGGTCGAAAATAATCGGTTGGCTTTGCTGCCGGAAATTGCCCAGCTCTACGAGCAGGCGCGGGCGGATGCCGAGGGCGTCGTTACCGCAGAAGTGATTTCTGCCTTCGCCCTGAGCGATGACCAGCAGAAACAGATTGCAGAATCGCTGAAAAGGCGTCTTGGAAGAGATGTGGTTCTGGAGTGCCAGGTGGATGAGAGCCTGCTGGGTGGTGCGATTATCAGAGCCGGAGACCTGGTCATAGATGGCTCAGCCAAGGGGCAGATAGAGCGTTTGAGCCATGTGCTGTTGCGCTAGGGCGTGTCGAATAGAGGATAATTGAAATGCAACTGAATCCTGCTGAGATCAGCGAGTTAATAAAAAAGCGCATAGAAGGTTTTGAAACCGCTACCGAGGCCCGGACCGAGGGAACGGTGGTGAGTTTGTCGGATGGTATTGCCCGGATTCATGGCCTGTCGGACGTGATGTCTGGTGAAATGATTGAGTTTCCCGGTGATACCTATGGGATGGCACTTAACCTGGAGCGGGACTCGGTGGGTGCCGTTATCCTGGGTTCCTACGAGCATATCTCGGAGGGGGATAGCGTAAAGTGCACCGGGCGTATCCTGGAGGTTCCTGTGGGAGAGGCGCTGCTGGGTCGCGTGGTGGATTCACTGGGTAACCCGATTGATGGCAAAGGTCCCATAGAAGCGGAAAAGACCTCTCCTATCGAGAAGATTGCCCCCGGAGTTATCGAGCGCCAGTCGGTGGATCAGCCAGTGCAGACCGGTTTGAAGGCCATTGACTCCATGGTGCCCATTGGCCGCGGTCAGCGGGAGTTGATCATCGGTGACCGACAGACTGGAAAAACTGCGGTGGCCATTGATGCCATCATTAACCAGAAAGGTACCGGGATCAAATGTATCTACGTGGCTATTGGCCAGAAGGCCTCTTCGGTTGCCGCTGTGGTGCGCAAGCTCGAGGAGCACGGCGCTATGGAGCATACCATTGTGGTTGCGGCCACAGCCTCTGAGTCTGCCGCCATGCAGTACATCGCACCTTACTCCGGTTGTTCGATGGGTGAATACTTCCTGGAGAAGGGCGAGGACGCACTCATCGTTTATGATGATCTGACCAAGCAGGCGTGGGCTTATCGTCAGGTTTCCCTGCTGCTCCGCCGGCCTCCCGGGCGAGAGGCATATCCGGGTGATGTCTTTTATCTTCACTCCCGGCTGCTGGAACGGGCTGCGCGGATCAATGCAGAATACGTGGAAAAACTGACCGGTGGAAAGGTCAAAGGAAAAACCGGGTCGTTGACGGCACTGCCCATCATCGAGACTCAGGCTGGCGACGTGTCCGCATTCGTTCCTACCAACGTGATCTCTATTACAGATGGGCAGATCTTCCTGGAGACCGATCTGTTCAATGCGGGCATCAGACCGGCCATTAACGCAGGTCTGTCGGTATCTCGTGTTGGTGGTGCGGCGCAGACAAAGATCATCAAGAAGCTGGGAGGTGGTGTTCGCTTGTCTCTTGCCCAGTATCGCGAACTGGCTGCATTCGCTCAGTTTGCTTCTGATCTGGATGAAGCAACCCGTAAGCAGCTGGAGCGGGGGCAGCGCGTTACCGAGCTGATGAAGCAGCCTCAATACTCTCCCCTCTCGATTGCAGAGATGGCGTTCTCGTTGTTTGCGGCCGAGGAGGGCTATCTAGATGATATCGAGGTCAATAAGGTTGTTGATTTCGAAAAGGCGCTGCATGCCTACCTCCGCTCGTCGCAGAAGGAGCTGTTGGACAAGATCAACGCCAGTGGTGACTACAACGACGAGATCGCTGACGCCATGCGCAAGGCGATGGAAGATTTCAAAGCCAATCATACATGGTAAGCGAGGCGTAATCGATGGCCGGTGCAAAGGAAATACGTACTCAAATCAAGAGTATCCAGAATACCCAGAAGATAACGAAGGCCATGGAGATGGTGGCGGCAAGTAAGATGCGCAAGGCTCAGGAGCGTATGTTTGCTTCCCGCCCCTACGCCGAGAAGATTCGTAACGTTATAGGCCATCTGGCAAATGCACATCCGGAGTATCAGCATCCCTTCCTCATCCAAAGAGAGGAGGTGAAGCGGGTCGGCTTTATCCTCATTTCCACTGATCGTGGTCTATGTGGAGGGCTCAATGTCAATCTGTTCCGAATGGCCGTGAAGACGATGAAGGAATGGAGTGATCAAGGGGTAGAGCTTGATGTTTGCGTGGTAGGCAACAAGGGCTTGGGGTTTGTGAAACGACTGGGTGCCAATATTGTGAGCGAGGTGACTCACCTGGGGGACAAACCTGGCCTGACTGATCTCATTGGGCCAGTGAAGGTGATGCTGGATGCCTATTATGAGGGTCGGATTGATCGGTTGATCTTGCTGCAAAACAGTTTTGTCAACACCATGACCCAGAAGCCAGAGGTGCGTCAGCTGCTTCCGGTAGAGGCTGTGGACGATGAGGAATTGAAGCATCATTGGGACTATCTTTACGAGCCTGATGCCAAGGAGGTGCTTGACGGGCTGCTCATGCGCTTTATCGAATCCCAGGTGTATCAGGGTGTGGTCGAGAACATCGCTTGTGAGATGGCGGCACGTATGGTGGCGATGAAGAGCGCATCCGATAACGCCGGGGAGCTAATCAAGGATCTACAATTGGTATACAACAAGGCGCGTCAGGCGGCTATTACCCAGGAGCTGTCGGAAATTGTCGGCGGCGCAGCGGCGGTATAGGTCGAGGTCTGGGCGGGTGCATAGGGCCGTATTGCGGAAGAGATTCTAAATTCAAGGGGTACCACGAAAATGAGTTCTGGAAACATCGTACAAATCATCGGCGCTGTGGTGGATGTGGAGTTCCCACGGGACTCCGTGCCCAAGGTCTATGACGCGCTGGTCAACGAGCAGGCTGGTCTGACCCTGGAGGTTCAGCAGCAGTTGGGAGATGGCGTAGTGCGCACCATTGCATTGGGAAGCACGGACGGGCTAAAGCGCGGAATGCAGATGGAGAACACTGGAGAGCCAATCAAGGTTCCAGTGGGCAAGGGCACACTGGGCCGCATCATGAATGTGCTGGGTACCCCCATCGACAATGCCGGAGAAGTTGAGTGCGATACTAAGTGGCCGATTCACCGCAAGGCTCCCGCTTATGACGAGCAGGCGGGGGGTGCCGAATTGCTGGAGACCGGCATCAAGGTTATCGACCTGTTATGTCCCTTTGCAAAGGGCGGTAAAGTCGGTCTGTTCGGCGGTGCCGGTGTGGGCAAGACCGTCAATATGATGGAGCTGATCCGTAACATTGCTATCGAGCACAGTGGTTATTCGGTGTTCGCTGGTGTCGGGGAGCGTACCCGTGAAGGTAACGACTTCTACCATGAGATGAAGGAGTCCAACGTTCTGGATAAAGTGTCTCTGGTGTATGGTCAGATGAACGAACCCCCTGGTAACCGGCTGCGCGTGGCGCTCACCGGTCTGACCATGGCGGAGTATTTTCGCGATGAAGGGCGTGATGTGCTGATGTTTATTGATAATATCTACCGTTACACCCTAGCGGGGACGGAGGTATCTGCGCTTCTCGGACGTATGCCCTCCGCAGTGGGTTACCAGCCCACTCTGGCAGAAGAGATGGGCGTGCTACAGGAACGGATCACCTCCACCAAGACAGGCTCAATCACCTCTATTCAAGCAGTATACGTGCCGGCGGACGATTTGACTGACCCCTCTCCGGCCACCACCTTCTCTCACTTGGATGCCACGGTGGTGCTTTCCCGCCAGATTGCGGAGCTAGGCATCTATCCCGCTGTGGATCCGCTGGACTCCACCAGCCGCCAGCTGGACCCCCTGATCATCGGTCAGGAGCACTACGATACTGCCCGTGCTGTGCAGAATACGCTGCAACGCTATAAGGAGTTGAAGGATATCATCGCTATCCTTGGAATGGATGAGTTGTCTGAAGAGGACAAGCAGGTGGTTGCTCGGGCGCGAAAGATACAGCGCTTCCTTTCTCAGCCCTTCTTCGTTGCGGAGGTATTTACTGGCTCCCCAGGCAAATATGTTTCTTTGAAGGATACTATCGCGGGATTCAAGGCCATCATCGAAGGGGAATATGATCACTTGCCGGAGCAGGCCTTCTACATGGTTGGCAGCATCGATGAGGCGGTTGAAAAGGCCAAGAGCATTTAGCATTTACTACGGCAGGAGCAATATATGGCTATGACCATGCATGTCGATATCGTCAGTGCAGAGCAGGAGATTTTCTCCGGGCCCGCAGAGTTCGTGGTTGCTCCAGCGGAGATGGGGGAGGTGGGTATCATGCCCCGCCATACCCCATTTCTTTCCACCCTGCAGGCCGGGGAGGTAAAGGTGACAACCAGCGAAGGGGAGGAGTCTTACTATGTCTCCGGGGGTATGCTGGAAGTTCAGCCGCATACAGTCACCATTCTTTCGGATACAGCATTACGGGCAAAGGACCTCGACGAGGCAGCGGCACTTGAAGCAAAGGCCAGGGCCGAGCAAGCGTTGAAGGACCGTAAGAGCGATATCGATTATGCCAAGGCACAGGCGGAGCTTGCTGAGGCGGTGGCACAGTTGCATACTATCCAGCGGCTTCGTAAACGCATGGGCGGCTGATTGTGGTTGCCGAAAGTATCAAAGAAGGGGTGAACACTCACCCCTTTTTTCTGCGTGGTTCATGAATACCATTCGGTAACACGCTTTTCAGGCAGGAGATTTCCGGCCAGAACCAACCCTCGTAGGAAGGGATAAGTACAAGGTGGCCTTCCGTCTTCCTCGAGAGATTCGCTCATTATAATAAGTGCCAGTTGACCCTTACGCCTTATTTGTTTTTGTTCAGCGGCTTTGTTCCTCATACTGATTGAACTCCAATGCAACTGCAGAATTCATGCAGCCTGCTGAAGGGAAGTGTAGAAGAGGAACCCCGTCTGGCAAACCTATGATGCCAGATGGGTTTGTATGAGGATTGCTGGCAGTTTGCAGCAACATCGGGAATTATAAAGGAGGGCCTAACTAGAATAGCATGCTGAGATGAGATCTCGATCGACCTGGGAAGGCATTGGGGGGACTATGGGAAAAACAAGGTGGATGCTGGTCGTGCCAGGGGAAGTGCGCCAAGGTTTTTCAGTAGAAGAGGTCAAGTGTTCGTTCCAGAGGTTGAGCCGCTTGAATCCGGATCGAGTGGAACGGCTCTTCCAGAAAAGAAAAGCGCTTTGCAAGCGGAATCTGAATGAAGAACAGGCCAAGTTACAATATGAGATCTTTCAAAGAAAAGGTATTGTTTGTTATCTGAAGAAAACCGGTGGGGCAGAGAGTGACCAGCATTCCCTCCGAAAAGAATCCCCCCTTCCCGAAACGGCTCTGAACCCCTCCATCACACACGCAGGGGTTAAGGCGAGACCGGCGCGGGTGGATAAACCAATTGCCCGGTTTCCCATTCTCTTTTTCGGAACCGCGAATGCCTATTTTCGAATCTGGATTGTGAACCTTCCACTAACCCTCTTGACCTGCGGGATCTATCTGCCCTGGGCCCGGGTAAGAAGCCGCCAATATCTTTATAGTAAAATCCATCTCGATGGACACAGTTTTTGTTACCATGCCCGCCCGGAGGCCGAACTGAAGATCCATCTTCCTTTGACAGTGATGTTACTGGGCGCGGGTCTTTTGAGCTGGGTGAGCCCCTTATCTGGAGTGATACTATCGGTATTCTTGATTTTTCTGTTTCCCTGGTATAGGCGGTGGCGGCTGTGTTTCGAGGCACAAAATAGCGCATATCGGAAGGTCCATTTCCGGTTTGAGGGGAGCCTTGCGGATGCCTACAAGGCCTATTTGCTCTGGCCGCTGTTGACGTTGCTGAGCGTAGGATTGCTCTATCCTCAGATGCGGCTTCGCCAGAAGATTTATCTTCTGAGGGGTTTGCGTTACGGAGAGAAGCCCTTTCGGCTTGCTTTGGATGCTCGACGTCTTTTGCACCTTAACTGGGCGGTATCCGGCTGCATAATGGGGGCTATCTTGGTCGGATGGGCAATTACCGAAGTATCCCCCATTCTGATTTATCCTTGGTTCGGTGTCTGCTTTATCTTCCTTGGCGGGTTTATTTCTGTCCGGCAGGGCAACGCCATTTATAATGCACTGGGCATCGGGCAATATCGGTTGCGGAGAGACTTCTCCCTGGTCTCGTGGCTTGAGCTCTATTTAAGCAATGTAGCTGCGGTGCTCCCGTCGCTGGGGTTACTGATCCCTTGGGCAATAATACGTTCGATCCGGTATCGCCTGACTCATACCACCCTGTTGATGACAACGAGCATTGCTACTTCCAGCCGGAGGGGGCATTGCTGATGAGGGAAAATTTGCCAATCTCCGTCCGGCCTACTGGTCTTCGATGACGTCGCCGGGAAGTGGGGTCCTGTAAGATTCGTATGCCGCCTGAAAACCATGCACGGTTCGCGCGAAAGAACGTCCCCATCGTTTGGTGTGGCATGTCAGGCACATCCTCTTCAGGATTCTTGGGCGATCCGTTCCTGCCAAAAACCCTCCCTTGATCTCTTTCTTGTTGCCTGGTTTGCTCCGTTTGCCGCTGATGCCGGGGATACCAAATGCTTGATCCTTTGCCTGTAGTTCAACGTGAACGCTGCCCGGGCCATGACAGCCTTCGCACTGTACACCGACCAATTCGGGAGTGGTGCCAAAGTCGGTATAGCCGGTCTCTACATTATAGCCTGTGGTGTGGCAGCCGAGGCAGCGACGATTTTTCTCATAGCCGGTGGCGAGCAATCGTTCGTATGTATAAACATGAGGATCCTTCATCCTGCCAACAAAAAACTCCCGATGGCACAGGCGGCACTTCTTGTTGGACACGTAGTAATACTTGCCCGACTTCATCGCTTGATCATAGGCTCGGTCCCCTAACGCTTTGCGTAACGGGTTAAGAGTGGGGGAAGGATCCTGAAGCTCTTCCTGAATACGATTTTCCTTGGCCATCGATGGTTGGGCCATCAGAAAACAGAAGAGACAAAAAAGCGGCGCGGCAAGTGAGCTTGCCAGGTTGTTTTGCAGACCCTTCATATTATTGTCCCTGCGCCCGGTAGCCCCACAATTTATAAGGGCATCAATAAGATACGTTCGTTATCCTACAGTATAGTGGATATTTCCCCCATTTGTGAAGCGAAGAGGCGAGGCGATATGTTGGTGGGTTTAGGTAACGTAAGGGTTGCCAAACAGCTCCGCCAGCTTTTGCCCTGGATCCTCCGCTCTCATAAACGATTCTCCGACCAGAAAGGAGTGAACCCCGTTGTCGCGCATTAAAGCGACATCCTCCTTGGTATGGATGGCGCTCTCGGTGACAACCAGGTGGTAGGGAGACACTAACGGCAAAAGCTTCAGGGTGGTTTCTAGAGAAGTATCGAAAGTACGCAAGTTTCGGTTATTGATTCCAAGTAGTGTTATCTCCAATGGAAGGATACGCTCCAGCTCCTCTCGGTCATGGACCTCTACCAATACATCCATGTTTAATTGGTGTGCCAGCGCGGTGAACTCTGCCAGCTGTGCATCGCTCAAGGCTGCAACGATCAGCAGGATGCAATCCGCCCCCAAGACGCGGGATTCATAGATTTGATAAGGATCGATGATGAACTCCTTGCGTAATACCGGCAGTCGGCAGGCGGACCTGGCTTGTTGCAGGTATCCATCGGAACCTTGAAAGAAATCCTGGTCAGTAAGCACTGAAAGACAGCATCCTCCCCCCGCCTCGTAGCTTCTCGCAATTTCGGCTGGGTGGAATACTTCCCGGATAACCCCTTTGCTGGGAGAGGCCTTTTTGATCTCCGCAATGACCGCGGCATTCCCTGCTGCGATCCGCTGTCGCAGGGCTTCTTTGAAGGGACGTACGGGCGGTGCCGCGGCACAGCGCTCGATGAGTTCCTCCTGGCTTGCCTTCTTGCGGCGTTCAATGATCTCTTCCGCCTTGCGGCGCAGGATGCGGAGCAGGATATCCGGTGGCCTTTCCATTACAGACTATTACTAAACTGAACCAGCGATTCCAGCCGCTTTCGAGCAGTGCCCCTGGCCAGTACCTCGCGAGCCTTGTCCATCCCCTGCTCGAGACTGTGGGTTAATCCTGCAACATAAATGGCTGCGCCAGCGTTCAGGATTACAATGTCTCGCGCCGGGCCGGGCTTGTCGTCCAGCACCTGCCGCATTATCTCCAGACTGCGGCCTGGTCGGTCAACCACCAGACTGTCTAGCGGGGCCCGCTGCAAACCAAATTGCTCGGGAGTAATCTCCAAATGACGCAATGTGCCATCCTTCAGCTCTACCAAATGTGTGGGACCAGATAGGGTGATCTCGTCCAGGCCGTCCTCTGCATGTGCCACCAGCACGTGCTGACTGCCAAGGCGGCCCAACACCTCTGCTAGCGTTTCCAACCATTTTTCATCAAATACGCCGAGCAGCTGCCGTTTGGCGCCAGCAGGATTGGTCAAAGGCCCCAGTACATTGAACAGGGTTCGGACCCCCATCTCCCGGCGTGGGCCGATGACATGTTTCATGGCACCATGATGCTTTGGAGCGAACATGAAACCTACCCCGATCCTTTCGATACACTGAGCCACCTGTTCCGGCGTCAGATCCAGGTTAACCCCCGCGGCTTCCAGGACGTCGGCACTTCCCGATTTGCTGGAAATGGATCGATTACCGTGCTTAGCTACATGTCCCCCCGCAGCGGCGACTACGAATGCGCTCGTGGTGGAGATATTGAAGGTGGATGCGCCGTCGCCCCCTGTTCCACAGGTGTCCACCAAATGTGGGAGATCCACCTTTACCGGTGTGGCCAGCTCTCGCATCACTGAAACCGCAGCGGTAATTTCTTCCACCGTTTCGCCTTTCATGCGTAAGCCAATAAGAAATGCGCCAATCTGGGCATCGGTGGCCTTTCCTTCCATCAGCAGTTGCATGACCTCCGCCATCTCGTCTCCGCTCAGATCACGGTGTTCGGTTATTGTTTTGATTGCTAATTGCATATCCATAGATGAGTAGTACGCTATGTCAGGGATTGGAACTCTTTGTCACTGGACGAGATAGCTAGTGTGAAAGCCCCAAGTATATAAGAAAAATTCCTACCCTAGAAATCTTGTAGTCTTTTCACAGGAAAACGAGGGACAAAGTGGGTTGCCAAAAGCCGGGGCCTTTGCTGAATGAAGCAAAGGTTTCTTTGGTGGGAAGGGCGAATCTCGTTCGATATGGGTGATCTCCCTCTCCCTGTCTCAAGCGGTCCTGGCCCGCCAAATATACTAACGACTCGATTTGGTTTGACTGCATCATATCTAACCGATAAAATCTATCGGTTTCGGGTAATTGGTATATCCGCTACCGGATGGGGTGAGGCGGACAGAATTTTTGGAGACGAAGAAGCATGTACGCGGTAATTCAAACCGGTGGCAAGCAGTACAAGGTCAGTGAAGGCTCCATTTTAAAGGTGGAGAAGCTGGGCATCGATGAGGGTGCCAGTGTCGAGTTCGACAAGGTGCTGATGATTGCCGACGGCGATGATATCAAGGTGGGTTCCCCATACATAGATGGTGGAAAGGTTACTGCAACGGTTACTGCCGTGGGACGCCACAAGAAGATCAAGATCGTTAAGTTTCGTCGGCGTAAGCACCATCGCAAGCAGATGGGGCATCGTCAGCACTATACCGAAGTGAAGGTTACAGGCATCAGCGCAGGCTGATAGCTCTGTTGGTCATTGAGAGAGGCATCAATAAATGGCACACAAAAAAGCGGCGGGCAGTTCCCGCAACGGTCGTGATTCAGAATCCAAGCGCCTTGGTGTAAAGCGGTTTGGTGGCCAGCAGGTCAAGGCTGGAAATATCTTGGTGCGGCAGCGGGGAACCCATTTTCATCCCGGCGTGAATGTGGGTATTGGCAAGGATCATACTCTGTTTGCCCTGGTTGAGGGAAAGGTGCGGTTTGAAGTCAAGGGGCCCAAAAATCGACGGTTTGTGAGCGTCGTGACCGGATAACGGTTTGTCCACTGCGAGATCGCAGTTGAAGCCCCGCTCGGTATCGACGGGGCTTTTTTCGTTGAGATTTGCCCCAATATATTGAATCCTCATGAAATTTGTTGATGAAGCAACAATTCGGGTCGAAGCTGGCAAAGGTGGGAATGGTTGCGTCAGCTTTCGCCGTGAGAAATTTATCCCTCGGGGGGGGCCGAATGGTGGCGACGGTGGGGACGGCGGAAGCATCTGGTTGGTAGCAGATGGCAATCTCAATACATTGGTGGACTTTCGATACAATCGTCGATTCCAGGCCGAGAACGGGCAGCCGGGTATGGGTAGTGATCGTACCGGTAAGGGTGGGCGCGATCTCGAGATCAAGGTTCCGGTAGGTACGCTGGTCTTCGATGCAGAGACAGGGGAATCGATAGGGGATCTGATAACGGTTGGTCAGCGCTTGCTGGTAGCCAAA
Organism: uncultured Chromatiales bacterium; assembly: GCA_964557025.1. Taxonomy (GTDB): domain Bacteria; phylum Pseudomonadota; class Gammaproteobacteria; order Thiohalospirales; family Thiohalospiraceae; genus DRMK01. The sequence goes on along the minus strand of CAZKYF010000008.1, from coordinate 126,564 downwards.
GGGGGATTGCACGGGCTGGGGAATACCCGGTTCAAGAGCAGTACCAACCGGGCTCCCCGGCAATTCACGCCCGGCACACCGGGAGAGAGCCGAGAGCTGCGCCTGGAACTCAAGCTGCTTGCCGATGTCGGCCTGCTGGGATTACCTAACGCGGGAAAATCCACTTTCGTGCGAGCAGTTTCAGCGGCTACGCCCAAAGTGGCAGATTATCCTTTCACTACCTTGGTGCCTAGTCTAGGAGTGGTTAGTCTCGAGCCCCATCGCAGTTTTGTGGTGGCGGACATCCCTGGTCTGATCGAGGGAGCGGCTGAAGGAGCAGGATTAGGGATTCGTTTCCTCAAGCACTTGAGCCGAACCCACCTGCTGCTGCATTTGGTGGATATGGTCACGCTTGATGACGGGCGGGATCCTGTGGCGGATGTGCGCGTTATCGAGCGGGAGCTGGCGCGTTTCAGTCCGGAATTGGCGCAGCGAGAACGCTGGTTGGTGCTGAACAAAGTAGATCTGCTGCCAGAAGAGGAACGCGACAACCGTTGCCAGGAGCTGGTTCAGCGCCTTGACTGGAAGGGACCGGTCTTTTCCATCTCCGCCGCGACAAAGGAAGGGACTAGGGAGCTCTGTAGCTGCATTATGGCGTATCTGGAACGACAAGATGGAACAGCAACAGCGACGTCATAAACTGGGTCAAAGCCGACGCTGGGTCATCAAAATAGGCAGCGCGTTGATCACCGACGAAGGTAACGGCCTGGATCGGCGCGCACTTACACGCTGGGCGGCACAGATGGCGGAGCTGGCTGAGCAAGGTGTGGAACTGGTCCTGGTCTCTTCCGGTGCGGTAGCGGAGGGGATGCAGCGTCTGGGGTGGCGGGAGCGCCCTCATGCCTTGCATGAGTTGCAGGCGGCAGCAGCTGTGGGGCAGATGGGGGTGGTTCAGGCCTGGGAGTCTTGCCTGCAGCGCCATGCAATCCATACGGCGCAGATCCTCCTTACCCATGATGATCTTACGGATCGCAAACGTTATCTCAACGCGCGCAGTACCCTTCGCACCTTATTGCGATTCAAGGTGGTGCCGGTGGTGAATGAGAATGATACGGTGGTTACCGATGAGATCCGTTTTGGTGACAATGATACCTTGGCAGCCCTGGTAACCAACTTGGTAGAGGCGGAGCTGCTAGTAATCCTTACTGACCAGCAGGGGATGTATGACCGGGATCCTCGTCACAATGCCGACGCCCGTCTGTTACAAGAGGTGGCGGCCGACGATCCACGACTGGAGCGGATGGCGGGTGAAGGCGGGGTATTGGGCAGAGGAGGAATGCGTACTAAAGTAAGGGCCGCGCGGCTGGCCGGTCGCTCCGGTGCCGCTACAATCATTGCTTCGGGCCGGGATGAGAGGGTGCTACATCGGATCGCTGCGGGGGAGTCGGTGGGAACCCTGCTGTTGCCTGGTAATGCCCCATTGGCTGCGCGCAAACAGTGGCTGGCCGGCCAGCTCCAGCTTTCCGGCAAGTTATACCTGGATTCCGGTGCGGTACGCGTTCTGTGCAAGGAGGGGCGTAGCCTGCTGGCGGTGGGGGTCACCGGCGTTGAAGGAGGATTTAAACGGGGTGAGCTGGTTGCCTGTATAGGTCCCGATGGGAGGGAGATAGCCCGTGGGCTGGTCAATTACAGTGCAGCGGAGACCCGCATTATCATGGGGCAATCCAGTGATCGCATCGAATCCTTGCTGGGGTATGTTGGAGAACCCGAGCTGATCCACCGTGACAACCTCGTGCTGGTGTAACGACCGGTGCAAGAATGACCCGGAATTCCGCCCATGGCCCCTCTCTTTCTTGGGCGATGTTGCTCATTGCCGCAGGGGTGCTGGCCAATGGCTGGGCCTGGCTTACTATTGGCGCCTTGCCGGATGAGGCCTATTACTGGGTATGGTCACAGCGCCTGCAGTGGGGCTATTTCGACCACCCCCCATTGATCGCTTGGTTGATCCGACCTTTTACTGAGCTATTCGGGAACTCCATCATTGTTGTCCGCCTGCCGGCGGTTCTCACTTGGCTCGTCAGCTCCGGCATCGCTTACCTTTTCGCAACCCGAATATACGCTGACTCACGCACCGGCATACTGGCAGTACTGGTATGGAGTAGCTTACCCATCGTTCAGGCCGGGTTCCATGTGGTGACCCCAGATACTCCGCTAGTCCTGTTCGGCTGGTTGGGTTATTACTTTGGATGGCGAGCGGTTGTCCGCCGTTCTCTCCCGGATTGGTTGCTCACCGGACTTTGCATTGGGCTGGCTTTGCTAGGCAAGTACCCCGCTTCTCTGCTACTGGGAGTGTTTTTTTTGGCGCTCCTCTCCAGCCAGGAAGGGCGACGGGAGCTCGCTACACCTGGTCCATGGTTGGCTGCGGCGGTAGCCGTTTTGTTATTCATGCCGGTGGTATGGTGGAACGGCCAGCATGACTGGATCTCGTTCGCATTCCAGCTGGGTCACGGGGTTCAGACCCAAATTGCTGAACCCTGGAAGATGTTTTCCTTGTTTTTGGGGGGGCAGCTGGGGGTGGTATTGCCGTGGACCTTTTTTGCCATGCTCTATGCCACCTTGCGCCCCACCCGTTGGGGATTGCCAGCGGGATCTTTCGTCTCCCGCCTGCTGGTGATCGGATTCTGGCTGCCGTTGTTGTTATTCGGTGTTGCAGGCCTTACTGCCAAGGCAGAGGCCAACTGGCCTCTGCTGGCCTATCTGCCCGGCTCCCTGCTGTTGGCGGGTGCCTTGCGGCGCTGGCTTTATCCAGAAGGGCACACGCGCAAAGGGATGATTGCTGCTATAAGCGTAGCCTATCTGTTATCGCTATTGCTGGTGAACGGGATCCGCTTCCCCTGGTGGCTGGATCGGATTGGGGTTCACTTGCCACCACAGCGAACTCAGCTGAGCCAGAGTTACGGTTGGCTCGAAGTGAGGCGGGAACTCGAGCGGCTGCTTGCCGAGCGTGGTGCGGAAGGTAATTGCCTGGTGGTTGGGGGGAGTCACCAGGAAACCGCCATGTTGGCCCTGTTATTGGGCGATGCCGACCGTGCCATCGCTTCTCCCCGTGCGCGGATTAGTCAATATACCCTATGGGCAAGGGAAAAGATGACAATGTCCGAGAAGCCATGCCTCTATGTGCAACAATTCGACCGTCCAGAAAGGATAGTCCGGCAGGTGAAACTGGCGACCTTGGGGGAGTGGCGTCGCGTGGCTCTGCTAGAACTCCACAATCCGGATCTTACTACCCGCTGGTTTGGTTTTTTTGTTCCCGAGCGGGAGCAGCTTGACGGACGGTAAGCAAGGCACCAATCAGGGCAAGGCTGCCCACGAACGCTCCCCAGCTCCCTACTTCGGACAGTGTTTCCGTAGCGGTCATCCCAGGCAGAGCCAGGGCCAAGAGTCTTATTCCCTGGAGCACCAGACCGGTACCGAAGAGTCCTAGCAACAGGGCGGCTCCGAGGCGAAATGGTTTCCACCCCCGTTTCCGTAGCCTCCATCCGGACAGTATCAGAATTCCCGCCCAGACCCACCACATGACCAGCCGCAATGGAGAAAGCTCCATTCCGTAGCGTACCAGAGCGCTGACGGGAGCAAACAGGATCTGCCAGAGTGCGGGAGGACCTAGATATCCGGCCACTACCGGCTGGATGTCTTGACTGCGACGTTGCCGTAGTGCATCTACCACCGCTTCGGCCTTCTCGCTTGGGGAGAGTGCTGCAGCCCCTGGTACGCGGATGGTGGTCCAGGTCCGCCAAAACCCTCCCCATCCGTGCCAATCGGAGGAGGCTACCAATACCAGTCCCCGCTGGTCGGCTTCCTCCAGAATGGCGTCGCGCACCGTCAGAGGGATATCTGGATGTCCTGCATTGGCGATTTCAAAACCGCTGATACCGGCGGCCGCCAGACGGTGTACGTCGTTCGGTGAAAGTCTCCATGCTAGAGCGATCACCGGCCGCCGCTCGAGATCCTGTAGCCACTGCTCCGTCCAGTCGGGATGGGGCGGGATCCATCCCACTGCTAGCACAAAGGCATTGCCAGGTTCCCGAACTTCGGTTCCCGGAAGGGCGTAGGGGAGGTGGGGTTCTTCGTGGGAGACTGCTGAGGAAATCTGCGTGCCAGCCGGGTTGTTATGTTCGGTGAATGCCACTACGTCGAACCCCCGGGCCTGATGGACGGAGAGATTTTGCCAAGGGGTCAGCAGTCCGTCGTGGGAATAGACGGTATGGGTCTGCAAGTCAGCCACTATCAGGTCGGGATCCTTGGTTACCAGAGTCCAGCTGGGCAGGGGTACCAGGAGGATGAAGCAGAGATAGCTGAGAAATATTCCAGCACCGATTCCGGCATTCCGTAACATGTACAACAAATGAACGGGCCTGAAGTCTCCATCCTTACGTCGCCTCTGGTGCAGGGTGTAGCCAGCAGTGATCAGCAGGATCCAGAGTAGAGTGGAGACGGCAGCAATACGAACATCCGGCTCGCCGGCCAAAGCAAGGCCGGGAGCCAGCAGCGGTTCTATCAGCGCCCCGTGCAGCGGAAAATCGAGCTTGACCCCCTGGGCAGGCCGATAGTCTCTGGCATCGAAGGGGCCCTGTGGGTTGTATGGCAACCAAGCCAACGTGGTTAGCAGGAGGAGCAGCAGCAGAAAGAAGCCTGTTCCTGCTTTTGCGGATGGTATCATAGTGATGTTCGTGCCTGGCTACCGGGGGGTGGCCGGATTATATCCCATTGCGAATTCTTGACCAATTTTATTGGGATATATATAGTTGATATAACCATTCATTATGTGGAGAATCATTCATGAGTGAAGCAGCTGAATCAGAAAGCCCGGTAATCTTTACCGAAAGCGCTGCTGCCAAGGTACGAGAACTCATTGCGGAAGAGGGGGATGAAAACCTCATGTTGCGGGTCTTCATCTCGGGTGGAGGCTGTTCCGGATTCCAGTATGGGTTCACCTTCGATGACACCATCAATGAAGGGGATACCCAGGTTGAAAAAGATGGAGTGACACTGCTCATCGATCCCATGAGTTTCCAGTATCTAGCAGGGGCGGAGATCGACTATACCGAAGGATTGCAAGGTTCGCAGTTCGTCATTCGCAATCCCAATGCGGTGACTACTTGCGGCTGCGGTTCCTCTTTCTCTGCCTGACAGCCTTCGCAAGGGACTTCACACTGTGTCATAAGCGTGACCCGAAGGGGAGGACTATCGACTCCCGGGGGCAGACATCTATTCGGTCTGCCTCTATCTTTGTTATTCTGTGTTCCAGCCACTTGCCGCTATCCGCCGGATGGTTTTTACACCCTGTGGTTTCAAGACCGAATTTGGAGCATGTAGCCTATGAGCGAGTATCTACCTGGGTTGGAGGGGGTTCCTGCCACTAAATCGAACATCTCTTTCATCGATGGGGAGAAAGGAATTCTTGCCTACCGGGGATATCCAATCGAGCAGTTGGTGGAGAGCAGTAGTTTTGAAGAAACCGCCCTTTTGCTACTGGATGGTCAGTTGCCGACGGCCGATGTTCTGGCTGCATTCGATGAGCAGTTACGGCGCAACCGGCGGGTGAAATACAACATCCGCGAGATGATGAAGCATCTTCCGGCTACCGGCCATCCCATGGACATGCTGCAGACGGGAGTGGCCAGCCTCGGAATGTTCTATCCCGGTAGCGAGTGCCTAACCGGTGGCGTCTGTACCGATTTGAATTATGTGCACAACATGACGGTCAATATTTTGGCCTGCATGCCGGTGATCGTTACCAACTGGGAACATTTGCGAAATGGGTATGATCCGGTTCCCCCGCGTACCGATCTCAACTTTGCAGAAAACTTTCTCTACATGTTTACCGGTGAAGAGCCGGATCCGGTGTTGGCCCGGATCCTGGATGCCTGTTTGATTCTTCATGCTGAGCATACCATCAATGCTTCCACGTTTGCTGCCTTGGTGGCGGGTTCAACCCTGGCAGGCCCCTATAGTGTTATCGCCGCAGCTATTGCCACTCTTTCGGGACCCCTGCATGGAGGGGCCAATGAGCGGGTACTGGAGATGCTGGAGGAGATCGGTTCCCCGGCCAATGCCAAGAGCTGGCTGGACAAGAAGTTGGCGCAAAAGGAGAAGATCTGGGGGATGGGGCATCGGGAGTACAAGGTGAAGGATCCTCGTGCTCCTATTCTGCAGAAACTCATGATGGAGCTGATGGAATATCGTGGCAGTAAGGCCAGTCTAAAGTTGGAGATTGCCCTGGCGTTGGAAGAGGCAGCGGAGGATCGGCTAGGACCCAAGGGGGTCTACCCTAACGTGGATTACTACTCAGGGATCCTCTATGATGAGATGGGAATTCCTTCCGACCAGTTCACCCCTATCTTTGCGGTTTCCCGGGCAGCCGGTTGGCTGGCCCACTGGCGGGAGCAGCTAAGTGATAACCGTATCTTCCGCCCTACCCAAGTCTACACAGGGGAACCACTGCGGGACTATGTTCCCATGGAGCAGCGCTGATTCTCCTGAGATTGCGGGAGAGACAGGCGGGAAAATCCTTTTGGCGAGGGTTGGTCTCCAGCCAACAAGGCAAGCACGAAGACTTCTCTAGCCCGATTGGGAAGAGGGTAGATTGCGTCCGTAGAAGATCTCGAGCATCTCCCGCTTGATGCGCCGATAGAGCCGGTTGTACTCTTTCCGGCTCAAATCCTTGGTTTCCATGTCGAACAAGTAATTGTCCAGATCGAACTCCTTAAGCATCATCTTGGTGTGAAAGATGTTTTCCTGGTAGACATTGACGTCGATCATCTCATAGCGTGCCTTGGTGTCTTTGGCCAGATAGTTTTGAACGGAGTTGATCTTGTGATCGATAAAATGTTTTCTGCCGCGTACGTTACGAGTAAAGCCCCGGACCCGGTAGTCGATGATGACGATGTCGGATTCGAAGCTGTGGATGAGGAAATTTAGGGCCTTGAGGGGAGAAACCTTGCCGCAGGTGGATACATCGATGTCTACCCGGAAGGTGCTGATTCCATTGTGAGGGTGGCTCTCAGGATAGGTGTGGACCGTTAAATGGCTCTTGTCCAAATGGGCTACGATTGCCTCGGGTAGCGGCCCTGGCGCCGGGGTATTGGATAGCTTCTCTGAAGCGGCGGGCTCCTCGGCAATCAGCATTGTGACGCTGGCCCCTTGAGGATCGTAGTCTTGGTGAGCGATATTAAGGATGTTGGCACCGATGATTTGCGCCACCTCGGTAAGGATGCCGGTGAGTCGTTCGGCATTGTATTCCTCGTCAATATATTCAATATAGGCACGCCGTTGTTGTGCCGTGCTGGTATAGCAGATGTCGTAGATATTAAAGCTTAATGTCTTGGTCAGATTGTTGAAACCGTGCAGCTTCAGTCTCTTGTTTAACTTGTTTATCACCCTGGGTTTCCCGTCATCGTGTTCCAGCAAGAGGGGGATGATAGATCATCTGGACAATATTTCCATCCGGATCTTCGCAATAGAAACTCCGGGCACCATCCCGGTGCTGTTTGAGCTTGCTTCTCATAGGAACTTTATGCGCGAGCAGAAACTCATACCAGGCTGACACTTGCTCCGGTGAATCAAGTATGAAACCGATGTGGTCCAGATGCTGTGGGCCACTGAACTTCCGATCACTGCGGTGCAGTGCCAAGTTGTCGTTCCCCGAGGTGAGATAGAGGTTGTCCGGATCCGGACGCCACTCCACCCGCATGCCCAACAGCTCCACATAGAATTTTTCACAGGACTCGAAATGGTTCACGTAGAGCGCCACATGGCGCAGTCCGGCGGTGGGTTCAGGTCGGTTCATACTTCAACGATCTCGTAATCGTGGCTGATTTCGGCGGTTTTGCCCAGCATCATGGAGGCTGAGCAATATTTTTCAGCAGAAAGTCTCACAGCCCTCTCTACATGGGAGGCCTGGAGGCCTTTCCCACTGACAATAAAATGAACGTGGATTCGCGTGAACACCTTGGGCACCTTGTCGGAGCGTTCCGCCCGGATCTCAACCACGCAATCTGAGACTGGCTGCCGTGCCTTCTTCAGAATATGGATGACGTCAAATGAGGTACAGCCTCCCATTCCAAGTAATAACAGTTCCATTGGTCGGGGGCCGAGATTGCGGCCTCCACTTTCTGGAGCACCATCCATAACGATGGCGTGGCCGCTTTCCGACTCTCCGAGGAAGGTGACCTGCTCAACCCATTTGATTCGTGCTTTCATGATCTCTCCTTGGCGTCGGTTCGAGTTATGCCGGGCATGTCGATTGGGATGCCACTGGATGGTTGGCGGATTTGTTGAAGTGGTCGGTTGCTCAATTGTACCGGGATTGTTATAACACATTATATTAAACAACCCGATGGTGAAAGATGGAACAACCTGATCAGGAAACAATCCAGCGCTTTCTCAGCCACTGTCATCGGCGGCGCTATTCTGCCAAGCAAACCATCATCTGTGAAGGAGATCGCTCAGATGTGCTCTATTACATCATCAGTGGCTCCGTATCCGTGCTCATTGAAGATGAAGAGGGGCACGAAATGGTGCTTGCTTATCTAAATGCGGGGGATTACTTTGGCGAGATGGGGCTGTTCGACCCCGACCAACAACGCAGTGCCTGGGTTCGGGCACGTACCGAATGCGAGGTGGCCGAGATCGGTTATGGGAAATTTCGCCAGATTTCAGCCCAATTCCCGGAAATCCTCTATGCTCTTGCGTCGCAGATGGCCGTACGTCTGCGTAATACCAGCCGAAAGGCGGGCAATCTGGCCTTCCTCGACGTAACCGGCCGGGTGGCAGGGGCGCTGCTCGATCTGGCACACCAACCGGATGCCATTACCCATCCTGATGGTATGCAAATCCGTATTACTCGGCAGGAACTCGGCCGCATTGTGGGATGTTCGCGGGAGATGGTGGGACGTGTATTGAAGGATTTGGAAGCGCAGGGGCTGATTACGGCCCGCGGCAAAACCATGGTGATCCATGGTACACGTTGATTACTGTAGCCGGGGGTGATGGCCAATCGCAAAAAAGCGCTCCCCGCCCAGAGGGGCGGGAAGCGCTCCGGCTGGGGAGCAGCCTAAAGGGTCACTCCTTGATATCGGCTATCACCGAAGGAGGGGTAGCCGGAAGACGAGGCATGGTCTGCTCCGGGAACTCTCCAGTCAGGCCGTTCAGAAAGGCGACAATATCCGCCACATCCTCATCGCTCAGATCCTTGTTGAGCTGGGTCTTGGCCATCACGCGTACCGCTTCATCCAATGTCTTCACCGAACCGTTATGGAAGTAGGGGGCGGTGAGCGCAATATTGAGCAAAGTGGGAACGCGCCACATGTGCCTGTCTGCTTCTTTCTTGGTGGCCTCATAGCGACCGCCATCTTCGGTCAATTTGTATTTGCTTACATAAGGGTTGTCAGTGAAGGTAGGGAATTTTACGAAGAAACCTTCACCCAGTGGCTTTTGCGGACCTGCAAAGGCGGGGCCTGAATGGCAGGCCGTGCAGCCAACCTTTGCAAACTTCTCCATTCCGGCGATCTGCTGCGGGGTCAGCGCCTTCTTGTCCCCTTTGACATAGCGGCTGTAAGGGCTGTTGGGGGTGATAAGGGTACGCTCGTAGGCGGCAATTGCCTTGGCGAAATTCTCGATATTCACCACATCGCCTTTGCCGAAGGCTTTCTCAAAATAGGGCTGATAGCCAGTGATGGCCTTCAGGCGCTTGTTGACCAATGTCTGATGATCCTTGATGCCCATTTCAATGGGATTGATCACTGGGCCCTTGGCTTGCTCTTCCAACGTTGGTGCCCGGCCATCCCAGAACTGAACCGAAAGATAGGCTGCGTTCCAGACAGTGGGGGCGCTGCGACCGCCCTTTTGACCCTCCACGCCTACGGCAACTGGCCGGTTGTCTTCTCCGCCCAACATCACATTATGGCAACTGTTGCATGAGACCGTTCCCGTGGAAGAGAAACGAGGATCGAAATAGAGCATTTTGCCCAGCTCCACCTTTGCGGCTGTGGTAGGGTTGTCTTCGGGCGTCGGGGGGGTGTCTGGTAAAGTCTCCCACTGCTGGGCCATCGCCGGAGCGGCGACAAGCGCAGCGATCAATGCAGAGAGTTTGGCGATCTTCATGTTAACTGCTCCTTTGTTAAGTTGATACCTGTTGTTCTTGGACTCTATTTGGAAACCGTAACGACAGGTTTATTTAGACACAGTCTAAATTAAAAGTCAACTTGTTCCGTGTGTGTTTGCAATAGTTCTGTAAATCCTCAACCGCCGCCCCAATGGGTGATATTTCCGGTGCCTGGATATATTTAGTCTGTATGAGGAGACTGAATATCACCTTGTTGGGTCAATAAAACAGAATATGTGGTCGGAGCAAAGCGGAATCAACGCCGCCAGCACGGGCAATGTGGTTTCTCTTCAGGGGAGCAGATGTTCGTTGTGATAGAGATCGGCGATCTTTTCCCGATCACGGATCTTATATACCTGATCTCCATCTACCATGACCTCGGCGGGGCGGGGACGGGAATTGTAATTGGAGCTCATGGTGAAACCGTATGCTCCGGCTGAGCGAATGGCCAGAAGATCACCTGCTTCCAGTACCAGTTCTCGATCCTTGCCCAAAAAGTCGCCGGTCTCGCAAATAGGTCCTACGAGATCGTAAATCTGTGCAGAACCCGCTCTCGGGCAGACGGGAATGATCGATTGCCAGGCCTGATAAAGTGCCGGTCGCATCAGATCGTTCATCCCGGCATCCAGGATGGCGAAATTCTTGTAAGTAGTGTGTTTGAGATATTGGACCCGGGTGAGCAGGATGCCAGCATTCCCCACGATGGCACGTCCTGGCTCCAGAATCAGGCGGAGTGTCCGGTTTCCCAGTGCCTCCACAATGGCAGTGGTGTATTCAGCCGGCGATGGCGGGGCTTCGTTACTATAGGTGATTCCCAGTCCTCCCCCCAGATCCAGATGCTCGATGGTGATGCTGTGCTTTTCGAGCCGGTCGATGAGTAGCAGCAGCCGCTGCAAGGCATCGATGAACGGTGCCGTTGAAGTGAGTTGGGAACCAATATGGCAGTCCACTCCCAGAATCTGGATGTTATCCAGTGTTGCTGCTTGTTTGTACAGGCCCAAGGCTTCGTCGATGGTGACGCCAAACTTGTTTTCCTTCAAGCCAGTGGAGATATAAGGATGGGTCTTGGCGTCCACGTCGGGATTGACGCGAATGGAGATCGGTGCCCGTACCCCCAGCTTTCCCGCCTGCTGATCGAGGCAGAACAGCTCCGCTTCTGACTCTACGTTGAAGCAGTGGATTCCCACCTGCAGTGCGCGATGGATCTCCTCTACCTGTTTGCCGACTCCCGAGAAAACGACCCGGGCTGGATCGCCCCCTGCTTCCAATACCCGTTCCAGTTCCCCAAGGGAGACGATATCGAATCCGGACCCCAGCCGAGCCAGCAAATTGAGGATAGCAAGATTGGAGTTGGCCTTTACTGCGTAACAGATCAGGTGATCCCGGCCCGCGAGCGCCCGATCAAAGGCATGCCAGTGACGTTCCAGGGTAGCGCGAGAATAGACGTAGGTGGGTGTTCCCCAGATGGCTGCAATCTCGGTCAGATCTACCTCCTCAGCGAACAATCGATTGTTTCGATAGTTGAAATGATCCATGGGCGCTACTTGGCGGGCGAAGATGATTTTTGTGTATCATCCGGAAGGTAGAGAGGCCCTTTTTGGCCGCAGCCGGTGAGCAGAAAGAAGGCTGCCAGCAGTAGGGCGATCAGTGAGGTGTAATTTGTCCAGCGGTTCATACCCATCCTCGGCAGTATAACCTCAAATGGCGGGGGTGTGGCAAGCGGTTGGTGATGTGTCTCAAACGGCACTGAGGAGTTGGGTTACAATACCGCTCCCATGTCGAACGAAATCTCTTTCAACGGCTCCGCCCTGAACCCCCGGCAGCAGGAAGCGGTGCGCTACATCGATGGTCCCTTGCTGGTGCTGGCCGGAGCGGGCAGCGGCAAGACCCGGGTGATCACCCGCAAGATTGCTTACCTGATCCGGGAGTGCGAGATTTCTGCGCGTCATATCGCCGCGGTTACCTTTACCAACAAGGCGGCGCGGGAGATGAAGGAACGAGTGAGCGCCCTGCTGGATGGTCGTCAGAGCCGCGGTCTGAAGGTCTCCACTTTTCATACCCTTGGATTGACGATCATCAAACGGGAGCTGGCAGCACTAGGTTATAAGCCCGGTTTTTCCATCTATGATTCCACAGACAGCCTGGCGCTGATCCGGGAGCTGATGCGGCGTGATGGGGGAAGCGACAAGGGGGAAGCAGAGCGGGTGCGCTGGTTTATCTCCCGTTGGAAGAGTGATTTCCTGGTGCCAGAACAGGTTGTAGAGAAGCTCGACGGAGATGATCCACTTGCGCTGCTTGCCGCCCGTGTCTATGGTGAGTATAGCCGCCATCTCAAGGCTTACAATGCGTTCGATTTTGATGACTTGATCATGCTTCCGGTATTGCTCTTCGAACGGCAGCCGGATGTACTGGAGCGTTGGCACAACGCGATCCGTTATCTTCTGGTCGATGAGTACCAAGACACCAATGTGACCCAATACCGCTTGGTAAAGTTACTCTGCGGTGTTCGTGGTGCATTGACGGTGGTGGGTGATGATGATCAATCCATCTACGCTTGGCGAGGCGCTAATCCGGAAAATCTGGCGCGGTTGCAGGAGGACTTTCCCGATCTCAAGGTGATTAAGCTGGAGCAGAACTACCGCTCCATGGCGCGGATCTTGAAGGCGGCCAACCATTTGATCAGCAACAATCCCCACCTTTTTGAAAAGCGACTATGGAGTGAGCTGGGGAACGGTGATCCGCTGCGAGTCATTCAGGCCCGTGATGAACAACATGAGGCGGAACGAGTGGCTGCGGAGATCCTGCATCATCGGTTTGTCAATCGTACAGCTTTTCGTGATTATGCCATTCTCTACCGAGGAAACCATCAATCGCGCCTCTTTGAACAGGCATTGCGAGAGCACGATATACCTTATCGCTTGACCGGCGGGACCTCTTTTTTCTCCTACGGTGAAGTGAAAGATCTGATGGCCTATATGCGGCTGCTGGTCAATCAAGACGATGACAACGCTTTCTTGAGGGTTATTAACACGCCTCGCCGCGAAATCGGTCCCGGGACCTTGGAAAAATTGGCCGGATACGCCAGTCAGCGAGGGATCAGTCTGTTTTCCGCCTGTTTTGAGCTGGGATTGTCGCACCACCTTCCAGACCGGGCGGTAGAGCGGCTGCGACGCTTCGTTCACTGGGTGGTAGATACGGCTGATCGAGCGAATCGGGGGGATCCACTCGCCGTGATCCGCGAGATGCTTACCGATATTGACTATCGGCTATGGCTGGAAGAGAGTGCTCGGGATGGCAGGGTGGCTGAGCGACGATGGGAGAATGTGGAGGAGCTGCTTGGCTGGATGGAACGGATAGCAGAGAGCGGTACCGACCATAAGAACCTGACTGATCTGGTCTCTCACATGACTCTGATGGATATCCTGGAACGCAATGATGAAGATGAGGAGGCACGTGATGCAGTGGCATTGATGACCCTGCATGCGGCCAAGGGGTTGGAGTTCCCCCATGTCTATCTGGTGGGGATGGAAGAAGGGTTGTTGCCTCATCAGACCAGCGTGGAGGAGGGAAACTTGGAGGAGGAGCGCCGTCTCGCTTATGTGGGGATCACCCGTGCCCAACGTAGTCTCACCTTTACCTGTGCTGCGCGGCGCAAAAAAGGAGGGGAGATGGTGGAATGTGAGCCCAGCCGCTTCCTGGATGAGCTGCCGGAGGAGGATCTGGAGTGGCATGGCGGGCTGAAGCAGCGGGGAAGTCTTTCTCCAGAAGAGAGTCGCCGGCGTGGCAAGGCTCATCTGGCCCAGATGCGCAGTATGTTGCAGAAGAAGGGAGCCCTCTCTTCCTGAGGAGACCCCTTTCTGCCCGGTCATGTTGCTGCGGCGTCCCTTCCGCTCCAGCAACAAGGGGAAAACCGGATTCAGCCCGTGGGTTTGGGGCCGATGAACACACTTTCCCGCTCAGTAGAGAGCTCGGGGTACTCCGGGCTGCCAATCCTGAAACGAATGGGTACCGATTCCATATTCAGCTCCTTGCGCGGTATGCGGACAAAGATGCGAATTGCCGAGGTTTCACCGGGAGGAAGGATGATCGACGGCTTAACACCATGTAGTACTGCACCCGGTGGGCCGGATACCTGGATGGTTACCGGAACTTCTTGCATGCTTTTGTTTAGCACCTTGAGAGTGTATTTGTTCTGGATCGAACCATCGCTCTCCAGGACGAAGAGCGGTTGACGCTCATGGATTACGGTGAGTCCAAGAGCCTCCAGGGTGCTCAGCCCATAAACGATACCCGTCGCAGCCAGCAGCATAATGGTGCTGTAAACCCAGACGCGAACCCGCTTGTGGAGTGGAAGTCGCTGGCCGGTCTCTAGCTCATCCAAGGATGCGTAGCGAATCAGTCCTCTGGGGCGGTGAATCTTATCCATCACTTGATCGCAAGCATCGATACAGAGAGCGCACATGATGCAACCCTCCTGAAGGCCGCGTCGGATGTCTACCCCCATGGGGCAGACCGCGACACATTGCTTGCAATCGATGCAATCGCCGAGTTTGGGTTGTGGCTCTCCCTCTTTTCTCTTTTGCAGGCGACCGCGTGGTTCACCTCTTTTGGTGTCATAGGCTGGGATGATGGTGTAGCGATCTACCATGGCTGACTGGATGCGAGCGTAAGGGCAGAGCCAGAAACAGACCTGCTCTCGCATGAACCCGGCCAAGAAGTAGGTTCCAGCGGTGAATAGCAGGATGGTGATCAAAGCAGCAGGATGGAGACTGAAAGTGAAGATATCTTTCCACAGCTGCCAAGCGTCGGTGAACCAGGCAGTAAAGGAGATGCCGGTTAGAATGCCGATGACGATCCAGGCGAGATGCTTGATTGTCTTGATACGGATCTTACGGGCATCCCATGGCGTTTGCTCTAGCTGACGCCGCTTCTGCGGCGGCCCTTCCAGCTTCTCTTCCAACCAGGTGAAGATATCGGTCCATACGGTCTGGAAACAGAAGAAGCCGCAGAACACCCGCCCCGCCAGTGCGGTTGCAACCGCCAGCAGAATGGCGAAGAAGAGCAGCACCAGAGAGAGCATCCAAAGATCCTGCGGCAGAATGGTGGCGCCAAAGATGTGAAATTTCCGGTTGGGTATATCGAACAGCACCGCTTGACGGCCATCCCAACGCAAGTAGGCCCCGAGAAAAAAGATTAACCAGACGCTGCTGGTGATCCACTTGATAGTGCGCCACTTGCCGGGTATCCGTTTGGCATGGATGGTCTTGCCGCCCGTATTGACCTCCCAGTAGTCCGCCTCGTCGTAAAATGCCTCGACAGCGGATTGCGTGGCGGCATCACCTTGATTTTGTTCCATATTCGATGGTCTCCCGATAATAAAGCGATCTTAGGAATGGATCGATGACCCGGGATGGTTCCTGGCGGGGATAGTGGTTGGCAAAACGGAGGGCAATTTCGCTGCCCCACCCATTTTGTCTCCAGTAATTTGGTAGTAATCAAGCATTATCTGAATATCTAATTTTATAGCTTGCAGGCTTCTTTAAACAAGTAAAGATTTTTTTCAGGAAAATAGCGGATTGCACCTTCCAGATGCATTGAAAATTGTCAATCGGGATTGGAGGGTTTTTTTCACCCTTCTGCGATTTTCTCCAGCTGTGAGATGTCGCAGCAGTATTGGTTCTGTGCCAGTTGGGTAAGTAAGCCGCGACGTTTGAACTCAGCAATGGTGCGGCTAGCGGTTTCCGTGGTCAATCCGAGCATGGCACCGATATCCTCTCGGCTGAGCAGTTCACACTGGCCGCTTTCTTGGTCGAACAGACGTAGAAGTAGACGAGCGACCCGTTGCTTGGCCGAGCCGGTTGAAAGTTCGGTGAGCCAGGCATCCGCTTCGGTGAGTGCACGCTGCCAACGGGACATCAGCTCCCGGTGAAGTAGGGGGTTTTCCCGATCCATGCAGCGGACGATCTCCACCGGCAGTCGGCATACCTCAGTGCTTTGCAGTACCACAGCGTCATGCTGGTAATCTTGGTCCAGCAGGGCTTCGAGTCCAGCCACGTCAGTGCTTCGCAATAGTCGAACGATGCGTTGGTTGCCGTCGGGCAGATATTGAACCAGCTTCACCAAGCCGCGCCGGATGGTGTATAGATAGCCGCCCTCATCCCCGGCGCGGTAAAGGAGGGCGCCTGCGGGGAGCAGGAAGATGTCAATGGGGCTGTGGATGCATTCAAACTCCTTTTCACCGAGGCCGGAGAAGAGCACAGAATCACGGAGGGTGCAGGTTTGGCAATCAGCCACGCCGCTCCACGCTTCTTTGGGGGACAGGTTTTTCATCGTGCCTGGTCATTCATCTGTTGTAAAAGGGATGAGAGCCAATTATGGGGGATAACGTGGGAAGGATATAGTCCGCCAGTGGTTTCAGCGTAAAGGGTTGGTTTTCTGGTGCTCTGCTCCCATATCAATAACTAAAGATCAGAAGGTGCGGGATAGGAGGATCGGGAAAATGAAACTGCCGATTCCCGACCGGCGTACTGCGGGTCATGCGCTCGCTGAGGCATTGGACAAGTACGCGGGTCGCAAGGATGTTATTGTCCTCGCGTTGCCACGAGGCGGAGTGCCGGTAGCTGCCGAGATTGCTCGGGAGTTGGATGCGCCGCTTGATGTGATGCTGGTGCGTAAACTCGGTGCGCCATGGCAGCCGGAGCTGGCCATGGGGGCCATAGCCAGTGGTGGAGTACGGGTGATGAATCCAGAAGTGGTGCGGGGGATGGGAATCTCGCCCGAAGAGATCGAAAAGGTGGCAGCGGATGAGCTGCGGGAGTTGCAGCGGCGGGAAACGGCCTATCGAGGCGATCGGCCGTGGCCGGATCTGTCGGGCCGGTGTGTCATCTTGGTGGATGATGGTTTGGCTACTGGTGCCACTATGCAGGCAGCCATCGAGGCGGTCAAGGCCCAGAACCCGGCTTGCGTCGTCGTGGCAGTTCCGGTGGCACCGCCAGATACCGTGCGGGCTCTGGAGCCGTTGGTAGACGAGGTGATTTGTCTGTTTCAGCCAGAGCCGTTCATGGCCATCGGCCAATGGTACCAGGATTTCTCCCAGCTGACCGACACAGAGGTTGAGGCATTGCTGGCGGAGGCCAATTCGGAGGAGAGAGAGTATTAGATGCGGTATGAGGAGGTTCCCAGAAAGGCATGGATTGAGGAGGTTGCATCGTTTAGCCGCCAGCATCATGGCTGGCGGGTGACAGTGCGCCGGGCGGACACTGCGGCCCTCGATTATGATTTGGGGGCAGCACTCTCCGGGGCTGAAGTTCTGGCGGTGGAGCAGCCTCTGCAAGTGGTGGAACTGCGTCGTAAAGAGACGCAAGTGGAGGTAATGGTAGAGGTGGGAGAGGAGGTAAGCCAGCGGTTCTGGCTAAAGGAACTCTGCAGGCTGTGGCGTGAGCAAGTGGATGGGACTGAAGAAGGGATGCGTTTTGATGACGCCAAGGGACATTCCTTGCTGGTGGAGTTCCGCGCCCCCGTGCCGCCCGAGGCGCTGGACGGTCTTGCCGAGACAGAACAGTGAGAGTGGAAGAGTGATGAACGGGAACGGCGTGCGAGAGATCATGGTGCAGGCTGGTGAGGTAGCCCTCCCTGCATTTCTCTCGGTGCCAGGGGAGGCAAAGGGGATCGTGCTCTTCGTCCACGGCAGTGGCAGTAGCCGTTTCAGCTCCCGTAACCGGTACGTCGCCGATGTGCTCAACGAAGGGGGACTGGCCACCTTGTTGTTCGATCTCCTGACCCCGGAAGAGCATGCCATCGATCAGATGACCGCCGAATTGCGTTTCGATATCGGCCTGCTCAGTCACCGAACCATCGCTACCCTGGATTGGTTGGCCGCGAACGATTTGCTGAACACTTTGCCGGTGGGGCTGTTCGGTGCCAGTACGGGAGCAGCCGCTGCCCTCAATGCGGCAGCGGCAAGGCCTGCCCAAGTGCGGGCTGTGGTTTCCCGGGGAGGTCGTCCGGATCTGGCATTGGCTGCATTGCCAGAGGTCCGGGCACCCACATTGCTCATCGTGGGCGGACTCGATGAGCCGGTTATTCAGATGAACGAAGAGGCGGCGCGGCACCTGCAAGCGCCGCAAGAGTTGGTTATTGTGGAGGGAGCGACCCATCTGTTTGAGGAGCCGGGTGCCTTGGAGCAGGTGGCGGCTTTGGCGAGGGACTGGTTTTTGCGCCATCTATCCGGTGGGCTGGAATGAGCCACGAGGATCCGCTTCTGTTTGCGCTCAATGGGAGTCGCCCATTTGGAGAGCGGGTGGCCCAGTATCTGGGATTGGAAGTAGCCATCCACGAGGAGCGGGAATTTGAAGACGGGGAGCACAAGGCACGGCCGCTGGTGAGTGTGCGTGGAAGGGATCTGTTTGTAATCGCGTCCCTCTATGGTGAACGGGGGCTCTCGGTCAACGACAAGCTAATTCGACTGTTGTTTTTCCTCGGTGCCGTCCGTGATGCCGGTGCTGCCTGCATCACGGCGGTTATTCCTTACCTCTGTTATGCCCGCAAGGATCGCAGGACCAAGCCACGGGACCCGATCAACACCCGCTACACCGCCACCTTGCTGGAGGCGGTAGGTGTGGATAGGGTGGTGACCCTGGATGTGCACAATCTCGCTGCCTATCAGAATGCCTTTCGCTGCCGCACAGAGCACTTGGAAGCACGGCCGCTGTTCGTGGACTACTTTGCCTCCTTGCTGCAGGGAAAGAAGGGGCGCATCATGGTGGTGTCTCCTGATATCGGTGGCATCAAACGTGCGGACGCCTTTCGAGAGTCTCTAGCTGCACGTCTGGGGCGGGAGGTAGAGAGTGCCTTTCTGGAAAAACGACGCAGCGCCGGTGTGGTCAGCGGAGAAGCGGTGGTTGGTGAGGTGGAAGGAAGCACCGTTATCATCATCGATGACATAATCGCCGGAGGGACCACGCTGGAGCGGACCGTCACTGCGTGTGCGCAACAGGGAGCGGCCCGAATCTTTGCTGCGGCCACCCACGGGCTGTTCACCGGAGAAGCGGAACAGAAGCTGAGCCGGTTGCCCTTGGAGCAGCTGATAATTACCAACAGTGTGGAGCCGTTTCGGCTGGGAGAGGCATTTCTCGACGATAGGGTTTCGATACTTGACTGTACGCCGTTGATAGCGGAAGCGATCCGGCGTTTGCATACCGGGGGATCGCTGGTGGCACTGCTGGAGGGGTAGCAGCCGGTGGCCTATTGAGAGAGAGCCGGCAGGTAGTGTTGCACCAGCTCCAGATAGGCTTGGGTCTTTTGGAGCCATTTCTGAGCCGATCCCCGGGGTGGGTGATCCGTGAGATGGGAGGCGGAGAGGCGTGCCCGAAGATGGGCGCGGGTTGCTCGGTAGAATGCCTCCAATGTCTTGGATGGTTTTTCTCCCGTCTGTTTCCGATAGGATTCCAACACTTGCTCGCCAATCCAGGCAGCACCGAGAAGCTCGCATTCCAGGGCGAGAAATGCCAGTTCTTCCACTGGATCCAGTAGCCGAAACGTTCGATTAAACTCTAGGCGGTCGATGAATAAAGGGGGATCAGTCAGGCAGATGTGCTCCGGGCGTAGATCGCCATGAGTCTCGATAACCCTGCAGGCGCCTTCAGCCAGCAGTGTTTCGTGTAAATCGAGGAATGTCAGCAGCCGGTCGCGCATCTGTTCCAGCCAGGGCTCTGGCAGATCCCGATCTGCGGCAAGCAGTGTCTGATGATTGAGACGGATCTCATGGGTGAAACGTAGCCGATAAGCCTCCACCTCCATTGGCTCCGGAGGGGATTCCCGATAAAAATCCAGCAGCACTCCGGTAAGTTGCTCCACCTCAACGGGGTCCACCTCGCCGTGAAGGATGAGCTGATCGAGCATCCGTGATTGCGGTAGACGCCGCATCTTTACCAGCCACTCCACCTCTTTTCCCTTCCCTTCCAGTGCCAGGTTCCCATCTGCTGCCTGGGTCAGTGCTACAACGCCGAGATAGACCCCTGGCGCCAGGCGCCGGTTAAGACGGATCTCCTCCTCACAATCCAGGCGTCGTTTCTCCAGTGTGCTGAAGTCCAGATAGTCGGTGCGTATTGGCTTGTGGAGTTTGTACACGTGGCGATCAGTGAGAAAAACCCACGACATATGTGTTTCCATAACCTCCACCCGTGAGGGCTGCTCCGGATAATGGGCCGGCTCGCGGAGGAAAGAGATCTTGGTATGGAGCGAAGGTTCCCCGTTAGTCATGTGTCATCGCTCTCGGCACGTTGAAGCGGTATTTCCGCCTCTTTTCAAAGGTGGCGTTCCTTCCAATGATCTCAAGGTTCTTCTAGCCTGAGGACAAAACAAAAACCCCCCGAAGTCGGAGACTCCGGAGGGCTTCTCCCTGGGGGGGAGGGATAGGAGCCATTCCTGGTTGGCTACTTAAAGGGTCACTCCCAGCGATTTTAACGTATCCATCGTCAGACCGCCACGTGCCAGCCCTTTTTCCCGCTGGTAGATGTCTACTGCACGGAGCGTATTTCTGCCCATCACGCCATCAACAGGCCCTGGATCGAATCCAGCGCTCTTCAACGCCCGTTGAACCTCGCTGATAAGTTCACGCGTCATGTTGGTCTGGCACAGTACCGGTCGCCATTCAAGCCGCTGATCGGCCACCTTGATACGTTTGGTTACCGTGGTGTACTTGGCTGGAATCTCGATCCGCTTCTCCTGTGGAGCAGAGACCAGCTTACGTACCTTGACGATTTTATACTGGGCCGGGATCTCCACGGTTTTGGTCGAAGCGGGTGTCTTTACCACTCGCCGGGTCACCGTTTTGAATACCGCTGGTTTTTTCTGCAGGCAGATCTGATTGCCGGTACGGCTCTTGGCACTCATCTCCTTGTTGTGTATTTCGTGCCAGATGAACCGTTCATCGGCTACTTTAACACGTTTTGTGACCGTCTTGTACTTGGCCGGGATCTCGATACGTCTTTCCTGCGGCGGCGAGACCAGCTTGCGTACCTTGACCGTTCTGTACTGAGCAGGAATTTCCACCACTTTGGTGGAGGGTGGTGTCTTGAGTACCCGTTTGGTAATAGTCTTGTACTTGGCTGGGACCTCTACCAGACACATGATCTCCCCAGTGGTGTGGTCGATCTTTTCTACCGGTCCCCGCCCCTTCTTCCAGACAGTCTTGGCGGGTTCCACCATCACTTTCTCGGTTACTGTTTCATAGACGGGTGGGATGACAATCTCTTTCTGGGATGCCTCCTTGACCAGCACTTTCTCTTCTACCCACTCATATTTGGCAGGAACGATCTCGATCTTTTCAGAGGGTTCACTGACAAGAATCTCTTCGGTTCTGGTTTCATACTGTGCCGGTTTCAGATGCTCATGAAAACACATGCCGGGAGTGGCTGCGTCAAGATCGACGCCGCTTGCCTTGGCCGCTTCCAGCAATGCCGGATTGGCCAAAGGGGCATCGTTTCTCAGGTTGACGTGCCAGGAAAGCCTTTCCGGTCTGACTTCGACCTTTTCAGTGATGGTTTCGTAGGTTGCTGGAACAGAGATCAGTTTTTGTGATGCCTCTTTCACCAGCACCTTCTCTTTGACCCACTCATATCTTGCCGGGATGATCTCGATGCGTTCAGAAGGTTCCTTGACTAAAACCTTTTCGGTCTCGGTTTTGAACTCTGCCGGGATAACCACCTTGGCATAGCACTCCCCAGGTTTGGCGTTAGGCAGAGAAGCGGTCATATCCATCACCTCATCTGCGCTAATCGTCCCGCCCATGAAGGCCAGGCTGAAGAGCAGGGTGGAGCTGCTCATTTTGAGTGACCAAGTCATTTTCACTCTCCCTTGTCTTTAGATGTTATTTGGTCCTTTCCAAACAACCATCATATCATGCTGGTGTTGCTTTTTTGCGACGGGACCATGGGTTTCTAAACAGCCGGGATTTCTTGGCGGAAGCGAGTTTTCTCGAGGACTGCTCAGCGGTTCTCTGTGGGTTGGGTCAGTGCCGCCGGGTTCAGCAATTTGCGGAGCCTGTCCTCGGGGATGTCGGTCATCTCTAGGGCCACCTCCAGGATGGGGCGCCTCTCGTTGTAGGCCCGTTTGGCGATCTCCGCACCCCGTTCATAACCTATCACCGGATTCAAGGCGGTAACCAAGATTGGATTGAGCTCCAGTGATGCTTGGATAGTATCGGTATTGACCGCGAAGCCCCGGATGGCCTTGTCCGCCAGCAGAGCAGCGGCGTTAGCCAACAGCTCAATGCTCTGCAGCAGGTTATAGGCGATCACCGGTAGCATGACGTTGAGCTGGAAATTGCCGGATTGGCCACCGATTGTGATAGTTGTGTCGTTGCCGATCACCTGGGCACAGACCATGGCGACCGCCTCCGGGATTACCGGGTTGACCTTGCCCGGCATGATGGAGCTGCCCGGCTGGAGTGCGGGCAGGGTGATCTCTCCCAGACCAGCCAGTGGTCCACTGTTCATCCAGCGCAGATCGTTGGCGATCTTCATCAGGCTCACCGCCAGAGCCTTGAGTTGACCGCTTGTTTCGACGGCCGTGTCTTGACTGCTCAGTCCCTCAAAGCGGTTTTCCATGGTGTGGAAGGGGATACCGAACCGTTCGCTCAGGATCTTCGCTATCTTGGGGCCCAATCCAGGATGGGCGTTGACACCGGTTCCTACGGCCGTGCCCCCAATGGGCAGGGCATGTAGCCGTGGCAGGCTTTCTTCGATTCGCTCCTTGCCATGACGAATCTGACTAGCCCAGCCGGAAAGTTCCTGACCGAAGGTGAGCGGCATAGCGTCCATCAGGTGGGTACGGCCCATCTTGACCACCGATTTCAGTTCATTGGCTCGCACCAGAATGGTGTGTTCCAGATGCTGCAAAGCGGGAAGTAGCTGTTCATGGAGGAGTGAGGCAGCGGCCACGTGAATGGCGCTGGGGAACACGTCGTTGGAGCTTTGCCCCATATTGACGTGATCATTCGGGTGGATCGGTACCCCTTCGCGCGAGGCGAGATGGGCGATTACTTCATTGCTGTTCATGTTACTGCTGGTGCCGGATCCGGTCTGAAAGATGTCCACCGGAAACTGCCCATCATGATGGCCCGTGGCCACTGCTTCAGCTGCCTTTTGGATGGCGGCGGCGCGTGCTGCGTCCAGCAATCCCAACTCTCGGTTGGCCAGGGCTGCAGCCCGCTTGATCTCACCCAAGGCGCGGATCATCGAGCGGGGCAGGTGCAGACCACTGATTGGAAAGTTTTCTATCGCCCGCTGGGTCTGGGCGCCGTATAGCGCATCGATGGGGACCCGGAGTTCCCCCATGCTGTCGCATTCGATCCGGTAGTCAGAGTTGCTCATGAAGTTCACCTGATTCTCGATTGGATTGGCCCTGCCAGGCCTCTGTCGCCTTGACCTTGTACCCCAAAAAGCCGATTATACGCGTTTTTACAACACCATCGTGCTCCAGAACGGGAGCGAAACAGACGGGAATTTTCATGAACGCCGCTGACAAGAAACGGCTGCTGCGCGAGATGCTCTACGCGCGGCGTTTTGAAGAGCGCTGTTACGAAGCTTATGTGGAGCGCAAGATCGGGGGATTTCTCCACCTCTATCCGGGGCAGGAGGCTTGCGCCATTGGAGTGTTGGAGGCTGCCCGTCCTGGCAGGGATTATGTCATCACCGGCTACCGGGACCATGTACATGCCATCAAATGTGGCGCCGATCCCAAGGCGGTGATGGCCGAGCTTTACGGCAAGGAAACCGGCTCCAGCAAGGGGCGCGGTGGTTCAATGCACATCTTTGATGTCGAGCATCGATTCATGGGTGGCTATGCATTGGTGGGAGGGCCCTTTCCACTGGCCGCCGGCATTGCCAAGGCGATCCAGATGAAAGGAGGGGATGAGATCTCCATCTGCTTCCTGGGCGATGCAGCCAACAATCAGGGAACCTTCCATGAGGCCCTTAACATGGCCAGCGTCTGGAAGCTGCCGGTGCTCTATGTATGCGAGAACAACCTCTACGGGATCGGGACCCGTATCGATCGCTCCACCGCGGTGGTGGATCAATATAAACGGGTGTGCGCCTATGATATTCCTGCGGCCCAGGAGGATGGACAAGATATCGAAAAGGTCTACGCTGCAGCGAAGATTGCCGTGGATCACGTCCGTTCCGGCAAGGGGCCCTATTTTCTCGAGCTGTTGACCTACCGTTACCGCGGCCACTCTATGTCAGACTCCAATGCCTACCGGGCCAAGGAAGAGGAGCGGCAGTGGAGCAAGCGAGATCCCATCATCATGTTGCGGGACCGGTTGATCGAGGCCGGTGAGCTGACCAAGGAGGCATACAAGACGATGGATACCGCTATTCTCGACGAGATCGAGAATGAGGTGATCCCCTTTGCCGAGCAGTCTCCGGAGCCGAAGGTGGAGGAACTGGAGAAGTATGTCCTGGCGGAGAACGATCCCTGGGTTCACGGGGGAGGAAGCTGATGGCTGAGATAATGTACTGGGAGGCGATTCGCCGTGCCCATGACGAAGAGATGGCTCGCGATCCGCTGGTAATCTGCATGGGTGAGGACATCGGTGTGGCCGGGGGTACCTACAAGGCCACCAAGGGGCTGTATGAGAAGTACGGTCCGGAGCGGGTGATCGATACCCCCATTTCCGAAAACGGTTTCACTGGCCTGGGAATCGGCGCCTCCTTTCTGGGAGTACGACCCATCATCGAGATCATGTCGGTGAACTTCGCCTGGCTGGCGATGGATCAGATTTTCAACACCGCTGCCAAGGTGCGCTACATGTCCGGAGGGCAGTTGGCAGCACCCATCGTGGTGCGTTCCCCCGGTGGTACCGCTCATCAGCTGGGAGCCCAGCACTCTGCGCGCATGGAAAAGGTGTTCATGGGAATCGCCGGTCTGCGGGTGGTCACCCCCTCCACGCCGAAACAGGCCTACGGGCTGCTCAAGTCGGCGGTGCGGTGCGAAGATCCGGTATTCATCAATGAGCACGAGCTGATGTACAACCTCAAGGGGGAGGTGCCCGACGAGGAGTTTTTCCATCCGCTCGAAGGCTCCGAGGTGGTGCGGCAAGGGAGGGATGTCACCCTGTTCGGCTACAACATTTCGGTTCATTGGGCGTTGCAGGCGGCGGATGTACTCGCAAAGCAGCATGGAATCGAGGCGGAGGTGGTGGATCTCTATGCCCTGAGCCCACTGGATCGCGCCGGAATCGCCGCTTCTGTGTGCAAGACCCACCGGGCAGTCATCGTGGAAGAGGCCGAGCCTGCCGTTGGCGTTGGATCCGAGGTGATGGCAATCCTCGATGAGGAATGCTTTTTTGAATTGGATGCCCCTCCCCGGCGGGTCTCCGCGGTCAATGTGCCCATTCCCTACAATCGTCGACTGGAGAAGGCCGCTTTGCCCACAGCGAAGGATGTGGTAGAGGCGGTGCTGGCCCAGATGAACAAGTAATCACCCGGCGGTCCCGTTTCATCGGTGGCCGTTTTTTCCTGAATCAGTCTGCAGCCGCTGGTGCTGCGCAAACGGAACGAGGCAATGGCTGAACCCTATGCGATAAAGATGCCCCAGCTCTCGGACACCATGACCGAGGGTGTCATTGTCAGCTGGGAGAAACAGATAGGCGACAAGATCGAGCGTGGCGACATCGTGGCCACGGTGGAGACCGACAAGGCGATCATGGATGTGGAGGTGTTCCGCGAGGGATATCTCTCCGGACCGCTGGCCCCGGTGGACAGCACGGTTCCCGTGGGCGAACCCATCGGTTACCTGGTGGCCAGCAAGGAGGAAGTGCGGGGGGCCGACGAGGGGATGGCGGTCGCCGCCGCGGAGGAGGAAGCGACCGCGACGACGGGACCGGAAACGGCGTCCGCTGCCACCTCCGATGATGCTGGTGCCACGATGTCGATCACCGAACCGGAAGGGACCGTTCACGTGATCAAGATGCCCCAGCTCTCGGACACCATGACCGAAGGGGTGGTGGTGAGCTGGGAAAAGGAGCTGGGCGAGAAGGTGGCGCGTGGCGACGTGGTCGCTACGGTGGAGACCGACAAGGCGATCATGGATGTGGAGGTGTTCCGCGAGGGATATCTTTCCGGCCCCCGCGCTCCGGTGGACAGTGTGGTGCCCGTGGGTGAGCCGATGGCCTATCTGGTGGAGAAGCCGGAGCAGGTGATCCGGGAGGAGGGGCGGCAGGCTGCGGCTGCCTCCACTGAAACACCGGCCGCCATGAAACAGCGGGAGCCCGTCCCCGAAGCTTCGATCTCCACCATGTCCGCTTCGGCCGGCACCGGAACCACGGATGCGCCGGCTTCCCGGCCGGAGAGTGGAAAGGCCAGCCCTTACGCTCGCAAGCTGGCCGGTGAGCTGGGGGTGGACCTCGATCGGATCGAAGGGAGTGGTCCGGAGGGTGCGATCACCGCTACCGACGTGCAGCGGGCGCATGCCGCGGGAGAAAGTGGAGGTGCGCCGGCCCCTTTCCGCCTGCCGGAGGTGCAGGTTCCGGGCGAAGGGCGGCCGATGAATGCCATGGAGAAGGCGGTGGCCGCCTCCATGACGGCGTCACTCACCATGCCCACCTTCCACGTGATGGTCCATGCGCGGCCGGAGGCGCTGTTGCGGGCGGCCAAGAAGAAGGGAGTGTCGGTCACGGTGGCCATCGCCAAGGCGTGCGCCGAGGCGATTCGGAAGCATCCCTCCATCAACTGGTGCTATCAGCCGGTGGACAAGATCGTGGAGCGCAGCCATGTGGATATCGGCATGGCGGTCTCTGCGGAAGGAGGGGGACTGGTGGTGCCGGTGCTGCGCCACTGCGAATCCCGGAGTCTGGAGGAGCTCAACGAGACGTGGGGCGATTTGGTCAGTCGCGCCCGCAAGAGACGCCTCGCCCCGGAGGAGTATGCCAATCCCACCTTCATGGTCTCCAACATGGGGATGCTGGGGGTCAGCTATTTCGATGCCATTCCCACACCGGGGACGGCGGCGATCCTCGCCATCGCCACTGCCGGACCCGACGGCATGCCATTGACCGTTACCGCCGATCACCGGGTGGTGAACGGGGCCGAGGTGGCGCTGTTCCTCAATACCCTCAAAGAGCGGATCGAACGGCCCGAGGATTGGATGGGGCCTATCGGCCCGGCCATTCCGGAAGGGGAGTGGGACTACGACGTGGTGGTGATCGGTGGTGGTCCCGGCGGGGAGGATTGTGCCCGGGATCTGGCTGGTCACGGACTCAGGGTGGCGATGATCAACGATGCCCCGTTCCCGGGCGGCGAATGCCTGTGGCGGGGCTGTATTCCCTCCAAGGCATGGCGTGCGGCGGCGGATCGCATTCGTGACCGCGCCAATGACGAACATCTTGGGGTGGAGGGGACCACGGGAGCCCGCCTCAACTGGGAGAAGCTGGAGAAGACTCGTCGCCATGTACTGGAGAGCCGCGGCGAGATGGCGTTGAAGACCGACACCGGCGTACGGATCAAGTACATTCAGGGCTTCGCCCGTTTCGAGGATGATCATCGACTGTTCGTGGATACCTCCGCCAACAGCGACAATCCACACCAGCGAGCCAGGCCGGGGGATGGTTCCCGGGGGGAAAGCCTCACCTTTGGTGCCGCGGTCGTCGCCACGGGCGCTCCCCCGTTCGTACCCCCCATCCCCGGCGCCCGGGAGTGCCTGGACAACGGCGGCGTGCTTACCTCGGACACCGTATGGAATCTGGATGGAGTGCCGGAGCGGATGGTCGTCATCGGGGGTGGCGCCATCGGTATGGAGATGGCGCAGATTTTCCAGGATTTCGGTACGCAGGTCACCCTGCTGGAGGGGCAGGATCGGGTGCTGGCCGAAGTGGAGCCGGAGATCGCCACACAGCTCACTGCCGTGCTCAACGAGGATCCCAACCTGACCCTGTGCACTTCGGTCAAGGTGACACGGATTCAGGGAGAACCGGGAAAGATGACGGTTCTCTACGAGGATGCCGAAGGCAGCGCCCATGAGCATCGTTGCGATCGGGTGTTGATGGCCACCGGCAAGCGACCGGTTCTCGAACCGCTGCGGCTCGAGGCGGCGGGGGTCGAGGTGGAGAATGGCGTGATCAAGGTGGACAGCCGCTGCCGGACCAGTGTGCCACACATCTTCGCCGTGGGCGACGTGATCGGTGGGCTGATGCTGGCGCATACCGCGGGACAGCAGGGCCGGGTGGCGGCGGCCAGCCTGCTCGGCGAGGATGCCCGATATGATCAGGCGGTGGATTGCGGGGTGATCTTCACCCGTCCAGAAGCGGCTTTCGTTGGATTGTCACTGGAGCAGGCCAAGGCCAAGGGGATCGATGCGGTGGAGGTGAAGATGCCCATGAGCATCGATGCCAAGGCGATGATCACCAATGAAACCCATGGGATGATCAAGATGGTGGTGGACAGGAAGGAACACCGCATCATCGGGGTCCATTTCCTGGCCGACCATGCCGATACGCTGATTGGGGAAGGGGTGATGATGGTCTCCGGTCGGATGACCCTGGAGCAGGTGGCCGAGGCAATCCATCCTCACCCGACCCAAACGGAGATGTTCGGTGAGATGGCGCGTCGGCTGTTGTCGCGCCTGCGGCGCAGCAAGCGTAGATAGCATGGGGGAATGGAGGATAAAAACGGAAGCGAAATGCCCGTCGGAGTGGGGGGCGAGCCGTCGCCGGTTCTATTAACGTCCGCACCGTTTTTCCGGTTTCTTCCCCGGTAGGATGAGGTGAGGCTGCGTCTCCCGCTACACGCCGTTTTTTCTGGAACGAGGAGATCAGACCGGGCGTTTCTTGCGCGGTTCGGGGGCGGGTTTTCTCAGATCCCGGTAGGCGTCCCACGCCAGATAGGCCCAGAAAGCCACGAAGACGAGGCTGGCAATGACCATCAGCAAGGTATTCAGCATTTTTCCAACTCCACGATGAGGCGTTTTATCCGGCGATACTGGAATATCCCGAATATGGAGGCGCCCATCATGCCACATACGGCCAGAAACACGATCCAGGTGGGAGCCTCTTCATAATTAGACACCAACCAGCCGATTAGTGCCATCACTCCCGCCAATGCGGCAAAAAACATCTTCTCATGGAATCCTATATCGGCCTTGATGCGCTCCGATCTTGACATTCTCTTTCCATTCCGGCCGTGATTCCTTTTCCCCAGTATAGCAATCCGGCGGAAAAGATGGGCAAAAACCCATGGAGAGGAGCAGGCATGGTGCGTTACTCCGAAAGCAACAATAGCTCCAGCAATGCCTTCTGACTGTGCAGGCGGTTCTCGGCCTCGTCCCACACCACGCTCTGCGGGCCATCGATCACTGCAGCGGCCACCTCCTCACCACGATGGGCGGGAAGGCAGTGCATGAACAGCGCGTCAGGCCGCGCGGCGGCCATGACGGCCTCCGTGACCTGATAGCCGGCGAATGCCCTATGCCGACGGGCCTGTTCTTCTTCCTGCCCCATGCTGGCCCAGACATCGGTGACGACCAGGTCGCTATCCGCCGCTGCCGCCATGGGATCACGGAGCAGCACGACGCGATCTCCCGCCGAGGCCAGGATCTCTGCCTCCGGTTCGAATCCTTCGGGACAGGCGATACGCAACCGAAAATCCAGCAGCCGTGCTGCGTTGATATAGGAATGACACATGTTGTTCCCGTCGCCAATCCAGGCCACGGTGCGGCCCCGTATCTCTCCCCGGTGTTCCTGGTAAGTCTGCATGTCGGCCAGCAGCTGGCAAGGATGATAGCGATCGGTGAGCGCGTTGATCACCGGCACCCGGGAATGGGCGGCGAAGCGCTCGAGTTTTTCATGTTCGAACGTACGGATCATCACCACATCCACCATGCGGGACAGGACCCGGGCACTGTCCTCGATGGGTTCCCCCCGCCCCAGTTGGGTGTCCCTCGGCGAAAGGAAGATGGCGTGACCACCGAACTGGACCATCCCCGCCTCGAAGGAGACCCGTGTCCGGGTGGAGGATTTCTCGAAGATCATTCCCATTACCCTCCCCCCAAGAGGCTGATAGTGTTCTCTCCGGTAATGCATCGCTTTGAGCTCGATGGCCCGGTCAAGCAGCCGTTCCAGCTGTTTTGCAGACAGGTCGTCCAGGGTCAGGAAATGGGATGGCGTACTCATGATCAGGCGGCTTCACTGTCCATGGTGGAAAAGGATTCCACCAAGCGGCAGACGCGATCCACAAGCTCGTCCGCCTCTGATTCATTCAAAACGAGGGGAGGCAACAGCCGGATGATGTTGCCGGCGGTGACGTTAATCAGCAGGCGTTCCTCCTCCAGTGCCCGGGTTACCAGTTCGCCACAAGGGCGATCCAGTTCGATGCCAAACATCATTCCCTTGCCGCGGATCGCCTGGACGGGAGAGAGTTCGGTGAGGCGTTCCTGGAGGCGGGTCAGTATCCGCCCACCCAGTTTCGTTGCCCGCGCAGGGATCTCCTGCGTTTCCATTGTTTGGATCACTGCCAGCGCAGCGCGACAGACCAGGGGGTTACCGCCGAAAGTAGTGGCGTGGTTGCCTGGATGGAACACGGCGGCGGCATCGCCCCGGGCCAGACAGGCGCCGATGGGCACCCCGTTGCCCAGTCCCTTGGCTAGCGTCATCACATCGGGAATGATCCCGCTGTGTTGAAAGGCAAACATCCGGCCGGTACGCCCCATCCCGGTCTGCACTTCGTCCAGCATCAGCAGCCATCCCTGTTCGTCGCATAGTGTGCGCAGTCCGGGCAAATAGTTGTCATCCGGGATCCGCACTCCACCTTCCCCTTGGATGGGTTCTACCAAGACAGCAACCACCTCCGGCTCATTTCGCGCCACGCTTCTCACTGCCTCGAGGTCGTTGTATTCCACTCGGACGAAGCCGCGCACCAGCGGTTCAAAGCCCGCCTGAATCTTGCGATTCCCAGTAGCGGTCAGGGTGGCCAGGGTGCGGCCGTGAAAACTGCCGTCAGTAACGACGATAGTGGGAGTCTTGATCCCCTTTTGGTGGCCATAGAGTCGCGCCAGCTTGATGGCCGCTTCATTGGCCTCGGCTCCGGAGTTGCAAAAGAAAGCTTTATCCATTGCAGCCAGCCGGGTGAGTGATGCTGCAAGTTCCTCCTGCAACGGGATATGATAGAGGTTGGATGTGTGCAGCAACCGCTTCGCTTGTTCACATAGCGCTTCAGTGATGGCTGGATGGGTGTGTCCAAGGTTGCATACCGCTACGCCGCTTACGGCATCCAGGTAGCGGTTTCCATCGGTGTCCCATAGCCAAGGACCCTCTCCCCGCTCGAAAGAGACGGATAGAGGCGCATAGGTGTCCATGAGTTTGTTGGACATCGGGTTCATCCTCCCCAAAACAAAAAGGCAGTCCTGATCAGGGACCGCCATCCGAATTTCGCATTGTACCGTACCGTGGAAAATAATGCAACAATCAGATAATTATATGATTAGTAACGATTTTTATGAGAGGTTGCTGGCTGCAAACTCCCAGTTGACCAGCTCCCAGTACGACTCGATATAACGGGGACGTTCGTTCCGGTAGTCAATGTAATAGGCGTGTTCCCAGACATCAATGGTGAGCAGTGGTATCGCATTTTGGGTCAGTGGACAGCCGGCATTGCTAGTGTTGATCACTTCAAGTGAGCCTGCGGCCGTTTTGACCAGCCAGGTCCAGCCGGAACCAAAATTGGTGGCTGCAGCGGTGGCGAAGCGCTGCCGGAATTCATCGAAGGAACCAAACTGCTGTCGGATGGCATCGGCCAGTGCGCCGGTAGGCTCGCCACCCCCATCGGGACTGAGGCAGTTCCAGTAGAAAGTATGGTTCCATACCTGAGCGGCATTGTTGAAGATCGCGCCAGGGGGGGCCTGCTCGATGATCTCTTCCAGGGAGAGGTTCTCAAACTCAGTACCCGGGATCAGCTTGTTGAGATTGGCTACATAGGCTGCATGGTGTTTGCCGTGATGGTAGTGGAGGGTCTCCGCGGAGATTCTCGGCTCGAGTGCGTCCTGGGTGAAAGGAAGTTCGGGCAGTTTGTGTTCCACTTGGTTGCCTCCTGAGTGAATCGTGAAAATTCAATTATAGACTAATCTGTGCCATACAGTGCCAACAGTTCGGCAGCCGAGATTCGTTGCTGGCCGTTGCAGCTGATGGAGCGTCTCACCTGGAAGTGAAGCAGGCGGGCGCCCCGGTAGATCTGCCGGGCGAAAGGGGTGTCATGATTGGAGATCAGAACCGGGACCCCCCGTTGTGCCGCCTTGGCTGCGTGAAGGGCCAGCTCTTTCTGGCAGTGAAGATCAAAGGTTCCACTGCTGTATTGGGTGAAATAGGCGGTAGAGTTGAGAGGGATGTAGGGGGGATCTGCATAGATGGTGCACCCAGGGGTGGCCTCCGCGATGATCTGCCGGAAATCCCGACAAACGAATTCTGCCCGCTGTGCCTTTAGGTAGAAAAGATGCATCTCCTCTTCGGGAAAATAAGGGCGCTTGTAACGACCAAAGGGAACGTTGAAGTGGTGCGCCTTGTTGTAGCGACAGAGGCCGTTATAACAGTGGCGGTTGAGATAAACGAACAGGGCTGCTTTTTCTCGCGGATCAGAAGTGGTATTGAAGCGTTCCCGCAGTCGGTAGTAGCGTCTTTCACTGTTGTTGTGGATGGTAAAAAATTCCCGCGTGTACCGAATAAAGGACTCCCCCTCTTGCTGAAGCTGTCGATAGAGCTGTATCAAATCAGGGTTGACGTCGTTGATGAGATAACGGGAGAAATCGGTGTTGAGAAATACTGCACAGGAGCCGGCAAATGGCTCGACCAGACATTCTCCCGCTGGCAACCGAGGGAGAATGTGTTTGAGTACCCGGTACTTGTTGCCCGCCCATTTGAGGAAAGGACGGTTGAGGTGGATTGGTACCGTCTCGCTCACAAGGGTTTGATATAGACGCGGGAGTTGCGCCGGTAGTTGTACATTGCTTGCCGTGCCACTGGTAGTTCTTCCACCGAGGCCACCTGATAGCCTCGCTCTTGGAACCAGTGGGGGGTGTGGGTGGTAAGCACGAACAGCTGTTTAATACCCCCCTGTTTGGCCAGCCGCTCCAGGAATGCCAGTAACCTGTCTCCCCGTCCTTCCCCTTGGTAGTCCGGGTGTACCGCCAAAGCTGCTACCTCGGCTATCCTTTCATTGGGAAAGGGGTAGAGTGCTATGCAGCCGATAACAGCGCCATCCCGCTCCGCCACAAAAAAATGGTCGATCTCCATCTCCAGCCGTTCACGATCCCGGTGCACCAAGATACCGGCCTGTTCCAAGGGGGTAATCAGTTCCAAGATACCGCCTACATCCTCGATGGTGGCTGCGCGGATCCCCTCGAACCGTTCCCTCGCCACCAGGGTACCGCAGCCATCGCGGGTAAACAGCTCCTGTAACAGGGTACCATCCATCCGGCTATCGAGCAGATGGGCGCGGCGTACCCCGGTGCGGCATGCGGCGAGGGCGCTGGCTAGGGGCTCAACAATGGCGGGGGAAATTTTGTGTCGCTCACGCAGCAGTTCTTCCGCTTCGCTGATGGTAAGTTCACGAACCAGCTCACCTTCGGGATCCCGGAGAGGTCCTTCCTCGAGGAGATAGATGAGTTTTTCCGCCTTCAGTGCTCGGGCTGCCGCTGAGGCTACCCGTTCGGCATGAAGGTTGAAAATCTCTCCGGTGGGGGAATAGCCTAAAGGTGGCAGGAGGACGATGTTTCCGATATCCAGTTGTGCATTGATTCCATCGGCATCGACCCGTCTGACCTCCCCGGTGTGCCGGAAATCAATGCCGTCGTGTACCCCGAGTGGGCGTGCTGTGACGAAGTTGCCAGACACGATGCGGATGGCTGCTCCTGCCATGGGGGAGCTAGGCAGACCCATGGAGAGCAGTGCTCCGATCTCTAGCTGCAAACTTCCTACTGCGGCTTTGATCCCCTCTAGCGCTGCATGATCTGTGATCCGCAGCCCCTTGTGGTAGCGGCTTTCGATACCTTGTTCGGCAAGTTGTTGCTCGATACGTGTCCGGGCGCCAAAGACCAGCACTAGCCGAACCCCAAGGCTGTCGAGCAGGGCAAAGTCGTGTAGCAGATGGGGAAATCCCTCGCCCTCAACGGTTTCTCCCGCGAAGGAGATCACGAAGGTTCGACCGCGAAAGGCATTGATATATGGCGCGGCGTTGCGGAACCAGTGGATGAAGGAAGGTGTGTCGGCGGGCATTGTCGGTTGTCAATGTGGTGAAGAGGGTACGGCACGGACCGGTG
Organism: uncultured Chromatiales bacterium; assembly: GCA_964557025.1. Classification (GTDB taxonomy): domain Bacteria; phylum Pseudomonadota; class Gammaproteobacteria; order Thiohalospirales; family Thiohalospiraceae; genus DRMK01. The sequence goes on along the minus strand of CAZKYF010000008.1, from coordinate 92,120 downwards.
GTTCTTTGCCCCGGCACCGCAGGCTTTGGAGTATAATTATCCTTTTTCTGTCTCGCAGGTGCAATCATGCCCGAATACCGTTCACGAACCACCACCCATGGTCGCAACATGGCAGGCGCACGTGCGCTCTGGCGGGCCACCGGGATGAAGAATGATGATTTTGAGAAGCCAATCGTCGCCATCGCCAACTCGTTCACTCAGTTCGTTCCAGGCCATGTCCATCTGAAGGATCTGGGACAGCTGGTGGCTCATCGGATCGAGCAGGCGGGAGGCGTGGCCAGGGAGTTCAATACCATCGCCATCGATGACGGTATCGCCATGGGCCACAGTGGAATGCTCTATTCGCTACCGTCGCGGGAACTGATCGCTGATTCGGTGGAGTACATGGTCAATGCCCACTGTGCCGATGCACTGGTCTGCATCTCCAATTGTGACAAGATCACACCGGGAATGCTGAATGCTGCGCTGCGGCTCAACATTCCGACGGTTTTCATCTCCGGGGGGCCAATGGAGGCGGGCAAGGCGGTGATCGATGGCAAGGAGCTGCATCTGGATCTGGTGGATGCCATGGTCTCCGCGGCCAATCCCGACGAGAGTGACGAGACGGTGCGACTGATGGAGCGTTCTGCCTGTCCCACCTGCGGTTCTTGTTCCGGTATGTTCACCGCCAACTCCATGAACTGTCTCACCGAGGCGTTGGGGCTCTCGCTGCCGGGTAACGGCAGCCTGCTGGCCACTCATCGGGATCGCAAGAGACTGTTCCTCGAGGCGGGACGTCTCATCGTGGAGCTGGCCAAGCGCTATTACGAGCAGGATGACACCTCGGTGTTGCCGCGTTCCATCGCCACCTTCGAGGCATTCGAGAATGCCATGTCGCTGGACATCGCCATGGGAGGATCCACCAACACGATTCTCCACCTGTTGGCCGCCGCCGAGGAGGCGGGAGTTCCTTTCACCATGGCGGACATCGATCGGTTGTCGCGCCGGGTTCCCAACCTCTGCAAGGTGGCCCCCGCGACCCAGAAATATCACATGGAGGATGTCCACCGGGCTGGTGGGGTGATGGCAATCCTCGGTGAACTGGATCGGGCCGGACTGATCCATCGGGAGGTTCCTACAGTGCACAGCGCCACCTTGGGTAATGCCCTGGCGCATTGGGATGTCCGTTGTACCAGTGACGAGCAAGTACATACCCTGTTCCGGGCGGCGCCGGGCAACGTGCCGACCCAGGAAGCCTTCGGTCAGGAAAATCGCTGGGCGGCGTTGGATCTCGATCGGAAACACGGTTGTATCCGCGATGTGGCACATGCCTATAGCAAGGATGGTGGACTCGCAGTCCTATACGGCAACATTGCAGAAGATGGTTGTGTGGTGAAGACCGCCGGTGTGGATGAGAGCATTCTCACCTTTTCCGGTCCTGCACGGATTTTTGAAAGCCAGGAGGCGGCGGTGGAGGCCATACTCGGGGATCGAATTGCCCCCGGGGATGTGGTGATCATCCGTTATGAAGGGCCACGTGGCGGGCCGGGGATGCAGGAGATGCTTTATCCCACCAGCTATCTCAAGTCCAAAGGGCTCGGCAAGAGCTGTGCGCTGATCACCGATGGTCGTTTCTCCGGCGGGACTTCGGGGCTTTCCATCGGGCACGTCTCTCCCGAAGCGGCCGAAGGAGGTGCTATCGGTCTGGTGGAGGAAGGGGATATTATCGAGATCGACATCCCTGCGCGCACCATCCGGGTGGTCCTCTCTGATACCGAGTTGGAGCATCGGCGTGTCGCTATGGAAACGAGAGGGGTGGATGCCTGGAAGCCGCGGAAGCGGCAGCGGGAGGTGAGCGCCGCCTTGCAGGCCTACGCAGCGATGACCACCTCCGCTGCACGTGGCGCGGTACGGGATGTCTCACAACTGGAGCGGAAAGCGTAGATTGGATGGAGACGGCGGCCGCGAGGCACTCGACGGTCCTCGTCGGAACCTGTGGCTTCGCCGAGTCACACCAGAGGAGTTTTCGCGATTTCCGAATCCTGGAGATTCAGCAGACCTTTTACCAGCCGCCTCGCCTGGATACGGCGCAACGGTGGCGGGAGGCGGCACCGCCTGATTTCGTCTTTACCCTCAAGGCATGGCAGTTGATCACGCACGAGGCGGGCAGCCCGACCTATCGACGGTTGCGTGAACCCCTTGGTTCCCGCGAGTTGGCACAGGCCGGCGGATTCCGCTGGAATGCAGTGACACGCATGGCTTGGAAGCGGACCTTGGCGGTTGCCCGGGTGCTGCGGGTCGGGGCAATCGTCTTTCAGACGCCGCCCAGTTTTCTTCCCACCCGGGACAACGTACGCCGTCTGCGCCATTTTTTCGCCGTTATCGAGCGCCCCCGGTTTTGGCTTGTTTTCGAGCCCCGGGGCAGTGGGTGGACCGCCGATCTCCTCCGGCCGCTCCTCGATGAACTTGCTTTGATTCATGGAGTGGATCCCTTCCTGGGTCGTCCAGTCGGAAACGGGCTGCGCTACTATCGATTGCATGGTCGTCCTGCTTACGGGTATCGTCACCGCTATACGGATGCCGAGCTGTGGAAGCTGAAGATGATGCTGGATCCCGAGAGAGCCAACTGGGTACTGTTCAACAATGCCCACATGGCCGAGGATGCACGACGCTTCATCCGTTTGTTGAAGGAATCTCCCCCTTGAGCCGTGTTTGGGGGTTTCGAAGAGCATGCTCGGGGTGGTAAAGTCGAGCTGTTCCTTCACCAGACTACCGTTCGAGGAGACGCCGATGTCCCAGACCAAGATCCTGCTCGACGAAAATGAGATTCCCGCCCATTGGTACAACGTCGTGGCCGACATGCCCAATCCGCCTGCCCCTCCCCTGGGGCCGGACGGCAAACCAATTGGTCCAGAAGCGTTGGCGGCCATCTTCCCCGAAGCGCTCATCGAGCAGGAGGTGAGTGCGGAACGCTGGATTCCCATTCCGGAGCCGGTGCGCGAGGCCTATCGCCTGTGGCGCCCCTCACCGCTCTATCGTGCCCACCGTCTCGAGGCGGCGCTGGGCACCCCGGCGCGCATCTATTACAAATATGAAGGAGTCAGCCCGGCCGGCTCCCACAAACCAAATACCGCCGTGGCACAGGCCTACTACAACCGGGAGGCGGGTATCCGGCGACTCACCACCGAGACCGGAGCGGGGCAGTGGGGTTCCTCTCTGGCGCTGGCTGGGCAGATGTTCGGCCTGGAAGTGCGGGTCTACATGGTCAAAGTCAGTTATGAACAGAAACCGATGCGCCGCTCCATGATGCAGACCTGGGGAGCGGAAGTGGTGGCCAGTCCTTCCGACCGGACCGAGGCGGGGCGCCGCATCCTGGCTGAACGTCCCGACTCTCCGGGTTCGCTCGGTATCGCCATCTCCGAGGCAGTGGAGGAGGCTGCCTCGCGCGACGACACCAACTATGCCCTTGGTTCGGTGCTCAACCATGTGCTGCTGCACCAGACCATCATCGGTCAGGAGGCGAAGAAGCAATTCGAAAAGATCGGTGAATATCCGGATGCCATCTATGCCCCTTGTGGTGGGGGGTCCAACTTTGGCGGCGTAGCCTTTCCGTTCCTGGCCGACAAGGCGGCCGGCAAGGCGGTGCGCCTGGTGGCCGTGGAGCCGAGCTCCTGCCCTACGCTCACCCGGGGCCACTATGCCTACGACTTTGGTGACGCCATCGGCATGACCCCGTTGTTGAAGATGTACACGCTCGGACATGATTTCGTTCCACCCGGTATCCATGCCGGTGGTCTGCGCTATCACGGCGATTCCGCCCTGGTGTCTCAGCTCCACCATGAAGGACTGGTGGAGGCGGTGGCGGTGCCGCAGCTGGCCACTTTCGAAGCGGGTGTCCAGTTTGCCCGCACCGAAGGGATCATTCCGGCACCGGAATCCAATCACGCCATCCGGGCAGTCATCGACGAGGCGCTCCGTTGCAAAGAGAGCGGTGAGGCCAGGGTGCTGTTTTTCAATCTCTCCGGACACGGCCACTTCGACATGGCGGCCTACGATAAATATTTTGCCGGCGAGCTGGAGGATTTCGATTATCCAGAAAAGGCCATCGAAGAGGCGCTCGCTCGTTTACCAAAGGTGGCCGGAGCCTGAGCCGGCCATCTCTTTGAGGACGGGTCCGCGTCGGAGGGTTTGCTACCGGGTAGGGAAGGAAAGCCACCGCGAAGGGAAAGCCCTTAGCTTGCGGAGACATCTTTCAGGTGAGTGTCGATGCTCGGGAGCATCGGTGCAAGGAATCGCCCGGTATGGGAGAGTGGGTTTGTAGCAATGGCCTCTGGCGGGCCGGCGGCCACCAGGGTACCACCGCCTTCGCCCCCTTCCGGGCCCAGGTCCAGGATCCAGTCGGCGGTTTTGATGACATCCAGGTTGTGTTCGATGACTACGATGGTGTTGCCCCGATCGCGTAACCGGTGCAATACCTTGAGTAACTGTTCGATGTCGTGGAAATGGAGACCGGTGGTGGGCTCGTCCAGGATGTAGAGGGTGTTCCCGGTGTCTCGTTTAGAAAGCTCGCGGGCCAGTTTGACGCGCTGCGCCTCACCACCGGAGAGAGTGGTTGCACTTTGGCCGAGCCGGATATATCCCAATCCCACTTCAATGAGGGTTTGCAGTTTGCGCGCCAAGGGCGGGATGGCGTCGAAGAAGTTCCGCGCGTCCTCTACCGTCATCTCCAGCACTTCATGAATGTTTTTCCCTTTGTAGTGTATCTCCAGGGTTTCGCGGTTATAGCGTTTTCCTTTGCAGACGTCACAGGGCACGTAGACATCGGGTAGAAAGTGCATCTCAACCTTGATCACACCATCTCCCTGGCACGCTTCGCAGCGCCCCCCCCTGACGTTGAAGCTGAAGCGGCCAGGAGTGTAACCACGGGCTCTGGCCTCGGGGGTCCCAGCGAATAGTTCCCTGATAGGAGTGAAGATGCCGGTGTAGGTGGCGGGATTGGAGCGGGGGGTGCGTCCGATGGGACTCTGGTCGATATCTACCACCTTGTCGAAATGTTCGAGGCCACTGATTCCCTCACAGGGTGCCGGGTTGGTCATCGCCTTGTGTAGGGTACGGGCCGCCAGGCGGTAGAGGGTATCGTTGATCAGGGTGGATTTGCCAGAACCAGAGACGCCAGTCACGGCGGTCATCAGACCGATGGGGATGGCCGCGTCTACTCCCTTGAGGTTGTTACCGGTAGCACCGTGCAATATCAGCATCCGCTCCGGATCCGGGGTATGCCGCTGCGCCGGTACTTCAATCCGGCGTTTTCCCGAGAGAAACTGCCCCGTCAGTGAGTGTTCACATTGAGTGATGTCCTGAATCGTCCCCTGAGCCACGATTCGGCCTCCGTGGACGCCGGCACCTGGTCCGATGTCGACGATGTGGTCAGCACGACGGATGGCATCCTCATCATGTTCCACCACGATGACGGTGTTACCCAGGTCGCGGAGATAGGTGAGGGTCTGTAGCAGCCGCTCGTTATCTCGCTGATGCAGTCCGATGGAGGGTTCATCAAGGATATACATAACCCCCACCAGGCCGGCACCGATCTGGCTGGCCAGGCGGATACGCTGAGCTTCCCCGCCGGAGAGGGTTTCGGCGCTGCGATCCAGCGTTAAGTAGTCCAGCCCTACGTTGACCAAGAAACGCAGCCGCAGGACGATCTCTTTGAGGATGGGGGCGGCGATTTCACCTGCCTTGCCCGGCAGTCGGAGGTTAAGAAAAGATTCATATGCGGTGCCCACCGGAAGGGATGTGATTTCAGGCAAAGTGTGTCCGGCCACAAAGACGTGGCGCGCGGCGCGGTTGAGGCGGCACCCCTGACACTCCGGACAGGATTGCTGGTTCAGGTATTTGGCCAGCTCTTCGCGCACCGCGTTCGATTCGGTCTCCCGGTAACGACGTTCCATGTTGGGGATAATCCCCTCGAAGGGCTGGGTCTTGACGTTCGATCCCCCTCGTTCATTGAAGTAGGTGAAGGTAATGGGTTCACCGTTACTTCCATAGAGAATCGCCTGCTGTACTTGTTCAGGCAACTCTCCAAAGGGAGTGTCGATATCGAAACCATAGTGTTTGGCCAGGGATTCCAGCATCTGGAAGTAGTAGGCGTTGCGCCGGTCCCAGCCGCGGATGGCACCGGCGGAAAGGCTCAGGTCGGGATGGGTTACTACCCGTTCAGGATCGAAGAACTGTCTCACGCCCAAACCGTCGCAGGCGGGGCAGGCGCCGGCAGGATTATTGAAGGAGAATAAGCGCGGCTCCAGTTCGGTGAGGGAATAACCGCAAGTGGGGCAGGCGAAACGGGCGGAGAAGATCAGATCCTTCTCCTCCTCATCCATGAAGGCGATACGTGCCAACCCGTTGGCCAGCTGCAGGGCGGTCTCGAAGGAGTCGGCAAGGCGCTGTGCCAGATCAGGGCGAACCTTAAAGCGATCCACCACCACCTCAACGGTGTGTTTCTGGTTTTTCTCCAGGTGGGGCAGGTCGTCCAACTCGTGAATCTTCCCGTTGATCCGTACTCGCACAAATCCCTGGGCACGAAGTTCTTCGAAGAGCTGCTGGTGTTCCCCCTTGCGTTCCTGGATCACTGGTGCCAGCAACAATAGGCGGCTCCCTTCTGGAAGGGAGATAACTTGATCGACCATCTGGCTGATGGTCTGTGCCTGCAGGATGTGGCCGTGATCGGGGCAACGGGGCTCCCCGGCACGGGCAAATAATAGGCGCAGATAATCATAGATTTCGGTGACCGTACCGACGGTGGAACGTGGATTGTGGGAGGTGGATTTCTGCTCGATGGAGATGGCTGGCGACAACCCTTCGATGTGCTCCACATCGGGTTTTTCCATCATTGACAGAAACTGGCGGGCGTAGCTGGAAAGGGATTCTACGTAGCGTCTTTGTCCTTCAGCATAGATGGTATCAAAGGCGAGTGAAGATTTACCCGAGCCGGAGAGGCCGGTGAATACGATCAGCCGGTCCCGGGGAAGGTCCAGGCTGATATTCTGCAGGTTGTGAGTCTTTGCCCCACGGATCTTGATCACTTTCTCCATTTCGTTTTTTCTCTGCGCAACGCAACCTGTTACTATAAAATGCTTTGGCCGCAAGAAGCAAAGAAAGCTCCGAATTGATGCAACCGATGACATCCGACGCCATGACACCCTTCGAGCGCAGGGCAGCTGCCTCCCTGGCCAGCATCTATGCGCTGCGCATGCTGGGGTTGTTCATGATCCTGCCGGTGTTTGCTCTCTACGCGGAGAACCTGCAAGGGGTGACCCCTACGCTGGTGGGTGTGGCTCTCGGTATCTACGGTCTTACTCAGGCGTTGTTCCAGATCCCCTTCGGATTGATCTCGGATCGTATCGGACGCAAATCGGTAATTACTGCAGGATTGTTGATCTTCGCGATGGGGAGCATTGTTGCCGCTGTCTCCGACTCCATCCAGGGAGTAATCCTGGGCCGGGCGCTCCAAGGAGCGGGGGCTGTGGCGGCGGTGGTGCTCGCGCTGGCGGCGGACCTCACCCGCGAGGAGCATCGCTTGAAGGTGATGGCCGGCATCGGAATCAGCATCGGGGTCTCGTTTTCCGTAGCGCTGGTGGCAGGTCCCATGCTAGCGCATTGGATTGGCGTGCCAGGGATTTTCTGGCTGACTGCCTTGTTGGCGCTGGCCGGGATCGCGGTGCTGCAGTTCTGGGTACCGCGTCCGCTCCATCTGCATCGTCATCCCGATACCGAGGCGGTGCCAGGCCAGTTCCGCGAGGTGTTGTCCAATGGCCAGCTTCTCCGCCTGGATTTCGGCATCTTTTCCCTGCATATGGCGCTTACTGCCATCTTTGTAGTGGTTCCCCACATTCTGCGCGATGGAGCCGGATTGCCGGTGAACCAGCACTGGCATATCTATTTGCCGGTGATGTTGGCTGCCTTCGTGGCCATGGTCCCTTTCATCATCCTTGCAGAGAAAAAGCGGCGGATGAAGCAGGTGTTTTCCGGTGCCATCCTGGCATTGGGGATGGCAATGATTGGAATGTGGCTTGCTCACGGCAGCATCATGGGGACAGTGGTGGCATTGCTGCTGTTCTTTACCGCCTTCAATCTGCTAGAGGCTAGTCTGCCGTCGCTGGTGGCCAAGATTGCCCCCGCCTGGAGCAAGGGAACCGCCATGGGAGTGTACTCCAGTGCCCAGTTCCTGGGAGCCTTCGCAGGTGGATTCATGGGAGGTTGGCTCAGTGGTCGTTACGGCATTGGTGGAGTATTCCTGTTCAGCGCGGCCATCACCATTGCCTGGTTTCTGCTCGCGGTGACCATGCGGGAACCTCCCTACCTGAGTAGCTATTTGATCAATGTGGGGGAGGTGGATACACAGCAGGCAGAGGCACTGGCCCGACAGCTGCTAAAAGAGAAGGGGGTCGAGGAGGCACTGGTTTTGCCAGAGGATGGAGTTGCTTATCTGAAGGTGGATCTGGAGCGTCTGGACAAGGCTGCGCTGGCTCGTTATTCAAATGGATGAGATTTCTTAGGAGAGAATCATGGCAAGAGGCATCAACAAGGTTATTCTGATCGGTAATCTAGGCAACGATCCTGAAGTTCGCTACATGCCTAACGGCGGAGCCGTGGCTAATATCACCATGGCCACCAGCGAGCAGTGGAAGGACAAGCAGACCGGTGAGATGCAGGAGCGGACCGAATGGCACCGTGTGGTGCTCTACCGGCGGCTGGCAGAGATAGCCGGTGAGTATCTGCGCAAGGGTTCCAAGGTGTATATCGAGGGAAGGTTGCAGACCCGAAAGTGGCAGGATCAGAATGGCAATGATCGTTACACTACGGAGATCATTGCCAACGATTTGCAGATGCTGGACAGCCGGGGAGGGGAGCGCAGCGCTGATTTTGGCCAGCAGCCACCGGCCCAGTCCCAGGGCGGGGCGAAATCCGCCGTCCAGCCATCGGCCGGCGGTCTTGACGATTTCGATGATGACATTCCTTTTTGAATCTCGGGCAAGTACAGGGTAAACCCATGCCGGAGCGGCAGATACGGCTCTCTGTCTCGGGAATGAGTTGTGCCGGCTGCGTGGCCGCGGTGGAAGAGGTACTGCGTGGTGTCACGGGAGTGCAAAGCGCGTCAGTCAACTTTGCCGAGCATACCGCTACTGTGGAAGGTGATGTTACTGCTGATCAGTTGATCAGCGCAGTACAGGCAGCGGGCTACGATGCCGCAGAGCTGCGCGGAATCGACGATGAGTCAGAAAAGGAGGCTGCTGAGCGGGCTCACTACCAGCGCTTGCTACGCAACACGGTGCTGGCGGGCAGCATAGGGGGTATCCTGTTCCTGGGTGGCATATTTGGACTTCTGCCGCCACTGGACAATGCGGGCGGACGGATTTTCTGGCTGCTCGCTGGCTTGGCGACGTTGGCGGTTCTGGTGATTTCCGGAGGACATTTCTTCGTCGGCGCGTGGAAATCGTTCCAGCACCACAATGCTAACATGGACACCCTGATTGCCGTGGGTACCGGCAGCGCCTGGTTATTCTCCATGGGAGTGGTACTTTTCCCTCATCGTGTGCCTACCCTTGCCCAGCATGCCTACTTTGATGCTGCTGCCATCATCATCGCCCTCATCAGTTTGGGTTCCGCGCTGGAGATGCGTGCCCGAGGCAAGACATCTGAGGCGATCAAGCGTTTGATCCATTTGCAACCCAGGACGGCGCGAGTGGTTCGTGGTGGCAAGGAACAGGATGTCCCCATTGAGCAAATTGGATTGAATGAGACCCTACGCGTCCGGCCTGGGGAGCGGATAGCCGTGGACGGGGTGATCGTCGAGGGTGGTTCAACGGTGGACGAGTCGATGCTCACCGGAGAGCCACTGCCGGTGAAGAAAGGGGTGGGTGATGAAGTGACGGCAGGAACCATCAACCAGAGTGGCACCTTTCTGTTCCAGGCCAAGCGTATCGGCAGAGATACGGTTCTCGCCCAAATCATAGAAATGGTGCGCCAGGCGCAGGCGAGCAAGCCGGCCATTGGTCGGCTGGCGGATCGGGTGGCGGCGGTGTTCGTTCCTACCGTACTTATTATTGCCGTGCTTACCTTCCTGGTCTGGTACGATTTTGGTCCGGAACCCCGGTTGGCTTATGCCCTGGTGACCACCATGACGGTATTGATCATCGCCTGTCCTTGCGCCCTCGGTTTGGCTACCCCGATGTCCATCATGGTGGGTGTAGGCAAGGCAGCGGAATATGGTGTGCTAATCCGTAATGGTGATGCCTTGCAGCAGGCTTCCCGGTTGACCACCGTGGTGCTGGACAAGACTGGCACCGTCACCGAGGGCAGGCCGGCGGTTACAGCCCTGCTGCCTGTCTCCGGTTGGGATGAAACGAGATTGCTGCAGTTTGCGGCTGCCGTGGAGTCGGCCTCGGAGCACCCGCTGGCGCGGGCGGTGTTGGATTCGGCCAATCGGCGAGGAGTGTTGGTTCCGGAAGTCGTTGAATTTCATGCTGAAGCAGGACGGGGAGTACGAGGCCGGGTGGAGGATCAGAATGTGTTGCTCGGAAACCTTCGTTTCCTGAGGGATAACGGGGTGAATCCGGAGGTGCTGGAGCAGATAGCTGTGGAACTCTCCAGCCGGGCAGAGACGCCGCTCTTTCTGGCGGTGGACGGTAAGGCAGCCGGCGTGATCGGGGTGGCGGATCCGGTCAAACGGGACTCCCGAGAGGCTGTTGCCAGGTTAAAACGGGGCGGCATCCGGGTGGTGCTGCTCACTGGGGACAATGAGGCTACTGCCAAGGCGGTGGCACGGCAGGTAGGTGTTGAGGAGGTGATTGCCCAGGTGCTACCTGGTGAAAAGGGGGAGAGAATCGCTCGTCTGCAGGGTGAGGGGGAACGGGTAGGTATGGTGGGTGATGGCATCAATGATGCGCCGGCGTTGGCACGCGCTGATGTGGGGTTCGCCGTAGGTGGCGGGACCGACGTGGCCATCGAAAGTGCGGATGTCACATTGATGCGGGGGTCGTTGCATGGTGTCGCCAATGCCATTGCTATCTCCGCTGCAACGGTGCGCAACATCAAGCAGAATCTTTTCGGAGCCTTTGTCTACAACAGCATCGGCATCCCCGTGGCCGCTGGGATGCTCTACCCTTTTTTGGGTGTTTTATTGAATCCCATGGTGGCTGGTGCGGCCATGGCGATGTCCTCGCTCACCGTTGTGAGCAATGCCAATCGGCTGCGTCTATTCAGACCCGCTGGGATGTGAAACGATGACGACGATTCTTATCAATCTGACAGGGGTGGCGTTGATTGTCGCCATCGTCTGGTGGTTCTGGCTGACGAAGCCACCTGCCTGAGTAGTGCAGACGAGCAGCTTGTTCGTTGAAACCCGGAGCTTGCCGTCCACTGTTTCTTCAGCGGTTTGTCACCCGATCTGAAGGCTGGTATCTGGGCAATGGGGTTGCAAAGGCAGGGGAAAGCTTCAAAGCGCCCATTCCGGACGCTTCGAGAATATCAGAGCGCTCGGATGCGGCTGTTGAGGCGGCTTTTATGCCGGGCTGCCTTGTTTTTATGGATCAAACCCTTACCCGCCATCCGATCGATGACCGGGATTGCAACCCGATAGGCCGTCTCTGCATCGGCCTTGTTTCCAGCCTCGATGGCCCGCACAACTTTCTTGATGTAGGTTCGCATCATCGAACGCATGCTGGCGTTGTGACGCCGACGCTTTTCCGCCTGACGGGCGCGCTTTCTGGCTTGCGGTGAATTGGCCATGTTTCTCCTCGATATTTCTCAAACTGAGCTTGGTGAATCGATCAGTATGATAGCGATATCAGGCTCTGTCAATATGAGCTATCGGCGTGGAGGAATTGCGGAACGGGAGAGAATGACATTGGTGACATCCTCATGGCAAGGTCCTGTGGCAAATATGCCGAATCTGATTTGGATGGGTGGTCCGGGCGGTCTCGGCGTTCTACGCTTTCGATTAACCTATTGAAAATGAATATAAATTCGTGGTTTGGCAAGATTTTTCAAAGCGTTTGGCAGTAGACTGGAACATATGGGGAGGAAAAGGAGGTTTTCCGATCAGGCTTGAATCCTCGGCGATTTTGTATGAAACGCGCAACAAATGGAAGGGAACATTTGAAAATGTCGTTAGTCTCAATGGGTGCCTGTTGATTGATGTAGGTCAATTTGACATCAAACGACAGAGTGCTGTACCATCGCCGGTGTTTTTTGCTTTGAAATGCAGCAGAAAAATACTGGACAAGCTTGCCCACCTGCAGGGTGTGGCAATTTGAATAGAGCGCCGTTTTCAGAAAAATGGCGGAAAGCAATTAAGGAGAGGTTTACCATGAAGAGAACTGCTATCGCTTTGGCGGGTTTTGCCATGTTTGGTGTGGGGGTTGCCCAGGCTGCGGATGCGGCAAAGGGAGAAGAGATCTACAAGCAGGTCTGCTTTGCTTGTCATGATGCCGGTGTAGCTGGTGCTCCAAAGCTGGGTGACAAAGCCGCGTGGAAAGACCGCATTGCCAAAGGAGAGGCAACTCTCGACAAGCATGCCATCGAGGGTTTCACTGGTGAAGCAGGTTCCATGCCTCCGAAGGGTGGACGTACCGACCTGAGCGACGAGGCTGTGAAGGATGCCGTTGCCTACATGTTGAGTACTGTAAAATAGTCCTTGAATAGTGAAGGGCGCTCGACAATAACTTGAACCTATTTTCTCGGGAAACAGCTATCCATGAAAAAGTTAGCGATTGTCGCGTTGCTGGCGGTTGGCTTTGTAAGCGGTGCCCATGGTGCGGGTAGCGCTGACGCGGGGAAAGGAAAGGCGGCAGCTTGCGGTGCCTGTCATGGTGCCGATGGTAACAGCCTGGTGCCAAATTTCCCCAAGCTGGCGGGGCAACATGCAGCTTATTTGTCCAAGCAGTTGAAGGATTTCAAATCTGGTGCGCGGAAGGATCCGACCATGGCGCCCATGGCCGCTCCCTTGAGCGAACAAGATATCGAGGACCTGGCAGCCTTTTTTGCCGGCCAGCCATTGAGTCCCGGAAAGGGGAATCCTGAGCTCGTTGCACTGGGCGAAAAGCTGTATCGTGGCGGCAACGTGGATACCGGTGTGGCAGCATGTATCGCATGTCATGGGCCTGCCGGGGCCGGAAATCCGGCAGCAAACTACCCGAAAATAGGGGGTCAGCAGGCGGCTTATGTGGTAAAAGCGCTTAATGACTTCAAGTCCGGTGCTCGCAGCAATGATGCCAACAAGATGATGCGCAGCATTGCCAGCAAGATGAGCGCCGATGAGATCAAGGCAGTGGCGGAGTATGTTGCCGGGCTACATTGATCTCTCAATGGTAGAGCCATATAGAAAGGGACGGCTGAAAGCCGTCCCTTTTTGTTTGCCAGAAGGCGTGGCTACTTCTTGCCGGGAGCGTAAAAATATCGATTGAACGTGGCGACGTCGCTACTGACGCGCCGAATCAAATGGTCGAGACTAATAATTGCGTGCTCCAAGAGATTGACTGCGATAAAGGGGTGTTCCACTCGGAGTCGTTTGTACATGGTGCGTGTCAATTTCAGCAAGCGGGTATCGGGCGACATGGCAACCATACGCACGGAGCGGGGTTGACGATCGAAAAAGGACATTTCTCCCATCAGCTCTCCTTCTTTCATGCGGCCGATCTCCACCTGTTGGTTTCCATCGTCGTAAACCAGGGCTGCCTCTCCCTTCACCACAAAATAGAGTGCTTCTCCGACCTCACCAATATCAGCAATGATTTCTTTCTTTTTGAAGGTTATCAGCTCGGTGTATTCAAGCAGGGTTTTGACCTCTTTGATAGTCAGAGATTCGCATAGATATTGTTGGTTGAGGAATTCGGTAAGGTCGATCGTGGCGCTCTCCATCTTTTGTCTCCGTGTTGATTATCCAGGTCGGGAAACCGCCCTGTCGTGAAATAGAATAAAGCATCCCGCGTTTTTCGCAAATCGCCGGTGGAACTTTCTGCATTAGTTCGGCACTATATAGTTTTATTGGGCAGTTTGGACCAGTCAATGAACACACAGGGGGTTGTATGGTGCAAGGCTTGAAAAAGGGATGGATTGTTTTCCTGCTCGTATCGTTGAGCAGTTTTGCCGGGATTGCAGCAGCGGAATATAAGGAAGGGGTTCACTATCAGCGTATTGAGCCATCGGTGCCAACTACTACCGGTGACAAGATTGAGGTGGTAGAGCTGTTCTGGTATGGGTGTCCGCACTGTTATGATTTTGATCCCTATATAAAGCGGTGGTTGATGCGCAAACCGGCCAATGTGGAGTTTGTGCATATTCCGGCGGTGTTCAACAAGTTATGGGAGTTGCACGCGCAGGCCTTTTACACCGCCAAGGCGCTGGGAATCAGCGGCAAGATCCATGATGCCCTGTTTGATGCCATGCACCAGGGTGGGCGCAAGTTTCCCACTCCGGCCAGTCTGCAGCTGCTTTTTGCTGAGAATGGCGTGAGCAAAGAGGATTTCTACAAGGCATTCAATTCTTTCACCGTGAAGAGCCAGGTGAAGCGGGCTATCCAGCTGACCAAACGCTATGGTATTGATGGAGTTCCTGCGCTGATTGTAAATGGCAAATATCGAATTAACAGCCGCAATGCCAGGACCTATTCCGAGATGCTCAAGGTAGTCGATTATCTGGTTCGCAAAGAGACAGCTGCTGCCAAGAAATAGATTGTCGTCAATTTTTCATTCAAGCGGGGTAAGTGCTGCCTTTGGAAAATTGCTCCCTCGTTGGTGAAAAAATCTGGTGGCTGGCCGATAGAGATAGGCGAAAGAGAGCAAGGGAGGGGGAATGAAGGCAGCGGAACTGTTCATTAAATGCCTTGAGAACGAGGGTGTCGAATGCATCTACGGGATTCCGGGGGAAGAGAATCTGGAATTCATGGACGCCCTGCTCGATTCTTCCATCCGTTTTGTTACGGTGCGCCATGAGCAGGGAGCCGCGTTTATGGCCGATGTCCATGGCCGGCTGACGGGGAAAGCGGGAGTTTGCCTTGCGACATTGGGACCCGGGGCAACCAACCTCATCACCGGCGTGGCTGATGCCAACATGGATCATGCGCCGGTAGTGGCAATCGCCGGGCAGGCCGCCACCAACCGTTTGCACAAGGAGTCGCACCAGGTTCTGGATCTGGAACGCATATTTCACCCGGTTACCAAATACTCTTCCCGTCTGTTGACGCCAAACATCATCAGCGAGGTGGTACGCAAGGCGTTTAAGGTGGCACAGACCGAGAAATCCGGGGCCTGTTTCATCGAGTTCCCGGAAAATATTGCCGAGATGCCCATCGATGACGAGCCGTTGCCGGTCAAGCATGCCACTGTTCCCGAGCCGCCGCGAGAGCGTGTGGAATATGCGGCAAAGGTGATCTCCGAAGCGAAAAACCCCATCATTCTGGCAGGAAATGGAGTGATCCGCGGCAAGGCATGGCAGCAGTTGGCTGATTTTTCCCATCGGCTGAACATTCCAGTTACCAATACCTTTATGGCCAAGGGTGTGGTGCCGTTTGCTGGTAATCCGCTTGCACTGGGAAGTGCTGGCTTGCAATCAAAGGATTATGTTACCTGCGGCTTTGACCGAGCCGATGTGATTATCTGTATTGGTTATGATCTGGTGGAGTATCATCCCTATCTCTGGCACCCCACCAAGGATCGAGCTATTGTTCATATTGACATGTCACCGGCGGAAGTAGATGCCTATTACCCGGTCAAAGTCGGCGTAGTAGGGGATCTGAAGCACAGCTTGCTGCGGATCGCCGAGCTGGCCACACCGCACACCGGCCATGCCATGCGGGCGTTGCGGGAGATCCTGGTGGAAGATATGAACCAGCACCGAGAGGATCTCAGTTTTCCGGTGAAACCACAGAAAATAATCTGGGACCTGCGTACGGCGATGGATCTCCCGGATATTGCTGTCTGTGACGTAGGTGCACACAAGATGTGGATGGCACGCATGTTCCGCTGTGAGCGGCCCAACACCTGCATTATCTCCAATGGGTTTGCCAGTATGGGGATTGCGGTGCCGGGTGCCATAGCCGCTGCGTTGGCCATGCCCGATCGCAGGGTGGTGGCAGTGACTGGTGATGCCGGGTTTTTAATGAACTCCCAGGAGATCGAGACAGCGGTCCGGTTGAAGGTGCCGTTGGTAGTATTGATCTGGAATGACGGGGGCTATGGGTTGATCGAATGGAAACAGATGAACCGGTTCGGTCGGAAGTCGAACGTTGATTTCAGTAATCCCGATTTTGTTAAGTATGCGGAATCCTTTGGTGCCCGGGGGATTCGTATCGAAGAGACTGCCCAGCTGCTGCCGGTTTTGCGGGATGCGCTGCAGAGTAACACAGTGACTATTATCGATTGTCCCGTGGATTACAGTGAGAATCTTAAACTGACAAAAAGGATGGGGGAGATGGTATGTCCCATCTGAACAGCCTTGAGCTGGCGGAGAAGCAACCGGGTGTGCCGTTTCAAACAGCTTCGGGGACGCGTTTGAAACTTCTCAGCTACAATATTCAGGTAGGGATAGCGACCCATCGGCCACGTCACTACCTCACCAAGAGCTGGCGTCACATTCTTCCCCATTCAGAACGGTTCAGTAATCTGGATCATATCGCCAACCAGCTGCGAGACTACGATATTGTAGGATTGCAGGAGGTGGATGCCGGCAGTCTCCGCAGTAATTTCATCAATTTGACCGAATATCTGGCGGAGAAGGCCGGATTTCCCTTCTGGCATCATCGGATCAATCGTCGCCTGGGAAAGTTTGCCCAGCATGCCACTGGGATCCTGAGCCGGATTCGCCCGGCAAAGGTGGCTGAGCAACGTCTGCCGGGGTTGATCCCTGGCCGAGGTTTTACTGCAGCACTGTATGGTCATGGCGACGAATCACTGGTGGTTTTCAACATTCATTTGGCTTTGAGCCGACGGGTACGGTTTGAGCAGCTCAGCTATCTTGCAGATCTGATTAACCAGTATCCTCATGTAGTCTTGATGGGTGACATGAATTGTCAGCCTGACAGTCCAGAGTTGCGCTATCTGTTTCGTCGAACCCGCTTGAACGAGCCCCTCGATCAGTTTCACACTTTTCCCAGCTGGCAGCCCAATCGTAATATCGATCACATTCTGGTGACTCCAGAGCTGGAGGTCCATCGGGCACAGGTGCTTAAGCACTCATTTTCCGATCACCTTCCCATTAGTATGGAGCTCTCGGTGCCAGACACGGTGTTCCTTCTGTGATATGAGCCGGGAGCAGGGAAGTTTTATAGGGGGTTCAGATTGGTGTTGTATTTTAGGGGCCGGCGGAATGCCTTCTCTTTTGAGTGCGTTCCTTGCGGCGGTGCTCGAGTTCGCAAACCTGCTCCACGAGAAGCACTCTGTTTTCGGCATCTTCGGGCAGAAACTGGACGCCTATCTCGGTATCTTGTTCTCGTTGTCGGCACCAGGAGACCTTGCCTCGGACTTCGAGTTCACGACTGGGGGACGAATGCGGTAGGCGGACAGCAACCTTGGTACCCGTCTCGACCGGTCGGTCTGCCCGGTAACATAGACCACCAAAGCTGATATTTTTGAGCAGGCGGTTTTCGACTGCCGATGCATCCACGATATCGATCTCGACAGCTATTTCAGCAGGCTGTCGGATGAAGGTTCTCATGCTGCTGTGCCCCTGGTGGTGCGGTGCTTTTAATGGAGAGAAAGTCGGTTTATCATACGACAGTAATATATATAGACCATATCGGGCGGGATTGCCCATGTCTGTCGGCGATTGACCAGGGGGGTCAGCGATGTACAAATGCTGAGAGGCCGGCTACAGCAAATAAAAAGGGACGAGTAATCGCTTTATGTCATCAAATCTTAGCGTCATTATTCTTGCCGCGGGGCAGGGAACGCGCATGCGTTCCGCTTTGCCCAAGGTGTTGCATGCCATTGGTGGTAAGCCGATGTTGCAGCACGTGATTGATGCAGCCCGCGGGCTTTTGGCAGACGATATCTATGTGGTTTATGGCCATGGGGGAGAGCGCGTGCGCAGTGCTCTTGCCTCCCAGCCGGTGCGGTGGGTGGAGCAGGCGGAGCAGCTGGGTACCGGTCACGCGGTCAATCAGGCGATGCCGGCCATTCCCGATCACCATACGGTGATGGTGCTTTATGGCGATGTGCCTCTAATCACCTCCGATACTCTCCACCGATTGGCGGAGGTAGCACAACAGGGGTTGGGTTTGTTAACTACCCGGTTGCCGGATCCCCGGGGTTACGGTCGTATCGTCCGTGATGATAGCGGGCGGGTGCTTTCCATCGTGGAAGAGAAGGATGCGTCAGAGCAGCAGCGTGGAATCCGGGAGGTGAACACCGGGATGCTGGCTACTGGTGCTGCAAATCTGCGGCGTTGGTTGGATGGCCTGGATAATAACAATGCCCAAGGGGAGTATTATCTGACCGATGTTATCGCCAAGGCGGTGCAAGAGGGTGTTCCGGTGGAGACCACAAACCCTGCAACCATTGCTGAAGTCATGGGTGTCAACAACCGAGTCCAGTTGGCGGCGTTGGAGCGGGACTATCAGCGGCGCCGTTGTGAAGAGTTGATGCTGTCCGGAGTAACCCTGCTGGATCCGGAACGGTTTGATCTTCGGGGTGGATTGCAAGTCGGCCGGGACGTGATCATTGATGTAAATGTAGTCATCGAAGGCGAGGTTACGCTGGGTGAAGGGGTCTATGTGGGGCCGTATTGCTATCTGCGCGATGTCTCCATAGGTTCCGGGACGCGGATCAACAGTCACTGTGTGCTGGAACAGGCTGATATCGGTGCGGAATGTCGCATTGGACCTTTCGCGCGCATCCGGCCGGAGACTCGGTTGGCGGATGGGGTTCATATCGGTAATTTCGTGGAGATAAAGAAGAGTCAGGTAGCCAGTGGCTCGAAGATTAACCATCTGAGTTATGTGGGGGATAGCGTGGTGGGCCGTGAGGTCAATATTGGCGCCGGGGTGATTACCTGCAACTACGATGGCGCGAACAAGCACCGTACGGTGATCGGTGACAACGCCTTTATTGGCTCGGATAGTCAGTTGGTTGCACCGGTGGAGGTTGGTGCGGGGGCAACCATCGGTGCAGGCTCTACCATCACCCGCGATACCCCGGCAGGAGAGTTGACGCTGGCCCGGGCCGAGCAAAAGACGGTTCGCGGGTGGAGCCGGCCGGTCAAAAAAGGGGATTGAGCCGACGGGCATTGCCGTTGGAGCAAGAATAGCCATTCCAAAAAATCAGCCCGACAATCTGTTAGGAGAGCAATCGTATGTGTGGAATCGTTGGCGCCGTTGCTGAGCGAGATGTGACACCGATCCTTCTGGAGGGCCTGAAGCGCCTGGAGTACCGGGGTTATGACTCTGCGGGTATTGCGGTACTGGATTCAGAAGGCCGGCTGGAGCGGCAGCGTGCCGTGGGCAAGGTGAGTGTGCTGGAGAAGGGTATGGAGCAGAACCCACTTCATGGACATGCCGGTATCGCCCATACCCGTTGGGCGACCCATGGGAAGCCCAGTGAGTCTAACGCCCATCCTCACATCTGCAATGAGAATGTGGCGGTGGTGCACAACGGCATTATCGAAAATCATGAACAACTGCGAGAGCAGCAGGGGGCAGCCGGTTATCGTTTCACTTCGGATACGGATACCGAAACTGTGGTTCATCAGGTGCACCGCTATCTTGATCAAGGGAAGGACCTGCTGGAGGCGGTACGCGCCACCACTGCAGATCTGGAAGGGGCCTATGCTCTTGGAGTGATCAGTCGTACAGAGCCGGGGCGGCTAGTGGCTGCGCGCCTGGGGAGTCCTCTGGTGATTGGGATCGGGATCGGGGAGCATTTCATTGCCTCCGATGTGGCAGCTCTCCTTCCGGTGACCCAGCGTTTTATCTTTCTGGAAGAGGGGGACATTGCCGATTTGCGCCGAGATCGATTGACCATCTACGATGCGCGGGGCCGGCAAGTGGAACGGCCGATCCGAGAGAGTGAGTTGACGGCAGATGCGGCGGAGCGAGGTAACTATCGCCACTACATGCAGAAAGAGATCTTCGAGCAGGCGCAGGCGGTTGCCAATACTCTGGAGGGTCGGATCAGTAGTGACCGGGTATTGGAGGGGGCCTTCGGTCCCACTGCCGGTGAGATCTTTGATGCCGTTCAGGGGGTGCATATCATTGCCTGTGGTACCAGTTATCACGCGGGGTTGATCGGGCGCTATTGGCTGGAATCCTTGGCTGGGATTCCCTGTAGTGTTGAGGTGGCCAGCGAGTTCCGCTATCGCAAGCAGGTGGTGCGACGTAACTCGCTGGTGGTGACTATCTCCCAGTCGGGGGAGACGGCTGATACGCTCGCCGGACTCAAAGAGGCCAAGCGGCTTGGATTCGGCAAGGCGTTGACCATTTGCAACGTACCGGAGAGCTCACTGGTGCGGGAATCTGATCTTGCACTGATGACCCGAGCCGGGCCGGAGATTGGTGTGGCCTCCACCAAGGCTTTCACCACTCAGCTGGTGGCGCTGATGTTGCTGGTGATCGTGCTCGGCCGCCGCCATGGGATGTCAGAGCGGGAGGAGGCGCGGTTGGTGGCACAGCTGCAAAGCTTGCCACGCCGCATCGAGGAGGTTCTGCGGCTTGATCCCGTTATTGAGCGTCTGGCCGAGCAGTTTGCCGACAAGCACCATGCCTTGTTCCTGGGCCGAGGTGCGCAATATCCGGTGGCTATGGAAGGGGCTCTCAAGCTGAAAGAGATATCTTATATTCACGCAGAGGCCTATCCGGCGGGTGAGCTGAAACATGGTCCTTTGGCGCTTGTGGATGCTGATATGCCGGTTATTGTGGTGGCGCCCAATAACGAGTTGCTGGAAAAACTGAAATCCAACCTTCAGGAGGTGCGGGCGAGGGGCGGTGAATTGATAGTCTTTGCCGATACTCGTGCAGAGATGGAGAGTGGTGACGGGATCCAGATCTTCGATATTTCTCCGGTTGAAGACGAGATTGCCCCGATCATCTTTACCATTCCCCTTCAACTACTCTCCTATCACGTGGCACTGATAAAGGGCACTGATGTGGATCAGCCAAGAAATCTGGCCAAATCGGTGACAGTGGAGTAGTGGCTCAGGGTGGGGGTTCTGCTGCCATGCGGAGAGCATGGAGGGATTTCTCTACCTTTTCTTGCAGTTCCGGAGGGAGCTGGGAAGTACTTTGGATTTCGGCAAGTACCGGTTCCAGTTGGCCGGCCAGCTCGCTGATTCGGGGATGGCCGTAGATGGAACCCGAGCCGGTCAAGTTGTGTACCGCGTGCAGTAGCTGTTCGAGCGCTTGCTGCTTCTCTTCTCCCTGAATAACCTGCTGCCAGTACCCCTCTATCTTTTGGATCCTTTCCGGGAGCGACCGCGTGTATCGTTGCTGCAGGATTCGCAGGCGTTGCTTCAGCCTTTCCCTTTCTTGATTCATGAAAACAATCCCCCATGTCGGTTTTTTCGCTGGGTTGCGTGCACCCATGAGTGGCTTTCTTGTCGGCATCCAGCATATGCGGGTTTATCCGTGTACGGTTTTATTACAGCAGACCATAACGCCGAGAGCTACCCTTGAGTATGGGTGTGCCAGGCGTTCTGGATTTCGTCGCAAAGGGTAAGGGGATCGAACGGTTTCGTGATCACTGCAATGGCACCTTCTGCTTTAAGGCGAGCGATCTCTTCAGGACTGTTCTTTGCGGTCATGAAGATTACCGGGGTTGCGGCCAGTTCCGGCAGTTGGCGAAGTGCCTTGAGCGTTGTTGGTCCATCCATCCCGGGCATCATCACATCCAGCAGGATCAGATCCGGCATGAAATCGGCCCCGGTCGCTATGGCCTCACTCCCTGAGGTGCAGCCGTGAACAGTGAATCGGCCGATATCTTCGAGGGTTAGTTTGACGATGGCCTGAATGGAGGGTTCGTCTTCAATGTAGAGGAGGCGCTGCAAGGTGGGGACGGCGTTTTGTGCGTGGTTGATACGAACCGTTTGTGGCATGATGCTATTTCTCCGGCAAGCAAGAGCATGTAGATACCGTCGAATCCAACTATGGGGAAGCAATGATTCTTCCTATGCATCCCTGCCATGACTTCATAGTTTCGGGAAAAACGAAACAGATGGCAATACCTATTCTAGATGTTTTTAGTTAAAAATTCTCTGAATTGCTGAATATCTAATAATGGATCTCACCTATCTCCTTGAACCACTTAACGAAGCGCAAAGAGAGGCAGTTTCTGCCTCCCCGGGACATGTCTTGGTGATTGCGGGTGCGGGTAGCGGAAAGACCCGGGTTCTCGTTCATCGCATTGCCTGGCTGTTGCAGGTGGAACGGCTCTCCCCTTTCAGCCTGTTCGCTGTCACGTTTACCAACAAGGCGGCGACGGAGATGCGTGGGCGGATCGAGGCACTCATAGGTCAGGCCGTCGGGGGTATGTGGGTGGGGACCTTTCACGGTATCGCTCATCGTCTGCTTCGTTTTCACCACAAGGAGGCAGGGTTGCCTGAAAACTTTCAGATCCTTGATAGTGATGATCAATTACGCCTCATCAAGCGGGTGATTCGTGAACTCGGTCTGGATGAAGAGAAGTGGCCGGCGAGGCAGGTACAATGGAGCATCAATGGTTATAAGGACGAAGGATTGCGCTCAGCACACATCGATGATGGGGGGGATTTGAACAACGCAGCTCTGCTGAGCATCTATCGGGCCTATGAAGCGGCTTGTGCACGAGGCGGTTTGGTGGATTTTGCTGAACTGTTGTTACGCACAGTGGAGCTGTTGCGTGATAACCCGGCGTTGCTGACCCACTACCGACAGCGGTTTCGGCATCTGCTGGTGGATGAGTTTCAGGACACCAACACCATCCAGTATGCATGGCTGCGCCTGCTGGCGGGCGGTAAAGAGGGGGAACCCCCCTGGTTGTTCGTGGTGGGGGACGATGACCAGTCCATCTATGGCTGGCGAGGCGCTCGCATCGAGAATATCCAGCAGTTCAATCGTCATTTCCCCGAAGCCAGGATTGTTCGTCTGGAGCAGAATTATCGTTCCACCGGGACCATTCTTGCGGCATCCAACGCAGTCATTGCATGTAATGATGGACGACTGGGCAAGGAACTCTGGACCCATGGAGCACAAGGGGAGCCCATCTATCTCTACCAGGCGATCAACGATCTGGATGAGGCCAATTTTGTGGTAGAGCGTATCGCTCGCTGGGTGGAGGAAGGAGGGTTACGCAAACAATGCGCCGTTCTCTATCGCTCCAATGCCCAGTCCCGGGTTCTGGAAGAGGCGCTGTTGGCCCGGGGGATGCCTTACCGGGTGTATGGGGGACTGCGCTTCTTTGAACGGGCGGAGATCCGTGATGCCATGGCCTACTTGCGGTTGATCAACAATCGTACTGATGATGCCGCCTTTGAACGAGTGGTTAATCATCCTCCCAGGGGGATCGGTATCCGGACACTGGAGATCGTTCGGGAGTTTGCCCGGCAACAGGAAATCTCTCTCTGGCAGGCGGCAGTCCAGTTATTGGAACTGCAGCGTTTGAAGGGGCGGGCGTCTAACGCATTGGGCGGGTTTCTGCGGCTCATTGATCAGTTGGAAGAGCACACCCAATCGCTCGATCTAGCGGCCTTGGTGGATCATGTGCGATTGCACAGCGGGCTGGTTGCCCATTTTGGTAGAGAAAAAGGTGAGCGGGCTCAGGCACGCCTGGATAATCTGGAGGAGTTGGTCAATGCAGCACGTAATTTTGTGGATGATGAGGAGGAGCTGACTCCCCTGGCGGCCTTCCTGGCACATGCTGCACTGGAGGCGGGAGAAGGCCAGGGAGATACCTGGGAGGATTGTGTTCAGCTGATGACGCTGCATGCGGCCAAAGGGCTGGAGTTTCCGCTGGTGTTTCTAGTGGGGGTGGAGGAAGGACTGTTTCCTCATCGGATGTCGGCGGAGGATCCCGTGCGCCTGGAGGAGGAGCGTCGTCTTTGTTACGTAGGAATGACGCGGGCCATGCAGGTGCTCTATCTGACCTTTACTGAGCGGCGCCGATTGCATGGCAAAGAGATCTATCCGCGGCCCTCACGGTTCATTGGGGAAATACCTCGCCAACTGGTGCAGGAGATAAGGATGGGAGGGGATGTAAGCGTCCCCCTCGACGTTGAAGCGGCTCCTGCAATGAGTAGTAGTAGCGGAGCTCTAAGGCTTGGCCAGCCAGTGCGGCACCCTGTATTCGGTCTCGGCGTGGTTCTTAATCTGGAAGGGGACGGGGAGCATACACGGGTGCAGGTCAATTTTGAAAGGGAAGGGCCAAAATGGTTGATGCTCTCCCTGGCGGGTTTACAGGTATTGTAAAGCAGAAAAGATGAAGACAAAGAGGAATGTGGTCATGAAAAGGCGTAATTTTGTCAAACAGTTGGGAGCAGGGGCCTTGGTTGCTGGTGCCCTTGCTTCAGGTTGTTCCACCCAAAAACCGTCGAGCAAGGGGGGAGAGCATACTTCGGCAGAGACCTACCATTGGAAGATGGTGACCACATGGCCCAAGAATTTTCCTGGCATGGGTACGGCGGTCAACAAACTGGTTGCCCTAATCGATGATATGAGTGCCGGCCGTCTCAAGATCAAAATATATGGAGCGGGTGAGCTGGTGCCCGCCTTCGAGGTATTCGATGCGGTATCTGCAGGGACTGCGGAAATGGGGCACGGTGCCGCTTATTACTGGAAGGGAAAGAGTGAGGTGGCCCAGTTCTTTTCCACGGTTCCCTTCGGCTTGACTGCCCAGGAAATGAACGCCTGGCTTTATTACGGAGAAGGAATGGCGTTGTGGCAAGAGCTTTATGAACCCTTTGGCCTGCTTCCCATCGCGGCCGGGAACACAGGTGTCCAGATGGGGGGGTGGTTTAACAAGGAGATCAACTCTCCGGCGGATCTCAAAGGATTGAAGATGCGCATCCCAGGGCTGGGAGGAGAGGTACTGCGGCGTTTGGGAGGGACGCCGGTCAATCTGCCAGGTGGAGAGATTTTCACCGCCTTGCAATCTGGCACCATTGATGCCACGGAGTGGGTTGGACCATATAACGATCTCGCTTTTGGGCTGTACAAGGCGGCCAGATATTATTACTACCCTGGTTGGCATGAGCCTGGTACCACCCTGGAATGCATCATTAATCTGAAGGCCTTTTCTGGATTGCCACCGGATTTGCAGGCTATCGTCAGAACTGCCTGCAAGGCGATCAATTTGGATCTGCTTTCGGAGTTTACCGCACGAAACAACGCTGCCCTCCATCAGCTGGTGACTGAGCACAAGGTAGAGCTGCGCAGCTTCCCGGATGCGGTTCTTAAGGAATTGCGGGGAGTAGCCGATAAGGTGGTTGCAGAGCTTGCCGGCAGGGACTCGATGGCCCAAAGGATTTTTGCTTCTTTCCGGGAGTTCCGTGAACAGGTGACGGCTTGGGAAAACATCTCCGAACGAGCCTATCTGAATACCCGGGCATGATATCCGGGTGGACAGGGAGTGATACGAGGGAGGGACCGGGATGCTGGGACATGGCGATAACCGAATAGAGAGATATGACGAATATAAGACTCAAGCTCCGGATTATTTTGCCTTTTGTTTTGGGTGGAGTTGTGTTGTTCGCCATGTTTCTGTTCGGTGCCTACCGGGAGCAGAATGATAATATCGACAGGCAGGTAGCCGACAATCTGCAGGTTATCGAACAAATCTATCAGGCATTGCTCCAGGAGCAGACGGAACAGCTGGAGAGCGCACTCGAGCTGATTGCTGCTGACCGGCAGATCAGCCGAGCGTTGCGTCGGCAGGATCGAAAGGGATTGTTGAAGGCCGCGACCCCTTTGTTCGAACGTCTGCAGTCCCGTCATTACATTACCCGTCTGGCATTTCACGATACCCGGCGAATTAATTTGGTACGGCTGCATGATCCGGATCGATTCGGGGATCAGGTAACCACTCTCAATGTACTGGATGCCATGGAGAGTGGTAAGGCTGCCCATGGTGTAGAGGTGGATGGCGCTGGTAATCTGGTGTTGCGCGCAGTGCTTCCCATCCGCCTGAATCGACGGCTGCGCGGTTATGTGGAAGTGGGCCAGGATATTGAGCAGTTGTTTCGGCAGG
This sequence comes from uncultured Chromatiales bacterium, assembly GCA_964557025.1. Lineage (GTDB taxonomy): Bacteria > Pseudomonadota > Gammaproteobacteria > Thiohalospirales > Thiohalospiraceae > DRMK01. Next base: position 65,940 of record CAZKYF010000008.1, on the reverse strand, counting down.
TTGCATCTATCGGCCAGGTGGAGCTCTATGCCGGGTTGGTCAAGCAAAAACTGGATCGAACACTCTGGGAAAGACGGTATCGAGGGGGCGAGGAGCTTTCTCGTTGGGAACAGTATCCTGGTGTAGTGTTGGCCTTTCAGACCCGCTCCTTGTTTTCCGGACAGCAACTCGACAAAGTGATCCGCCAGCTACAGCATGATCCCCTGAAGATTCTCGCCCTTTCTGCGGAAGAAGGGCATTACCGGATCGGGCAGCTTCCGCTGCAAGACAAGCGACACCACATCATCGGTAGCCTGTATGTGGTGCAGGATGTAACCACTCAGGTCAATGAGTCGATTCGGGCGATCAAGATTATGTCCCTGGTTGCCTTGTTGGTCGGAATCGGTTTGACCGGGATGTTCTATATCACCCTTGGCAGAGCTGAGAAGCAGATGGCCAAGTGGCGTGAGCGTGTGGCGGAAGAGGGGCAGGCACGGGCCGCGATTCAAGAACGCCATATCAAGGAGCTGGAGTATCTTGCCACCCACGATAGTCTGACCGGTTTGCCCAATCGAAAGCGGTTGGACAGCCGGATCAATCAGGCAATCGTGCAGGCGAACCGGGACAAGGAACCTTTCGTATTGATGTTGCTCGACCTGGATCGTTTGGGAGAGATCAACGATACGCTGGGGCATGAAGTGGGTGATGCAGTACTGCGGGAGGTGGCGGACCGGTTACGTGCTGCCTTGTGCGAATCCTGTTTCATCAGCCATCCGGGAGGGGGAGAATTTGTCATCCTGATGCCGTCTGCGGGAGCGCGACGGGCAATGGCGGCGGTACGCCAGGTGCAAAAGATTTTCGAGAATCCAGTGGAGATCGATGAGGTCAAGATCGATATCGGGGTCAGTATCGGCGTGGTGGCCTTCCCGGACCATGGGACCGATACCTCCTTGCTGATGCGTCGTGCCGACGTGGCCATGCGCCAGGCCAAACAGCGCAAGAGCGGGTTTGCAGTCTACAAGAGTGAGCGTGATCCCTACAGCGTTCGCCGTTTGAAGCTGGTTGGCGATCTGCGCCGGGCCATTTCCGCCGGCGAACTGGTTCTCCATTACCAACCCCAGATTCATATCGCCAGGCGGGATATCGTCGGGGTGGAAGCATTGGTCCGTTGGCAGCATCCGCAGCAAGGTCTGCTGCCTCCTTTTGAATTCATTCCCTTGGCGGAGCAAACGGGGCTGATCCGGCCGCTGACCGTGTGGGCGCTCAACCAGGCACTTCAGCAGGCCAGCATCTGGGGATTGCAAGGGCGCAATATCACGGTTTCGGTCAATCTGTCCGTCCACAATCTGCTCGACAAGGATCTTCCGGGTCAGGTTCAGCGGTTGCTCAAGAAATGGAAGGTGCCGCCTGAGCGGCTGATATTGGAGATCACTGAAAGCAATCTGATGCTCGATCCGGAGGTGGCGTTGGCTACCCTGAGGAAATTGCAGGACATGGATGTGGCTCTTTCAGTGGACGACTTTGGCACGGGTTATTCATCACTTGCCTATCTCAAGACCCTGCCAGTGAGTGAGCTGAAGATTGATCGCAGCTTCGTCCAGGAGATGATGCAAGGAGAGAGTGATGCCAAGATCGTGCACCTGATCGCCAATCTCTCCCATAATCTTGGATTGACCGTGGTGGCCGAGGGTGTCGAAGATGAGGCCACCTGGAACAAGATTGCCGATCTGGGATGTGACGTTGTACAGGGATACTATATTTGCAAGCCTTTGCCGGCCAAGGAGTTCTCCGCCTGGATGCTGACCACGCCCTGGAACGCGGCGAACAACAAGGATCGGACCGCTCCGCGAGCTTCCTGAGTTGCCATTTAACGGTGCGCCGTTACTCCCCGTCTGCTGCCACGGAAAAAGTCCAAGATGGTCTCCACCTCCGGTGAATCCGCCTCCCGCGCCGCCTGTTCCAGCGCCTGTCCGGGAGGCATTCCCGAACGGAACAATCGTTGGTAGGTGCGCTTGATTGCCTGACGTTGGGTGGTGGAGAAACCGTTGCGCCGCAACCCCACTACATTGGTGCCGATGAGGGTGGCGGGGTTGCCATCCGCGGTACAATATGGGGGAACGTCCTTCACGATCTTGGCCAGCCCCGCCACCATGGCGAATGCACCGATACGGCAGAACTGGTGGATGGCCACCAGTCCGGAGATGAACACATGGTGACTCACCTCCACGTGTCCACCGATCACCGTGCCATTGACCACGATGTTGTGGTCGCCGAACCGGCAATCGTGGCCGATATGGACGTTTCCCATCAGGTAGTTGTGCGAGCCGATACGGGTGGGGCGGTCGGGGTCGGTGGCGCGGGAGATGTTCACGCCCTCCCGCAGGCGGTTGTGATCGCCGATCTCCAGCCAGGTTTCCAGGCTTTCGTCGAAGGCGAGATCCTGCGGCGGACACCCCAGCACGCAGCCGTGAAAGATGTGGTTGTCCTCGCCGATCCGTGTGCCCCGGTAGAGGCGTACGTTGCTGTCGATGACGGTATCCTTGTCGATAACGACCCCTTTCTCCACTACGCTGTACGGGCCGATGCGAACCGAGGGGTGGATTTCGGTGTCGGGATCCACGATGGCGGTGGGATGAATCTGCATGGTGAGGTTTCCTGTGCTGGCTCCTGCGTGGTAGATTAGCCGTTTTCGATCGAACCGAGCATGTCTGAGACCATGTCCAATCCGTTGTTGGAGATGGAGGGGCTGCCCCCCTTCCGCCATATTCTACCCGAACATGTGGAGCCGGCTATCGACACGGTGCTGGCACGCAATCGTACCCGGCTGGAAGCGTTGCTGGCCCAGGATGGCCCCTATTCATGGCAGAATTTGGTCCAGCCGCTGGAAGAGATGGAGGATCGGCTGGAGCGGGTCTGGTCGCCGGTGAGCCACATGAACGCCGTGGTCAACAGCGAGCCGTTGCGGGAAGCCTACAATGCCTGCCTGCCCAAGCTGAGTGAATACGCCACCGAGATGGGCCAGAACCGGCGTCTCTATCGGGCGTTTCGCAATATCGCGGAGAGTGAGGATTTTGCGCGGCTGGAGCCGGCGCAGCAAAAGGTGATCGACAACGCGTTGCGGGATTTCCGGCTTGCGGGGGTGGATCTTCCCCCGGAAAAGCAACAGCGTTATCGGGAGATTCAGCAGCGTTTGGCCCGCCTCACCAGTAAGTTCGAGGAGAATTTGCTGGATGCCACCCAGGCATGGACGAAGCACATCACCGATGAACGGCGGCTGGCCGGGCTTCCCGAATCGGCCAGGGCGCAGGCGCGTCAGGCGGCGGCGCAACGGGATCTGGAGGGATGGCTGTTCACTCTGGAGTTTCCCTCCTACTATGCGGTGATGACCTATGCCGACGACAGGGAGCTGCGGCGGGAGACCTATGAGGCCTATGTTACCCGCGCGTCGGATCAGGGGCCCCATGCCGGTAAATGGGACAACGGTCCCATCATGGAGGAGATCCTCGCCCTGCGCCACGAGCTGGCCCGTTTGCTGGGGTACACCAATTTTGCCGAGCGTTCGCTTGCTACCAAGATGGCGCCGTCGCCGGAAAAGGTGATGGCGTTCCTGCGCGATCTTGCCGATCGCTCCTTGGGACAGGCCCGAGAGGAGCTGGAAGCGCTGCGCCGCTTCGCCCGGGAGCATCATGGCGTCGAGACGTTGGAGGCCTGGGACATCAGCTACTATTCTGAAAAACAGCGCCAGCATCTTTACGCCCTGAGCGATGAGGATCTACGCCCCTACTTCCCCGAGAATCGGGTGATTCCGGGGCTGTTCGAGGTGGTGAAGCGGCTATACGGCTTGGATATCCGGCGCCTGGAGGGGATCGAGACCTGGCACGAAGACGTTCGTTTTTATGAGATCCGGGACGGTGAAGGCCGTCTGCGGGGACAGTTCTATCTGGATCTCTATGCCCGCCCCAAGAAACGGGGAGGGGCGTGGATGGATGTCTGTATCTCCCGGATGCGGCGGACGGACGGCACCGTGCAGACGCCGGTGGCGTATCTCACCTGTAATCTGACCCCTCCGGTGGGGGACGAGCCGGCATTGTTCACCCATGACGAAGTGATCACCCTGTTTCATGAGTTCGGGCACGGTTTGCACCACATGCTGACCACCGTGGATTACGCCAGTGTTTCCGGCATCAGCGGCGTGGCCTGGGATGCCGTAGAGCTGCCAAGCCAGTTCATGGAGAACTGGTGCTGGCAACGGGAGGCGCTGGATCTCATCGCCGGGCACTATCGGACCGGAGAACCGCTGCCCGGCGATCTGTTCCACAAGATGAATGCCGCCAGGAACTTCCAGGCCGGGATGCAGATGGTGCGTCAGCTGGAGCTCTCCCTGTTCGATTTCCGTCTTCACCTGGAGTACGACCCGGAGCAGGGCCCCCGTATCCAGCAAATCCTGGATCAGGTGCGCGCCGAGGTGGCGGTGATCAGGCCGCCGGTCTACAACCGCTTCCAGCACGGCTTCGCCCATATCTTTGCCGGTGGTTACGCCGCCGGTTACTACAGTTACAAATGGGCTGAAGTCCTTTCATCCGATGCCTTTGCCCGCTTTGAGGAAGAGGGGATTTTCAACCGCGAAACCGGCTTGCAGTTCCTCGAGCTCATTCTCGAGCAGGGTGGGGCACGCGATCCCATGGAACTTTTCAAAGAATTCCGAGGTCGGGAGCCGGAGATCGAGGCATTGCTGCGTCACAGCGGGATCGGCGAAAATGCTTGAAAAGGGGAACGGTAGACTACCGTCGAATACAGTTTCGTCGTACACTACCAATAGGCCCGCCGGGACATGCCCAGGGTTAGGGGAGTGTTCTGGATCAGCTTTTGCATATAAATAAAGAGGCGGGCCGGGCAGCAGTCGGATATACCTAAAGTATTTCATCGCGATAGCTAAGGGATTCAACGGGTTTCGAGCGGGCTGACATCTGCTTCATGGAAGCAGGGAAGCCCGCCTGACGGTTTGTTGGCGTCAGTTTTTTGTGGTCAAGCCAATAAGTTGGCGCTGCTGGTCCAAACTAGCGATCTGATTTGGGGGGAGGGATGACCCATACGCTTGTACACATGTTGCGCGACAGCGCAACGCAGGCCCCGGAGGCGGAAGCGGTGGTGCTGGCCGGTCTCCGTACCTCCTATGGGCAACTGTGGCACGATGTCTGCGCCGTAGCCGGGTTTCTGCGGGCCCAGGGTTTGCAACCCGGCGATCGGGTTGGCATCTTGCTGAAGAACTCGGCCGAATATATCGCCGTCTATTATGGAGCACTGGCCATCGGCTGCGTGGTGGTTGGGCTCAATACCCTGGCCAAGTCGCGAGATCTGGTTAACTGGCTGCGCCATAGCGGTACTTCCTGTTTGTTTGCTGATGCGGGGCATCCCGAGCTGAAAAAAACCTTCGCTGCTCTCGACAGTTCGCTGCATGTGGTGCTCGTGGGGGAGCCTGGCGTTGATGAAGATAAGGGGCGGTTCTCCATTTGGTACTGGCGGGAGCTGATGCGGGAAGAGAGGGGAGAGCCTGATCTTTCCCTGCTGGAGAGGGAGCAGGCCGCATCCATTATTTACACTTCGGGGACCACCGGTCAGCCCAAAGGGGTTACCCTTTCTCACGGTAATCTCAGCAGTAACGTGCGTTCAATTCTGCAATACCTGCGATTGACGAAACAGGACCGGATCCTCAATGTCTTGCCATTTTACTACTCTTATGGAAACTCGATACTGCATACCCATCTGGCCGTGGGGGCTTCCCTGGTTTTGGAGAACAGCCTGATGTATCCCCATCAGGTGCTAACCAATTTGGCCAGGGAGAGGGCCACCGGTTTTTCTGGAGTTCCATCTACCTATGCCATTCTGCTGAACCGCACACAACTCGAGAATTACGACCTCTCTTCGCTGCGTTATATGACCCAGGCCGGGGGAGCTATGGCGCCAGCAATGATCGAGCGGCTGAGAAAGGTGGTTCCGCACGTGGAGTTTTTTGTCATGTATGGGCAGACCGAGGCAACGGCGCGGCTTGCTTGGTTACCACCGGAAATGTTGGATAAAAAGCCGGGCTCCATTGGCATTGCTATACCGGGGGTTCGTTTGGAGGTTCGTGATGAGCAGGGATCTCCCGTGGCTCCTGGGGAAACTGGCGAGATATGGGCCTCAGGAGAGAATATCATGCAAGGCTATTGGCGGGATCCTGAGCAAACCAGCAAGGTGTTGCAGGATGGCTGGTTGAAGACTGGTGATCTGGCCCATTGTGATGAAGATGGCTATTTCTACATCGATGGGCGCAGTGCTGACATGATAAAGACCGGTGCCAACCGCATCAGTCCCAAAGAGATCGAAGAGGTAATCCTGGAGCTGGAAGGGGTCGAAGAGGTTGCCGTTGTGGGTGTTCCTGATGAGTTGCTGGGGCAAATAATCAAGGCGTTCATTGTTCCAGCCCCAGGTGCACAAATCGGGATCAAACAGATTCGGGCCCACTGCTGGAGGCAGCTAGCCATGTACAAGGTTCCCAAATTGATTGAATTTATTGATGAATTACCCAAGACCGCGTCAGGGAAGGTGCGACGATTCGTGCTGCTTGAACAGCATTTGAATACCCAAGAGGTTGTCAAGGAGCAGATTACTGGATAGCGCGTTTTCTCAGATTCCAGTTGATAACCGAGCTGAACAGAATTTTCAAACCATTTTTCCCAAGCCGTTGGCCGATTTGTTGTTATGTAACAACAAATCGGCTTTTTTGTTTGTAAGAACTCTCGCGTTGCTGATAGTTAATGTATTACATCAACAACGTGAGGCAATGGTCAGTTTGAAAAAATATTTTCTATGAAAATCAGGTGGTTAAATTCTCAAAAATTTAACAATTCATTTTGTCGTTGCGTTTTTGCTACAAAAAGGCAGTGCCAACGTTGCTTTCCTGTAACACGTTTGCTTAAATTGATACCGGATTCACTGATTGCAACCATAACGAAACAAAGTTCCAAACGGAGGAAAGCTTTATGAAGAAGAATGTTATTGCACTGGCTGTTGCTGCAGCCATCGCCCCGGGTTTTGCCGCTGCCGCCGATTCCAAGGTGAGCGGGTTCGTGGATATCTACTACATCAACACTGACAACGGTACAGATGATAAGGACGATGACTTGAGCGTGTTCACTGCCAATGCGGAAGTGGATTTCGCCAGCAAGCTGAGCGATATCGTTTCGGTGCGTACCGATATTGACCTTGCTCTGGCTACCAACGGTGGTTCAAATGCACCGCTTGGTGCTGTTGGCGGTGGTCCTGCCGATTCCGCTGTCATCGAACAGGCTTTCTTTGCTGCCAACGTAGCCGAGGGTGTGACCGTGATTGGTGGTGTGTTCAACAATCCCGTTGGCTGGGAAGCTGAGGATGTCACCGACATGTATCAGGTGACCCACCTGAAGACCTGGGAGGTCCTCGACGGCCAGACCGCCCTCTATGGAAACAACGTCGCCGGTGTGGCAGTGGCCGGTGATTTGGGCCCCGTGACTGTGACCGGTGCGGTATTGAATGATATCGGGGGATTGACCGACAAGAACTCCGTCGCGCTGGTGGTAAATGCAGCTCCGATGGCGGGGCTGGATGTGGAACTGGGCTATGTAACTCAGGAGACCGACCACGAAGATGGTGGTTCCACGATTGATACAGCCGGTAATGTTACCAATTTCAACGTCACTTACAAGAACGCCGGTCTGACCATCGGTGCCGAATATATGACTGCTGAGGAGATTCTGGATACCGGTCTCTCTTTCACCGCCAACTACATGTTCACCCCGGCGCTGGGTGCTACCCTTGCCTACAGCTCTTTGGATGGTGACGGTTTTGGTGACGATGCCGACACCCGGACTTCTGTGGCCGGTATCTGGAATATTGCCGACAATCTGAGCACCCTGCTTGAGGTGACCACCGATGACGCTGGTGACAACACTGATAGTACTACAGTAACCAGCATCGAGTTTGTCGCCCGCTTCTAAGGCCAATCAACAACAAAGGTGTACCCGCTTTGAGCCGCGCGAAAGCGCGGCTCTTTTTGTTTTCCGTATCGGAGAAGTGGATGATCGGATGGCGTAACAGGGAGAGAGATTGGGTGCGGCGAGAGGTGCCGGCCGTTGCCGGGAACATGGTCATTCCGTTCCCCTTTTCTCCGTCAGCGGTTGCTAACGAAAGTTGAATTCGAAGTTGACCGCCTCTCTTCCTGGATCGGCCAGTTCCAGCACAAGATAGACTTGGGTGTCCGGTGGAATCCCTGCTTCGATATCCGGATGCCCGGCAAGGTACTCCTCGGGTTGGAAGATCCTTTTGCCTATCAGTTTGCCATGTATGTTGGAAAGCTTCAGCTCGATTGCAGGATAGGGCTGCCGGAACGGAGCTCGATTGACGAAGGTGGCATTGATCAATAATGCCTCTTTGACCGTAGGGTGGGTGCGGACGTCCCGGTGGGTGATCTGCAGTTTACTTAAATCCCGCCGTAACGGCAGGGTGCACCCGAACTGGTTGCACATGCTTTCCAGCAGGGGACGTAGTTCTGCGTATCGTTGTGCCAGGTGATCCCGGGCGAAATAGAGATACTGGCCAAACAGCAAGACGATGAGCAGCAAGCTGCCGATACTGAGCACCACCGGAGAGGTCAGGAGTGACAATAGGGCGGACTTTTGCTTTTGTTTCGCCGGTTGAGACGATGGCTCCTCGGCGGGGACCAGCGCATTTTCGGACGGGGGCTCGGTGGGTGGCTTTTCCTCCTCCTCCTCTTCTTCCGGAAGAAACAGCTTTTCCAATTCCTCGATAGTGGTGTTTTCCACATCGTCGACGAAGTATTCGTGGATTCCGTCATTGGTATCATCTGGCAGTGGGACGGAAATCGGTTTTTCGTCGGTGGGTAAAGTGCCATTCTCCCTCCCGGTCGGTGATAGGTCCGGTTCGTCGAAGAAGGAGTGTTCCGGCTCTTCTTCTCCAAGGGGAACGAACTGCGGTTCTTCAAACAGATGCAGGGTGTCGTCTTCCTGATTGAAGGGGATCTCCGTTTCCTCTTCCAGCAAGGTGGCGCCCTGTTCTTGGAACAGGTCGTTGGAGGAAAGCGGAGGGCTATTGGAAAACGGAGAGTCGAGGTCGGCTTCCGGCTCTGGAGCGGGATTGTCCAGTGCATTGAACACCGCTCCACAATTGCCACAGCGTACGTTTCCCTGAGCGGCATTGATCTGTTCGCTGGTGATGCGAAAACAGGTGCTGCAGTGAGGGCAAAGGGTGTACATCAGTTTCTCGGATCAGCCGTTTTTTTGATCCCTTCCAGTCGGACCCACTCTTCGCGTGTAACCGGCTCGGTGATGGTGAACCATGGGCGATAGGCTGCCGTTACCTCTTCAGTCTGGTCCTTGAGAATACCTGAAAGCACGATGGAACCCCCCTCCTTGACCTGTGTTGCCAATCGCTCTGCGAGTTCAATCAGCGGATTGGCTAGGATGTTGGCCAGCAACAGGTCCGCAGGCGGGAAGACAGAGTCTTCGGGGGGGGCCACGCGGATCCGCTGCCTTACACCATTTTTCGAAGCGTTGTCACGAGTGGCTTGAAGGGCCTGAGGGTCAGTATCCACGCCTATTACACTGCTTGCCCCCAGTCTGGCGGCGGCGATAGCGAGGATACCAGAGCCGCAGCCGTAATCGATGACCGTCGAGCCAAGGGGTGGATGAGTGTCTAACCACTCCAGGCAGAGGGCAGTGGTCGGGTGGGTGCCGGTACCGAATGCCAGTCCGGGATCGAGCAGGATATTGACCGCATCCGGTTCTGGCGGTGTATGCCAGCTCGGGCAGATCCAGAGATGCTTTCCGAAAAGCATGGGCTGGAATTCCTCCATCCAGGCTCGCGACCACTCCTTCTCTTCAAGCGCCTGAAGCTGCCAGGAACTGAATAGTTCACCGGCTTCTTGTTCCAGCCGGTGCTTTATATCTTTCATCTCGGTTTCAGCGGGAAACAAGCCGATGACTTCGGTGCGAGTCCAAAGCGGGTTGCTTCCCGGGGTCGGTTCATACAGTGGTTGATCCGCTCCATCCCGTAGGGTGACGGCGGCGGCTCCTGCCTCTTCGAGCCATTCCGCCAGTGTTTGAGCCTGGCCAGGATGGGCCTGAAGTTTGAGCTGGAGCCAGGGCATCAGAGTCCCAGCTTGTTCTCCAGATAATGGATGTTGGTCCCACCGGCGATGAAGGCGGAGTCTTCACACAGCCGCTGCTGGAGTGGAATATTGGTTTTAATCCCCTCTACCACCATTTCATCGAGGGCGGTGCGCATGCGGGCCAGCGCAGACTCGCGGTTGGGGCCAAAGGTGATCAGCTTGCCGATCATGGAGTCGTAATAGGGCGGTACCGTGTAGCCCGAGTAGACATGGCTGTCGATACGGACTCCCAGTCCCCCCGGTGCGTGGTAGGCGGTAATGGTACCGGGTGAGGGCATGAAGGTCTCCGGATCTTCGGCATTAATACGACACTCGATGGCATGGCCGCGCAGAATGATCTCTTCCTGACTGAAGGAGAGGGGTTCGCCAGCGGCAATCCGGATTTGCTCTCGCACCAGATCGACCCCGGTTATCATCTCGGTAACCGGATGCTCTACCTGCAGGCGAGTGTTCATCTCGATAAAGTAGAACTCCCCGTTTTCGTATAGAAACTCGAAAGTACCTGCGCCACGGTAGCCCATTTCACGGCAGGCCTGGGCGCAGCGCTCACCGATGAAGCGGCGCTGCTCCTCGGTGATCCCTGGAGCGGGGGCCTCTTCTAACACCTTTTGATGGCGGCGTTGCATGGAGCAATCCCGCTCTCCCAGATAGACTGCATTTCCGTGGCTATCTGCCAACACCTGGATCTCAATGTGGCGAGGATTTTCCAGATATTTCTCCATATACAAGACATCGCTGCCAAAGGCGTTGCGGGCTTCACTGCGGGTCAGAGAGACGGCGTCCAACAGTTTGGCTTCGGTATGGACCACCCGCATGCCGCGGCCACCGCCTCCGGCTGCCGCCTTGATAATGACTGGATATCCGATGCGTTCAGCGATCTCCAAGATCTCTTCCGGACGATCACTCAGTGGCCCGTCGGAGCCAGGAACGCAAGGCACTCCGGCTGATTTCATCGCCTTAATGGCAGCCACCTTGTCGCCCATGGTGCGGATGGTGTGCGGTGGTGGGCCGATGAATACAAATCCGCTGGTTTCCACTTGCTCAGCGAAATCGGCATTTTCTGACAGAAAACCGTAGCCTGGATGGATGGCCTGGGCATCGGTTACCTCGGCAGCACTGATCACCGCTGGTACGTTGAGGTAACTCTGTGCAGACGGGGCGGGGCCGATGCAGACTGATTCGTCTGCTAGCAGGACATGTTTGAGGCTGCGATCTGCCTCGGAGTGAACGGCAACGGTGCGAATGCCCATTTCTCGGCAGGCACGCTGGATCCGGAGAGCAATTTCGCCGCGGTTGGCGATGACGATTTTCTCAAACATAGGTTGGCTGGAAATCCTGTTTATTCGATAACGAATAGCGGTTGGTTATATTCTACCGGCTGACCGTTTTCAACCAGGATCGCCTTGATCACTCCCGCCTTGTCCGACTCGATCTGGTTCATCAGCTTCATCGCTTCAATGATGCAAAGCGTGTCTCCCACCTCGACTCGTTGTCCGACTGAAGCGAACGGCTTTGCCCCTGGTGCTGGTGCACTGTAGAAGGTGCCCACCATAGGCGACTTGATGATATGACCGCTGATCTCCGGCTCCTCCTCTTCTGCCACTGGGCTGGAGTCGGCGGGAACGCCCGTCGCTGGGGAAGCGGGGATGGCGGTTGTTACCGTGCTGGAGGCCGGTGTTGCCGTCACCTGGCTGATCCGGCTGATGCGGATGGATTCTTCGCCTTCATGGATCTCGATCTCGGCGACGCCGGATTCCTCGAGCAATTCGATCAGCTTTTTTACCTTGCGTATATCCATGATTTTCGACCTGCTAAGTTCTGTTTTCAGTGATATGGTGTAGCGCGGCCTGCAGTGCCAGTTCGTAACCCAGGGCACCGAATCCGCTGATGACTCCTACCGCCAGATCGGAAAGAAACGAGCGGCGGCGAAACGATTCCCGGGCGTGGATGTTGGAGAGATGGATTTCCACGAACGGGATTTGCACACCGGCAAGGGCGTCGCGGAGGGCTACACTGGTATGGGTGAATGCCGCCGGGTTGATGATGATAAATACCACCCCTTCTCGTCCCGCCGCATGGATGCGTTCCACCAGTTCGTGTTCGGCGTTGCTTTGCAAATGGCTGAGATGGTGCCCTGCAGCGGCTGTTTTCTCTTGAAGACGGGTGGTAATCTCTGTCAGGGTGGTGGAACCGTAATGCCGTGGTTCCCGGGTTCCCAGCAGATTCAGGTTCGGTCCATTGAGCAGTAACAGCTCAGCCATGAAGTATCCTCGTTGAGGTGTGATATAGGTTGGCGCCAATTCTGAACCAACCGGGCAAATATGTCCAGAATACTGTAATTTTTCTGCCCGTTCGACGCCATTTCCGGGAAATTCGTTACCCAAGCACCTTTGACAAGTGGGTATGGAAGCTCTCGGCATCCATAAAACCGATTACCCGATGCTGCCGTTGCTCCTGACCGTCCGGCCCGAAAAACAGGATGGCTGGAGGACCGATGAGACCAAAATGCCTCAGCAGCGCCTTGTCTGTGGCGTCGTTGACAGTGACGTCAGCTTGCAACAGGAGCGTATCGGCAGCTCGCAAAGTGGCGATGACTGCCGGATCGGTGAAGGTGTATTTTTCAAATTCCTTGCAGGAGACACACCAGTCTGCATAAAAGTCCAGCATTACCGGACGGCCTTGTCGGCTAGCGGTGGCGATCTCCCGTTTTAGATCTTCCACCGATTTGATTCGTTTGAATGAGAGATGGGCTGTCTCGCTCGTTCCCCCGCCTCCTGAAATCAGGATACCCCGCAACGGCTGCATGACATCCTTGCCTCCTGCCGCTGCACCGGTGAGCAGCAGCGCCCCATAGATGAGCAGTATCACGCCGATCCCTTTCCACAGGCGGGGCCAGCCGGGGGCGCTGCTATCCAGTGCGCCAAGATAGATGGCGGAGATGATGAACAGCGTGGCCCACAGCACCATGGATGTTGCAGGTGGCAGGATCCGTTCCAGCATCCAGATGGCCACTGCCAACAGCAGCACTCCAAATACCGCCTTGATGGCATCCATCCACGGGCCTGCCTTGGGTAATAGTTTGCCGGCGGAGGTTCCAATGGCAAGCAGAGGCGTCCCCATTCCAAGACTGAGGGCGAATAGCGCAAGCCCTCCCAACACTGCGTCGCCGGTCTGGCCAATATAGATCAATGCCCCCATGAGCGGAGCGGCTACGCAGGGACCGACGATGAGCGCCGAAAGAAAACCCATCACTGCTACACCGGTATAGCTGCCTGCTCGCTGGCGGTTGCTTACCTCGGTGAGCTTGCTCTGCAGGAAGCTGGGCATCTGCAGATCATAGAAACCAAACATGGATAGAGCCAGTAGAACGAAGATGAGGCTGAACGTGACGAGAATCCAGGGGTTTTGGAAGGTGGCCTGCAGGTTTTCTCCAAACAGTCCGGCGATTACCCCGGCAATGGTGTAGGTAAAGGCCATGGCCAGCACATACACCAAGGAGATCAGGAAAGCCCGCCGGGTGCTCATTTCACCTTTTTGTCCGATGATGATCCCCGAAAGGATAGGAATCATTGGAAATACACAAGGAGTAAAGGCCAGTAGTAACCCGAGGCCGAAGAAGGTGGCTACAATGAGCAGGGTGCTGCCGGTGGCAATAGAATTTGCCAGACTGTCCTGCTCAGAGAGCGTGGTTTCCCCGGCGGGGATTGGTTGAGGGACTGCCGGTGTTTTCATTCCTTCCGCCGGGGAAAGCTCTAGAGCGATTTGCTTGTTTATCGGTGGATAGCAGACCCCGAGCGTCTCGGAACAGCCCTGGTAACGGATCTCGAGCGTGACGGGGGTGGATTTGCCGGGAGGGAGGCCAGCGACAGGAATGGTGACCTCCACCTGATGGTAATAGACTTCCATCTCACCGAAAAACTCATCATTCTTCTTCTTTCCCGGTGGTAGCTGCGGAGGGCCGGCCGTCGCGCCTTGTGGCTCGATCACTGCAAACTGGAATTTGTCCTTATAAAGATAATATCCGTCGGCAATTTGCCAGCGAGCTGTCACTTGTCCAGTCTCTGTCACGTCAGTGCTGAGGCTGAAGGCTCGATCCGGCTCTAGCAGGGCCTCGTCCCCTGTATCTTCTCCCCACGCCAGCAGGGGAGCAGGTTTGTCGCTGCTTTCCTTGGTCAGAAGGCGTGATGGCGGAGGGAGAGAGAGCGTGACGTGCTGCTCGTGGGGAGGATAGCAGAGCCCTAAAGGTTCGGAGCAACCCTGCGAATGGGCGATCAGGGTCAGGGTGTCCGGGCTGTTGGGGTTCCGCTCGATGGGAATTTCCACCACCAGCTTTTCGTAATAGGTTTCGATGTCACCGAAGAATTCGTCGTTTTTCTCCTTTCCCTTGGGTAGCGAAGGTTCCCCCAAGGTGATCCCTTCGGTGCCACTTTCAAAGCGGATCCGGTGTCGGTACAGATAATAGCCGGGCGCCAAGGTCCATTGGGCACGGACCGTGGTGGCGTCGATGATTTCGGCGTGAAAGCGGAATGCCTCGTCGGGTGGCAATGGCTCTTCACCGACGAGGGGGGAAAATGGAAAAATCAAAAGAAGGAGCGGCAACAGGGTTCGCATCATTTTTTATAGTTCCGAGATCCAGTCGAGATAGGCGGGGAGACCATTTTCTACAGGGACAGCGATGATCTCCGGAAGTTCATAGGGGTGTAATTGCCGAAGCCGTCGCTCGAGAATGGGATAGACCCCGCTGTGGGTCTTGATCAGCAGAAGTACCTCCTCGGTGGTTTCCCGCTGCCCTTTCCAGTGATAGATGGAGAGGATGTTGGGCAGGAGATTGACGCAAGCGGCCAGATGCTCATCTACCAGGGTGTTGGCCAGCGTTTCGGCGCACTCCCTGTCCGGGCATGTGCAGAATATCAGTTGCGGCTGTTTTTCCATTTTTATTTCCCAAACCAGTATACTTGAGCAGAGATATGCCTCCCTTTCCTTCAGACAGAGGACGGGGGCGTGTTTTGATTCCCCGTTTTCTGGAAAGATCTAATATGATACCGTTTCCACTGCTGTTCCTGCTCTTTCTCTTCGTTCCTCTGCTGGAGATCTATCTGCTCATCAAGGCGGGTTCGGTGATTGGTGCGCTCCCGACCGTCGGGCTCGTGGTGTTCACAGCGGTACTGGGGGCTTTCCTGTTGCGTCTTCAGGGGCTCTCTACCATGAACCGTATTCGTGCCAGTATGATGCAGGGTAAGGTTCCTGCTCTGGAGATCATGGAAGGTGCAGCGTTGCTGGTGGCCGGCGGGTTGTTGCTGACTCCCGGTTTTTTCACCGATGGTATCGGGTTTCTTTTGCTCGTTCCCCCTATTCGTCGCTATCTTCTCTTGAAAATCATCGAACGTGTCACCATCACTAGCGTATCCCAGCGGAGGGCGCGGGGCCCGCGAACCTTCGAAGGGGAATCTTGGCATGATGATGACGAAGATCCGCGTCTTCGCTGACAATCGGAACGAAATCGTCATGAAAAGACTTGACGAGCGGATTTTCGTCGCTATTATTTAGCACTCTCAATATTAGAGTGCTAACCAAGAGCATCATCATTCGTCTAGTTCATGTTCATGTCTGTTTTTAGGAGAGGAACCGTATGAAAATTCGTCCGTTGTATGACCGTGTTGTCGTCCGCCGAATGGAAGAGGAAACCACCACCCCGGGCGGGATCGTGCTGCCTGACACCGCCGCCGAGAAACCCATGCAGGGTGAAGTGGTTGCTGTGGGCAGAGGCAAGGCGCTGGATAATGGCGAGTTCCGTGCCCTGGATGTCAAGGTGGGTGACAAGGTGCTGTTTGGCAAATATGCCGGTACCGAAGTCAAGGTGGACGGTGAAGAGCTGTTGGTGATGCGAGAGGATGATCTGCTCGGCATCATCGAAGGTTAGTATCAGCGAATTTGTCTATCGGGTTTGAGAATTAAGTAAAGAGGATTATCGAGATTATGGCAGCTAAAGACGTACTGTTCAGTGATGACGCCCGCGTGCGCATGATTCATGGCGTGAACATTCTGGCCAACGCGGTGAAGGTCACCCTGGGTCCGAAAGGCCGTAACGTGGTGCTGGAGAAGAGCTTCGGCGCTCCCACCATTACTAAGGACGGGGTTTCCGTGGCCAAGGAGATCGAGTTGAAAGACAAGTTTGAGAATATGGGAGCGCAGATGGTGAAAGAGGTTTCTTCCCAGACCTCTGATGTGGCCGGTGATGGCACTACCACTGCCACCGTACTGGCTCAGGCCATTATCCGCGACGGCATGAAGGCAGTTGCCGCCGGTATGAATCCCATGGATCTGAAGCGGGGTATCGACAAGGCGGTGGTTGCTGCAGTGGAGGAGCTGAAGAAGATCTCCAAGCCTTGCTCTGACGACAAGTCCATCGCCCAGGTGGGGACTATCTCCGCAAATTCTGATGAGAGCATTGGTTCCATCATTGCCGAGGCGATGTCCAAGGTGGGCAAGGAGGGGGTTATCACTGTGGAAGAGGGCTCCGGCCTGGAGAACGAACTGGATGTGGTCGAAGGCATGCAGTTCGATCGCGGCTATCTCTCCCCCTATTTCATCAACAATCAGGAGAATATGAGTGTCGAGCTGGAGAGTCCCTTTATCCTGCTCTGTGACAAGAAGATCTCCAACATTCGGGATCTCTTGCCCCTGCTGGAGTCGGTGGCCAAATCCGGCAAGCCGCTGCTGATCATCGCTGAGGATGTGGAAGGTGAGGCGCTGGCGACGTTGGTGGTCAACTCCATGCGCGGTATCGTCAAGGTGGCCGCGGTGAAGGCACCCGGTTTCGGCGACCGTCGCAAGGCGATGCTGGAGGATATCGCTATTCTCACGGGTGGTACCGTGATCTCTGAAGAGGTCGGTCTTACCCTGGAGAAGGCGACGCTGGATGATCTGGGCAGTGCCAAGAAGGTGCAGGTGTCCAAGGATGAGACCGTGATCATCGACGGTGCCGGCAAGAAGTCCGATATCGAGGGACGGGTGGCCCAGATCCGTGCCCAGATCGAGACCTCAACCTCCGACTACGACAAGGAGAAGTTACAGGAGCGTGTGGCCAAGCTGGCAGGAGGTGTTGCGGTCATCAAGGTGGGTGCTGCTACCGAGGTGGAGATGAAAGAGAAGAAGGCACGTGTCGAGGACGCCCTGCATGCCACCCGTGCCGCTGTTGAAGAGGGGGTTGTACCGGGTGGTGGTGTTGCTCTGATTCGGGCTTGTGCTGCCATCAAGGGGCTGAAGGGTGCCAATGAGGATCAGGATGCCGGCATCAACATCGCGCTGCGTGCGATGGAAGAGCCGCTGCGTCAGATTGTTACCAATGCGGGTGAAGAGGCCTCCGTAGTGGTCAACCGCGTCCGCGAGGGCAGTGGCAACTTCGGCTACAATGCAGCTACCGGCGAGTATGGCGACATGATGGAGATGGGTATCCTGGATCCCACGAAGGTGACCCGGAGTGCGCTGCAGAACGCCGCATCTGTCGCCGGTCTGATGGTGACCACCGAGGCAATGGTGGCCGAGCATCCGGAAGAGGAAAAGCCAGCCGCCGCAGGCGGTGCCCCCGACATGGGCGGTATGGGCATGATGTAAGCCCGGCGTATCCCTTCAGAGAAAAAGAGCCCCGCTTCGGCGGGGCTTTTTTCTTTATCTGACAGGGGGGTATGGTAGGCTATGGTGCAGACAGGTTGGTTTGGGAGAGTTGGAACGATGAAACAGGCAGCGATGGCAGCGGGTGCCATTCTCTCGCTGGTCCTTTCCGGGGCAGGCTTGGGCTCGGTGGTTTTTGCAGCGGATGATATCGTGGTATCAAGGCCACACCAGACAGCGGTTTCCCGTCTCTATCTCGGTGCGGCAGCCGGTTACGTCGATTACCGGGAGATGAAAGACGGGGATGCCGGTTTTTCCCTCTATGGAGGCTATCGACTGGACGAGGTGCTGGCGCTGGAGATCGGCTGGAGCGATCTGGGAAACGTCAACAAAGGGGGAGATGAAGTGGAGATCAGCGTAGCCAGTGCCGCCGTGGTGGGCAGTTTGCCGCTGCGCACCGATCTGACCGGCTTTGCCAGACTGGGGCTGGTCGGCTGGAATTATGAGCTCACCCGCAGCGGGACGAAAGAAAAGGATTCTGGCACTGATCTCTGGTTCGGGTTGGGTCTGGATTATGATATTGGTGGCCGTTCCACGGTACGCTTCGCCGCCGATTACCTGACCATGGAACCGGAGCTGTCCGGTATCGGCCAGTTGGATGAGCGGCTTCTGTTTTTCTCCGTTGGGTTTGTTTACAAGCCTTGATCGGGCGTCATTGGGAGCGGGAGCGAGATCGCACTTCAGAGCGGTGCTTACAGTCCAAACAGGGAACGCTTTCGGGTCTTGCGGATCTCTTTCTCATCGGACCATTCGATCAGCCCGCTCTCCAGATCCATCAGCTTGAGGGTGAACTTGTAGTAAACATCCTTGGTTCCATCTCGCTTCTTGACGATACTGGAAAGGTTGCCGTAGAGCATGTACTCTGCGCCGATCTGACGTCCAGTCCGCACCGCGGTCTCCGGATTTACCATGCCACTGCCATGCTGAAACTCGAGCTGTTTGCGCACCGCGTCCACCTTGCCCGTATCTACGAAGCGAAACTTCCCAGAGCGCAGCAACCGGGTGGTGATAGTATCAGTGATGGATTCCGTATCGATATGTTCGGTGGTTTTGTTCTTTATGTGATCCACGAAGATTACGGGGCGACGTTGGCGGGTAATCTCTACCACGGGGGGGAATGAGAGGAGTGAATCCACCATCTTGTTGGCGATCTGCTGCAGATCCGTAGAGCCGAAATCTGCCGTGACCGTCTCTACCTCGGAGGCATCTCCATAGGAGACCTTGGTAGTAGTGCAACCGGGGAGGATAGTGACCGACAACATTCCGGCGCATAACACAGCGATTATCCCTTTCATCTATACAATCACCTCGTTTCTCTGATATGGATCCGGTAACTACGGACCACGGGGGTGGGCGCGATCCCCTGGATGTGGAGGCTGGCCCGACCATGCAGCGTTACCGGCGTCCAGCCGTGTTTTCCTGGTTCCACCTCGAAATCGGCCGCATCGTACCATGAAAAACGGTACTGGATCCGGATGTCCCGGCTGCTCAGATTGGTGAGGGTTGCCTCTACCGCTAGCAGGTCTCCCGCAGTACGGGTGCGCATGCTCGAGACGGTGATCTTTTCTGCCAGTGGTTCATTGTGGATGATCAGTCGCTTCTCCGCTTCGGGAGTGGAGGGTCTTCCCACCGCTTCGATTCCCGAGGTAGCGCAGCCGCCCAACGCTGAGGAGGCTATCAACAACAAGGCCGTAATTCGCTGGTTCATGATCGGATCCCGTGATAGTGTCTCTGCCGCTACATGATAATCCAATCGTGGTGAAATATCCCCTCTGTGTCGATAAGGTGGAGCAGGGTTACCCTTCCGGGGCGAATTTCTATCTCGACCGTCTTGCCTGTCTCCCTATCACCGAGCTGGAGCTGGTGCCGTCCGGCCGGCAGAATACTGCGCAGGATCTGAGCATTGTCAGGCAGGGTCAGCCAGCTTCGCCGATCCGCCTGTTCCGTGACGAAGTTGAAAACCTCCATCGCCAACTCGGCGTGCTCACCCCATTTCTTTCCGGCCGCGTAACTCAACTTCCTCTTTGCGGCAAAACGAAGGGTCTGGCGTAGTATGATGGCTGGTAGTCGGTCTTCCAGCGCCCTTGCTGCGAGTGCCTCCACCTGGACAATGGGCCAGGTTTCTCCCAGCGCATCTCCTTTCAGAGAAAGGATGAGGGGGGAGTGGGTGTGTGCTGGAAAGCGGTAGGTAGGAAGGGCAATTCGTTGCTCCACATGGTGGAGGTCGATCCATAATGGAATGGTGATTTCTGACTTGGCGGGGACGAAGCCTTGCTCGAACAGGACGACGATCTCTCCCTCGTCTGCAGAGGGTTCTCTGGGCTCCGGCAAGGCATGGGCCTCTTTCAGTTGCCGGTGATCATCACTGAAATCCAGTCTGTGGGTGAGGCGGAGGAGAATGTCTACCAGATAAGGATTGTCGGGGCGGATCTCCAGTGCCTTTCGGTAATCGATGTAGGCATCATTCAGTTCGCCTGCCGACTCGTAGACGAGGCCGGAGAGATAGAACGTGTAGGCGTTCTGTATGGAGTTTTTCACTTGTCCAGCGGCGCTTCTCAGCGCGGAAAAGGCGTCGTGCCCTTCAATGAGGGCCCTTTCCCGGTCCATTTCCTCGGCCTTGGCGAGCTCGCGTTCGTGCCGTTGGAGGGCCACCTGCTGTTCCAGATTGGCCCGCCGCACTTCTACCAGTGCCGCCTCCCGATTCCCCGAAAAGAGGTAATTGAGCGCTTGAAACTGGTGGATGAAGATCCGTTCATAGGGTTCGCCGGTATAGGGAAGCGCATTGTCATTGGTCAGCAGGGCCGCAGTCTGGGCGCCGCTGCCGGTGAGGGTGATGCGGGCCTTCTCCTCATTCCGCTCCAAGAGGGCAATGGCCTTGCGGAAGTTCTGAATGCTGGCCTCGTATTCTCCGGCCATTTGAGCGATCCGGCCGCGCTCCATGAGATAGAGGAGCCGATCTCGGCTGCCGAGGTGGCGGGACAGATTTTTCTGGGCCTTGTCGTATTCCCGGTGGATTATCAATTCCCGAATCGGCTGGATTTGCGCCGGATAGGGGATGAATAAAGAGGTGGTGGCGCAGCTAGAGAGGATGAGCGGCAGGCAGAGAAAGAGAAATGACAGTTGGTACCAGCTGCCAGAGTACTCTCGAGGCCCGAAGGGTTTGGTGGATATGCCGTTTGAATGACAGGGTGAAGGCGACAATGTCCCGGTAGTGCCATTGTTCTTCGTAGCGCAACGTTAACAAAAACGGTGCCCTGTATCCAGGGGAAAATCGTTGTGCTGGTTATTCAGTGGAAATCTCGAGAGGAGATCGGTAGTGTGCCCAGCCAGTGGCTCCAGTCCTCCAGTCGACCGGCGACGAGATGCAGTACTCCCGCTTCCTGTTGTACGGTTCCGGTCACCATAAGCAAGCGGGAGGCAAGGAGGGGACGGCGTTGGGCTTCGGCGAATTTCGGCCAGACGATGATGTTGCAGATGCCGGTCTCGTCCTCCAAGGTGACAAAGATGACGCCACTAGCGGAGCCGGGGCGCTGGCGGCCGATCACTAGTCCGGCCACCCGGGCGAGGCTGCCGCTGGGCAGCTGCCGCAGTTCCCGTGCGGTGCAGATGTGCTGCTGCCGCAGGCGATTCCGCAGCAGGGCGAGGGGATGTCGCCGAAGGGTGAGGCCGGTAGTAGCGTAGTCGGCAACCACCTCTTCTCTTTCGGTTGGGGGACGCAGCAGGGGGGTGGCCTCTCGGAACCGGGGAACGGGAAACAGTGGCAGGGGGTGTTCGGTACCGCTTGCTTCCCAGTGGGCCCGGTGCCGGTTGCCGGCCAATCCTCGCAGGGCGTCTGCCGCTGCCAGAGCCTCCAGATCGCTTTGGGTCAGGGCGGCCCGAGAGACAATTTCCTGCAGATCCCGGAAGGGGGCCTGTCGGCGTGCCGAGAGCAGGCGTCGGACAGCGTTCTGGGAGAGCCCTTTGACCAAACGCAGGCCGAGGCGCAGGGCAGGGCGGTTTTCTTCCCCAGCTTCGAGGGTGCAGTCCCATTCGCTATAGCGCAGGTCCACTGGACGGATCTCCACGCCATGGCGGGCGGCGTCCTGCACCAGTTGGGCGGGGGCATAGAAACCCATCGGCTGGCTATTGAGCAAGGCACAAGTGAAGGCAGCGGGATGGTGGCACTTGAGCCAAGCGGAGAGGTAGGCGAGCAGGGCGAAGCTGGCGGAATGGGATTCGGGAAAGCCGTACTCTCCGAATCCCTTGATCTGGCGGAAGATCTGCCTGGCGAAATGGTCCGGATAGCCCCGTTCCTGCATTCCCGACAGCAACTTCTGCTCAAATTTTTCCAGCCCGCCCTTGCGTTTCCAGGCGGCCATGGCGCGACGTAGCTGATCCGCTTCCCCGGCACTGAATCCGGCTGCCACCATTGCCAGCTGCATCACCTGTTCTTGGAAAATGGGGACCCCAAGGGTGCGTTCAAGCACCTTTTTTACCGCTGGGCTGGGGTAGGTGACAGGTTCTTCCCCGTTGCGCCGTTGCAGGTAGGGGTGCACCATCTCCCCTTGGATTGGACCTGGCCGGACGATGGCAATCTGGATCACCAGGTCGTAGAAGCAGCGGGGACGCAGGCGGGGTAGCATGGAGATCTGGGCGCGGGATTCGATCTGAAATACGCCGATAGTGTCGGCTTGCTGAATGAGGCGATAGACGGCTGGGTCTTCTGCTGGGATGGTGGCCATGGTGAGAGATGTGCCATAGTAGCGGTTGATATAATCCAGTGCTTTGCGGATAGCACTGAGCATCCCCAGTGCCAACACGTCCACCTTGAGGAGACCAAGTGCCTCCAGATCGTCCTTTTCCCACTGGATGACGGTACGTTCCGGCATGGCGGCATTTTCAATGGGTACTAGATGCGAGAGGCTGCCTTCTGAGATGACAAACCCCCCTACGTGCTGGGAGAGATGACGGGGAAAGCCGATTATTGTCTCCACCAAGTGGCTGAGGCGCCGGATGAGGGGGTTGTCGGGTGAAAATCCGGCCTCTTTCAGGCTTTCTGGGGCGAGCTGGTTCCCATCCCACCAGCGTACCGATCTGGTGATGCGGTGGATCTGGTCCTGCTCCAGTCCCAGCGCCTTGCCCACATCCCGGATGGCGCTGCGTGGTCGGTAGCAGATCACGGTGGCGGCCAGGGCGGTCCGGTTCCGGCCATACTTGCGGTAGATGTACTGGATCACCTCTTCGCGCCGTTCGTGCTCGAAATCCACGTCGATGTCTGGTGGTTCATCCCGCTCGCGGGAGATGAAACGTTCGAACAGCAGATCGAGCCGGGCTGGATCTACCTCGGTGATTCCCAGGCAGTAGCAGACGGTGGAGTTGGCGGCGGAACCGCGTCCTTGGCAGAGGATACCGCGGTTACGCGCAAACCGGACAATGTCGTGCACGGTAAGGAAATAGGGTTCGTAACGCAACTCCCGGATCAGAGCCAGCTCGTGTTCCACCTGACGATGGATCTTGGCCGGTATTCCGCTCGGCCAGCGACGGTGCATCCCTTCTTCCACCAAGCGGGTCAGCCAGCTGGCGGGGGTATGTCCCGCTGGAACCAGCTCGTGTGGATATTCATAGCGCAGCTCATCGAGGGAGAAGTGGCAGCGGTCTGCGATACGGCAGCTCTCCTCCAACAGTTCGCGAGGATAGAGGTGTGCCAGCCGTTGCCGGCTGCGCAGGTGCCGCTCTCCGTTAGGCTGGAGGGCAGTACCTAGATGTTCCAGCGGACGTCCCAGGCGGATGGCGGTAAGGGTATCCTGGACCATTTGGCGTTCGCGCCGATGCATCAGTACTCCGCCGGTGGCGCACAACGGTAGCTGCAGGGTATCGGCAAGCCGCTGCAGCCGTGCCAGGCGCCGCTGGTCGACACCGGTTAGCAGCAGCTCTACGGCGATCCAGCAGCGGCCGGGAAAGTGTCTGGCCAGCCAGGCCGGCTCGCCGGGATCTATCTCTTCTCCTGGCAGCCAGAGGGCGAGGCAGCCATTCAGGGGTGTGCCCTCCAAATCAGTGCGACTCAGTTGATAGCTCCCCTTTTGCGCCCGCCGCCGGGCTTGGGTGATCAGATGCGCAAGCTGGCCGTACCCCTCTCGATCGCTGGCCAGTAACACCAGTTGCATCCCTTCCTGGAGATGGAGTTCGCTACCAATAATGAGGTGTATTCCATATTCTTTGGCCGCCAGGTGAGCCCGTACCACACCGGCCAAGGAGCACTCATCGGTGATCGCCAGGGCGTGATAGTTGAGTTCGGCAGCCCGTGCCACCAGCTCCTCCGGGTGGGATGCCCCACGCAGGAAGGTGAAGTTGCTGAGGGCGTGTAGTTCGGCATAGGGAGGGGGCGGTTTCATCAGCCGAATACACCGTGCAGATACCAGCGTCCGGGATGGGTCAGGTCGTGGAACAGCCATAATCTTTGGCCATCGCGGCCTTGGGCAACATAGTAGTCGCGACGGACATGGATCCCGCTCCACCAGCCAGACTCGATTCGTTCCGGTCCCTCTTGGAGGGTGAGTATGCCTCCGCAGCTGGGAGCGCCGTTACGAAGGAGAAGTGGTCGGGGTTCGGGAAGCAGCCAGAGAGGACGGCGGGGCATGCCATAAGTCGGCTTGGGATCCCCAGGGGTGGCCCGACACCAAGCTCGTTCGGGGCGGAACTCCGGCAGGCTCTGGAGGGAGAAGACAGCATTCTCTCCCAGCCGGCTCTGCAGCTGGTCCAGCAGCTCGTACCACCGTTCCTCCGGGGGTAATGTTTCCCTCAATGTGTGGAACAGGGAGCGGTTTCCCGCCTTGAGCGGTCGGATGGCCAGGCTCTCCAGCCAAAGGGCTCGGACAGGGTCATCCAGTCTTGTTCTTTCCAATCGCAGCTCAAAGAGCTCGAGCAAGCGCTTTCCATCCCGGCTGCCCTGGCAGAGTTGGAGGTCCAGCCAATGCACCGTCTTTCCGGATGACTGGAGACCGAAACGCAGATGCTCGGTGGCGGCGTCATGGCGCCAGAGGAATCGGGTCAGGCGGGCAAGAAGCCGTTTTGCGGCCTCGCGGATGAGCAGGATCTCCCGGCTTTCCATGGGAAGCTCCAGGGTGGCTCGGAAAGAGAGCGGAGCAATATAGGCGCAGCGGGGGTCGTCTTCCAGTCCCAGGGCTCGATCCAGTGTCTGCAGCAGATCTGGGCCGAATCGGCGGGTGATCCCTTTCCGCGGTAGCCGCCAGAGATCGCGCAGCGTTTGTATCCCGGACCGGTGCAGCCGCCGTTCCAGGCGGGGCTCCAGCTCCAGAATGGTCACTGGCAGTTCCCCTAGTGCCGGGCGCAGTGCCTGGGGAGAGAGGATTACCCTGGACCGGTTGCTTCGTGCCAGCCATAGACTAGCCAGCGGGGTAGAGGTGACGGCGTAACGGAGGTGGAGAGGTCGTTTGGTCAGGGAGTGGCGTAGCCGTTGCCACAAGGAATCGATACCGCCGAATAGCCGTAAACTGCCTCCAATCTCCAGCAGTAGGGCCTGGGGAGGTTCCAGTACGACCTGTGGAGTGAACCGCCCAGCCCGGCCGGCAAGCTGCTCCAGGTAGCACTGTTCTGCCCGGAGGTCGCGTGGATAGATGACCAGATCCCGGCACAGGGCGCAAGCGGCCCGGAGCTCCATTCCTGTTTCCACACCCTGCTTCCTCGCTTTAGAAGAGGCCGTCACGATCCGCATTCGTCCCCCCTGTTCTTCAACCACCACTGCAGGCCGTTCCCGTCGATCGGCGGTATCGAACACCTCCAACGGCAGCTCGGGTAAATGGATAGCAAGCCAGAGTGGGGGTGGCCCCTTCCTTTGGAGTGCGGGATGGGCGGAAATGGGGGTGGTTTTTCTCTCAGTGGCGGTGGAGAGTCCGGTAAGCTGAAGCTGCCTCATCGGGTTGCCTCGGTATTCCTTTGGAACCGGTTGTTGCGTGGTGTGCCAAGGGCCTTGTCCTTTGGGCAGGAGAGAGCTTCGTCAGGATTGTTCCATCTCTTCCTCTTCCAGAGGGATGCGGGTCCGGCTCCGGGTCCATCCTCCCCGTGCCTTGAGGATTTCCACTTCGATTCCCTCTCGGCAGGGATGCAGGTGGATACGCAGGGCGGCGGGGGACGGTCCTTTCCTCCGGCGGTGGAACAAGATTCCCAGGGCATCTCCCCGTTCCGCAGCCAGCTGCAGCCGGCGTACCGTCCGATCCGACAGATTTTCCGTCCAGCCCATCACCAGGGCGCAGGTGCCAGCCTCCAGTGCTTTCTCCATACACCAGGGGGTTTCGGTAGCAGGCCGGCGGGGGGTGACCACCAGGGTCCGATCAAGGCTCACTCCCGCGGTGGCCAGGGCCGGGGCGTAGGGAATGAAGGGGGGATTGATCCACATGGACCAGCGAGGTGTCTGCCCCAGTGAGGAGAGGAGGGGCAGGAGTAGCCGGAGCTCGCCAATCCCCCAGCGGGGGACAATCATTTCCAGCAGTGCCTTGCGGGGCCATCCACCTCCAGGGAGGAGGGCATCCAGTGTTGGGAATCCGGTGGAGAGAGTCTGCGGGCGGGAAGTGATACCTTCTCGTCCCCGCCAGAGATGGCGGTGGTTCTCCAGCAGCTTCTCCAATTCGATCAGCGAGGTGAGATCGGCGGCGGTGGTGCTCATGGCATTTGCTCCATCCGGTTGCGGATGACCCCTACTACCACTCCTTCGATACAGAGGGGTTGGTGACGCAAGTCTATCTCGATGATGTCAAACTCCGGATTGGCCGGTTCAAGCAGTACCTTGTGTCCTTTGCATCGCAGTCGTTTGACAGTAGCCTCCTCTTCCAGGCGGGCCACCACGATCTGGCCGTTTTGGGCCTCTTGGGTGTGGTGAACGGCTACCAGATCCCCATCGAGGATGGCCGCTTCACGCATGCTCATTCCCCGGATGCGTAGCAGGTAGTCGGCTCGAGGCCGGAACAGATCGGCAGGGATGGGGTAGCGGGTTTCGATATGTTGTTCGGCGAGAATGGGGCTGCCTGCTGCCACCTGGCCAATGACCGGAAGGCCGTTCTCTTCCATCCCGTTCCCATCCAGCAGACGGATGCCACGCGAGGCCCCGGTCTGGAGCTGGATGAACCCCTTGCGTTCGAGTGCCCGCAGGTGGTCGCGGACTCCGTTGGCAGATCTTACCCCCAACCTCTGAGCAAGCTCGGCCAGGGTTGGAGGATATCCCTCCGTTTGGATGTGCTGGCGTAGGAGTGTCAGGATCTCCTGTTGCCGGGGGGTGAGCCGTTTCATCATGGAATACCGAATATAAAAACAGTGTATATATTTTCAGTATAGTTTGTGATGATCGATTCTGCAACCCTGCGGTAAGCGACTACCGGCGGGTAATAAGACGGTGCGGCTATGGCGAATATGCCAGAAAGAAAGCCAGAGAGATCAGGCTGCCGGGCAGAAACAGCCATAGAGTGACGGGCCAGCGCCAAAGACCGCGCACATGGCGGAGCTCCATGAAGTAGGCTCCCACCAAGTGACCTTTGATAAGGGCCAGCAAGAGGACGCCGAGAGAGATACCAAGATCGTTCCAACCGAGCCGATCAGAGAAATAGGTGATCAGGGTCAGTCCAATCATGATGAGCCAGACCCAGGTGCAGGTGCGGAGGTCGTCGTTGGCAGGTTCTTCGTCGTGCATGATTCAGTGCATCACGTAGACTAGAGGAAACAAGATCAACCAGACAAGATCCACCATGTGCCAGTAGGAGGCGCCGGTCTCCACTCCCCGGTGATCCCGGGCACTGTAGCCTCCCCGCCTCGCCTTGAGGGTGATAGCAGCCAGGATGATCATGGCCATGATTACGTGCATGAAGTGGAAAATGGTGAGTGACAGGTAGAACATGTAGAAGGTATTGGTGCTCAAGTTGATGCCATGAGAGAAATGGTGGGCGAATTCCGCTCCCTTGATGAACAGGAACAATCCTCCCATTGCCATGGCAGCGGAGAGCCACCGGACGCAATGTCGGCTGTTGTCCCCGCGGATGGCGTGCACCGCTCGTACCACAAAATAGCTGCTGGTGATCAGAACCAAGGTATTGATCAGGGCGGAGCGGCGATCGAGTTGCTGTTGGTATTCGTTGAACAGCTCCACGTTGTACATCCGCGCGAAGGCATAGCCGACGAAGGCGATGGCAAACACCGCCAGCTCAGCCAGGATGAAGATCCAGATGGCTAGATCACCCGGTGGATAGCGCCTTTCGCGGACTGTTGGCAGAGTGTTATTTTCGGTAGTGGGCAAGGTAATTGACGTCAATATCTCGGTCCAGCTTGTACCGCTTGGTGAGTGGATTGTAGCTCATGCCGGTGAGGTTATCGATTTCCAGACCGGCGGCACGGGCCCAGCCGTCCAGCTCGGCGGGGGTGATGAACTTGCTGTACTCATGGGTTCCCTTGGGCAGAAGATGCAGCAGGTATTCAGCGCCGATGATAGCGAACAGATAGGCCTTGGGGGTGCGGTTGATGGTGGAGAAGAAGATGTGGCCGCCGGGCTTGGCCAGACGGGCGCAGGCTGCGATCACTGAGGCGGGATCGGGAACGTGCTCAAGCATCTCCATGCAGGTGACCACGTCGAACTGCTCTGGCAGTTCTTCGGCCAGCTGTTCAGCGGTGGTTTGGCGATAATCCACTTGGACCCCGGACTCCAGCTGGTGCAAGCGGGCCACTGAGAGAGAGGCTTCTGCCATGTCGATGCCGGTTACTTCGGCACCGCGTAGCGCCATGCTCTCCGTCAGGATACCGCCACCACAACCGATGTCCACCACCCGCTTGCCTTCCAGATCGGCGAGATCATCGATGTACTCCAGGCGTAATGGGTTGATGTCGTGCAACGGCTTGAATTCACTGTCAGGATCCCACCAGCGGGAGGCCAGTTCGGAAAATTTGGCGATCTCGCCGCCATCCACATTCCGATGTTCTGATGCTGTGTCACTCATAACTCTCGTCTCTATGCATTGATGCGGATCCGGTTTTGCCACTGAGCTGCGCCTTCCAGTATAGCCTGTTCATCCAATGTAGTGAGACGCCGCTCCTTGAGCAGGTGACGGCCGGCTACCCAGACATCGGTGATCTGTTCCCTGCCAGCGGCATAGACCAGCTGGGAAAGAGGATGGTAGACAGGTTGTGTCTCGATATCCCCCAAGTGAACCGCCACGATGTCCGCTGCCTTGCCCGGCTTGAGGCTGCCAATCTCTTGATCGAGCCCCAGGGCCCGTGCTCCTCCCAATGTAGCCATCTCTAAGGCGGTTGCGGCGGGGACTGCCGCCGGCCGTCCGGTTACTGCCTTGGCCAGCAGAGCGGCACTGCGCATCTCGCCTAGCAGATCCAGATCGTTGTTGCTGGCCGCACCGTCGGTCCCTAGCGCGACGTTGATCCCCGTCTCTAGCAGCCGCTGCACAGGGCAGAAGCCGCTGGCCAGCTTTAGGTTGGATTCGGGACAATGGATTACATGGCCGCCGCAGGTAGCGAATCGTTCAATCTCCCTTTCGTCAAGCTGAGTCATGTGTACTGCCACCAGGCGGGGGGAGAGCAGTCCCAACTCATCCAGCCGCTGGAGCGGTCGTTTCCCATCCTTTGCCACCGCCTCGGCGACCTCTGCTGCGGTTTCATGGAGGTGGATGTGGATGGGGAGATCCAGTTCCTCCGCATAGGTGCGGACGCGTCGCAACGGTTCGTCAGAGACGGTGTAAGGAGCGTGAGGGGCGAAGGCACACCGGATCAGCGGATCGGAACGGAACTGGTCGTGTACCTCGAGTCCCTTGTGAAGATATTCATCGGCATTTTCGGCCCAAGGGGTAGGAAAATCGATAACGATGAGCCCGATCACGGCACGGATTCCCGCCATACTGGCTGCGTGGGCGGTGATGTCGGGAAAGAAATACATGTCGTTGAAACAGGTGGTGCCGCTGCGTAGCATCTCGGCAATGGCTAGCCGGGTTCCGTCATGTACGAATTCGGGACTTACCCATCTCTTCTCTGCCGGCCAGATATGCTCATTGAGCCATTTCATCAAGGGGAGATCGTCTGCTAGTCCCCGCAACAGGGTCATGGCGGCGTGGGTGTGAGCGTTTACCAGTCCCGGGATCAGGGCATGACTGTCAAGGTGCTGGATGGTCTCTGCCCGGTAGCGGTATTCCGCCTCCTGTGATGGAAGGATGGTTAGGATGCGTCCATCCCGTACGGCGATGGCGTGCTGTTCGAGCGTAGTGGCGCTCGGTTCCACCGGAATCACCCAGCGGCCATGGATCAGGGCGTCGATCGGCTCCATCGGTTGCTGTTCACTTGGCTGCTTCAACAGCAAACTGGTGGAGGGCCTTCTTGATCTTGCTGATGGTGGCACCACAGCCTACTAGACCATGTCGTCTGGCTATCCAGACCGGATCGTTGTAGCTGATCCAGACCTTTCCCATCCGGTCTTGCCGGATCAGCATTTTCTGTGGCAGATCCAGTCCGGCGGTCTGGTTACACTGCATCAGCACTGTGCCCAGTTTTGGGTTGCCGAAGATGAGCAGTTCCATGGGCAGAAGCCCCTTACCCACCTTTTCAGCCCCTTTGGCGTGATTGACCCGGGCGAAGATGGTCATTCCCTTGGTACGGAGCAGTTTCTCCAGGCGCAGGGAAGTGGTAGCAACATCGTGGGTGCTTTCCACGTTGATGATCCCGTTGTCGGCAAACGCTACGATGGGCAACCAGAGCAGCAGAGAGAGGAACAAGCGGTTTCGTTTCATGACCGTTCTCCAGTACAAGGGTTTTTCAGCCGCTCAATCTTCCGAAGATGCGGAAGCCGGCCAGATAGGTGCCGGCGGCGGATCCCAGAGTACTCAATATAAATACCAGAAAGATACGCGCGACGCGATTGTGCCACCATCCCTTGAGATGGGAGACATCCTTGCGCAGTTGACTGAAATCCGAGACTGTAGGCTTGCGTAGCCAGGTCTCGATGGCGGCGGTCACCATTCCGGCCCCGATGGTGGGATTTAGTGAAGTGAGCGGGGCGGCCAGGAATGCACCGATGATGGTGAGTGGATGGGCCAAGGCGATGGCAGCACCGAGGGCTGCTAGGCCACCGTTGATTACTACCCAGTCGGCCACCATCTGCCAGCCAAGCTCGGGGCTGCGCAGGAAACCGATGGTGAAGCCTAGCAGAATCAGGGCGACGATGGCCCATGGGATTACCTGTGGCCAGCGGCTGGGAGGGGGCAGGCGGTCTAGTTCCCGGATTACTTGGGCAGGTTCTGCGAGAGGGTGGTGCTGTAGATATTTCCGAATCCCCTGGAGATGGCCGGCTCCTACCACCGCGAGGATGTGACGGTGTTCGGTGTTCTCTACCGCCTCGAGCAAGCGGGCTGCCATGTAGCGGTCCCGTTCGTCGATAAGCGGTTCGAACAGCTCCTTTTCCTGATCGGCAAACTGGGCAAAGGTGGTCTCCAGTATGTCTCCTTCCTTGAGCCGCTCGATCTCCTCCTCGGTGACCTTCTCTGAACTGACCAGACTGGCCAGCAGGCCGGAGAACAGGTAGAAACGCTTCCACCAAGGGACGTTGCGGTAGATCCGCTTCAGGGTAGTGCCGATCTCCCGGTCGATGAGTAGTACCGGAAGCCCATCCCGCTGGGCTATCTCCACTGCCGCCCTCATTTCGGCACCCGGTTCGATACCAAATTGTTCTGCCAGTCGTTGCTGATATGCCCCGAGAGCCAGGCTGGCAGTGACCATCGGCACTTTTCCTTGGCGGATGACCTGAAACAGATCCATTTGCGCCAGACTGTCCGGATTGAGAATGGCGTTGTGGCGGCTGGGACAAAGCTCCACCGCCACGGCGTCGTATTCCCCGCTGGCCAGCAGCTGGTGAACCTTGTCTGCGGAGGCACGGGAGACATGGGCTGTGCCGAGCAGAGTGATGCGACGATCCCCGTCCAGTTCGATGGTGATGAGAGGCTCTTCCCGTAACGGGGTGGTGGGGTCCATTGAGTATCCGGTTCGTTGCAGTCGTTGGAAACGCTAAAGAATAACGGGGTTACCTGCCGAGAACAAGACGGAGGGAAGCCGTGTTAGCCCAAAGCAGTAATGTCCCCTTTCGATTTCAGGAGGGGCTGTGGCAGAGGAGCACATTACGATGAGTCAACGGGAGCTGGATCGGGTGGGGGTGATCCGGCAGGTGGTAGAGAAACAACTTCGGCAACGTGATGCGGCCCGGCAGCTGGGCTTGAGTGTGCGGCAGATCAAGCGCCTGGTGCAGCGCTACCGCGCCGAGGGGGCGGCTGGACTGGTTTCCCGTCACCGGGGCAAGCGCCCCAACAACCGGATTGCCGATGCGCTCCGGCGGAAGGTTCTCGACCTGGTCCGCTCCCGCTACGCCGATTTCGGTCCCACCCTGGCCTGCGAGAAGCTGGTCGAACGCCACGGCCACAGGCTCTCCGTCGAGACCTTGCGCCAATGGATGATCGCCGACGGCCTCTGGAAGCCCAGGGTACGCAGGCAGGCGCGCATCCACCAACGCCGACCGCGCCGGCCCTGCCGGGGTGAGCTGGTTCAAATCGACGGCTCCCCACACGACTGGTTCGAGAACAGGGGGCCGCGCTGCACCCTCATCGTCTTCATCGACGATGCCACCAGTGAGCTGCTGGCCCTGCATTTCGCGCCCGCCGAGACCACCCAGGCCTACATGGAAACCCTGGATGAGTACCTCCACAGGCATGGCCGTCCGGTGGCCTTCTATTCCGACAAGCACGGTATCTTCCGGGTCAACCATCCGGAGCGGGAGGGTGAATTGACCCAGTTCACCCGCGCCCTCGAGACTCTCGACATCGAACCCATCCATGCCAATACTCCGCAGGCCAAGGGCCGGGTCGAGCGGGCCAACCAGACCCTCCAGGACCGCCTGGTCAAGGCGTTGCGCCTGCGGAACATCTCGGACATCGACGCGGCCAACGCCTTTCTTCCCGGGTTCGTCGAGGACTACAACCGGCGATTCACCGTCTCGCCACAAAGCCCAACCAACGCCCATCGGCCCGTGCTCCACGGCACAGAGGAACTGGCCCGGATTCTCTGCCTGCACCATACCCGTACCCTTTCCAGAAACCTCACCTTCCAGTTCAAGAACCGGGAGTATCGGCTCCAGGGCAAGGGGTATCGCCTCCGGGGGGCTCGCGTGACCCTCTGCGAGGCCTTCGATGGCACCGTGACCGTGATGCACGCAGGGCGCATCCTGGATTACCGCATCCTTGCCCAAGGGGAGCCTCCGGCTCCCCTCGACGATGAAAAAAGTGTCCACCATACCGTCGAACAGGCCAAACCCAAATGGAAACCCCCGGCGGACCACCCATGGCGCCGTCCACTCGATGGGGATTCAAACCCTCCCCTCGGCCGATGACCACACAAACAAAAGGGGACACTTCTGAATTGGATTGACAGGACGGAGGGAAGCCGTGGATAACCTTTTACCAAGGTGGTGTTTCCGTCATGTGGGAGAGGGAGACCCGGGTTACCAGCGGTACCAGCCCTGCAGCACGCGCCTCCCGGTACACCTGGGTGGCATTGGCTGGATTGCGGCAGTAGTCAACGCTGAACACCGGCAACCCCAGGGCTTGATATTTCCGGTATTGTGCGAGAAGCGAAGGGGTGGAGAATGGACCGGTGTGCCGATTGGGGATGTCTCCTGCGTCGGTGTCCTCCCACAGTGCATCTCCGGCCCCACTGAACCAGGTATCTTCAACTGCCAAGGCGTTGATGACTCGGGCGAACTCGGGGATCTCGTCGATGAGATAAGGTGCATTCTGTGCTACCACGAGGAAATCGTCATCGATGGTTCGCCCGGCGGCCCTGATGGCCGCGATGAAATTGACCATTTCATACGCGGGATTTCGTCCCTCTTGCCTGGCGCGTTCGATGACGGCTGTTTCCTCGTAGGCGCCGATCCAGTCCAGATAGACGCCATCAAACCCATGCTGTGCCAGCTCCGCTATCATTCCTTCCATACCTAGCCAAATGGCCTGCCAGCGGCTATCCCAGAACGCCACTAGATAATTCTCGCTCCATCCGTCAGGATCGGCGGAGATGATGAAATCCGGTTTGCCGGCGATATCTCCACCGGGGGCGTACCACTGCGCCTGCCAATAGGTACGGTAGCTCTCTGCTTGGCCGATATTGATATAGGCAAGGAGTAACCGTTCTTCACCATCCGGAAGCCGGTGTAGCTTTTCCAGTGTGGCCTTGATGTCAAAACTGGTTTCATCCTTCTGGGTATAGGTGGGATCGATGACCAGGAGCGGGAAGTGGCTCGATGCTAGGGTATCGACGGCCCCTGGTTCGGAAAGATTTTCCAGCTGATACATCCAGCTGTCTACAGTTGACAAGGAAACGGTGCCTGCGGGGAGCAGGTTTCCACCCGATCCCGCGGAATCACAACTGGACAATATCATGCAGAACAAAAACAGGATTGGTAGTCGAGACATTGGATATGTTTTTCGCAATGAGTTGTTCAAAAGGTATCGGCGGTGACGGCTGGTTTCTGGATCTTCCTGCTGTTTCGGTATAAAGGAGTCATTCCCTTTTCAATCCTGGATTTGCCTTGAAAACGATCCTGGAAGAGCAATAATTAGAAAGATAGGCATTAAATTTTTCAACAACGACTCGAGGTGAAGTGGTGACTGAAAAGATCTCAAAGCTGCGTTCTGGAGCCAAGCGGTCCGCCGCAAAGCAGCAGGGCAAGAGAAATGAGTCTGTCCGTGTACTGAGCAAGAAAGATATCTTCAAGCATGGAAACTATCCCTACAAAAAGATGATGGCACGGGCTGAGTATGAAAAGAAAAAAAAGGAGCTGCAGATCGAACTGTTGAAAATGCAGAACTGGGTCAAAGAGACCGGCCAGCGGGTCATCATCCTGTTCGAGGGGCGCGATGCGGCAGGTAAAGGGGGGACCATCAAGCGAATCATGGAGCATCTCAATCCTCGGGGCGCTCACGTGGTGGCGCTGGAAAAGCCAACCGAGCGGGAATCTACCCAGTGGTATTTCCAACGCTATGTCAAACATTTTCCCGCCGCGGGAGAGATAGTGCTGTTCGATCGTTCCTGGTACAACCGGGCAGGCGTGGAAAAGGTGATGGGCTTCTGCACCCCGGCAGAATATCTGGAGTTCATGCGACAGACCCCGGAGCTGGAGCGAATGTTGGTGCGCAGTGGCATCAAACTGTTCAAGCTATGGTTCTCGGTGAGCCGAGCGGAGCAGTTCCGGCGCTTCCAGAGTCGCCGAGAGGATCCCCTGAAGCAGTGGAAGCTGAGCCCCATCGATCTGGCATCGCTGGACAAGTGGGATGATTATACCGAGGCCAAGGAGGCGATGTTTTTCTACACCGATACCGCGGATGCGCCGTGGACGGTCATCAAGTCGGATGACAAAAAGCGTGCCCGGATCAATGCCATGCGCTATATCCTCAACAATCTGGATTATCCAAACAAGAATCATAAGGTGGTGGTGGAGCCCGATCCATTGATTGTGGGCAGCGCCAAGGAGATCTTTGAGAAGGATGAGCATCCCATGCTCGCCTGAGCAGGGGTTGGATTGGTATAGCAAGAGGAAGCAGAATGACACACAAACACCTGCCCCACGCGGAACGCGTTGTCCAGGCGTTCAAGGAGAAGCTCAGCCCGAGCGGCCGGCAACATGTTGGTGAACGCCACTTTGATGAGTTGACGCTGATGATCGAGTCTGCGATCAGTACCTCGGTATTGGAGGAGATGGAGCGGGCGGCGGATAAGTTGGCCCAACTGGCACAAGAGTTGCGCAAGGAAGCCGAGCATCTGTAGAGATTGTTTGCAGGAAGCTCACAACGGTGAGGAAGGTCCCGCGCGCGAGTCTCTGAAAGATATCCAATCCGCGGTTGTCGCCATTCTTCCTTGGTACCCGAACGGGGTTATTCATGTAGTGCGCGATCGATCTTGAAAAGCCTCGTTTGCGGGCCGACGAGGATCTCACGGATTCGCTGTCCTCCATAAAGCATGCCTTTCTCCAGGCCAGTGACAGAGACTCTCGCATCATGTCTGGATTTCAGGGTTATCTGGTTCGTCTGCAGATACCAAACTCCCTCGATGCCGGCATTGCGTGCTGTGAGGCGATCCTCTGTCCGGCGTCCCACTTCGTAATAGGGAAGCGAGCGTATCGGGAGGGAGGCAAGCTGTTCATATCGTTCCAGCGTTTTTTCCAGCCAGTCAGAGAGAAGGGTCTTGCCTCCATCGTAGTCGCGCAGGTTGGTCTGGTGGAAATAGTGCGCCCAGGGGCTGTAGCTCAGCATACGTTTCACTGCT
Source organism: uncultured Chromatiales bacterium (assembly GCA_964557025.1). Taxonomy (GTDB): domain Bacteria; phylum Pseudomonadota; class Gammaproteobacteria; order Thiohalospirales; family Thiohalospiraceae; genus DRMK01. The sequence continues at coordinate 29,753 of CAZKYF010000008.1, read as the reverse complement.
TGCTCTGTATCCAGATCCAGGATTTCCTGGTAGCTGCGCAATTTCGGGCTGGCCCCCGGTGTGGTTGCAGGATCCAGTCCCTTCTCCAGGTAGCTTTCATGGAACATATAGTTGTATTCATCTTTCAGGATAGCCGGCCGACTCACATTGAAGAAGAGTGCAGTGGGATAGCGTGGCAGCAACAGGATATCGAAACCGGGCACGAAATGTTCCTGATTCTGGTTTGGCTGGGAGGCGTCAGAGGCCAGATAACGGATGCCGGCGTCCTGAGCAGCATGCAGGAAGGCGTCATTCTTCCCGTCCGGATAGGGGGTCTGGGTGGCCCGATCGGTCAACCCGGAGTGCATTCCACTGATCAGCACAATACGGTTCTCTTCAAATTCAGGTAATTCAAGTTGTGCCCATACGGCCCGATTCTGCTCGATCTCTTCCTTGGCCTTTTGGTAAGTGGTTCCGTTGCCGATGTCCATGTCGTGGTGGGTAAAGGTATGGTTGATGTAGCGGAAATCATTCTCCAGATTGGCGAACGCCAAATAGAGCTCGTCATCGGGCCGGGTCCAGAAGCCGTTGAATGCGAAGTCCAGCTTGAGTTCAGTAGCGGTTTGGTATTGGTCCCGCAATGCGTTGAAGAAGCGAATGGTATTTTTCACATCGTGGGGGGTCATGCGGTAGGTGTTACCCCGGATGGTGGTATTGGTAACGGGATCCCAGAGGTCATCAGGAGAAAAAAGATCGTCAACATGGAGGTGCAAATAGACCTGACGGGCTCCGATAAACACCCCTTTACTGGCAAAATTAAGGAATTCGTAGGCCAAAAGCTGAGAGTGGAGATAAAGAGGATCGTTATTTATCCCGGAGAACAGTACCTCGCGACCATCCCCATAGCGTAATCGGGCAATAAGAATTTTGCCGGTTTTTTGTTCGGTTAGCAGAGGTTGGATCTCTGGGCCAGAGCCTGATTCATCCGGCTCGGCACCCACGGCATATCCAGTCAATGGCAAAGGGGTGGCGGTGTTGATCCCCTCGTACAGCTCGGTTTCCCCTGCTGGAGAGTGCCATTGTCCGCTGAAAGATTGGGTGAAGGATTCTGCGTTGGTTAATCCGTAGTTTAGACCAAGTGCTGTGTTGAAAGCGGGATAGCCGGACATGACCGATTCCCGCACTCCAAAGCGCCGTTCATAGCCATGAAGGATCTGCCACTCCTCCGCAGTGAATGCCGACTTGTTTTCCGCCGTTTCATCCCACAGGGTGGCATCGGTCAGGATGATGGCGTTGTAATGCCCATGCTCCCCCGAGAATAACCTGTCTGCAGTAAGTGTTTCGACCCGGGCATTGAGAATCTCATATGGAGTGCCCAATCTTTCGTGTAGTCCCTTTATCAAAGCCAGTTCTGAATCCTTTTTCTCTGTGCCGCTGGAGATGATCAGTGTCTTCAGACTCAGGCGGGGACCGGTCAGTTTCTCAAGCTCTGAAATAGTACGAGGGCTGGGCTCCTCTTTTCTCATTTGATCCGTTTGGCACCCGATGAGTGGTAAAAAGGCTGTCGCCAGGAGAAGAATTTGGCCGGTATTGGTGCTAAGGTGTAAGCTCATGATCTTGTTTTGTGTATCTTGTATCCAGGAACCAGTGATCTGTTTTTCAGGCTATTCCGGCAGGCGGGTTTCAGGCATAGCCGAGAGCAACGAACTTTGTGGGGATCAGCGCTTTAACTATCGTCCAGCACAGTTTTTGCTTAATATCCTGATGACCGGATGCTCCTGTGAGCGCTCAAGCCGCCCAATTATACAGAATATGATGATGTTCCTAAAAACATGGCCCCTGTTGCTGTTATGCTCGTTGATGTTTGCATGCAGTTCGACTCCTCCGCTGGGCGATCCAGAGATGCCCTATCCTCCACCCAGCGCCCCAAGGGTGGGAGACATTCTGCATCTGCCGACGGGTATCTTTGTCACTGAGGCGCAGATGCTCGAGGCGGTTACAGATGCCCGTATCGTCTATGTGGGCGAGACCCATGATAATCCCGCGTCCCATCGGCTGGAGCTGGTATTGCTGAGAGCGTTGGCGGAGCGCTATCCCCAGCGCGTAGCCCTGGGGGTGGAGATGTTGACCCCTGAACAGCAGCCGGCACTCGATAAATGGATCGCCGGAGAGCTCTCCGAGAAAGAGATGCTGGAGCAGACCCGCTGGTATGAAATCTGGCGGATGGATTTTGATTACTACAAGGCGCTGTTCCAGTATTGCCGGGAGAACGGTATTCCAATCATTGGTCTTAATGCAACCCGGGAGCAGGTTCAGGCGGTAGCTAGCGGGGATTTGTCAAAGCTTGATGAAACCCAGCGGGCCCAGATTCCAGAGTTGGATATGAGCGATCCCTATCAACAGGCACTGGTGAAGGCGGTCTACGGTGGACACAATCACGGCGGGGGTGATGAGGAACGTTTCCTTCGGGTACAGACTCTTTGGGATGAAACCATGGCGGCCAACGTGGCCCGGTATCTCTCCAGTCCTGAAGGGCGTGACCGGCGGATGCTGGTTATCGCTGGTGGACATCACGTGGGATACGGGATCGGGATCCCGCGGCGGGTGTTTCGCAGATTGCCCGTTTCCTATGTGCTGGTGGGTAACGAGGACCTTGAATATGCCGAGGGCAAGGGTGACAAGGTGATGGATGTCACCTTGCCCAAGATGCCGATGCCGGCATATGACTATATTGTTTACACTAAGTACGAACGTCTGCCCAGGCGGCGGGTACGATTGGGGATATTGCTGGATCAAAGCGACAAGGGGGTGGAAATCAAGGGGGTGTTCTCTTCCTCGCCGGCGGCCCGGGCGGGGCTGCAGAAAGGAGACATCATCCGTAGCATTGATGGAGAGCCGGTAAGCAAGAGTTTCGATGTCATTTATGCGGTCAAACAGAAACGTCCGGGTGATGAAGTGACGCTTACGGTGGAGCGAGAAGGGAAACGTAAGGAGATGAAGGTGCATTTCGGGGTAGAACAAAAAGCGATCATCCGAGAAAAGGAGTAAGTCAGTGGTTCACCAGGCCCTCTAATCCCTGGATGGCACATTTTTCCCCGGCCAGACGGCAAGCAGCGTGAAGGGCGGACGCTAGCGTTTTCCCCCGCAGCAATGCATCGATGATCCCGGCGTTAAATACGTCACCGGCTCCTGTGGTGTCTACTATCCGCGGTGGTGGATAGGCTGGGCTGGAGAGAAGGGTGCCGTCCCGGTCCATTGCGAAGGCCCCCTGTTCCCCCCAAGCGCAGACCAGAATGGTGTCAGGAAGACCCTTTCCAAGGGAGCGCAGGAATCGGATTCCATCTTCAAACCCCTGATGCCGGGCATACTCCTTCGAGAACAGAAGCACCTTTGCCAGAGGAAACAAGCTCTCTATATTAGGGCGGACCTTCTCCACTTCCAGGGAACGAGGCAATGCCGGGTGCTCCAGCACACATTTCTCAAGCATCTTGCGCGTTTCAGTCGGGTTGCGTCCCTCGAAATGAAGCCATTGAAAGGTGGAGAGATCGATGCGCTCGAAATCCTTGAAATCGAATTCCGGCAGATCCCGATAGTGGACGATGGTGCGGGAGCCATTGCGCCGGTTGAGGATGATGTAGGAGGTGGGAACCTTCCCGTTTTTGATGTGACGACAGTAGCGGAGGTCGATTTTATGCTGTTCCAGATCCTCAAGGATGTAGCGGCTGTCCGGCTCGTCCGCCACTATCCCGCCCCAGCTACACCGGTGCCCCAGCTTGCTGAGGGTCACCAGGGTATTGGTGGCGTTGCCGCCTCTGCGCAGTTGCTGCTCAAGAACGCGAACCTCGCTGTCTTCCGGGGGGTATTCATCTACCGTGTTAATGATGTCTAGGGTGGCGATGCCGATACCGAGTATGTTCATTTCAGGGGCGCACATGACAGAATTGTTTCAGTTGCGGAGTATTGTATCTGTTATCCTTGAGTCGAGGTCCCGGTGATGGATTACGTAGAGCAACGCAACCGAGAAGATCGTCGTCATCAGTTACGGCCTTTCAGCATCCCCGCGATATGGGGTCGGCGTCGGCAGTTGCGCCGCGTATGTGACCGGGCTGGTGGAGAAGCGGTGTTGGATGCATATCCACCGGCGCTGATGTTCACCACGCTCGCCATTCTTTTGCTCTGTGCCCTGGACGCGCACAACACCCTGATCATCCTTGGGCTTGGAGGGAGAGAGATCAATCCGTTGATGGATTTTCTCATTCGGCTCGATCTCCATCTATTCGTTGCCGGGAAGTTTGTCCTTACCGGCCTGGGAATTGTGCTGTTTGTGGGCTATCACCATGTCCTTCTGTGGAGACAGATCAGGGTTCGCTATATACTTTATGGATTGCTGGTGCTCTATCTTTGCCTGATAGCATACCAGTGGATGCTCCTGGTGAGGTAGGGCCATTTTCCCGACACCGGGCCATGGGGTCGGTGTTACCAAATCCTGTTTTTTCTCCTCTGTGGAACAGACATGAATATGAGGCCACACGCTCTAGAGCTTTATCGGGCCGAGCAAATGCGTGAGCTGGACCGTATTGCCATTGAAACCTTCGGAATCCCAGGTATCCATTTAATGGATCGGGCCGGTTGCGCTGCTTTTGAAAAGATGCGCACTTGTTGGCCCGATGCCCGACGCGTGGCGGTGCTTTGTGGGACAGGAAACAACGGCGGCGATGGTTATGTCCTGGCCCGTCGCGCCCGGGAGGCCGGTTTGCAGGTTTCACTCTATCAGGTGGGTGATGAGAGCCGAATCAGGGGTGACGCCAAATTGGCCAGGGAGCTGATGGAGCGGTTGGGGGTTGCCCCCGAGCCTTGGCGTGGCCAATCGTTGAGTGATTTTGACCTCTTGGTGGATGGGTTGCTGGGTACCGGCTTGCAGGGGGAATCGGTGAGTGAGCCGTGGGCCGGGGCTATTGCGGCGCTGAACGGAAGTGGCGTACCGATACTGGCGCTGGATATTCCCTCAGGGTTGTCGGCGGATACAGGATCCCCGTTGGGGGTTGCGATCCGGGCGCGGGTGACGATGACATTCATCGGATACAAGCAGGGGCTCTTCACTGGAGAAGGGCCGGATCACTGTGGTGAAGTGTTTCTGGATAGGCTGGGGGTTCCCCGGGAGGTATATGAACAGGTGCCCTCGGCGGCCCATCTTCTGACGGATCGAGAGCCTTTTCCTCCCCGTCGCCGCACGGCCCACAAGGGAGATTTCGGTCATCTGCTGATCGTGGGTGGAGATGGGGGAATGAGCGGCGCAGTGCGTCTGGCCGGCGAGGCTGCCTTGCGGGTCGGTGCAGGGTTGGTGAGTATCGCCACCTGCCCTGCCCACGCAGCGTCGTTGAACCTTTCTCGTCCGGAGCTGATGTGCCACGGGATTGAAAATCCAAGGATGTTGTCTCCTTTACTGGATAGGGCGGATGTAGTGGTGATTGGGCCCGGACTGGGCAGGGAGCGCTGGGGAAGATCGTTGTTGGAGCGGGTTTTGACGAGCGAACTGCCTCTGGTGGTAGATGCTGATGGGCTCAATCTTCTTGCTGAGGCCCCTTCGAGGTGTGGCGAGTGGGTCCTCACGCCTCACCCCGGGGAGGCTGCACGTCTGTTGGGAAAAAGTACAGAGTGGATACAGCGAGACAGATTCACTGCAGCACGGTGGATCCAAGAGCGATTTGACGGGGTTTGCGTCCTGAAGGGGGCAGGCACGCTGATACTAGGTCCTGAAGGAGCCCCCGCCGTATGCGCTGCAGGAAACCCCGGTATGGCTAGTGGCGGCATGGGGGACGTGTTGAGCGGCATCATTGGGGCGTTGATGGCACAAGGGATGTCCCCTCTCGAGGCCGCTCGGCAGGGTGTGTTGGTTCACGCCATGGCAGCGGACCGGGCGTCGGCTGAAGGGGAGCGAGGCTTGCTGGCTGGAGACCTGATGCCTCATCTGCGTAAACTGGTTAATTGATGGAGACCACTCTTTACTTGATGGATGAGGCCGCTACCGAAGCCCTTGGGGCCCGCATGGCTGCATCGCTGGCTGCTGGAAATGTCGTCTTTTTGCGAGGTGAGCTGGGAGCTGGAAAGACCACCTTGGTTCGGGGATTCCTGCGTGAATTGGGATATGTTGGCCCCGTGAAGAGTCCCACCTATACTCTGGTGGAATCCTACCTGGCGGGAGGGTGCAAGACGCTCCATTTCGATCTTTATCGGCTAGCCGATCCAGAGGAGCTGGAGTATATGGGCGCCCGTGACTACTTCGATAGCGATGCTATCTGTTTAATCGAATGGCCAGAGCGTGGAGCTGGCTTGCTCCCTGCCCCCGATCTGACTGTACACCTGTTTCATCAGGCGCAGGGGCGTTCGGCGCATCTCTCTGCTCCCGAATCTACCCTGTTGGAGCGCCTGCGCTGAGTCGGCGGCCTTTCGTTACTGATATTTAACGAATTTTTATCCTTTCCTCACCGATTGCCTTCCCACGGGCAGATATACTCTTTGTAATCCAAAGCCGTTCCTTTCTGTAGCTGGAAGCGAAGCGCCGAGAATCTGTCTGGGCGCCGGATCTTGTCCAGGTTGTCTGTTTGGATAGCTGTGCAACCCTTCCTTTTGGACAGGAGTATGACACCGAGGGTCGATGAAAGCCGTTTCAATCAAGGTTGTAATGCTGGTGGATACAGGTGAGTTGTCAAGAATAATGTACAACGGCCTGAAAGGTGAGTTCGACATTGTTCGTTTGATAGTCGAAGATGACATGTCGTCTCTGCCGTTGCTTAAGAGGCGGATTCAGCGTCTGGGTATGTGGAAAACTGCTGGCCAGGTCCTTTTTGTGCTATTCAACAAGATAATTCGTTGGCTTTCTGCAGAACGCATCTCTGCCATCAAAGTCCATCAGAGACTGGATAGCAGCGATTTCCCTCCTGAAAAGGTAATTCCCGTGGAAAGTGTCAATGACTCGCGGGTAATCGAGATCCTTCGAAAGCTGGATCCCGATGTGGTGGTGGTCAACGGGACACGGCTTATTTCGGAACGGATACTGGCTGCCTCCGATGCGGTTTTCCTTAACACCCATGTGGGGATTACTCCCCGCTACCGTGGTGTTCACGGCGGCTACTGGGCGTTGGTCAGCGGTGACAAATCCCACTGCGGTGTTACGGTTCACCTGGTGGACAAGGGGATCGATACGGGCGGAGTGCTTTACCAAGACACCATTGAAATCAGTCACGCAGATAATATTGATACCTACCCTTTTCTGCAGATCGCCAAAGCCATTCCATTGATGAAAAAGGCTTTACAGGATGTTGCCAACGGTACCTTGACCGTGAGACCTGGAATCGGGCCCTCTCGGCTGTGGTCTCATCCCACGCTTCTTGAATATCTGAAGTACCGAACCTTGCGTGGTGTGAAGTGAGTCTTCAGGCCCTAGTTATAGTTCCACACCACTTGGCCACTCAGGATATCTACACTTGATTCATACTCCCCATCCAAGGTGGCGCCAAGCTTTCCCTGATCATGGATTTTGGTATCTCCGATGAAGAGATGAGCGTACCCGAGATCAAAGCTCAGTTGTGGGGAAACTCGATAATTTAATCCCAGTGCAATCCAGGTACGATCATTCCCTGGGATTCGTGGGGTTCGGTGTTCGGCATCCGGGATAGGAGTTTCATCGTAGGCGATTCCCGCCCGCAGCAATAGTTGTTCACTCTGGCGATAGTGGATTCCTAGCGCATAGCGAAAGGTGTCGTCCCAGCTCTCATCTTGCACTGTATCACCTTGATTCCCGGAGTCATACTTGACTCTCAGCTCTTCGAATTTGCTCCATTGGGTCCAGGTTACATCCCCCATTACTGCCCACCGGGAATCGATGCGGTGGTAAGCGCTGAGGGAAAGAGTGGCTGGTAACTCCACTTCGGCGCTGGCATCGGTGTTTACAAAAAAGCCTGCTGTCTGTAATGCAGAATGAATGTTATCGAATTCGGCGTCTCCTTCGAGCTTATGTTTGATAGTTGAGCGCCAAGCGGCGCCGATGCGGGTGTCCTCTCCCACTTTATAGAGCAATCCCAGATTGGCCCCCCATCCCCAGCTGGTGCCGCTTACTTTGGCGTGACCATCGTTGCTGGTAGGGAGTCCTGCGCACGCTCCAAGCACTGGAATCTGTGCTGCGAGGCCATAGCATAAGGTTGCCTGATCGATGGCATTGGTCAGTTCCACGGAAAGATACTGCAGGTTGATTCCCCCACCGAGCGATAACCGCTCGGAAACCTTGTAGGCCAAGGACGGATTGATATTCACGCTCTGCATGTGCGACTCGATGGCGTGATAACGTCCCATCCAGTTTTCGTCGTATTCGGTGCTGAGGCCGAAAGGAGCATTGATGCCAAAACCGAATTTCAGATCGGGCATGATCTCGTGCGTGTAATAGACGTTGGGGACAAAGGCTAGGGAGCCGGCATCGCCTCCTTCCTCGTTGCCTAACGAAGCACCACCGGGTCCGGCGGATGCCATGTTCGAAAAACGGGAAGAAGGCTGGACCAAATGAAGGGCGAAGATGGCTTGTGCGGAACCCAGTTCGGTCATCCCGGCAGGATTGAAATAAATGGTACTCGCATCGTCGATGCTGGCGGCGCCTCCGGCGAAGGCGCTACCGAGGTTACTGGCACTCTGTTCGATGAGAGCGAAGCCCGCGCCAAAGGCAGTTGTAGTTGGCAGAGAGAGTGAAGCAACGGTTAGAATGAGAGTCCGGATGTTAGGGAATGGCTTCATGGCAGGCCCTCCTCCTGGCGCACGGCGGTTGTTATGTCATTGGTTTGATGGTTATTGATAACATATTAGAATCTTGCCGCCAAGGTTTAGAAGTATCTGAAAATATGAGCAAACTTGAAGCGCTGTTATGAAAGAGGTGATTGGCGCCTGGCTGCGGAAGCGGTTCTCCGATCCCCAGGCAGTGATCCTGGCGATCCTGCTTGTCATGGGGTTTACCATCATTGTGGTGGCGGGAGAGATGCTTGCTCCATTGTTGGCCAGTATCGTGATCGCCTATTTGCTTGAAGGACCCATCGGAAAGATGGAACGCCTAGGCGCCCCACGCCTGCTGGTGGTGGTCCTGGTTTTGGTGTTGTTCATGGCATTTCTGGCGGTGCTGTTTTTTGCTCTGCTGCCTATCATGTGGCAACAGATGGCGGATCTGTTCCAAGAGCTTCCCGCCTATATATCACGAGGCCAGCAGGCTCTAATGGAGCTTCCTGCCCACTATCCTTTTGTCTCAGAGGCTCAGTTGGAAGAGCTGATGACCATGATTCGTACCGAGCTTGGCGGATTGGGGCAGCATCTGCTCTCGTTGTCGCTTTCCTCGCTTGCCGGTGGAATTACATTGCTGGTCTATCTGATCCTGGTTCCGGTACTGGTGTTTTTTCTGCTCAAGGACAAGGAGCATATCTTGGCCTGGGTAAAGGCCTATCTTCCCCACCAGCGTTCATTGCTGACCGAGGTGTGGGAGGAGCTGGATCAACAGCTTGGCAACTATGTGAGAGGGAAATTCTGGGAGATTCTCATCGTTGCCGGTGCCAGCTATCTGTTGTTCGCCTTTATGGGGCTCAAGTATGCAATGCTGTTGGCGGTGTTGGTGGGCTTTTCTGTATTGGTGCCCTATATCGGCGCTGCGGTGGTGACCATCCCCATTGCGGTAGTGGGATATTTCCAGTGGGGCCTTGATTCCCAGTTCGCCTGGTTGATGATTGCCTATGCGATATTGCAGGCGCTGGATGGCAATGTGCTGGTTCCCCTGTTGTTTTCCGGTGTGGTCAATCTGCACCCCGTAGCGATCATCGCAGCGGTTCTGTTTTTTGGAGGGATCTGGGGATTCTGGGGGGTGTTTTTTGCCATTCCACTAGCCACGCTGGTCAGCGCGGTCTTGCGGGCCTGGCCGGCCCATGGGGAGGAACAGGAGGGGCAAAGACCACGGGAGGAACCGGCCTCCTGACACGGCTTTGGAGCGGTATCGCAAAGACGGCCAGAGGCAGCAGGGCGCTTTCCGGAGATAAGCGATGAGCCGCGGTGAATATTTATCGCGTTGGTGAAATGCAACCTGAGGCCGGTCACGTGAAAAACGGCACGCTGTTTCGGGAATCTGCCGGGGGAGGTCGATGAATATTATCCCTTTGACTCCACTGGATCTTTCGTTGGCAGCCGTTCTTGTCATCCTGCTGGCGTTGCTCAGCGGATTGCTTCGTCTTGGCATGGGACGCCAGCTGCTCGTTGCCGCCTCGCGTACCACGGTACAGCTGTTGCTGGTGGGGTTGGTGCTCAAGGCGCTGTTTGAGAACGTACATCCCACCTGGCTGGCAGTGGTTTCCCTGATCATGCTGTTGCTTGCTGGCCGGGAGGTGATGGTGCGGCAGAAGCACCGTTTCCGGGGCTGGTGGGGATTCGGTCTTGGAACCCTTTCCATGTTTGTCTCCTCTTTTACGGTGGCCTTTCTGGCCCTCACCGTGGTGATAAACAATCAGCCCTGGTATCTGCCGCAATATGCCATTCCATTGCTTGGGATGCTGCTGGGGAACACCATGAACGGAGTCAGTCTGGGGCTGGATCTCCTTACCCGGAGCGCCTGGGAACAGCGTGAGGTGATCGAGCAGCGATTGATGCTGGGCGGGAGCTGGAGTGAGGTGATTGGGGACATCCGGAGAGAGGCGATGCGAGTGGGGCTGGTGCCCATTATCAACGCCATGGCGGCAGCTGGTATTGTCAGTTTGCCGGGAATGATGACCGGCCAGATTCTGGCGGGGGCACCACCGGTGGTAGCAGTGAACTACCAGATCCTGATTATGTTTCTGATCGCTGCTGGCACTGGGTTCGGTACCATGGTGGCGGTCTCGTTGGGGGCGCGGCGGTTGTTCGACCGGCGTCACCGGCTTTGTCTGGGGCGACTGGTTTGAAGCGGGACGAGGCCTGCCTGCGTTGGCGTTGTCGGCGTGGGATGCGGGAGGTGGAGTTGTTGCTGGAGGCGTATCTGGACGAAAACCACGGAGCATTGCCCGAAGGGGAACGTCGGGTGTTCGATCGGCTGCTGGATTGCCCTGACCCAGAGTTGATGGCCTATTTCTATGGTCACGCGATACCTGTCGATAAGGAGATGGCCAGACTTGTCGCCAAGATCCGGAACTCTCTATCTTGAGCCACGCCCTTCTCGTTGGTTCGCCATTCTGCTCGTCGCAGTGCATGGTGGTGCATTGTTCTCTCTTCTGCTTACCCCCTTGCCCTGGCTGCTGCGTCTTGTAGGCAGCACCGTCTTGCTGGGCAGTCTCTGGGTTACCCTGGAGCGCCGGGCCTTGTTGCTTCGCCGGGCTGTGACCGCATTGTCATGGGACGAGCAGGAGATGTGGCGGATCTGGGTCGATGGCGGGACAGAGGTGGCTGTCCGGCTCGAGCCGGACAGCTTCCTTTCTCCCTGGTGCGTGGTGCTCAACTTCCGGGCCTTGGAAAGTGGAGTGCATTATTCCGTCGTGCTTTTGCCGGATTCTCTCGATGCTACGACTTTCCGCCGGCTACGGGTGCGGTTGAAGACCGGCGGCCCGGCGGGCTCAGGATAGTGTCGCGCGGAGGTTGGCTGCTGTCCGGTTCAGGGTAGTCCAGGGTGTAGTGGAGTCCACGGCTTTCCTTACGCGCCATGGCGCACCTTATGATCAGTTCGGCCACTACCACCAGATTGCGCAGCTCCAGCAGGTCGCTGGTGATGCGGAAGTGGCCGTAATATTCATTGATCTCACGGCGTAGTAGCTCCACCCGATGCATGGCCCGCTGTAAGCGCTTGTCGCTGCGGACAATGCCCACGTAGTCCCACATGAAGCGGCGCAGTTCATCCCAGTTGTGGGTAACCACTACCTCCTCATCGGAATCGGTGACCCGGCTTTCGTCCCAGAGGGGGAGCTCGGGTGGAGGGGAAAGGTGAGGGAGCTGCCGCTCGATATCCTCGGCTGCGGCTGCGGCAAACACCAGGCATTCCAGCAGGGAGTTGCTGGCCATGCGGTTGGCACCGTGCAGACCGGTGAAGGCCACCTCTCCCGCTGCATACAGTCCGGGGATGTCGGTCCGGGCTCGCAGATCGGTCATCACCCCGCCGCAGGTGTAGTGAGCAGCAGGTACCACCGGGATCGGCTCGCGAGTGATGTCGAAACCAAATTTCAGACAGCGGCGGTAGATGTTGGGAAAATGTTCCCTGATGAAATCTGCCGGTTTGTGACTGATGTCCAGCAACACATATTCCAGACCGTGGCGCTTCATCACATGGTCGATGGCTCGAGCCACGATGTCGCGTGGGGCCAGTTCGGCCCGGGGATCGAAACGTTTCATGAAGGGAGTTCCGTCCGGTAACAACAGCTGACCCCCTTCGCCCCGGACTGCCTCGCTTATCAAAAAGGACTTGGCCTCGGGATGGTATAGGCAGGTGGGATGGAATTGGTTGAACTCCATGTTGGCTACCCGACAGCCGGCCCGCCAAGCCATGGCTACACCGTCACCGGTCGAGAGGTCAGGATTCGTGGTGTAGAGATAGACCTTGCTGGCTCCGCCGGTAGCCAGTACCACGATGGGAGAGCGAAACAGGACCACTCGATCCTGTCGGCGGTCCAGTACGTAGGCGCCGAGTACCCGCTGCTCCCGCTCTCCCAACTTGGCGGCGGTGATGAGATCTACGGCGATGTGATGCTCGAACAGGGCGATCTGCCGGTGCTGCCGAACCTTCTGTTCCAGCGTAGTCTCAATGGCATGGCCTGTGGTGTCGGCGGCATGGATGATGCGGCGGTGACTGTGTCCCCCTTCCCTGGTGAGGTGGTACCGGGGTTTTCCGGTGGAAGCAGGTTGGCGGGTGAAGGGGACTCCTTGATCGATGAGCCATTGTACCGCTGCTCGACCGTGCTCGATGGTGAACCGGACCGCCTCTGGATGGCACAGGCCAGCACCTGCATTCAGGGTGTCTTGAACGTGGGAGTCGATGGAGTCCCGGTCTTCATCCAGGACGGCGGCGATTCCGCCTTGCGCCCAGAGGGTGCAACCTTCCCGAAGCGCCGCTTTGGAGAGCACTGCGATTCGGGCTTTGCCCGCCAGGCGCAGGGCAAGACTGAGGCCCGCAGCCCCGCTGCCAATGATGAGGATATCGCACTCGTGAAACGGTTGATTGCGGTTTGCAGTGCTCATAACAAATAATTGATAATACGAATGTGAAAATCTTCACACCAAGGCGAACTATAACTTAAGCGCAATGTCATATCGAACAAATGCAGGTCAAACCTGCACGCAAAGGCCAATCTGATGCGGGAGGAGAACAGCGATGCGGAGCTGGTTGCGCGTGTGCAGAAGGGGGACAAGAAGGCCTTTGATATCCTCGTTCGGAAGTATCAGCATAAACTGGCGAAGCTGATCTCGCGCTATATCCAGGATCCTTCGGAGGTGCTGGATGTTTCGCAAGAGGCCTTTATCAAGGCCTATCGGGCACTGCCAAAGTTCCGTGGTGACAGCGCCTTTTATACGTGGCTTTATCGCATTGCGATCAATACGGCAAAGAACCATCTGGTCGCGCAAGGGCGGCGGCCGCAGAGTGTGGACATCGATGCGGAGGAAGGAACTCGTATCGAAACCATCCCGAAGCTGCGGGAAAATGCCTCACCGGAAAGACTTATCCTGCGGGATGAGATTGGGGATGTGATCTTCCAGGCCATCGAGGAACTTCCGGAGGACCTGCGAACGGCGATTACCTTGCGGGAGCTGGATGGGTTGAGCTATGAAGAGATAGCCAGGGCGATGGAATGCCCCATCGGGACCGTGCGCTCACGCATCTTCCGTGCCCGCGAGGCGATTGACAACAAGCTGAAGCCATTACTGGGTGCCGAAGAATAGTAATGAATTCTGTGATGACGGTGAATCAAAATGACAGACAAGATTGAGGAGCAGATCTCTGCGCTGGTGGATGATGAGGTCCACGATCCGGAGTTGAAGCGAGTGATTTCCGAGCTGACCAACAATCCGGCTGCTGCAGAGCGATGGCAACGCTACAACTTGATCAGTGATGCCCTACACAACAATCTGCCGGACCTGGTTGAAACCGATCTGTCGCGACGGGTACAGCAGGCGCTGGAAGATGAGCCTACTGTCCTCGCACCCCAGCGGATACGAATTCCTCACGGATTGCGACCTGCACTCAAGCAGATTGGCGGGATGGCGATAGCAGCCTCGGTGGCGGTGGTCATGGTGACAGCGCTGCAGGAGGAGCCAGAGCCGGTTGGGGGGCAGCAGGTGGCAAAACAGACTCAGCAGCAGGACACCGGCGATGTCGCAAAGGTGCCGGCAGCAACTCTGGTAGCCGATGTGGAGCAGCCTGAGTCTACTGCGGCGCAGGTGGCACCATCAAAATCGGTTTCGGTGATGGCTTCTCGACCGACCCAGGTTGCAGATGTTGCCTCTCCCCGGCCGGTTGTGGTTTCTCCACACGCTTTCGATCCCCGTTTTGAGAGTTATCTGATTAATCATAGTGAATATGCGGTGACCACGGGTATGCTGCCATACAGCCGGGTAATGATGGGCGGCACCGCCACGGCGACGCCCCAGTATGTGAGTGGTGAGTGAAGGCCTCTCCCTGAAGATGTATCGGTTACGGGCTGCGCTTAACGCTTTTTGGCTTCCCGTAACGGCAGCAGCATTGTGTGCGGCTGTTTCTCCTTCCAATAGCAGGATTATATCAGGCGGAATGCCAAAATCGCGTTTCCATCCATACGCGGGTATTGCTTTGGCAGGCTGTCTCTCCCTTTTGGGGATGGGGGTGGCGGCTGAACCTTCTGCCCCTGCAAAGGAGGATGCCCGGGCATGGCTGGAGAAAATGTCTCGTGCGGTACAGAGATACAATTACGAAGGGGTCTTCGTCTATCTGCATGGTTCCCAGATGCAGAGTGTGCGCGTTATCCACAGTGTTGAGGGGGGAAAGGAACGGGAACGGCTGGTTTTACTCACCGGTGTGCAGCGAGAGGTGCTGCGTACAGACAACAGGATCACCTACATTGTCCCTAGGAACCGCTCACTGGTGTTGGAGCGTCGTCGGGGGCATCCTCAAGCTGGTTTTCCCCTTATTTCTCCACACCATATTGACAAGTTGGTGGCCTGTTACGACGTTTCTCTCGCCGGGTGGGATCGGATTGCGGGCCGGGAGGCGCAGCGCCTCATCATTCGGCCAAAGGATGAGTTCCGATACGGTTACCGGTTGTGGTTGGATCGTGAGACGGGACTACTTCTGAAAACCGTTTTATTGAATCGGAAAGGAGGTTTTTCCGAGCAGTTCATGTTTGCCACTCTGGAGTTCCTGGATCGGGTGCCATCGGCTTTGCTCGAATCGGAAGTGGAAGGAAATGAGTTCGTGTTTTTCAAGGATCGTTCCGCAGATGAGGGAGGCGTGGAGGCTGTTACCCGCTGGTGGGCGAGTCGTCTGCCTTTTGGTTTCGAGTTGAGTACCCATCGCCGTTACTCCGTTGCTGACAGTCATGGTGATATGGAACAGTTGGTTTATTCTGATGGTCTATCTTCGGTTTCGGTATTCATCGAACCACTGAAGAGGGACCAGGAACCATTGCGGGGAAACTCCAGTTTAGGGGTGGTCAACGCCTATGGAACCGTCTATGGGGATTTCCAAGTGATCGCGTTGGGTGAGGTGCCCTCGGCAACGGTAGAGCAGATAGCCACCTCTATCCGTCGTGGCAAGGAGAAGATGCAGTGATCGAGGAGAAGGCAGTTGTCATAAAGAGCGAGGATGGTGTCGCCTGGGTACAGACTGGACGCAAGACTGCCTGCGGAGGTTGTTCTCTGAATAAGGGATGTGGGGTCTCAGTACTTGAGCGAATGCTCGGAGAGCGGGTTATGCTGTTGAAAGCGCTTGATCCCATTTCCACTCACCAGGGAGATGAGGTGGTTATCGGCATCCGTGAAAGTGCGCTGGTGAAAGGGTCGGTGGTGGTCTACATACTTCCGCTGCTGGCAATGATTCTCTTTGCCATGCTGGGCTCGACCGTTGTAGCGCCGTGGCTGGGCTTGCCCCTCGAGGGGACCAGCATCGTTATGGGGGGAGCGGGACTGGGCGTCGGTTTCTGGGGCGTCTCCCTCTTTTCTCGCCGGATTCGGCAGGATTCCGACTATCAACCGGTGATCTTGCGTGTTGTGGATAGAGAACCGCTTCCTGAGCGCTATATTCCCATAACCCGAGTCTGAATTTTCCAACCGAAAGACAACAGGTATTCGATGAACGTAAAAAAAACTCTATGGTCCGGTTTGGGCCGACTGTTTCCTCTTGCTGTTTTTATTCTCATGTTGTTCCAGGCGTCTGTTGCCTTGGCCGGGCGCCTGCCGGATTTCACCGAGCTGGTGGAGAAGAACAGCCCGGTAGTGGTGAATATCAGCACCACGCAGAAGATCAAGCGGAGTCATCCCGTCTTACCACCGGGGATGGAGATCCCGGATGAAGGGCCATTCGGGGAGCTGTTCCGGCACTTCTTCGGGGAAGAAGGGGAGGGACGTGAATTCAAGAGCCAGTCGCTGGGCTCCGGCTTCATCATCTCGAAGGATGGATACATCCTGACCAACAATCATGTGGTGGATCATGCCGATGAGATCATCGTCCGTTTCAGTGATCGGCGGGAGTTGAAGGCAAAGCTGGTGGGGCATGACAAGCGCAGCGATCTCGCCCTGTTGAAGGTGGACGCCAAGGATCTCCCGGCGGCGAAGATTGGTCGCTCCAGTGAGCTCAAGGTGGGGGAGTGGGTGCTGGCCATCGGTTCCCCGTTTGGCTTTGAGCAATCGGTGTCGGTCGGTGTCGTAAGTGCCATCGGCCGCAGCCTGCCCAGCGAAAACTACGTTCCATTCATCCAGACCGATGTGGCCATCAATCCGGGCAACTCTGGTGGCCCGTTGTTCAACCTGGATGGCGAGGTGGTAGGGATCAATTCCCAGATCTACAGCCGTACCGGCGGGTTCATGGGGCTTTCCTTTGCCATTCCCATCGATATGGCGATGGATGTGGTGGAGCAGCTGAAGACCAAGGGGTCGGTCTCCCGGGGTTGGCTGGGCGTACTCATTCAGGACGTCACCCGTGACCTGGCGGAATCGTTTGGTATGGACAAGCCGATGGGTGCATTGATCTCTCGGGTGCTGCCCGACAGTCCGGCCGGTCGAGCCGGTCTCCAGGTCGGGGACATCATCGTCGAGTTCAATGGCAAGAAGGTCTACTATTCCTCTGAATTGCCGCCGCTGGTGGGGCGGGTGCGTCCAGGCACCGTGGCGACACTCAAGATCGTCCGTAACGGCAAGACGTTGACCAAGAAAGTGAAGATCGAGGAGCTTCCCGATGAGGAGGAGCTGGAGCTTGCTTCTTCCGGCAGCGGAGTGTCGAAGGTGGATAACCGGCTCGGAGCGGTGATTGCCAATCTTACCGACGAACAGCGCAAGGAGATGAAGCTCGAGGGGCAGGGGGGTGTGTTGATCAAGAAGGTTCAGGATGGACCCGCAAAAGAGGCGGGGCTGCGCAGGGGCGACGTCATCCTGATGATCAACAATGTCAAGGTGAAAGATGTCAAGCAACTCAAAAAGCTCTTGAAGAAGTTGCCGGAAGGCAAGGCAGTCCCGCTGTTGGTCCAGCGCCGTGGCAACCCGCTGTTTCTTGCCATTACATTGGGAGATGAGAAGGAAGAGTGAGCAGGAAGCTGACCCTTTATACTCGCAGCTACTGTTCTCTCTGTGAGGAGATGCACCGGGCGCTGCTGCCTTTTCAGCAGCGCTACGGTTTTGATCTCGAGTTGGTGGATGTGGATAGCGATCCCGCTCTGGAGGCATGCTTCGACGAAAAGGTGCCGGTGCTGATGTCCGGGGAGGAGGAGATTTGTCATTATCATCTGGACGAGAAGGCGCTGCAGCGCTATTTCGGCCGATGAAAATCGTGTAGAATCGGCTGTTTGCATGTTTCGGCCGTAGAACTCGATGACTGAACTCAGCCACATTCGCAACTTTTCCATCATTGCCCATATCGACCACGGCAAATCCACCCTGGCCGATCGCATCATTCAGCTCTGTGGTGGGCTGACCGAGCGGGAGATGGAGGCCCAGGTGCTGGATTCGATGGACCTGGAACGGGAGCGCGGGATCACCATCAAGGCGCAGAGTGTCACCCTCGATTATCGTGCGCACAATGGGGAGGTCTATCAGCTCAATTTCATCGACACCCCGGGGCATGTGGATTTCTCTTACGAGGTATCTCGCTCCTTGGCCGCCTGCGAGGGGGCGTTGCTGGTGGTGGACGCCTCCCAGGGTGTGGAGGCGCAGAGCGTGGCCAACTGTTATACCGCCATCGAGCAGGGATTGGAGGTGATGCCGGTGTTGAACAAGATCGACCTGCCGGCCGCCGATCCGGAACGGGTGGCCAGGGAGATTGAAGACATCATCGGTCTGGAGGCGATGGATGCACCACGCGTCAGCGCCAAAAGCGGGGAAGGGGTGCCGGAGCTGCTGGAACTGCTGGTGGATCGTATCCCTCCCCCGAAAGGGGACCGGAATGAGCCATTGCAGGCATTGATCATCGATTCCTGGTTCGACAACTATCTGGGCGTGGTCTCCTTGGTACGGGTCAAACAGGGGGTGCTGCGTTGCAAGGAGAAGATCACCGTGATGTCCACGGGTCAGAGTTACCAGGTGGACCGGCTCGGGATCTTCTCTCCGCGCATGCAGGATCGGGAGATGCTGCAGGCGGGCGAAGTAGGCTTCGTGATTGCGGGTATCAAAGAGATCGAGGGAGCACCGGTGGGAGATACCCTGACCCACACCGCCCGCCCGGCGGCGGAGCCCTTGCCCGGTTTCCAGCAGATCAAGCCGCGGGTGTTCGCCGGGCTGTTTCCGGTGAGTTCCGACGACTACGAGGATCTGCGGGAAGCGCTGGCCAAGCTGCGGCTGAACGATTCCTCCCTGTTTTACGAACCTGAGACTTCCCAGGCGCTGGGCTTCGGTTTCCGTTGTGGTTTCCTTGGCATGCTGCACATGGAGATCGTTCAGGAGCGACTGGAGCGAGAGTACGATCTGGATCTGATCACCACTGCGCCCACCGTGGTCTATGAGGTGATCACCACCCGCGGTGAGACCCTCTATGTGGATAACCCCGCCAAACTGCCGGCGGTGAATCTCATCCAGGAGATCCGCGAGCCGATCATCACGGCCAACATCCTGGTTCCCCAGGAGTATGTGGGGAACGTGATCACCCTATGCATCGAGAAACGCGGGGTGCAGAAGGACATGCAGTACCTGGGGAAACAGGTTTCCCTGCGCTACGAACTGCCGCTGAACGAAGTGGTGCTTGATTTCTTCGATCGACTCAAGTCGGTGAGTCGGGGATATGCTTCGCTGGACTATGAATTCGAGCGATTCCAGGCTGCCGATCTGGTGAAGATGGACATCCTCATCAACGGGGAGGTGGTGGATGCCCTGGCCATCATCGCTCATCGTGATCTGGCGCAGAGCCGGGGTCGGGAGCTGGTGGAGAAGATGAAGGAGTTGATTCCGCGACAGATGTTCGATGTGGCCATCCAGGCGGCCATCGGTAGCAAGATCATCGCCCGCAGCAATGTCAAGGCGTTGCGCAAGAATGTCACTGCAAAGTGTTACGGAGGAGATGTAACCCGCAAACGCAAGCTGCTGGAAAAGCAGAAGGCGGGCAAGAAACGGATGAAACAGGTGGGCAGTGTGGAGATCCCGCAGTCAGCCTTTCTGGCGGTATTGGACGTAGGTAAGAAACAGTGAATATCAATTTTCCCGCTTTTCTCGTTCTGGCGACATTCGTCACCGGTGCCATCTGGGCACTGGACGCCCTGTTCTTCGCGCCTCGCCGACGGGCGGCGGTGGCGGTTTCGTCGGGAGGAACCAGCGCTGCCGAGGAACCAAGGGTGCCGGTCGTTGTCGAGTATGCCAAGTCCTTCTTTCCCATCATCCTGGCAGTGTTGTTGCTGCGTTCTTTCTTGGTAGAGCCGTTTCGCATTCCCTCCGGCTCCATGATGCCCACCCTGTTGGTGGGGGATTTCATTCTGGTCAATAAATTCGCTTACGGTCTGAGGCTGCCGGTGCTGAATACCAAAATCGTGGAGATCGGGGAGCCACAGCGGGGCGACGTCATTGTTTTTCGCTATCCGGAGGATCCAAGCATCGATTACATCAAGCGGGTGGTCGGGATTCCAGGCGATCATATCCGCTATTCGGAGAAACGGCTCTATATCAATGGTGAACCGGTGGAGCGTGAGCCGGTTGGGAAATATATCGCGGAAGGGGCCAGTGCAAGCATGACCGGTGCCATGCGCTATCGGGAAACCCTCGATGGGGTGACCCATGACATCCTGGTGCGCAGCAACGGGTTCAATCGCGATTTCGAGTTCACCGTGCCGGAAGGGGAGTATTTCGTGTTGGGAGACAACCGGGACAACAGCCGTGACAGTCGCTTCTGGGGAACGGTCCCGGAGGCCAATCTGGTGGGCAAGGCGTTCCTCATCTGGATGAACTGGGACCCGGTGGCTGGCGGAATCACCTGGAGCCGAATTGGGACGCTCATCGAATAGACCACCGTTGGATCGCCTGACCAAGGCGCTGGGGTATGCTTTCAATGATCCGGTCCTGCTGGAGCGGGCGCTGACCCATCGCAGCGCTGCCTCGGAGAACAACGAAAGGCTCGAATTCCTGGGCGATGCGGCACTCGAATATGTGATTAGCACAGAGCTGTTTCATCGCTATCCTCGTTGCAAGGAGGGGGATCTGAGCCGCTTGCGAGCCACCCTGGTGAGAGGAGAGACCTTGGCAGAGATCGCCAAGCGTCTTCAACTGGGGGAGTATCTCAAGCTCGGTCCGGGCGAGCTGAAGAGCGGGGGCTTTCGCCGTACCTCCATTCTGGCGGATGCCCTGGAGGCGATCTTCGGTGCCATCAGTCTGGATGGCGGATTCGAGGCGGTTCGTTCCGTCATTCTGCATCTCTATGAGCCCTCTTTCGCTTCGCTGCCCGATCTGGAACAGCTCAAGGATCCCAAGACCCGTCTGCAGGAGGTCCTCCAGTCCCGCAGGTTACCGCTTCCCAGCTACCGCATCCTCCGCGAGGAGGGGGATCGTCACGCTCGTACCTATGTAGTGGCGTGCGAGGTGGCGTTGCTGCCTGAAGAGGTGGAAGGCAGGGGAAGCAGCCGGCGCAAGGCGGAGCAAGCAGCGGCCGAGACCATTCTGGAGCGGTTGAAGTGCAATGAGTGACGGTGAACATCGCTGTGGATATGTGGCCATTGTGGGTCGCCCCAATGTGGGCAAGTCCACCCTGCTGAACCACCTGTTGGGGCAAAAGATCAGCATCACCTCCAGCAAGCCACAGACCACACGACATCGCATCCTGGGAATCAAGACCGATGAGCGGAGTCAGGTGATCTACGTGGATACGCCGGGTATCCATCGGAAGGCCAAAAAGGCGATGAACCGCTACATGAACCGAGTGGCGGTGGCGAGTCTGCAGGATGTGGACCTGATCCTGTTCGTGGTGGAGGCGTTGCACTGGGAGCCAGAGGATGAAGCGGTGCTGGAGAAGCTGCAAAAGGTGAAGGTACCGGTGATGCTGGTGGTCAACAAGGTGGACAAGATTGCCGACAAACGGCAGCTGCTTCCCTTCCTGGAGGAGGTGGCCGGCAGGAGCAGATTCGTGGAGGTGGTTCCGATCAGTGCCATGCGGATGACCGACGTAGTCCATCTGGAGCAGCTGGTGAAGCGACGCCTTCCTGAGCATCCGCCCGTCTTCCCGCCAGACCAGCTTACCGATCGTAGTGAACGTTTTCTCGCTGCCGAGATTGTGCGGGAAAAGTTGATGCGTCTTTTGGGGCAGGAGTTGCCTTACGCGCTGACGGTGGAGATCGAGCGTTTCTTCGTCCGGGAGGATGGTCTGGTCGAGATCGGAGCTATCATCTGGGTGGAGCGCCCCAGTCACAAGGGGATCGTTATCGGCAAGGGAGGGCGCCTGCTGAGAAAGGTAGGTGAACAGGCCCGGCTGGATCTGGAGCGATTATTGGGGGAGCGGGTCTTCCTGCAGCTCTGGGTCAAGGTGAAAGAGGGATGGTCCAACGACGAAAGGGTCCTGCGTAGCCTGGGTTATCATGATGAATCGTGAGCGGGTACAGCTGCAGCCCGCCTATATCCTCCATCACCGCCCCTATCGGAACAGCAGCCGCCTGCTGGAGGTGTTCAGTCGGGATCACGGCCGTTTCGGCATGGTGGCCCGCGGGGTCGGCTCGCGTCGTTCTCGGCTGCGGGGGCAGTTGCAGCCGTTTCGCAGATTGTTGCTCTCGTGGTCCAATCGTGGCGAACTCGCCACCCTCACAGGAGCAGAGACCGATGGTCCATCTTTGCGGCTCGTGGGGGCGGCGTTGATGAGCGGCTTCTATCTCAACGAGTTACTGTTGCGGCTTACGGGCCGCCATGTGCCCTATCCTGAGCTGTTTCAGGAATATGAGCGAGCCCTCGCTGCCATGGGGCGGGAACGGGTTGATCAGGCGACCCTGCGGCTGTTCGAGTGCCGTCTGCTGGAGGCCTTGGGGTATGCTTTGAATCTGGATCATGAAGTGGAGCGGGGGATGCCAATACAGCCATCTGGGCGCTATTGCTATCATATCGAACGAGGACCGGTGGAAGCGAGGATGGCGGAAGAGGATGGGAGTCTGGTGTTGAGTGGACGTACCCTGCTTGCGCTGGCGAAGGGAACATTTCCCGATGAGGAGAGCCTTCGGGAGGCACGGCGCTTGATGCGGGCCGTACTGACCTTTTATTTGGGTGACAAACCGTTGCACAGCCGGACGCTGTTTCGGGCTCTGGAGAGACGTTCGCAAGGAAACCGATGCCGTGAAAAATGAAATCCTGTTAGGGGTCAACATCGACCATGTAGCCACCCTGCGTCAAGCGCGGGGTACCCGTTATCCCGATCCGGTACAGGCAGCGATGCTGGTGGAGCAGGCCGGGGCCGACGGCCTTACCCTGCATTTGCGGGAGGATCGCCGCCATATTCAGGATCGGGACGTCAAATTGCTCAAACACATCCTGAATATCCCCATGAACCTGGAGATGGCGTTAACCGAGGAGATGGTGGATATCGCGGTTCGGCTCCGGCCGGAAAATTGCTGTCTGGTTCCTGAGCGGCGCGAGGAGTTGACCACCGAAGGGGGGTTGGATGTGGCGGGTCAGTACGAACAGCTGCGCGATGGTTGCGCCCGGCTGGCGGAGGCCGGAATCCATGTCTCTCTGTTTGTTGATCCGGAACCCTACCAGATTGAGGCGGCCGCGCGGCTCGAGGTGCCGGTGGTGGAGATCCATACCGGCCGTTATGCCGATGCACGTGGCAGGCGGCGGCGAGAGGAGGAGTTCCGGCGCATCGTGGAGGCGGTGGAAGTGGGTGCCGAACTAGGTCTGCAGGTCAATGCCGGCCACGGGCTCAATTACCAGAATGTGAAGCCAGTAGCCAGATTGGCAGCAGTGCGGGAGCTCAACATTGGTCATGCCATCATTGCCCGGGCAGTGTTCACTGGCTTGGATGAGGCGGTCAGGGAAATGAAGCGGTTGATGCGAGAGGCGCGTGTTTCGTGATCTTTGGCATCGGCACCGATATCGTGCAAGTCTCCCGGATGAAGTGCAATCTCGAGCACTACGGAGAGCGTTTCGCCCGGCGTATCCTCGCTGAACCGGAGTGGGAAGGCTTTCTGGTCAGCCGGCGGCAGGCTCATTTCCTGGCCAAGCGTTTTGCTGCCAAGGAGGCAGCGGTAAAGGCGATGGGAACCGGTTTTCGAGGTGGCATTACCCTGAAACAGATCGCGGTGGCCCATGAGCCCGATGGCCGGCCTTTGCTTCGCTTCAGCGAACAGGCGGAGGCCTTTATCCTTCGTAACGGGATTACTGCGGCCCATCTCAGCCTTTCGGATGAAGAGGCTTATGCCGTGGCGTTTGTCACCCTGCAGTGCGGTACTTGAACAAAGAAAGGAATTTCTCATGAAGATCATCAGCAAACTGTTGGTTGTTGCCCTGTTGGCAGGGATAACGGCCACCCTTCAGGCAAAGACCGCGCGTGAGCATCTTGATGCTTTCTATCAGCGTATCGAAACCATGCAGGCGGGCTTCATCCAGACCCGATATGATGAAAACGGCAAGCCGCTGCAAAACAGTGAAGGGACCTTCGCCCTGCAGCGTCCTGGTAAATTCCGTTTCGAATACACCCGACCCTACCGGCAGCTCTACGTGGCCGACGGAGGACGGATTTGGCACTACGATCCCGATCTGGAGCAGGTAATCGTGAAATCAGTGGATGCCGCCCTGGGTGACACGCCAGCGTTGCTGTTGAGTGGCAAGCAGCCGCTGGCGGACAAATTTATCATCAGGGATCTGAAACGGGAGGGGTCCGATTTGCAGTGGCTGGAACTACGCCCCAAACAGGAAGAGAGCAGTTTCAAGAGTGTCCGTCTCGGTTTCAGTGATAGAGGACTGCGTCTGATGGAGGTGGTGGATATCCTCGGACAGACCACCCGTCTGCAATTTCGGCAGGTCAGGGTCAACAAGCCTCTTTCTCCCGATCTGTTCCACTTCATTGCGCCGGAAGGGGTGGATGTCATCGACGGCCAATGAAGAGAGAGGGGCTGTTTTCACGGTGTGAGGTCCGACCCGCCGAGCAGCCGCTGGCGGATCGGATGCGCCCTCGCTCCTTGGCGGAATTCTGTGGTCAAACCCATTTGCTGGGGCCCGGCAAGCCATTGCGGCGGGCCATCGAATCCGACCATCTGCACTCCATGATCTTCTGGGGGCCGCCGGGGACCGGCAAAACGACACTGGCACGCTTGATTGCTCACCATGCACAGGCACAATTTCTCACCGTCTCTGCGGTGCTCTCCGGGGTCAAGGAGATCCGCGCCGCCGTCGCCAGGGCCAGGGAGGCGCGCGAGAGAGAGGGCCGGGGAACCCTGCTGTTCGTGGATGAGGTCCATCGTTTCAACAAGTCCCAGCAGGACGCCTTTCTTCCCTTCGTGGAGGATGGTACCGTCACCTTCATTGGTGCCACCACCGAAAACCCCTCGTTCGAGCTGAACAATGCTCTGCTTTCGAGGGCGCGGGTCTATCTGCTCAAGCCCCTCTTGCAGGAAGAGCTGCGGCGCATCATCGACAATGCACTGGAGGACGGGGAGAGGGGGTTGGGCGATCTTCACCTGGAATGTCCGCCCGAGTTGCGCGACATGGTAGCGGAGGCGGCGGATGGGGATGCGCGTCGCGCCCTGAACCTGCTGGAGATTTGCGCCGATCTCAGCGAGGCGGGTGTGATCACCCCTGCCGTCGTCGAGGAGGTGGTCGGCAGCGGCCTGCGCCGTTTCGACAAGGGGGGCGAGGCGTTTTATGATCAGATCTCTGCGTTACACAAATCGGTGCGAGGATCTTCCCCCGATGCCGCGCTCTACTGGTTTGCCCGTATGCTGGACGGGGGGTGCGATCCCCTCTATATCGCCCGTCGGGTGGTGCGGATGGCCAGCGAAGACATCGGCAATGCCGACCCCCGCGCCCTGCGTCTGGCCCTCGATGCCTGGGATGTGCAAGCGCGGCTGGGCAGCCCCGAGGGTGAACTGGCCATCGCCCAAGCCATCCTTTATCTTGCCTGCGCCCCCAAGAGCAATGCCGTTTATACCGCCTTCAACGAAGCGCTGGCCGACGTTCGCCGTCAGCCTTCCCATGAGGTGCCGCTCCATCTGCGCAATGCTCCCACCCGATTGATGAAGGAGCTGGGGTATGGAAAGCGATACCGCTATGCCCACGATGAGCCGGAAGGGTATGCAGCGGGAGAGATCTATTTTCCCGAGGAGCTGGAGCCGCGCCGCTACTATCGTCCGGTGGCGCGCGGACTGGAGTTGAAGATCGCGGAAAAATTGAAGCATCTGCGGGAACTGGATGAAAAAAGCAAGGGAGGGTGAGCTCCGGTTTGGGTAACGGTGGTTTCATGCCTTCCGGGATATCCACTATACTCGGGAGGTTCCAGGGAATTGGAGCGCGGGAGATAAAGGAACGGTGGGGAGCGTGTTTTTCCGGCAGGCCGGCGGGACGGAGTGAATGACGTGTCGGCTCCACGGTCGTTGTCCGGGAGGCATCGAAAAGTGATGATTTTCGATTCGGGAGTCCATTGTTGATTCAATCGTTGGCGATAGCCGGAGGCGGTGCCGTGGGCGCCCTGTTGCGTTTCTGGGTTTCCACCTGGGTCTATGCCCGGCTGGGCAGGGATTTCCCTTGGGGAACGCTGGCGGTCAACGTGCTCGGCTCGCTGCTCATGGGATTTCTCTACATTCTGCTCATTGAAAGGCTGGCGTTTCCCCCGGTGTGGCGAGGGGTGCTGCTGGTGGGGCTGCTGGGGGCGTTCACCACCTTTTCCACCTTTTCCATCGAAACCCTCAATCTCATCGAGGAGGGGGCCTTGTTTTCTGCGTTGACGAATATCTTGCTCAGCGTGATGCTCTGCCTGTTGGGGGCTTGGCTGGGTGTCTTGCTCGGGAGGACATTATGAAAGGTCGTCGATTGACCATGGTCCGAATCTACCTGCTGGAGGGGGAGGTGCAGCTCAACAATTTGCTGAAACGACTGCATGATTGGGAAAAGCTGCGTGGTCTCACTGTCTTTCGTGGCATCAGCGGTTTTGGCGCCGATGGCAAGTTGCACAGCGCCAAATTGATCGACCTCGCCATGGAGTTGCCCATCGTGGTGGAGTTCTTCGATGAGAGCGACAAGGTGGAGGCGATCCTCGAGCACCTGGAAGATGAGATCAAACCGGGGCATGTGGCATGGTGGCCGGTTTGGGTGAACGAATAGTTTGGTAATCACAAGAAGGAAAAACGATCGATGTTGGATCCCAGATTGCTTCGTAACGAGCCGGAAGAGGTGGCCATCCAGCTCCGGCGGAGAGGTTTCGAGCTGGATGTGGAACGGCTGAACCGGCTGGAGCACGAACGCAAACAGCTCCAGGTCGAGACCCAACGGCTGCAGGCCGAGCGCAACCGCAGCGCCAAGGCCATCGGGCAGGCCAAGGCGAGAGGGGAAGCGATCGAGCCGCTGGTGCAGGCGATGACCGATCTGAAGTCCCGACTGGAGGCGGCCGAGGATCGTCTCTCTCACATCCAGCACGAGCTCACGACGCTGGCCCTGGAGATCCCCAATCTTCCACACCCCAGCGTTCCCGACGGCGATGACGAGCGGGACAATCTGGAGCTCCGCCGCTGGGGGGAGCCGCCGGCCTTTTCCTTTCCGCCCAAGGACCACGTGGATCTGGGCGCCACCCTGGGTCAGATGGATTTCGAAACCGCCGCCAAGATCACCGGCTCCCGTTTCTCCCTGCTCACCGGTCCCCTGGCGAGGTTGCACCGAGCCCTGATCCAGTTCATGCTCGATCTGCACACCCGGGAGCATGGCTACGTGGAAAGCTATGTACCCTATATGGTCAACGCCGACAGTCTGCGAGGTACCGGGCAGTTGCCGAAGTTCGAGGCGGATCTCTTCAAACTGGCGGGGGAGCATGAGTACTATCTGATCCCGACTGCCGAGGTGCCCGTCACCAACATGGTGCGGGATTGCATCATCGAAGCGGAAAGACTGCCGTTGCGTTGGGTCGCTCACACCCCTTGTTTCCGCAGCGAGGCGGGTTCCTACGGAAAGGACACCCGGGGCATGATTCGACAGCATCAGTTCGAAAAGGTGGAGATGGTCCAGATCGTTTGCCCTGACGAATCCTGGGCGGTACTGGAAGAGCTCACCGGCCACGCCGAGCGGGTGTTGCAGCTGCTGGAGCTGCCCTACCGGGTCGTGGCGCTCTGTGCCGGGGATCTGGGATTCTCGGCGGCCAAGACCTACGATCTGGAGGTGTGGCTGCCGGGGCAAAATGCCTATCGCGAGATCTCTTCATGCAGCAATTTCACCGACTTCCAGGCGCGGCGCCTGAAGGCGCGCTGGCGGGATCCGGAAAGCGGCAAGCCAGAACCGGTGCACACCCTGAACGGTTCCGGGCTCGCCGTTGGGCGAACCCTGGTGGCGATCATGGAGAATTATCAGCAGCAGGATGGCTCCATCCGTATCCCTGACGTGTTACGGCCATACTTGGGCGGGATGGAGCGCATCGCGCCCTGAAGAGACGTCAGGGAAGCACTTGGCGGAACGGTTTGACCGTTACCTTTTCATAGACCCCCGCGGAAAGGTAGGGATCGGCGTTGGCCCATGCCTCGGCTTCTTCCAGGGAATCGAATTCGGCGACGATCAGACTGCCGCTGAACCCTGCCTCACCGGGATCCGGGCAATCGATGGCGGGAAAGGGGCCGGCCAGCACCAGCTGTCCCCTGCTCCGTAACCGCTCCAGGCGGGCCAGATGGGCCGGGCGGGCTTCCGCGCGGCGTGACAGGCTTCCCTCCCGATCTTCGGCGATAATGGCATACAGCACGTTACTCCCTCCCTGTTACCGTCCGGTCCTATTATCCCACTCATTGCGCTGCTGGACAAAATCGTTGCTTGCGGTAAAACTGGCGGGTCCGAATCCAAGGCGTTTTTTCTTTCGACAGGGTACCTCATGTCTCAAACTGCAGCCCCGCGTTATGATCTCCATGCCCACTCCACCTTCTCGGATGGCACGATGTCGCCTGCCGAACTGGTAGCCCATGCCGCCCGGCAGGGGGTGGCGGTACTGGCACTCACCGATCACGATACCACCGACGGCGTCGCAGAAGCGTTGATAGCGGCACGTCGGAATGGAACGAGCGTGGTCCCCGGGGTGGAGATCTCGGTCACTTGGGATCGGCGAACCATCCACATCGTCGGTCTTCTGGTGGATCCCGATTGTCAGGTGTTGCAGGAAGGACTCTCCGGGTTGCGTCGTTTCCGTCGGTGGCGGGCGGAAGAGATCGCCCGGCGGCTTAGCAAGGCCGGGATCGAAGGGGCGCTCGAAGGTGCCCGGAAACAGGCTGCCGGCTCCAGCATCGGTCGCATCCATTTCGCCCGTTTCCTGGTGGAAAAGGGGTATGCCGAGGAGATGCGCCAAGTGTTCAAGCGTTTCCTGGTGAAGGGGAAGCCTGGTCATGTGAGGGGGGAATGGGCGACGCTGGAACAGGCCGTGAGCTGGATCCGGGCGGCGGGTGGAATGGCGGTGATCGCCCATCCCGCCCGTTACCGGCTCAGTGCTGTGCGGCTTCGCCGTCTCATCGGGGAATTCAGGGAGGTCGGGGGGTGCGGAATCGAAGTGGTCTCCAGCAGTCACAGCCGTGACGACTGTTTCGCCATGGCTTTGCAAGCCCGCCGTGCCGGCCTCCTGGCCTCCGCAGGTTCTGACTATCACGGGCCGGACAACCCCTGGATAGAGCTGGGCCGGATTCCGCCGCTGCCGGACGGCTGTCTGCCCGTTTGGGAATCGCCCCGCTGGAGACTTTACGAAGTGCCACGGGAAGGTTATCCTTTGCAGTTCCATTCGGAGAGATGGCCGAGAGGCTGAAGGCGCTCCCCTGCTAAGGGAGTATATGGTTTATCCCGTATCGAGGGTTCGAATCCCTCCTTCTCCGCCATAACATAGTTCGCCACAGTTCGCGAATGTACTAAGACCCGCATTCTAGCGGGTTTTTTTATGCCTGTATTGTTCGTAGCAATTCGCGCCAGTTGGTTGACATCCGCCTAAATGTGGCGGTATTAATGGCGGT
>CAZKYF010000007.1:0-41121 GCA_964557025.1 uncultured Chromatiales bacterium | reverse complement strand
GGGACGACGCCACGGCCGGCCATGCAGTCGAGCACCTCTCGGACCATTGGCCTCAGGGAGCCGGCATCGCACCTTCAGCCAGGCCAGAATCCGCCCCACCGTGCTGTCAGACACCTCGTGCCCTTGGGTGCGCGCCAGCCTCCTCGGCTTCGCCTTGCTCCAGGCCGGAAAGCTCATCCACAGCCGACGCACCGCTTCGGCAAGCCGCATGTCCCAATGCCGACGACGAACCCGCCTCGGTCGCCGGGGGCGGGGACGCAGATCTCTGACCCTTTCCCGCTCCAGACGCTTGGGCCAGCGGTACAGCATGGCTCGACCCACACCCAGCATCTCCGCTGCCTGGGCCGCCGTCAGACCATGCGCGCAGCGCAGGCGCTCGAACCACTTCAATTGCTTCAGTCGAAAAATTGCCTCGGGTTCGTTACAGCTCTTGTCTGCCAGCCGGGCAGACCACATTATTTCCCCTTGAAGGCCAAAAACCTTCATTTCTGGGCCTCCGCTTCCGGTTTCTTCCCAACTCCCGGATATGAGGCCCCTTCTTCTCGCCCTCAACGTCTTGCATGTGTCTGAACCTGGTCAGGTAGCAGACGTTATTCTTGGGGATGGGCCTTCATCCCAGGTCGCCCCAAAGCACCTGTAGTGCAGAGAGGCTGGCCAGGGCGGCGGTTTCCGTGCGCAGGATACGGGGCCCGAGGCGCACGGCGGTGAAGCCGTGCAGGGTGGCCTGATCGAGTTCCCAATCGGAGAGTCCGCCTTCGGGTCCGATCAGCAGGTGTACCTCACCGTCACGGGGGGAGGCCAGGGCGCCGATGCTGCTGGCAGCCGAAGGATCCAGGACCAGTTTCAGTCCACCGCTGGGCTCATCCAGTACCTTTTCCACGGGGGTGATGTGATGCAACAATGGTAGCCGGTTCCGGCCGCACTGTTCACAGGCGTTGATGATGATCTCCCGCCAGTGCCGATGCCGTTTTTCGGCCCGACTGCCTTTCAGGCGGACCACGCAACGTTCCGTGAGTACCGGGGTGATTTCCCGGACCCCCAGCTCCACCGCTTTCTGGATGACCAGATCCATTCGCTCCCCCTTGGAAACCGCCTGGAGCAGGTGGAGGGAGAGAGGAGACTCCGTCGAGACCATGAGACGTTCCCCGACGAGTGCACCTCTTTCCTGCAGTATGGCCATGTGGACGGTTCCTTTCCCGTCGAACAGGGAAAGGGAGGCGCCGGGCCGTAATCGAAGCACCGTTCGCAGGTGGCGTTCGGCCTCCCTGCGCAGCTCGACTGCCGAGCCTTCACGCAGTGGGCCGGGGTGATAGATCCGTGGAATGCGCATGCCTCGTCAGCGGGTGGCGAGATCGATCCCTTCCGTGGCGATACGGGCCAGCTCCTGGATCTGCGCTTCCTCGATGACATAGGGGGGCATGAAATAGACCACATTCCCCAGCGGGCGCAGCAACGCACCCTCCTTCAAGGCATGGCGATAGACCCGCAGGCCGCGCCGTTCCTGCCAGGGATAGGGGGTGCGGGATGCCTTGTCCCGAATCATCTCGATGGCCAGGATCATTCCGGTCTGGCGCACCTCCGCCACATGGGGATGCCCCTCGAGATGGGCCACTGCTCGTCCCATCTTCGCGGCGGTTTGCCGGTTTTGCTCGAGGATCGGATCGGTCTCGAAGATCTCCAGCGTGGCCAGCGCCGCGGCACATCCCAACGGGTTGCCGGTGTAGCTGTGGGAGTGCAGGAAGGCGGTGAGCTTTTCGTAATCGTCGTAGAAGGCCTGATAGACGGTCTCCCCGGTGAGTACCACGGAGAGCGGCAGATAACCGCCGGTGAGCCCCTTGGAGAGACAGAGGAAGTCGGGAGAGATCCCGGCCTGTTCACAGGCGAAGAGGGTACCGGTACGACCGAAACCGACGGCAATCTCGTCGGCGATGAGATGGACTCCATGACGATCACAAGCCTCACGCAGCAAGCGGAGGTAGACGGGATGATACATGCGCATGTTACCGGCACACTGGACCAGCGGTTCCACGATGACGGCGCACACCTCGTCTGCGTGCTGTTCGAGTATCTGCGCCATGTGCGTGAACATTCGCCGACTGTGCTCTTCCCAGGTACTGCCCGGTTCCCGCTCGAAGCAGTCGGGGGAGGGGACGGTGATGGGTTGCAGCAGCAGCGGTTGGTAGGTCTGCTTGTAGAGCGCCACGTCGCCCACCGCCAAGGCCCCCAGGGTTTCGCCGTGGTAACTGTTGCCGAGGGTGACGAAACGGGTCTTGGCCGGTTTCCCGGTGTTGAGCCAGTAGTGGAAGCTCATCTTCAGCGCTACCTCCACGGCGGAGGAGCCGTTGTCGGCGAAGAAGCAGCGAGTCAGTTCCACAGGCGTGACGGTGACCAGCCGTTCGGCCAGCTCGATGGCGGGCTCGTGGGTGAAACCGGCCAGCAGTACATGTTCCAGCCGTTCCAGCTGGGCGGTGACCGCTGCATTGATGCGAGGGTTGGAATGCCCGAACAGATTGACCCACCAGGAGCTGATGGCGTCGATGTAACGGTTGCCATCGAAGTCCTCCAGCCACACCCCTTCTCCCCGCCGGACGGGGATCAGCGGCAGGTTCTCGTGATCCTTCATCTGGGTGCAGGGGTGCCACAGGACGCGCAGATCCCGCTGCATCAGGGTGGCGTTGTCCATCCGACTCAAAGACCGAGGTTCTTCCAGATGCTCAGGGTCGGTTCGGCCCGGTTCATTGTATAGAAATGGAGGCCGGGTGCTCCCCCTTCCAGCAAGTGTTGGCAGAGCCGGGTGACCACCTCCTCACCGAATGCCGTGATCGCCTCCCGATCGTCGCCGAACCCCTCCAGCCGTTTGCGGATCCAGCGTGGTATCTCCGCGCCGCAGGCATCCGAAAAACGGGCCAGCTGGATGTAGCTGGTGATGGGCATGATCCCGGGAACGACGGGAAGATCCAGCCCCAATTTCTCGCAATCCTCGACGAAACGGAAATAGGCGTCGGGGTTGTAGAAATACTGGGTGATGGCGGAATCGGCGCCAGCCTCCACCTTGCGCTTGAAATTGAGCAGGTCGATCCGTGCATTCGGAGCCTGGGGATGGAATTCCGGATAGGCGGCCACCTCGATGTGGAAGTGGTCACCGGTTTCCTCGCGGATGAACGCCACCAGCTCGTTTGCATAACGGAATTCGCCGGCTTCTCGAGTTCCTGAAGGCATGTCGCCGCGCAGTGCCACGATGCGCCGGATCCCGTGGTCGCGATAGTTTTGCAGGATCTCCCGGATTTTCTCCCGGGTGGAACCGATGCATGAAAGGTGGGGCGCGGCCTCGAAACCGGCCTGCTGGATCTCCACCACGGTGTCGGTGGTGCCCTGCTGTGTGCTGCCGCCGGCCCCGAAGGTGACCGAGAAATAGCGCGGCTTCAGCGCCCCCAGCTGATCACGGACCAGGCGCAGCTTGGCTGCGCCCTCCGCGGTCTTGGGTGGAAAGAACTCGAAGCTGAAGCTCTTTTCGTGCCTGGCTTGCGGTTCCATGACGTCAATAACGATAGTGCTCGGGCTTGTATGGTCCCTCCACCGGAATTCCCAAATACTCCGCTTGTTGTGGAGTCAGAGCGGTGAGATGGGCGCCGATCTTTTGCAGATGCAGTCGGGCCACCTTCTCGTCCAGATGCTTGGGCAGTACATAGACCTTGTTTTCGTATCTGTCGCTGTTCTGCCAAAGCTCGATCTGGGCGATCACCTGGTTGGTGAAGGAAGCGGACATGACGAAGCTGGGATGACCGGTGGCACAGCCCAGGTTCACCAGACGACCCTCCGCCAGCAGGATGATCCGCTTTCCATCCGGGAAGATGACATGATCCACTTGGGGCTTGATGTTCTCCCATTGATATTGGCGCAGGCTGGCCACGTCGATCTCGTTGTCGAAATGGCCGATGTTACAGACGATGGCTTCGTTCTTCATCGCTGCCATGTGGTCGTGGGTGATGACATTGAGGTTGCCGGTGGCGGTGACGAAGATGTCGGCCTGACCGGCGGCCTCTTCCATGGTGACCACGCGATACCCCTCCATCGCGGCCTGCAGGGCACAGATGGGATCGATCTCGGTGACCCACACGGTGGCACCCATGCCTCGGAACGCCTGTGCGCATCCTTTTCCGACGTCGCC
This sequence comes from uncultured Chromatiales bacterium, assembly GCA_964557025.1. Classification (GTDB taxonomy): domain Bacteria; phylum Pseudomonadota; class Gammaproteobacteria; order Thiohalospirales; family Thiohalospiraceae; genus DRMK01. Next base: position 36,953 of record CAZKYF010000007.1, on the reverse strand, counting down.
GTAGCCCAGCACTACGCAGATCTTGCCGGCAATCATCACATCGGTGGCCCGTTTGATGCCGTCGATGAGCGATTCGCGACAGCCGTAGAGGTTGTCGAATTTGGATTTGGTGACCGAGTCGTTGACGTTGATGGCCGGTACCTTGAGGCTGCCCTCCTTCATCATCTCGTAAAGACGGTGCACGCCGGTGGTGGTCTCTTCAGAGAGACCTTTCACGTCGTCCAGCAACTCCGGATACTTTTCGTGCATCACCTTGGTGAGATCGCCGCCGTCGTCCAGGATCATGTTGGGACGCCAGTCGTCGGGGCCGAAGATGGTCTGTTCGATGCACCACCAGAACTCCTCTTCGGTTTCCCCTTTCCAGGCGAACACCGGGATACCGGCGGCCGCGATGGCCGCTGCCGCCTGGTCCTGGGTGGAAAAGATGTTGCAGGAAGACCAGCGCACCTCGGCACCCAGCTCCACCAGGGTTTCGATGAGCACGGCGGTCTGGATGGTCATGTGCAGACAGCCTGCGATGCGGGCCCCTTTCAGCGGTTGCTGACCCTGGTACTCCTCGCGCAACGCCATCAGTCCGGGCATCTCGGTCTCGGCGATGCGGATCTCCTTGCGGCCCCACTCGGCCAGGGAGATGTCAGCCACCTTGAAATCGTCGAGTTGTTCCACTACTGCGTTCATCATTCATGCTCCAATATGAAGTGAGCGCGGTTGCAAAAGAGAAAACAGATCCCTTCGAGCCTGGCAGGAGGTCCTGTTGCAACGCTCCTCGAAGAGATTGTCACACGGCAAAAACAGAATTATAGGTCAGATTCCGGCCGCCTCACGTAACGCCTCGGCCTTGTCGGTCCGTTCCCAGGTGAACTCCGGCTCGGTGCGGCCGAAATGGCCGTAGGCGGCGGTACGCTGGTAGATGGGACGCTTCAGATCCAGCATCTCCACCAATCCCTTGGCCCGCAGGTCGAAGTGGTTTCGGACCAGATCCACCATGCGTTGCTCTCCCAGCTTGCCGGTGCCGAAGGTCTCGATGCTGATGGAGGTGGGTTCGGCCACCCCGATGGCGTAGGAGACCTGGATCTCGCACCGCTCCGCCAGGCCGGCAGCGACGATGTTTTTGGCTACATAACGGCCCGCATAGGCGGCAGAGCGATCCACCTTGGTGGGATCCTTGCCGGAGAAAGCACCACCGCCATGTCGGGCCATACCCCCATAGGTGTCCACGATGATCTTGCGTCCGGTGAGGCCGCAGTCTCCCACGGGACCGCCAATGACGAAATTGCCGGTAGGATTGATATAGAAACGGGTATCCTTGGTGATCCACTCCGGTGGCAGGACGGGCAGGATGATTTCATCCATCACCGCCTCCCGCAGCGCCTTCTGATCGATGTCGGGACTGTGCTGGGTAGAGAGCACCACCGCATCGATCCCCACCGGTTTGCCCTTTTCATAACGGAAGGTGATCTGGCTCTTGGCATCCGGCCGTAGCCAGGGGAGGGAACCATTCTTGCGGCATTCTGCCTGGCGAGCCACCAGCCGATGGGAGTAGGTGATGGGAGCTGGCATTAACACATCGGTTTCGTTACTGGCATAACCGAACATCAACCCCTGGTCTCCGGCGCCTTGTTCGTGCTCCGCGCTCTCATCCACCCCCATGGCGATATCGGGCGACTGTTTACCTACCGCATTAAGGACCGCACAGGTTTCCCAATCGAAGCCCATTTCAGAGCTGTTGTAACCGATCTCTCTAACAGCTTTGCGCACCACCTCTTCGTAATCGACGGTTCCGGTGCTCGTGATCTCGCCGGCAAGCAACACCATTCCGGTCTTGACCAAGGTTTCACAAGCAACGCGGGCATCCTTGTCCTGCTCCAGAAAGGCATCGAGGACGGCATCGGAGATCTGATCCGCCATCTTGTCGGGATGTCCTTCGCTGACCGACTCGGAGGTAAACAGATAGCTGTTGTTCATTTGATATCGGGTCCTTAAATGTTGATGAAATACTTTCTTGTCCTGCCCGTTGAGTCTCTTTGCTCGGGCTTATCATGATTCTTCTGAAAAGGGGGCGATTGTAAACCAGTTTTTCCTTATATGGAATCGCCGGATGATAACGGCCCCATTTTGGCATGCAGGAAGTACGCTTTTCAACCCGCTATTTCCCCTTTCAAGCTAACCTGTTACATTGAGTTTTTTTTATAACCGATTGTTTGGTTGTTCTGCTTTCCGCACAAAACCTGGTAACTATTGCCTAATTCTGGTCGATGAGCGAGAATCAGCGGCTTGTTCGGAATTGTGCCAATGATTCAACATCGTCCGGAATGACCGCGTTTTTAGGGTTTGCCTGCAGGCCGATGTCGGCGTCGTTTCGAGAATCGCTGTTTTATGCAGCCACCGAAGGGGCATCGGGACCGCTGCATGAGAGCGGCCCTTAGTGCACTTTCCGAAAAACGGTTTTTCATCAGTCATCATTATTAATTTTCAGTTAGGAGAAGCACATGCCGACCCGCAGAGAACTAGCCAACGCCATCCGTGTATTGAGTATGGATGCTATCCAGAAGGCAAAGTCCGGTCACCCCGGTGCCCCGATGGGGATGGCGGACATCGCCGAGGTGTTGTGGAACGATTTTCTCAAGCACAATCCGGCGAATCCACACTGGCCGGATCGTGATCGTTTCGTTCTCTCCAACGGCCATGGTTCCATGCTCATCTACTCCTTGCTTCATCTGACCGGCTACGATCTGTCAATGGAGGATCTGAAAAACTTCCGTCAGCTCCACTCCAAAACTCCCGGTCATCCTGAATATGGCTACACCCCGGGCGTAGAAACCACTACTGGCCCGCTGGGGCAAGGGATTACCAATGCGGTTGGTATGGCGATTGCCGAAAAGGCGTTGGCGGGGCAGTTCAATCGTGACGGACATCATATCGTCGATCACTACACCTATGTGTTTTTGGGCGACGGTTGCATGATGGAGGGTATTTCTCACGAGGCCTGTTCCCTGGCGGGGACGCTTGGTTTGGGCAAGTTGATTGCCTTCTGGGATGACAATGGAATCTCTATCGACGGCCATGTGGAAGGATGGTTTACCGATGATACTGCCAAACGGTTCGAGGCTTATGGATGGCATGTGGTGCGGGATGTGGATGGCCATGATGCGGAGGCTATTGCCGAGGCGATCCGTGAAGCGAAATCGGTTAACGACAAGCCCTCGTTGATTTGCTGCAAGACGGTGATCGGGTATGGCGCCCCCAACCTGTGTGGTTCCCATGACTGTCATGGTGCTCCATTGGGTGAAGAGGAGATCGCCGCCACGCGGGAGAATCTGGGCTGGAATCATCCACCATTCGTTATCCCTGATGAGATCCGGCAGGGATGGGATGCCAGGGACAAGGGGGCCGAGAAAGAATCCGCCTGGAACGAGAAATTTACCGCCTACAAGGAGGCGTATCCTGAGTTGGCAGCGGAATTCGAGCGCCGGGTGATCAAGGGTGAACTACCGGCCAACTGGGAAGAGCATATGTCGGCGTTCATTCGTGAAGTGAATGCCAAGGGAGAGAGCCTTGCCACCCGCAAGGCGTCCCAGAATTCCATCCAGGCCTGTGCCGATGTGCTGCCAGAGATTCTTGGCGGGTCTGCCGATCTGGCTCCCTCCAACCTGACCACCTGGAACGGCTACAAGGCGTTGAGCAATACCGTCTCCGACGGGAATTATCTCCATTATGGTGTGCGTGAATTTGGCATGGCGGCCATCATGAATGGTCTTGCCCTGCATGGAGGATTCATCCCGTTTGGCGCGACTTTCCTGATGTTCTCGGAGTACGCTCGCAATGCACTGCGCATGGCTGCCTTGATGAAGATCCGCAGCATCTTCGTGTTCACCCACGACTCTATCGGTCTTGGCGAAGATGGTCCGACTCATCAGCCCATCGAGCAGATTGCCACCTTGCGGGTGGTTCCCAACATGGTGACCTGGCGTCCTTGTGATACGGTGGAAACTGCGGTGGCTTGGAAGCAGGCGGTGGAGCGCAAGGAGGGTCCTACCTGCTTGATCTTCAGTCGTCAGGGATTGCCCCACCAGGATCGCAGTGAAGGGCAGATCGCCGATATTGCCCGCGGTGGCTATGTGCTGCGTGACTGCGAGGGACAGCCGGATGCCATCATCATCGCCACTGGATCCGAGGTGGGACTCGCCGTGGCGGCCGCTGAACTGTTGGCCGACAAGAAGGTGCGAGTAGTCTCCATGCCCTGCGCCGAGGTATTCGATGCGCAGGATGCCGCCTATCGTGAATCGGTACTTCCTGCTTCTGTTACTGCTCGAGTGGCGGTGGAGGCCGGTGTAACAGATTACTGGCACAAGTATGTCGGTCTGAATGGCAAGGTGGTCGGGATCAATCGTTTTGGGGAGTCTGCCCCTGCAGATCAGCTGTTCAGAGAGTTCGGGTTTACCGCCGAGAACGTGGCGGCCGCGGTCAAGGAGCTGCTCTGATTCTTCTCCGGGGCACATTCCGGGATGGGTTAGGCCTGTTCCGGGACATTTTCAATCAACTCAAGGGAGTCTATGAACTATGACGATCAAGATTGGCATCAATGGTTTTGGCCGTATTGGGCGGATGGTTTTCCGTGCCGTGGCGAAAGATTTCAAGGATATCGAGGTGGTCGGCATCAATGATCTGCTGGAGCCGGACTATCTTGCCTATATGTTGAAATACGATTCGGTGCACGGCCGTTTTCCGGGAGAGGTGACTGCTGATGGCAACAATCTGGTGGTCGATGGCCGCAAGATTCGTCTCACCGCCGAGCGCGATCCTGCCAACCTGAAGTGGGACGAGGTTGGTGCTGATCTGGTGGTGGAATCTACGGGCTTCTTCCTGACTGCCGAAACCTGTCAGAAACATCTCGACGCGGGTGCCAAGAAAGTGGTCCAGAGTGCGCCTTCCAAGGATGGCACCCCCATGTTCGTCTACGGCGTGAACCATGATACCTACAATGGTCAGACAATCATCTCCGCCGCCTCCTGTACCACCAACTGTCTCGCTCCTGTCGCAAAGGTGCTGCATGACAAGTTCGGTATCAAGCGCGGCTTGATGTCTACGGTGCACGCAGCCACTGCGACCCAAAAGACCGTCGATGGACCTTCCGCGAAGGATTGGCGTGGTGGTCGTGGCATCCTGGAGAACATCATTCCTTCTTCCACCGGGGCTGCCAAGGCCGTGGGAGTGGTGTTGCCAGAACTCAACGGCAAGCTGACCGGCATGGCGTTCCGTGTTCCCACTTCGGATGTCTCGGTGGTGGATCTCACTGTCGAGCTGAACAGCGGGGCCAGCTATGACGACATCTGTGCTGCCATGAAAGCCGCTTCTGAATCCGGGCCGCTGGCTGGCGTACTGGGTTATACGGAAGACAAGGTGGTTTCCACCGACTTCCGTGGCATCAGCAAGCCATCCATCTTCGATGCCGGCGCTGGTATCCAGCTTGACGACACCTTCGTCAAGGTGGTTTCCTGGTACGACAACGAGTATGGTTATACCTGTAACATGATGCGTCTTGTGCAGCACGTGGCTGGTTAAAAGGGATTGTTGCCGGCGATGAGCCGCTAAGACAGTCCCTGTTTGAAACGGGATCTGCCGGGTGGGGTGAACCGCCCGGCAGGTTTTTCCTTTTCCCTGCATATCTGTCGGAGAATCATTAGCCAAGCGGTGAGGGCTTTGCTAATTGTTTTCAGCGTTTTTGTTCTTGCTAAGGAGTGACCGATGTCCGTAATCAAGATGACCGATCTGGATCTGGCAGGCAAACGGGTATTGATCCGCCAGGATCTCAATGTCCCCATCAAGGATGGCAAGGTTGCCGACGATACCCGTATCCGCGCCTCACTGCCCACCATCCAGCACTGCATCGAGGCGGGTGCCAAGGTGATGTTGATGTCCCACCTCGGGCGTCCCACGGAAGGAGAGTATAACGAGGAGTTTTCACTGGCTCCGGTGGTAGAGCATCTTTCCGGTTTGCTGGGCCAGCCTGTTCGCTTGATCAAGGATTATCTGGACAAGGCGCCGGATGTTGCCGAAGGGGAAGTGGTGGTTTTGGAGAATGTTCGCTTCAACAAGGGTGAGAAGAAGGATGACGAGGATCTGGCAAGAAAATATGCCAGCCTTTGTGATGTCTTCGTAATGGATGCCTTCGGCACCGCCCACCGGGCCCAGGCCTCCACCCATGGGGTAGCGAAGTATGCCCCCGTGGCCTGCGCAGGGCCATTGCTCGCTGGTGAGCTGGAGGCGTTGGGCAAGGCGCTGGACAATCCGGCGCGGCCCATGGTGGCTATTGTGGGAGGTTCCAAGGTTTCCACCAAGCTTACCGTATTGGAATCCCTTTCGAAGATTGTGGACCAGCTGATCGTCGGCGGTGGTATTGCCAATACCTTCATTGCCGCGGCCGGTTACAATGTGGGCAAATCCTTATACGAGCCTGATCTGGTGGAGACGGCCAGGCAGCTGAGCGAATCGGCCAAGGCGCGAGGTGCCGATATTCCGATCCCTTCTGATGTGGTATGCGCCAAGGAGTTTTCCGAAGATGCCGAGGCGACACTGAAAAAGGTGGGTGAGGTGGCCGACGATGACATGATCTTCGATATCGGTCCCGATACCGCAGCCCATTTGGCCGAAATCCTGAAGAATGCCGGTACCATCGTCTGGAATGGTCCGGTTGGCGTATTTGAGTTCGATCAATTCGGCGAGGGGACCAAGGCAATCTCCCTGGCGATTGCGGAGTCCGATGCTTTTTCCATTGCCGGTGGGGGAGATACCTTGGCAGCGGTGGCCAAATATGGAATCGCTGATAAGGTATCCTATATATCTACGGGCGGTGGTGCCTTCCTGGAGTTCCTTGAAGGGAAGAAGCTGCCGGCGGTTGCCATTTTGGAGCAGCGTGCAGCGGAATGATTTCTCATACCGGCGTCGAGGCGTCGGTTTACAGGTCAACATTTGAATATGGTCAGACGAACGAAGATTGTTGCAACGCTGGGACCAGCAACCGATGATCCCAAGGTGCTCGACAAGCTCATCGACGCCGGGGTTGACGTAGTGCGGATCAATTTCTCCCACGGCAAACCCGAGCAACACAAGGAACGGGCAGAGCGGGTACGCAACCGGGCGCGTGCTCACGGGAGGCAGGTGGGGATCCTGGCGGATCTGCAAGGTCCCAAGATCCGCATTGAACGTTTCAAGAAGGGCGAAGTAGAGCTGCAGGAGGGAAAACACTTCGTTCTGGATGCCAACTGTGACCCCCATGAGGGAACCAAGCAATGTGTGGGTATTTCATACAAGCAGCTTCCCGAAGAGGTATCACGTGGTGATACCTTGTTGCTGGATGATGGTCGGATCGTGCTTTGGGTGGAAGAGGTGGAAGGGCACCGCATCATCTGTAAGGTGGTGGTGGGCGGCATCCTCTCCGATCGTAAGGGAATCAACCGCAAGGGAGGTGGGCTTTCTGCTCCCGCGCTGACCAATAAGGATCGCAAGGACATCAAGTTGGCTGCTGAGTTTCGGGCGGATTATCTCGCGGTCTCATTCCCTCGCTCGGCAGCTGATATCAATGAGGCGCGAGAACTGTTGCGGGCCGCAGGGGGCCACGGTGAGTTGATAGCCAAGATCGAGCGCGCCGAGGCGCTGGATTGCATCGAAGAGATCATAGAGGCTTCCGACGCCATCATGGTGGCTCGGGGTGACTTGGGGGTTGAAATAGGAGATGCCGCGCTTCCTCCCGTCCAGAAAAAGCTTATTTTCATGGCGCGCGAGATGAATAAGGTGGTGATCACAGCGACCCAGATGATGGAGTCAATGATCGAGAACCACATACCGACACGTGCCGAAGTATTTGATGTGGCCAATGCAGTATTGGATGGTACCGATGCGGTGATGCTCTCGGCAGAGACCGCCGCCGGCATGCATCCGGAGAAAGCGGTCACTGCTATGGATCGCATCTGCCAGGTGGCGGAGAAGCAACCCACAGTGACTCGCTCCCAGCATCGTATCGATCGGCAATTCAAACGGATCGATGAAGCCATCGCCATGGCAACCATGTATACCGCCAACCACCTCCCGGTGGCGGCGATTGCTGCCCTTACCGAATCCGGCTCTACGCCGTTGTGGATGTCGCGTATCAGCTCCGGCATCCCCATCTATGCCTTGACTCCGCATGTGGAGACCCGCCGTCGGGTTACGCTTTATCGCGGTGTCTACCCAGTCAGTTTTCAGCCTACCAGCAGCGAGGCGCCGCAGGTCAACAAGGAAGCGGTTGATGAGCTGTTGCGCCGAGGTGTGGTGCGGGAAGGTGATCTGGTGATTGTTACCAAAGGCGATTTGATGGGGGTTCATGGCGGTACCAACGTCATGAAGATCCTGCGCGTGGGTGAGCACGCGATCACCACTGTTTGACCCGGGCGTGGCGCATCAAGGGATGTTCGGCCCGGTTTATGATTCTCTTTTCTAACCACTTAGGAGTGTGATATGGCCCTGATATCGTTACGTCAGCTTCTGGACTATGCGGCAGAAAATGACTTTGGCTTGCCAGCCTTCAATGTCAACAACATGGAACAGGTGCATGCCATTATGCAGGCGGCCGATGCTACCGACAGCCCGGTCATCATGCAGGGGTCGGCCGGGGCACGCGCCTACGCAGGCGAGCCGTTCCTGCGCCATCTGATCTCGGCCGCTATTGAGATGTATCCCCATATTCCTATCGCCATGCATCAGGATCATGGTTCCGAGCCCGGTGTCTGTTTGCGTTCCATCCAATCCGGGTTCAGCTCGGTGATGATGGACGGCTCCTTGATGCCGGACATGAAGACCCCTTCCACTTACGAGTACAATGTGGAGGTGACACGCAAGGTGGTGGAGATGGCCCATGCCGGTGGTGTTTCAGTAGAAGGCGAGCTGGGTTGTCTCGGTTCCCTGGAAACCGGTGAAATGGGTGAAGAGGATGGCCACGGGGCCGAAGGCAAGCTGGATATGGACCAGCTGCTCACCGATCCCGAACAGGCTGCCGACTTTGTCAGGCAGACCGGTGTGGATGCCCTGGCTATCGCCATCGGCACCAGTCACGGGGCATACAAGTTCACCAAGAAGCCTACTGGTGATGTGCTGCGCATCGACCGGGTCAAGGAGATCCACGCAAGGATACCCGGCACCCATCTGGTAATGCATGGATCCTCCTCCGTTCCCCAGGAGTGGCTGCAGATTATCAACAACTACGGCGGTGATATGGGCCAGACCTATGGGGTTCCTGTGGAAGAGATCGTGGAAGGAATCAAGCATGGTGTGCGCAAGGTAAACATCGACACCGACCTGCGAATGGCCTCCACAGGCGCAATTCGCCGTCACTTGGCGGAGAACCCGGCCAACTTCGATCCGCGCAAGTTCCTCAAGGAGGCGACCAAAGGAATGATGGAGATCTGCAAAGCCCGTTATGAGGCATTCGGTTGCGCAGGCCATGCTTCCAGGATCAAGCCCATCTCGCTGGAAGAGATGTACAAACGGTATGAAAGTGGCGAGCTGGATCCCAAGGTTAGTTGATACTGAACCACGGAACATTACTGCAAAAGAGCGGCCTTCGGGCCGCTCTTTTCGTATTGGGGTAGTAGCAAGTGGGTTGAGTTAAATACCTTCCAGCCACGGGGACTGTATCGCGGGTCCGGTTAACGACAATCGACCGGATACTGCATTGGCTTGGCCTCCTGCAGAATGAAATTGCGAAAGGTTTGGGCTGCAGGGGACAGTCTTTTCCCCCGGCGATGGACTACATACCAATGGCGAAGGATGGGGAAACCCTCCACGGAAAGGGTGATGAGATGACCCGCCTGCAGCTCCCTCGCTACAGTGTGGATAGAGACGATACCCAATCCGAGACCGGCCTCTACTGCCTGCTTGATGGCTTCATTGCTGGTCATTTCCATGCCGGTATTCAGTGCGATGCCGCGACTGGTAAAGAAGCGCTCCATGGCGCTGCGGGTTCCCGATGCCTGCTCTCGTACCACGAAGGTCTCCTCGTGCAATGCTGACAGAGGGATGGCTTTTTGATCTGACAAGGGGTGATCCGGAGCCGCAATGATTACTAGCGGGTTGTCCATAAAAGGTTCGGCCACCAGCTCCATTTGTTCCGGGGGACGGCCCATGATCACCAGATCCTTCTCGTTCTGTTCCAGGTGTCGCAAGAGCCCACCCCGGTTTGTAACATCCAGTTTGATCGTGATGTCGCTGTAGCGGCGATTGAACTTGGCGAGTAGCCGGGTGGCAAAGTAGTTGGCCGTAGTGGCGACGGAGATGTCGAGCTGCCCGGTTTGTCCTCCTTTGAGCCGTTCCATGACCTGCTCCATTTCATCCAGCTGCTGCAGGATATTCCGTGCGTAGCGAAACAATTCCTCTCCGGCCGGGGTGAGGTGGATCTTCTTCCCCAGTTGCTCGAACAGCGGCAGTCCCACGTTGCTCTCCAGCTGTTTGATCTGCATGGAAACGGCGGGCTGGGTGAGATAGAGCGTTTCTGCGGCGCGGGTAAAGCTGAGATGCTGGGCTGCAGTGGTGAATACTCGAAGCTGGCGCAGAGTTAGATGCACGGTTTCTGCCCATTCATTGTGCTTGCGAGCCCATCATTCCAAAAAACCCTGGTTGGTCATAAGTAATACATTATGGTAACAATCAGAATATTTTAGTGTTATTTATGTCTGCAGACAATTATATTTCTCGCTTGACGGGAAGCGCCCCGCGTTTTTCCCCTTACAGATTTTTCAATACCATCCAAGGAGAATCCTTATGGACCAATCCAACCGCTACGCTGATCTCAGCCTCAAAGAGGAAGAGTTGATTGCCGGTGGCAATCATGTCCTGTGCGTTTACATGATGAAGCCCAAAGAGGGTTACGGGTACCTGGAGACCGCTGCCCACTTTGCTGCCGAGTCTTCTACCGGTACCAACGTGGAAGTCTGTACCACCGATGATTTCACTCGCGGGGTGGATGCCATCGTCTACGAGATCGATGAGGCCAAGGAGCTGATGAAGATCGCCTATCCGGTGGATCTGTTCGATCGCAACATTATCGACGGGCGCGCCATGATGGTCTCCTTCCTCACCCTGACCATCGGCAATAATCAGGGAATGGGCGATGTGGAGTATGCAAAGATGCTCGACGTCTACTTCCCGCCGAAATACATGCGTCTGTTCGATGGTCCTTCCATGAATATCCAGGATATGTGGCGAGTGCTGGATCGGCCCATTGAGAATGGCGGCATGGTGGTGGGCACCATCATCAAGCCCAAGCTGGGTCTGCGTCCTCAGCCGTTTGCCGATGCCTGCTATCAGTTCTGGCTGGGAGGTGATTTCATCAAGAACGATGAGCCGCAGGGCAACCAGGTCTTTGCTCCGATGCGCGAGATCATTCCCCTGATCGCCGATGCCATGCGGCGGGCCCAGGACGAGACTGGTGAGGCCAAGATCTTCTCGGCCAACATCACTGCCGACGATCCCTTCGAGATGATTGCCCGAGGAGAGTTCATCCTTGAAACCTTCGCCGAGAATGCGGATCACGTGGCTTTCTTGGTGGATGGCTATGTGGGAGGTCCTACTGCTGTAACCACCTGTCGTCGCCGCTTCCCCAATCAGTTCCTGCATTACCATCGTGCCGGTCATGGTGCAGTGACCTCGCCGCAGTCCAAACGGGGTTACAATGCGCTGGTGCACATGAAGATGAGCCGCCTGCAGGGCGCCTCCGGTATCCACTGCGGTACCATGGGTTACGGTAAGATGGAGGGTGAGTCTTCCGAAAAGTATCTTGCCTATATGCTGGAGCGTGAAGAGGCAGATGGCCTGTACTTCAAGCAGAAATGGTATGGCATGAAGGCTACCACGCCTATCATCTCCGGTGGCATGAACGCCCTGCGTTTGCCCGGCTTCTTCGATAATCTGGGTCACTGCAACGTTATCCAGACCTCCGGCGGTGGTGCCTTTGGTCACAAGGATGGCGGAACCGCGGGAGCTATCTCCTTGCGACAGGCGCGTGATGCCTGGATGTCTGGTGTCGATCTGGTGGAGTACGCCAAGGAGCACAAAGAGTTGGCACGTGCCTTTGAGTCATTCCCGTGGGATGCAGATAAACTCTATCCGGGCTGGCGTGAGAAGCTGGGCGTTCATAAGTAAGAAGTCGAACAGCCCTTTTTTCTGTTCAAACCACAAAGGCCCCTGCAGTGACGCGGGGGCTTTTGTTTCCGAGGTGCGGGTTTCGGTGGGCGTGTGTAGGTAACCGAGGTGAATAGTCGAGATGAGTGAACACGAACAGTACAGGATCAAGCAGGAGCCGTTCTATCAACCCCAGGCAGATGAAATCGAGCTCTACGAGGCTGCTTACGAAAGGCGTCTGCCGGTGATGATCAAGGGGCCGACCGGGTGTGGCAAGTCCCGCTTTGTGGAGTACATGGCCTGGAAACTGGGTAAGCCGCTGATAACGGTTGCCTGCAACGAAGACATGACCGCTTCGGATCTGGTAGGCCGTTTCCTGCTCGACAAGGAGGGGACCCGCTGGCAGGATGGGCCACTGACCATGGCGGCACGAATGGGGGGCATCTGCTATCTGGATGAGATCGTGGAAGCGCGACAGGATACGACGGTGGTGATCCATCCCCTGACCGACTACCGGCGTACCCTGCCTTTGGACAAGAAAGGGGAGCTCATCGAGGCGCATCCCGATTTCCAGCTGGTCATCTCTTATAACCCGGGTTACCAGAGTTTGATGAAAGACCTGAAGCAGTCCACCAAGCAGCGTTTCACCGCGCTGGAGTTCGACTATGCGGAGGCGGAAACCGAGGCTGCCATCATCCAGCAGGAGAGCGGCCTGGATCGGGAGCAGTGTCAACAGCTGGTGAAGATTGCCCATACGGCGCGTAACCTGAAAGGGCACGGTCTCGACGAGGGGATATCGACCCGTCTGCTGGTCTATGCTGCGCAGCTGATTCAGCAGGGAATAGAACCGCGGCGGGCGTGCCGCATGGCATTGACCCAACCCATTACCGATGACGAGGATATCCGGGCCACCCTGAATAACAGCATCGAAATGCACTTCTGAGTGAAGCCGGCATCATGTCGGCTTTTCCCTTCCTTTTCCTGCTCCTTTCATCCGACATCGTTGGGCCTTCGGTCGGCCAGTTGTGATACAATGACCGGATCTGATTCTTGACATATTGGCCTGATGGAAGCATTCGCAAAAGAACTCCTCCCGATCAACATCGAGGACGAGATGAAGCAGTCCTACATGGAGTACGCCATGAGCGTCATTGTAGGACGAGCCCTCCCCGATGTGCGAGATGGTCTCAAACCGGTTCACCGACGCGTGCTCTACGCCATGAGCGAGCTGGGCAACGACTGGAACAAACCCTACAAGAAATCCGCCCGTATCGTGGGTGACGTAATCGGTAAATACCATCCTCACGGTGATACTGCGGTCTATGACACCATCGTTCGCATGGCACAGCCTTTTTCGCTGCGTTACATGCTGATCGATGGCCAGGGCAACTTCGGATCGGTGGATGGCGATTCGCCGGCGGCGATGCGCTATACCGAGATCCGGATGGCCCGTATCGCCCATGAAATGCTGGCCGACATCGACAAGGAGACGGTGGATTTCATCCCCAACTATGACGAATCGGAGCTGGAACCGGCCATCCTGCCGACCCGGGTGCCCAATCTGCTGATCAACGGTTCCGCCGGTATCGCGGTGGGAATGGCCACCAATATTCCGCCGCACAACCTCACCGAGGTGATCGATGCCTGCCTGGCGCTGATCGAGGATCCGGAGATCGATATTCCCCGCTTGATGGAGTATATCGTCGGACCCGATTTTCCCACGGCAGGGATCATCAATGGCGCGCGGGGCATCCGCGAGGCCTATCATACCGGCCGGGGCCGGATCTATGTGCGTGCTCGCACCCATTTCGAGGAGATGGACAACGGCCGGCAGCGCATCGTGGTCACCGAGCTCCCCTATCAGGTGAACAAGGCGCGCCTGCTGGAGAAGATCGCCGAGCTGGTCAAGGAAAAGAAGCTGGAAGGGATTGCCGAGCTGCGTGACGAATCCGACAAGGAAGGAATGCGCATGGTGATCGAACTCAAACGGGGCGAAGTGCCAGAGGTGGTGCTCAACAATCTCTACAAGCACACCGCCATGCAGAGCGTGTTCGGCATCAACATGGTGGCACTGGTGGATGGTCAGCCGCGTCTGCTCAATCTCAAGCAGATGCTGGACGCCTTCATCCGCCATCGGCGTGAGGTGGTCACCCGGCGGACCGTATTCGAGCTGCGCAAGGCGCGTGAGCGTGCCCACATCCTCGAAGGGCTTGCGGTGGCCCTCGCCAACATCGATCCCATCATTGCACTGATCAAGTCGGCAGCGACTCCTGCGGAGGCGAAAGAGAGGCTGCTGGCCCAAGGATGGGAGCCGGGGCTGGTGACCGAGATGCTGGAGCGCAGTGGTACCGGAGCCTCGCGCCCCGAACAGCTGGGTGATGAGTTTGGAATGGTGGAGGGGCTCTATCGCCTCTCGCCGGTACAGGCCCAGGCGATTCTCGACATGCGTCTGCATCGTCTCACCGGCCTGGAACAGGACAAGATTCTCAAGGAGTACCGGGAGATCCTGGAGCAGATCCAGGAGCTTTTGGCCATTCTGGCCAGCAGCGAGCGGCTAATGGAGGTGATCCGGGACGAACTCTTGGTCATCAGGGAGCAATACGGGGATCAACGTCGTACCGAGATCCAGATGGATCGCACCGATCTGACCCTCGAAGATCTCATCACCGAGGAGGAGGTGGTGGTGACCCTTTCTCATGAAGGATATGCCAAGGCGCAACCACTGTCCGATTACCGCGCTCAACGGCGCGGTGGACGGGGGAAATCGGCCACCGCCATGAAGGAGGAGGATTTCATCGACAAGCTGTTCGTGGCCAGTACCCACGATACCATTCTCTGTTTCTCCAGTCTCGGCCGGGTTTACTGGATGAAGGTCTATGAACTGCCCCAGGCGGGGCGTAATGCGCGGGGCAAACCCATCGTTAACCTTTTGCCGTTGGAGAAAGGGGAACGCATCAATGCCATTCTGCCGGTACGGGAATTTGAGAATGACAAATATGTGTTTTTCGCCACCGCGCATGGCACGGTGAAAAAGACACCACTCAAGGACTTTTCCAGGCCACGCTCCACCGGTATCATCGCCATCGATTTGAGGGATGGTGACAGCCTGGTGGACGTGGATATCACCGATGGGCATCGGGATGTGATGCTGTTCACCAGCAACGGCAAGGCGATCCGTTTCAATGAGTCTCAGGTGCGGCCGATGGGACGGAATGCCGCCGGGGTGAGGGGCGTCCGGTTGCAGCCGGGCCAGCGGGTGATTGCGTTGATCATCGCCGATGAAGGATACATTCTCACTGCCACCGCCAACGGCTATGGCAAACGGACTCCGGTGGATGAATATCCGGTCCACGGGCGTGGCGGCCAGGGTGTGATCGCGATTCAGACTAGCGAACGCAACGGGGACGTAATAGGTGCCGTGCCGGTGCAGGAGGAGGATGAAATCATGCTGATCACTGACGGTGGCACACTGGTTCGGACTCGGGTGGCAGAGGTCTCGGTGATGGGGCGCAATACCCAGGGGGTGCGGCTCATCAAGCTGGACAAGGGGGAGCGGCTGGTGGGTCTCGAGCGCATCGTCGATCTCGACAACGAGGATGGAGAGGGTTCATCCTCCGGCCATACGGATTGAGCCAGGGTGGGGATCATGCTGAAGTTCTCTCTGGAGCTTCCCTTGACTTTGGGGAATCGGTTGCCCGTTTTTGCCCCCTTGTTGGACATGGTTGCCGGAAGAGGTTCCTCGGGGTCATCCTTCAGAGACTAGTGGGCATGATGTTCGCCTTTCTGCATCTTAATTCAGGAGATTGTTTTTGATGTCCCGTGTATACAATTTCAGTGCCGGACCGGCCATGCTGCCGGAGGCGGTATTGCAACGGGCCCGTGAAGAGCTGCTCGACTGGCGGGGTACCGGCATGTCGGTGATGGAGATGAGCCATCGTGGCAAGGAGTTCATGTCCATCGCCACGCAGGCAGAGGCGGATCTGCGGGAAATCATGGCCATCCCCGATCACTACAAGGTACTGTTTCTCCAGGGGGGCGCCAGCAGCCAGTTTGCCATGGTTCCGCTCAACCTGCTGGGGAAGAAAAGGGGGGCGGACTATATCGATACCGGCTCCTGGTCCAAGAAGGCCATCGCCGAGGCGCGTCGTTATTGTGAGGTGAACATTGCGGGCGCGGCACAATATGCCGTTCCTTCTCAGGAGGCGTTGCAGCTGAATCCGGAAGCTGCCTATCTCCACTATACTCCCAACGAGACCATCGCCGGAGTGGAATTTCCCTATATCCCCGATGCCGGCGATGTGCCACTGGTGGCGGACATGTCTTCCACCATCCTTTCCCGTCCGCTGGATGTGAGCCGCTACGGGATCATCTACGCCGGTGCTCAAAAGAATATCGGCCCGGCGGGGTTGACGGTGGTCATCGTTCGGGAGGATCTGATTGGAGAACCTCGGGAAGGGACTCCCACCATGTTCAGCTACCGGGTCCATGCAGAGAATGCCTCCATGTACAACACGCCACCCACCTATGCCTGGTATCTGGCTGGCCTGGTGTTCGACTGGATCAAGTGCCAGGGAGGGTTGGCGGCCGTGGCCGAGCAGAACCGGCGCAAGGCGGAAAAGCTTTACGCGGCCATCGATGGTTCCGATTTCTATCACAATCCGGTGGAGCCCTCCTGTCGCTCCTGGATGAACGTTCCCTTCACCCTGGCCGACGCTTCCCTGGATGGCACCTTCCTCGCAGAGGCGAAGGAGCAGGGGCTGGTTACCCTCAAGGGACACCGTTCGGTCGGTGGGATGCGGGCCAGTATCTACAACGCCATGCCGGAGGAAGGGGTCGATGCATTGGTGGCCTTCATGGCCGATTTCGAGAGGCGCCACGGCTGAGAAAATCCTTCAAGGCATGATCGCCGACACCCCCGAGCCCCCTTGTTACGCCGTAATCTTTACCTCTGTCCGCAACCCGGTGGAAAGTGACGACTATGCCAAAGCTGCGGCACGCATGCTGGAGCTCGCCGTCGACCAGCCCGGTTTCCTTGGCTTAGAGTCGGCCCGTGATGGTGGCACGGGGATCTCGGTTTCCTGCTGGCGATCCCGGCAGGATATCGCTGCGCGGCGGCAAAACATCGAACATCGGGAGGCGCGGCGGCAAGCGAACCGCTGGTACAAGGCCTATCGGATCCGGATCTGCCGGGTGGAAAAAGCGTGTGGTTCCTGAGCGGAACCTGCAACCATTGGAGAGACAATGTACAAGATACTGACCCTGAACAACATCTCCGTGGCGGGCCTGGAACGGTTGCCGCGTGACAAATACGAGGTGGCCTCGGAGATCCAGCATCCAGACGCCATTCTGTTACGCTCCTTCGATATGCACGAAATGGAGATCCCGCTCACCCTGAAGGCGGTAGGGCGCGCCGGGGCTGGCGTGAACAACATTCCGGTGGAGGAGCTGAGCCTGCTGGGCATTCCGGTTTTCAACACCCCGGGGGCCAACGCCAACGCGGTGAAGGAGCTGGTGATCGCCGGTATGCTGCTGGGTTGCCGTAACATCTGTCAGGCATGGAACTATGTCCGTGGGCTCGAAGCCGAGGGCAGTGAACTGAAGCGGTTGGTGGAGGATGGCAAGAAGCGCTACGTGGGATTTGAGCTGCCGGGACGGACATTGGGGGTGATCGGTTTGGGTGCCATCGGTCGGGAGGTTGCCAACGCTGCGCTGGAGCTGGGCATGAAGGTGGTGGGTTTCGACCCGGGGATCACCGTGCAGGGGGCCTGGCGACTCTCTTCCGACGTGGAGCAGGCGGAGAATATCGAGGCATTGCTGGCCAGATCCGATTTCATCACCTTTCATGTGCCGCTGAGCGAGGAAACCCGCCATCTGATCAACGTCGAGCGGCTCAAGTACATGAAGGATGGCGTCGTGGTTCTGAACTTCGCCCGGGAAGGTATCGTCGATGAGCAGGCGGTAATCGAGGCCCTCGATGCCGAAAAGGTGTATGCCTACGTGTGTGATTTCCCGAGTACTGCCAATAAGGATCACCCCCGGGTGGTAGCGTTGCCTCATCTCGGGGCCTCCACCCGGGAGGCGGAGGAGAATTGTGCCATCATGGTGGCCGAAGAGGTGCGAGACTATCTGGAAAATGGTAATGTGCGGCATTCGGTGAATTTTCCCGAGATGCGCATGTCACGGACCGAGGGGAGCTTCCGTCTCACCGTGGCCAACTCCAACGTCCCCAACATGCTGGGCCAGATCTCTACTGAACTGGCGGAGGCGGGATTGAACATTCTGGACATGCTGAACAAGTCGCGCAACGAGCTGGCTTACACCCTGGTGGATGTAGATAAGCCGGTACCGGATGAGGTAATTCGCCGGATCGGAGCCATTCAGGGGGTACTGGCGGTGAGGGCGCTCGATTGATCCCGATGATCAAAGGGTGACACCGGCGGGAAATCGATATGGATGAACAGCAGCAGCTAGCGGCAATCCGTGAACGAATTGACCAGCTGGATCGGGAGATCCAGCGCTTGATCAGCGAACGGGCCGCCTGTGCCCAGCAGGTGGGGCTCATCAAACAGGCGCAGGGGCCCAATGCCCGCTTCTATCGGCCCGAGCGGGAGGCACGCATCCTGCGGGAAGTGCTGGCCCGCAACGAGGGTCCGCTGGATGGTGAGGAGATGGCCCGTCTGTTCCGGGAGATCATGTCTGCCTGTCTGGCGCTGGAGCATCCCATGCAGATCGCCTTTCTGGGACCAGAGGGCACCTTCACCCAGGCGGCGGTGCACAAGCATTTCGGTCATTCGGTGACCACCCTGCCGCTGAATGCCATCGATGAGGTGTTCCGTGAGGTGGAGGCCGGCAGTGCCCACTATGGAGTGGTGCCGGTGGAGAATTCCACGGAGGGGGTGGTCAATCACACCCTGGACATGTTGCTGGATTCGCCCCTCAAGATTTGCGGAGAGGTGGAGCTGCGGATTCACGATCACCTGATGGGCAAGATGAGTTCTCTGGAGGATGTGAGTCAGGTCTATTCTCATAGCCAGTCGCTGGCCCAGTGCCGGGAGTGGCTGGACGCAAATCTGCCAGATGTCCCACGCGAGGCTGTAAGCAGCAATGCCGAGGCAGCGCGGCGTGCCGCCAACGAGCCTGGAGCAGCGGCTGTGGCCGGTGAGGTGGCTGCGGAGCTCTATGGACTGAACATCCTGGTGCGTAACATCGAGGATCACCCCAACAACACCACCCGTTTCCTGATCATCGGTCGGGAGGACGTTCCGCCCAGTGGTGAGGACAAGACCTCCTTGCTGGTTTCCACTCACAACAAGCCGGGGGCACTGTTCCGGTTGCTCGATCCGCTGGCCCGCAACGGGATCTCCATGACCCGTATCGAATCCCGGCCCACCCGGCAGAGGATGTGGGAATATGTCTTTTTTCTCGACATCGATGGTCACAAGGAGGATGAGAAGGTGGCGGCTGCGCTGGCAGAGCTGGAGGAAGCCTCGTCTCTGTTCAAGATATTGGGTTCTTATCCGAAGGCGGTGATCTGAATGGTCGATTTCCTGTCCCTGGCCACATCGGGGGTGCGTGGTTTGCAACCCTACCAGCCGGGCAAGCCCATCGAGGAGCTGGAGCGGGAGTACGGGGTGAGCAATGCCCTCAAGCTCGCTTCCAACGAAAACCCGCTGGGTCCCAGTCCGTTGGCGCTGGAGGCGGCCAGACGTGCGTTATCGGAGGTATGGCTCTATCCCGATGGCAGCGGGTTTCGGCTGAAGCGGAAACTTGCCGCCCGGCATGGTGTTCCTCAGGAATGGATCACCCTTGGCAACGGCTCCAGTGATCCACTGGATTTCATTGTCCGGGTCCTGGTCTCTCCGGAGAATGAGGTGATCTTCTCCGCCCACTCTTTCGCGCTCTATCCCATTCTCACCCAGATGGCCGGGGCGCAGGCAGTGGTGGTTCCGGCACGGGCCTGGGGTTGTGATCTGGAAGCGATGGCGGCGGCGGTGACCTCGAAGACTGCCGTCGTGTTCATCGCCAATCCCAACAATCCCACCGGTACCTGGCTGACCGGAGAGGCGCTGGAGGGATTCATCCAAAGCCTTCCCGAGCGGGTGATGGTGGTGATCGACGAAGCCTATTTCGAGTATGCCAGCCATCCGGACACGGGGGCGCGGGGGTATCCCGACACGACCCAATGGGTCACCCGCTATCCCAACCTGATGGTGACACGCACCTTCTCCAAGTGTTACGGTCTGGCGGGACTGCGGGTCGGTTATGCCATCTCCCGGCCCGAGATGGCCGAATTGATGAACCGGGTGCGTCCGCCATTCAATGTCGGCAGCGTGGCGCTGGCCGCGGCGGAGGCCGCCCTCGACGACGGTATCCACCTGCGGCGAAGTGTGGAGAGCAATGCCGCAGGACTGAAGCAGCTGGCAGCGGGATTCCGGCGGCTGGGCTTGGAGTTCATTCCCTCGGTGGGAAATTTCGTCTGTGTGGATGTAGGGCGGCCGGCCGGGCCGGTCTATGAGGCGCTGCTGCGGGAAGGGGTGATCGTTCGGCCGGTGGCGAATTATGGAATGCCTCACCATCTCCGCATTACGGTAGGAAAATCAGAGCATAACGATACAATAATTAACGCCTTAGAGAAGGTGCTGGTCCGATGAGTATCGGGCGACTGGTTATTCTTGGTGTGGGCCTGATTGGGGGTTCACTGGCGTTGGCGTTGAAAAAGCAGGGGATGGTGGCTCAAGTGGTTGGCTGGAGCCGCCGTGAACAGACCCTGCAAAAAGCGCTGGAGCTGGGTGTCGTCGATCGGGCCGAACCGGATCTTGCGAAGGCGGTCCGAGGGGCAGAGATCGCGGTTCTCGGGGTTCCCGTGGGTGCCATGGAGGTCATGCTCCGTCAGCTTGCACCCCATCTCGAAGAGCAGACCATCGTCACCGATGTGGGGAGTACCAAGGGGAGCGTGGTGGAGGCTGTGAGACATGTTTTCGGAGAGCCACCGCCGCGGTTCGTTCCGGGACATCCCATCGCCGGTATCGAACGAAGCGGTGTGGAGGCGGCTTTTGCTGAGCTCTATCAGGGACGGCGGGTGATCCTGACCCCCGTGTCCCAGACCGAGCGTCATGCGGTTGCCACGGTGCGCGCCATGTGGGAGGGATGCGGGGCAGAGGTGGTGGAGATGGAAGTGACCCATCATGACGAAGTGCTGGCGGCCACCAGCCATCTGCCTCACATGTTGGCCTACAGTTTGGTGGATACACTGGCGCGGATGGATGAAAGTGAGGAGATCTTCCAGTTTGCCGCTGGAGGATTTCGGGATTTCACCCGCATTGCTTCCAGCGATCCGCAAATGTGGCATGACATCTGCTTGGCAAATCGGGATGCATTGCTGGTGATGCTGGAACGTTTTCGTGCCGATCTGGCCCAGTTGTCGGATGCCATCCGTGCTGGCGACAGCGATTACCTGATGCAGACCTTCCTGCGTGCCAAGCGGGCGCGGGACCGTTTTTGTGGATAATCCGCTTATGCATATTGGGGAAACACAAAATAGATCATGAGCAAGAACAACATTGTGATGACGGTCGCCGCTGGTGGCTGTCTGCAGGGTGAGGTCCCTGTCCCGGGAGATAAGTCCATC
Organism: uncultured Chromatiales bacterium; assembly: GCA_964557025.1. Taxonomy (GTDB): domain Bacteria; phylum Pseudomonadota; class Gammaproteobacteria; order Thiohalospirales; family Thiohalospiraceae; genus DRMK01. The sequence continues at coordinate 15,175 of CAZKYF010000007.1, read as the reverse complement.
TCTCATCGTTCCGTGATGCTGGGTGCCCTGGCCGACGGAGTAACCGAGATCCACGGCTTTCTGGAAGGAGATGACCCGATGGCGACCCTGCAGGCGTTTCGCGCCATGGGAGTGCGTATCGAGGGACCGGAACAGGGGCACGTGGTGGTCCATGGTGTGGGAATGCATGGATTGAAGCCACCACCGCGGCCTCTGTATCTGGGTAACTCCGGTACCTCCATGCGGTTGCTGGCCGGGTTGCTGGCGGCGCAGCCGTTCGATACCACCCTTACTGGGGACGAGTCGCTCTCCTCCCGGCCCATGCGTCGAGTCACCGAGCCGTTGGCGGCGATGGGGGCCGAGATCGAGACTACCGAAGCGGGAACGCCGCCCCTCAGAATCAAGGGTGGCCGGCAACTGAAAGGGATCGATTACGAGATGCCGGTGGCCAGCGCCCAGGTGAAATCCGCCCTCTTGCTGGCCGGTCTCTATGCCGAGGGCCGCACTTGTGTTGTTGAACCCGGTCCCAGCCGGGATCATACCGAGCGGATGCTGCAGGGGTTTGGCTATCCGGTGGAGCGGAACGGGGACCGCGTCTGCGTTGAAGGAGGGGGACGTCTTCGGGCGATGCGTATCCAGGTACCGGGAGATATCTCATCTGCCGCCTTTTTCATGGTGGGTGCTGCCATCGCCAAGGATTCCGATGTGCTCTTGAAAAATGTTGGTATCAACCCCACTCGTACGGGAGTCATCGACATCCTGCAGCAGATGGGGGCCGATATAACCCTGGAGAAGGAGCGTCGAGCGGGGGCTGAACCGGTGGCCGATATCCGGGTGCGGGGGAGTGACCTGCAGGGCATTGAGATTCCTGCGGAGCTGGTTCCTCTCGCGATCGATGAATTTCCTGCGATATTCGTCGCTGCCGCCTGTGCCGAAGGGAAGACGACCCTCACCGGCGCCCGCGAACTGCGCGTCAAGGAGAGTGATCGTATCCAGGTAATGGCGGATGGTCTTAATGAGCTGGGGATCGATGCCAGTCCCACTGAGGACGGTATCGTTATACAGGGAGGCAGATTGCAGGGAGGACGGGTCGACAGTCACGGTGACCACCGTATCGCCATGGCGTTTGCAATGGCGGGGCTGTGCGCTTCGTCGCCCGTGGTCATTGGCGACTGTGCCAACGTCAGAACCTCTTTCCCTGATTTTGTCGCTACCGCCTGGCGGCTGGGGATGAACATCAAGGAAACCGCGTGGTGAGCGTGCCGGTGATCGCCATTGACGGTCCCAGTGGGGCAGGGAAGGGAACGGTGAGCCAGTTGCTGGCCCGCCGGTTCGGGTGGCATTTCCTCGATAGTGGAGCCCTTTACCGTCTGGTGGCTCAGGCGGCGAGAAACCACGCTATCCCGCTGGACAATGTAGAGGCGTTGCAGACCTTGGCGGCGCATCTGGATGTTCAGTTTCAGGTGGCGGAAGAGGGTTCGCAGTTGCGGGTCCTGCTGGAGGGCGAAGATGTCACGGCGGCGATTCGCAGCGAGGAGATTGGCAACGATGCGTCGAAGGTTGCCTCCATTCCTGAGGTGCGGGAGGCATTGCTGGAGAGGCAACGGGCATTCCGGATTCCGCCGGGATTGGTGGCGGATGGACGGGATATGGGAACGGTGGTATTTCCCGATGCCGAAGTGAAAATCTTTCTGACTGCAAGCCCGGAAGAACGGGCGCGGAGGCGTTATAAGCAGTTGAAAGAAAAAGATCCAAATGTTATATTTGACGATCTCGTTGTAGAGATTGCAGAGCGTGACAAGCGGGATATTGAGCGCAGCGTCGCGCCTCTGAGACCGGCGGAGGATGCGGTCGTCATCGACACCACCGACCTGACCATCGAAGAGGTGGTGGACCGGGTGATGGCGGTCTGTGAAGAGCGTCTCGGCCGGATATCGTAACCGTCCGGATCGGCGGCAGTCGTCATTCCGGGTAATTTTAATCCATCGACCCATGCAGGTGCGGTATCGACCGGCATGGCTGAAACAGTGACCAGCGATGAGCTGGTAGGGAATAGATAGTGATGAGCGAAAGCTTTGCAGAATTGTTTGAACAGAGTCTACAGAATACGCAGATGCGCCCTGGCGCCATCGTGAAAGGCACGGTGGTGGAGGTTGGTCCATCCTTTGTGGTGGTCAATGCCGGGCTGAAGTCGGAAGGGGTAATCCCCATTGAGCAGTTTTACAATGAAGAGGGTGAGCCTGCCGTCAAGGTAGGGGATCAGGTGGATGTCGCCCTTGATGCTGTGGAAGACGGTTCTGGCGAGACTCGCTTGTCACGGGAGAAGGCCAAGCTGGCCGAGGCATGGAACCGCCTGGAGAAAGCGGTAGAGAACGATGAGATCGTCACTGGCCGGATCGTGGACAAGGTCAAGGGTGGATTCATCGTCGATGTGGGCGAAATACGTGCCTTCTTGCCTGGCTCTCTGGTGGATGTGCGGCCGGTGCGGGATACCGCCTATCTGGAGGGCAAGGACCTGGAGTTCAAGGTCATCAAGCTGGACCGCAAGCGCAATAACGTGGTGGTTTCCCGCCGCGCCGTGGTGGAGTCCGAATACAGCGAAGAGCGTGATGCGCTGCTGGAGAGCCTGGAAGAGGGCATGGTGGTCAAGGGCATCGTCAAGAACCTGACCGATTACGGTTCCTTCGTGGATCTGGGCGGCATCGACGGGCTGCTGCACATCACTGACATGGCTTGGAAGCGGGTCAAGCATCCCTCCGAGGTGGTCAATGTGGGTGACGAGATCGAGGTCAAGATCCTCAAGTTCGACAAAGAACGGCAACGTGTCTCCTTGGGGCTCAAGCAGCTGGGTGAGGATCCATGGGTCAATATTTCCCGGCGCTATCCCGTGGGTACCCGCCTCTTCGGCAAGGTGACCAACATGGCCGATTATGGGGCCTTCGTAGAGATTGAGGATGGGGTCGAAGGCCTGGTGCATGTCTCCGAGATGGACTGGACCAACAAGAACATCCATCCATCCAAGGTGGTTCAGGTGGGTGATGAGGTGGAGGTGATGGTGCTCGAGATCGACGAGGAGCGCCGCCGTATCTCTTTGGGGATCAAACAGTGTCAGCCCAATCCGTGGGAGTCCTTTGCCGCCACTCACAACAAGGGAGACAAGATCACCGGTGCCATCAAGTCAATCACCGACTTTGGTATCTTCATCGGCCTGGAAGGGGGTATCGATGGTCTGGTCCATCTGTCGGATATCTCCTGGAGCGAGAATCCGGAAGAGGCTGTCCGCCAGTTCAAGAAGGGCGACCAGGTTGAGGCCGTGGTGCTGGCAGTTGACCCTGAACGGGAGCGGATCTCTTTGGGGATCAAGCAGCTGGATCAGGATCCGGTATCCAGCTACATTGCCGAGCATCCCAAAGGCACGGTGGTGAGTGGCAAGGTGACTGAGGTTGATGCCAAAGGCGCAGTGATCGACCTGGGTGAGGGAGTGGAAGGTTACTTGCGTGCCTCCGAGCTTTCCCGGGATCGCGTCGAAGATGCGCGCACGGTGCTCAGTGTCGGCGACGAGGTCGAAGTGAAGATCATCGGTTTCGATCGCAAGAATCGCAGCATCTCTCTCTCCATCAAGGCCAAGGAAGCGGCGGAAGAAGCGGAGGCGATCCGTGACTATACGCGCTCGACCGGTGAAGCGACCACCAGCTTGGGGGATCTCCTCAAGGAACAGCTGGAAAAATAAGAGCAATGCTCTGAATCTGCTACGGAGTGTGGGGGCCAAGAAGACCTGTTGGATAAAAAGACGGGAGGTCTCTACACTCCGTAATTGGCGCGATGTTTTTGTCTTATCGATGGAGGGGACGATAGCATGACCAAATCGGAACTTATAGAACGGCTGGCGGAGCGGATGCGAAACCAGCTGCCAGAGAAGGATGTCGAGCTGGCGGTCAAGGCCATTCTTGCCTGCATGACGCAGTCGCTGGCCAACGGCGAACGGATCGAGGTGCGCGGTTTCGGCAGTTTCTCTCTTCATTATCGTCCCCCCCGTATCGGGCGCAATCCCAAGACCGGTGAGGCGGTGTCTCTCTCGGGTAAATATGTACCCCATTTCAAGGCGGGCAAGGAACTTCGTGAGCGGGTCAACGCCGGCGCAAAGAAAAAGATGGACGCGGCTGCTGCCTCAAGCTGAATTTCGCCTTGCGGAGCAGGGGGATTCTCGTATCTTCCTTCTCCATAGCCTAAGGCTGCAGGTGATCGCGGAAGCGGAGTCGGGAGGTTTTCTCTGTACGGGTCCGGCTGTTCAGCACCATTTCAAGGGATGGATATTCTGTCGTTGATCCTGCACACTCTCGGCTGACAAGCGGACGGTCCTTCCATTGAGCAGAACTAGGGAGATTACGGGGTATTTCGGGTGGAAGGTAGCGTCTTTCCCTGAGGGTGGCCACCGGTTCAACAGAGATGAGCAGATATCGTGGGGAGCCCGGTTCCGGTAGCGGCCAAAAAACGCAACTGGGCCTGTTGCTGGTCAACCTTGGAACGCCGGATGCCCCAACCCCGGAAGCACTGAGGCGCTACCTGGCCGAATTCCTGTGGGATCCCCGCATTGTGGAGATGCCCCGCCCCCTCTGGTGGTTGATCTTGCATGGCAGGGTTCTCCGTACCCGGCCTCAGCGCTCTGCGGAGGCCTATCGGAGCGTCTGGACGGAGAGCGGTTCGCCCTTGCTGGAGACCACGTTGGAGCTCGGTTCCATCCTTCAGCAGTTGCTTTCGGAACGTCTCTCCGGGCCGATAAAAGTGGTGGTGGCCATGCGGTATGGAAATCCGTCCATTCACAAGGGGATGGATGTACTCCGGGAGGCAGGTTGTCGTCGTATCGTGGTATTGCCTCTCTATCCACAATATTCCTCCACTACTACCGCATCCACTTTTGACGCGGTCTCTGCCTATCTGGGCCGGTTACGTCATATTCCGGAGATGCGTTTCATCATGGACTATCATGATGAACCAGGCTACATACTGGCGTTGAGGAACAGTATCTCGGAGCATTGGGAGCGGCGCGGCGAACGGCCCGACAAGCTACTTTTCTCTTTCCATGGTATTCCCGAGAAGACCTGGCTCAGCGGCGATCCTTATCCCGAGCAGTGCCACAATACGGCAAGGCTGGTAGCGGAGCGGCTTGGGCTGGATGAAGATGAATGGCAGGTGGCGTTTCAGTCTCGTTTTGGTCGCGCCAAATGGGTGACGCCCTATACCGATGAGACCCTGAGGCAGTGGGGACGTGAAGGTGTGGGGCGAGTCGATGTCATTTGTCCAGGGTTTCCGGCAGACTGTCTGGAGACATTGGAGGAGATCGGCCAGGAGAATCGCCGCTATTTTCTTGAGGCGGGAGGAGGTAGCTACGAATATATCCCCGCGCTCAATCTGCGTGCAGATCACAGCGAAGCGCTGGCAGGTCTGGTTGTGCGGCATGTCAATGGATGGCCCGAAGCGGCTACGATTCGGGAACCCTCCCGCGAAGAGGAGGTCTGAGACCGGCAAGTGTTCAGCTTATTCTTTCCCACAGGAATTCTTGTCCAGTACGGTAAGTAATCAACCCAGCAACGACATGCATAGTGCCCAGGGTTACAGGATGCCTTTTGTCTTGTGGTGGGCCAGCCAATGATCAAACGCGATATACATCGTTGCTGGGTTAATAGTAATATGGCTACATTGGAATAGTGGTAAAATTGCCAACCATGGTTCGTAATCTGGGAAATGCCATCCTGGGGGTTATGCTGCTCGGTGTCGGGGTGGCCTCTGGCGCGGCAATCTCCGCCGAAGATCGCCCGAAGGAGCTGGATGCCGCCCTTCAGCAGGTAAAGCGTGACATGCTCTCCCTGAACGATAAGCTGCAGCAGCTGTTTGCCAAGGACGAACAGCAACTGGAAAGTATCTCCGTCTATCTCAGTGCAGAACCGGACCTCCTGTTTCGTCTGGAAAAGGTCATCCTGAGCCTGGATGACGACAAGGTCTCGGAACTCCGTTTTCATGATAGCCATCGGCGAGCTCTGAAAATGGGCGGTGTGGCCAAGGTTTACCAGGGGACCCTGTTCCAGGGTAGCCATCGACTGGAAGTTGAATTCCTTGGCAAGGGAGAGGATGGCAAGCTCGTCGAGTATCGGGAGCGATGGAGCCTGGAGCAGTCCCCTGGGAGGGATGGCAGGGTAGAGCTGCATCTTGACAATGCGCGATTCCGGCGCACGCCGGCCGTGGATATGCGGGTAGTCGATTAATGGGGCGATGCGGGTGGTGGTTCGGCCTGGCGGTCGCGCTGCTGATGGGAGGATCTGGCCTGAACGCCCTTGCCACGCCGGAAGAGCGTGCCGACCTGCTTGAACGGGAGATACTCTACTCTCATTACGCCGGAGATGATTTCACCGCTCTCAACCGATATCGGGAGGCGTTGGCGGAAGGTGAGCTGCAAGCCGGACAACCGAGATGGGCGGAACTGGCGGCGCGTCTCTATGCCTCCTGGGGGTTATTCGAAGAGGCCAGGGAACTTTATGATTCCCCCTTGCTTGGTGCTACCGCCAAACAGCGCTCCCTGAACCGGCTCGCCCTGGGGAGGGCCTACTACGATCGGCAGTACTACGACGAAGCAGTGGAGACGCTGCAGATGGTAGGAATCCGCCAGCTGCCGAAGGAGCTCGAATATGAGCGATTGCTGATGATGGGGGTCGCCCTCTATCAGCTGGACAATTTTGCTGGTTCCTCTTCCTCCCTGTGGAGTATTCATCATACTTCGCGTCTCTATCCGTTCGCGCGCATCAATATCGGCATGGGTAGTATCAAGATCGGCTCCTGGCCGGGCGGGATCTCTGGCCTGGCGAGTCTCAAGAAACGGCTCGATATCGACGTGGAAGCCTCTTCCCAGTTTGCCGATCGCCTGAACACCGTATTCGGCTACATCTTGCTCTACGAAGAATACTCCGGCTCCCGGACAGCCTATGGCAAGGTCTCCATGCACGGTTTCACTACCCCTTCCAAGAAGGGCTATCGGGACTCTCTCGAGATGTTGCGAGCGGTCTCTGACGAGGGGCTCTATGGCAACAAGTCCCTGCTCGGGCAGGCCTGGATTGCCATCGATACCAATGAGCTGGAGCGCGCCAGGGAACTGCTCGAGCGGCTAGATCAGCGGGATCCCCGTTATCTGGTGGTTCAGGAGGCCAAACTGGCGTTGCCCTATGTACTGGAGCGCGAGGGCAAGGTGGCACAGGCTATCGGCCATTATCGTAGTGCGGTACATTTTTTCGAGCAGGAGCGGGACCGTCTGGACACGCTTCTCCAGCAGTTGGGGCTTGGCGAGCTGGATAACGCCTTCCTCACCATGCGGAGTCGGGGGGCTGCACAAAATGCGTTGGCAGCCTATCTTCCAGAGATGTTACTCGATCCGCTCTCGCACCGCCTGCTGGGGGATTTCGAGGATATCAACCGAATGCGCCTGAAACTGGATGCGTGGCGGAAACGGCTCAGAGAGATCCCGGTTGCAGAGGCATCGGCGGTGCAGGCGGATATCGACCGCCAGCAGACCGCTCTCGATGACATCCACATCCGGGTCGTACAGCGTCTGCGGGCGACAGCCGAAGAGCAGTTGACCGAGCGCCGGCGGCGGATCAATCACTATCTGGCTCAGGCCCGGTACGGGCTTGCAGAACTCTACGGACGCCTGGAGCGGGGTGGGGTAGGTGCCAAAGAGGCACTGGCTGCTTATCATGCCTATCTCAAGGAGGCCCCCGAGGTCACCGAGGAGGTGCGTAAGCATATCATCGGGCGGATTGCCGATCTGGAGCTGGAGCTGGGTGAAGAGGCGCGGGAGGTGGCGCCGGCGGCAGAGCTCTCCGGCGTGGCGGCTTATCTGGCGGAGTTGGAGCAGAATCCCCAGGAGGCCAGTAGTGAAGACGTACTCTACAAACTGGCCAGGGCTTATGAACAACAGGGCGAGACCCGCAAAGCGCTGGAGGCCTTGCAACGGTTGGTGGATACCTTCCCCCATTCCGCTTACGTGGCCGAGGCCCGTTTCCGGATTGCGGAAGGGCTGTTCGTCGAACAGGATTACCGGCGGGCTGCCGAGGTCTATGGAGAGATCCTGGCTCGCAAGGAGAACAACCCCTATTATTATCACGCCCTGTACAAACGAGGGTGGTCCCGCTACCGGCTGGGGGAATACCGGCAGGCGCTGGATGACTTTTTTGCAGTGCTGGAACACTACGACAGCACCCCCGGTGAACAGGGGAGGGCCAACCAGGAGCTCTATTCCGATGCGCAGCGTGCCATCAACCTGTGCTTCGTGAACATGAATGGTCCGGCCAGTGTCGCTGAGTTCTTTGCGGGCAACCGTTATCATCGTTACATCGAAACGGTCTATCAGTCACTGGCTGACTACTATCTGGCCCAGGAGCGTTTCAGCGATGCAGCAGAGAGTTGGTCCACCTATATCAGAAACTACCCCAACTCCCAGTATGCCCCCCGCTATCTGCTCAAGATTGTCGAGCTCTGGAAACAGCAGGGATTCGAAGAGAATCTGGTGGCGGCGCGTGAGCGGCTGATACGGGAGTACGGGCCACAGGCCCCCTTTTGGAACAGTCACGATCCTGCCCGGTTCAGCGACGTACAGTTGGCACTCAAGGAAGGGATGCGGATGCTGGCAGAACACTACCATCTTGCCGCACGCCAGAGCGGCAAGCGGCAGGACTATCTGCGGGCGGCGGGATGGTATCGGCAATATCTGGAAAATTATCCTGCCGAACCGGATGCTCCCGAGCTCAACTACCTCTATGCCGAGATCCTGGAAGAGGCAGAGCGCTATGCCGATGCCGTGGCGGAATTCCTGAACGTGGTGGAACGGTATCCCCGTTTCGTCAAGCGGGCCGATGCGGGATACGCCGCTGTGTTGCTGGCCTTTCAGCAGGCGGAAAGCGGGCCGAAGACGGAGCGGGAAGAATGGCGCCGGCGAAGCTATGAGATCGCACTGGATTTTGCCAAGCGGTTTCCCACCGATGGCCGTGCTTCGGATGTGCTGCTCCATCTGGCGGAGGAGAGCTACCGGCGGCGGGAGTATGCCGAAGCGATCACGCTGGCACAGCGGGTAGCGGAGCAGGGTGATACCGAGCAGCGGCGAAAGGCGCTGCTCATCATCGGCCACAGTCAGTTCGAGACCGGTCGCTATCTGGTGGCGGAGCAAACCTATCGTACGCTGCTGCAGGGTGGACGAGTCAGCAAGGATCAGCGGCGCGAGATCACCCGGCGCATGGCGCTGGCCATCTATCGTCAGGGAGAGGCGGCCCAGGAGGCGGGGGATGTACGGGCCGCCGTGGCCCATTTCCTGCGGGTGAGGACCGAGGTGCCCTCCTCTTCCATCGTGCCTACGGCAGAATATGACGCAGCCGCAGCACTCATATCACTGGAGGAGTGGTCGGCGGCCATCGAGGTACTGGAGCGCTTCCGCGAGGAGCAGCCCGGTCATCGCCTGCAGGATGAAGTAACCCGGAAGCTGGCGCTCGCCTATCTGAGCAGTAATCAGCCAGTCAAGGCAGCGGCGGAGTTTGAACGTCTTGCGGTGCTGGAGTCTGATACCGAGAAACGGGGCGCCGCACTGTGGAAAGCGGCTGAGTTATATGCAGAGAACCGGCATCTGGAGCAGGCTGCGAAGCTCTACAAGCGTTACGTCAAGGAGTATCCCTCTCCTTTCGAGGTGGCTATGGAGGCTCGTCAGAAGCTGGTGGCGATCTATGACCGGATGGGGGATGAAAAACGGCGTGACTACTGGCGCAAACAGATCATCGAGGTGGACCGCAAGGCGCCGGTCTCCAACGAGCGTTCCCGTTATCTGGCGATGACTGCCGCACTGGAGATCGCCGATGCCAAGTTCAGAGAGTATGAAGCGGTTCCGCTCACCGTACCACTGAAGAAGAGTCTGCGGCGCAAGAAACGGTTGCTCAAACAGGCCATCGATGCCTATGCCCTGGTGGCCGGCTATGGGGATGCCTCCACTATCACCCGTGCGGGTTACCAGATCGGGGAGATCTACTACAGCTTCTCCAAGGCGCTGATGGATTCGGAGCGGCCGCCCGGCCTCGATGAGGAGGAGTTGGAGCAGTATGAGATCCTGCTCGAAGAGCAGGCGTTCCCGTTCGAGGAGAAGGCGCTGGAGTTCTACCGCAGCAACCGGGTGCGGATCCTCGATGGATTGTATGACGAATGGATCCAGAAAAGTCTGGATCGCCTGGCAGAGATCTTCCCGGCCCGTTATTCGAGACCGGAGAAACAGGATGCCTATGTGGAAACCCTGCGCTAGGAACCTTCTTCTGTTCACTGTGTTGTTGGCGGCTGGTTGCGCGACTTCTCCGCCATCGGTGCAGAATGCCTCGCGGGAACGGCCGGCCGATCAGCAGGTGAAGTTTCATTACGCCCTGGAGGCGATGAAGCAGGGCCGTTCGGAGGAGGCGGAGAGAGAGTTGGTGATACTCACCCGCGAGCACCCTGAACTGGCTGGCCCGTGGGCCAACCTTTGCATCATCTATGGTAACAGCGGCCGTTTGGATGATGCGGAACGGGCCTGCCGGGAGGCGTTGCGGCGTAATCCTGACCTGAATGCAGCCCGTAACCAACTGGGGATTATCTATCGCAGGAAGGGTCGTTTCGAAGAGGCCAGAGGTATCTACCAGGAGGCCCTCGAGCGGGAACCCGACAACGCCCGGGTATGCTACAACCTCGGCGTCCTGTTCGATCTCTATCTCCAGGACAACGTGTTGGCCATTCAGTACTACCGGCGTTATCTCGAACTCACCGGTAACAAGGACAAGAAGGTCAAGCGCTGGATAGCACAACTGAACAAAGAGTTAAACAAATCGAGGTAGAAGCCGATTATGGAAAAGATGGTGCGAACACATATGTCCATCATGCAGTTGCTGAAGTTCTCTTTTTTGGTGACGGGGCTCCTTCTGGGTGGGGCTGTCTCCGCGGAGCAGAGCCTGGAGATGAAAGGTACCACCATCACCGGCGATCCCGGGTTGCCCAAAGTGCTCTACATCGTGCCGTGGAAACGCCCAAAGCTGAACAACCTGGATCAGGGCTTGATCCTGCACAGCCTGGCTGACTACGTGCTCGAACCGGTGGATCCCGGCCTGCTCGAGCGGGAGAAGCGTTACAACGCAGTTTATTTCAGCGCCACTAGCAGCGCGTCCGGCAATTGATACCTGAGGTTTGTTTATGGAGACACTCAACACCATCATTGGATTTTTCCAGACCGGTGGTCTGTTCATGTACCCCATCCTTTTTATCCTCGCAGTGGGGATTGCTATCGCCATCGAGCGCTACCTGTTCCTGACCCGGGTTCAGAATGATGTACGCAAGACCTGGAAACAGGTGGTACCGCTGGTTCAGGCAAAGGACTACAAGGGGGTGGTTGCCGCCACCGGCAAGAGCGACGGTGCCCTGGCCAAGGTACTCAACTACGGATTCAATCGGGTGTTTACCTCCACCCGCCGTGACGACATCGAAACTGCCATGGAGGAGGGGTTGATGGAGGTGATCCCGGCTCTGGAGAAGCGGACCCACTACCTGGCCACCTTCGCCAACATCGCCACCCTGCTGGGGTTGCTCGGCACCATCATCGGTCTCATTCAGGCCTTTACCGCGGTGGCCAATGCCGATCCGGCGGAAAAGGCCAACCTGTTGTCGGCCAGTATCTCGGTGGCGATGAACACCACCGCCTTTGGCCTGATTGCCGCCATCCCGCTGTTGCTAATGCATACCCAGCTGCAGACCAAGACCGCCGCCCTGGTGGATAACCTCGAGATGGCTGCGGTCAAGAGTCTCAATATGCTGATGCTGGGAGCGGCACAGAATCGCGCCAATCCCCGCCCTGACAATGGAGCTCCCGCAAAACCGAAAGCGGGCTGAGCCATCATGCGACTGATTCGTCGGCGCCGTCATCAGGAGACGGAAGAGCTGAACATCACCTCGTTCATGAACCTGATGGTGATCCTCGTGCCGTTTCTGTTGATCACCGCGGTCTTCTCACGCATGGCCATCCTGGAGATCAATATTCCCACCGAGGGAGGGCAGGCCAATCGAACCCCCCCCGAGCTGCAGCTGGAGCTGATCGTGCGCAAACAGGTGCTGGAGCTGCGAGAAAAGGTGTCGGGGCTTATGGAGCGGTTTCCGTTCGGCGGGAAAACCGACTGGAAACGGTTCAGTGAACTGCTGCTGGAGTTGAAGCGGCGTTCTCCCAAGATCGAGAACATCACCCTGCTGGTGGAGCCGGATGTGGACTATCAGTCACTGATCTCCGTAATGGATCGAGTGCGCAGCACCACCGTGACCGTCGGGCTGGCGGTGGAGGAGGTGGAGCTGTTTCCCGCCATTGCCATCGGTGATGCGCCTCCCGCCGGAGCGGAGGGGGATGGCAAATGAAGATGTCTCGCCGTGCGAAGCGGATGGCGCGCCATCACAAGCGGCTGAAGGTGCCGGGTCTCAACCTGGTATCACTGATGGATATCTTCACCATCCTGGTCTTCTTTCTGCTGGTGAACTCCTCTACGGCGGTGCAACTGCCTGGCACCAAGGATCTGAAACTGCCGCTTTCCAGTGCCGAAAAGAAACCGGAAGAGACCCTCACCTTGATGATCACCACCAAGGATCTGCTGGTCCAGGGGCGCAAGGTGGCCTCGGTGGACGAGATCCTCGCCAGCAAGGATGACACCATTCCAGCACTGGCCGAAGAGCTGAAGTTCCAGGCTCGGAAGCGGCTGGTCGCCGGGGCGGAGGAGAAAGAGGGGCGGCACATCACCATCATGGGTGACAAGAACGTCCCCTATCGATTGCTGAAGAAGATCATGGCCACCTGTACCGAGGCCGACTACCGCAACATCGCCCTGGCGGTCTCCCAGAAGAGTCCAACCAAGGTGGCCGACGGACGATGAGTGCTGGCTACTTCGATCCGGGATTTGGACTGCTGGAAGAGCGACAGGAAGAGCGACGCTTCCGACTCATCGTTGCGGCCACCTTGCTGGTTGCTCTCCTGTTCGGCGCCGTGGTGCCATTCATCCAGCTGCCAGAGGTGGAGCGGGCGAAACGGGAGGTGATTCCGCCCCGGTTCGCCAAGCTGATTCTGGAAAAAAAGACACCGCCGCCCCCCAAGGTGGAAAAACCCAAGCCGAAACCGAAGCCCAAGCCCAAGCCCAAGCCGGTGCCGGAGGTCAAGCCCAAGCCGAAACCGAAACCACTGCCGGAGCCGGTGATCAAGCGGGAGCCGCCGAAGATAAAGAAACCTCTCACTGATCGGGAGGCCAAGGCGCGGGAGAAGGCGCGTCAATCCGGCCTGCTCGCCATGGCGGACGAATTTGCCGAGCTGATGGATACGCCGGTGGCCAGCGAGCTGTTGAGCCAACGGGTCACCAAAAAGAATGGCGCCAGCAAGGCGGCTGCGCCCGGTGTGGACAGCAGCGTGCTCACGGCTGGCGCAGCCGAGGGCAGCGGCGGGGTAAAGGTCGGCAAGCTGGATCGCAACGTCGGCACCACCAGATTGCAGGAACGGCAGCGTAGCCAGCTGGCCAAGCGCGCCGAGAAGGCGGCTACGGCAAGCAAGAAACGCAAACGCAGCGCCGGGCGCAGCATGGCCGAGATCCAGATGGTGTTCGACAAGAACAAGGGCGCCATCTTCGCCATCTACAATCGCGCCCTGCGCCGCGATCCCGATCTGCAGGGCAAACTGGTCCTCAAGATCACCATCGCCCCCTCCGGGAAGGTCACCGCGATCAAGATCGTCTCCAGCGAGCTCGGCAACAAATCCCTGGAGAGAAAACTGGTGCGTCGCATCAAGATGTTCAACTTCGGCCGCAAGAACGTCGACACCGTCACCGTCACCTATCCCATCGATTTCTTTCCTGCTTGAATCCTGAAAGGAAACGGCCTGGATGAAGGCCGGTGGAAGCCGGGATGTAAAGATCGTTTCTTTTCATCTTCTCTGATTTCAACTTTTCGGTCTCTATCCAGGCCGTGGAAGCTATCCCGTGAAGGATTTGATCGGAAATGTCAACGGGAGCATAATAGAGGAATCTTAGGATCCACTAATACATAATAAGGCGAGAAGCGTTTCACAATAATTCGCCAGCTTGGGGGGAGGGATGCCGAAGGATACACTTGCCATTGCCAAATACCGTTTCCGGATGGCGGTAGAGGAAGAGATATGTTTGCCGGTCTACAAGGGTTCGGCATTTCACGGTGGTTTTGGCCATGCGCTGAGAAAGATAGCCCCCTCCTGGTATCGCCATCTTTTTGAACCAGGTCCATCCGGCAGCGGTCCGCCATCCAACACCACCTCCCCGCCCGGTAACGCCTGGCCCAAACCTTTCGTGCTCCTGCCGCCTCTGGATGAAGAGTGCCGTTACCCCAAAGACCACCCCTTCGAATGTGAACTGACCCTGTTTGGTTCCGCTATTCAGTACTATCCCATCTGTCATGCTGCGCTCGAATACCTTGGTGCCACCATGGGGCTGGGGGAAAACAGGGGAAAATTTCGTGTTGCTGGTGTTGATGTTGCCCGGATCGGACCAGCAGATTCCGATTCCATTACCGATTCGATGGCTCATGCCGTTCCAACGACAGAGATCGTCGAAACACGGCGCCGGGAATTCGGTGCCACCCGCCTGACCCTGCACCACGTCACCCGGCTGCGTATCAAGGCCGGCAACCGGCTGTATCGCGAAGCACCTCCGTTCGACATCTTCCTGGCCCGTTTGCTGGGTCGGCTGAACACTCTGGCCACCTTTTACGGCGAGGGCGAACTGTTGGACCGCTCCCAACGCAGTGAGCTGCTGCAGCAAGCGAAGCAGGTCACCATAGAGCGGAACGACACCCGCTGGGACGACTGGAGCCGTTACTCCGGCAGGCAGAAAGAGTGGATGAAATTTGGTGGCTTGCTGGGTGCGGTCACCTACCAGGGAGAGATGACGCCGTTTCTGCCCTGGCTGACGTTGGGGGAGTGGGTGCATGTAGGGGGAAAGACCAGTTTTGGGTTTGGGAAATATGAGATGGAGATTGAGACATGCGCAAAATAACCGCGACATTCCGGATCGTGACACCGATGTTTATCGCGGGAGCGGATCAGCAATGCGCCGAGCTGCGCGCACCCTCCTTCAAGGGGGCGCTGCGCTGGTGGTATCGGGCG
>CAZKYF010000006.1:0-7291 GCA_964557025.1 uncultured Chromatiales bacterium | reverse complement strand
CGGGCTGGACTCGATACCCAGGAAACGGAGCTCCCGCTGGAAGGCATGGCTCATGTACTGTGGCCCATGGTCGTGCCGGAGCACCAGGCCGGCAGCAATATCGGCAGTCAGGGGTCCGTAGTGCGCCCGGATCCCCTGATGAATCGGCTCCAGCGCCTCGAAGCGGGTCCCGGGGCGGGCGGCGTGGATGCCGACCACATCGCCAACGCAGTGATCGATGGCCACGAATATCGTGGCCATGCCCTCGCTGCGGGTCATGACCTGGGTGGCGTCCGTGCCCCACATCCGGTTCGGGGCATCCGGGACGATCGTCCCGTCGTGGAGCCGGGGGCCGTTATCGTTGCCCACGCGGTGCGGTGCCTGCAGGCCGTGCTCGCGCATCAGGCGCCGCACCCGTTCCTTCGACACCGGAATCCCCCGGTGCCGGAGCCTCGCCCAGACCTTGCGGTAGCCCTCACCCCGGAATCCCAGCGCTTCCGCCTCGGCCAGCACCGCCCGGATTTCTGCCACCAGTGCCTCATCCGGCACCACCGGTTTACGGCCTCGGCGCCCCGCCGGGACGATACGCCGGGCGGCCACCTGCCGCGCATGGTGCGTCGAGCGGGCCACACCCCACAGCCGGCACACCCGGGCCTTGCCATGGACGCGTCGCGCGGAGACCGACCAGGCCCGGCTCACGGATTCGAACTCCGCCTCACGAAAGGGAGCTTGCCCTCGTGCCGCGCAATGCGCATCTCCAGCAGCTCCTTGTCCATCATCAGGTCGCCGACCAGGCGCTTGGCACGCTTGAGCTCTCGCTCAAGGGCAGCCACCTTCGGGTCGTCCGTGCGCCGCTTCAGCGCCGCGATGCCGCCCTCCAGAAACTCGTCCCGCCAGCCCGACAGCATCGCTGCCGGCTGGCTCGTCTCCCGGCTCAGCGCATCCAGGCTCTCGCCACGGAGCAGGTGCAGAACCACCTCCTGCTTGCGCTTGGCCGACCAGCGTTTCACCGATTTCTTGCTCATGGACACCTCCCGTCGTTCTCACTCTACGGCCAAATGTGTGTCCAGTTTATTCGGAGGGCAACCCAAGAGGATAGAGGTGGCACCGTGACCGTGATGCACGCAGGGCGCATCCTGGATTACCGCATCCTTGCCCAAGGGGAGCCTCCGGTCCCCCTCGACGATGAAAAAAGTGTCCACCATACCGTTGAACAGGCCAAGGTTCGACAACAGGCCAACCCCAAATGGAAACTCCCGGCGGACCACCCATGGCGCCGTCCACTCGATGGGGATTCAAACCCTCCCCTCGGCCGATGACCACACAAACAAAAGGGGACACTTCTGAATTGCAGAAAAGGGGACATTTCTGAATTGGATTGACACAATCCCACGGCCCGTGTATTAGCAGCACATAAACCAGGACACTACCTTGTCATCCGAACCATGTTCAGGATAGAATCAAACGGCATCTCCTGCTGTGTTCGCCAGAATCCGGGTACACCCTTGAGCCTTAAATCAAATACCCGGGGTACCAACATATCGATGCCGTGTGCAAGTCCGCCAGTTGCAGCGGAAAGCCTGACGCATCATTGCGGTTCCCCCCTTGAGCCGACCGGTTCGAGGACGAAGGGTTCAGCGGCATGAGCGGGAGATGCCTTTTGAAGATCCACTGTTCTCCACCACCATTCCTATCCTCCCAAGAGGCCCACAAAAACCGACTATTCGTGGAATCCCGTAACGCCATTCGCCGACAGATGCGCCAGCGACGACGCACATTGAGTCCGCAACGGCGTCTGCAGGCCGCCCAGCGGGTTTGTAAAACCTTATGTAGCTCCCTGCTCTTTCTTCGCAGCCAGCGAATCGGTTGCTATCTCGCCAATGAAGGTGAAATAGATCTGGCGCCGGCCATTGCAAAGATGGAATTAATGGGGAAAAACTGCTATCTGCCCACTATTCGCCCTCTGGGCCAAAACCGGCTCGATTTCGTACCCTACAGAACAGGCGATGTGCTGATCGAAAACTGTTACGGAATTCCTGAACCCCGATCCATGTCCCGCCCACTCCCACCCTGGGCACTGGACCTCCTGCTGCTCCCTTTGGTAGCCTTTGATTCCAGAGGCAACCGGCTCGGTATGGGTGGCGGATATTACGATCGGACCCTCGCTTACCTGCGGCTAAGGGAGCATTGGCGAACCCCTCTATTGCTCGGCGTGGCCTATCAATTCCAAAAGGTGGAATCCATCACTGCGAAGGCTTGGGACATCCCCCTCGATGGCGTAGTAACCGATGCCGAATTGCTTCTATTCGATCGTTAATACCAAGGATATCTTCTCCACCAATCTTACAATGGCAGATCGCGAATCTGAAAAATCAGTTGGTTATCTTGCCATGGTTACTCACGGTCGCTGCAGCACGCCCAGAGCCATGCATGGAGGGATGCAAGCCTGCCTTTTTACTCAACATGTGTTTTTCGGTCACCAAGGCAGGTTCATCATACAACAGTTTTTGCGCGTATCCGGTAACCAGAACACCCAACCCCACAGACAGGGTCAGTACCAGCAAGATATCGGGCTTACGGTGTCTCATCATCTGTCACCCGTCAGTGTTCGCCATCGCCGATAATTTGTCACCCAACCTTAAACGCGCTCTAAATATGGCACAATTCAAAGGGGAAATAAAGGATGATTTCGCGCTACTGCCATTATCTTTCATAAGGTTAACAGTTAATTATTCTGTAATAATCCTATCGGCGCGCTTATCTGGTATCTTGAATCGGGTCTCAGAGTAACAAGTAACGGCATCGCTGGCCTTTTCCCTGCCAGCACAGGAGAAAAACCACTATGCAATACTGGCTGATGAAGTCCGAACCCGATACCTACAGTATCGATGATCTGCAAGCATCGGCAGGACAAATCGACCACTGGGACGGAGTTCGCAACTATCAGGCGCGTAACATGATGCGAGATCAGATGAAAATCGGAGACCTCGCATTTTTCTATCATTCGAATGTAAAAGAGCCTGGAATCATGGGCATCATGGAGATCGTCCGTGAAGGATATCCGGATCACACGGCCCTAAATCCCGACTCACGCTATTACGACCCTCGGAGCACACGAGAGAATCCCCGATGGTACATGGTGGATGTCCGCTACATCCGTCACCTTCGTCGTCCCATCGGACTGGCCGAACTCAAACAACATTCCACACTGGAGAATATGCCATTGCTACGCCGCGGCAATCGCCTTTCCATCATGCCGGTCACCAAAGCGGAATGGCAATACATCCTGGAGCTGGAAAAAATCACCTGAGAAACAGCTCATAAGCCGGATTTCCCGTCTCCTCTCGATAGCTGTAACCCAGCTCGTCAAGAAAGCGCAAAAATTCCTTACGTTCCGGCGGAGGAACCTGCATCCCCACCAGGATCCGGCCAAAATCCGCACCGTGATTGCGGTAGTGAAACAAGCTGATGTTCCAGCTCTGCCCCATTCTAGTCAGAAAACGCAGCAATGCCCCAGGACGCTCAGGAAACTCAAAGCGATACAACAGCTCATGGTCAACCTGTCGCGCATGTCCACCCACCATATAACGAACATGCAGCTTGGCCATCTCATTGTCGGTCATATCCACCACCGGATATTCCGCCGCACGCAACCGAGCAATCAGCTCATCCTTCTCCCCTTTGCCCGCCTGCATCTGCACGCCGACAAAGACATGCGCGGCTTCAGGGCCGGAGTAGCGATAGTTGAACTCCGTTATCGCACGCAGACCGATGACACTGCAAAACTGCCTGAAGCTCCCCGGACGTTCCGGAATGGTCACACCGAGTAGCGCCTCCCGTTGCTCTCCCAGCTCAGCCCGCTCTGCAACGTGACGCAGGCGATCAAAGTTCATGTTGGCACCGCTGAGCACCGCCACCAGCGTCTCCCCCCGGATCCCATCCCGTTGCACATACCGTTTGGCTCCGGCAACCGCAAGCGCGCCGGCGGGTTCGGCGATAGAACGGGTATCGTCGAAAATGTCCTTGATTGCAGCACATATCTCATCGGTACCAACCAAAATCACTTCATCAACACATTGCTTGGCAATGCGGAAAGGTTCTTCTCCCACCCGACGCACCGCTACCCCGTCAGCAAAGATCCCGACATGTTCCAGGCTAACCCGCTTCCCTGCCGCAAGCGCATGGTGCATCGAGGGAGCATCGTCTGGTTCAACACCGATCACCTTGATTTCAGGACGCAGGCTTTTCACATAAGCCGCCATACCCGCAATCAGCCCGCCACCACCAACTGGAACGAACAGGGCGTGAATATCACCGGCATATTGGCGCAAAACCTCCATCGCCACCGTTCCTTGTCCGGCAATCACGTCACGATCGTCATAGGGGTGAATAAAACTCATTCCCTCTTCGGCAGCCAGCTTGATGGCATGGTCATACGCATCGTCATAACTGCTACCATGCAGCACAACCTCACCACCCAAATTACGCACCGCGTTCACCTTTATATCTGGAGTGGTCTTGGGCATCACTATCCGGGCACGAATTCCCAGTTCACGGGCCGCCAGCGCCACTCCCTGGGCATGATTGCCTGCAGACGCAGCAATGACTCCCCTTTTCCGTTCATCTTCAGGCAATGAGGCGATTTTGTTGTAGGCACCTCGCAGTTTGAAAGAGAATACTGGCTGTAGATCCTCCCGCTTGAGCAGCAACCGGTTCCCCAGGCGGCCCGAAAGCCCCGGCACCTCTTCCAACGGGCTTTCTCTGGCCACGTCATAGACACGAGAGGTCAGTATCTCTTTGATATATTTATCCATAATATCTCACAGCCGCCAACGCATTGGTCCTCGCGGAACAACGCAGCAACGCCTTCAATCCGGCCAAGACAGGAACGATGTCCGGCGCAAACCACGCCGGCTATCGGGATACGTTAACAGTTAACGCTGGAAATGTCAGGACTCGTCTGGTGCTCTCTGAAGAACCGGCTTATACTTCGCAAATATCACTGAATCAGCGGGAGCACCCATGAACCAGGAAGAGATGAAAAAAGCTGTCGCAGTAGCAGCACTGGACTATGTCGAAACCGGAACCGTCATCGGCATCGGGACCGGCACTACAGCCAACTATTTTATTGACGCCCTGGCCGGTATCAAGCATAAAATCGAGGGCACCGTTGCCAGCTCCGAGGCCTCGGCCGAACGGTTACGAAGCCACGGCATCGAGGTCCTGGATCTCAACATGGTCAATGAGGTTTCCGTCTATATCGACGGAGCGGACGAGGCCACCAAGCACCTTCACCTGATCAAGGGAGGGGGTGGGGCGCTGACCCGCGAAAAGATCGTTGCCGCTGCCAGCCGTAAGTTTGTATGCATCGCAGACCAAAGCAAACTGGTAGATATCCTGGGAAATTTTCCATTGCCTATCGAAGTCATTCCCATGGCCCGCAGTTATGTCGCCCGCGAGATAGTCAAACTGGGAGGCGAGCCGGTACTGCGGGAGGGCTTTGTCACCGACAACAGCAATGTCATCCTTGATGTCCATGGACTGCAGATCATGGAGCCTACCAAGCTGGAAGCCCAGCTCAATAACATTGCCGGTGTAGTCACCAATGGAATATTCGCCATTCGTCCAGCAGATGTGCTGCTGCTTGGCACAGAAAGCGGGGTAAAAACCCTGACCTGATCTGCACCGTATGTAGACAATATTATTTATGCAATTGGCCTACGGACTAAAAATCCGATTAAGCAGGTGATCACCCAATTCGGCGGTTTTCCGCCGGTTCTTTTCTTGGCCGATGGGAAAAAATGGTAATCAAAACCGGCCCTTGCCCGGGCGAGAGCAGAAGATGCCGAGCTACTCCACCCTTCCCAGGGGGAAACAGCTGTTTATCAGATAACATCATGTTTTTATTAAAAATTACTGCTGCTCTCCTTGCTCAAAAGCTACACGCCTTTCGGTTGATCCCGCCTGCTATCTGGGCCATGATAGAAACTGTTTAATCACATATTCCGGGGGAATCCATGGCTTTCACCAGGCGCCATTTTCTGGCCAGTATCGCTGCCTTGCCGCTGCTGTCACTGCCAGCCTACGCCAACCATGGCAAAGATCTTCATTTTTTGAACTGCCGCAACAGTGTCGATAAAGAGGCCTTGGAGGCCTTCCATAAGGAAACGGAACTCAAGGTATTGATGGATATCTATCTCGATGAAACCCAGTTTACCGCAGAGTTCCTCAGCGGGAATCCCCGATATGACATTGTCCTCGCATCGGATGACAACATTTCTCACCTGAGACGAACCAACCTTTTGAGCCCTCTGAGCCGCACCTTGCTACCCAATATCCGACAACTCGAACCCCACCTGACCGCCTTGGATCCAGAGCCCAAACAGCTGTTCTTCAGTCTACCCTACCTCTGGGGAACGGTAGGGATCGCTTATCGCAAATCTGCAATCTCCCCCTCTCCAGAAAGCTGGAAGGTATTACTGGATTCAGACAAATATGCCGGTCGCATTGCACTACTGGCGGACAAATTGACCCTTTTCCAGATTACTCAAAAATACTTGGGATACTCTGTCAACTCCCACGATGCGGAGGTCATCGAGGAAGCACAAAAAGCGCTAATAAAACAAAAACCGAATATCAAGATCTTCAGCAACAGAACAGCCAACCTCTTGCGTTCCGGAAAGGTCGATCTGGCAATGGTCTGGAGCCAGGATTTTTTGAAGATCCTTCAGCAAACTGGTGATTTCGGCTACAGCGTACCCAAGGAAGGGAGTTTAATATGGCAGAAATCGTTGTGTATTCCCAAGCATGCTGGAGATCCCGTCGCAGCACACAGATTCATCGACTTTCTTCTGGAGAAGAAAACCGCGGCCAGATTAGCCAAAAAATTCCACTATGCCACGCCGAACAAGGAGGCTTGGGAACTCTTGGGCCAGTCCTACACTGCCAACATTGCTCTGGTCCCCCCCGAAGATGTGTTCAAGTCTTCGGAAATTCGCCATTTTCCTCAGCCGGAACAAAATCGTCTCTACAAAGTCGCCTGGAATCGTATCATTGGGGGCTGAATGCAAATGCCGAATACGGATATCCATTCACCAAGGGAAGAACCTCTCAATACCCGAAAATGCGTGTAACGATTCCATAAACCTGGCACTTTATTTATTAAAGGAAGGCCTGAATTCAATTTGTAAGTGCAACTCGACCTCGTTGGATTGAGGGCAAGCTGCGGTAACATAGGCAGCTTCTCTCACCGACCAAAGCTAGAGGAGCACCATGAGCTACACGCAGCTTACCCAGGAAGAACGATACCAGA
>CAZKYF010000005.1:0-7770 GCA_964557025.1 uncultured Chromatiales bacterium | reverse complement strand
ACAAGGTTTTACCCTAATTGAAATCATGATTGTCACCGCCCTTATCGGTGTACTGGCCGCCATTGCCATCCCTGCCTACACCGGCTACATCAAACAAAGCCGCGTTGCTTCTCTGGTCCACAACTGGGATACCGCTGTCTCCGCCGTCCGTGCCGAAGCTGCCTATCTTGGCACAACAGGCAGCAGCTGCCGGGATCTGATAGCGATGCTGAACAGCGGAAATCGAAAGGCGGTGGGAAATGGTTTGCTCTCCGCTTTCGCCACCACGGGAAGTGATGCAGGAACGGTCGTGGTCAGCGGACTGGGAGCCAACAACTGTCCTGATAACGGAGAAACCATTACCATCACTGCCCATCCTGCATCCGGAACAGCAGCATCAGACTATCCTGGCGGCGCTGCACCCAGCACCATTTTCACCATCGAGTAATCTGAAACAGTCGCAAACCCTTTCATCACGACGTTATCCACCCACTCCCTGAACCTTTTTTTTGCCTGGAAATCTGCGCCGAAGCCGTAAATGGCGCCACAGTCCAGTACCCGCGAAATAGAAAAATACCAATCCTCCCGCAATCAGGTACCAGTAGTAAGTGGCAAAACGCCAGGCAAGCAGCGCTGCTGCCAGGGTAGCCGGCTCCAGCCAGGGGGCAAGCAATGCGCTGAAACCGATCTCCACACCCCCGCTACCGCCCGGCAGAAGGGTAAGCTGGCCGACACTGAGCACGAACATCTGCACCAGAAACAGATAAGCCCACGAAACGTCCTCACCAAGTGCACGGATGATGAAATAGAGGATGGTATAGCGCAACATCCAGTGCCCGATACACAACAAATAGATGCCCAGAAGCCGCCAACGGGAGAAGTGCAACATCAGCCCCAGGCCCTGTCGGAAGCGGATGATCCAGCGAGCGATGTTGCGGCGTCGGCGGGCCTTGATACCGAACCGGTTCAACAGCCGGCCACCGGTGAGCATCAACCTCCGATAGTGACGAGCCAGCAGCCAGAGCAAACCCAACCCACTCGCGATCATCCCGCCCAGCAGGGCCAACTGCGTCCCTACATGGAATTCATCCCCACCAGCCAAGAGAACGAAGGAAAGCAACACCAGCGCGGGCAGAAAGAAGAGTTGGTCCACCAGCTGTTCCAGCGCATAGCAGGCTGCCGCACGGCTACTTGGCACACCGTGACGATGCAGTAAAAAGACGTAGGTCAGCGCTCCACCGGTTCCGGCCGGGGTGGCACTCATGGCAAACTCTGACGACATCACGGTCGCCAATGCCTTGCCTTGCCCCATCCGCACGCCGATTCCGCCCAACACCAAACGCAGACGGCCGGCATTGAAATTCCATCCCAGTACCACCATTGCCAATGCACCGGCCATCAGGCTGAAAGGGAGCTCGCACAATCGGCTCAGCCCCTCCCAACCACCATAACTCAGCGGGATCAACAGTCCAGCCAAAAGCGCAACAGGAAAGAGAACCCAGAAACGCATCAGTGGCCTCAGGTGGTGGGATTAAGCTGAAGAGAGATATGCCACATTGCTTTCATTGACCCGGCATGAAAAACAAAAGTGCTTCATCCCGATCCATTTAGCGAGGATCCGGAAAAGGCTGGGTCTTTCATGCCCCCTGTGATGGTCAACCAGTCGGGATAGATTTCAGAATACCGTCAAAATTCGAACAACAGCCCTATCTGGTAACTGGTCCCCCCCAGCTCGATGGATTTCACCTCGACGCTGCTATGTTCCGCTTCCACAAACAGATAGCTGTTGTTTACGCCAAAATTCTCATAGAAGCCCCAGGCAGTGCTACGATCGATATTATCGAGCAGTAACTGGATTCCCGCTCGGAGATGGCTCCCCGTCGCCGAACCTCGCCGTTTCTCCTGTCCCCGGATATCCTGCTCGTAATAGATTCGGGTCAAACCGCCACCCACATAGGGAACCAGCCATTGATTTTCGCGGAACACACCGCGTGCCACGACGAACACCTGTAGCGGATAGAGTTCCAGAGTGACATCTCCAGTGATCTGTCCTTGTTGAGGAGCCAGCCCCTTGCCCTTATCCTTGATATAGGCGCTGTCGAGCCCGAGCTCAATCTGGCGAATGACCTTCCAGGCAAGCGCCATACCAAACCGGCCCGTCTTGTCATCGCCATAATAGGGTTCCCACGCTTCTTCCTTGGGGAAAAAGTTACCCCCCTTCAATTCAAACGACCAGCGAGGCAGCTGCTGTTCCAAGCCGGATGCCCATCCCGTAACCGGGAGCAACAGCAAAAGGGGCAGCAACCCCCATCCCCCTTTCATCACTCTCCAGTCGAACACCCAGATTCTATTCATTCTTCCCCCGGGACAAAGCGTCCGCTTCCGCGAAAAATCAGCGCGGCCATTGTAACCAATATTCCGCAGAGCATCATTACTGAGACCAAATAAAAATGGCCTCTCTCAAGTACCAGGCCTGCCGCAGTGATCACCGGGAACAATGCAGCCCGGACCAGCGGCTTGAACTCCGGATGGGACTCGAGCCAGCGCGCCGCCGCAGGAGCATGAGTGTAATACCACTGAACAAACCACTTTCCGGAAGCTGTTTTCATCAGATAACGGTCCCGGTATTCCCGCAGTAATTGCACCTGTGAAGCATCATAATATCCATAGGCAGCGGTTGCTACGAAACACCCCTCATCAGGTAGATCAGGATAGGGTTGCAGCGCCTCGGGAAAGGCACTCAACTCACCGGAGAGCGGACCATCCACGACCTCCCCAATCCTAGCTTCGACCCGGCTTTCGCCGGGAATCGCACTCTCATGTCGTTCAGCGGTTTTGTCATAGGCAGTCACACCAAAATGGTAGGTGGCCTGGCTGTAGGCCGACACTGCCACCCGATAGAGCACACCATTTTCCAGGCCAGTGATCCGGTAGGATGTCCGGTTCCCCACATCGATCGCCTTTTCGGTCACCTTTTCCATTCCGTAGTGCACCTTGTACCCGGAAGCCCCGACCACCGGCAACCAGCCAATCTCCAGTGACTGATGGGAGGGGGCCAGCCCCGTTGGACGGGGGGCATCGAGCATTACAGGGGCCGCTGTGGCCAATCCAGTCAATCTATACTGGGTAACATCACCCACATCAATGGGGGAAGGCCCTTCTGCAGCTTCACTTCCCTGGAGCTTGGCATCGTTTCCATAGTAGAGCCTGTAACCCGCAATCAGATAGGCCGCATTTCCCTCCCAGGATAAAGTCACCGAATCGGACCCTTCACTCTGCACGCTCAACCCGGAAACAGGAAAGGGGGTGGGATCGGCATAAGGTCCTCCGTAGGCGCCCATGTCCGCCCGCGTCCCATCGATCACATCGGTGTCATTCTCATCTCCCTTGTCGATGACGTTGGAGGAGTAGCGCAGATGGAAATCCCGTTTGGCGACACTGATGAAGCGCATCGGCTCTTCCAGCAGGGCCTGGACACCGGTGGGACCATCCTCACCATTGCTGAGAAACCCGTTGTATCGAATATTTGCATTCAACCCGGCGGGCGAAATGGCGGTTACATTGTCATAGAATAGATTGCTGCGGACTTTTACCCCGTCATGGGCACGCCAGAACGCAGTACCGCAATCATAAAAAGTATTGTTGCTGATATCTGCAATCGCGTTATCGAATATCCGAATCCCATCTCCGCCACCGCAGTCAAAGACATTGGCAGCAACATTCACCTCCGCATTTCCGGTAACTTGAATTCCTGATGAGAGATCGACAAAGGTAAAGTTGCTAATCCGCACCCCCGTCGCACCATCAACACGGATAACGGGCTTCTCCCCATTTCCGGTGAGCAGGGTTCGCGCAGTCTCCTCACCCTTCAGGATAATCCCGCTGCGCATGACAATGGGTTCCCGATAGGTACCTACGCCAACCACTACCGTATCCCCCGGCTGAGCTGCGTCAATGGCCAGCTGTATGCTCTGATAATCCCCCGGAACGTTGCGTTCGGCTGCCTGAGCACTTGCCGCAATAGATAGCGCGATCGCCAGGACGAAGAAGACACTACGCCCTGCACGAAGGAAAAAACGCATAAAGCGGTGGGAAGCCATCATCGAATTTGAACGCTAGTATCCTGCCGGCTCTCACCGGTCTTTTGTTTCCGGGCTGGCTCGATCTGCTGTCATTCTTTCAATTTTATTCTCAATCGCCCCTCTTCAACCCGGATATTGGCAACTCCTTCAGAGAAGCTCTTCCAGAAACCTTCGTCCGTGCCAAACTCCCGGACCAGGTCGATATTCTTCAGCCCACCCAGCCAGGCATTGGGAACCGGCACCCCCATGATGGTCACTCCCTTCAGAACCACTACAGGGCGACCGTCGCGATAACCGAATTCGGCACCTGCCTTGAGACGCAAAGTCTTTCCTCCCAATACAGGAAAATCTTCATCGAGCGGCAATCGCAACTTGATACTGACCAAGTCATCGGCCAGATCCACTGCCAGTTTATGGGCCAGATCGGTATTATTCGCCAGCAGGGCATTAAGCTCCCGCTCGGTGAATGCAATCTCCCGGTTCGCTCCTTCCTCACTATAAGGCTCTGGACGAAGTGGCCCGTTCTCCTCCCCGGACGCTGCTTCCTTCGATGTCTTTCTGACCTCCAAAACATCTAGACGATCCAGCTTGGCACTGAGGGCCTTCTTCTCTTCTGCACTCAGGGTAACCGGTTCGAACTCCGAGACAAACAGGTAATTCTTTGCAATCCACAAAGTGATCAGCAATGTGGCAACAGCCACAAGCAACATCAACCCCACAACTTGCAGACATCCGAAACGGCGCGGAGAATCGTGAATCAGGATCTCTTTTTCCATAACAATCAATAAAGGATTCGTGCCAACTTCGACATTGCACCCGGGTCAGCAGTCGGGAAAACCGAGGAATCGGCCGGCTCTCCGCGACACATCCCGTCGCTCTCTCATCTGGCCGCCGGCATGTCCGTGACACCAGCTACTCCCGTCCAGAACAGCACAAAGTAGCCCGAGTTATAAAAGATATGAAGTACGAGACCGGGGATGATGCTCTGATACCGATCCCTGAACCAGCCAAATATCAACGAGGGCCCGAACACCAAAACCGCCCACAATGGAGGATGATAGAACAGATGGGCAGCCGAAAAAAGAGCACTGGTCAACAAATTGGCTCCAGTGATTCCGGCGAAGAAAAACCGGCCAGCAACCGGTTGGCGAACGAGCCACCCCTGTAACACTCCCCGGAAGGCAAGCTCCTCCAGCACCGGGTAGATCACGCAGGCCATGATCAGCAACCCGGTATTGTCGACCAACCCCTGCCAGCTGGGATGAGGGCGAAGGAGCAGGTACAGTAACAGCCAAGCCACTGGCCCGGCTGCGAGTGCAGCACGGAACCAGCGATCGGCAAAAAGTTCCTCCAGCAACCCAGCCTTTACCGTTTCAACTCCCGGAATTCCACTCGCCGGTTCAGACGTCGGCCCTCCTCGGTTGCATTACTGGCAACGGGGCGGGCCTCCCCATATGCTACCGGCCGGAGACGATCGATTGAGATACCCTTTTGAGTCAGATAATCGATTACGGTGCGGGCCCGCCGCTTGGACAAAACGATATTATAGCTGCTCGTGGCTCGGTTATCGGTATGCCCGGCCACTTCCAGACGCGCTCCGGGAACCCGTTTCAGCTCTTCGGCTATCCGATCCAGCTTGGCACGCGCTCGTCGAGTCAACGCTGCAGAATCGGTATGAAAATAGATCACCTCAAGTTGCCCCAGCGTTGGAACCGGCTTCGGAGCAGGCTTTGGCGCCTCTGGAACTACGGGAGCGGGCGCAATCACTACTGGCTCCGGCTTGGAAGGAGCCGCTGCCGCTACCGGCTCTTCCCTTTTGTTGCTCCCGAAACGTTTCAGCAAACTGAGGATGGCCATACGGGCATCTTCATCATATAGTTCAACCTCTCCCCTCAAGGCCAGACCGTTATTGAATCCATACTCCAGCCCCACCCCATAGAATAGGCTGTAGTCATTGACGCGCTCATAGCGAAGATCGGTATCATTCTCCATCTTGCCGACCCCGGCTTTGGCATAGAGTCCAAATCCGACATGGGTCCGATACTGCTTGAGCAGATAGTAGAGGCCACCTAATCCAATCTCCTTGTAACCCACCTCCCCGGAAGGGCTCATCTTCGCTTCACCCAGATCAGCATAATGTCCTTCGATGCTGAAACGTTC
This sequence comes from uncultured Chromatiales bacterium, assembly GCA_964557025.1. Lineage (GTDB taxonomy): Bacteria > Pseudomonadota > Gammaproteobacteria > Thiohalospirales > Thiohalospiraceae > DRMK01. The sequence goes on along the minus strand of CAZKYF010000005.1, from coordinate 1,549 downwards.
TGTCAAGTCGTACCCCAGATACAGCTTGCCCCCAGAGCTTTTGGACTCATCGACACGGACCGCCGTACCGTTGGGATCAGGCTCCAGCTCTGAGATGCCAATCCCAAGCCCACCGTACCAGCGGCTGTTGAACTCCTCGGCCACGCTCCCGCCAGGGAAGAACACGCCCGTGACAACCAACACGGCAACAGCGTGTTTCATCTGCTTCATCATCTGCTCTCTGATATCCATCTCATCCATCCTCTATGCCGATTGCCCGCTCTTGCCGCACCGCCTGGAGCGAGATAGATAGAGGGGTGCCGCTATCAACATGAGCAGCAGCACAGGATCGAAACCGGCGTCCGGATTCAATGCGCAACCACCCACTCCTTTCAGACCGGTCTGCAACACGGGCTCATCCCCGGGTGCCGCAGAAACATCCCGGAAATCGGGCAAGCCGTCACCATCACTGTCCGGCACGGCCAGCGGATTTCCTCCTGCAAACAAGGGCGAAATCGCATCATCCATGCCATCACCATCTTGATCGAGGAATCCATCGACCCGCCCATCGCCGTTGCTGTCCACTCCTCCGGCCTCGACGATGTCCAGCTTGCCATCACCATCCGAGTCGAGATCCTGGTAATCAGGAACCCCGTCCCCGTCAGTATCGACGGGATCAACCCCCGCACTTTCCGCTCGGCCTCTGCTATCCACGACGGGTGGCTCTCCCTCACCGACACGGGCATTGTTGTCAGGATCGGGTCGGGTCGCTTCCGTGACATCTGGAATACCGTCGTTGTCGCTATCCAGATCACGATAATCGGGGAGACCATCCCCGTCGGTATCAGGCGGTGGCATCACCCCACCCCCTTCCACGACGCCATGTTCGTCAACGGAGAGCTCCCCTCGTCCCACGAACCCGTCGAAATTTGGATCGGGAAGTCCCGCCTCGGTGACATCGAGAATGCCGTCATTGTCGCTATCCAGATCCCGGAAATCCGGAACCTTGTCACCATCGGTATCCCGCTGGCTGTCTTCCACTCCGTCACCGTTATAATCGGTCATGCCGGAATCGGTCGAGGTCTCCACGCTGTCGGCCAAGCCGTTCGCTCCGAAAGCGGTATCGATACGGCCATCCCTGTTAGCATCCAGAGACACTGCATCGGCCCCCGATTCGGACAGATCGAACAGCCCGTCATTGTCGCTATCGAGATCGAGACTGTCGGGCACGCCGTCTCCATCGGTATCCACCCTGCCATCACCTTCCGCCCGATCCGGAATACCGTCGTTGTCATCATCCAGGTCCTGCGTATCCAGCACCCCATCCCGATCGCGATCGGCATTCAGGCACGCCTCCGAATCCGAGTTCGGAATACAGGGATTGGTATTGGCCGGATCCTGCTGGTCCATCACACCATCGCCGTCCGTATCCGCCGTCGCAGAGTCCAGCGGGTCGCTGATGCCGTCCCCATCCTCGTCCGGGACCGATGCCGGGTCGGCACCCGCTTCCTCGCCGTCGCTGCGCCCGTCACCGTCGGTGTCGGGATTGTTGGGGTCGGTGCCCAGTGTC
>CAZKYF010000004.1:0-50639 GCA_964557025.1 uncultured Chromatiales bacterium | reverse complement strand
CGCAAGCTGGTCAAGAACATAGTGACCGGGACCAAACCTCACCCGGGCCGCGGTGCCAACTGGGTGGATCCCGAATTTGGCCGCGTCTGGGCAACGGTGCACTTGGGTGAGGGACTGGTCTCTATCATCAGCACCGATCCTACCAAGGATTATGCATGGACGGTGGTCAGGGAGTGGACGCTGGACGGTAATTCGCTGTTCATCAAGACCCACCCGAAGAGCAAGCATGTCTATTGCGACAACACCATCAACAAGAACAAGTCGAATGTTCTGACGGTGTTCAGCATCGACAACCCGACTGCTCCACCCAAAGAGCTCACCTTTGAGAAGAAGGTTGTGCATATGGAGTTCAACAAGGCGGGTGACGAGGTGTGGATCTCCCTTTGGGACAAGGATGGTGAGCTCGTGATCATCGATGACAAGACCCTGAAGGTGAAACACCGGATTAAGGGGCTTGATAATCCTACGGGCAAGTTCAATGTCTACAACACCATGCATGATATCTATTGATGCCGGATTGGCGAGTTGATAAAAAGGGGGCGGGGGTTCCTGCCCCCTTTTTCACGGGAAAAATAATGGGTTATAGTGGTAATTATCTCTTTTGATAAAGATGGAACGTCTGTTTTAGGAGGTGTGGTATGAAGACGATGCGTTTGTTACCTGTGGTTGCGGCGATTCCCCTTTTATTTGCAACTGCAGCAAAAGCCAGCGAGCACAAGATTCCTGTTGCCCCGGATGAATACCTGAAGATGGAGAATCCTTATGCTGGGGAGGCGGACGAGGATCTGCTCAAAAAAGCTGGGAAGATCTACAAGAGAAAGTGCAAAAAATGTCACGGTAGCAAAGGAGATGGCAAAGGGTCGTCTGCTGCGGATCTGGAGATCAAGCCACCTGATTTTACTAAGCCGGGGTATCTCGCCGGTATCAAGGATGGTCAATTGTTTTACATCATTCTTAAGGGAGGCAGCGAAGAGGCAGAGATGGAGGCATATGGTCCGGGTACTGATGCCAATATCTCTGAAGACGACATATGGAAGCTGGTTACCTATATTCGGGAGAAATTCGCCAAATAGAGTAGAGTAGTTTTAAGTAAAGAAAGCGGTGCCCACACCTGCACCACGCCTCGTGCAGGTGGGGCGTCAATGAAGCTGTTGATAGAGGGATGTCGGGCCAGAGAAACCCCTTCAGGTTTGTCATCGGCGCTGACTTGCGTTTGACCAGAGACCTTTTGAAAACGTAAAGAGTTTCAGCTTGGTCTGTATTCTCTGTTGTTAAGAAAGTGGATTAAGCGGTTGGTCGTTGTCTGCTCGCAAAGTGTGGGAGGTGGTTTTTCATGAACAACAGTGAAGTAACCATCTCGGTTCCTCACGAGTCGATACCCCATTCCCTACCAAACCCTCTCGTCACAACCGAGGGGATAGAGGATGGCTCCTGGGGGCGGCAAACCCTTGTGCCAAGAGAAGAGGCGTACGCATCAAAAGGACAGGATCTGCTGGCATTCTTTGCCATTGGCATGGTGATCAATGTTGTGGTGCTGGCAGCCTTTTTTGTCTGGGCTTTCAAACAATGGAAGAAGAAATAGGTAACCGACCAGAGAGAAAGGTTCCTCTGGGGACGCTGGTTTTGTTTTTCCTGTTTTTGCTTCTGATCGCTGCTGCGCTTTTTTTCTGGAAACCCCTGTCTACATCCCCCCCTCCGAAGGAGCTTATGGGCGTCCTGCGTCCCGCACCAAAGGCATTGACGGATTTTACTTTGGTGGATCATCAGGGCGTCCGGTTTGGCAAGGAGCAACTGGTGGGTCGATGGAGTTTTCTGTTCTTTGGTTATACCCACTGTCCTGATGTATGTCCTGCGACTCTCTCATTAATGGGTCAGGTTCAAAAACAGCTGATCCAAAAGAAAGATTCATTACCGGCACAGTTTCTCTTTGTTTCTGTTGATCCCCTGCGGGATTCTCCCGAGGTGCTTGCCGAATATATGGGCTTTTTTGAGCCAGACTTTATCGGCCTGACGGGTGAGACAGAGGCGATCGATGCTTTTACGCGACAGCTAGGTGCTGGTTATGTGCGAGGCGATGAGATTTCCCCGGGGAATTATGTTGTGAACCATACCAGCGCCATATTCCTGATAGATCCGCAAGCCAGGGTTGTGGCAGCCTTCTCCCAGCCACACCGCCCGGAAGCCATCGTTAGGCTGTTTTATGAGATCCGCGCCTATATCAGCTCTTGAAGTGGAAGATGGCAGGATGGATGAGGTCTGGACAGTGCGAATGGTCCGGTCCTCTGGCTTTGCTAAGCGGGCGAGCGGATCTTGCTTTTGCACGTGAACACATGATTTTATTTCGCAGATATTCCCTCAGCCCAAGCTATCGAGCGGGTTGTTCTGACGCGTCCCTGCATAGCCTCTTGGGTTAAGCGGGGCTATTGGCATGCCGTCCCGCAAACTGCGCCGAGAAGGCCCGCTTTGGAAAATGACTGGAGCGGTATCTTCCAGTCTCGTTGCGGATCGGTATGTGGTGGCCGAATGCGGGACGCATTATTGACCCGTTTGATACTGAGGGGCTTTGCGTCATAGGGGATTTTCCTCCAGAATACCCCCTTTTCTGCTGCCATCGATAATGGGTCGTATCGAATGAATCTTCATGAATACCAGGCAAAACAGTTGTTTGCCAATTATGGTGTGCCAGTGCTTCCCGGGAAGGCGGTGCAGTCGCCGGAAGAGGCGGCCGCAGCGATACACGAGCTAGGCGGGGATGAGTGGGTTGTCAAGGCACAGATCTATGCCGGTGGGCGTGGCAAGGCAGGGGGTGTGAAGCGGGTCAAAGGGGTCGATGCGCTGAAAGAGGCCGTTGCCCAGCTATTGGAGAAACCCCTCCGAACCCCTCAAACAGGTAAGAAAGGGTTGCCGGTCAATGTGGTGTTAATCGAGCGGATCGCCACCGTGGCTCGAGAGCTCTACCTTGGCGTACTGGTGGATCGCAGCCGTGAGCGGGTGACTTTTATCACTTCAGATGCGGGAGGAATGGAGATCGAGGAGGTAGCTGCCGAGACTCCCGAGAAAATTCTCACCATCGCAGTGGATCCGGTGGTTGGCTTGCAGCCCTACCAGTGTCGCAGAGTGGGTTTTGCGATGCAGCTCGGAACGGAGCAAATCAAGGTGCTGACCCGAATCATGATGGGGCTCTATCGGCTGTTCGAGGAAAAAGATGCCAGTCTGCTCGAAATCAATCCCTTGTGTGTCACGGAGGAGGGGGAGTTGATCGCCCTGGATGCCAAAATGAACCTGGATGACAATGCGCTCTACCGTCAGCAGGCGCTGGCTGAGCTGCGTGATACGCATCAGGAGGATCCACGAGAGCTGGAGGCGCGTTGTTACGGGCTAAATTATGTGGCTTTGGATGGGACTATCGGATGTATGGTGAATGGCGCTGGGCTAGCCATGGCTACCATGGACCTCATTACTTTGGCGGGTGGTGAACCTGCCAATTTTCTCGATGTAGGAGGGGGGACCACGGCAGACAAGGTAGCAGAGGCATTTAAGCTGATTCTTTCTGATACAAAGGTGAAAGCTATTCTAGTCAATATCTTTGGGGGAATCGTTCGTTGCGACTTGATTGCTGAAGGGGTGATTGCTGCGGTCAGGGATGTAGGGATTGATATCCCTGTAGTGGTACGTCTGGAAGGGACCAATGCAGAACAAGGCCGTGCCTTGCTAGAGGAGAGTGGACTCTCCATTGTTTCGGCGCAGCGGCTCTCAGATGCAGCCCGAAAAGTAGTGCAGCTGGCCGGGGGGAGGATCTGATGGCGATACTGGTAGATGGTAAGACCAAAGTGATCTGTCAAGGATTTACCGGGAGACAGGGCACTTTCCATTCGAAACAAGCGCTGGCCTATGGTACTCGGCTGGTCGGTGGAGTGACGCCGGGCAAGGGAGGGCAGGAGCACCTGGGACTGCCGGTATTCAATACGGTACACGAGGCGGTACTTGAAACCGGGGCTGAGGCGAGCATGATCTATGTGCCAGCGCCGTTTGCTGCCGATGCTATTCTGGAGGCGGCAGATGCGGGGATTCAGATCATCGTCTGTATCACTGAGGGAATTCCGGTGCGGGATATGGTGAAGGTCAAGGCGGCATTGGCCAGCAGTGACGTGCGGCTCATCGGCCCCAACTGCCCCGGGGTCATTACCCCGGAGGAGTGCAAGATTGGCATCATGCCGGGAAGCATCCATAAGAAGGGTTCCATCGGCATTGTCTCCCGTTCCGGGACCCTCACTTACGAGGCGGTGTGGCAGACCACCCTGTGTGGGTTGGGGCAAAGCACCTGCGTTGGTATTGGTGGGGATCCCGTGCAGGGAATGAATTTCATCGATTGCCTGAAGTTGTTTAACGAAGATCGCCAGACCAAGGGGATTATTCTGGTGGGAGAAATCGGCGGGACAGCAGAGGAAGAGGCCGCAGAATATATCAAGGCCAATATCCGGAAACCGGTAGTAGCTTACATTGCTGGTGTTACTGCGCCTCCAGGAAAGCGTATGGGACATGCTGGAGCCATCATCACGGGGGGCAAGGGTAGTGCAAAAGAGAAGTTTATCGCCCTGGAGCGGGCGAATGTGATGGTAGTGCGTTCTCCAGCGGAGATGGGGGCGCGAATGCAGGAGTATTTCAGTGGCTGAGCTGCGTATCGTTATGGCCCAGATCAATCCCCTGGTGGGGGATATTGACGGCAATACTGACAAAGTGGTTGCTGCCGCTATCCGGGCCCGTGACGAGTATCAGGCTGATGCCGTCCTTTTCCCCGAGCTAGTGCTGTGTGGCTACCCGCCGGAGGATCTTCTGCTGCGTCCCGGCCTCGCGTTACGGGTGGTACATGGGCTGGAACGAATCAAACGGGAAGTGAAAGGGATCGACGTTATTCTTGGTTATCCGCGTCGCGCTACAGGGGGGCTTTACAATGCTGCTTCGCTGCTGCGTGATGGCAAGGTGGTGGCCACTTATCATAAGCAACACTTGCCTAACTACAGCGTATTTGATGAGAAGCGTTATTTCACCCCCGGGAAAGCAGCGCCCTGCATAGTGGAGATCAAAGGTGTGCAGGTGGCCATCGTGATCTGTGAGGATGTCTGGTTACCGCAGCCCTTACAGCAAGCACGGGAGGCCGGAGCAAAGTTGGCTCTGATTCTGAACGCTTCCCCCTACCGTATACACAAGGGGCAGGAGCGGGAAGAAGTGCTTCGGGAGCGGGCTGAAGAGAGCGGTCTGCCCGCTATCTATGTCAATCTGGTGGGGGGGCAGGATGAGTTGGTGTTCGACGGCGAATCTTTCGTCATTGGATCCGATGGACGAGTGATCCAGAGGGCTCCAGCATTTGAAGAGGGGCTTTATCCGGTGACTCTGGAAGTGAGGGTGGAGAAGGTGGTCCCTCGACCGGGGGAGTGCGCCCCGGTGTTGTCGGAGGAGGCCAGCGTCTATCAGGCCTTGGTGCTCGCAGTACGCGACTACGTCAGGAAAAATGGATTCCCCGGTGTGGTGATCGGACTCTCTGGTGGAATCGATTCCGCCTTGACCTTGACAGTTGCTGTGGATGCGCTGGGTGCAGACCGGGTAGAGGCTGTGATGATGCCCTCCCGTTACACCCGTCCTATCAGCTTGGAGGACGCGCAGCACCAAGCGAGGAGCCTTGCTGTAGAATATCGCATCATTCCCATTGAAAAGGTATATCGTGCCTTTTTGGAGAGTCTGGCGGAGGAGTTTCTCGGTACGCGGCCGGATACTACAGAAGAGAATATTCAGGCGCGCTGCCGAGGGGTAATCCTGATGGCCATATCCAACAAGCGGCACAAAATGGTGCTTACTACCGGCAACAAGAGCGAGATGGCGGTGGGGTATGCCACCTTGTATGGAGATATGGCCGGAGGGTTTGACGTGCTCAAGGATGTTCCCAAGACATTGGTGTTTCGTCTCGCGAGCTATCGTAATACTCTCAGTGAGGTGATCCCGCAAAGGGTCATTGAACGTCCGCCATCGGCGGAGCTGGCACCGGATCAGGAAGATACCGACACTCTGCCACCCTATCCGGTCTTGGATGGGATTCTTGAGCTCTATGTTGAGCAGGATAAATGTGTCGATGAGATTGTTGCTGCAGGTTATGATGAAGTGACGGTGCGCAAAGTTGTCAGGATGGTGGATCGCAACGAGTACAAGCGACGTCAGGCGCCGCCCGGTCCACGGGTTACACGACGGGCATTCGGTCGGGATCGGCGCTATCCCATTACCTCTGGTTTTGGCAGAGTGCTCGAGGATTCATAACCGCCAGGGTGGTCGTTATACTCTCAAGGGCAAGTCTATCTTGGCGCCATTTTCAGGAGGAGCAGATGAGCCGTTTTACCCGTGCACTGGTTGTATCTCCTTTGGCGGATGGCAAGACATGGGTGCTGGTTGAACCTTTCGCCTACGATGTGGGTGAGCTGGGAAGTGGCGATACCATTGAGGTGAGTCGGGGCTTCAAAACCGATTTTGCGTCCATCCCTCGTCTGTTCTGGATCGTGTTGCCTAAATGGGGGAAATATGGCAATGCCGCTGTGATCCATGACTGGCTTTATTTTACCCAGGAACGTACTCGGGAAGAGGCGGATCGGATATTGCTGGAAGGGATGGGAGTGCTGGACGTCCCTCGCTGGCAGCAGTTGCCCATCTTCTATGCTGTCCGCTATTTTGGCTGGTTTGCCTGGATTCGGAATCAGTGGGATCGGGAGGCAGGTTACAGTCGAATCATGGAGGAGGCGGAGCTCAAGTCCACCATGCGTTCAGGACGCCCTGGCTTCATTCGCCAAGGGTTCCATCACTGGCGTATTCTCAGAGAGAAAATGCGCAGCAATCAGCGTTGAGAAAACAGAATGTTTGAGGCGATACCTAGTCCCTGGTTGGTTCCTTTCGATGGTTCTTTCAGATACCAGGATGCACCGACATTGCCACCAGAAGGGACATCAATGAAAGGGCTGAAGCGTCGGTTAAAGAAAAGGGTCCGCGAACTTGCAGAGTTGCAGCGGGTACTTTATGCCCATGATCGTTACTCGCTTTTACTGATTTTCCAGGCAATGGATGCTGCGGGGAAGGATGGTACTATTCGTGCCATACTGAGCGGCGTCAATCCCGCAGGATGTGAGGTCTATTCCTTTAAGCAACCCAGCGCGGAAGAGCTGGATCATGATTTCCTTTGGCGTACCTCGTTGCGTCTCCCCCAACGGGGACGGATCGGCGTTTTCAACCGTAGCTATTACGAAGAGGTACTGGTGGTACGGGTGCACCCCGAATATTTGGAGCGCCAGAAACTTCCCAAGGAGGTGATTGCCGATAAAACCATCTGGGAAGAACGGTTTCGCTCCATTCGGGAGCATGAGGCCCACCTGGTTCGTAATGGCATGGTGATTCTGAAATTCTGGCTCAATGTGTCAAAGGAAGAGCAACGGCGCCGTTTCCTGGCTCGTCTCGATGAGCCGGAAAAACACTGGAAATTTTCCGCCAATGACGTGAGGGAACGAGGCTACTGGGACAGTTATATGGAGGCCTACCAGCAGGCCTTGGTGGAGACTTCCCGTCCCTGGGCACCTTGGTATGCCATCCCTGCAGATGATAAGCGTTATATGCGGTTGGCGGTGGCAGAGATTGTGGTGGAAACACTGCAGTCGCTGGATATCGGTTATCCCGCTGTGGAGATAGATAAAAAGGCGCAATTTGCGCAAATGCGAGCCCTTCTGGAAGCGGAATAGGGGGATCAATCGGAGGAGGGCGATAAAAACTCTGCCAGTTCCTCCTCGAATCCGAACTGGCGCATATCTTCAATACGCTGAGGATAGAGGATCCCATTCAGGTGATCCAGCTCATGCTGAAAAACCCGGGCGTGAAATCCCTCTGCTACTCCTTCAATGCGTTGCCCTTTCGGGTCAAGTCCGGAATAGCGAATCCGGCAGTAGCGGGGTACAAGGCCACGCAGCCCGGGCAGGCTAAGGCATCCTTCCCATCCGGACTCCATTTTACTGTCCAGTGGCTCGAATTCTGGATTGAGTAGAACGGTCATCGGGACTGGCGGAACATCGGGATAACGCTCGCTCTCATCCAGGCCAAAAAGGATTATCCGCCGGCTTACTCCAATCTGCGGTGCTGCGAGCCCTACGCCGTTCGCCGCGTGCATGATCTTGGCCATTTCATCCAGCAGGGCGTAGAGTGCCGGTGAATCAAATTCCGTCACCGGCGCGGCAGTCTCTAGAAGCAGCGGATGTCCCATTCGCAGGATGGGGCGGGTTGTCATCCCGGTATACCTGTATCAGAAAAGGGGTATGGCGAACTACTGTCCCCCAGGTGTTTGATAGGCCTCGCTCTCTCGCCCTTCCACCACGGGTTTCAGGTAGATCTCCACTCGCCGGTTCATGGCCCTCCCTTCGGCCGTGGCGTTACTCGCCCGGGGTTCTGATTCGCCCCGACCTTCGGTGCGAACCCGATTCGATGCAACACCGTGTTCCACTAGATAGGTCTTGACCGCTTCGGCCCGGCGCTCTGAGAGCCGCTGGTTATAGCTGTTACTGCCGGTACTATCGGTGTGGCCTATGATGTGGACGATAGTGTTGTGGTACTTGGCGAGTACGTTGGCCAATTTATTGAGGGTGCCGTAAAACCCGGGCTTGATGGTGGCTCGATCCACGTCAAAGGAGACCTCGCTGCTTAGGTTGACTTTGAGGATGTCTCCTTTCAGCCGCTCCAGTTCGATAGCATTTTGGCGCTTTTCTTCGGCTAGTTGTTCCTCTAGTTCCCGCTGTTGCTTGTCCATGTAGTTGCCCACAGCACCGCCCGCAATGGCCCCGACCGCTGCACCCAGAAAGCGACCTTTTTTCCCATCTATCTGGTGGCCGAGTACGGCGCCGGTAATAGCGCCAATGGCGGCACCGGTCTTGGCACGCCGGTTGGGATCGTCGGTGGCGCAGCCGGTGAGAGCCACCATCAGACAGAGGGCTGTGATAACAGGAATGGATCTCATATATTGGTTTCCTTCTTGTTCAATGGCATGTTGCGAACTTCACTATTTTGTGCCAAAAAGAAAAGAATGGCTGTTAACCGGTTCGCATCGTCATGATGTCAGTCCGACAGGAGGGGGTGAAGCCCAGCTGCCGTTCGCTCACATCCTTTGTAGACTCTTATCAGCGGAAATGGTTTTCCCGTCACTGTTTCAATTTCTTGTAGCGAATACGGTGAGGCTGGGCAGCCTTCTCTCCCAACCGGCGTTGGCGGTCTTTCTCGTAATCGGCATAGTTTCCCTCGAACCACTCCACATGACTGTTACCTTCAAAGGCCAGGATGTGTGTGGCTATGCGATCCAGAAACCAGCGATCGTGTGAGATCACTACGGCGCAGCCAGGGAACTCCAATAGAGCCTCTTCCAGTGCCCGCAGGGTTTCCACGTCCAGATCGTTTGTAGGCTCATCCAACAGCAGAACGTTACCGCCGCTGCGCAGTAGTTTGGCCAGATGAACACGGTTACGTTCGCCGCCAGAGAGCAGCCCGACCTTCTTCTGCTGATCAGTGCCTTTGAAGTTGAAGCGACTTACATAGGCTCGGGAGTTGATCTCATAGTTGCCCACCTGGATGATCTCCTGACCATCCGAGATCTCTTCCCACACAGTGTTCTCACCATCCAGTGAGTCGCGGCTCTGGTCCACATAGGCCAGCTTGACGGTTTCCCCGATACGGATGATGCCGCTATCCGGCCTCTCGTCCCCGGTGAGCATGCGGAACAGGGTGGATTTGCCCGCTCCATTGGGTCCAATGATGCCCACAATTCCTCCCGGTGGCAGGTTGAAGCTGAGGTTGTCGATCAGCAACCGATCGCCAAAGCCCTTGGTGAGTCCTTCCACCTCGATTACCTTGTCGCCCAGTCTTGGGCCGGGGGGTATGTAGAGCTCCCGGGTCTCGTTGCGTTTCTGGTAGTCAGAGGAGGCGAGCTCCTCGAAGCGCGCCAGACGAGCTTTACTCTTTGCATGTCTTCCTTTGGCGCCGCTGCGCACCCACTCCAGCTCCTCCTTCATGGCGCGGATACGAGCGTTCTCCTGCTTCTCTTCCATCTCCAGGCGACGCTCTTTCTGCTCCAGCCAGGAGGAGTAGTTTCCCTCCCAAGGGATGCCTCGCCCACGGTCCAGCTCCAGGATCCAGCCGGCCACGTTGTCCAGGAAATAGCGATCATGCGTTACCGCCACCACAGTACCCGGAAAGTCGTGCAGGAAGCGTTCCAGCCAGGCCACCGATTCGGCATCCAGATGATTGGTTGGCTCGTCCAGCAGTAGCATGTCCGGCCGTGAGAGCAACAGTTTGCAGAGTGCCACGCGGCGCCGCTCTCCTCCGGAGAGCTTGGTAACGTCTGCGTCCCAAGCAGGGAGGCGAAGGGCATCAGCAGCTACTTCGAGGGTGTGTTCAAGGTTGTGTCCATCGGCGGCCTGAACGATGTTCTCCAGTTCTGCCTGACGGGCGGCCAACGCATCGAAATCGGCATCCGGTTCGGCGTAGGCGGCATAAACCTTTTCCAGCTCTTCCAACGCCTGTTTCACTTCCGCTACTCCTTCCTCAACGTTGCCGCGCACATCCTTTTCGGGATTCAGCTCTGGCTCCTGTGGAAGATATCCGATGCGGATCCCTGGTTGTGGCCGGGCCTCACCATCAAACTCCTTGTCCACCCCCGCCATGATGCGTAGCACGGTAGATTTACCTGCTCCGTTGAGGCCGAGTACGCCAATCTTGGCACCTGGAAAGAAAGAGAGGGAGATATCCTTGATGATCTCCCGTTTGGGCGGCACTATTTTGCTCACCCGGTTCATCGTATAGATATATTGCGCCATGGATTCCTGAATCGGTTTAACTACCCTTGTGAAAGGGGCACATTATCTCGTATCTGCGGATTAAACGCACGTTCAGAGGGCTTTGGCAATGAACAGTGAGGTAAGTGGGGATGTCCATATCGGAAAGCGCCTATGGCGATACGGTTTTCCTGAAGGACATCCCTTTGGTCCATGGAGACCGAGGGATTTTTGCGAAGCCATGGCCGTAAAAGGGCCTTTGATGAGCGGGTAACTCTCTGCCAATCTGAAATCGCGATGTAAGAGGTGGTCGAGCATCTCCATAACCCTAAGTACGTGGAACGTGCAAAGCAGATCTCACAACGGGGAGCCGGTTATCTAGATGCCGGAGATATGCCTGCATTCCCGGGAGTGTTCGAAGCCGCGTCGGCTGTGGCTGGTTCGGTGGAAAATACGGTACGGAAAATTATTAAGGGAGGATGTCGTCGGGCTTATGTGCCTATCGCCGGGCTGCACATGCCTATGGGGATCGTTTGTGTATTCAACGGCTGTGGAGTGGCGACAGAATTGCTGCGCCGGGAGGACGCTATTGCCTATGTGGATATCGGCGCCCAGCATGGTGATGGAGTATTCTACCCCCGTGTGGCCGAACCCGACTCATTTTTTCCAATATCTATGAAGACGGACGCTACCTGTTTCCTGGTACGGGATCTGCTGGTGAAACAGGTAAGGGAAGTGCGAAAGGGCGTAAGCTGAATATCCCGCTGCCTTCCGGGTCTGACGATGCCACCTTTCTCGAAGTCTGGCCAAGGGGGTTGCAATCCTCGCAATAGGCTGAGCCAGAGTTTGTTTTGCTACGGTGTGGCGCAGATGGTCTGTTGGGTGACCCGTTGACCCACCTTCGTTACAGCGATGTTTCCCAAAAGCGGCCTGGACGACGGTAATAAAGTCGTTCCTTGAATAGCGATTCCATCGTTGGTTAAAGGCTTTCGTAGAGGGTCTTGAAATAAAGCTCCTCCATCGTTGGTTGTTGCTCTGTGAGCGGGGCTTTCCCCGGGCTAGGGATGTTTTCGCCATGCCATTTATTAGCTGGCGCTAAAGTAGCAAGCTGTCGTGCAGCGGAATTTGGATGATCTGAAAGACTGGTACTTGTTGTTTCAATTTTTACAAGACGTTGGTCCGTTCCTTTGACCAGTTTGTCCCATAGCAACCAGGGTATTTCGTAGTAATGTTTTCCTGAAACGTCGACAAGGCTTCCTGCGTCGAATAATAAGGCGATGTTGGTGTAATTATCCTGGCTGTAACGGATATGCCTGTTGAAGACCGGGGGGAGATGATCACTCGTTACGTAGATGATACTGGCGGGATCAATGGCCCGCAGTTTGGCGAGATAGCTTCCCAGAGCTTTTGTCCGGTAATAGAACTGATTTGCTATCCGATGGATTTTTTCATCATCCAGGTTAGGGTTGATGATATCGGGTCGAACTGCTTTATTCCTGTCATACGGCATATGGCCATACATGCCCAATACATAATTAAAAATCGGTTCGGCATCATTTTCTATCAATCCCTTGACTCTGTTCAGATTGAAATTGAGCAGATCCCCGTCAAATATCCTGCGGTCACCCGACCGCTTGACTGCCGTTTTGCCCAAATAGACCACGTCACTTAATCCCAGGCTTTTGTATGCCTGCTTGGAATTGAAGTATCCAAATCCTGTGGCAATGGTGCCCAAAGTCTTGTAGCCGTTCTCTTTCAATCTGTTGACGAATCCATGGACCTCGCTCCCGTTCATGACATTGAATTCAACACTCTCCACCTTGGCATAGGCTTTAATTCCGCTCAGCAGCTCAAACTCCGGCTGCGCGGTGTTTCCTCCATAGACAGGGGAGTGAACCAGAGAAAATTGGCCATCCGCCAGTAGGGTTCGGAGCTCTTCCGCCAAGGGAGAACGATTGAACCGGATCCCCTCGATCATTCTCGGGTCAAGGAAACTTTCGAGTACGATAAGGTGGATGTTGGCCTTTCTGACGGGCTTTCCTGGATAGAGAGAATTGCCAACATCAACAGTACTCGAAGCATAGCTCAAAAGTTTTTTTCTGTTCTCTTTTTCACGCCAAAAATAGTAGAAAAAACTGCTCAATCTACCATTGTGTCGAATGGTTGCCCTTTGGGATTCTGGTATGTAATTGAACCATGCCATAAAAAAATTCTGATAGAAATCGGTTGAAAGCAGGAACGTGAGGATGACCACGGCCAATGCCTTGCAGGCCAGAGTCTTGGTAAATGCCTTTTTGGAATAGTGCTTGCTGGCTTGATGAATCAGCAGCAGTATGGAAAAGAATAGGGTTAGCAGTGTGAAAAGGATTCCTATGCCCAAGAATGGAGAAAACAGAAACACTTCCCACAAGGTATTGAGATCGGATGGGCGCGGTGCTCTTCCCAAATTGTTGTAAAAGGTGTCGAAGCCGAGGTAGGTGATAACAACAGGAAAAGCCGGTAACAGATATTTGTAACTCCACTTTGTCAGCTGGCTAAAATAGAGCAGGGTCAGACCAGTTAGTAAAAGGGGGATTTCTAGCCGGAAAATCCCCGGTTTTGCATAGCCGATATCGACCCACAAAGGTGAGATATTGATATACCCTAATACGATAAGGCTCGTTACTGCCAGATAAGAGAGATAATCCTTCAATAGATGCATGAAACCACCATCTTTAATGACATTCCGGCAGATTCCGCAAAGGAAACCGTTATGCTCTGGTTGACCGGTCTTTCTGTGTAATGATCCACAAGAGCCTGAGAGGACTTAAAAAATCCGTTTAGCTCCAAACTCCCTATTTTGAAAATGACGCTGTTTTAGTAAAAATGGATAGATATGGTCTTTGGGGAGGGAGTGAATCCGGTTCACGTGCTGGTTCGTTTTCGTATCGAACCATTTAACAGCCTGTTAATCCCTTGATTTTATTGTCTGGAAATAGTTTCCGTTGAAGACAGCTTCTTGTTGTTGTCCCATAGACCATACCTCTTCTTTTATAGCATATCCAGCGACTGGAAGCACCTAAACCAGGGGGGCATGGCCTAGAATAAAGGAGTTGACATACTAGCTGATATGAGCAAGATGCTGCCATTAGGAATGGTTTATGAGAAAGGTTTGGCAGGTGACCGGGGCTGATGCCCGAGAAACGAAATTATGGGAAAGCAGCTCACGCTGTATATCGAAGCGCGCTTGTTTGATAGCATCAAGCCCCGGGATCTTCCATAAGCCATATGGGCTTCACCGGGACGTTACCTAAAATTGGCGCTGGCCCTATTTTAGGGCATCAGCGCCGTTACTGGTTGGGCGCGCCATGATAGGCACGCCTTTATATAACCATTTGCTCTAGTCTATGCTTAGATTAGCTTGCTTATGCTTTCTGCTGCACGTTTGACGTCCAGAAAGATTAGTCCCAGTTTCGCCTGGGGTTTGGCAAGCACCGTGATGACAGCGTCGGGACCGGCATAGGTCATCAGGATGTAGCCCTTGTCCCCTTTGATCAGGGTTTGCTCTAGGGTTCCCCTGGCCAGCTCTTGGGATGTTCGATCTCCTAGAGAGAGCATGGCGGCGCTCATGGCACCCATTCGGTCTTCGTCGAGCTCGGCTGGCAGCACGCTGGCCATCATCAATCCATCGGTGGATATGACAGCCGAGGCCTCAATGTCGGCTGAAGTGCCATTGAGCTCCTTGAGTATCGAACTGAGCATTTCTTCACGCATGGGCTTATACTCCTGGTGGAATTGAGATAATTATATGTCGCATCTTGAACCCCGGTACTCAGCACCGCCGGGGGTACTTTCCCCTTTGCTGGGGGGTTGTCATTGTTTCGGGATAATTGGTTCTGTATTAAGAATGCTAGTTAAGCATCTTAATCGGCGCTTATTTGCTTATCTTTAACATTATATACCAACCTGCGGCGTCATCGTTGCTTGATTAACGGATATCGGGACTAGTTTGCAGCGTATCTTATGCTCAATGCCCAGATTAGCCGGATGAAAGCCGGCTGATTCAAGCGGGGCATTCCTCCCACTACCAACACGAAGCGCTGGGAACCAACATACATTGGCCAGAATCCCACTTCGCTGTTACCGGCTGCATCCACTACCGCCCACGCGTTAGAGCGCAAACCCAGGTTATTCTTCAGCAAACCTGCATGGCGCTCATGCAGAGTAGCCAAATCGGCGCTCAGCGCGGAAAGTTCTTCCGCCGTCTCGTGAGGAAACCCTTGGGCGGACAGGTAAAAGCCCTGTTCATCGGCAAGCAGAACCTTCCTGTTGCCTGATAGTGGAGCCAGCAAATCAGGAAGGATATCTTCCAGCCGGCCTTCGGGCGGGGCCAATGGAGTATCGCTGCCTTCAATCCAACCTAGAGCCTGGATGTGGCTGAGAAGCTCCATGGCACTGTCGTCGTCATTGATTCCTGACCAGCTGCGTATTCCCTCTACACTCAGAAGAGGACTGTTATCCTTTTGCAGCAGGTTTCTCAGCAAGCGGCGAGGGGCCTCGTCCTCTGGTCTGGCAACGGCGTAATATGCACCTGCCGGGCTGGGAAGAACATAAATGTTTTCTTGTAACTGATAGCGAGTCATGCAGGAACCTTCAAGTCTGGAGCCAAGGAAAACAGTAACGCTTCAACGAGCACCACTACATCACGCCGCTCGCGAGCATCGATTTCGAAGATGGGAACCTTCAGTCCCGTTCTTTTCATTTGCTCGTGATACTGATCGATTCTCGGGGTGGCACAGCGGTCGGTTTGGGTGATACCGATTGCCAGATGTGTGGAATCGATGAACTCCTTGAACGAGTTCAAGAAAAAATGCATATCCTGGAAAGGGTCGGTACGGGTGTTGTCCAGCAGCAAAATAAGGCCAATCCCGCCCTGCGTGAGGATTTGCCACATGAAGTCGAAACGTTCCTGTCCCGGTGTTCCATAGAGATGGAGCCGTTCCCCCCCTTCCAATTGCATGGTGCCATAGTCCATGGCAACCGTCGTGGTTTCCTTGATGTTCTGGGTCATGTCGGTTGCAACCGCATCGGTGGTGACGGGAGGGGTATCACTGATGGAACGGATAGCGGTGGTTTTTCCCGCACCAACGGGTCCTGTAAATATGAGCTTGTAGTTATTGTTCATATCTTTAGATAGGTTTGTTGTCGGTTACCGGCCTCGTCCGCGAAGGCGAGCGAGTATCTTGCTGAGAAATCCTTTGTGCTCTTGCGTCTGAGAGGAAGGTGTGCGTGGAATCTTCTCTCCCGTGTTTCTTTCACACTGCTCAATCAAATCAAGGGCCCGGGCAGCGCTATAGAACGAAAAGATGTATTTCGGTGCGATGTCAAGTAGCGTTGCTGTTTCCATGAGTGAAACTGGTTGCTTTGTCCATAGAGCAGAGATACGTAGGCCATGTCGGATGGGCATTAGCCGGCTCAGGTTGGGCCAGTGGCGCAGAGAGACCGGCGCGCGCAGGTCGGTTCCAGCGGGAATACGACCCCGAGCAGTGCGCACTGCCAGTTTCCAGAGAAATGCCTCAAGAGGTTGTACAGAGCCGTCGTGTTCTGAGGGCATTTCATTTTCCTCCAGCAGGCGAACGGTGACATCTTCTGAATGAACCGGCATCACCGCCAGGGCGTAGAGATGGGCATGGCTCTGTTCCACCCATATTTCCCGTGTCTCTGACAGGATAATTATTGGTCGCCAAGGCCCCTCCAGTAAAACATTTCTATTTCGTTCCCGGGCAAGCCGATAGGCTTTCTCAATATACCCCTGTAAATGATTCGTCGGATCATAGAGAAATGCGGCTTTTTCCTTTCTCTTGTCCTGAAGCTCGCTTGGTGGTGTATCAGGGGAGAGCTTGGTTGCCTGTTCTCCAACCAGTACGTCTGGGAACAGCGGGATGATTTCGCCGGATCGGGAGGGTGGTGCCGGAGTATCGACGTTCTGCGTCACCTTTTGTGTTTTGGCTTCGGTTTGTGAGAAGGTTGGGGCAGATACCGAAGAAACCCGCTGTGGCAAGACTGTTGCTTCCTCGGTAGCTTGGTTGGCCTGTGATATCACATTTTCCCGAATCCCTTCCAGTACCGCTTTGAGTTCTCCTGGTTGCAACGGCTTTTTTAGGAAAAAGGCGTTTTCATGGTCTATTTCCAGTAGGGAAATCAGAATAGTGGGCCGATCAGGATATTTGTCGAGATGTATCTTCCGGTGTTGTTCGGCATCAATGGAATCCATGTCGATAATTGTGGCGTCTGCATCGGCATCGTCTACGAGGAGATAACTGTCTCGACAGATATTGTGGAAAAAGAGGTCCAGGGCGTCACGCGCCCTTTGATCCATGCCAATGGTACTAATCCGTAGGACCGAAGGAGGTTGTACTGTACTATTCGGCATGCTTTTCCCCCAAACCGGCTAGATGCAAGAAATTTCGTATTCCCCGAGTAGAGCGGGCCATTGATAACCTAACAGGAGTGTCTACCCCACCATTGTCTGTAAAACGCATCGTCATAATGGTCTATGCAGAGAAGTACTGGGCCAACTTTTTCCACTCATCCGAGACAGGGGTTTCCAGATTGCGAAGCTTGTCTTGCATGGCGGAGAACCCTTCCTGATCATTGGAGGCACGGTAGATTGTGAGCAGGTTATGCTGTAAATCCTTTCGTGAGGGATCCGCGAGTACTGCCTTTTCCAAGATCTCTTTGGCCTTGTCTATCTGGCTGTATTCCAAGTACTCAATGGCTTCATCAAGTGGATCACGCTGCCTCCCTTCGTCATCATGGATACGGACAACCAGTTGCCGAATCCCTGTCAATCCTTTGCTTAGCACAGAATTGGGTGATGGCGGCATGGGGTCTGCGGCGGAGATGCCCGTGTCGAGACGTAGGGCCAGAGCCTGGAACTGTTCATCGGTCAGCAATGGTTTGGCCCGCAGGAGCATTCGCCTCCGGATCAGCAACCCTTTTTCTCCCAACGTGATAAACAGATCAAGAAGGGCTCCATAGGTTCCCTCCGCATCACGCTTCGCCAGGCAAAGGTTCAGCCTCTGGATTTGAGTAATCAGATTGATCGGACTCCGGGCAACACCGCGGGCGAGGAAATCGGCCGCCTTTTCACCCCATTTTTCTCCATCGATCTGGAGCGAACGGCACTCTGAAAGGTGGAAAGCGGGCTCCAGCAGGTCCGAAGCGGATGCCTGTGCTTGCCGGGATTGTTTGCCGGACGGAGTAATGCCTGTTTTCTTCATGAAAAATACCAGTTGAAACGCAATCTTCGATGAGTTGGCCACCCCTGTTATTTACTGATTCGGCATGCGCCTCCTACGGTAAGTGCCGGTTGAACAAGGGAGCTCAACAGGATGTCTGTCCCGTTGGATTTCCCATGAAGGACACCCGATTACCGAATGCGGAATGACTACTCCGTTTATTTATCGGCATTTTGCCCAGAATCATTACTTCTTCTCGGGGAATAGAGCAGATCCATGACAATAGGTTGTGGCTGCAAATACCGTGTTATCTCTCGAACCTGCGTTGCATCGATTGTTTTAATATCTTGATGCAGCAGGCTGTCCCTCTTCATACTATACAATCGGTTAAGACCTTTTATTATTCTAGAGTTTTGGATTCGGACCACATCTCAAGTTTAGCTGGGGAGCAACACGGGGGCAACCCCGGGTGCTTACCTTTGTTTTCAAGGTCATTCTCTGCGGCCTAGAAGGGCACGGCGAGGAACCACTTCACACTATCGGCCAGCCGTTGGGTATGGTTGTCACTTGTTTGATACCGGTTTCGAATTTCCCTGAAGGCTGTCAGGGACGTGTGCCCTGTACCGGACGCTCCCCGGCCACGATTCTTTTCTGTAGTAGCTGATTGTGCCGCAGGAGCAGGATATCGACCGTTTCACCTGGGCGGATACTGGCGATGTGATCCCGCATGGCACGGATGTCATTCACAGGTTGATCGGCGATGCGAATCACGAAATCCCCAGGCCGTAACCCCGCCGCCGCGGCCGGACTGTTGCGAAACACGCTCGTGATGATGGCCCCTTGCATCTGCTTGATTCCAAAGGCCCTGGCAATGGCTGGATTGATGGCCCTGACTTCGATTCCTAGCCAGCCCCGAATGACGTAGCCATGCTCGAGAATTTGTTCCATTACCCCTTTGGCAATGCTGACGGGGATGGCGAAGCCAATACCCTGGGAGCCACCGGAGCGGGAGAAGATAGCGGTGTTGATTCCCACCAGCTGGCCGGTGGCGTTGATTAGTGCGCCTCCTGAGTTGCCAGGGTTGATGGCAGCATCGGTTTGAATGAAGTTCTCGAAGGTGTTAAGCCCAAGCTGGCTGCGTCCCGTGGCACTGACGATACCCATGGTGACCGTCTGACCCACTCCAAAGGGGTTTCCAATGGCAAGAACCACGTCGCCAATATGCAACGGCTGGTTTTCGCTCAGTGTGATGCTGGGGAGATTTTCAAGGGAGATCTTGAGCACGGCCAAATCGGTTTCTGGATCAGTGCCGACGATGGTGGCAGAAGTACCGCGTCCATCCCGCAGTGCCACCTGGATAGCGTCTGCATCCCGGATGACGTGGTTGTTGGTGAGGATATACCCCTCATCGTTGATAATGACGCCGGAACCCAGGCTGGTCTCGAGACGCTGACGTGGGACTCCCAAACGCTTGCCGAACAGTTGCCGGAACAGAGGATCGTTCAGATAAGGGTGTGGTTTCTCGGTGACCCGTTTCTGGCTGTAGATGTTGACCACGGCGGGGGCAGCTGCTTCTACTGCCCGGCTATAACTTACGGGCCCCGTGAACTCGGTGGGAGAGGAGAGGGAAGGGGCCTCCTGGTCGGTTGCTGGGAGTTGTGGTCGAAGCCACAGTAGTACAGATCCTGCGACCAGTCCCACCAGCGCTGCTTGCAGGGAAAAAAGGAGTAATTTCCTGAGTTGTATCATCTATTCGGTTTTTCAGGTATGGCTTGCCCAATGAAATCCGTGAAACGACTGGAATCCCGCGGTTATCGACTGGGTATCTGCTGGAGCGTATCGATGCCGCCAGGCGATCTTCGGGTTAGTATACTGCAACAGGAAATCTAGAGAGGGGAAACGGCAATGGCAACGAGGGAAGAGCTCGCGGGCTATCTGGACGAGCTGCTGGATGTGAGTGCATTTCAGGATGCCTGTCCTAACGGGTTACAAGTGGAGGGATGCGAAGAGATTCGGCGTCTGGTGACCGGCGTGACGGCCAATCTGGCCTTGATCGAGCAGGCAGTGGAGTGGGAAGCTGATGCTATCCTGGTGCATCATGGATATTTTTGGAAAGGTGAGGGATCTGTCATCACCGGCATGAAACAGCGCCGGCTGAAACGGTTGTTGGCTGCGAATGTCAATCTGCTTGCCTATCACCTTCCCTTGGATGCCCATCCTGTCTACGGTAACAATGCGCAGCTGGCCAAACTGCTGGAGTTTCAGTTGGAAGGAGGATTTGCAGGGGCTCCTCCAGTTGGTATGTGGGGGCGACTTCCAAAATCCCTGGGAGCAAAGCAGTTTCTGGGAGTGCTCGAAAGCCGTCTTGGGAGGCGTCCATTCTCCATACTGGCAGGGCCCGCAGAGATCCATACCGTCGCCTGGTGCAGTGGAGCTGCTCAATCTTATCTCATGGAAGCAGTGCAAATAGGGGTAGATGCATTTGTTACCGGAGAGGTATCCGAACCGACGGTTCATGTGGCCCGGGAATGTGGTATCCACTTCTTTGCAGCTGGCCATCATGCCACCGAGCGCTACGGCGTCAGAGCCGTGGGCGAGCATCTAGCGGACCGTTTCAAACTGGAACATCGTTTTATCGACATTGACAGCCCAGTTTGATAACTGGTATATTTCCGCTTTTGCATGTGGTGCCCTGGTTGGTGTGCAGGGTGGCGACATGTGTCTGAACCGAGAATGAGGATGTTGCCATGAAGCCGGATATTCATCCCGCTTATCAAGAGATTACCGTAACCTGTAGCTGTGGGGAGTCCTTTAAAACCCGTTCCACGCTGGATCACGATTTGCATATCGATGTCTGCTCCAAGTGTCACCCTTTCTTCACCGGCAAGCAGAAGATTGTCGATACTGCCGGGCGGGTGGACAAGTTCCGTCAGAAATATGGCATGAAGTAGTTGATACTACGGTGAACTGCAGAGAAGGGGCGCCTTTGGCGCCTTTTTTCATGGCTGTTCATGAAAGACAGGATCTTCACCTTCTCCACTGACGCCATTGCATCTCTCTTCCAGCAGTGCTTTTACCTTGTGGCTAGATGCGCGGTGCATGGGTTTTCCGTCCACCGGGCTGGTGGGTGCCTGACGGATGCCGCTGGCAGGAAAAACGACCAACTCGATGTCGGTGTTTTCTCTGATGAATCGATACCCAGGAAATGAGCGTTCACTTCCGTTGAGTCGCAGGTGGTATTCATCGGTACGGAATGGAATCCCGTTCTCCATCAGGGTAAAAGCGATCTCTTCCGGAGTGTCTGCAAACAGATGCAGGGTAACGGCATCGTAGGTCCCGGCACTGCCTGTGAGTACCGGGCCTACCAGGCGGGGATTGTATGCGGATAGGAGTTGCATCGCCTGCAACGCGGTTTCTCGCAAATAATGCAAATGGGCCGCTTGCTGTCTGGCCTTGAATAACCGTTGGTATTCTATTCGCGCACTTTCAATCTCTTCGTTACGCGGTAGATTGCGGGTGTCTGCCACTCCCAGCTGGGCGGCTGCTTTCTGCTTGGCGATATAATAGTCACGGATCCCGTGCTCGCTCATCAGGCGGGCCGCTACCTGGGCAATGCGGATCCGCATTCGTTGGTTTTTGCTTTCTCCGGACCGGGACATTTATGATTTCCTAACCTTAGAATAGCTCAGAGATCCCTTTGGAGTTCTCTTCACTGCTTTCCCAGTAAGTTTCTGGTTTGGCTTCCGGAACATGATCGGCCCGGAAGGTTTCGAAAATGCTCTTTGGAGTGTCTGCACTGGCCAATAATCCGCTTTCTGGGTCGATGCGAACAGTAACCAGTCCTGGTGGTTGTTTCAGAGGAGTTTCAGGGATCCCTTCCAGAGCGACCCGCATGAAGTCCATCCAGATGGGGAGTGCTGCCTTGCCTCCCGTTTCACCGTTGCCCATCGGACGCGGTTTGTCGAACCCTGTCCAGACAGTGGTGACAACAGCATGATTGAAGCCGGAGAACCACGCGTCGAATTGGTCGTTGGTTGTTCCCGTTTTGCCTGCCAAGTCGTTGCGCTTCAGCGCCATTGCTCGGCGACCAGTGCCGAAACGGATCACGTCACGCATCATGGAGGTCATAAGATAGCTGTTCTGAGGGGTGATGACTCGCGGGGCGGCAAGGAGAGATCCGGCCGGCTCATCTGTCTTTTCAGAGGATGTTTGCTCGCAAACGGAACAGGCTTGCATCGGGTTGGCCTCCCAGATTACTTCCCCCCGATTATTTTCGATCCGCTGGATGTAATAGGGAGAGATCAGGAAGCCTCCGTTGGCAAAAACAGCATAAGCGGTTGCCAACTCCAGTGGCGTGACGCTGCCGCTGCCCAGAGCCAGCGAAAGGTCACGGGGAAGCTGTTCGGAGCGAAATCCGAAACGCATGGCGTATTTTGTGGCATATCCTACGCCGATGGCGCGTAGCAGACGAATGGAGACCAGGTTCCGGGACTTGGTTAATGCCACTCGGAGTCGGGTAGGCCCATAGAAGCGGCCGCTGTAATTTTGTGGCTTCCAGGTCTCATCGAGGTTTTCGTCATCCATCACCACTGGTGCATCGTTGATGATGCTTGCTGCGGTGTAGCCTTTCTCCAGTGCGGCGGAATAAATGAATGGCTTGAAGGCAGAGCCTGGCTGGCGCTTGGCCTGGGTGGCACGGTTGAATTTGCTCTTAAAGAAATCGAAGCCTCCGTTCAAAGCCAGAATCGCCCCATCCTTCGGGTTGAGGGAGACCAGCGCGCCTTCCGTTCTGGGTAGTGCGGCAAGCTCCCATCCCTCTTGGCCGGAGAAACGAAGCCGGATTACGTCACCCCGGGCCACAATATCGGTAAGGCTGCGGGGGGGGTGCTGTTCCCCCCCTTCGGTCCTTTTCAATGCCCAGCGGTATCCGGAAGGAGGAACCCGGATGAGCTGCTCATCCGCGAGCAATGCGATGATGCCCTGGTCGTCCGTGCCGATTACCAGGGCTGGTAGCAAACCTCCCAGAGCTGGGGTTTTCTGAAGCAATGCAATCCCTTCTGCCAGGGTTGGAGGTGGTGGGATGTCGTCCTCTCCACGGACCCTTGTCCACTGGAGCAATTCGTGAGGAGGCAGGTCGATATGATTTTCTGCTCCTGGATAGCCGTGACGATGCAGATAACCGATTAGACCATTTCGTACGGCTTGGTTTGCAGCGTTCTGGAGACGGCTGATAATGGTGGTATAGACCTTGTAACCCGCAGTGTAAGCCTCGTTCCCGTAACGCTTGACCATCTCCCGGCGAACCATTTCTCCCACATAGGGGGCCTCTACTTCGGAAAGTGTCTTGTGCCGGCGGGCATTGTCTTTCTCATTCAGCGCCTGCTGATATGTTTCGGTGTCGATGATGCCCAGCTCATGCATCCGCTGTAATGCGTAATTGCGGCGTTGCAGGGCCCGTTTGGGATTGACGATAGGATTGTAGATGGAGGGGGCCTTCGGCAATCCTGCGATCATTGCCATCTGGGCAATGCTCAACTCTTCAAGCGGCTTGCCATAGTAGGCTTCAGCGGCAGCGCCCACTCCGTAAGCCCGGTTTCCAAAATAGATCTTGTTAAGGTAGAGCTCCAGAATCTCCTGTTTGCTGAGTTCCTTCTCAATCTTTAGCGCCAGCAGGATCTCATTGAGCTTGCGCAAGTAGGTTTTTTCCCTGCTCAGAAAGAAATTGCGTGCCACTTGCATGGTGATGGTGCTGCCCCCTTGGCTTTTTTCCCCGGTGCGCAACAGGGTGAAGGCGGCCCTCAGAATGCCTTTGAGGTCAACACCAGAGTGCTCAAAAAAACGATCATCCTCGGCTGCCAGTACTGCCCGAACCATCATCGGCGGGATCTGGTCATAGCGCAGCATGATCCGGCGCTGTTCCCCGTACTCCGCAATGAGCTGTCCATCGCTGCTATAGACCCGCAAAGGGGTTTGAAGCTCGACCTCCTTCAAGGCATCGATAGAGGGTAGGTTGGGAACCAGGTAGAAGCGAATGCCCGCAACGACTCCCACTCCTCCTAACAGGGCAAGCAGTAGCAGGATTGCGCTGACAAAGGCAATTTTTCGTTGGAACAGCATGAGTTCAGGGTAGTTGAATCAGCAAGATGGAAGGGCGTTAGTATAAAGGCTTCCGTGATTTCACGGAATATGTCCCTGTTTTCTGTCATCCAGACCTGTTTGCTCGCAGGGCCTCTGGGATCCTTGAAACCACATGTAATCCGGGGCTTGGGGCGATTTCCCCATTGGAAGGGAAACCGTCGTGCCGGGCCATTTCTTCCTTTGATTCTCTGTCTTCCGATATGGATATCCGTTGCCTGAAATAGGATTGCATTGTCCTCTTTGGCTCTCAAATTACTACAGAGTTGTGAAAAATAGCGGGAGCTGCCTCTTTTTCCGGAGCCGTCTGCCCGGACCCGGTAAAGAAAAAAAACCGGTCTGCCGATAACCAATATCAAATGTCTGGGGGATGCGGAGATGCGTCTTCCCATTGGAACTTGGCAAATTAAGGGGTTCTGTAATGTTGTCACGGCTTTGGCGGGGCAGACAGAAAAAGGTTCTGGGGCTGGATATCGGGGCGTCTGCAGTACGGCTGGTAGAGCTTTCTCTCAATGGTGACCGTTATCGGCTGGAGCGTTTCGCGGTGGAAAAGATGCCGATAAATGCCATGTTGGAGAATGATATCAAGGATATCAATGCCGTTGCCTCCACAGTCCAGAGGGCATTTATTCGCTCCGGAAGCAAGGTGGGAGAGTGTGCGGTGGCTGTCAGCAGCTCCCAGGTCATTATCAAGACGGTCACCATGCCTGCTGGTCTTAGCGAAAGTGAGCTGGAAGAGCAGATCAAAGCGGAGGCCTCTCAATACATCCCCTATCCCATGGAAGAGGTCAATCTCGATTTTTCCGTTGGAGAACCTGCAGGCGAAGGGGATGTGGTCGAGGTCTTGCTGGTGGCATCGCGTAGCGAGAACGTCGATGTCCGGATTGCCGTTCTGGAGCAGGCGGGGTTGAGCGCAGCAGTCATGGATGTGGAAACCTTCGCCCTGGAAAATGCATTCCCTCTGGTTAGCGCACAAATAACCGATTCTGCCCCGGTACACACCGTGGCATTGATCAATGTCGGAGATGCCACCACCACCTTGGTCGTCCTTCGGGATGGCAAAGGGATCTATAGCCGCGAACAGATGTTCGGCGACCTTCAGCTGACCGAAGCAATCCAGCAGCACTATGGTTTGAGCTATGAACAAGCGGAGCAGGCGCGACAGAACAACGATCTGCCTCAAGATTTCGAAACAGAGGTTTTGCCAACCTTCCGTCGGGCGGTGGCACAACAGGCCTCCCGTTTGCTGCAGTTTTTCTTCTCTGCCAGCGGGGTGAGTCACGTGGACCGGATCCTCTTGTCCGGTGAATGTGCAAAGATTCCTGATGTTGCTGAAACGGTCACGGAGACGACCGGGATTCCAGCCACGGTTGCCAATCCGTTTGCCAGCATGGTGTATTCACCAGCCGTGCCATTGACGGATCTGCAAAAAGAGTCACCAGCGATGATGATCGCCAGTGGCCTTGCCTTGAGGAGTTTCGACGAATGAAGCAGATAAACCTATTGCCATGGCGAGAGGCCAGACGCAAGGTACAGCAGCGCCGGTTTGCACTGTTTGCCGCTGGCTGGACCGTCTCCGCTGCTGCAGTCGTATTGGGTGGATATCTCTATGTGGGGGATTTGATTGAGGCCCAACAGGCCAGAAATGCCTTCTTGAAAAAGGAGATTGCCCAGCTCGACCAGAGTATTGCCAGCATCAAGGAACTGAAAAGAGAGAAGCAGCGACTGATGGCACGGATGGAGATTATTGGTGAACTGCAGAGCAGTCGTACGGCGGTTGTGCACATGCTGGACGAATTAGCCAGGGTAGTGCCTGGTGGTGTCTATTTTACGGCGCTGAAACAGCGCGGAACGGTGCTGGAAATCGAGGGTGTGGCCCAATCAAATGCCAACGTTTCCGACCTCATGCGCTACTTGGATGGCGCCGAGTGGATGGGAAATCCGCGCCTAGAGGTTATCGAGAGCAAGGACAAACGAGCCAACGCCCGAAACAGCCGGTTTGTTTTGAGGGTAGAGCACATCACCGCTCACGAAAAGAATGAGATTGAGGCAAGCTGATGAGTATCTCTGATTTGGCAAACGCAGATCTGGATTTTCGTAACGTTTGCGGGTGGCCTCGGCATCTGCAACTGGCGTTGAGTTCTACGCTTGGGGTGGTGGTGCTGGTGATCGGATATTTCCTGGTCATCAGTGGACAGCTTCAGCAGCTGGATACGGTTCGTATGCAAGAACAGGAACTGAAAGAGGAGTTGGAACAAAAGCAGCTTCTGGCATCCAATTATGATGCATATCTGGAGCAGAACAAAGTGATGCGGGACATGCTGAACAGCATGTTGCAGCAACTTCCCGGAAAGACAGAAATTGCCAAGTTGCTGGTGGACATATCCCAGGCTGGGATAGGCAACGGGCTGGAGTTCCAGCTTTTCAAGCCGCAACAGGAGAAGATGAAGGAGTTCTATGCCGAACTTCCTATCCAGATTCAGGTGACAGGTACCTACCACCAGTTTGGAAATTTCATCAGTGATGTCGCCTCTCTGTCCCGGATTGTTACTCTGCATAACATTTCAATCCGCAAACTCGACAGGAATGATTCAGGGAAGCTGGTTATGGATTTGGTGGCAAGAACCTACCGGTATCTCAGTGAAGAAGAGCAGGCGGAGTTAAAGAAAGCGAAGAAGGGAAGGAAAAAATGAACAGCCGTAACCATTCTGAATCGCTGGTCCTGCGTATCACCCTGATGTTGCTGGTTGGCGGTTTGCTGACCGGGTGTGCTAACGACAGTGTTGATGATCTGGTGAACTACGTTGCGGAGATCAGGGAGACCCGAAAGGGAAAGGTAGAGCCTCTCCCGCCGCTGGTGAAGGAAGAGGGGTTCCGTTATCAGGCAAGCGATCAGCGGGATCCATTTATGTCATTGAGTGGCATGCAGCGTCTGGCAGAGCGCCGCAAGAACAGCGGTGTTCATCCAGATGTGAAACGTAAACGGGAGCCACTGGAGTCATTTCAACTGGATACGCTGCGCATGGTAGGAAGTCTGCAAAAGTCGGGGCAATTATTGGCTTTGGTGCAGTCTCCAGATGGCGTTATTCACCCGGTGAAAAAGAACAATTATCTGGGGCATAACCACGGCCGGGTGGTCAAGCTGTCGCGGGACAAGATTGAATTGGTGGAAATCATACCGGACGGTATGGGCGGGTGGATGGAGCGCCCGGCTCAAATCAGTCTGAAGGATTAAGGGTGGGGAAGACTATGAAACAGCTAACAGGAACAGAACAGATGATAGAACAAGAAAAGGTGATAGCTGGTTGGCCGAGGCAGCTTCGTTTGCTGATGGCCACCACTGTCATGCTGACTTCGGTGATCTGGAGCTCGCTCTCTCACGGCAATGTGCTGAAAGATGTACAAGTCACCGAAGCAAATGGTGCAGATACTGCTCTGGTTCTGATAATGGATGAGGTGGCGTCAAGGCCTGTGAGCTTCACCACTGCCAATCCTCCACGGATCATCATGGATCTGAGTCAAACCTCCAATGGACTGAAACGATACAAGCCGTTCATGGCTACGGGGCCGATCAAGAATCTTCAGGTAGTAGAGGCAAAAGGGCGGACTCGGCTTATTTTTGAGCTTTCTCGAATGCTTCCCTATGAGGTGAGCACGGAGGGGAACCGAATCCATCTGGCGCTGAACAAGGTACCGGCGGCATCTCCGACTGCTACCGATGCGGGTTTCCAGATTGGTAGTGATGCCGAAGGGTCTCCGATTGTTACCAATGTTGATTTCCGAAGGGGTGAAAAGGGTGAGGGCATCGTTGAGATCTCGTTTTCAAACGAGGGTGTAGTAGCAGATGTCCGCAAGGTCGGTGACCGTATTATTGCCGATTTCAGAGGCGTAAAGCTTCCAGCCCATCTGGAACAACGGTTTGATGTCACCGATTTTGCTACACCGGTTACCGCCGTGGACGGGTATGCAAAAGAGGGAGGCGCCGAGTTGGTCGTCACCGCTGTTGGTCCATTCGAATACAAGATATATCAGTCTGGCAGGAAGATGAGTATTCGTGTTGCGGAACTAAAAAAGGATGCAAAGAAAAAAGCAGAGAAGTCGACCAAGCGATATACCGGAGAACGCCTGTCACTGGATTTCCAGGATATCGAGGTGCGAGCAGCGCTGAAGATTATTGCTGAATTTACCAATCAGAATATTGTTGCCAGCGATAGTGTTACCGGAAATATCACGCTCCATCTGAAGAACGTTCCCTGGGATGAAGCACTGGATATCATCCTTACCACCAAAGGACTGGACATGCGTCGTCGTGGCAATGTGATTCTGGTGGCTCCTGCAGAAGAGATTGCGGCACGAGAGAAATTCGACATGGAGACACAGAAAAAACAGGAGGAACTGGCGCCGTTAGTGAGTGAATCGATCCAGGTGAACTATGCCAAGGCGGCCGATATCGCTGCACTATTCCGGAAAAAGGAGGATGGTCGGGGGTCCATCGCTATTGATGAGCGTACCAACCGGATCCTGATTACAGATACCTATGAAAATGTGCAGAAGATGCGTGCACAAGTAGCTGAATTGGATGTGCCGGTGCGGCAAGTGATGATCGAGTCCCGTATCGTGATTGCCAACAACGACTTTAGTCGTAATCTGGGCGCCCGTTTTGGTATCACCGCAGTAGGAAAGAATGGTAGTAATGGAATTATTGGGAGTACCGGTTCTGCTGCTGGCACTGATGCCATGGTGGGGAGCGCCCTGGAAAACATTCAGGGGGGAGGGGATGCGCTTCCAGTAAACATGCCGGCACTCGGTGACCGGTACAATGTCAACCTGCCGGTAATCAATCCCGCCGGACAGTTCGCATTGGCCTTGCTGGGCAAGGACTATCTGCTCGATCTAGAGCTTTCTGCGCTGCAGATGGAAGGGCGCGGCGAGGTGCTCTCCAATCCACGCGTGATTACCTCAAATCGCAGTGAGGCATTGATTGAGCAAGGTGTGGAGATCCCTTATCAACAGGCCACTTCCAGCGGAGCCACATCTGTCTCCTTCAAGAAGGCTGTGTTGAGCCTGAAAGTAGTCCCGCAGATTACACCCGATGATCGCATCATCATGGATCTGAATGTAACCAAGGATAGTGTGGGGCAAGTGTTCAACGGAGTACCGAGTATCAACTCTCGCGAGGTGAAGACCCAGGTATTGGTCAGGGATGGAGATACGGTGGTGTTGGGTGGTATCTACGAGCAGACCCGCAGCAAACAGGTGGATAGTGTTCCGCTACTTGGTGATCTGCCGGTTATCGGGGCGCTGTTCCGGCAGACCCGCAAGGTGGATGACAAAGCGGAGCTGCTAATCTTCATCACACCCAAGATCATCCGGGAAAACATGGAGGTGAGATAGTTTCATGGGTGCTTTAAAGGATTATCTGATTGACGGCTTTCGTGGCAAGAGGCAGTGCGCCTGCCTAGGCCCGGTTGGATACATTGGGGGAGTTTGAAAAATGGGTTTGCGACAGAAGATGACTTTGAGAAATGTGCTGGCTGGGATGGTGGTACTGATGATGCTGGCCGCCTGTGGTGATGAAGCAGGCTTTGGCGCGGGAGGTACTACATCCGGGACCGGAAGTGAAACCGGGGCTACGGAGGGAACGGATGGAAGCCAAACGGAGACCATCTCTATCAGCTTGCAACTGGTCTCGGCGGATACTGGGCAGCCAACACAAACCATCACCTCGGCCAAGCCGGGGCGGGTCATTGCTACGGTGTCTGGAATCACTTCTGCACAGGTGGTGACCTTTACTACCACTGCAGGTGAAATCCCGGTGCCCACTGCGATAACCAACAGTAGCAATCAGGCGGTGGTGGATATTTTGGCCGGGAGCAGTCTCGGGGCAGGAATCATCACTGCAACCGTTTCGGATTCGGTCTCAGCGTCAATGGCTTTCGCTGTTGGAGCGACCAATCTTCGCATGGGTAGTGGTTCGCCCTTCCAGGAAGGGGTAGCAGAGGTTGGCGCATCGCAGATATCGGCAGGGGGCACGACGGTGGTTTCTGTCACAGTGGTGGATGAGAACGGCAATCCTTTTCCTGAGCCGGTGGATGTCAACTTCTCTTCTTCCTGCAGCAGTCAGGCAACCCCAACTGCGACACTCAGTTCTCCGGTCACTACGGTGAATGGTGTGGCCACCAGCACCTACCTGGCCCAGGGGTGTGTCGGAGATGATGCCATCAATGTCACTGCCAATGCGGGGGGAGTCAATCTGTCTGCAACGGCGACCGTAAATGTGCTGCCAGCCGACGTGGGCAGCATTGAAGTAGTGTCGGCAACACCAGACAAGATTGCCATTCGTGGTGCCGGCGGGATCGGGGGTGCGGAGAGTTCCACTGTGGTATTCCGGGTGCGAGATATCAACGGAAACCCGGTGAACGGTCAACTGGTGGACTTCTCCCTGAACACGGAGGTGGGTGGCATCACCCTGACACCTGCCCAGGCCACCACCAATACTGAAGGATTGGTGCAGACTGTGGTTAATTCGGGTACGGTGGCAACTACGGTTCGCGTGACAGCCAGTGTCAATGGCAGTGATCCACTGATTCTTACCCAATCCAGTCAGCTGGTGATTTCTACCGGCATCCCTGATCAAAACAGTTTCAGCCTCTCCGCAGAGACACTCAATCCGGAGGCGTGGAACACCGATGGGGTACAGGTGAAAGTAACTGCCCGCCTGGCGGATCATTTCAATAATCCAGTCCCCGATGGAACGGCGGTGAGTTTTTTCACCGAGGGCGGATCCATCGAGCCCTCCTGTACCACGGTAGCGGGTGAGTGTTCTGTCATGTGGACTAGCCAGGAACCTCGTCCTGCAGGCCAGACCTTGGGAGGTAGTCGTCTGCCAGAAGTGACTAATACCATGGGTCAGCCTTATGGGGGGCGTGTCACCATCCTGGCTACCGCCATTGGTGAAGAGTCGTTCCCGGATCTGAATGGTAACGGTCGCTTCGATGCATCGGAGATGGCGGCCTTTCTTGGGACCGATGTAACAGGCCGGCCCTACGATCTGGCGGAGGCATTCAACGATTACAACGAGGACGGTATCTATAATCCAGCGGTGGCTGGTGGAGACAGCGCAGGAGAGCTGGAGGAGTTCGTCGATTTCAACGGCAACGCGGCTTTCGACGGCAAAGACAGCTTGTACAACGGAGTATTGTGCTCCATCCCTGCCCATGCCGGCTGTTCATCGACTCAGAAATCCACCAACGTACGAGCGCAGCTGGTGCTGGTTATGTCAGGAAGCGCGGCATATCTTGCCCTCAACAATCCTGCATCGGGCACGCTAACGCTCAATGGGGAGTCCACCGGAGAGGTTAGTGTCACCATAGCAGACCTTCATGGCCAGCCGATGCCGAAGGGAACCACGGTCAAGTTTACAGCAACGGTAGGTTCCATCGTTGGTCCCAGCTCGTTTACCTGGCCGAACGACAATCATAACGGAGGAAGTCAGTTTGCCGTGGTGGTTAAAGGGGTGAACACCAATGGGGACACCAAGAACGGTTCCCTCATCGTCGAGGTGACGACACCGGGCGGTATTGCCTCGGTATTTACACCGGTGGCAATTACCATACTGTAGTCGGCAATCGACCTGCGCTACCGTCAGGTCGATTGCCATTCCTTTTCCGCGGGCGCCAATGAAAAAGGCGCCCGTTGTTTTTTTGTAGCCTCCTTGATCTGAACATGCTTGGTTATAATGCCAGCTATGGATAGAACAGACAGGATATTCCTTGTTGGTCCCATGGGAGTTGGCAAGACCACGATCGGACGCCGGTTGGCGGCAGCGCTATCAAAGACCTTTGTGGACAGCGATCACGAGATTGAGAAGCGAACCGGGGTTGATATACCACTCATCTTTGAGCTGGAAGGGGAAGCGGGATTTCGCCACAGGGAGCGCAAAATGATTGATGAGCTGACCCGACGTCCTGCCATTGTGCTGGCAACTGGGGGAGGAGCGGTCCTCGATCCTCGAAACCGGAGTCACTTGCGCGAACGGGGCCTTGTTGTCTATCTTCATGCCTCCCTTGATCATCTCCTTCGGCGAACCGCAAGGGACAAGAAACGTCCCCTGCTGCAAACGGAGAATCCTCGTGCCCGTTTGCGTCAGATTCTCGAACAGCGTGAGCCATTGTATAAGGAAATTGCCGATTTTGAAGTATCCACTGGCGGTCGTAATGTTCGCAAGGTGGTGCGAGAGATTCTTTCTCTCTACCGGGCCAGGTTCCCGCAGCACTGATGACATGTTATTTGGCTTTCCTGGCTCCCCTTTGTTGAATTCTGTCTCGTAGTTTTTTAGCCACAATCCCGCTCGGGAAACCGAAATCCTGAAATTTCCCCCTTAAGTCCCGGTTGCTTCCGCCGAAGTAGATGAGGTTTTTGGATGTTTTTGCGCAAGATTTTTCTTTGGTGATTCTAACTGGCTTGGTGAACGAGGATCTTCAATGACAAAGACAAAGACAATTCTTTCGCTGGCGGTATGCAAGGCGCTGGCATTTTCCATGGCGGCGCAGGCTGACAGCATGACCCTGTATGGAACCGCTGCGTTGGCCGTGGAAACCCTGGATAATGGCAGTACCACCACCACCGAGGTGAGTAACAACCACTCGGCCTTCGGTATCAAGGGAAGCCGGGGGCTTGGTAATGGATTGAGCGCCGTCTATCTGTTCGACATGTTCGTGGGCCTCGATGCCGGGGGCGGGGCGGGTGACGACAGTCTGCTCGGCGGTGGCCGTGATGGCTGGGTCGGCTTGTCTGGTGAGTCCTGGGGCATCGTTGCGTTGGGTTTCCAGGG
This sequence comes from uncultured Chromatiales bacterium, assembly GCA_964557025.1. GTDB lineage: Bacteria > Pseudomonadota > Gammaproteobacteria > Thiohalospirales > Thiohalospiraceae > DRMK01. The sequence continues at coordinate 17,616 of CAZKYF010000004.1, read as the reverse complement.
ACGTCCATGGAAGACCTCCAGCAACCATCTGGACCTGTTCGGGAACACCATCGCCGATTACAGTGCCATCATGGGTAATACGCCGAACGGATACTTCGACGGGGGGATCGGCAACAGCCTCATCTGGTTCGGTCCCAACCTCGACGGGTTGAGCTGGCACCTCCAATATGGTGCCGATGAAAAAGATGACGGCAGTAACGACTGGGGCGCACAGGTGAATTATAGCCGCGGCCCTCTTTACGTCACTTTGTCCCATGATGTCGATGGTCAGGGTGGAAGCGCCGACGACCTCACTGCCACCAAGCTGGCCGCCAGTTACCAGGTGACGCCGGCCACCACCGTGATCGGCATGGCAGAGGCCCTCTCCGGCGACGATGCCGATACCCGTAATGCCTATTATCTCGGTGCTTCCCACCGTGTCGCCAACACCACGTTCAAGCTCGCCTATGCCAAGGCCGATGATAGCGATGCGGGTGCTGATACAGGGGCGAGTTATTATGCACTGGGGGTATCACAGCGGCTTGCATCCGATGTGGAGCTCTATGCATTCTACGCCGCGGTGGACAATAGCGCCAATGCCTCCTACGGTTTCGTGTCGGCGCCGCACACCTCCTCCAATGGCAATACGGCCGTTGCTACCGGAGATGACAGCAGTGTGTTCGCCGTCGGTGTGCGCTACGATTTCTCCTGGGAGAAGTAATCGTCAACTCTCATCAGGAAGTGGGCGCTCTGTTCCCGCCGATTCCTTATCTAATGGAATCGGCGGGAACAGTTGCGTCATCTCCCGTATCTGTCGGTGGCGAAGGGTTTGAATCCGTATCCCCTCGTGTTCCCGGCTTCCGCTACCCTGGCGTTTTTCTCAATACCGGAAAACGGGGCGCCAATGCTGTAACGGTTGGCTGCAAAGGGGCGGAAACCCTTGCCCTCCATTCCCACAGCCGGTGTGGGTTGAGCGGCACTTGTGACCGGTTGAGAAGCGGCCGCTGCTGAATAGCGATCGGTTGCCATGGGGTCGAAGCCATTGGCATGGGCGCTGATACTGGCCGTGGCAAAGAAAATGCCGCCGATAAGCGAGTTGATGGTTGAATTTTTCATATCGCGGTCTCCTGTTCAAAATGCTGTTGTGAGTATTGCTTAGACTTGGTCCAGTTATAAACCAGTATCGTCTATAGAGACCGGAATGTGAAATAGTATTTTTCGACCGTGCTGATAGGCCTGCTCTATTGGTAGCCCGGGAGGACTGCAGGAGGAGAGCTGGTCAGCTCCACAATGGCTCACCCCGTTCTGCCTTGGCCGCAATCTCGCGCTGGAAATCCGGTGGGCCAAATCCGAACCATGCTTCGTTATGCTGGAAGATGAAAGGCCGCCGTTCCCTGATGGAGCGTTTCTGAAACCACCTCAGGAGCTGTGACTCAGGATCACGACCAGCGGAGACCAGGATATCCACCGCCAGTCCACGCCATGCCGAACGTCCGGTAAGGACGATGATGCCGCAACGATCAGGACGCATCCAGTCCGGCAGCGGGCTGTTTTTTTCTGCCCAGCCGCAAAAGAAGACTCGGCAGGGATCCTCCGGTCGCTCTTCATGAATGGTGCAGTTATGCCCTGAGCTGTAAGGGCAGGGACTCCCCAATTCAACAGTGTGTCCCAGAACATGGGTTTTGACCCATCCTTCACAGCAGAGAGAACAATCCCCACAGGGACGACCAGCCTTGCTGTTGATGGTGGGGTTTGTTATCTCGAGTGGTCCCCGTGCATGACCACCGCAGCAGTGTTTGAACTTTTTTCCGCTCCCGCAAGGGCAGGGGGTATTGCGACCGGGTTTTTTTATTTTGTTCATGGTATATCTAGTTCATGCATTCATGAAAATATTGTTACAGCAGGCATGATCAGGCGGTCAAAAAAGCTGATCGTGTGCGCTGTTAAGGCTATCATAGGAAGAAGCATGCTCAACTTACCGTATCGATTCCGCTATGAAAACCATCCACCTCGATCTGGGTGAACACAGCTATCCCATATTCATCGGCAGTGACCTGTTGGGTAGAGTCGACCTGGTGGCTCCCTACATCCGCGGTCAGCAGGTACTTATCGTCAGTAACGAGACCGTGGCTCCGCTCTATCTGGAACAGACGATAGCCGCTTTTGACGGCTATCGTTGCGAGTCGGTCATCTTGCCAGACGGAGAGCAGTACAAGACTCTGCAAACGCTAAATGTCATATTCGATGCCCTGTTGGAGAAGCAGTTTGATCGGAAATGCACGCTGGTAGCCCTGGGTGGTGGGGTAGTAGGTGACATAACCGGTTTCGCAGCTGCTTGCTACCAGCGGGGGGTGGATTTTATCCAGATTCCCACTACGCTGCTGGCACAGGTGGATTCCTCGGTGGGGGGTAAGACCGGGGTCAATCATCCATTGGGAAAAAATATGATTGGCGCCTTTCATCAGCCCCGTTGCGTGGTAACCGACATCCGGGTGTTGGATACCCTTGATGATCGCCAGCTCAGTGCGGGATTGGCTGAAGTGATCAAATATGGCCTGATCCAGGATGCCGAATTCTTTGGTTGGCTGGAAGTCAACATGGAACGTCTGTTGGCTCGGGATCCGGAAGCGCTGGTTCATGCCATCCATCGATCCTGTGAGGACAAGGCAAAGGTGGTGGCAGCGGATGAGCGGGAAAGCGGGATCCGCGCCATTCTCAACATGGGACACACCTTTGGCCATGCCATTGAGACCGGCGTTGGATACGGTCGCTGGCTCCACGGGGAAGCGGTGGCCACCGGGATGCTCATGGCAGCGGATCTCTCGCATCGTCTTGGTTGGTTGTCGGAAGAGGAGGTGGCGCGCATCGACAATCTGATCGATAAAGCTTGTCTGCCCACCCGTGCGCCAGCGGATCTGCAGTGCGATCGCTTCCTGGAATTGATGGCGGTGGACAAAAAGGTCTCTGGTGGAAAAATTCACCTGGTATTACCCAAAGCGATAGGTGAGTCGGTAGTTTGTGGCGACTATGATCCGAACCTGTTGCGGGAAACCCTGGAGGCCCATCTGGCGGTGGGATGCAGTTAATGCTGGCGCCCTATGCGGTGAGTGATGCGGAGACGCGGGGGCGGCGTTATCAGGAAGAATCTCCCCGGTACCGAGGAGAGTTCCAGCGGGATCGGGACCGTATTGTCCATTGTTCGGCATTTCGCCGCTTGGAATACAAGACCCAGGTGTTCGTGAACCATGAAGGGGATATGTTTCGTACCCGTCTGACCCACTCCATTGAGGTAGCACAGATTGGTCGCTCCATCGCGAGAGCCCTGGGGCTCAATGAGGACTTGGTGGAAGCCATTGCCCTGGCACATGATCTGGGTCATACCCCGTTTGGGCATGCTGGTCAGGAGGCACTTAACGCCTGCATGCACCAATATGGCGGATTCGAGCATAATCTGCAGTCCCTGCGCGTGGTAGATGAGCTGGAGCAGCGTTACGCCGAATTTTCTGGCCTTAACCTCACCTTCGAGACTCGTGAGGGAATTCTCAAACACTGTTCTCCGCAGCAGGCCAAGCAGTTGGGAGAGGTAGGTGAGCGTTTTCTGGAAGGGCAGCATCCTTCTTTGGAAGCGCAAGTGGCCAATGTGGCTGACGAGATTGCATACAATAATCACGATGTAGATGATGGGCTGCGGGCAGGGATTATTACCATGGGGCAACTGAAGGAGGTGGAGTTGTTTCGTGACCACCACCGGCAGGTCGAGGAGATCTATCCCGGACTCAGTGGTCGCAGGGTATCCCATGAGGTGATCCGACGCATGATTAACCAGCTGGTGGTTGATTTGGTGGAAACTAGCCAGACCCGGTTGGCGGAGTATGCTCCGGTGGATGTGGCCGCGGTACGAGCATGTCGCGAGCCACTCATCGGATTCAGTGACGGGATGAAGGAGAAACACCTTCAACTGAAACGATTCCTACGGCGAAATCTCTACCGGCACCATCGCGTCCATCGAATGACTGTCAAGGCAAAGCAGATTGTCCGTTCCCTGTTCGACGCCTTTATGGCCGATCCGCTTCTACTGCCAGAAGACACCCAGGCAGGATTGCGCCACTGTGAACAACAGGAGGGAGAGAGCGGCCGAGCTCGGGCGGTAGCGGATTATGTGGCAGGAATGACCGATCGGTTTGCCATTGCCGAATATGGACGACTATTTAATCCCCATCATGCCTAGTCTTTTCGGAACAGAGCTGAGGTGAGGGGAAGCGGTGATGTCCGGGATGATCTTGGACAACGAGTGAGACTTGGAGAAGATGATGTCGATTGGTACAGGGAGCTATCCTTATCTTGGCTATTTTAACTTGCAGCGGGCTCCGTTTACGCCGGTGGTCGATGATGCCTTTTTCTTCGCGGATCCGGCGATCAGCCAGCGGCTGGAGATGCTTCGTCACCTGATCCACTACAGCGATCTTCTGTTGGTTGTCATTGGGGAACAAGGCAGCGGCAAGACCACCTTGCTTCAACAGTTTCTCCGCTCCGATCGGGAACAGATGCCTGTTTGCCGTGTGGACGGGGAGTACGGTATGGACGCAGGGCGGCTGCTGGATCGGATAGCGCAGGGATTCGGTCTTTCCGGTGCTCCTGCTGATTCGGCCAAGCTGGCTGAATCGCTGGCCCGGAAAGGAGGCGATCAGCCGTTTCTCCTGTTGATCGATGATGCCCATCGTCTCTCCATGGAGGCCTTGGCGACATTGCTGGAGTTGGCGGAGCTCGACGGACCTGAAGGCCGGTTAATGCGTATCGTTTTGTTTTGTGAACCGGCTATCAACGAATTGCTGGCCGATCCCGCTATTGCGCCGCTGCGCGACCGGATCACACAGACTATGGAGATGCCACTGTTGACCGAGGAGCAGACAGCGGATTACCTGCTTCATCGAATGAGGGTGGCAGGTTTGCGAGGGGAGTCTCCTTTTTCCGCCAAGTTGGTAAAGATGATTCACAAGGGTGCACGGGGCAATCCTGCGCGTATCAACGAACTTGCCCATCAGGCGTTGATGGAGATCAGCGGGGAAGAACCGCGGCGAAACCCGCTGGCATCATTGGCCAATGGAGAAAAGGGGTTGCCTCTGGGTGGAATCGCCGCTGTGGTGATCCTGGTGTTGCTGGTTCCGCTGATGCTGTTTTTGGGAGGGGATGGGGAAGAGAGGGCAGAGCAGGTCCGTCAGGAGGTTACCTTGCCCATCGGTTCCCCTGATGGAGAAAAGGCGGTAGTGGTGCTGGCAGGTGAACGGCCGGCTGAGACTCCGGTATCGCACGCCAAGACCGAGATCTCTTCCGAGGAAGAACTCTCTCGGCCTGTGGCGGATCAAACGACTCCTCGTCTTAAAGGCTGGCCTCCAGAAGAGGAGAACGATGTACAACAAGTTGCAGAGGTGGCGGCTGAGCCGGTAATTGAGATTCCTGCTGCTGCCCAGCCAAAGACTCATCCGGAAGGGGCACCCCCAGTTATTGAAAGGGTGCTCCCCGATCCGGTTCCTGCCTCGCGAGAGCGCCAGATCGTGACGCTGCGTGGCTTTGGTTTTGACACCGGCAGTCGGGTTACGTTGGGATGGACCGGGCGAGTGAAAGAGCTTTCGCCGGAACAGGTGCAAGTGAAAAGTGCCGAGGAGATCCAGATTGCCATCGTTACCGGTTCTGCAGAAGATACCTGGACGGTGAGAGTGACCAATCCTGATGGAACGAGCTCCAAGATCGTCAAGTTCCATGTCCAACCCCGGGAAAGTGCACCGGCGCTGGCTCCATCTCCATCGCGCCAGCCTGTTGCCAAGGCTGATACCGGCAGGCCGGAGGGAGTTCATCGGGAGGCATGGTTGATGGCGCAGAATCCCGCTCATTACACTGTTCAGCTGATGGGAGCGGGTGAGGAGGCCAAGGTCCTGGATTTTGTCCGCCAGCACAATCTGAAAGGGGAGCTGGCCTATTTCCGGGGTTTGAGTCAAGGCAAGGACTGGTACTCATTGGTGGCTGGGGTCTATCCCGATTTCAAGTCAGCCAACAAGGCAGCGGCCCAGCTCGCCAGGGAGCTCAAGGATACCTCACCCTGGGTGCGTCGTATCGGCAATATCCGCATCCTGTTGGCGGACCTGGCAGAGGTCAAGGAGCAGAAGGCGGTTTACCATTCGCTGCCCAAAGGGATGCAGGATATCGACTGGCTGCTTCGGCAGAATCCTCGCCATTACACGCTGCAGTTGCTGGCCGGAACGGAAAAACGGAGCATCGAGGAGTTTCTGCGCCGTCATGGGCCGGCAGATGGTGCGGTTTATTTCCGCACCCAGCGGGGTGGAAAGGATTGGTATGCCCTGGTTTACAACAGTTATCGCAGCAAGACCGAGGCCCTCGCGGCACTCGAGAGATTACCCAGTGCATGGCGCAAGCATCGGCCATGGATGCGGAGCTTTGCAAGTATCCAGAAGGAGTTGACACAGACCCCTCGCTAAGGCAATCCAAGCGAATCCGATTCAATAGCCCGGTATCGGGACCGCTTGAGGGTGGGTGCTGCGTTACCGTTCTTGAATCCTCAGAGGGCGCTGTCTGAAGCGTGTTGCAGCGAGCCATCCCTCGTGCCGCGCATTGAAGAGCAAGGCTCCCGGTTGTATAATTTTTGGCTATTTTGCCCGCTTTGCTTGGGGTTCGGGCGGGCCTTCCCCCTAGGTGATACAGTTAAGAATACGGCATGAATTCAGATAACAATGGATCTCCAGGTCTTTACCGTTCCTCTTTTGAAAAGGATAGCTGCGGTTTCGGTCTGATTGCCCACATGGACGGTGAGGCCAGCCACTGGCTGGTACAGACCGCCATCGACGCACTGGCCAGACTTACCCATCGGGGTGCTGTCGCGGCGGATGGCAAGACTGGTGACGGCTGTGGCCTGTTGATGAAGGCTCCCGATGGTTTCATGCGGGCGGTAGCGGAAGAGGCAGGAATCCGCCTGGCGGAACGTTATGCCACTGGCATAATATTCCTTAGCCAGCAGGAGGAACTTGCGGAACAAGCCCGGGCCCGGCTGGAACAGGAGCTTGCTGCAGAGGGATTGGAGGTCGCTGGCTGGCGTACGGTACCTACCGATGAGTCCGCATGCGGCGAAGAGGCGTTGAAGAGCCTGCCCGTGTTCCGTCAGATCTTCGTCAATGCCCCGGAGGGGATGGACGAGGTTCGTTTCGAGCGGCATCTCTACGTGGCGCGGCGTCGAGTCGAAAAGGCCATTGCGCCGGACGACGACACCTTTTACGTCCCTAGTCTTTCTTCACGAGTGGTTTCCTACAAGGGGCTGGTCATGCCAGCCAATCTGCCGGTTTTCTATCGGGATTTGAACGATCCTCGTTTGGAATCTGCCCTGTGTGTATTTCACCAGCGTTTCTCCACCAATACATGGCCCGAGTGGCGGCTGGCGCAGCCGTTCCGCTATTTGGCCCACAACGGCGAGATCAACACCATTCAGGGGAACCGTAACTGGTCGATGGCCCGGGGGCACAAGTTCAAGACACCTCACATCCCTATGCCGGATATTTTGCCTTTGGTCTCCATGAGCGGTTCCGACTCCAGCAGCCTGGACAATATGTTGGAGGCGCTCTTGGCCGGGGGTATGGATATTTTCCGTGCGATGCGACTGCTGATTCCACCCGCTTGGCAAAATGTGGAGACCATGGATGCGGATCTGCGCGCTTTCTATGAATACAATTCCATGCACATGGAGCCGTGGGATGGTCCAGCAGGGATCGTGCTTACCGATGGACGCTATGCCGCCTGCGTGCTGGATCGCAACGGCTTGCGCCCTGCGCGTTGGGTGGTTACCCGGGATCGCCATATCACGCTGGCCTCCGAGGTGGGAGTCTACGACTATGCACCGGAAGATGTGGTGGCCAAGGGGCGGTTGGGGCCGGGGCAAATGCTCGCCGCTGATACAGCCACCGGAGAACTGCTGCTGCCAGAGCAGATCGACGGGCAGCTCAAGCAGCGTCATCCGTACAAGCAATGGTTGACTCGGCACACGCAGCGTCTCAAGTCTGAGCTGGAAAGCGAGGAGCAGTGTATCCAGCCCATGGCAAGGCGGCGTTTCGAGGTGTGCCAGAAGCTGTTCCAAGTAAGCTTTGAGGAGCGCGATCAGGTATTACGGGTGTTGGCAGAGTCAGGACAGGAAGCGATTGGTTCCATGGGCGACGATACGCCGGTGGCGGTGCTCTCCCGTCGGGTACGCTCTCTCTACGATTATTTTCGCCAGCAGTTCGCACAGGTGACCAACCCGCCTATCGATCCCATTCGGGAACAGATCGTGATGTCGCTGGAGAGTTGTTTTGGGCGAGAGAAAAACCTCTTTGAGGAGACGGAGGACCATGCCGCCAGGTTGCTCGTGGATTCCCCGGTGCTGTCAGCGAGCAAGTTCCAGCAGCTGCAGGATCTGGATGACCCTGATTACGCCTGCTGGCGTATCGACCTAAGCTATCCTGCCAAGGGAAATCTGCGCGAGGCACTGCGGCAGATCTGCGATCAGGCGGTAGCTGCCGTCAAGGGGGGGAAGGTGATACTGATCCTCTCCGACAGGGAGGTGGTCCCCGACCGTGTGCCGGTCCATGCTTTACTGGCCACCGGCGCAGTGCATCACACATTGATCCGGGAAGGATTGCGCTGTGATGCCAATATCGTGGTCGAGACCGCCACTGCTCGCAACCCCCATGAATTCGCCGTACTGATCGGTTATGGGGCAACCGCGATCTACCCCTGGCTGGCCTATGAGTGTTTGATGGACCTGCAGCGTACCGGGGAGATCACTGGCCAGAACTGTGGCGAGCTGATGCACAACTACCGCAAGGGGATCAACAAAGGGCTCTACAAGATCATCTCCAAGATGGGGATCTCCACCATCGCCAGTTACCGGGGTGCGCAGTTGTTCGAATCGGTGGGGTTGCATGACGAGGTGGTGGAGCTCTGCTTCAAAGGCACCACCAATCGCTTGCAGGGCAGCCGTTTCGAGGATCTGGAACAGGATCAGCGCCAGCTGATGCGAGAAGCTTGGGACCCTCGCTGCCAGATCAGTCAGGGAGGATTACTCAAGTATATCCATGGCGGGGAGGATCATGCATACAATCCAGATGTGGTGCGAGCATTGCGCCATGCGGTGACCACGGGCCGTTATGAGGATTACCGCGAGTTCGCCCGGTTGGTAAACGAACGGCCGATACTCGCTTTCCGGGACATGATGCGGCTGCGCGAGGCGGAGACCCCGCTCAGTCTTGATGAAGTGGAACCGGTGGAAGCCATCGTTCAGCGGTTCGACTCCGCCGCCATGTCATTGGGGGCGCTCTCGCCGGAGGCCCATGAGACCCTGGCCGAGGCAATGAATCGCCTTGGTGGACGTTCTAATTCGGGTGAAGGCGGAGAGGATCCGGCACGGTACGGCACCATCAAGCGCTCCAAGATCAAGCAAGTCGCATCCGGCCGGTTCGGCGTGACGCCTGCTTATCTTTCCAGTGCCGAGGTGATTCAGATCAAGATCGCCCAAGGGGCCAAGCCCGGAGAGGGGGGGCAGTTGCCCGGGGGAAAGGTCAATGAGCTGATTGCCGAGCTGCGCTATTGTAAGCCCGGCGTTTCCCTGATTTCGCCGCCGCCGCATCACGATATCTATTCCATCGAGGATCTGGCCCAGTTGATCTTTGATCTCAAGCAAGTCAATCCCGAGGCGCTGGTCTCGGTCAAGCTGGTGGCCGAGGCAGGCGTGGGGACCATCGCTGCTGGAGTGGCCAAGGCCTACGCGGATCTGATCACCATTTCTGGCCATGATGGAGGTACCGGTGCCAGCCCGCTGACATCGGTGAAGTATGCCGGTTCCCCTTGGGAACTGGGGCTTACCGAGACCCACCAGATTCTGCGGGCAAACAATCTGCGTGACAAAGTTCGGGTGCAGGCCGATGGTGGATTGAAGACGGGCCTGGATGTGGTCAAGGCCGCACTGTTGGGGGCGGAGAGCTTTGGTTTTGGCACTGCACCGATGATTGCCATGGGATGCAAATATCTGCGTATCTGCCACCTAAACAACTGCGCCACCGGTGTTGCTACGCAGCACAAGGTGCTGCGCATGGAGCACTATATCGGCAAGGTGGAGATGGTGATGAATTACATCCGGTTCGTTGCCGAGGAGGTGCGGGAGCTGTTGGCGCGTTTGGGCTACCGGAGCCTGGAGGAGATCATTGGTCGTACCGAGTTGCTGGAGCTGGCACCGGCTTCCACCCAAAAACAGCAGAAACTGGATCTCACTCCCATCATGGGAGATGGCGGTGTGCCGGTGGAGAAACCCCGGTATTGCACTGAGCCACGCAACGAGCCTTTTGATAAGGCGGAGCTGGCGGAGCAGATGGTACGGGATATCCTGCCAGCTATCGAAGACAAGAGCGGTGGAACTTTCCGTTATCGGCTGAAGAATATTCACCGCTCCATTGGTGCCCGGTTGTCCGGAGAGATAGCTCGCCGTCACGGCAATCTCGGTATGGAGGATGCTCCAGTAACCCTGCGCCTTACGGGAACTGCGGGGCAGAGTTTCGGAGTATGGAATGCCGGTGGCTTGCATATGTATCTGGAAGGGGATGCCAATGACTACGTTGGCAAGGGAATGGCTGGTGGTAAGCTGGTTATCTATCCACCCGCGGGCAGCCGTTTCAGCAGCCATGAAAGCGCTATCATCGGTAACACCTGTCTCTATGGTGCTACCGGTGGGCAGCTGTTTGCCGCTGGCTTGGCAGGAGAGCGGTTTGCAGTACGCAACTCCGGTGCTTGCGCCGTGGTGGAAGGGGTTGGCGATCACGGCTGTGAATACATGACCGGCGGTGTGGTGGTGGTTTTGGGACGTACTGGACTCAATTTCGGTGCCGGGATGACCGGAGGCTTCGCCTATGTCCTGGACCGGGACAACACCTTCGTGGACCATTATAACCACGAACTGATCGACATCCACCGGATAACTACCGAGAATATGGGTGCCTACCGTGATCATTTGCAGGAGCTGATCCAACTTTTCGTAGAGGAAACCGGCAGCGCTTACGGGCAGGAGATCCTGGAACAGTTTGCCGATCTGGCAGGCAGGTTCTGGCTGGTCAAACCAAAGGCGTTGAAACTGGCCTCGCTGATAGCCGATCTACGCAACGCTGCAGCTTAACGATTTTCAATTGGATGTTGGAATAATGGGCAATATTTTTCAGTTCCTTCAGGTTCCTCGCTCATTGCCGGAAAAGAAGGCGGCGCAAGAGCGGATTAAGAATTATTGTGAGATCTACGGTGCATTTGACCGGAAAAATGCTGCAATTCAGGCAGATCGTTGTCTCGAGTGTGGCAATCCCTACTGTGAGTGGCGTTGCCCGGTACACAACTACATCCCTAATTGGCTCAAGCTGGTGGCGGAGGGTAATATCACTGAGGCAGCGGAGCTCTCGAACCGTACCAACAGCCTGCCGGAGATTTGTGGCAGGGTCTGTCCCCAGGACCGTCTTTGTGAAGGGGCCTGTACCCTGAATGACGGGTTTGGTGCGGTGACCATCGGAGCGGTGGAGAGTTTCATCACAGATACTGCGTTGGGTGAAGGGTGGCGTCCAGATCTATCTCAGGTAAAGGATAGCGGCAAACGGGTTGCTATCGTTGGGGCGGGGCCGGCAGGACTGGGTTGTGCCGACGTGCTGGTGCGCAATGGGATCAAACCGGTGGTCTACGATCGTCATCCCGAGATTGGAGGATTACTCACTTTCGGGATCCCAGAGTTCAAGTTGGAAAAATCGGTGGTGAAGCGACGCGGCGAGATCCTCCGTGAGATGGGCGTGGAATTCATACTTGGTACCGAGGTGGGCAAGGACATCCTCTTCCAGCAACTACTTGATGAATATGACGCCGTTTTCCTTGGTATGGGCACCTACAGCTACATGCAGGGTGGCTTCCCGGGAGAGGATCTTCCGGGCGTTCATTCTGCGCTTCCCTATCTGATCTCAAATATCAATCGTTGCCTGGGGCTGGAGCAGGATGAGTCCGAGTTTATCAACATGTACGGCAAGCGGGTGGTGGTGCTCGGCGGAGGTGATACTGCCATGGACTGTACCCGCACAGCTATTCGGCAAGGAGCGTTGAGCGTGGTATGTGCCTATCGTCGCGATGAGGCCAACATGCCTGGTTCCCGGCGAGAGGTGATCAATGCCAAGGAAGAAGGGGTGAGCTTCATGTGGAACCGTCAGCCGGTGGAGATTGTTGGAAGTGAGCAGGTGGAAGGGGTGAAGGTGGTGACCACCGAGCTGGGCGAACCGGATGAGAAGGGGCGGCGGCGTCCTCAACCGGTGCCCGGGTCCGAAGAGGTGATACCGGCCGATGCGGTTATTGTGGCGTTTGGTTTCCGGCCCAGTCCCCCTGACTGGTTGCGACAGTTCGATGTGGAGACCGACGACCGTGGCCGAGTGAAGGCCGCTGAACAGCAGCGCTATCCCTTCCAGACCTCCAACCCAAAGATTTTTGCGGGAGGTGACATGGTACGGGGTTCGGATCTGGTGGTTACGGCGGTGCATGAAGGTCGGGAAGCGGCACGGGGTATTCTGGATTACCTGGAGATCTGATGGAATCACTCAAGAATGATCGTTTTTTGCGCGCCTTGCTGCGTGAGCCCGTCGATATGACACCGGTCTGGATGATGCGCCAGGCGGGCCGCTATCTGCCTGAGTATCGGGCCACGAGGGAACGGGCCGGCAGTTTCATGGCACTGTGCAAGTCACCGGAACTGGCTTGTGAGGTGACATTGCAGCCCTTGGAGCGTTTTCCGCTGGATGCAGCCATTCTGTTCTCTGATATCTTGACCATACCTGATGCCATGGGGCTGGGTCTCTATTTCGCCGAAGGAGAAGGACCGCGCTTCGAGCGGCCACTTCGAAGTGCTGCAGATATCGACAAGCTGGGAGTGCCCGATCCGGAGCAAGAGCTCAAATATGTAATCGATGCCGTGCGCACCATTCGCCGCGAACTGCGGGGGCGGGTGCCGCTGATCGGCTTCTCTGGCAGCCCCTGGACACTTTCAACCTATATGGTGGAAGGGGGGGCCAGCAAGGAGTATGCATATGTTAAAGGGATGATGTTCGATCGTCCCGAGTTGATGCACAAGCTGCTTGACACCATCGCCAGGTCAGTAATCTCCTATCTCAACGCCCAGATTGCAGCAGGGGCTCAGGCAGTGATGATCTTCGATACCTGGGGTGGCATTCTCACGCCTCGGGACTACCGGGAGTTTTCCCTGCGTTATATGGAGCAGATTGTGGCCGGCCTTACTCGTGAAGCGGAAGGGCGCCGTGTGCCAGTGATTCTGTTTACCAAGGGAGGAGGGGGATGGCTGGAAGTGATGGCTGACACTGGCTGTGATGCGCTAGGCGTGGATTGGACTCTGGATTTGGGGGATGCCCGCCGTCGTGTCGGTGATCGGGTGGCACTCCAGGGAAACATGGATCCCACAGTTCTTTATGCATCCCCGGAACGAATCCGACAGGAGGTGGTCACTATTCTGGAGAGTTACGGCAAGGGCAGCGGTCATGTCTTCAATCTCGGGCATGGTATCCATCAGCACGTGGAGCCGGATCATGCCGCTGCCTTCATCGAGGCGGTACATGCACTGAGCGTCTCTTATCATCAATGAATTAGGGAGTGTAGGAAGATGAATCGTCGATATTATGGATTGCTGTTAGTTGCCATTCTGGCACTTTTTGTCACTGTTGCATGTGCCAAGCAGGGGGAAAGTATAGAGCAAAAGGCATGGAAAGCGATTCAGAACGGCGCGCTGTTGGTAGATGTCCGAACTCCGGAGGAATTTGAGGCCGGTCATCTGGAAGGGGCCCTTCTGATTCCTTATGACCAGATCCCCGAACGGTTGGCCGAATTCGGTGACGACAAGAACCGGCCCATCGTGGTCTATTGCCGCAGTGGCAAACGGGCGGGGATTGCCGAAGAGACATTGCGCAAGGCGGGTTTCACCAACGTATTGAATGCGGGTGGCTACGAAAACATGAAAGCTGCCAAGCCAAAGTGACAGGCATGATCTTTCTTGCCCGTTTCTTTCCGCACCCTTTGTGGAACGATTTTTGAGTTATGAAGGGCCGAAGTTTTCCCTCAGCCATTCGCTGATGTAATCCAAGGCTTCGTCGCGCCACTCTTTGAATTGGAGTTCGTGATTTGCTTGGTGGATCACCTTGAGTTCCTGAAACGGAGCACTGGTGCGAGAGTCCATGAGATGGGCAAAGAAGGTCTCCTGAATATTGTGCCAGCACTTGGAGTGTTCAGAAAATAGCAAAAGGTGTGTCTTGCCTTTTTTCTGGATGCCTTTGAAAGATTCCGCCAGGGGTTGATTCAGATTGCTGAAATCTTCCAACCCCTTTTTGCCTTTTTGTCGTCCTTGCAGCAGAAACCGTGTGCTGATTCGAAGAATCCCGCGGATATCGCTCTGTAGCGATAGAAGCCGCCACCAAGCAGCGGCAGATAGGATCTTGGACGCATAGATTTTCATCACGGAATTTATGCGGGTGAGGGTTTCCTCGGATGTTGGAATAGGCGCTTCTGTTGAAAAAAATGGTTCGACATTGATCGAGACAATGCCATCGACCAGTTGCGGATATCTGTCGGCAAGCAGGATGGCGGTGATTGCGCCGCCACACAGGCCGCAAATTACTATCTTTTTCCCAGGGTTTTTCCCTTTGATGTGGCGGATGAAAAAGGCTAGCTCTTCCACGAATCCCCCGGTTTCAATGTGGTTCCAGTGTTTGTGGATTGGTTCCGATGGTAATTCTCCGTCGCTGATTCCAATGCCAAGGGGATCGAAACGGTAACAGCAATAGCCTCTCTTTGCCAACGTTCTTGCATAACTAACGAACAGTCTTCCTGGGCCAACCGAATATTTCAGCCCAGCGGGGAGAAATACCACTATCGGGCTGTTGGCCATGTGCTGGCGATGATTCCCGGATGTCTCAATGGCTCTCAGGTAGCGTGCCTGATAACGTAGCTCAAGAATATTTTCTTGGAATGCGTCGGTGTGTGACATCAACAGGAGAGAAATCTGTTAGCAGCCTCAAAGAGCGCAAGCTGTTTCGGCGCATGGTATCGGGTTTCCGTCCAGAATGATTCCATTTCGATCCATTCATGAATGGCGCCGCTTTTCTGTAACGGCTTCGGCATCCTTTTACGGAAGCTTTTTCGTCTGCTGTTGGCTTGCAGCAGGATCAGGCTTTCCGTTGTGGCATCAGTGTAGCGCAGACCAAAGGTGTCGATGGATTGGAAAAATTCCCGATCGATTTCATATCCGGAGATGGTGATTCTCTCACCCGCTTCGAGCCTGGTCATCAGCTTGTTACGATCCTCCTCAATTCGCCCCCAGGTGGAAAGCTGGGTGGTCAGGTTGCTTCTGAGAAGAGAGGTCTGGTAACGTTCTGGATGGAATATCGGCTCGACGCCGATCAACCTGGTGGCATCCAGCTGTCTTGCCGCTTTCGAGGCAAGATTGAACCCGAAACGGATACCGATCAGAAACAGGTCTTGTTTCGGGTTTTCATTCCGATACCAGCTCGTTACATCGGCAAGATCGTCGAGCATCTGATCTGCTGGGACGGGATATTCACCACCACTATTTCCGGATCCCTGATAATCGAACAGCAAAACGTTGTAATCATTTTCCGCCAACTCTTGCGACCAACGGGTCAAATAATTTTTGCAGAACACTGCCTCTTCCAGGAGTGGGTTGCAAAATATCACAACCGGCCGTGTACTATCGCAAAAATGGAGCTGATAGAAGAGCGGAACCCTTCGTCGGTTGATTACGTAGCCACATCGTTGGTTTTTCATGGACAGATCGATCCCCGATACCAGTTTTCGACTGAATGTGGGGGATGAAAATTTTTCTCCCGCATCTCCTGTGCGGTGTTCGTTCCGCGTAAATATTGCGGGCCATTGTTATGCCGGGTTAATAAATGAGCAAAGGCTCTTCCCGCTATGGACGAATCCGCCCGGATCTCTTGGCTTTATCAAACGCAATGATATACACATTGCCGGCATTTGTCTTTACAAGATGGTCATTCAAAGAGTTTACCAAGCAGGGATTCAACGATTCAGTTCTTTGTAACATTTTGAATTGCTCTGTTGTCAGCCGGATTGGAAATGCCTGACCATGGCAGGATACCGTATCCTTACTTTATCGGGAGAAGCATGGGTTCGTTTTCCGGGGATGCGAATTCCCCGCCTAACAGCAGATGGAGATCAATGCGGTTTTGCAATCGCTGATTTTGCACCTGTAGTAGTGTACTGCGGGCGGAGAACTGCTGGCGTTGTCTCTCCAACTGGCCTACGGCACTTTGCCGTTTCGCTCGAGAGCGGCCTGTTCGGTGCCGCTCGGCAGCTTTTGCAGTACTCTTTTGCAAGGTTCGCTCCTGTGCGGCCAAGCGGGAAGATTCGGCAAGTGTCTCTTTTACTTTACGGAAAGCGTTGAGTACGACCTCGGCATATTGACTCACGCCCCTTTTGATGTCGGCTTGGTCCAGGAGTGAATCTGCTGCTGGTCCTGCGCTTCGTGATAGCGATGCAGTTATACTTGCCATCAAAGCAGCACTCAATTGATCTTCATTTGTCAATCGATTCAGCTCGATGCTGTAATGTCCGCTACCATCCGTGAGGTGGATCTTTGCAAGCCACTCCTTTGCAGCCACCAGAAGTCGCTCATCTATTTTTTGGAGCTCTTGTTCTGCAGCGATTAGATCACTGCGTCGTTCAAGCAACACCGCAGATAGATGGGGAGGTACGGGGTGGATCACTTTGGGAAGTCTTCTGGACGTAATGTGTTGCTGCCAGTAATCAATTTCTGCCAGTATCCGCTGTAGGGCCCTGACCTCTTGCTCCCGACGCCTCTCCCAGACTGTCAGCAGGCGTTTTGCATTGGCGAGGATGCCCCTTGCCTGCTTCAGATCCTGGATCGGGTTGGCACCATTTCGATACCCTTCTCGAATGCGCTTGATGGATTTCAGATAGACCTCCGTGGCTTGGTGGGCGAGTTTCAATTGCTGGTTGGCTTCGATGGCGTTGAACCAGTGGCGGGCAATGCGGGCGGCCAGAGACAATCTCGCCGCTCGATCGGATGCCGTGCCAGGGTTTTCCCCGTGGTTGCTCCGCTGTGTGTTTGCGGCTGCCCTTCGAATCAATTTGGCGAGATAGGGGGTATCGAACGAGTCTCGAAACGGGAACGAGGCCGACCAGTTTGCGGCTATCTCTCGGGTTTCTGCAGGTTGCTTGGTCACCGTATCTGCTACCGGATGAGGGGTTTGATGACTGCAAGCGAAAAACTGGATGACCAGCAGTGACAATAACAGCGTTGCTTTCTGGGGCCTGATGAGCGAAAACCTCCCGGGCATGGCGGCGGCTATCGTTCACTCCTCATGGAACGGGAAAGGGTGATATGGATTTGTATGAGAAATGGGTTGCTCCAATACCGTGCTCCTTATGTCGATTTCTATCGTCGCGCGGGTTCAGGTTGGCCATTTGTTGCACCTTTCTCTTCGCTCATGGCTCCCAGGATGGCAAAGCGATGAGATAATTCACCTGATTTCA
>CAZKYF010000003.1:0-1945 GCA_964557025.1 uncultured Chromatiales bacterium | reverse complement strand
AGGAGCCGGGGCAGCTTGCCGCGCACCCGTTGCGGGGGAGTATTTTCGAGACTTTCGTGGTTTCGGAACTGGTGAAGTCTCGTTTTAACCAGGGAGAGCAGCCTGCGTTGCATTTCTGGCGGGACAGCAACGGCAACGAGGTGGATGTGATTGCCGATGTGGGCGCGGGGTTAATGCCTATTGAGATCAAGTCGTCGCAGACCGTCAACCGCGAGTTTTTTAAGGGGCTGGCGCGTTGGACCGCCCTGGCTGGAGAACAGGCCGTTGCGCCTACGTTGATTTATGGGGGGACGGAGAGCTATGAGTACCAGGGCGTGAGGGTGGTGGGGTGGAATCAGGTGGGCCGGGTGATTGGTGGAGGTACTTTGTAGCGGGAGGTTGCCGTGTCGCTGCGCTCCTCGCAACGACAGTAGCTGTCATTGCGAGCACCAGCGAAGCAATCTCCTGGAACAGTGCTCCGTATCGGGAGATTGCCGCGCTTTGCTCGCGATGACGGGAGGGTATTTCGTAGGAAGAGGTTCCCGTGTTGCGCTCCTCGGCATCGATCATACTTGTCTCGGCGCTTTCGAGGTTTTCCAACAGGGCGGCGAAGTTGGCTCCACCATCATGACGTTCGGTTAGTCACCGCCGGTCACTTTATCGCTCTATATTCGAACGTGAGGGGGTGCGGCCATTCCGCACCATAATGCAGAATGGTCGAGACAATTCTGCATTATAGTGCGGATCTGCCGTTGCCCGGTGGTGCCTCCGGTGCTACATTTGTATCGATGAAGAGAAGATACGAAAGGCTGTTGGCTGAGCATTTCAGGCGGGGAAACGAGATGGCCTTTCTGGCCGGGCCACGCCAGGTGGGGAAGACGACGGCCTCTCGGCAGTTTGCCCCAGATCAGCATTACTTCAACTGGGACAATGAGGACCACCGGGGGTTGATCTTGCGTGGGCCGGGCGCGGTGGCCGAGCATATCGGTCTGGCTCCGGAGGGCGTCATCGTCTTCGATGAGATCCACAAGTATCCGCATTGGAAGAGTTTCCTGAAAGGGTTTTATGATACCTATGGTGCGGACAAGTGCATTGTAGGCACCGGCAGCGCCAGGCTGGATGTGTACCGCAAAGGCGGTGACAGCCTCATGGGGCGGTATTTTCTCTACCGGATGCATCCGCTTTCCGTGGCGGAGCTGCTTTCCGATTCCATCCCGGATACGGAGATCTCTTCACCCGCGCAGCTACCTCCGCCAGAGTGGCAGCGGCTTCTCCAATATGGTGGATTCCCGCAGCCTTTTCTGCGCGCCAACCGCCGTTTCTACAACCGCTGGAAGCGTACCCGTAACGCCCAGCTTTTCCGTGAAGACATCCATGATGTTGCCCGTGTCCATGAGGTGGGGCAGGTGGAGGTTCTTGCCGAATTGATCCGCCAGCAGGCCGGGCAGCTTACCAGTATCGCTTCACTGGCCAAAAAGGTGCGCGCGGCGGAGAACTCCGTTCGCAACTGGCTCAAGATCATGGAGGCGCTCTATTACTGCTTTCCGGTGCGCCCATGGTCTAACAATATCGCCCGTTCACTACGCAAGGAGCCGAAGTTTTACCTCTGGGATTGGGCGCTGGTAGAGCAGGGCGGGGCCCGCCATGAGAATATGGTCGCTTCTCACCTGTACAAGGCCGTTCACTGGTGGACAGACAATGGCTTTGGTGACTTTGGCCTGTTCCATCTTCGCACCAGAGACAAACGCGAAGTCGATTTTGTCGTCACACGCGACAACAGACCTTGGTTTCTGGTGGAGGTGAAATCCAAAAGTGCCTCACTGAGTCCGGCTCTGGCCTGGTTTCAAGAGAAGACCGGCGCCAGCCATGCTTTCCAGGTGCTCATGGAGATGCCTTATCGGGACGCGGATTGTTTCAAGATCAATTACCCTGTCGTTGTACCAGCCTTGACCCTGCTTTCGCAGCT
>CAZKYF010000002.1:0-39458 GCA_964557025.1 uncultured Chromatiales bacterium | reverse complement strand
TCCCTCCCTCTCCGCCACATCAGAGAGCCCGAGCAAGTGAGGACCTGCTCGGGCTTTTTTATGTGCGCCGTGGTCTGCTCGGGAGGGATTTGAACCCGACAGGAGGGTTCGACAAAACGGACGGGATCCGTTTTGGACGCGGAGCGCCGCGCAGCGGTGAGCGCCTGGATGGCGCGAATCCATCCCTCCCTCTCCGCCACATCAGAGAGCCCGAGCAAGTGAGGACCTGCTCGGGCTTTTTTATGTGTGCCGTGGTCTGCTCGGGAGGGATTTGAACCCGACAGGAGGGTTCGACAAAACGGACGGGATCCGTTTTGGACGCGGAGCGCCGCGTAGCGGTGAGCGCCTGGATGGCGCGAATCCATCCCTCCCTCTCCGCCATCAAATCAATGGCGTAGCTACCCGTCCTGTCTAATTTTCGACATGATTTCGGGTGGTTTTGGCTCCAGTTAGACAACATGTAGACACGATCTATTGGCCCGGAACCGATCGGCTCTCGGCCATATTGATCGATTGCGCTGGCTATCCAGGCGGTTATGCTGGAAGCACACAGTCTTTCGAACGCCTCTTCGCTCAATCCTTCCCGGATGCGTCTGATGACTTCGGCATCGACGTTTTCCCTGCCCAGGTACCACAGTGCCGAGAGTGTCATTTCCGGTTTTTTCCGCATGTCTCCCCCTGATGAGGGATCCGCCATCGAGGTGATGGATGCGGATATTGCGGAGAATAACGGTTGTTTTCTCCGCCTGACTTGCGGAGATTGTCCTTGGTCTTTGCGGAGAATAGCGGCCATAATATCCGTAGATATTGCGGAGATTGTAAGATGTACCTATGGGAAAAACCGGATTGGCCCGCCTTTACCTGGGATGAAACGAGCCTCTCCAGCTTGCTCGCGCGTGTATCCAGGGATAAGGACGGCTGCTGGGCAAAATGGAGGTGCTGGGCTTTGACCTGCGCAATGAAGCCCATCTCCGCACCCTGACCGAGGACGTGGTCAAATCCTGCGAAATCGAAGGCGAGAGGCTGGACCCCGAGCAAGTCAGATCGTCCATCGCGCGCCGACTCGGTATGGATATCGGCGGGCTGATCCCTGCCGGCCGCGATGTCGAAGGTGTGGTCGAGATGATGCTGGATGCAACGGGCAACTATGCACAACCGCTGACCGAGGAGCGACTGTTTGCCTGGCACGCCTCGCTGTTTCCAACCGGCTGGAGTGGCATGACCAAGATCCGTGTGGGGCAATGGCGTGACGACAGCGACGGTCCCATGCAGGTTGTGTCCGGCCCGGTCGGCAGGGAGACGGTCCACTATCAGGCGCCACCGGCAGATCGCGTACCCGATGAAATGGCAAAATGCCTGCGCTGGTTCGAACAGCCTGGAGATACGGATCCACTGATGGTCGCGGGACTGGCGCACCTGTGGCTCGTCACCGTCCATCCATTCGATGACGGCAACGGGCGTATCGCCCGGGCGATTGCGGATATGGCGCTGGCCCGTTCGGAGAAAACGGGCCAGCGCTTCTACAGCCTGTCGGCACAAATCCGAAAGGAACACAAAGCCTATTACGACATGCTGGAATGGACCCAGAAAGGCGATCTGGATGTGACGCGGTGGCAGGAGTGGTTTCTGAACTGCCTCCTTCGTGCCATCGAGGGGGCGCAAGAGACGTTGAGCCAGGTACTGCAGAAGGCGCGCTTCTGGGAGTGCTTTGCCAGAGAACCATTGAACGAACGGCAGATCAAGGTTCTGAAGCGGCTGCTGGACGGTTTCGAAGGAAAGCTCACAACCTCGAAATGGGCAAAGATCGCAAAATGCTCGCAGGATACGGCATACCGCGACATACTCGATTTGATCGAGCGGGGCGCATTGCGAAAAGATCCCGGCGGTGGGCGCAGCACAAGCTATTCGCTGATGATGGAGTAAATCCTTTTTCGGGGTGATATCGTGGAGGCCTATCTGCGCTGAACTCCGTTGTGCAGGGAGCGGAATATCGATAGAAAAGCACCTCTCATTCCCTGAGACATGCTGAGCTCACACCGGAAGGTGATCACGACTGGCAGATCAGGTGCTGCTCCTCTGCCAGGAAGTGAGCGATTTCTTCAGTCAGTGGTGCATCCCGGCACGATCCTGGTACCAGGCCGCGCGACCGGCCACTCCCGCCATCGGTGCCTTGCTGACGGCCTATGGTCCCGACGACCCGGACTGGATGGGCTTCCATGTCTATCTCGGCACACCCGGCTATTACGGCACCCTGGGGGCCACCATACAGATCAGTGGCTGGCCGAGAATGGTGGGGGCCATGGGTTCCATGTGCTGATGTTTGAGGAGCAGGGCAGCCTCGAAGAGGCGGCGCACCGGGACACTGCATATCGTCAATCTTCCTTCTGAACGCACTACCGGAGCGGCTTGTGGCCGCTCCGGTGTATCGGCCTAATCGCTTGTTTGGCAGATTTCCAACCCCCAGCTGTCAAGGCGGCCGGCGGTAACGGCGGACCAGCGCCGATACTTTCGTTTTCCGGTTATCTGCAGGGTCCAGGTTCCACCGCTCTGTTCATCGATAAAGCGGTCCAGCGATCTTTTTGGAACATAATAATCGCCGTCATCTGGCAGGCAGTCTGCCCGGTTCCGGTTTCCCAGACGCTGTTCTGCATCATCATCCAGATTCAGGCTGAAGGTGCTGACGTTGTTGCAGGCGCCTGCCAGCAGTACTTTGGTGGAGTCTGGGCTGGTGAGGGTGATCTTTAGGTTCCTGAAGGCTCCAAATTCTGATCCACTCAGGTCGATGACGTTGATATCGGTGATGGTGCCCCACTCTTCAACTTCCAGGGTTGAGAGGATCTCCAGGTTGGAGTTTGCCCGTCGGTCTTTGCCATGATGCCCCATGCCACCGCGCGATGGTCTGTACCTCATGCCATCATGCGACCGGCTGCTCCACATTCTTCCACCGTGGTGACCACCCATGCCGGTATCGAACAGCGAGTCGGCCGGATCTGAAGAGAGATCGCTGCTCCAGTATATATTGCAGGTTTCCTCATTGGATGTACCGGAATCGATGAACCGATCGAGGATATTGGCGGTGGTCGTCTGGATTGCCGGACTGATCAACCCCTCACGGTTCAGGCCCCAGCTCCATGACATGGTTCCGGTGGCGAACACCCAGGCCCCGCTGGGTGCCTGGTAGATGGAGGAGTTGGCGGTTACCTGTCGGCCATCATGGGTAATGAAGGGGGAGGCGGAAAGCAGGGTGTGGTTGTCACTGACGGGTTGAGGGTATTCGGGGAACAGGTTGTCAGCGAACAGGGCGTCTGCCTCATATCCCACCAGACCCGGAATGTGGTCGCCATCCGACAGCCCGGTGTCGGCGTAGACCCAGTGATCGCTGTTGATGACCACATAATCTGCGTTGGTGGAGCCGTCAGAACTGAATTCCCCATCAGCGACAAACTGGATCCCCACCAAAGCCTGTTCGGCGCGGCCGAGATCACGCCAGCGGAGCGTCTTCAGTGCCGGATCGGTTTCCGGATCCAGGCTGGCGTCCTTGTAGGCGACCATGGTTCGATCCGGTATGCCGTGTACAGACGGTTCCAGACGCATCTGCCAGTAGATGGCATTTGCACCAAAGAAGGCCAGGTCGATGCCGGCATCGCGTGCCCTTTCTGCGGCGTCGTACATCGGCTTTGACCAATACTCGTCGTGACCGGCAGAGAGCAGCGCCTGATAGGGTTTTAACAACTGGAAGCCCTGACGGTGCAGGTCGATATCGGTAGCATAGTTGATGTCGTAGCCGTTCTTCTCCAGCCACATCAGCAGATCCAGCTCCCAGGTCAGGAAATCTCCGGCACCGCTGCCCCAGTAGGGCCGATCGAATGAGACCTTCACTGCACGGGGGGTTCCAGTGATAGTGTTGGCTCCATAGCTGTTGAAGACATAAAGGCTCTTGCCGGTGCCAGCGGGAAAGGCGTTGTAGGCCTGGTAGGTGGTAACCGGTTGTTGATAGAGGAAGTCGGCAACGCGTTCGTCATCACGCACGGTGAAGATTATGTAGTTATCATAACCCTCCGCATTGGTCAGTTTTGCCAGGTAGACTCCACTGGTCCAGCTGGTGGGAATCGAAAGCGTGTAACTGGCCTCCCAGGGGCAGTACAGCAGTCCGGTTTCTGCATCCAGGATTGGCGCTGCCTGCCGGAATCCTTCCAGTAGCCCGCTTTCATGCATGAGTCGCCCACCAGCTCCTCCGTACCATCCCATACGAAAGATCTTGATGTCATAGGATTGTGCCGGGTTGACGGTGACATAGAAGGTGATCGCCTCACCTTTGTCGATGCTGGCGGCCGAGGCATACCCTTTTATCTGTTGTTCGGTATCACTGGACCAGCGACTCAGCCGCCATTCACTGGTTCCGGGGTGGCTGTTCTCGATGACAATCGGGTTCTGCCCGGCATGTCCTGGCGACAGGATGGTCGAAAACAGCAAGGCAGCAGCCAGCCATAAGAGGACCCTGTAGGGTCTAGGGCGGAAAGATCGCGTGCTGTCGGCAAATTTCATTTTTCCCTCCTTGTTGACGGATAAAAAACGTTTCCTTGTTGCAATTCCGCCGGGAGTGTTGGTCGGGGACAGCAGGAGCCGTCCGGCGACCCGTGATTGACAAACGAGTATCCATCACATATCGAAAGCGCAGGAAGAACAGATGCGATGTGTGGTCGGCCAAACTCCCTTTGGTCTCAATGATTGTCCTGAATTCCATTCTCTTTGTACTCAGTATAACCAAATCTTCAGTGTGGGAATGAGTTTTTTATCATAAAAAACATAATGTTATTTTAACTTAGGGCAGTAATTTCATTCTGAAAGAAGAAAAGAAAGAAATGCTAAAGCTCAAACCAAAAGGAAGATGTCGAGTTTGAGGGAGAGTGGAAGCAGAGGGTCAGTTTGTTTCGTAACCGGTGCGATTGACGTATCCTGACGACCCTTTGTAGGAGATGACCCTGCCGGGTACTCCCACCACCACGGCATTATCCGGGACATCTCGGGTCACCACGCAGTTGGCGCCGATGGCGGCGTTGTTTCCCACTTTCACCTTGCCGATGATCTTGGCGCCGGGACCAATGTAAACATTGTCCCCGATGACAGGGACCCCCTGGCGCTCACCTCGGTTGGTCTGGGCGATGGTGACCACATGATTTAGATTGCAGTTCTTGCCGATCACTGCATCGGTGTTGACCACGATACCACCAAAATGGGCAATGTAGAATCCACTGTCGATAGGCGTGGCAGGGGAGATGGAGATACCGTATTTGAAGGTATAGTGACTGTGCAGAAGTCTGGCCAGGGGATAGAGCGTGTATCTCAGCAATGGTTTGCTACGCAGGTAACGGCAGCTGCGTAACAGAAAGCAGTAGCGGAAACCGGGTTCCCCAAGCAGGGTGCGCAGGAAGTCTCTCGCTCCGGGATTTTCTATGATTCGGTAGAGATCTGAATAAACGAGAAACTTGTATCGCTGAAAGTCCATATTCCAGGTTCTCCTTCAGTGATCCCCTTGCCTTTTGCCTATGTCTCCAGGAACAGGTCTTCGAGCTCTGCCGCCAGTTTTTTCCGATCGATCTTGCCATTGGCGTTGCGGGGAAGGGTGGCTTGGTAGATCACTTCAGCCGGCACCATGTAGGAGGGAAGCTTGCCCTTGCAAACTGCAACAAGGCTCTTGGGGCAGGGTTCGATTCCCTTCGCGGGGGTGGCAACCACCACGATCCCCTGGCCAAGAACAGGATGTGGGACGCCAATGGCCACCGCTTCGCCTACCAGACCGGAGTCGTACACGACCTCTTCGATCTCTGTAGGGCTGATTCGGTAACCGGAGCTTTTCAGCATGTCATCCTGGCGTCCGACAAAATAGAAATAGCCATCCTCATCCATGTAAGCGGTATCCCCTGACCAAACTGCGATTTCCGGTAGCGGCAGGCCATTTATCTGCGATGGAACCGGCCTGAAGCGTCGGGCGGTTTTCTCCGGATTGTTCCAGTAGCCGAGTGCAACCAGAGAACCCCGATGTACCAGCTCCCCCGGCTCGTGGGGAGCGCAGGGGGTCCCATCCTCCCTGACCACCATTACCTCGGCATTGGGGATCGCTTTGCCGATGGAGCCAGGGCGAAGATCAATCTCATCAGGGGGGAGCCAGGTGGAGCGGAATGCTTCTGTGAGGCCGTACATCAGATAGATCTCGGTGTGCGGCAGTGCCTTGCGCAGGGTGTCGAGGGTTGTCTTGGGCATGGCGCCACCGGAATTGGTGATGTAGCGCAAATGCTTGGTGATCTCCGCAGGCCAGGTGAACTGCGCCAGCTGGGTCCACAACGGAGGAACACCGGCGAGGCCGGTTATCTGCTGCCGCTCCAGCTGGTTGATCACCTCTTTCGGGAAGAGGTAGTTCATCAGCACCACGGTGGCCCCCTTCAAGAAGGGGGTGGTGATCTGGTTCAGGCCGTAGTCGAAACTCAGCGGCAGTACCGAGAGGATGCGATCCTTCGCCTGAACCTTCAGGTATTCTGCCACGCTGTAGGCGCCGGTTACGATGTTCCGGTGAGAGATCACTACTCCTTTGGGTTTTCCGGTGCTGCCAGAGGTGTAAAGCAGGGTTACCATGTCGGTATCGATGACCCGGTATGGGGGAGTGGGGGATGCTTCCAGCAGTTCTTGCCATGGCAGGAGCTGCTGGTGCGAAGCCGGCATGGACAGTTCTTCCACCTTCTCTCTATCGACCAGGATGATGGTGCGAAGGTCGTTGCTCTCCTCCAGAATCGGCGTCAGCATCTTGAGCCGATCGGATGAGGTGATCAGTATGCTGATGTTGCAGTCACAGAGAATGTGACGGACCTGATCCACCTTGAGAAGGGGATTGATGGGGACAAACACTCCCCCCGCCTGGGCGGTGGCGAAGAAGGCGGTTACGGTGCGGATCGACTTGGGGAGATAGATGCCCACACGGCCATGCCGTTTCAGCCCGGCATGTAGCAGGCCGTTTGCAACCCGCTCGGCGTTCTCTGCCAAACTGCCATAACTGATATTCTGAGCTTTTTCCACCAGCGCCGTGGCATCCGGGGTCAGCTCTGCACGTTGTGTGAGGATATGATGAAATAGCATGGTCGTGGACCGGTTGAACGGGTGGTTAACCCGGAATAAGTCCCTGTATCAGGTGGTATTGTTCATCTGTCGCCTCTCCCAATCCAGGGAGGTCTTTACAATAAAATCCAGATCATCATATCTGGGTTTCCAGCCGAACAGCTTCCTGATTCGTTCCGCCCCAGCGATTAGTTGAGGGGGATCTCCGGCGCGGCGCGGTTGCTCAACGACCTTGAGCGGTTTCCCGTTGACCCGTTGCACTGCATCAAGCACTTCGCGCACGCTGTAACCGTGACCATATCCGCAGTTGACCAGGGTGGACTCCCCGCCTTGGCGTAGATAGGTCAGCGCATCCAGATGTGCTCGGGCAAGGTCTTCCACATGGATATAGTCGCGCACTCCGGTGCCGTCCTTGGTCGGATAGTCGGTGCCAAAGATGGAAATGGCGTCCCGTTTGCCAACAGCTGTTTCGCAGGCCACCTTGATCAGCAGGGTAGCATTGGGAGTCCGCTGCCCAATACGCCCTTCGGGATCGGAACCTGCGACATTGAAGTAACGCAGGATAACGTGCTTCAGATCGGTGACGGCGGAGAGATCGCGTAGCATCCACTCTGACATCAGCTTCGAGGTTCCATAGGGATTGATGGGGGCGGTAGGGGTCTCCTCGGTTGCCACCCCTCCTTCGGGGATGCCGTAGGTAGCTGCGGTGGAGGAAAAAATGAAGTGCTTGACTCCCGCGTTTGCGCAGCACTCCAGCAGGTTCCGGGTGTTGCACGTATTGTTGCCGTAATACTTGAGCGGTTTTTCCACCGACTCGGGGACCACCAGATGGGCCGCGAAGTGCATCACGGTATCAACGTCATGCTCGGAGAGCAGTCGGCTTACCAGTTCTCGGTCACCTGAGTCACCGATCACCAGTTCTCCATAGAGAACCGCATCTGCAAAGCCGGTGCTGAGATTGTCCAGGACTACAAGGCGTTCTCCGGCTTCTCCTAGCTGACGAACCACATGACTGCCGATATAGCCAGCACCCCCGGTTACCAGAATTCTCTTTTGGCTCATTTTCCCCCCAACTCATAAGTTTTGTTGCAAAAGCGGAAGGATACCACAACTCGGGGGTGCCGGAAGTCTATTCGGTATTCGGCAACGTTTTGATATACAGAACGATCTCCTCGATTTTGTCTTGGAAATCGTCTTCAAATACCGGCATCTCCCTTTGTCCCCGGCGCTCCTGTTCGATGAGGTAATGCTTGACGCTTTCCACGCTGAGACGGGCCACTACCTTCGGATCATCCAGTGCGGCAGGTGGGTGCGACAGGTGTTTTGCTCCTTCCCCGTCACCGTGTCCCGTTTTCCCGTGGCAGCCGGAGCAATAACGAAGATAGTAGATTCGCCCCCTCTCCAGGGGATCGGAGCGGAACCGTTTCTCCCGTTCCTTTGGAGAAGCGGTGGTCAACGGTCCTTTGTCCACCTCCAAGGTGCGAATATAGGCCACCACGCTCCAGATCTCTCCGTCGCTCAGGCTGGAGCGCCAACCAGGCATCTGTAGATAGGGGAATTTTTCCTCTCCCCAGGCGATGCGGTCGTGCAATTCCTGGTCAGAGAGTTGGGACATATAGGCCTTATTGGAGAGATCCCCGGTGGGGACACCGGAGAGGGAACCTGCCGGTCCGTCGCCTTCCCCCTTGACCCCGTGGCAATATACGCAGAGTCGCTCATAGACTTTCTTGCCTTGGGCAATATCGGTGTCCGAGGGGGTTCCAGCGTTCACCAAGCCGGCGGAAAAGAGGAGGGTCATCAGTGCCCAGGTGAACATGTTGTTGGCTTTTTCCATCGAGCAGGCTCCCGTTATTCATCAAACTCCGGTGCAAATGCTTCCCTTCTAGTCTAGCAAACCCTATGCAGGGTCCGTCTGCTGTTTTTGCAGCCACTTCTCGATTCCTACCACTGTATAAATCGCGGCCCCTACCAGCAGAATCGGTCCCCATGCGGAGAGTGCCAGGGGAGTGCTGGAGAAGGCGATATTCATGAACGGAGCGTAGGTAAACAACAACTGGAGTGCAATCATCAACAGGACGCCTCCGATCAGCCATCGGTTGCTGAATACTCCGAGGGTGAACATGGAGCGGGTGAGAGAGCGGCAGTTGAAGAGATAAAACAGTTCACCGCAAACAAAGACGTTGACGGCGATGGTACGCGCTTCAGCTTCGCTGGCGCCGTTGGCCAGTGCCCATTCGAACAGCCCGAATGCACCAGCCAGTAGCAGGGTTCCCACGATGCCGATACGTAGTAGCAGTCGGCGGGAGAGGATGGGCCTGTGGGGATCGCGGGGCGGCCGCTGCATGATATCCGGCTCTTTGGGCTCGAATGCTAGCATCAGCCCCAGAAGGACGGCGGTGGTCATGTTGATCCAGAGAATCTGCACCGGCAGGATGGGGAGTGCGACGCCGGTGAATACCGCTGCCATGATAACCAGTCCCTCTCCAAGGTTGGTGGGCAGCGTCCAGGTGATGAACTTGATCAAGTTATCGTAGACTCCACGCCCTTCTTCCACGGCTGCCCGGATAGAGGCAAAGTTGTCGTCGGTCAGGATCATGTCTGCCGCCTCCTTGGCTACCTCGGTGCCAGCGATTCCCATTGCCACGCCGATATCGGCCCGTCGCAGGGCGGGAGCGTCGTTGACCCCATCCCCGGTCATCGCTACTACGTGGTCTCGTCGTTGCAATGCCTCTACCAGGCGAAGCTTTTGCTCTGGGCTGACCCGGGCAAACACTACGGTGTTTTCGGCAGTTTCGACCAGCTCCTCTGGAGAGAGTCCGGCCAGGGCGGCGCCGGTGATTACCGGGACCTCCTCCCGGCCTTGCTGGAAGCCGTCCAGGCCGATCTGGTCCGCGATGGCAGCGGCCGTGCCCGGATGGTCGCCAGTGATCATCTTGACGCGAATCCCGGCATTCCGGCAGGCTCGAACGGAAGCGGTCGCTTCCGGCCGGGGCGGGTCGATCATCCCCTGAAGGCCCAGAAAGGTGAGGCCACTTTCCACATTCTCGTGGCACAACATCTCCATTTCAGCCGGAAACTCAATCTGGGCAAACGCCAGCACTCGCAGCCCCCGCAATGCCATGTTCTGGACCTGATCCTCTATTTCTCCGGCATTCAGCTCCACGAGACTGCCATCGGAGCCCAAGGCATTTATACAGCGCGGCAACAGGCTCTCAACAGAACCCTTCAGATAGACCAGATGTGGTTTGTTCGGTCCTTGGTCGTGCAGTGTGGCCATGTATTGAAATTGAGACTCAAAAGGGATGGCATCCAGGCGGGGCCATGTTTCACGGAGCTGTTTGATGGATTGCCCTCCCTTGTGGGCCGCTACCAGCAAGGCTCCTTCAGTGGGGTCCCCCTCGATGATCCATCCCTCTGGGCCTTTTTTCCATTGTGAGTCGTTGCAGAGCACACCGGCACGGAGTATTGCCTCCAGGGCGGGCCAGGCGCCGGCCTCAACCCTCTGATCATCGTGGAGGATTTCACCATGTGGGTCATAACCCAGCCCCGTCACCTGAAACCGCTCATTTCCGGCCAGGATTTCTTGCACTGTCATCTGGTTCTGGGTGAGGGTGCCGGTCTTGTCGGAACAGATGACCGTGGTGCTGCCCAGTGTCTCCACAGCGGGGAGGTGACGGATGATGGCATTGCGACGCGCCATCCGAGCCACGCCAATGGCCAAGGTGATAGTGACGGCAGCGGGGAGTCCTTCCGGGATGGCACCTACCGCCAATGCTACCGATGCCATGAACATGTTGAACCAGGACTCCCCCCGCAGGGTGCCTACCAGGAAGGTCACGGCAGCCATGATGAGGATGACATAGAGCAGCAGGTGACTGAAGCGGTTGATCTTGCGGGTCAGTGGGGTTGCTAGCACCTCGGTAGTGGAGATCAGTTCGGAGATGCGTCCCAGTTCGGTATGGTCGCCAGTGGCAACGACTACGCCCCGCGCCGTACCTTGGGTAACCAGGGTCGAGGAGTAGACCATATTGCTACGGTCCGCCAACGGAGTGTCCGCTGGCACGGTGCCGGCTTCTTTTTCCACCGGGATGGATTCTCCGGTGAGTGCCGATTCATCCACTTGCAGGTTGCGTACCTGCAGCAGACGCAGGTCGGCAGGAACGCGGTCACCCGCTTCCAGGAGCACGATATCACCGGGTACCAGCTGGGTTGCCGGAATTCGACGCTTTTCCCCATCCCGGATCACCGTCGCGGTGGTGGTCATCTCCCGGGCCAGTGCTTCAATGGCCTGGAGTGCCTTGGCCTCCTGGAGATAGCCGATCAGCGTGTTTACCACCACCACACCGAGGATGACACTGGCATCCACCCACTCCTCGAGCAGAGCGGTGATCAGGGTGGAAGCGAGCAGGATATAGATCAGCGGCTGGTGGATCTGGCGGAACAGTCGCTGCAGAGGACCCTCTTTTCTTGGCGGGGTCAGGCTGTTGGGGCCATACTTTCCAAGTCTTTTGCCGGCCTCGTCCTCACTGAGCCCGGCCGAGGAGCAGTGCAGGAACCGCAGCAATTCCCTTTCATCGGTGGCATGTGGTTTTTGGGGCACTTTGTCGGGGTTGCTCATTTGATTTACCGCAGGGTATTCCGGTTTCAACCCTTTTCCCCACACGCTTTGATTAGTGATATTGTAGAACATTCCCAACAGGAGGATGGAGGAGAAGGGGAAATACCCGCTGGTCGTATGGAGCTGGAGTACGGCTATGTCAATGAGATTCTGATTCTGCTCGCTGTGTCGTTGGCGGTGGGGGTGGCCTTTTTGCGTCTGCGCCTGCCGCCCATCCTCGGTTACCTGACCGTTGGCATCCTCGTGGGCCCCTATGGTTTTGCCTGGATTCATGATACTGCCCACACCCGGGCGCTGGCGGAATTTGGAGTTGTGTTCCTGCTCTTTACTATCGGCCTGGAATTCTCCCTTCCTCAACTCATCCGTATGAAGCAGATTGTGCTGTGGTTGGGAGGGGCACAGGTTTTTCTGACTACCGCGATAACTGCGGTGGTTGGTGTTTCGCTAGGACTTCCCCTGGAGAGTGCACTGGTGCTTGGCGGGGTGGTGGCGATGTCCTCCACGGCCCTGGTGATTCGACAATTGACGGATCAGGTGGAATTGCACACCCGTCACGGCAGAAATGCGGTGGGTATTCTGTTGTTCCAGGATGTCATGGTGATCCCTTTCCTGATCCTGGTCTCCCAATCAACCGGGGTGGAGACGGATACCTCGCTGCTTAGTGTCGTTACAGCCTTGGTAAAGGGTTTCGCGGCCCTGGTGGCCATTCTGGCCTTTGGGCGTTGGGCACTGAGACCGCTGTTTCAGTTGATTGCCAGGTTTCGGTCCACAGAGCTGTTTACCCTTACCGTATTGCTGGTGACGCTGGGGGCCGCATCGATTACCCATGAGATGGGGCTATCGTTTGCTCTGGGAGCATTTGTAGCCGGTATGATGCTTAGCGAGACCGAATTTCGCCATGAGGTGGAGGCGGAGATTAGACCGTTCCGTGATCTGCTGCTGGGTCTCTTTTTCATCACCGTGGGTATGTTGCTCAATATCCGCCTGCTCCCGGAGATCTGGCTTCCGGTGTTGTCGCTGTTGTTGATGTTGATCACTTTCAAGCTGTTGTTGATCGTTTTGCTTTGTCGCCTGATGGGATGGGACAACGCAGTGGCATTACGGACGGGGCTGGTACTTGCTCACGGGGGGGAGTTTGGCTTTGCTATCCTTTCCATGGCGTTGTCTGGGGGAATGTTGCCCGTCGAGCAGGGACAGATCATGCTTGCGGCATTGTTGATAAGCATGGGCATCGCCCCGCTGTTGATTCGTTATAACGGGCAGCTGCTGTGGTGGCTGATGCCTGCCAGGGCCACCTCGAGCCAGCAGGTGATCAAAGAGCAGATCGAGGATTCATGCCGCGGTCTGAGTAGTCATGTCATCATCTGTGGGTTCGGTCGGGTGGGGCAAAACATTGCCCGTTTTCTGGAGGACGAAGGGTTACGCTTCGTCGCAACCGATCTGGATCCGGTGCTGGTGCAGAACGCCATCAAGGCAAAAGAACCGGTGGTCTATGGTGATGCCGCCAACGTGGAGATACTTAAAGCAGCCGGGCTGGAGTGCGCCGTCGCCCTGGTCATCAGTATGAACGATGATGCCACGGCCCTGAAGATTCTCCACCGGGTGCGCAAGTTTGATGACCGGATTCCGATACTGGTGCGTACTCGCGATGATACTAATCTGGAACGGTTACAGGAAGCGGGGGCGACTGAGGTGGTGCCTGAGACCATGGAAGCCAGTTTGATGCTCTCCTCCTTGTTGCTCATGATGCTCAAGGTTCCGGTATCGCGCGTTTTCTACAAGATGCGACAGGTGCGAAAAGAGCGTTATGCTTTGCTCCATCGGATTTTGCCCGGTGAAGAGGCTATTGCCACCACACCCAGAGGTGGAGTGGAAGAGCACTGGACCATCGATCTGACGGAAGGGATGTGGGCTGCGGGACACTCCTTGGCGGAACTGAATCTGGAAGAGCTGGGGGTCAAGGTGACCGCCATGCAACGAGAGGAACGACGTATCCCCAATCCGGCCGCGAATACCCGGCTTCAGGTCGGGGATACCCTGATTCTGTTTGGTACCCCCGCTGCACTGGAGCGGGCGGAAAAGCGACTGCGCAGGGGGTTCAAGAGTCGGAAATAGAGGCGGAGGAGGGGCTTCCTTCCTCGTTATGAGAGCTGGGCCTTTACCTTGCTGCTAACAGCACCCAGATCGGCGCGTCCCTGCAGCTTTGGTTTGAGGATCCCCATTACCTTTCCCATATCGCGCATCGAGCTCGCGCCCGTATCGGCCATGGCTTCCGCAATCAGCGCATCAATCTCTGCCTCACTGAGCGCGCTCGGGAGATACGCCTGGATGATCTCCAGCTCGAACTGCTCTTGCTCCACCAGGTCCTGGCGATCAGCATTGCGATATTGCTCGATGGATTCACGGCGCTGCTTGGCCATCTTGTTCAGCAGTGCGACCAGTTCACTGTCATCCAGGTCACGCCGCTCGTCCACCTCCCGCTGCTTGATAGCGGCGAGAATCAGGCGGATGGCTTGCAATCGCTGCTTCTCCTTGTTGCGCATGGCGGCTTTCATATCCGCCGTGATGCGCTCTTTCAGCGGGGAGGATTGGGTCATGGGTTGTCAATCAGTAGAGGCGGCGCTGTTTGGCCGCTTCCCGGAACAGCTTTTTCTGATGGCGTTTGATTGCAGCCGCTTTCTTCCGTTTCCGCTCGGCAGTGGGTTTTTCATAATATTCGCGGCTGCGGACCTCGGAAAGAATTCCGGCCTTTTCACAGGCGCGCTTGAAACGCCGCAGGGCGATGTCGAAGGGCTCGTTCTCTCTAACTCGGACGGATGGCATCTATACTCCTCTGTATTCTCAATGATCTTCGGCCAAGGAAACTGCAAACGGAGAATTCTAACCCTGGAAAGGGGGAATTGCAAAGCGGGACGTATTTTCCGCTAAAATGGGTCCATGCGTGTACTGGGAATCGAGACCTCGTGTGATGAGACCGGCGTTGCCATCTATGACAGCGAACAAGGGCTGCTGGGCCATGTGCTGCACAGCCAGGTGGCGCTGCATGCCGAACATGGCGGTGTGGTGCCAGAGTTGGCCTCCCGCGATCATGTTCAGAAGCTGATCCCGCTGTTGCGCGAGCTGGATTTTGAACCAGGTGATATCGACGGCATTGCATGTACCTTGGGGCCGGGGCTGGTGGGGGCGCTGCTGGTGGGGGTTTCCGTGGGTCGTGCCCTGGCCTGGAGCTGGGGGGTGCCGATAATCGGTGTGCACCACATGGAGGGCCATCTGTTGGCGCCGATGCTGGAAGAGCACAGCCCCGATTTCCCTTTTGTTGCTTTACTGGTTTCGGGGGGACACACTCTGCTGGTGCGTGTAGATGGTCCGGGGCGTTATCTGCTGCTTGGCGAATCTGTGGACGATGCCGCTGGTGAGGCCTTTGACAAGACGGCCAAATTGCTGGGACTGGGT
This sequence comes from uncultured Chromatiales bacterium, assembly GCA_964557025.1. Classification (GTDB taxonomy): domain Bacteria; phylum Pseudomonadota; class Gammaproteobacteria; order Thiohalospirales; family Thiohalospiraceae; genus DRMK01. The sequence goes on along the minus strand of CAZKYF010000002.1, from coordinate 24,280 downwards.
TATCCGGGTGGGCCAGCGCTGGCCAGGCTGGCGCAGGAAGGGGATCCCGAACGATTCCGGTTTCCGCGACCGATGACCAACCGGCCGGGATTGGATTTCAGCTTTAGTGGCCTAAAGACCTTTGCCCTGAATACCTTCCAGGAACACCGCGATGAGCCCGGTATTCGGGCCCACATCGCCCGAGCCTTTCAGGATGCGGTGATCGATACGTTGATCATCAAATGTCGCCGGGCCCTGAAGGAGACCGGATTGCGTCGTCTGGTGGTGGCCGGAGGGGTGAGTGCCAATAGGATGCTGCGTGATCGCCTTCGCAGAGAGGTAGAGGACCAAGGAGGGGAAGTGTGGTACCCCCGCCCCGAGTTTTGTACCGACAACGGAGCGATGATTGCCTATGCTGGATGCCAGCGCCTGCTCGCTGGAGAACGGGAATCGGCCACGCTGGAAGTGAGACCGCGTTGGCCGTTGGCCGCAAGTGGTGAATCCTGAACGTTGCTCAGCGGTTGCTTCCTTTTGTTCCTCTAACCGGCAGCAAGGAAGTTGCGCAACAGGTCGTGCCCGTGCCGGGTGAGGATCGACTCGGGATGGAACTGTACTCCCTCGATGGCGTATTCCCGATGTTTCACCCCCATGATCTCATCCAGTTCTCCCGTCTCATCCTCCGTCCAGGCGGTAATCTCCAGACACTCCGGCAGGCTTTCTTTTTCGATTACCAGTGAGTGGTAGCGGGTTGCCTGAAAAGGATTCTCCAACCCTTCGAATACCCCGATGTCACGATGATGGATCGCAGAGGTTTTGCCGTGCATGACCTGCCTGGCATGGATGATCCGGCCGCCGAACGCCTGCCCGATGCTCTGATGCCCCAGACAAACTCCCAAAATGGGAATGCGTCCGGCAAAGTGCCGGATGGCCTCGAGGGAGATTCCCGCTTCGTTGGGTGTGCAGGGACCCGGTGAAATCACCAACCGTTCCGGTCGCAGTTTCTCCATTTCCTCAATGGAGACGCGATCGTTGCGATACACCTTCACATCGGCTCCCAGTTCGCCGAAGTACTGCACCAGGTTGTAGGTGAAGGAATCGTAATTGTCGATCATCAAAAGCATGTTCTGACCCGCTTGCAGACGTTTTGTCGGGGATATTCGATGGGTTCGGTGTGCATGGTGGCATCCGTCCCTGATTTGCCGAAATGGCGGTTTGGCGATTCTATCATGGAATTGATATAGCGGGTTCCAGCCGGGTGGCCCTGTCACCCTGGTCAAGGTTGACCGTTTTGTGACCTCCGGGTTCTCAAGTATGCAGCGGTAGCTACCGATAGTGAAGGCAAGAAGATGAAAAGAAACGGGTAATTGCGTGCCGGGCCAGATGAATTTGATTCCATTGCAGCGAAAACAGCGTGGTGCAGTGCTCATCATGAGTCTTCTGTTCGTGCTCATACTGGCATTTATCGGAGTTGCTTCTACCCAGACTACCTCCTTGGAGCTGAAGATGGCAGCCAACAGCCGGGACAGGGATCTGGCCTTCCAGGCGGCGGAGGCAGCCTTGACGGATGCCGAGAACTTTCTGAAAAACACGGAACCTTTGCCCTCCTTCGACGGTGCAGAACCCGGGCTGATCCAGCCCGCTGAAGTCGATTCTGCACCTCGCTGGCTGTCATTGGATTGGGCTTCGGAAAGCCGGGTCTATTCCGGGGCGTTGGACGGCATTGCAGAACCACCCCGCTATATCATCGAGGAACTTCCACCGATGCCGATGCCGGGAGGTTCATTGCAGTCCAATATGCCGTTGACCGAGAAGGGGTGGTATCGAATCACTGCGCGGGGGAGTGGCAGCAGCGCTACGTCGATGGTTCTGCTGCAGAGTATCTACAAGCGGTAAAGGCCATAGGTGTGATTATGAATGGCAGAAACAAGATGATATGTGTTTTCATGGGGATCGCCCTGTTTTCCATGGTGGCCCCATCTGCCGGATGGGCAGCGATCTCCAATGTACCGCTGTTTGTCTCCAGCAGTGTTGATCCCAACGTGCTTCTGAACATGTCGGTGGAGACCCCTATGGGCGGTGCTGCCTACAACGATGAGGCAGAGAGTCAGCCGGATGAGTTTGGTAACCAGTGCGCCGGACGGAAATCGGTCTCCCATGACTGGCGTGGCGGCGTAGGGGTCTGCTATTTCAAGGAGCGGGAATACCAGGGATATTTCAATCCAAACCGCTGCTACGTATACAAGAACGGAAAGTTTGTCCCGAAAGGAAAAACCGGCAGCGATCATGAGTGCAGTGGCAAGTTCAGCGGAAACTTTCTTAATTGGTCCACCATGACGGCCATCGACATGTTTATCTGGACCATGACCGGTGGAAACCGGGTGGTGGATACCAAAGGCAACACGGTAATCAAGCTGGCGCGGAGAGAGGACTGGTTCCATACCAAGGTGATCAGTGCCTCTGACAACGTGGCGCCTTCTACGGTCACTCCCTGGAATGAGAGCGAGGTTCGGATCGTCAATGATCCCGGTGATACCGGCAATGCATTCAAGATTCGCTTTGAGCGGGCGGATGGAAGCAAGCTCGCGGTCTACAAGGCGAAGGTCAAGGTCTGCATGAAAAACAAGCCGGAGCCTAATTGCGTACCCTATACCAAAAGCGACGGGACCCTCTACTACAAACCCGAGGGGCTGATCCAGCAGAATGCGGAGAAGATGCGTTTTGCAGTGACCAGCTATACGCTGGATAACTCCCAGAAGCGAGATGGTGGTGTACTGCGCGCCAATATGAAATATGTGGGACCGTTGATGCCGGACGGTTCCGGAAAGATGGTGGACAATCCTAACAAGGAGTTTGGCAGCGATGGATTACTCATCAGCGATCCGGACAACATGAGTGGTGGCTGTAGCTGCATGAGCGGGGGCAGTGCAAGTTACAGCGGTGTGATCAATTACATCAACCGTTTCAGCGAATTCGGCTACAAATCCTTTGATCCGGTCAGTGAACTTTTCTACGAGTCGCTGCGTTATTTCAAGAATCTCGGCCCGACGCCGGAGTATTCCGCTGGCTTGACCAGCAAACAGATGGGCGGATTTCCTGTACTGACTACCTGGGAAGATCCCATCCAGTACTCTTGCCAGAAAAATTTTATAGTTGGTATCAACGACGCCTATCCCTGGCTGGACAAGCGGCTGCCGGGAACCCATTTCACCGCTTCCACCTATCGTGGGATCCCTCTCAAGGGGCAGGACTATGGCGAACCTTCCAACGCCGATCCGGATATCGATGTCACCGCCCTAACCAATGAAGTGGGAGCACTGGAGGGACTGAACGGCACGCAGATGCGCATGCGTTGTACCAGCGATCCGGCGGAAAGCTGTGCCGATGACGATTCCAGCAACTGGAATCTGGAGGCATGGAAGAATGTACCGGCTTTGGGTGAGGCGTTTGGTCCATGGATGGGTGGTGTCAAGCAGAACTCCTATTACATCGCCGGGCTGGCCTACTATGCCAACACCCGTGATATCCGCCCCGATTTTGAGGGGAAGCAGACGGTCACCACCTATATGATCGATACCCAGGAATATCATTCCGACCCTCTGGTGGGAAGTGCCAACATGCTCTGGTTGGCAGGCAAGTACGGGGGGTTCGAGGATCAGAATGGCAACGACCAGCCGGATCTGGTGGAGGAGTGGGACAAGGATGGTGACGGAGAGCCTGATAACTATGTCTTGGCCAGTCAACCCTCCAAGCTGGTGGCAGGACTGAAACGCTCTTTCAACGACATCTTCCGTCGTCTCTCATCGTTTGCTTCGGTAGCGGCCAACTCTACTGAATTGAAGAGCGGCACCCGCATCTATCAGGCCCGTTTTAACGGCGGTAACTGGCATGGGGATCTGGTTGCTTACGAGGTCAATGCGGATGGCAGCGTGGGAGATGTGGTTTGGAAGGCCTCGGAACAGCTGCCCGTGGCTACCAGTCGCCGGATATTCAGCTGGGATCCCACCGCTTCCGGCAGCAGCAAGGGGATTGAATTCAAATGGAATGCGTTGAACACCGATCAGCAAAATGCACTGAACCTTTCTGCCGAGGGTGTTGATGATGGAGCCGGCCAGGCGCGGCTGTCGTATCTGCGGGGCAAACGGGACGGGGAGCAGCAGAATGGCGGGGGCTTCCGTGATCGGGAGCATCCACTGGGAGACATCGTACATTCCAACCCGTTGTTCGTTGGCAATGAGGATTTCGGCTATGATCTGCAAGGCGCTGGCAGCGCTCTGGCTGCTGAAGGGAGCGCCTATGCCGCGTTCCGCAGTTCTGCCCTCTATCGGAATCGTCCGCCGATGGTCTATGTGGGCGCAAATGATGGAATGCTACACGCCTTCAATGCCAAGACGGGGGAGGAACTGTTTGCCTACGTGCCCAATGCCGTGATCACCGGTCTCAGTGCCCTGACCTCACCAAACTACTCCCATCGTTACTATGTGGATGGCTCTCCCTGGAGTGCAGATGTTTGGTTGAATGGGCAGTGGCGGACCGTCCTGGTGAACTCGCTGGGTGCAGGGGGCAAGGCGGTATTTGCCCTGGATATCACTGACCCGGCCAATTTTGGCAGCAGCGATGTGCTGTGGGAATACAGTAATGGAGAGCTGGGTTTCTCCATTGGCCAGGCTACGATCGCACGGATGGCCAATGGAGAGTGGGCCGCAATCTTTGGCAACGGTTATGAAAGCAACAGCCAACGCGCACAGCTGTTTATCGTCAACCTGGCCGATGGCAGCCTGATCCGGCGGATCGATACCCAGGCAGGCGGCAGCGGCTCCCCCAACGGTCTTGCCTCGCCCATTCCGGTGGACGTTAACGGAGATGCCATTGCCGATTTCATCTACGCGGGAGATCTGTTGGGGAATCTGTGGAAATTCGATGTCACCGATGCCTCCGCTGCGAACTGGGGGATTGCGTATGGGACCTCTTCGTCCCCCGAACCATTGACTACTGCGGTGGACGATCTGGGGGTGCCTCAGCCTATCACCGCCAAGCCGGAAGTGGGACGCCATCCAAAAGGCGGGGTGATGGTCTATTTTGGCACCGGGAAGTATTTCGAAACCGGTGATGATCTGGTGGGTTCCACCCCCCAGGTGCAGCGTTTCTATGCCATTCACGATGATGGTGAGACAGTGGATGTCAACAGCGATCTGCAGGAGCAGACCATATTGGCAGAGATGAACCATTTTGATACCCGGGTGCGGGTGACCTCGAACCATCCGGTAGACTGGACATCCCGCAAGGGATGGTATCTGGACCTGCTCTCGCCGTTGATGGGAGCGCAAGGTGAGCGGGTGATAAATACCGCCATCCTGCGCTATGGACGGGTCATCTTCACTACCCTGATCCCTGAGCGGGACCCTTGCAAATATGGAGGACGCAGTTGGCTGATGGAGCTGGATGCGCTTACTGGCGCACGTCTGAAGAGGAGTCCCTTCGACCTCAATCGGGATGATGCGTTCGATGAGACCGACCACGTCAATGCCGGGGACCTGGATGGGGATGGCAGTGACGATGTGGTCGCGGTCAGTGGCAAGCAGTCCCTGGACGGAGGAATCAGTACCAATCCGGCAATCTTTGATGCCGGAAACGGAAAGGAAGTGAAGATTGCGAGTAAATCCAACGCAGACTTCGAGGTTACGGTGGAATCCAGCGGTATCGTTCCGGGGCGCAAGTCGTGGCGGGAGTTGCAGTGATGGAGAACGTGCGAACCGGATGCCTCCAGCGTGGATTTACGCTGGTGGAAGTGATGATTGCACTGGTCGTTTTCACCATCGCCTTGCTGGGATTGGCTGGATTGCAAGCTGCCTCACTGCGGGACAACCAGCTTGCCTATCTTCACACTGTGGCCACCCAGTTGGCTTATGACATGGGGGAGCGAATCCGCGCCAACCCTTCCGCTGCGGCTGCCGGGGCGTATACGGTGGACAACATCGATGGTTCGGCTGCTGTGCCATCTGTGGATTGCTACACGGGTTCCTGCAACACGACCGATATTGCGGCAACTGACGCCTATGAATGGTTGACTGCGATTGAGAAGAAGCTGCCTTCCGGCAAGGGACGGGTGGTGGCTAACGGGGGCTTGCTGACCGTCACCGTGATGTGGGACCAGGAGCGCAACGGGGCGAGTGGTACAAATTGCAGCGGGGATGATGACGATCTTGTCTGCCTCCAGATTCAGGTGCGGCTGTGATGAAACGTCCTTACCCGGTCCAGTACGGCTTTACCTTGGTGGAGTTGATGGTCGCCTTGGGAGTGGGGCTGATCGTCATGCTTGGTGTGGGGCAGATCTTCGTGCAGAGCAAGCGGACAGCGGCAGTGCAGGAGGAGCTGGCTCGCTTACAGGAAGGTGGGCGATATGCGCTTCAGTTGCTGCGGCGGGATATCCAGCGGGCGGGTTACCTCGGTTGCAGTCATGCCTCCAGCCTGAAAGAGAACATTATCAGTAGCGGAGGGTATACGGATGATTTGGAGCATTTTGTCACCGGCTATGAAGGCTTGTCAGGAAGCTGGAACCCCCCGTTGCCCGGGGAACTGGATGATCCATCCACAACGGATGATTATATTGTACCAGGCACCGACGCCATCACTCTCCGTTTCGCTGAGGGTGAGGGGCTGAGGATGACGCAACCGAAACAGACCTACCATTTCAAGGTTCACAACCTTTCCATGGAAAATGGTGTATGCAGTGACGGCTCGAATCGTTACAGCGGGATCTGTGCCGGGGATTTGATGGTGGTTTCCGATTGTGCCAAGGCGCGCACCTTCGCTGTTCAAAGCCTCCATTTGAGTGGCGACGAATTGGCAATCTATCACACCAATCCCGCCTGGGGGGACCCGGCCGATCTGGAACCCGGCAACCATTTCAATCCGGCTCACAGCCAGCTGTTCAAGGGAGTGACCGTCTCCTACTTCATTCGGAGCGGGGCCGGTAATGTCCCATCGCTTTACCGGAAGATTGGTGGCGGAAACGCGGAGGAGCTGATCGAAGGGGTCGAAAACATGCAGATCCTGTATGGTATGGATGATGATGGCGACGGCATCCCCAATCGCTTCCTGAGTGCCGACAACGTTCCCGATTTTCGAAAGGTGGTGACGGTCCGTATCGCCCTGCTGTTACGCAGTATCGAAGAGCGGTTGAACCGGGCGCCGGCAGCAAGAAGTTTCACCCTGCTGAAGACCGACGTCACCACTCCCGCAGACCGATATCTCAGGCGGGTATTCGATACTGCCATCCAGCTGCGCAACGGCAGCTGAAGCCCTGCTCCTCAGCGGTGGCCTCCCTCCAGCCCCGCTTCAGCCATGGCCACGGCACGGAACAGGGCGCGCCCCTTGTTCATGGTCTCCTTCCACTCCAGGCGAGGGATGGAGTCGTGGACGATGCCGGCACCGGCCTGGATGTGGAGCTGCTCTCCCTTGATCACCGCAGTGCGGATGGCGATGGCGGTGTCCATGTTGCCGGACCAGGAGAGGTAGCCTACGGCACCGGCATAGATTCCCCGTTTCACCGGCTCCAGTTCATCGATGATCTCCATGGCGCGGATCTTCGGGGCGCCGCTCACGGTACCGGCGGGAAAGGTGGCGCGCAGCACATCCATGGCGTTCATGCCGGGGCGCAGTCGGCCGGCCACATTGGAGACGATGTGCATCACATGGGAGTAACGTTCGATGATCATCCGTTCGGTGACGCGTACGCTACCCAGCTCGGCGATGCGGCCCACGTCATTGCGTCCCAGATCTATGAGCATCAGATGTTCTGCCAGCTCCTTGGGATCGGCCAGTAGTTCCTGTTCCAGTGCCCGGTCCTCTTCCGGCGTCCGGCCGCGGCGCCGTGTTCCGGCGATGGGGCGCACCGTCACCTCCCCATGCTCCAGGCGCACGAGGATCTCCGGCGATGACCCCACGATGTGGAACGCCCCCAGGTTCAGGTAATACATGTAGGGGGAGGGATTGAGGCTGCGTAGCGCCCGGTAGAGATGGAGCGGCGGTGCGTGGAACGGGATGGAGAGCCGCTGGGAAAGTACCACTTGCATCACATCTCCGGCGGTGATGTAGTGCTTGATCCGTTCCACCGCCTGTTCGAATTCCACCTGACTGAAGCCGGAGACGAAATCGGTCTCCTCCACTCGGGCGGGACGGGGATGGAAGTGGCGTGGCACCGGGCGGGAGAGCCGCTCCACCAGCTCGCCGAGCCGTTGTTCTCCCCGGGCGAAGGCGTCCGGTTCGCCGGGATCGCAGTGGACCACCACGTAGAGCTTGCCACTCAGGTTGTCGAACACCACCACCTCATCGGAGACCATCAGCAGGATATCGGGGGTTCGCAGGGGATCCGGGTTGGGACACCGGGCAAGGCGTGGCTCTATGTAGCGGATGGTGTCATATCCGAAATAGCCTACCAATCCACCGGTGAAACGGGGCAGTTCCGGCAGTTCGGGCACCCTGAATCGCCCCTGGAAGGCGGCGATCCAGGCGAGCGGGTCGGTCGTTTCGACCTCCTCCACCACCTCGCCATCCCGCGACAGGGTGATCCGGTGGCCGTACACCTCCAGGAGCGTGTGGCCGGGCAGGCCGATGATGGAATAGCGTCCCCACTTCTCGCCCCCCTGTACCGACTCCAGTAGATAGGAGTAGGGTGCGTCGGCCAGCTTGAGGTAGGTCGAAAGCGGAGTGTCGAGATCGGCCAGTACCTCCCGCATCAGCGGGATTCGGTTGTAGCCCTGGGTGGCGAGGGAATCGAACTGTTCGGGGGTCATCATGGGTTACCTGTCAACATACAAACGATGCGCGGAGGAACATGGGAGCGTTGCCGTTTAGCTCCGCCATCGTCTCCTGCGATCCGCCAGGTAACCGTTCTTCATGGGATCAGTGTGCCTTGTGGCAGCAATTCCGGCAACTGGGTCATCCGGTCGATGACCGCATCGGGGCCGGCATCACGGATATCCTCGCCGTGGTTGTAGCCGTAGCTCATGCAGACGATGCGGAATCCCGCCGCCCGTGCCGCCTTCACATCGCTCACCGAATCCCCTACCATCAGGGAGTCCTCGGGTCGAACGCCGAAAAACTCCGCCACGTGCAGCAGAGGAAGGGGATCCGGCTTCTTGCGCGGCAGTGTGTCGCCGCTGACCACGATCTCGAAAAAGTCCCGGATTCCCAGTGACCCGAGGAGGGGCAGGGTGAACTGCTCCGCCTTGTTGGTGACGCTGCCCAGGGGATAGCCGGCCGCTTGCAACGATTCCAGCGTTTCGGCCACCCCGGGGTAGAGATGGCTGCGTTCGCTGGTGTTGTCGGCATAGAGCGCCAGAAACAGGGGGTAGGCTCGCTCGAACAGCACCGGATCGGCATCTCCTTCCATTCGATCGGCCAGCGCGCGGCGCACCAGCGCCTCCACGCCGTTACCCACCCAATTGCGCACCTTGGCCTCCCCACGAGGAGGGAGCCCCAGTTGTTCCATCATGCGATCCACGCACCAGGCGAGGTCCGGCACACTGTCCACCAGCGTGCCGTCCACGTCGAACAGGATCATGGCCGGTCTATCGAACTGCATGAAGGCTATGCCGTTACTTCCGTTGCCTTGGCCAGCTCGGCGCGCATGGCATCGATGGTGGCCTTGTAGTCGTCGGTGTTGAAGATGGCGGAACCGGCCACGAAGGTGTCGGCACCTGCGGCGGCAATCTCGCCGATGTTGTCGATTTTCACCCCACCGTCGATCTCCAGGCGGATGTCGTAGCCGCTTTCATCGATGATGCGGCGTGCCTCGCGTAGCTTCTTCAGGGTGGAAGGGATGAAACTCTGCCCGCCGAAGCCCGGGTTGACCGACATCAGCAGCACCATGTCCACCTTGTCCAAGACGTAGGAGAGGTAATCCAGCGGCGTGGCGGGGTTGAATACCAGCCCGGACTTGCAGCCGTTGTCCCGGATCAACTGCAGGCTGCGGTCGATGTGCTCCGAGGCCTCCGGATGGAAGGTGATATAGGTGGCTCCCGCCTTGGCGAAGTCGGGAATGATACGGTCCACCGGTTTGACCATCAGGTGGACGTCGATGGGCGCGGTGATCCCGTAGTCCCGCAACGCCTCGCAGACCAGCGGGCCGATGGTCAGATTGGGAACGTAGTGGTTGTCCATCACGTCGAAGTGGACCACGTCGGCACCGGCGTCCAGTACGTTCTGGACCTCTTCCCCCAGCCGTGCGAAATCGGCGGAGAGAATGGAGGGGGCGATCAGATAGTTTGACATAATAACGACCTCTTCATGTTTTCTGACTGCGGTGGAAAGACCGCAATGCGCGGCACACTTTACCCGATTGGCCGGAAAAGTGCATCTGCTGCAGCTTGTGCTTTTGCTACTACGGGATTTTGTCCTTACCCAAGCCAGGCGGTGATTCCTTCCATGATCATGTTCACCGAGACCAGATTCAGCAGCAGTCCCATGAATTTCTCGAGAGCGAGGAGGCCGCGGTCTCCGAGGAGGGTTTTCAGGCGTCGCCCGGCGAGCAGGATGAGCAGGGTTGCGGCAAGGACCACTGCCAGGGCGAGGAAGATGTCGAGCAGGCTGGCCCGCTGTTGGCCGTGGAGGATCATGACGGTGGTGATGGTGGCGGGGCCGGCGATGGAAGGGACGGCGATGGGGACCAGAATGGGATTGGTGGCGTAATCGTCGGCGAAGATGGCGCTGGAACTCTGGAAGATCATCTTCAGCGAGATGAGGAAAAGGATGATGCCACCCGAGATCTGCAGCGAGGAGGGATCGATGTCGAGGTAACGGAAGAGGGGATCCCCCGTGCCGGCGAACAGCAGCAGGATGGCGAAGGCGAGGCCCACCTCCCTGACGATGGCCCGCCGATAGCATGGCTCCGGCAGGTCGCGCAGCATGGCCAGCACGAAGGGCAGGTTACCGAACGGATCGATGACCAGAAAGAGCAGCAGGATGAATTCCATCACCTTCTCCCGGATGTCAGGGAAAGCATAGCACTCCGGGAGAGTCAGTTCGTTTCCGAAAGCGAGATGCGCCAGCGGTTCCCGTTCAACCGGACGGCCTGGAATTCGGCATCGGTGAAATGCCGGATGGTGGCCATGTTGGTGATGGTGTGGGCCGTTGGGGGGAGCGTGACGAAACTTCCCTCACTCGCCAGGGCGATGGGCAGCAGCAATTGGTCGGCCAGGTGTTTCCCTACCGGAACCCCGGCATCCAGATACTCCCGGGCGGCATCCACCACCCGTTGGGCGACCCGTTCCGCCGGCACGCCCCGTTGTCCGAAGCCGGTGAACACCTCGGTGATCCGTTCGGCCTCGAGAAACAGGCTGACCGCGTTGCCGGGGCCGGGGCTCCGTTTCTCCTCACGGATTTCGAGCCCGCTCTCATCGATCTGGAAGGCGCGGGCGATCACCGCCAGCTCCCGCTCGGCGATGTGGCGTGGCAATCGTGCGAGCAGGGCGATGGCGTGACGGGCGGTCTCCTTGCCCCGTGTTTCACGGTGCAGGGGACGCAATTTCTGCACCGGTTGGACGACGGCGTGCAGGCATCCACCCCCCGCAGGGTAAAAACCGGCCCGTTCCAGGGTGAGCTGGATCCGCGCGCCCATGTCGGCCAACTGGGGGAGGTAGGCCGCCTGCAAGAACTCGAACGGAGGTGCCAGCGGATTGTGGGTACCCCCTTCCAGGGTCAGGCGGGAGGGGGTGTCGGCCAGCATCAGCGGGGGTAGCAATGTCTGGAGGACCAGCGTGGTGCTGCCGGCGGAGCCGATGTCGAAATGGTATTCCCCCGGCCTGACCTTGCCGGGCCGGAACTCGAGACTTTGAGAGCCCCGTTCCGCGCCGCTCACCTCGGCATCGCCGATGGCGGCCGCGGCCCGTACCGCCGCGAGGTGCTGCCGCTGCAGGCCGGGACGGGCACGGGTGGCGCGGATCCGGTCGATACGGAAAGGTTTGCCGAGACAAAGGGAAAGGGAGAGAGCGGTGCGCAGAATCTGGCCGCCGCCTTCACCGATGGCGCCGTCGATGTGAAGCATGGCTTTCCTGGCAAGATGGGTTCATTGGACGGAGAAGGTTCTCTCCGGCAGGTGGAGCGGTGGACCACCCGCGTTCCATGATCTTTTCTGGTGCGTCGCCCGGACACCGGCTCCAATGAGTATAGGCGGCCAACCGGGGGTCAGGGGCTTTTTTCATGGCGCTCGAGGGCCTCGGCGATCTCCCGGCTGAGCTGCGCAAGCGCTCGGCTCTGGGCCGCGACGATGGCCTGAGGGGCGTTCCCCTCCACCGGTTCTTGGATGGTGCTCCGGCCGTCGTACAACGGCTTCCGGTCGTGCCGGTCGAGGATGCGCCAGCGGGCCACGAGCGTCACCGGGCGCCCCTTGCCCACGTCCAGGCGGGTGACGTCCACCACCACCTGATAGGGAAGATCACCCGCCCGGTAGCCGGGATAGCGCACCACACGGGCGCTGTGCAGCAGACGGGAGAGGTTTTCCGCCAGCACGCGGCTGAAGTTGCCGTGCAGCGGCTCCGCCCAGCGATGGAACTCCTGGAACTGGATCTCGTTGGCCTCGTTGCGGAGCGCAATTTGGGGGCGGAGCAGATACTCCGGCAAGGAGACGGGACCGACCACGACGCCGATGCCGGGACTCGTGGTGGGCTTCGGCGACGCATCCGGCGCCACCGGGGTCAATACGTAGAAACGGGAGGGCGGCGTGGAGCAGCCGACCAGCAGGAGCAGGAGGCAGAGGATGAGTAATGGGCGCATCATCGTGTCATCGCTTTCCTTTCAGCAGGGTCTCCGGATTGCGCTCGATGGTATCGGCCAGGATGCGCAGTGACCGGGCCGATTCGGAAAGCTCTTGCAGCGCGTGCGAGAGCTGGTAGTGCAGTTCCGAGTCGTCGGAGAGTTGTTCCCCGAGGGCGCGGAAGGCAGCATTGGCTTCCGCCATGGAGTTCTCGAAACTGGCAGCCATCTGCCCGGCATGGCCGTCCAGGCGATCGGTCGCCCGGCGGATGTCGGCCAGCGCCCTTTGCGCCTCGGCCAGGGTCTGGTTCAGGTTGGTCGCCAGGGGACCCACCTCGCTGTCCAGATGGGCGACCAGGGTATCGACCCGCTTCAGCAACCGGTTGAAGCCGTGGACCGCCTCCATGAGCTCGGGGGAGTTCACCAGCCGCTCCAGTCCGGTCATGGTGGCGGCCAGGTTGTCGAGCAGCTTTTCATAGCTGTAGTTCTGCAGCTTGCCTCCCAGCTTGTCCAGCAGGGAGGGAACGGTGGGGATCTCCGGGTAGCGGGTGAGTCCACCCACGTAACGTGGTGGTTCGTCCGGATGGTAGTCCAGCTGGATGAAGAGCTGCCCGGTGATGAAGCTGTGGATCTGCAGCTGGGCGCGCAAGCCCCGATCCACCAGGCTCTGCAGATCGAAGTGTTCACTCGGCTCAGCCTCCCGGCCCCGGGCGATGGCGAAACGGCGAGGCTCGATCTCGATGTGGACCGGGATGAAGATCTGCTCCGTTTCCGGATCCACCTGAAGGGTGATGTCGGTCACCGTGCCCACCTTCACGCCGCGAAAGCTGACCGGCGATCCCACTGTGAGGCCAGTGACCGAATTTTCGAAGAAGAGCACGTAATGACGCTTCTTGGAGAACAGGGTTCCTTCGCTGAGCAGGAAGGCGGCCAGCAGGAACAGCCCGATGGCGCCCACCACGAACAGTCCAATCACGGTCGGATTGGCTTTCCTGCTCATGGCTCACCCCGGTTGAGGAAGGCGCGTACCTTGGGGTCGTCAGCGTGATCACGTAGCATCTTGGGGTTACCCCGGGCGATGATGGTCCGGCGCTCATTATCGAGAAAAACAGAGTCGTTTCCAATAGTGAAGATGCTGGCCAGCTCGTGGGTCACCACCACGATGGTGGCGCCCAGGCTGTCGCGCAGCTCGAGGATCAATTCGTCCAGCCGGCGGGAGCTGATGGGATCCAGACCGGCGGATGGCTCGTCGAAGAACAGTACCTCCGGATCCAGTGCGATGGCCCGCGCCAGGCTGGCCCGCTTGCGCATCCCGCCGCTGATTTCCGAGGGATAGAAACGCTCGAATCCCGACAGCCCCACCAGCGCCAGCTTCAGGGAGGCGATCTCGTTCACCTCCCGGTCGCTCAGATCGGTATATTCCGAGAGTGGCAAGGCGACATTCTCCTGCAGGGTCATGGAGCTCCACAGGGCACCGCTCTGGAATAGCACACCGAAGCGGCGTTTCAGGGACTCCCGTTGGGATTCGGGGGCCTGCCAGAAATCCACTCCATCGAACCGGATCGTTCCTTTCGCCGGTCTCTTCAGCCCGATGAGATGTTTGAGCAGCGTACTCTTGCCGCAGCCGCTGCCCCCCATGATGATGAATACGTCACCACGCCGGATGGTGAACGCCAGATCCCGCTGGATCACGAAATCCCCATAGGCCATGGTGAGGTCCTTCACCTCGATGTGTGCCGTGTCGCTCATATTCCCAACTTCTGGTAGAGGATGGTCAACACCGAGGCGGAGACCACGATGAACACGATGCCGGTGACCACCGCCGAGGTGGTGGCCTCGCCCACCGCCGAGGCACTGCGTCCGCATTGCATGCCCCGCAGACAGCCGGCGATGGCGATCAGCGCGCCGTACACCACCCCCTTGCTGAGTCCCACCAGGAAATGGGAAAGGGTCAAGGCGGAGAGCGTCTGCTGATAGTATTCGTTCACATCCACGTGGAAGGCGGTGACCGCCACCAGCATGCCGGCCACCATCCCTACCAGGCTGGCATAGAGGGTGAGCAGGGGAGCCATCAGGATCAGCGCCAGCATGCGCGGCAGTACCAGAAAATCGATGGGGGAGATCCCGAGCGTCCGGTAGGCGTCGATCTCCTCGTTCACCTGCATGGTGCCGAGCTGCGCGGCGAATGCGGCCCCGGTACGGCCGGCGAGGATGATGCCGGTCATCAGTGCGCCAATCTCCCGGGACATGCCGATCCCCACCAGATCGGCGATGTAGATCTGGGCGCCGAACTGGGCCAGCTGCACCGCCCCCATGTAGGCCAGGATCAGGCCCACCAGGAAGCTGATCAGGGAGACGATGGGCAGCGCCTGCGGGCCGGTCTCCTGGATCAACAGCATCAGGTCGGAACCCCGGAACCGCGCCTTGCCGCGCAGCAGACGTCCGAATGCCAGGGTGACCTCCCCGATGAAACGCACCATGGCCGGCGCCCCGTGGAGCAGATCGAGCGTGACCTGCCCCACGTGATGGAACAGGTTCGGCGGTTCCACGTGCCGACCGGTGGTTTGCTCGGGAACCGCGGCAGCCAGTTTCAGCAGCCGTTTGGCGCCTTCGGGGAGTGAATCCCGCTCCACCGTCAACCCGCGCGCCTCGCACAGGGAGACCACATTGCGCAGGAAGTTGATCAGGCCGCTGTCCCATCGTGAAAGCCCGCCGGCGTCGAACACCACCCGCTTCACTTGTGGATGTTTCTCCAGTGCCGCCGCCACGGTCTCGGCCGACGGCAGCCGGTCGCGCATCCGCCAGCTGCCGGACAGCCCGATCTGCAGCACGCCGTCGGGCACGGAGAGATCCAGTTTCCAGGAGGGATGTTCCGGACTGCGTTTGCTGTTCAGTGGACTTCTCCTGTTTCAGCCGCCAAAACGGATAATGGAAGCACCGGGTGCAGCGGCTATTCTAACAGCAGATTCGAGGAACGGACTCAAGCCGGAAAACAGCGGGCCGTGGGATTGTGGGCGGTCCGTCCAAATGCTGTTACGATATGGAATCGTCAATCGTGATTGCCACTACGTTCGGAAGCCCTGTCCTTCGACGGAGGATCGAGTCGTGACAGATTGTCGGCTTGTGCCGAAGCGCATCGAATCGACCCGGGACGATGCCATTGACAGTGAAAGTATCTCATCCAGGATTGGAGCCTCCTTGAAACCCACCCTCTACTGGCACGACTACGAGACCTTCGGCGCCGATCCGAGGCGGGATCGCCCCGCCCAGTTCGCCGGCGTGCGTACCGATGAAGCGCTCAACGAGATCGGTGAGCCGCTGGTGCTCTACTGCAAGCCGCCGCCGGATCTGTTGCCCCATCCCGAGGCCTGTCTGCTCACCGGCATCACCCCGCAGCAGGCGGAGGCGGAGGGGGTTCCGGAGCCGGAATTCATCGCCCGCATCCATGGGGAGCTGGCCCGTCCCGGCACCTGCGGTTTGGGCTACAACACCTTGCGTTTCGACGACGAAGTGACCCGCCACACGCTCTACCGCAACTTTTACGATCCGTATGCCCGGGAGTGGCAGAACGGCAATTCACGCTGGGATCTCATCGACCTCACCCGCATGGCCTATGCCCTTCGGCCGGAGGGCATCCAGTGGCCACGCAATGCGGAGGGAAAGCCCAGCTTCCGGCTCGAGGACCTGGCGGAGGCCAACGGCCTGGCCCACGATTCGGCCCACGATGCCTTGTCCGACGTTCGGGCCACCATTGCACTGGCGAGGCTCATCCGGCGGGCCCAGCCCCGCCTCTACGACTGGCTGTTCCAGCTGCGCAGCAAGCACAAGGTGGCGGAACTGCTGGATCTGAAGGGGCACACCCCGGTGGTGCATACTTCTCGCATGTATCCTGCAGAGATCGGGTGCACCACCCTGGTGATGCCGCTGGTGGCCGAGCCGCGCAACGGCAACGGCGTGCTGGTCTATGATTTGCGTCACGACCCCCGGCCGTTCCTGGCGCTGGAGGTGGAGGAGCTGCGGGAGCGGTTGTTCACCCCCAACGCCGAGCTGGCGGAAGGGGTGGCGCGGTTGCCGGTCAAGTCGGTGAAGGTCAACAAGTGTCCGGCCCTGGCGCCCCGAAAGACCCTTGATGCGGGCGCGGCCGAACGGATAGCCATCGATCTGGACGCCTGCCGGCGCCATTGGGAATTGCTGCGGACAAGCGAGGGGTTCGGAGAGCGGGTTGCCGCCGCGTACGGAGAAGCCGCCTACGGCGGTGCCGAGGATGTTGAGCTGGCGCTATACGAGGGATTTTTCGACGATTCCGATCGGTTCCTCATGGAGCGGGTGAGAAAGGCCTCCCCCCGGGAGCTGGCGGAGGAGGATTTCCCCTTTCGGGACGAGCGACTGCCGGAGCTGCTGTTCCGTTACCGCGCACGCAACTGGCCGGAGACCCTGTCGCCCGACGAGCGGCAGCGTTGGGAACGGTTCCGCCGGGCGCGGATCGCGCAGGGGGCGGGCGGGGACACCCTGGGCATCGAGGGCTACCGGGCACGTATCGCCGAGCTGCGCCGGGAGGGTGTCGGCGGGGTACAGCAGGCACGGATTCTGGATGCGCTGGAGGCGTGGGGAGAGCGGCTCAGCGCCAGCTGACCATCTCGTCCAGGTGACGGCGGGGCGAGAGCTCTGCCACTTCGGCCGCGTAGCCGATGCTGAGCAGGGAAAGTGGAAGGAAGTCGGCATCCAGATCCAGAATCGTCTTCACCCGTTGTTCGTCGAAATCCCCCACCCAGGTGGAGGCCAGTCCGGCGGCCACCACCGCCAGCTGGGCGTAGGCGGCGGCGATGGTAGTATCCTGCAGGGCGTAGATTCGCGCCCCCCGTTCACCGAAACGGGTGGCGGAACGCACTGGATCGGCACTGAATACCAGTACCACCGGCGCCTCGGCGACGAAGCATTGATGGGATGCCGCATCGGCCAAGTCCCGGCGCAGTGCTTCGTCCCGCACGACCGTGATGTGGTAGGCCTGCAGATCACCCGCGGAAGGTGCGGCGCAGGCCATCTCGAGGATGGCGTTCAGCTTCTCCTCCTCCACGGGGAGATCGCTCTGGTACTTGCGGATGGAGTGGCGGTGGCGAACGGTCTCGAAGAAGTCCCACATCGGCCTTGACCTCATTGGGTGCGGGGTGATGGCCCGCGATAGTCCGGAAAGTTGAGCTTGAGGACCCGGCGCGCATCGTCGGCCAGCTCGTTTCGCCCCATCTTCTCGTAGGCCTGGGCCATGATGTCCAGCGCCTCCGCCACGGATGGGGTGTTCTGGTAGTGTTCCACCACGTATCGTGCCCGGTTGGCGGCCGCCAGATAGGCTTCCCGCTCCAGGTAGAACCGGGCCACGTGGATCTCGTGCCGTGCCAATGCATTGAGCAGATACTTCATCCGCTGCAAGGCATCGGCGCGGTATTTGCTCTGCGGGAACTTGCGCACCAGTTCCGAGAAATAGTTGAAGGCGCGGCGCAAATGGCTGGGATCCCGCTGGGTTGGATCCTGATTGAAGGTTTTGTTCAGGAAGCTGTCCCCCTGGGAGAAACTGGCCAGTCCGCGCAGGTAGTAGGCGTAGTCCACGTTGGGGTGGCGCGGATGCTGTTTGATGAAGTTGTCTGCCGCGGCGATGGCCGACTCCGGTTCCCCTCCCTTGTAATAGGCGTAGATGATGTCCAGATCCGCCTGTTCGGCGTAACGACCGTACGGATAGGCGGTCTTGAGCTCCTCGTAATAGCGAATGGCGGTCTCGTAATCGCGGTTGTCGAGAGCGGTCTTGGCTTCCTTGTAATACTGCTGGGCGGACCACTCCTGTTTCTTGTCCACGCTGGCGCAGGCCCCGAGCAACAGGACGAGTGAGAGAATGAGCAGACGGACGAATCGGTGCATTGTGTTAGAGTATCCGATAGTTTCGATGTGCCGTGCCGAAGGGCATTACCATTCTGATTCGTTTGATAAATGTTGGTTCCTATTTTATCCGAAAGATGGACAAACCGATAGCGACGGGTGGACAGGCGCCGTCGCCGCTTCGGCTCGTCGCCCGAATCCCCGTGTCCGAAGGAGGGAAACGGCTCGATCGGGTGTTGGCCGTATTGTTCCCCGATTACTCCCGTAGCCGCTTGAGCCAGTGGATCAAGGCGGGGCGGGTAAGGGTGGACGGGCGCAGTCCCTCGCCCAGCGATCGGGTGATGGGCGGGGAGCGGGTGGAGCTGGAGGTGCAGCCCGAGACGGAGGTGTGCTGGGAGCCTCAGGCCATCCCCTTGAGGGTTCTTTTCGAGGACGAATCCATCCTGGTGATCGACAAGCCGGCCGGGCTGGTGGTGCATCCCGCGGCCGGCAATCCCGACGGCACCCTGCTCAACGCACTGCTGCACCATGCTCCCGAGCTGGCGGAGGTGCCCAGGGCGGGAATCGTGCACCGTCTCGACAAGGAGACCAGCGGCCTGCTGGTGGTGGCGCGGACCGTCACCAGCCATCTCCGCCTGGTGGAACAGCTCCAGGCGCGCACGATGAAGCGGGAGTATCAGGCGGTGGTGACGGGGGTGTTGCTTGCCGGCGGCACCGTGGACGCCCCCATCGGCCGTCATCGCGTGGACCGCAAGCGCATGGCGGTGACCTCGGGCGGGAAACCGGCGGTCACCCATTACCGCGTGGCGCAGCGGTTCGCTGCCCATACCCTGCTGAAGGTCAGCCTGGAGAGCGGCCGCACCCACCAGATTCGCGTTCACATGGCCCACATCCGCCATCCGCTGGTGGGGGACCCGGTCTATGGCGGACGCCTTCGCATTCCAGCCGGCTGCAGCGGGGAACTGGCCGAAACCCTGCGCGGCTTTCGCCGCCAGGCGCTGCATGCGGGCCGGCTCGGGCTGATCCACCCGGCCAGCGGCGAGGCGATGGCGTGGCACTCCCCCCTGCCGGAGGACATGGCGCGGCTGATCGACGTTCTCCAGAGCGATGCCTCCCGTGACCGTTGAATGGATCCGCCCCGACTGGCCGGTACCGCCCCGGGTGCGGGCCGGTTTCACCACCCGTCTCGGCGGGGTGAGCGTCCCTCCGTACCATGCCCTCAACCTGGGTGACCATGTGGGGGACGACCCCGCCGCCGTGGACGAGAACCGCCGCCGTCTGACCGAGGCCCTGGCGCTTCCCGCCGTCCCCCGCTGGCTGAACCAGGTACACGGTTGCCGGGTGGTGGCGGCCGGGGAGGTTACCGCCGGGTGTGAGGCGGACGCCAGCTTCACCCGTGTCTCCGATGTGGTGTGCGCCGTGCTCACCGCCGATTGCCTTCCCCTCCTGCTGTGCGATCGGGAAGGGGAAGGGGTGGCTGCCGTCCACGCCGGCTGGCGCGGGCTGGCCGACGGCGTCGTCGAAGCCGCCGTGCGTCGCCTGGGGCTGCCGCCGGAGCGGCTGCTCGCCTGGCTCGGACCCGCCATCGGCCCCGAACGGTTCGAGGTGGGTGACGAAGTGTACCGGCGGTTCGTGCAGGCACATCCGGAAGCCCGTGCCGCGTTCCGGCCTGCCGCCGGCCGCTGGCTGGCAGACATCTACACCCTGGCCCGACTTCGCCTGCGGCACTGCGGTGTCGAGGCCGTATTCGGCGGTGACCGCTGTACCTTTACCGAGCACGAGCTGTTTTTCTCCTACCGCCGTGACGGCGTGACCGGGCGGATGGCCGCGGTGATCTGGCTGGAATGAGGGCGTTTCAGGCAGACCGATCGTTGGTGGGATGAGCCGCCGGGGCCGGGGTGGGGAATTAAAACAAAGTCGGTTACTCACCGATATCTAACGGAGATCCGATTCCGGTTGAGTGACACCCATGGCCCACATCATCCCGTCCGACATCTCGCGCCTGGCCCTGGCCGGCGCCCATGCCCCCGAGCTGGAGACGTTGCGCCTGCTCAAGTCGTCCCTGTCCGGCGACTACACCGTATTCCACGGTGTGCACTGGAGCCGCGGCTACGAGCGCTGGAACCATTTCGGCGAGATCGATTTCGTCATTCTCAACCGCTCCGGTGACCTGCTGTTCATCGAGCAGAAGAACGGGCTGCTGGAGGAGGGTGCCAACGGGCTGGTCAAACGCTATCGGGACGGCGAGAAGAACGTGGTGGATCAGATTCATCGCTCCATGGAGAAGGTGCGGGAGGCGTTCAAGCAGCGGCACGGCAAGAAGATCCCGCTCTCGGTGGATTGTCTCATCTACTGCCCCGACTACAAGGTGGTGGAGCTGAACGCGGCGGGGCTGGACGAGCGCCGTATCGTGGATGCCGCCGCGAAGGATGGCCTGGCGGCGCGCATCGACTCCCTGCTCGGTCCGGGAAGCCGGCAGAACGACGGGAGGTTCGAAAAGATCCGGGATTTTTTCTGCCAGACCTATCGGGTGGTGCCGGACATCCATGCCCACATCGGTGCCCAGCAGCAGACCTTCGTCCGCCAGGTGGGGTCGCTCGCCTCCATCCTCACCAACCTGGAGATGCAACCTTTCCGCCTGCGGGTGACCGGTACCGCCGGCAGCGGCAAGAGTCTGGTGGCGCGGGAGTTTTTCGCCCGTTCCTCCGCCGCCGGGCAGCGTGTACTGCTCACCTGCTACAATCGCCCGCTGGCTGAACGGTTGCGGCACAGTGTCGGTGAGGGAGGCTTCGTGAGCACCTGGTACGGTTTCTGCCACACCTTCCTGGAATCCCGTGGCCACACCCTGGACTTCCAGCGGATGAAGAGCGATCCCCGCTTCTGGCAGACGGTCCAGGAGCAGGTCACCGCCGAACCGATCCCCGACGACTGGCTGTTCGACACCCTGATCGTGGACGAAGGGCAGGATTTCGAGGCGGAGTGGTTCGAGATCCTGCAGCTGTTTCTGCGCGACGACGCCGACATCCTCTGGCTGGAGGATCCGGTCCAGAACCTGCAGGGCAAGCTGGAGCTCGATCTGCCCGGCTTCGTCCGCTACCGCAGCCTGACCAACTACCGATCGCCGGCCTCCATCGCCCGCTTCATCCGCAGTACCCTGCCGTTCGAATTCGAGTCCGGAAACGGCCTGCCCGGTCTGGGGATCGGCGTCCACGGCTACCGCAGCGACGCGGAGCAGATCCGCCTCGTCGGCAACCGGGTGCAGGCGCTGCTCCGCCAGGGGTTTGGTCACGACGATATCGTGGTGCTCAGCTGCCGCGGCGCCAGCAGCTCCCTGTTCAGCGAGCAGGAGCGGGTAGGGGGCGTGAAACTGCGCCGCTTCACCGGCGAGTACGATCAGCACGGCAACCAGCGATTCACCGACGGCCAGATTACCTTCGACAGCATCTACCGCTTCAAGGGACAGGAGGCACCCGCGGTGATCTTCGTGGAGATCGATCCCGATCCGGAGCGAATGGAGCGGTACCAACGGCTGTTGTTCTGCGGCATGACCCGGGCCACGGTGCGGCTGGAGATGGTGGTCCGGGCCGACAACCCGCACAATCGCTGCTTCCTGAAAAAAGCGGAGGAACGAACATGACACGACAGGAACGTTATCGCGGCGCCCTGCTCGGTCTTGCCTGCGGCGATGCCCTGGGTACCACCCTGGAGTTCAGGCCGCCGGGCAGCTTCGAGCCCATCACCGACATGGTCGGTGGCGGGCCATTCAAGCTCGAGCCGGGTCAGTGGACCGACGACACTGCCATGGCCCTCTGCCTGGCGGAGAGCCTGATCGAAAAAGGGTTCGATCCGGCCGACCAGATGCAGCGTTACCTGCGCTGGTACCGGGAGGGATACATGAGCTGCACCGGGATCTGCTTCGACATCGGCAACACCGTCGCCACCGCCCTGAGACGTTTCGAGCAGAGCGGCCATCCCTGTTCCGGCGGTTCCGATCCACGCAGCGCCGGCAACGGCTCCCTGATGCGGCTCGCTCCCATCCCCCTGGCGTATGCAGACCATCCCCGTCTCGCCATCGAACGGGCGGCCGACATGTCCCGCACCACCCACGCCGCGCAGGAAGCCATCGATGCCTGCCGCTACTATGCCGGTCTCATCGTCGGGGCCCTGCGCGGTGAACCCAAGGAGACCCTGCTGGCCGCCCGATACGCCCCATTGGAGGGGCTGTGGCGGGCAAACCCTCTGGCGCCAGCCATCGACGACGTCGCCAGCGGCTCCTTCAAGCGGAAACAGCCCCCCGAAATCTGCGGCACCGGCTACGTCGTCCGCTCCCTGGAAGCCGCCCTCTGGGCCTTCCACAACAGCGACCGTTTCGAGCAGGGCGCCCTGCTGGCCGTCAACCTCGGCCACGATGCCGACACCACCGGCGCCATCTACGGCCAGCTCGCCGGCGCCTACTACGGTGCAGACGCCATCCCTCAACGGTGGCGGGAAAGGATTGCCAAACGGGAACTCATCGAGCGGCTGGCGGAGGAGTTGCCGGGAGTGGTGTCCGGCGAGATGGAGCGGGGTGGCGCCTGATCTCCCATATGATCCTCTCCAATGGGTTGTTGGTGCGTATCCGGCGCCAGTGGGAGGCAGGGAATCCATGTGATAAGTGTCTCTTCTATCGATTTGTCGATCTTGGCCGCCGCTTCCTTCAAGCGCATCGCTCTGAGCTTCTCAAGCACCGCATGGGCCTTTGACAGTGCTGCCTCCCAGTCCTCACAGGCGTGTATTGCCCTTCAGTATGTCCGATACCATCCGCATATGCTTGCTTGGGGTGTACTGACCAAGTTCAGACACATGCAAGACGTTGAGGGCGAGAAGAAGGGGCCTCATATCCGGGAGTTGGGAAGAAACCGGAAGCGGAGGCCCAGAGATGAAGGTTTTTGGCCTTCAAGGGGAAATAATGTGGTCTGCCCGGCTGGCAGACAAGAGCTGTAACGAACCCGAGGCAATTTTTCGACTGAAGCAATTGAAGCGGTTCGAGCGCCTGCGCTGCGCGCATGGTCTGACGGCGGCCCAGGCGGCGGAGATGCTGGGTGTGGGTCGAGCCACGCTGTACCGCTGGCCCAAGCATCTGGAGCGGGAAGGGGTCAGAGATCCGCGTCCCCGCCCCCGGCGACCGAGGCGGGTTCGTCGTCGGCATTGGGACATGCGGTTTGCCGAAGCGGTGCGTCGGCTGCGGATGAGCTTCCCGGCCTGGAGCAAGGCGAAGCCGGGGGGGCTGGCGCGCACCCAAGGGCACGAGGTGTCTGACAGCGCGGTGGGGCGGATTCTGGCCTGGCTGAAGGTGCGATGCCGGCTCCCTGAGGCCAATGGCCCGGGAGGTGCTCGACGGCATGGCCGGCCGTGGCGTCGTCCCCGGGCACGGCGTGCGCCCTATGGCCTGTCGGGCAGCGGACCGGGCGACCTGGTGCAGGCGGACGTGTTGCACGTTCGGTTGTTGCCGGGGGTGACAGTGTACCACTTCAGGGCCTGGGACGCGGCCTCACGCTGGACCGTGGGGGCAGGTCTACAGCCGGGTGAGCAGCCGGTGTGCGGCGGATTTTCTCGAACGGCTCCAGGCCCGTAGCCCGTTCCCGATTCGTGCGATCCAGATCGATGGTGATTCGGAGTTCAAAGGGGACTTCGAGCGCGCCGGCCA
>CAZKYF010000001.1:0-40125 GCA_964557025.1 uncultured Chromatiales bacterium | reverse complement strand
GAAAGGGGTGTGGGGTGTGGAGCCGGTGTGGCCGGGCAATTGGGGGCAGGTGGTAAGTTTTACGGAGGTGGATGACATTCAGTATCAGTATCAGCTCTGTCTGAAGTGTCATTCCTACTATGCGTTCGGGACCAATCCACCCGTGGAGCCCAACGGTCAACCCTATTATACCACCCTTACTGATCAGGCCATCGAGTTTAACCCCAACAACGCCTCTTATCATCCCGTAGCTGCCCAGGGAAAGAACGATTTTTATATGGTGGTGCCAGGGAGCAGTTATTGCTCAGGAGGTTGTGACTATTCCAGTTCGCTCATTGGTGACCTGGATGCGACAAGCACCATGACCTGCTCAGATTGCCACTCGGATGACAGCTACGCGGACGGCGTAGGAACGGTACCCAAGGGCCCCCATGGAAGTACCGAGTGGGCAATATTGCGAGCTCCATGGAACAGTGGTACCAGGGCAACGCCTGATCATCTTTGTTTCAAGTGTCACGATGTCAATGTGTATGGTGGGGGCTCCTGGGCACCGGAAAGGACCGGTTTCAGCACGCCGGGAGGATCCGGCGGTATGGGGGGATACAGCGCTAAAAACCTCCATATGTTCCATGTCGGTGGTGGATTCGCAACATGTCAGACCTGTCACGTTGCCATTCCTCACGGCTGGAAGAGGAAGGCATTGCTGGTCTACGGACAAGGACCGAACCCAGACCCGGCCCCTTATCTCCAGCGCACCCCTGGTTACTCGGGTATCGATTCGCGGACAGATGTGGATAGTATCCAGAGCGGAAACTGGCAGAGATCCGATTGTCATCAATATTTTGGTATGATGGGGTGTTGATGGCCGAAAGCGACCGTTCCCTGAAATCCTTGATCGATATTTGAATAAAGCGGCCTGAATACTTCCGAACTCACCATAAAGGCAAACCGGTACGTGTTGAATTCTCGCCTGTGGCGGCTTCTGGCTTCACACAACTTTGCCTTGGTTGTTATTGGTCTGTTGGCTCTCACGACTGCATTGGGTGGGACATTGCCGCAATCTGGCCGTTTGTCTCCCGAACAACGTGTTGGGTTCCAGACCGAATGGGATGATCTTTCCTACTGGCTGGATACACTGCAGCTTTCCCATCTCTTTGGTTCCTGGTGGTACAGCGCCCTTTATACCGTATTGGTCGTTAGCGCCATGGCGGGTACGATTCAGTCTCTCCTCTGGAGACTCCGTTGGTATCGGGGAGAGTTTGCTCCTTCTTATCAGCTGAGAAGAGATGGTCATTTCTCCGCCAAAGTTATGCAGCCGCTGGGTTCAGCATTCGGTTTTTCACCCTCTTCAAAAAGCCAGTCGCGAGGGGTTGTGGGGTTATGGGGGCTTCCCGTCTTTCATCTGGGTATCGTTGTAATCGTCCTTGGCGGGATCTGGAGTGGTATCCAGGGATTTGGGGCACATCTTGAGCTGAGCGAAAGTGAGCCATACATGGGACAGGCGGAGAAGCTGTCAGCAGACCGGGGAGAGGAAATGCCCGCAAAGTTAGGGGCCTCGCTTAGATTGGAACGGGTCAGGGTGGCTCTTTCCTCGCATGGTTATTTACGGGAACTGCAGGCCTTCTTCCTGGTGAACAAAAGGGATAATGCGCCGGATTATGCGACCGTGGAAATTAATCATCCTTTGAAGCTTGGTGTCTATGAGTTGTCTCTGAACAAAACCGGTGGCTACAGTGCTGTTTTTGAGCGAATCAGGGAAGATGGTATCAGAAGACGGATGTTTATCCATTTCAACGTCCCTCTCAACGAATGGAACTGGGAAGGCGAGTGGGTGGTAGAGCGGGATGTCCTCGTGGAGCTGGATGATACAGCGTTATTGTACGAGATGAGGTTGAGAGGGAGAGATGACCCTGTGTTGGGGCTGGTAGTGAAACATGGTGCCAATACCCTGTTCGATGGAGAGCTCAAGAGCGGCTCGATGGTGGATCTGGGGGCATACAGTTTGGTATTTAAAGGAGTCGTGCCCTGGCTCGGCTTCTATCTGGCTACCGACTATCCCAAATATATGGTATTTGCGGGATTTATCGTGATGCTTGGGGGATTTCTGGTTCATCTCGTGGTGTATCCGCGCCGTATCGAGATAGTGCAGAGAGACGGGGAGTGGGAGCTGCGGGCATGGGTGATGTCGTCCGATTGGCCTTTCAAGGAGTCATGGGAGCAATTATCTGCTGCAGATGTCGACGAAGCCTGACAGGGATAAGAAGGTGATGTCAGGGTTTGACCACGTTTTTGACTCGAGAACTCTTGAAGGTGCAGCACTCCCTGCCTCGTTCCGGGAGATGAAATCCTGGACATGAACACACATTGTTGGCAGATGGTCAGATGATGGGATTGCCGGAACCTGTGATATTGCAGGGAGGAGTCGCAGCTTTCTATCTGTTGGGAGGGGGCTTCGTTGTTTTAAAATACAGGGCCGGAATGCCGGGGATTTGGTTGGCTCTATCTGGTCTCGCAATACATCTGTTTCTGGTACTGCGGCGATGGATGGAGTATGGGCAACTTCCCATCGTTACCCGCTATGAGAACATTAGTGTCGATTCCCTGGCGGTTGTCAGCATCTATTTGCTGGCTCAGTGGCGAATTCCGGAGCTACGGCGCTGCGGATTGTTTGTCCTGCCCATAGCTGCTATCGGTGCTGTGGCGGCATTGACCTATAACCCGCAAAGTTTCCCATGGACGCCAGCCTTGCGTACCAATTGGTTGGTGATTCATGCCTCTCTGAATAGTCTGGCGGTGGGGGCGGGCACGCTTGCTGCAGCTGCGGTGTTGGTCCCCTCATCGCTCCCCGCAGCTTTGAAGGGAAGGCTGCTGGCATGGGCCTTCTTCCTGTGGTGCGCTATGATTGCCGCAGGTTCCTATTGGGCCAGCTTGGCATGGGGGCGCTACTGGGGATGGGATCCCATCGAGAGTTGGGCGTTGGCAACAGGCTTGTCCTACGCATTTGTATTGCATTTGCGGCTCAAACCCAAGTGGCGGGAGGTGGAGAGTCGCTTCCTTTTCGGCCTGTTGCCATATGTCATGATGCTTTTTACTACCTACGGCCTGCTGATGGTACGCACTAGCATACATGGGCAGTATCTGTTCCAGTAAGGGCATGGGTGAGCCAGAAAGTAAAAACATCGAAAAGAGAGGACAGGGTCGTTAATGGTTTCGGCCGATAGTACCGATAAGATAGCCAATGGTATGTTCAAGAAGCATTTTTCCAGAATAATAAACTGATGGATCCCCAAAAATCATGAACGGCGGGGAGAGGAGAGCGGTTATGAAACAGCGTTTTGAACTCAATGTGAAGCCTTTTTGTCTTGGTATTCTGGTTGGCCTTGGAGTGTTGCTGCCTCTAGGCATGGCACATGCCAGTATTGCGTCCACCAAGCACAATCTTTCCACCAGCGGCACAGGAACCGTAAAATCCACTGATGAAACAGAGATTTGTATTTTTTGCCATACACCTCACCAGGCGATAAAGAATGACAATATTCCATTGTGGAACCATACCTTATCCAGCGAGGCAAGTTATGGCGTCTACACCAGTCCTACTTTTGATGGGGCGTCGAGCGTGGCGGATCTCGGTGGGACAAATGCGGCCACTGCCGCGGTGAGTAATCTTTGTCTTTCCTGCCACGACGGCACGATAGCGATCAACTCACTTAACAACCCTTCCAACGCGCTGGGTGGTAATAATCCGACCATGACTGGAACCGGGGCAGGTGGTGTCATGCCGAGCGGGACGTCCAACATCGGAAACGATCTCACCGACGATCATCCAGTTAATTTCAGGTACGATACAGCCTTGGCTACCACGGATGGCGCACTGGCTGACCCAGCCACGTTGACCGGAGTGCGTTTGTTTAACGGGTTTGTCCAGTGTGCCTCATGCCACGATCCCCATGAAAGTGTGAATCCTGCCTTCCTTCGGGTGGACAATGCAGGTAGTGCGCTCTGTCTAAAGTGTCATAACAAGTGATGCGCTGAAGCAAGATTCCCCAAAAAACGGTGGGCCACATTGCTGGCCCACCCCAGTTCAACCGGCTCGACTGACTGGTTTCGCTTTAAGGCTTGACCACCTTTATCTTTCCCACAAGCAGAATCCGTTCAAAGGTTTTGTCCAATGATTTGCTGTAGAAATTGGCCATAGGTACCCCCTTTGAATAACGAATGCGCATCCCCTTTTCAACTTCTATCAAAGGCGCGGCCAGCCATTGGGATGTTCCATCGGCAGTAACTTCGATGTAGCGGTAACCCCCGCTCTGGAATGTGTTGAGCACCTGACCCTCGTTTGGCAGTACAGAAGCAGAGGCGGTATTATCGCGGTTTTCTCTTTCGGTGCCGGGGAGTGGAGGATGTCCCGCAGGGAGCTCGGCTGCTGCCGGAGTCGCTATCAGGAGTGTTGTCAGGGAAAGCATTAACGCAGGAAAGCCAATATTTTTCATGATATTGTCTCTTGTCCTTTAGGTGATTTAAAAATAATTTTGTCTAAGTAGATGATAAAATGATTTGGCTCATTAAGAGAACCCTGAATTTCTAGCAAAAAAAGGGCCAGAAACCCATCCGGCTCAAGGAGCAAGCCATTGGAATAATGACTTTTTATTGATCCAAAGGACTTACCTTGGCTGAAAAATCCGCTACAATGAAAATACTCTCGATGCCGGGAGTGTTTGATTATATGTTTATAGAGAGATTCGATTATGTCAGAACGTGAAACAGGTACGGTAAAGTGGTTTAACAACTCCAAGGGGTATGGATTTATTCAGCGGGAACAAGGTGACGATGTCTTCGTGCACTTCCGTGCCATACAGGGCGAGGGCTACCGTACCTTGGAAGAGGGACAGCAGGTGGAGTTTTCTGTGACTCAAGGGCAGAAGGGTCTGCAGGCTGAGGATGTGGCAATTCTGTAGTTCGATGTTTACGGATGAGCCGAGGCTCAACCGTTGTATCGATCAAAAAAAAAGCGCTGGCGTTGCCAGCGCTTTTTTGTTTTCGGGCCATGGAACAGGCAGTGCCAACCTGGAGTCTCAATGGTAGTGTGCGGTGTTGATCACGGAGGGTAGTGATGGAGGCGATGGCGCTGTGGGAACAGCTGTTGCTGGGGTTGCTGGTAGTGGTTGTTCTGGTCTGGTTCTTTCCTGGCTTGAAACACACTTTGAAAACAGCGCCCAAGGCGACTGCAGACGACTGGAAGGCGCTTCTAGTGCCAATCGGGTTGGTGGTGCTGTTTGTGCTGTTGCTGCTGTCTCTGGTTTGAATCGAGGGAGGAGGTCGTGATGAATGGTTACCAACACATTCTGCTGGCGGTGGATTTTATGCCGGGGGTTGAACAAATCTGCCAGCGTGCCAAGGGGTTGGCAAAGTGCTGTGATGCCCGGCTAAGTGTTATTCACGTGGTGGAGCCCGTGGTCATGGCGCCACCCTACGAGGGGATGCCTTCGTTACCAGTGGACTTTGAGGATCAGATGTTGGATTCGGCTCGTGATTCTCTAAAACAGTTGCTGGAAAAGGAGGGGCTGGAGGATGCTAACTGGACGGTGGAGATTGGCGCGGTGAAATGGACCATCATAGAGCATGCGGAGCAATGGGAGGTTGATCTGATAGTCATTGGTTCCCACGGGCGACATGGGCTTTCCCGCTTGTTGGGTTCCACCGCCAATGCGGTACTCCATTCCGCCCCTTGTGATGTGCTTGCGGTGCATGTGGAGAATCGGTAGTTCATTAAACTTTAACAATCCAGAAAATGGTCTATCATTGAATTTGGGTTCAAATAAAACGGGTACAGATTCGGCACGTCGAGGGCGAGCTCTTCCGTCTCTTTCGACAATCTGAAGAGACCGGTGCCGAAGGTGCCAAGGATGACGGTAGCAAAAACCCTGGAATATCTCATTCATCGACCCGACCACAATATATGTTGCATTCAAGAATCTGGATATGCGGTAGAACGGCAGCTAACGCGCAAATGCTGGATATTCCTTCAGCGGGATATAACCGCAGCGAACCTTGGCTTTTGTTTCCCGGGATCTGTGGTCGTTTAGCAGAGAGTGCCGTGACTGCAATTGACGATGAGGCGCCGGGAGGTGGCGGGCAGAAGGGCTGAGTACGACATATATTGTGGTTGGGTCGATAATTACCCGGAACGACTGAATCAAGGGGGTTCTATACATGAAGTTACCATTGCAGATTACCGCCAGAAACATCGTGCTTACCGAGGCTATCGAGGCGGCGGTAAGGGAAAAAGCGCGGAAGCTGGAGCGCTTCTATGACGGAATAATGAGTTGTCGGGTCGTAGTGGAGGCACCGCATCGCCACCACAACAAAGGGGTTCTCTACAATGCCTCTATCGACATCACTGTACCGGGCTCTGAAGTGGTAGTGAAGCGGGAGCCCCACGAGGATCTCTATGTGGCGATTCGTGATGCGTTTGATGCAGCACGGCGCCAGCTGCAGAATATTTCCCAAAGGCAGCGAGGTGATGCCAAGTACCGAAACCGGACCGAGGAAGAGCATTCCCTGCCTGTATGATATCCGCTTTCACTACGCAGGAGAAGGCCGCCTCAAGGCGGCCTTTTTTATGAAATAACAAAGTATTCCAGCAGATTGTTCAAGTATCGTCTTCCCAGGTTCGTTGGGCGTATCCGAAGATCGTTGCGCTCCAGCAGCCCATCGGCTTCTGCTTTATCCAGGGATTTCCCAACAATATACAGTGGTAAACCGGTGCGTTCAGTGAAAAGCCGGCTGTCGAATCCCTCGTTGAGGCGCAAGGCGTTCATCAGGAACTCCAGAACGATCTCCTCTGCCTGTAGCCGGTGATGCCGCTGAATGCAAGCGGGTGTTCCAACGTTCTCCAGGTATCGAAAGGGGCTGCGGATCTTCGACATTCGCACTATGGCATGGGTGTGGGGATCAGTGAGTTTGCCATGCGCACCGGCGCCGATGCCCAGATAATCACCGAAGCGCCAGTAATTGAGATTGTGGCGGCAGCGGTGGCCAGTTCTGGCATAAGCGGATACCTCATATTGGATGTAGCCATGTGCGGCCAGTAGCTGTTGTCCCTGTGTCTGTATCAAAGCGATATGGTCATCATCTGGCCTGGGTGGCGGATGGTGATGAAACGGCGTGCCTGGTTCGATAGTGAGCTGGTAGTAGGAGAGGTGATCGGGCTGTAGAGCGAGGGCGGTGGAGAGGTCCTGCATCGCCGCTTCAGTGCTTTGTCCAGGTAGTCCGAACATCAGATCCAGGTTGATGCTTTCGAAACCGGCTTCTCTTGCCTTCACCATGGCTTGCTGCGCTTGTTCTCCCGTGTGAATGCGTCCCAGCTGGAAAAGAGTGTCATCATCGAAGCTTTGTACCCCGATGGAGAGACGGTTGATTCCCGCATCGTAAAATTCCTTGAAACGTTGGGCTTCGATGGTGCCCGGGTTGGCCTCCAGTGTGATTTCCATGTCTGGCTTGAGTGGTAGCCGGGCGCGAAGTTGGGAGAGAAGCCAGTCAATGCCATCAGGGGAGAGCAGGCTTGGTGTGCCACCCCCGATAAACACTGTCTCCACAGGTCGTCCCCAGACCAATGGGAGATCCTGTTCCAGATCGGTGATCAGGGCTTCTAGATAGGTGGCTTCCGGTAGGGAATCCTGTTGCAGCTCATGAGAGTTGAAATCGCAATAGGGGCATTTCCGCGTGCACCAGGGAATATGGATATAAAGCGCCAGTGGGGGCAGTGTTTCAAACCGGGGAGAGATTTTCCCGGTTACCGCCGTCAAGATGGCAGTTTCATGTGTCGGCATAGAGCCCTCTTCAAGCACGCCAGGGCCTGGCCCCGGTGACTGAGCCGGTTCTTGGTATCCGGCTCTAGCTCAGCGCTGCTACATCCTGTCTCGGGGACATGGAAGACTGGATCGTAACCAAAGCCGTTCCTTCCCCGTGGGGCTGTGAGGATAGTGCCCTCCCAGGTTCCTTCGCAGATGAGTGGTGAAGGATCGTCGGGGTGGCGCAGATAGACCACTACGCAACGGAAACGGGCGTTCCGTTCAGGTTCAGGGATCCCTTGCAGTGCCTGAAGCAGTTTGTGGATGTTCTCTTCATCTGAGGCGCCCGGCCCCGCATAGCGGGAAGAGCGGATCCCCGGCGCTCCTCGCAAGGCATCCACCTCCAGGCCGGAGTCGTCGGCAATGGCCGGAAGACCGGTATGTAGGGTGGCGTTGCGAGCCTTGAGCAGTGCGTTTTCCACAAAGGTGAGACCGGTCTCCTCCGCTTCCGGGATGCCAAATTTCGACTGTGGCAGGATCTCGAGGCCGAGTTCGGCCAACAGCTGTCCCATTTCGCGTACCTTGCCAGGGTTCCCGGTGGCCAGGACGACACGTTGCATATCGTTATCCCTCCAAGACCTCCTGCTGTTTTTCGATCAGCCGGGCGATGGCTGGGCTGGCCAGATCCAGCATGGCATCGAGTTCATCCCGCCGGAAGGCATGACCTTCAGCAGTTCCCTGGATTTCGATAAATGCCCCGGCATCGTTCATCACCACATTCATGTCGGTCTCCGCAGTGGAGTCTTCCTCATAGTTCAGATCTACCACGGCTTCCCCATCGACGATCCCTACCGAGACGGAGGCCACCTGCCCATGAATGGGGTTCTGCTGGATGATCTTTTTCTCGAGCAAGTGCCGTACTGCTTCCACCAGCGCCACATAGGCTCCGGTGATAGAGGCCGTGCGGGTGCCGCCATCGGCCTGGATGACGTCGCAGTCAATGGCGATGGTACGCTCCCCCAGCGCGGTGAAGTCCACCACTGCGCGCAGGGAGCGGCCGATGAGCCGCTGGATTTCCATGGTTCGCCCTCCCTGCCGGCCTTGGGCTGCCTCGCGCCGCATTCGATTGCCGGTGGAGCGGGGCAGCATGCCATATTCCGCCGTAACCCATCCTTGTCCGGTGCCCTTGAGAAAACGGGGAATCTGCTCGTCCACGCTGGCAGTGCAGATGACACGGGTATCGCCAAACTCCACCAGTGCCGAACCTTCGGCATGTTTGATATAAGCAGGGGTGATTTTAACCGGCCGGATCTCCCCCGGCTTGCGTCCATCTGCTCGCATAACGGATTCCTGTTGTTGGAAAAACGAATAATTATAGCTCCAATCGACTTGATTCGGTTAGACTATTTCCACTATCCACAAGGAGGAGGGTTGATACAGATGGTTGGCAGGGTCAAATGATTCGAAGCATGACAGCTTTTGCTCGGGGGGAGCGACATGGGGAGTGGGGTTCCGTAGAGATAGAGCTGCGATCAGTGAACCACCGCTACCTGGAGATGAGTGTCCGCCTGCCAGAGGAATTGCGTTTTCTGGAGATGGCGGTGCGGGAACGGATGGGGACCCGCCTGGGAAGGGGCAAGGTGGAGTGTCGCCTGAATTTCCGACCTTCCGGTTCCCACAGCGAACTGGTGATCAATGAGGAGTTGGCTCGCCAACTGGCGCATGCCAGCCGGGTGATCGATGGCATGCTCTACAATCCTTCGGCAGTCAATTCTATGGACATCCTTCGGTGGCCGGATGTCCTGTTGCCTCCGAAGCTGGATACGGAATTGTGGAAGGAGCAGGTGCTTGGGTTGCTGGAGGAGGTCCTGGAGGAGTTCACAGCTACCCGGGCGAGAGAGGGAGAGCAGTTGAGGCCCCTCATCGAACAGCGCTGTGATGCCATTGAAAAGGTGGTGGCTGGGTTGCGTGCTCATCTCCCGGAACTGAGCCTCCGCTGGCGGGAGCGGTTGTTGGAGAGATTGGGAGAGTTGAAGGAGGAACTGGATCCCTCACGGCTGGAGCAAGAGATGCTTATGTTTGCCCAGAAGGTTGATATCACCGAGGAGCTGGATCGTCTTGTTACCCATGTCAGGGAAGTGAGGCGGGTACTGGCGCAGAATGAGCCGGTGGGAAGACGACTAGACTTTCTGATGCAGGAGCTCAACCGGGAGGCCAACACCATCGGTTCCAAGGCAGGGGATGCTGAGACCACCCAGGCTGCGGTAGAGCTGAAGGTCTTGATAGAGCAGATGCGGGAGCAGGTACAGAATATCGAATGAGGATCGGCACGCTGTATATCGTTGCAGCTCCCTCGGGTGCAGGCAAGACCAGCCTGGTGAAAGCGCTGGTGGAGCAGGTGCCCGGTGTGGAGGTTTCCATCTCCTATACAACCCGACCGCCTCGCCCTGGCGAACGGAACGGAGTCAACTATCATTTTGTCGATCGGCGACTCTTCCAGCAGATGGTCGATCGGGGGGAATTTCTGGAACATGCTGAAGTGTTTGGGAATTTCTATGGTACGGCAAGGACGAACATCCTGGAACGACTGGATGCGGGTATCGACGTCATTCTGGAGATTGATTGGCAGGGGGCCCGGCAGGTCCGTATGGCGCTGCCTGAATCAGTGGGTATATTCATCATTCCCCCTTCACGACAGGCCCTGGAGCAGCGCCTGCGCAACCGTGGGCAGGATGCCGAGGAGGTGATCGCTCGCCGTATGCGGGAGGCGACCGATGAGATGTCTCACTACCAGGAGTTCGATTATCTGTTAGTTAACGATGAATTTGAAAGGGCTCTGAAGGATCTGTGCTCCATCGTCATAGCGCGGCGACTGCGCTTGGAGGTGCAGCAGGTAAAACTGCAGGATCTGTTACAGGATCTTGTTCCTCAGTGAGATGTGGCGAGGGATCGGTGGTTCCAGTAGAATGATTTGATGTTTCGAATGAGTGGGAGTTTCCAGGGTTATGGCACGAATTACGGTAGAAGATTGTCTCGAGCACGTGGATAACCGGTTCCAACTGGTGCTGGTCGCGGCCAAGCGGGCACGGCAGATTGCGCTGGGAGCGGAGCCAAAGGTGCCGTGGGAGAATGACAAGCCCACCGTGGTGGCGCTACGGGAGATTGCCGCAGGCCTGACCACCAAAGAGGTGCTCGATGAAGAGACTGTGGAGCGGCCTGCTGCCGAGCAGCAGCAGTCCCAGCAGACCACGGCCTCGGCCGGCTAGGCGAGCAGCCCAGACTCTTCTGAGACTTGCCGGGCGCAAGGGCGGCCCGGCGTCGGAGGTTGCCAGCCTGCTCCGGTTGCTGCAGAACTATCTGGAGCCGGAGCAAATCGAAGAGGTTTACCGTGCCTACGAGTTTGCCGCCGCTGCTCATACTGGCCAGCAGCGCCTCTCTGGAGAACCCTACATCCATCATCCGCTGGCGGTAGCCAAGATTTTGGCCGGCATGCGGCTGGATCATCAGAGTATCGTCGCCGCTATCCTTCATGATGTCATTGAGGACACCCCCACGGCTAAACAGCAGCTGGTGGATGTTTTCGGGGAGGAGGTGGCGGAGCTGGTGGATGGGGTGAGCAAACTGACCCAGGTCCAGTTTAGTAGCAAGGCTGAGGCCCAGGCCGAAAACTTCCGCAAGATGATGCTCGCCATGGTGCGAGATATCCGGGTTATCCTCATCAAGCTGGCAGACCGTCTTCATAACATGCGTACCTTGGGCGCTTTGCGCCCCGACAAGCGGCGCCGTATCGCTCGGGAAACGCTGGAGATCTATGCCCCCATCGCCAATCGGTTGGGAATGAACACGATGCGGGTGGAACTGCAGGACCACGGTTTTGCTGCCCTCTATCCCCGTCGTTATCGAGTGCTCTCCCGAGAGATGCGCCGGGCACGAGGCAACCGGCGGGAAATCGTTCGCAAGATCGAGACCACCATTGCTGAGCGGATCCGCCAGGAAGGGCTTGAAGCAGAGGTGATGGGGCGGGAAAAGCATCTCTACAGTATTTACCAGAAGATGGTACAGAAACGGCTCTCTTTCCGCGAGGTGTTCGATGTCTATGCCTTTCGGATTATCGTGGATTCGGTGGATACCTGTTACCGGATGCTGGGGATTGTTCACAGCCTCTATAAACCGGTTCCGGGGCGGTTCAAGGATTACATTGCTATCCCTAAGGCCAACGGCTACCAGTCTTTGCATACCGTATTATTCAGCCCCTACGGGGTACCCATCGAGATCCAGATCCGCACCACAGACATGCATAAGGTGGCAGAGGCAGGCATCGCTTCCCACTGGCTCTACAAGAGTGGCAGCGACGGCACACCAGCCCAGCATCATGCCCGTGAATGGCTGCGGGAGTTGCTGGAACTGCAACAAAACGCCGGAAACTCCATGGAGTTTCTGGAGCATGTGAAAGTGGATCTGTTTCCCGACGAGGTCTACGTTTTTTCCCCCAAGGGAGAGATCCTGGTGCTTCCCCGCGGTGCTACTGCGGTGGATTATGCCTATGCCGTGCATACCGATGTGGGTAACAGTTGTGTGGCAGCCAAGATCGATAACCGGTTAATGCCGCTGAACACTCGCTTGCTGAATGGCCAAACTGTGGAGATCATCACTGCTCCCGGGGCATTGCCCAATCCGGCCTGGCTGGATTATGTGGTCACCGGCAAAGCCCGTTCCACCATTCGTGCCTACCTGAAAGGACTGCGACACGACGAGGCGATTGCCCTCGGGCGGCGTTTGCTGGACAAGAGCCTGATCACCTATTCTCTCTCGTGTAATAAGCTATCGGAAGGTCGGCTGGAACGCTTGCTGGGGGAGCTGAATCTCGCATCCCTGGATGACTTGCTGGCCGAGATCGGTCTTGGCCGCCGGATGGCCCCAATCGTAGCCAGATCGCTGGCAGAAAAATTGAGCGGCGGAGAGGAGTCGGACTCAGCCGCCAACGCCATCCCCCTAGCCATCCGGGGTACAGAAGGCATGGTGGTAACCTACGCCAAGTGCTGCTATCCCATCCCCGGCGATCCTATCCTGGGTTTTATCAGCACCGGACGCGGCATCGTAATTCATACAGCAAATTGCAATAATATCAGTGAGTTCAAGAATAATCCTGAGAAATGGATTGATGTTCAGTGGGGGGATGGTATCGAGGGATGTTTCCCGGTAGAGTTGCGCCTGGATGTAGTCAATCAGCGGGGCGTACTGGCTACCATTGCGGCAGCCATCTCTGAGCTGGATGCCAATATTGAGAACGTGGATATGGAGGAGCGGGATGGTCGTCATAGCGCCCTGCTGTTTACCATCAGTGTGCGTGATCGGCGTCACTTGGCTACCATCATGCGTCGTTTGCGCCACATCGAAAATGTAATCCGCATCGTGCGCAAGCAGAGCTGACAGAGGAGTCCGGAATGAGGCGGGAAGTGATTCACACCGACAAGGCACCAGCGGCCATCGGTACCTATTCACAAGCGATCAAGGTAGGAACGACGGTCTATCTGTCGGGCCAGATCCCTTTGGTACCCGAAACCATGGAGCTGGTGGAAGGGGGAATGGCGGAGCAGATCAGCCGTGTGTTCGACAACCTTAGTGCCGTGGCCCAGGCGGCA
The DNA here is from genome assembly GCA_964557025.1 of uncultured Chromatiales bacterium. Classification (GTDB taxonomy): domain Bacteria; phylum Pseudomonadota; class Gammaproteobacteria; order Thiohalospirales; family Thiohalospiraceae; genus DRMK01. The sequence continues at coordinate 26,714 of CAZKYF010000001.1, read as the reverse complement.
GGCGGCGGCCTCTCCGACATTGTCAAGCTGAATATCTATCTGACAGATCTGGCTCATTTCCCACTGGTCAATGAGGTGATGGCGCGTTATTTTGCCGAGCCCTATCCAGCCCGAGCGGCAGTTGGCGTGGCGGCGTTGCCAAAGGGCGCAGTGGTGGAGATGGATGCGGTGATGGAGCTGGGCTGAATCTCCAGCGAGGCAATGCGGCACCCGGAGAGCATAACCTCTGGCATGGAACCCGTGCCGGTGACCGTGCTGAAAGGGGTGGGTTCCCGGATGGCAGAGCGCCTCAGCCGTTTGCGGATTACGACGGTGGAGGAACTGCTGTTTCATTTGCCGCTACGTTACCAGGATCGGACTCGCGTGATTCCGCTAGGTGCACTGCGTCCTGGCATGGCTGTGACGGTGCAAGGAGAGATACAGTATACGGAACTTCGGTTTGGCCGACGGCGTATGCTACTCTGCTGTATCAGCGATGGTTCTGGTTTCCTTTTGCTACGCTTCTTCCATTTTAGTGCCGCGCAGAAGGCTGCTCTGGTTAGAGGAAAGCGGTTGTGTTGTTTCGGGGAGGTGCGGGAAGGCGGCAGTCTCCCGGAGATGGTACATCCGGAGTATCGCTTGCTGGAAAGGACGGATGAGCCGCTGCCAGTCGAGCCCTATCTGACTCCCATCTACCGCACTACCGAAGGGGTGCATCAGCAGGCGTTACGTTCACTGATGGTGCAGGCACTTTCTCTCTTGGAAAATGGTGATATCCAAGAGTGGCTGCCTGGTGAGATGCGGGAGGAGTTCCAGCTCCTCTCGTTGCAAGAGGCACTGTGGTTTCTCCACCGTCCTCCACCCGAAACATCCCTGGAGCGTCTTGAGGAAGGGGAGCATCCGGCGAGGCGGCGGCTGGCCTTCGAGGAGTTATTGGCACATCATTTGAGTCTGCGCAAACTGCGCGATACCATGCAACGCCACGCGGCGCCTCGATTGCAGGGAGCAGGAAAGTTGAGCCAAGCCTTCCTCTCCCGGCTGCCTTTTTCTCTCACTTCGGCGCAGCAGCGGGTATGGGAGGAGATCCGCCAGGATCTGGCGCAACCCCGCCCAATGCAACGTCTGGTGCAGGGGGATGTGGGGTCCGGAAAGACGGTGGTGGCAGCCTTGGCGGCCTTGCAGGCGCTAGAATGCGGACTGCAGGCGGTTGTCATGGCTCCCACTGAGCTGCTGGCGGAGCAGCATCATCTCAATTTCCGGCAGTGGCTGGCGCCGCTGGGTATTGAGGTGGCATGGCTCTCGGGCCAATTGAAAGCGGCGGAAAAGAAAGAGGTGCTGGTACGTCTGGCCGACGGTAGCATCCAGCTGGCAGTGGGAACCCACGCCCTGTTTCAGGAAGAGGTGGTATTTCATTGCTTGGGGCTGGTGATCATCGATGAACAGCATCGTTTCGGGGTCCATCAGCGTCTCGCCTTGCGGGATAAGGGTCACCATGACGGTGGTTATCCTCACCAGCTGATCATGACTGCTACCCCCATTCCTCGTACGCTGGCCATGACTGCTTACGCCGATCTGGATGTCTCGGTAATCGATGAACTCCCCCCGGGCCGTACCCCGGTGACCACCGTGGCAGTGCCCGACAGCCGTCGGGAGGAGGTGATTGAGCGGGTAGGCAAGGCTTGCCGGGAGGGGCGCCAGGCTTATTGGGTCTGTACCCTGATCGAGGAGTCGGAGGTGCTGGCAGCACAAGCGGCGGAGGATACGGCGGCGTTGCTGGCTGAGAGGCTCCCAGAGATCGCGGTGGGGTTGATTCACGGGCGGATGCGGCCTCAGGAGCGGGAGCCAGTGATGCGTGCTTTCAAGGAAGGCGAGATCGACTTGCTGGTGGCTACGACGGTGATCGAGGTAGGGGTTGATGTTCCCAACGCCAGCCTGATGATCATCGAGAATCCCGAGCGATTGGGATTGGCCCAGCTCCATCAGCTACGGGGACGAGTGGGGCGTGGTAGCAGGGAGAGCAGTTGTGTCTTGATGTATCATGGGGTGCTGAGCGAGGCGGCACACCGGCGGTTGGCGGTGCTTCGGGAGAGCAGCGACGGCTTTGTCATCGCCCAACGGGATCTGGAGCTGCGAGGGCCAGGGGAGCTTCTGGGAACCCGTCAGACCGGTTTGATGCAGTTCCGTATTGCCGACTTGCAGCGGGACCAGGGACTGCTGATCGAAGTGGCACGGGCGGCGGCGCAGATCCTTGCCCGCTATCCCCAGCGAGTGGCACCGTTGGTGGCGCGCTGGATAGGGGACCGTAGCCAGTACGGCGGGGTTTGAGCTATGCTTGATCGGTTCAAAGGGTTTTCTCATCAGAAAATGGTTTTATGCGAATAACACAGGTGGCAAAGTGGCGTTCGATACATCAGCTGCATCCGGGAAGCATGCCCTTGGAGATCGAGCGCTGGTTGCTAGCTCCTGGCTCGTTGACACGCCTGTTGCAGCAGGCCAGCGGTGGTGATTTCCAGGTCCGCCTGCTGAGCCAGGGATGGGAGACTCCGCTACCCGATGAAGCGCGGTTACTGGGAATCCGCCCCAAGCGGCATGCCTTGGTGCGCCAAGTGCAGCTTCTTTGCAACGGGATCCCTTGGGTCTATGCACGTACGGTGATCCCTCGTTCCACCCTTAGCGGCAGGAGACGGCGGTTTGTTCATCTGGGCACCCGGCCGCTGGGAGCGGTACTATTTGCCGATCCTTCTATGCAGCGCAGCGAGGTACAGGTTGCCAGACTGGAGCCATCCATGAGGTTGCATCGGTTGGCCAGTAAAGCGCTCTCTGAAAGACCACCGGTGTTGTGGGGACGCCGTTCGGTATTTCGCCTTTCCGGCCGGCCGTTACTGGTCAGTGAGATCTTTCTTCCGGCCATCGGTAAATGCCCCGGGAAAGGGAGATAGATGGATATTTCGGCCGATGTCGTGAAAGATCGACTGCGTCAATACGCGCTGTTGATGCGTCTGGATCGCCCCATTGGCATTCTGTTGTTGCTCTGGCCTACATTGTGGGCAGTGTGGATTGCCGGAGAGGGGAGACCGGATCCCAAGGTGGTTATAGTGTTGGTTCTGGGAGTGATCGTGATGCGTTCGGCGGGTTGCGTCATCAATGATTATGCCGATCGCCACTTTGATCCTCACGTGCGGCGCACCAAGGATCGACCCATCGCGGCGGGACGGGTAGCTCCTGAGGAGGCGCTCAAACTGTTTGCCGTGCTTTGCCTTGTCGCCTTTGGTCTCGTACTGTTACTCAACTGGCAGACCATCTTGCTCTCTTTCGTGGCGGTGGCATTGGCGGCGCTTTATCCGTTTGCCAAACGCCATACCTATCTTCCCCAGGTCGTACTGGGAACCGCCTTCAGCATGGCGATTCCCATGGCCTTTACTGCCCAGACTGGAGAGGTTAACCGCATCACTTGGCTATTGTTCATTGCCAACGTGCTATGGACTACCGCCTATGACACAATGTACGGAATGGTAGATCGGGAGGATGATCTGAAGATCGGTGTAAAATCGACAGCCATTCTCTTTGGCGACGTGGATGTGATCATCATAGGCATTATCCAGGCGATGGTTTTTTTGGCTCTGTTCCTGGCCGGGGCGTTGGTACCCATGGGCGCCTTTTATTATATGGGGGTGACGGTTGCTATCGGGTTGGCCCTGTATCAGCAGGAATTGATCAAGGATCGGGAGCCCAAGCGCTGCTTCCAGGCATTTCTGAACAATAACTGGTTTGGGCTGGCGATCTTCGTGGGAATCGCAGTGGATTACTGGACTCGCTCCTTGATGTGATGATGAAGCTGGATTCGAAGGGCCGATTGTTCTATGCTCGCACTCGAACCGTTAGTTGATAAGGAATCCATGATGAAAAAACTCGCTTCCGTTGCGGCCATTGCGCTGCTGCCCTTTACTGCTTCGGCTGATTTCATCGGTTTCGCTGTGGGTGCTGCTTATTGGAATCCCGATCCCAGCGGCGATGTGGAGTACCAGAATCTGGGTAAGAACGACTTTAGTGACGATTTGAATCTGAAGGATTCCCAGGAGACTGTTCTTTGGGCGCTGGTGGAACATCCTATTCCGTTGTTACCCAACGTCAAGCTCTCCAGGACCCCGTTGACGCTGGAAGGGAAGAATGGTCAGTTGAAAGCTGATTTCGGCTCGGTTCAGGCCAACGTGCCGGGAATCGACACCCGCATCGAGCTGGATCAGATGGATGCCATCCTCTATTACGAGGTACTGGATAACTGGGTGAACGTGGATCTGGGGCTCAACTTCAAGAACATCGATGGCAGTGTGGAGGTTAGTGGTCATGGACAACGCACCAAGGAAAGTTTTTCTGCCACCATTCCGATGCTCTATGCCAACGCTGTGTTTGAATTCCCTTTCACCAATTTCTTTGCTGGCGTGGAGGGGGCACTGCTCTCGGTTGGGGATAATAGCGTAACCGACATCACCGCCACAGTGGGGTACGAGAGCGATCTGGGACTGGGGGCGCTGCTGGGATTGCGGCGTCAAGCGATAGTGCTGAAGGATGTGGATAATGTGGAACTAGACTTCACTGTGAGCGGGCCCTTCGCCGCGGTCTATTATCATTTTTGAACGACGGCTTCGCTCTGTAACGGGAACGGGCCAATCGCCGCCTGGTCTGTAACCAAAAGGTTCCGGGCGGTATAAAAGAAGGGGGAAAAATCCCCCTTCTTTCATTTCATATCAGGCGGTCTGTTTGAGTCTGGTGGCGCGTTTCCGCAGTCGTCGGGCAGCTTTTACCATGTTGATCAATGCCTTTTCCACCTCGGGCCAGCCGCGGGTCTTGAGTCCACAATCGGGATTGACCCAGAGCCGTTCGGGAGGAATGCGCCGAGCGGCTTCAGTCATCAGCCCCATAATCTCCTCTACGGAGGGGACATTTGGGGAGTGAATGTCATAGACTCCAGGACCGATCTCGTTCGGATAGTCGAACTTCTCAAAGACATCTAGCAGCTCCATGTCGGAGCGTGAGGTTTCGATGGTGATGACATCGGCGTCCATGGCCGCGATGGATTCGATGATGTCATTGAATTCTGAATAGCACATGTGGGTGTGGATCTGGGTATCGTTTGCCACTCCGGATGCAGCGAGACGGAAGGATTCAACCGCCCATCCCAGATAGTCCTGCCACTCGTCCTTGCGCAGGGGGAGTCCTTCCCGCAGAGCAGCCTCGTCGATCTGGATCACCTTGATGCCCGCCTGCTCCAGATCCTCCACCTCGTCACGGATGGCCAGGGCGAGCTGGGTGCAGGTGACGCTACGGGGTTGGTCGTCGCGTACGAAGGACCAGTTGAGGATGGTGACGGGGCCGGTGAGCATTCCTTTCACCGGCTTTCCGGTGAGTGACTGGGCGTGGCGGATCCATTCCACAGTCATAGGGCCGGGACGGCTGACGTCACCGAATATGATGGGGGGCTTGACACAGCGTGAACCGTAGGACTGTACCCAGCCGTGCCGAGTAAAAGCGAAACCTTCCAGCAGTTCACCGAAGTACTCTACCATGTCGTTGCGTTCTGGTTCTCCGTGGACCAAAACATCTAGGCCCAGCTGCTCCTGCTTTTCTATCACCAGAGCGATCTCCGCCTGCATGCGCGTGGTGTATTCCCGTTCGTCCAGGGTTCCGTTGCGAAAGGCCTTGCGGGTACGACGGATCTCCTGGGTCTGGGGAAAGGAACCAATGGTAGTAGTAGGAAAAAGAGGGAGCTTCAGCCATTTCCGCTGCAAAGGGGCACGCTCGGGGTAAGGAAGATCACGGCGTGTCATGGCCTCTGTGACTTCTCCCAGTCGCCGTTGCACAGCAGGTGAATGGATTCGCGGAGAGTTACGACGGTTATGATATGCCTTCCGGGCATCGGCCAGTCTGGCTTTCACTTCCGGGTCGTCTCTGGAAAAGAGCGCCTGTTGCAAAGTGACCAGTTCGTCCAGTTTCTGGGTGGCAAAGGCGAGCCAGCTCTTTAGCTCTTCATCCAACCCGTCTTCCTGTTGCAGATCTACCGGCACATGGAGCAGGGAACAGGAAGGAGCAATCCAGAGTCTTTCGCCCAGCCGATGGTAGGCGCCCTCCAAAGTCGCCAGCGCCCGGTCCAGATCGGTTCGCCAGATGTTGCGCCCGTCGATAATGCCCAGGGAGAGTATCTTGTAGGCGGGCAGCTGATCAACGATTATCTCCAACTGTTCCGGTGCCCGCACCATGTCGATGTGGAGCCCTGCCACCGGTAATCTGGCGGCGGTTGCCAAATTGTCTCCCAGCGCACCGAAATAGGTGGTGAGCAACAGCCTGAGTCCTGGCGTCTGAAGCCGGTTGTACGCGGCCTCGAAGGCGTTTTTCCATTGCTGCGGCAGATCCAGTACCAGGATCGGCTCGTCGATCTGAACCCACTCTATCCCCTGTTTTTTCAATCGTTGCAGAATCTCGCCATAGACAGGAAGCAGTCTTTCCAGCAGTATCAGTTTGTCGAACGTCTCTCCCTTGGTCTTTCCTAGCCAGAGATAGGTGAGCGGGCCTGGAATGACCGGTTTGACCGCATGACCCAACGCCTGTGCCTCAGCGACCTCGTCAAACAATTTGCTGCTTGAAAGGGAGAAAACCTGTTCCGGCTGGAACTCGGGTACCAGATAATGATAGTTGGTATCGAACCACTTGGTCATCTCGCAGGCAGCGGCGGGCGTGCCACTGGGTGCTCGACCACGTGCCATGCGAAAGATGAGGTCCAGGTCCACCTCCTCCCCTTCTTCCCAACCGAAGCGTGGCGGTATCACACCCAGCATGGCGGAGAGATCCAGGATCTGGTCATACCAGGAAAAATCTCCTACCGGGACCCAGTTCAGTCCGGTTTCTGCCTGGAGCTGCCAGTGGCGTTGGCGTAGTTCCTTGCCAATTTGCTCCAGCTGAACGCGGTCGATCTCACCTCGCCAGTAGGCCTCGACCGCCTGCTTCAGCTCCCGTCGCAGACCGATACGGGGAAACCCCAGATTGTGCGTCTTGGTCATATCACTGTTTCCTTGTTTGATTATCAATACCGGTTGCGACAAGTGTGCTATCAATCTATGATTGAATCAATTTCATAATTTTCATAGTTTTAATTAGAAAAATTCATGATTATAGAGATTCGGCACCTTCAGACTCTATTGGCACTGCGTGAACTTGGAACATTGGCGAAGGCTGCAGAGCGGCTCCATGTGACCCAGTCGGCACTTTCCCATCAACTGAAGGAGTTGGAACAGCGATTGGGCCTGAAACTCTACCATCGCAAGGGAAAGCCGCTACGCTTTACATCAGCAGGGGAGCGTCTGTTGCGGCTGGCGGAGCGTGTGATGCCGGAGGTGGATAGCGCCGAAGCCGAACTGAGGCGAATGGCAAAAGGGGAGAGCGGGCGGCTGCACATCGCCATCGAATGTCATAGTTGTTTTGAGTGGCTGATGCCAGCGATGGATACCTATCGTCCTCGCTGGCCGGAGGTAGAGATGGATGTCACCCTGGCCTACAGCTTCGAGCCGTTACCGGCACTGGTGCGTGGTGATCTGGATTTGGTGATTACCTCTGATCCGCAACCCCTGCCCGGTATTGTTTATCATCCACTGTTTCGTTTCCAGGGGGTGCTGGTGATGGCCAATGAGCATCCGCTCGTCAAAAAGGCATGGATCGAACCTGCTGATCTACGAGACGAGACGTTGATTACCTATCCTGTTCCCACCCGACGGCTCGATGTTTATCGCCACTTCCTGGAGCCTGCCGGGGTGATGCCGGCAGAGCGGCGTACTGCGGAGCTCACGCTGATTATCCTGCAGCTGGTGGCCAGCCGGCGAGGAGTGGCTGCGTTGCCGGATTGGGCGGTGTCCGAGCATCTCGCTCGGGGATATGTCTCCTCCCGACCGCTGGGCAGGTCGGGGATGTGGGGGACGCTCCATTGTGCTTTCTCCTGCGATGTGGGGAAGGCTTCCTATCTGAAATCCTTTCTCGACGTGGCGCGTTCTGTATCATTCCAAACCCTGCGCGGTATCCGCGCTGTGGAAGAGAAACAACAGCCGGGAGATAGCGGTTTTAATAGATCTTGATCTGCCGGCTTAAACACATTATATTGCATTTCATTAGGTAAACATCCACTATATATTGTGCTGGATAGTCGATCTTCTCAATTTTTTGGTTAAGAAGTAAACGTTAAATCCTTGAGTGTTCGTCCCTTTGTTCAAAGGGGGCGTCTTCTCCACCCACGCTTGGGGGAGTCATCTGTCTATCGTTTTATGACACCGCTGCTTCCGCTACAAATGCAGGGAATGTGGCGCTTTTCGCAATGAGCTTATAAAAGGGGAGCACAAGCCTGATGTACAACGAAACATCCACCATTGAGAATGAGGCTCCGGAAGCTGGCGTATCGGTTCAGCAGCAGGGCGATTTGGCGGAAAATGCCGCCCTGATCACGCCGGGCGGTTATCGTGTGATCCGTCGCAATGGCAAGATCACCGCTTTTGACGGCAGCAAGATCTCTGTCGCCATTACCAAGGCGTTTCTGGCGGTGGAAGGTGGGAGCGCCGCGGCCAGCAAGCGGATCCATGAGACGGTGGAGGAGCTCACCAAACAGGTAATTGGCAGTCTGACCCGGCGGTTGCCCGGAGGGGGAACGGTCCATATCGAGGATATCCAGGATCAGGTGGAGCTCGCTCTGATGCGTGGCGGGCATCACAAGGTGGCGCGTGCCTACGTGCTCTACCGGGAAGAACGGGCACGGGAGCGAATGGCCGCGGAGGCTGCGAAGAAGGGCAAGGGCCGCAAAGCGGAACAGGGGCCTGTTCTTCATGTAGTACTGGAAGATGGCACTAGCCAGCCGCTGGACAAGGGACGTCTTGAGCGATTGGTAGCGGAGGCGTGTGAAGGCCTGGAGAACGTGGATCGGGCGTTGCTTGTCCGGGATACCCTGCGCAATCTCTACGATGGTATGCTGGAGAAAGAGATTGCCACTGTAACGGTGATGACGGCCCGGGGTTATATCGAGAAGGACCCCGATTACAGTTATGTAGCAGCGAGGCTGCTGCTGGATAGTTTACGTCGGGAGGCGCTCAGTTTCCTTGAGGGAAGGCCGGTCACTGCCACTCAAGAGGAGATGGCCCAGCGCTATGGGGAATACTTCACCAGCTATATCCGCAAAGGAGCGGAGCTGGAGCTGCTGGATGGTGAGTTGACCCGTTTCGATCTGCAGCGTTTGGGAGCAGCTCTCAAGCCGGAGCGGGATCACAACTTCACCTATCTTGGGTTGCAGACACTCTACGACCGTTATTTCATCCACAGTAACGAGCGACGTTTTGAATTGCCACAGGCCTTCTTCATGCGGGTAGCCATGGGGCTTGCCATCAATGAGATCGAGCGAGAGGAGCGGGCCATTGAGTTCTACAATCTACTCTCTTCGTTCGATTTCATGAGTTCGACGCCCACCCTTTTCAATAGCGGCACCATGCGTCCCCAACTTTCCTCCTGCTATCTCACCACGGTGCCGGATAACCTGGAGGGGATTTATAGTGCCATCCGCGACAATGCGCTGCTTTCCAAATATGCTGGCGGACTGGGTAATGACTGGACCCGGGTACGGGGACTTGGTGCACGGATTAAAGGAACCAACGGCAAATCCCAAGGGGTAGTGCCTTTCCTCAAGGTGGCCAACGATACCGCAGTGGCAGTCAATCAGGGAGGCAAGCGCAAGGGAGCGGTGTGTGCTTATCTGGAGTGCTGGCATATCGATATCGAGGAGTTTCTGGAGTTGCGCAAGAATACTGGCGACGAGCGCCGCCGCACCCACGATATGAATACTGCCAGCTGGATTCCTGACCTGTTCATGAAGCGAGTGGCAGAGGAGGGGGAGTGGACCCTTTTCTCCCCCGACGAGGTACCGGATCTGCATGATCTAGTAGGGCTGGCCTTTGAAGAACGCTATCGCTATTACGAGGAGAAGGCTGTCCACGGGGAGATTGCCAACTTCAAAGTGGTCAAGGCGGTGGAGCTATGGCGGAAGATGCTGGGAATGCTGTTCGAAACGGGACACCCCTGGATTACCTTCAAAGACCCCTGCAACCTGCGTTCTCCGCAACAGCATGTGGGTGTGGTGCACAGTTCCAACCTCTGTACCGAGATTACCCTGAACACTTCGGATGAGGAGATTGCTGTCTGCAATCTGGGCTCGGTCAATCTGGTCCGGCATGTGGATGAAAAAGGGGGGATCGATACTGCCAAGTTGGAGCGGACCATCCGTACCGCCATGCGGATGCTGGACAACGTCATCGAATACAACTATTACAGCGTTCCCCAGGCTAGGCGCGCCAATCTCCGTCATCGTCCGGTGGGGCTGGGGATTATGGGATTCCAGGATGCACTCTATAAGCTGGGTATCCCATATGCCTCCGAAGAAGCGGTGGAGTTTGCGGATCGCTCCATGGAGGCAGTGAGTTACTATGCTATCAGCGCCTCCTGTGAGCTAGCGGCGGAGCGTGGTACCTACTCTACCTATGCCGGCTCCTTGTGGAGCAAGGGGATCCTGCCTATCGATTCCATCGATCTTCTGGAGCAAGGTCGAGGGGGGTTCCTGCAGCAGGATCGCTCCACCACCCTGGATTGGGAATCCCTGCGTGAAAGGGTGAAGAGTATCGGGATGCGTAATTCCAATACCATGGCCATCGCCCCCACCGCTACTATCTCCAACATCTGTGGCGTGAGCCAGTCCATCGAACCCACCTATCAGAACCTGTTCGTCAAATCCAACCTGTCGGGGGAGTTCGTAGTGGTCAATCCTTATCTGGTACGGGATCTGAAGGCTCGGGGGCTGTGGGATGAGGTGATGGTTAATGATCTGAAGTACTACGATGGTAGCGTACAACCCATCGACCGGGTACCCGACGAACTGAAACAGATCTATACCACGGCGTTTGAGATCGATCCCCGCTGGCTGGTGGAGGCTGCCTCGCGACGCCAGAAGTGGTTGGACCAGGCCCAGTCGCTTAATCTTTATATGGCCGAACCAAGCGGTACCAAATTGGATAACCTCTACAAGCTGGCTTGGGTTCGGGGGCTGAAGACCACCTACTATCTACGCTCCATGGGAGCCACCCACATGGAGAAAAACACTGTTGTGGAACCGGTAGAGGGTGACGCTGTGGCTGGAGGGATGGGAGCCGGATTGGAGGATGCTCCAAAAGCTTGTTCGATTCTCGATCCGGATTGTGAGGCATGCCAGTGAGTCATGAAGATATGGTAAATCGGATTCTATGGGGGAGCATGTGATGTTGAATTGGGATGATCCGTTGGGGCTTGAATCTGCGGTGAAAGAACAGCAAAAGGCATCGGTTCCGAACGAGCCGGCGGTGGTGGAGCAGGTGCTCGAGACGCTGCGTGAGGAAGAGTCGAAATCCTCTCTTGAAGAGGAACGGGAGATCTCTGAACCGGCTCCGTCTATGGAGCCGGTGCATGCTGACGACAAGCGGGTGGTTAACGGTCTGACAGACATCAACCAGCTGGCACCGTTCAAGTATCCTTGGGCATGGGAGTTTTTTCTCAATGCCAACAAAAATCACTGGACACCAGTGGACATCAACATGACTCAGGATGTCCAGGATTATCAGCACCGGCTGACGCCGGAGCAGCGCCACGTCTACGAAAACGTGCTGGCTTATCTCACTACTTCCGATGTGCTGGCGATGCGTAATATCGGCTTGGCGGTGATGGAAAAGATGACTGCCCCAGAGCTGCAAATCTATCAAGCTCGGCAGGTCTATGAAGAGGCGTTGCATACTTGGACCTATCAGCACTGCATCGAGACCATCGGTCTCGACCAAGGTGAGATCTACAACCGCTACCGGGTGGTTCCAGAGATCAACCGCAAGATCCAGATCACGAACCGCCGCTTGCATTCCATCCTGCGAGCAGATATCGATCTGAACGATCAGGATGAGCTGACCAATTTCGTCATGTCCTACATGTTTTTCGCCGCAGTTTTTGAGGGGTGTTGGTTCTACAATGGCTTTAGTCCCATCTTTGCGCTGCAGCGCCAGGGGTTGATGAAGGGGACCGCCGAGCAACTGCAATACATCATGCGCGATGAGGTGTTGCACTGCGCCTTTGGTATCCGTGTAGTGAAACAGATCTTCGCCGAAAATCGGATCAACCTTGATCCCGGGGCAATTCGCGAGATGTGGGATGAGGCGGAGGCGGCAGAGAGTGACTATGCTCGCTATATCCTCCCGCGCCCCATCATCGGTTACAGTGCCGAGAATCACGTTGAGCAGTTCCGTCACACTGCTAACCGCAGGGCGCGCCAGTTGGGGTTGGAGGAGCCGTTCCCCGGTGCTCGCAATGCCTTGCCATGGTTGGATGAGCAGGCCAATCTGCGTAAGGAGAAGAACTTCTTCGAAACGCGGGTCACCGAGTACCAAACTGGTGGAGTGCTCAGCTGGAGTTGAATCGGGGCAAAAGCCATCCCACAGGATCATCGGTCTTTCATCAGGGAAACGAGATTATGTCGAAAATAGGATTTTTGTTTGTAAAGGGATTGCTTCCGCTGTTGTTTGTTCTTGGGGCGGGTTGTGCCTCCATAGATGCGGTCAAGCAGGCAGCAGGCATCAAGGATCCGACGGTCTCCGTTGCGGGAGTCGGGATCTCCCGGTTGTCGCCTGAGGGGCTGACCTTGCAGTTTACCCTCGATGTGAAGAATCCCAATCCCGTCCCGCTCAATCTGGCCGGCTTCGATTATGCCTTGATGCTGGATGGCAAGCAGCTGATGGCGGGCGAGAAGCGGAATAGGGTTCGCATCAAGGCGCGGGGTGATAGCCGGGTAACGGTGCCGGTCTCCCTGAAATTTTCCGATCTTTCGCGGCTGATTTCCGGCGGATTGAAGAAGGAAAATCTGGACTATGAATTAAAAACCGCTGCTTTGGTGGATCTCCCGGTGGTCGGGGTGAAGAAGTTTCCTGCCAGTCAGAAAGGCAGCTTTCCGGTGCCCAAGATACCCGACATCTCGCTGACCGGTATCGATATAAAAAAACTCACTCTGAGCGGTGCCAGTGTGGTCATCGGTGCCAGCATCAACAATCCCAACTCGTTCGGACTCGATATCAACCAGCTTGCCTATGCGCTTTCCATCAACGGCAAACCATGGGCGAAGAGTATGCTTGACAAGAAGCTGTCTTTACAAGGAAAAGGACGCAGCAACCTGACTATTCCTGTAGAGCTGAATTTTCTCGAGATGGGTGGTTCCCTTTATCAGATGTTGATGCAGGGTGAGGGAATGAATTACCGACTCAAGGGCGACATGAAGTTGGCCGCAGATCACCCCTTGCTGAAGGCGGTGGATGCACCATTTTCCAAAACAGGGGTTGTTGGTGCCAGGTAGAGCAGGTTGCCGGATTGGGAATTGAGGGGAATGATTGTAATGTAATCAGGTTTCCCTCAATGTCTCACGGAAAATAGTACGCCTTGGCCGCTTTTGCCCGGTGATAAAGTTCAAATAGTTGTATCAGCATCTGCTGCCCTGTACTGGATGGGAGAAGCGAAAGGCTAGTATAGGGCTTCAGGGTTGCTCCCCAGCGCTGCTTGTAAGACTCGTTTCCGCCCAGGAAGTCGTAGATGATCTTGTTTTGTTCGATGGCCCGTTGGATGGCGGTGGCAAACAGGACCACCATGGGTTTCTGTTTTGCAAATTGTTCATCGAATCCTCCCTGGTAGTAGGCCACGGTGGTATTGTCCACCAGATGCAGGCTGGCGGCCACTATCTCTCCGTCTGCAAACAAGGCATCCAGCCAAGCCTTTTTCGACGCAACCATCCCCACGCTCATCTCAACAAAGAAATCACGCATTGCCTGGGTGTTGAAGCAGGAATTCACCCCCTTTCCAGCCATGCGGCTTTGATTGAGTTCCATCAGCTTATAGGTAACGGATTCAACCTCTTTTGATTCACTGATCTGCCGGATGGAGAAGGAGGATGATTGTGCAATCTTTCGCAGACTGCGGCGAATCTGCTGACGGAAATTGCTGCTCAACTTGGCGAGAAAGCTGTCCCACGTATCGGGGAGCTCAACTTGCCAGCATCCCCCACGGCTTTTTGTCTCCTGCCTGATGGCCATATTGTGTGACCAATGGGCGACAATCTCTTTCTCACGGGAATCGATATCGAGTTCGGAAAAGAGCAGGTACTTCTTGTTTCCATGGTTTTGCCACAAATGGGTCAGTAGTTGATGCAACAAATCAATATCGGTGCCTTCCTTGATCAAGAAACCAAGGTGCTCGGAACAGGCGAGACTGTCGGCGCCCAATAACTGAATCCGCTTCGTAAGGGAAATACCAGAAAGTCTGACCGGCTCGATCATGATAGGAAGTGCGGCGACCGGGAGGTTGTTTACATCTGTGATATATACGAGCTGGAGCTCTCTATTGTCGGAAAAGTAATTTTTCCAGCTGCTGATCCATTCCCAGCTCAAGAAGGCCGACGCGTGTTTGTCCTGACTGAAAATTTCATTCCAGACAGCCTTTGCTTCCAGTTCGTTCTGCTTGATGTCAATGATCGATATTGTTGTCATGATCGGATCTGATGGGCCATTGGCGAATCGGGCGGGTGCGAAGGTTCAGAATCTTTATTCTTGGTTTCGTTTATTGTTTTTTTTCAGCCGTTTCCCAGGAGAGAGTCAACCAAAAAGTATTGAAACAAAAAAATAACACATATTCGTTGCAACCCCTGCCGGGCTTCCTAGAATAAGGGGTGTGCTTGAGGATAAAGTCATTCGAATATTTTGACTGAATATACCAATAAAACAACAAGGATGCCAGGGGGGCGATGAAATCGTGGCCGTTTGTAAAATATCGGACTGAGTCTAACCTTTGTTGGGTCCTTGTATTACCAGCTTCGCTTGTTGGGTTATCCCTGTATTCATGCCGGTTTAAGCTGATTTTCCGGTCGGTTCCTTACACTCTGTATCGGGCAATAGCGTAGAAATGAATGACCTATATAACAAGCTGTTGCGTTGTGATAACCGGTTGGTGATGCCACTGCTGGATGCCGCCGTTCTGCCGTTGGCATTGTTGCTCTCATTTGCTTTGCATGCGGGTTCTTGGTGGTCGGAAGGACTGTCCGGGCAATGGTGGATGTTTCCCGTCTCCGCAGTGCTGGCCATTCCTGTTTTCAGCTATTTTGGTCTGTATCGCACCATGCTTCGCTATGCCGGCAGCAAGGCCTTTGGGGAGGTTGCGAAGGCGGTCAGCATACAGGCGATGTTGCTCACTGGGGTGGTTTCTCTGGTTAGTGACGCTACACCTCCATACTCGGTATTCCTTATTTATTGGCTGATCAGCTTGGTAATGGTTGTCGGCAGCCGCTTCATCGTGCAAAGCTCCTTGAAAAGAGCGCTGAGGAATCGCCAATCCCCGGTTCGGGTAATTGTCTTTGGAGCTGGAAGCGCAGGGGCCGAGCTGGTTCAGGCATTGCAGGCCGGTTGGGAAACAGAGCCGGTAGCATTCATTGATGATAAACGAAGCTTCCAGGGCAAAGAGCTGCTGGGGCTGAAGGTCTATCCCCGTAGCAGCCTGAGGCGCTTGATTCGACGCTACGACGTGTCCCAGGTGCTGTTGGCTATCCCTTCCGCATCGATGCTCCGGCGAAAAGAGGTATTAGCCCTGCTTGAGCGCTATCCGGTAGCAGTGAAGACCGTTCCTTCTCTTCATGAGTTGGTTTGGGAACGGGCCACTGTGGAACAGCTGCGGGATGTGGACATCGAGGACCTTTTGGGACGTGAGCCAGTGGCACCCGATGATGCGTTGATGCAGGCCTGTGTTGACGGGAAAACTGTGATGATAACGGGGGCAGGGGGTTCCATCGGTTCCGAGTTGGCCAGGCAGATATTCATGCTGGGTCCCCGCCGTCTCATCCTCTATGAATCATCTGAATTCTCTCTCTACCAGATCGAGCGGGAGCTGCGAGGTTTCCGCCCCACATGTGGTCGCAGTGTGGTGTCTGGAGTGGAGATCGTTCCGGTTCTCGGCAGTGTTGTCGACCAAACAGCATTGAAGAGGGTTTTCGATGCCTTTGAGATCGACACAGTCTACCACGCGGCCGCTTACAAGCATGTTCCTTTGGTTGAGCAGAATCCGTCGGCAGGTGTTTTCAATAACGTATTCGGCACGTTTTACACTGCGCAGGCGGCATTGGCTGCGAAGGTTGGCACCTTTGTTCTTGTATCGACAGATAAGGCGGTACGACCAACCAACGTCATGGGTGCGAGCAAGCGGATGGCAGAGCTGGTGTTGCAAGGGCTCAATCAACATGAAACGGTTATGCGGGAGTTGGCCGCCGGGTATCGGACCACGCGTTTCGGTATAGTTCGATTTGGCAATGTGCTGGGCTCCTCTGGATCAGTGGTCCCTTTGTTTCGCGAACAGATACGGGCTGGGGGGCCGGTGACCGTAACCCATCGGGAGGTGATTCGCTACTTCATGACCATACCGGAAGCGGCGCAGCTGGTGATTCAGGCTGGCTCCATGGCGGAAGGGGGCGATGTCTTCGTACTGGATATGGGTGAGCCGGTTCGTATCTACGATCTTGCGCGCAGGATGATTGCTCTCAGTGGCATGACACTCCGTGATGATAATAATCCGGATGGAGATATCGAGATCCAGATTACCGGCCTGCGACCGGGGGAAAAGCTGTATGAGGAGCTGCTCATAGGCTGCAAGGTCAGCGCTACCCAACATCCGCGCATCCTGCGGGCACATGAAGTGATGGTTCCATGGTCCCAGCTGGTAGTGACGCTGGAACGGCTTGAGCTGGCGTGCCAGCAGCGGGATGTGCCCGCTCTCCTTGGGTTGTTACGCCAAACTGTAAGTGGCTACGAGCCGCAATGCGGGATCAAGGATCCGGTCTGGATTTCCATGGCCGAAAAACAGGGATCCGGGCAAAACCTGGCCGCACACACGGTAGCTGGATAGCGCTGCAAGGGTCCGTTACCGAATCAATGCAATAAGGGGTTATAGTCGTGTTATTGCGCCACAGCTTCGTATATGCCCTTGCCCGTGGCGTTCCGGGGATCATTAATTTTCTGGCTATTGTCATCTATACCCGGATGATGGCACCCGGTGAGTATGGCCAGTATGCTCTGGTCATTGCCGGCGTGGGGTTGCTCGACTCCGTTCTGTTCCAGTGGTTGCGTCTGGGGCTGCTGCGTTTCTTGCCGCGTTATCTGAAGCATCCGGATGCGCTGTTATCGACCTTGTTTCTCGCCTTTTTATCGGTGATTACATTGACCTCCCTGTTGGGTATTGCCGCATATTTCTGGATCGGGGAGGAACGGCACGATTTTCTGATTGCCGGCTTGATCCTGTTATGGGTCCAGGCATGGTTTGAACTGGAACTGGAGCTGGCACGCAGCCAACTGGCCCCGGCTCGTTACGGTGTGATGTCCGTTTTCAAGTCGCTCCTGGCGCTGGTGACAGGGATCTTGCTGCTTTCCCTGGGCTTGGGTGGGGTAGCCCCCTTGCTTGGATTGATCGGTGGAATGGCGCTGGCTTCCCTGCTATTTGCATGTAGAGAGTGGAGGGTGATCCGCGCAGATGCCTTTGACATGTCATTGCTGAAAAGATTGTTGCGCTATGGGTTGCCTATGACTGCCACCTATTCCCTCGCATTTCTGGTGGGGAGCTCAGATCGTTTCATGCTGGGATGGTTTCTGGGTACCGATGCCCCCGGACTCTATGCCCCCGGCTATGATTTGACGCAGTTTAGCCTGATGATGCTGCTGATGGTTGTGAATCTTGCCGCCTACCCGTTGGTAGTGCGCGCCATGGAGCAGGGCGGAACGGCAGAAGCGCAAGACAAGTTGAAGGATGTGCTGGTGCTTTCTGTCGCCGTGGCCTTGCCCGTGGCGACCGGGTTGGCCGTCTGTAGTGAAAATATCGCCGGGGTCATGTTAGGTGAAAGATACCGGGAGGCAGCCTCGTCGCTAATACCCGTTATTGCCCTTTCATCGTTTCTGTTCGGTATGAAGGTATTCTATCTGGATCTGGCATTCCAGCTCAGCAAGAAGACCTATATCGAGCCCTGGATCATGTTGGTTGCAGCCTTGGTCAATGTATTGTTGAATCTTTGGTGGATCCCGCTTTTTGGCCTGACGGGTGCGGCCGCAGCCACGGTTTTCGCCTATGGTGCGGGTGCTTATCTGGCTTGGCGATTGGGTAGAAAGGTGTTTTCCTTACCGCAACCTTCGAGTGAAATCTGGAAGATTGTTTTGGTGTGTGTGGTCATGGGAATGGTGCTGGGATTAACGGTGGATTCCCGTGGGGCAGGGGCCCTGCTCGGACAGATTACGGTAGGTGTCGTGATCTATCTTTTAGGCATTCTGTTACTGGATGTATCAGGTATTCGGAAAGTGGTGCTGGCACGCATCTCCACACAGCGGGCCTTGTGAACCGGGTTGGTCCCCTATTCCCGGGTGGGACCAACCCGTTTCCACCGGATTACTGGCAATTTTCCTTCCATGCGGTCAGTTTTTTGTCTTTGCGCTGCGAGTAGAATCCCAGAGCAGTGGTGTATGAGCAGAAGGTCCGGGCCGGATACTCATACTCGATATGCAGAACCGGCTTTCCTTGTGCCACGAACGGGGTGAGGCGATCACACTCCGAGTAGAGGTAGCAAGACTCGTTGATCGCCCAGTCATAGTCTGCTACCAGCTCCGGGATCAAGGCCAGGGCGTTTTTCAGACCAATCCCCAATCCCCGTTTATGGGCCTCTCGGGCCAGCCAGCGGTTGTACCGGAGCTGATCCGTGGAAGAGAGAGGCGGGTTGGTGAAGCCGTGCTGATTGTTGTAGCCATCCACGTTGTCGGGATCTACACCGTCGCAACCCACGTCGCGTAAATGATCCAGGCGAGCCGACATGATAGGCCCGATGACATCCAATCGGCGAATATCGAGCCAGCGCTCACCTGGCCAGTTTTGAAGCCGGTTTCCAAGTACCTCGGGGCTGGCGAGAAACTTGTAGGCATCTGAACGCCACTCTTCATAGGTTCCTGCACTAAAGTAACAGACCACCTTGCGCCCCTTGCGGTGGAGCTCCCGGATGATGGAGCGGGCAGTCTCTTGGCCATAATTGAAAACATCGATGACATAGATATCTGCATTGACATCCAAATCCAGGTCATCGACCGATTTTGCATAGAGTTGGATTTGCCAGGACTCGTCCCGGGTGGGAATCCACCAACTGGAGGCCTTCAAGGTCGCCTGCCTTGCCTGAATGGCGAGATAGTCGATATTGCTGACATCGTTGTTGTCGTTGGTCAACAGGCGGACCAGCAGTGAACCGTCATCCCGGATGAAACGCTGGGGACTGTCGCTGACCCGGAACGATAGCATGCTCCAGCGCCAGTTTTGTGCCCCTCCATTGTCTCCGATGGTATTCCACTGTTTGCTGTTGAAGTCATACAGTTGCCACTGCCATAGCTGTCGGGCGGCTATCTGGCCTTTGTAATTCACATTCAGCTCCAGTGTGTTGAACTCCCGAGGATTGGCGTATGCTGGCAAACGGAAACTGAACACACCGCTATAACCGCCCGCATGAGGGTAAAGCTCCCGATAGGCTCCCCATCTGTCAGTTGCGCCGGAGAGCTCTTTTGCCGCCAGGGCAGTAAGAGGCTGGCTGCTATGCCGCCCTTTGAAGGTCTCGTGCTGGACCGGAAAAAGGATCAGGTCCTTGCTGTTGGCGGTTGCGGTGAGTGGAAAGAGGGTGACGAAGAAGAAAAGGAGAGTGGTCTTTTTTATCATGCAAAGCTCTCTTTGTGTTGTTCGGGGCGAGACCACCGGGTGCCCTGGTGAGTGGCGTGACAGAATGTGCGGGTTCCTTACCAAACTGCGGCACAGAGATCTGGCAAACACGATGTGTGCTGCTCATGCATCCGTGCTCCCCGTCATTCCAAAAGAAATACATAGCATAATCAATGCGTTATGCCTTCCCTTGGGGAGGGGCCATCACAGGGACAGTCCGGGATCAGGTACCTTATCGGTAAAAAACGGACAAACTTTAATTTTTTGTTAACCCGCTTTTTGGAACTGGCCGTCAGGACACCGCTGAATGGTAACGGCTGGCAGTACAGCCGGGAGGAAAATGCCGGGGATTGACGTCTGAAGAAGACGTGTTCAGTAACCGCACCTTCTTGGAGGGAGGTTGAAGTGCCTTTTACTGGTCCTCATCCCCGTGACGAAGAGAGAGATAATGGATGTGGGCGAGCACTTCGGCTACCGCCATGTAGAGAGTTGGTGGGATTTCATCACCAAGCTCCAGTCCAGATAGCAGGGTAACCAGGTCCGGGTCTTCGTGTAATGGAATGCCATTTTCCTCTGCTACGGCCAGAATCTGTTCGGCGATGGTTCCTTTTCCTTTGGCCGTAACCTTTGGAGCGCCGTGCCCGTCATAGTGCAGTGCTATCGCCTGCTGGAGTTTTGTTTTTTTTGTGTCGTTCAAACCGAGATGTCCAATAACTGTCGATTGAATCCGCTTCTCTGGGAAAGAATATCGGTTAACCTGCCTCGGTGATGACTGATTCTCTGAGGGAAAAGGCCAGCCTGCTGCAGGGCTTCCCGCAATCGCTGCTGATGATTTTTTAGTTGAATCAGGGTCTCCTCGCTTTCTGCCCAGATGCCAACCGTGATCCGGTTCCCATCGAGGAGAGTAAGGGTTACTTGTAACGGCCCCAGGCCCTGAAGCTCGAACTCCATCGCCACGTGCCATGTCCGCTGTCCATGTGAGGCGCTTGAGTCCTTCTCTTGTCGGATCCGGATCTGTAATGTTCCCGGTTTGTCCTTCTCGCGGAAGGGAAGCTCGAACAGCCATTCTGTTCCATTATGGGTAATCGCGTTGATCTGATGGATCTGGATACGGGCCAGGCTACCTTCGAGCTGTTGCCGAAGCATTGCTGGAGGCGAGTCCTTTTCTCCAGAACCGGTTTGTGTTTCAAGCATGCGTAGCAGGATTCCCTTCAGATCCCGCTCGATGGGAGCGCCTTTATCTTTTGCATGAAGCAGCCGGTTTTCAAGAAAGATTCCCGAATCGGAGATGGCTTGTTCCAGCCCTTTTCGTGATCCGAATCGTCTGAAACGGGGGATCAGGTTCACCAGCGGAGCAAGGAATGACGGCACAGCACCGTGTGATGGAAGTGTAGTCAAAAGGGTTTCCAGTGGTATCTGTCGCGGGAGGAGTGTCCGCAGCGCCTTGGTCAAAACGATGTCACGGGCAGACTCTGAGGTGGAAAGTCTAAGCACTGTAGGGTAACCACTCTGGAGCACCTCCAGCTGAATCCGGTCTCCTGCCGTCAGCGGTGGTCCGTTTTTCAAGAAGGCGGAGACCCGTTGGCCTCCAATGTCCAGAATTGTGATTTCGCCCTTGCCGGAAGAGACCACGGTGGCAGGCAGGATCTGCCCTGCCTGCCAGTTTCTGCCCTTGGGCTGGTGCAGCTCCAGGAACAGGGTATTGTTGATCGGGCCTGCTGACGACATTGAAAACAATTTGTGTAATTTACGATTAGAGAAGTGTACCTCATTACATATTGTCTAATATAGAAATAGCATTTGTTATTGAATTTGGATAAGCGGGATTTCTGGAGTCTTTCTCCATTGAAACAACTTGATAACGCAACAAACTATTGACAGTTATTCGTTGACGCCGATTTCTGTTCCGATATGTTATTGAGAGAACAAAAATAGTAGAGAGGGCGTTGAAGGCGCCCTGGAAATCTGTTCCGTCACATTCCGGCTTTGCAGGAAATCGATAATCGTTTGAACCAGGCTCCACCCATACGGCCGGTGGGAAAGGTGCTGTCTGGCGCGTGGAATCGCCGTTGTTGTCCGATGCTTGTTTATGACATGAAGGGTTGCCGAATAATGATAAAAAAGTTTCTCGCTCTTTCGTTGATTCTGTTAATGAGCGGTTGTGCCATCTCGCCAGGGATGAGGATGTCCGGTGAGCGGATGAGAGACGATGTGCGTTTGGTTCCCATCACGGCCTCTCTGATCGAAGTGCAGCGTGCTGCGTTGACAGAGCAGGATGAATCACGAGTGGCGGAGGAGATACCCGATCAAGGAGATGAGCCCTACCGGGTGGGGGTCGGGGACATTTTGAGCATTACTGTGTGGGACCATCCGGAACTTACCATTCCCGCGGGAGAGTATCGCTCAGCCGAAGCAGTGGGCCACCAGATCGCCAAGGACGGTACCATCTTTTACCCCTACATCGGGCGTGTGAAGGTAGCAGGGAAAACGGTTACCCAGATCCGCTGGATCCTCGCCCGATTGCTATCCAACCACATTACGCGGCCCCAAGTGGATGTCAAGGTGGCGGCCTACCTGAGTCAGAAGGCGTTTGTCGTCGGTGAAGTGGCCAATCCCGGTCCTCAACCCATTACCAACGTTCCGCTGACCATTGTCGATGCGATAAAACAGGCGGGAGGTACCACCGCAAGTGCCGACTGGCGCCATGTCACGCTGACCCGGGGTGACAAGCGTTATACCATCAATCTGCTGGATATCTATGAAAAGGGAGATATACGGCAGAACCTCCGCTTGAGAAATGGGGACGTCCTGAATATCCCGGATCTGCAGGGGCAAAAGATCTTCGTGTTGGGTGAGGTGGCGAATCCTTCACCGCTCTATCTGCGCAAGGGGCGTATGACGCTTTCAGAGGCGCTCACCGAGGTGGGCGGCATCAAACCTGAAACCTCCAATCCGGCACGGATCTATGTCCTTCGCAGCGGCGAGGATGGCAGACCAAATATCTATCACTTGAATGCCAAATCCCCGGAGGCCCTGATCCTCGGTGATCAGTTCAGGCTCAGTGCACGGGATGTGGTCTATGTGGAAACGGCTGAGGTGGTGCGCTGGAACCGGGTTATCGAGCAACTGCTTCCTACGACCAATCTGCTGCGTAACGTGGTGGAAACTGACTACACACTGGGTGCTGACAGGGGAAGATGGCGGCCTTGAGGTGAAATACGGGCGGCCGACAGAACATTCCAGACAGCCAAGGGGGGAATACCACATGCTACAGAGAACCAGAGATACAGTCCAGACCACCCGGCGGGAGACATCCGCTGTCAGCCGTGGAGGCGGCGAATTCGTTTTAGGGGAGCTGTTTCTAATCCTGGCGGAGTCGTGGAAGCTGATCTTGGCGGCTATTTTGTTGACCACCGCAGCTGCGTTGGCCTACATTCAGCTGGCCAAGCCTATCTACCGGGCGGAGGCATTGCTTCAGGTGGAGCATCAGGCCCAAGGCATCGGGGCACTGGCGGATCTCTCCAATTTCTTCAAGGAGGAATCGGCGATTGTCTCAGAGTTTCAGATCATCCGGTCCCGGATGGTGTTGGGCGAGGTGGTCAAGCAGCTGGGTCTGGATATCCACGTGGAACCCAAGGGGCTGTTTGGAAGCGGGCCTATACAGGTAGATGAATTTAACGTGCCGGAAAGCCAACAGGGCAAGCCTTTCACACTGGTGGCAAGCCGATATGAGCGCTACAAGCTGCTCGGACCAGAGAACGAAACCGTCCTGCAAGGCGGGGTGGGGGAGCTGAGTCAGGCCCCGTTTGCTGACGGGAAAGTGGAGCTGTTCGTCTCCCGGCTCGAGGCGGAGCCAGGTGATGAATATCTCCTTACCAAACGACGGTTGCTTGACACCGTCAATCAACTGCGCCGGGAGTTGCGGGTGGATGAAATGGGCAAGGATTCCGGTATCATCCGACTCAGCGTGGAAGGTCCCGACTCAGGAGAGATCACCCGTCTGGTCAACGCAATCGCCAATGTCTACGTTCGTCAGAATGTAGAACGCAAATCGGCGGAGGCCGAAAAAACGCTGGCCTTTCTGGAGGTGCAGCTCCCGATCCTGAGAGAACAGATGGAGAGTGCGGAAGCTGCGCTCAACAGTTACCGGTTGCAGCAGGGAACCATCAATCTTCCGCTTGAGACTCAAAGCCTTCTGAAACAGGCTGTGGATCTGGAGGCGAAGATCTCGGAGCTGGCCACGAACCGGGAGGAGCTGCTGCTGCGTTTTCAGCCCAAGCACCCGCGGATAGCGGCACTGGATGCCCAGATCAACGCACTGAAGCGTCAGCTGGTGGCGATTGACAAACGTGCGCAGAGCCTGCCAAACACCCAGCAAGAGCTGTTGCGCCTTTCCCGTGACGCCCAGGTGAGCACCACGCTCTATACTGCATTGCTGAACAAGGCTCAAGAGCTGAAGGTGGTCAAGGCCGGGACGGTGGGTAACGTACGAATCATCGATTCCGCCTTGCAGCCCCATATTCCGGTGAAGCCGGTCAAAGGGGTAATCCTGTTGCTGGGTGTCATTCTGGGAGCCTTGGCAGGAGTCGTTATCGCTGTCGTACGTAAACGATTGCATGGAGGGGTAGAGGATCCGGAGCTTGTGGAACAGCTGGGGTTGCCGGTGTACGCCACTGTGCCCAATAGCCATAGACAGCGGGAGCTGGAACGCAAGGCGCACGCTGGCAGTGGCAAGGTGGCAGTACTGGCTGCGCACATGCCCGAGGACCTGAGTGTCGAGAGCTTGCGCAGCCTGCGGACTTCGCTGCACTTCGCGCAGCTGGATGCCAAGAATGCGATCATCATGGTGACCGGCCCGAGCCCGGGAGCGGGGAAGAGCTTTGTCAGCGCCAATCTGGCCGTGGTTTTGGCGCGCTCCGGGAAACAGGTGCTGCTAATCGATGGCGACCTGCGCAAGGGCAGATTGCATGCTATGTTCGGGATCGAACGCAAGCGGGGACTGTCGGAAATAATTGCCGGAGAATCGAGCCTCGAAGAGGTGGTTCACAGCACCGGGATCGATAATCTGGATCTCGTTCCCACCGGCACCCTGCCTCCCAACCCTTCAGAGCTGCTGTTGCATGAAAACTTTGCTCTGGCCCTCGAACAGATTATGCCGTTTTATGACCATATCCTAATCGATTCACCTCCGGTGCTTGCGGTGAGTGACGCCTGCATCATTGGCAGCCATGCTGGTGCCACGTTGCTGGTTCTCAGGGATGGCCAGCATCCCCTGCGAGAGATCGAACAAAGCATCAAAACCTTGCGTCAGGCAGGGGTCAACCTGCGTGGTGCCGTGTTCAATCGCATGGGTCGCCTCAACAGCCGATTCGGTTACGGGCGCTATTACGGCTACAGCTACAACTACGGCAGATAGCGTTTCTCGGCTGCGGAATCCTACGGTGCACAGACTACCCGTTTTTTCTATCTGGTTACTGATCTTTACCATTCCCTGGCAGGACATGTTGATGCTGCCGGGGATTGGAACGGTGAGCCGGTTCGTGGGAATCCTGGTGATCGCGGTATCGCTGTTCGTGACCCTCTATCTGCAGCAAGTTCGGGTCCATCTGCTCAATATGGCCATGTTGCTTTTCTGGGCATGGGGTACCGCCACTTATCTGTGGAGTATTAACCCGGAGGGAACACAGACTGCTATCATCAGCTATTTCCAGATCATGGTGATGATGTGGCTGCTGCTCCAGTGGACAACGCGACAGGAAGACATCCACCATTTTCTCAGCGCCTATGTGCTCGGCTGCTATGTGTCGGTGGGGGCTACACTGTTTGCCTACCTCTACCAGCTGGAGAGTGCTTATAAACGGTTTGCCGCGCCGGGATTCGATCCCAATGACCTGGCGGTGATCATGTCGCTGGGGATTCCGATGGCTGGCTACCTGGCCGTTGTCGCGCGGCAACGGATGCTCCAGTGGCTTTGTCGCGCCTACCCGCTGATGGCGTTGGGAGTGGTTTTTCTCACCGGATCGCGTACCGGTTTTCTGGTCGCGCTCCTCGGTTGCACCTATATGTTGTGGACCTATCGTGACCTGTCGATGGGAAACAGATTGCTCTTTCCGTTGCTTGGTGTCGTCGCACTCCTTCTTCTGCTCCCTTATATTCCGGTGGATTCACTGGAGCGTATTCATACCATCGGCAGTTCGGTCTCTTCGGGTGATCTCAACTACCGGACCCGCATCTGGATGGCAGCGATGGAGGCGCTGGAGAATGCGCCCCACAGCGGAGTGGGTATCCTCTGGGGCGTAGGCTGGGATGGATTTCCCACCCTGGTCACTCCCTACCTGGGAGAGCCCTACGTTTCCCATAACGCCTATCTCTCCATCGTGATGGAAGTGGGGTTGATCGGTTTCACGCTGTTTGCGCTGATATTCGGCATGGCTTTGTATCATGTTTTCCACATGCCGCGACGGGAACGCGGGCTGTGGCTGACCCTCCTCGCCATGTGGGCCATTGCTGCGCTGGTGCTGAACTGGGAGTTTCGCAAGGAGACCTGGTTCCTGTTTGCGCTGGCGATAGCGCATGCCTCGGTGATGGCCGACAAGGGAGAAAGAAGGGATCGTGAGGTTCGGTGTATACCTGCGATCGAGAAAAGGAGCCAAGGATAGGTCGATAAAGAAGGCCGGCTCTTTATTCAATCCGGGTTGCCAGCGTTTGGAAATATTGATTCGTCCGTTTTTCTGCTGAATTGTACCTGTGCGCTTCATTTCAGTTTGATTTCAGCTTGATGCATTACACTTTGCCTGGTCAATGAAAATAGTGGATGGGTTTGAGATGGGCCGATATATCGGGTGAAGGGATTGTGATTTCGACGGGGCCGTTTCGGCACCGGCTGGATTCCGGCTTGT